>NZ_LIQH01000030.1 GCF_001418085.1 Lacinutrix algicola
CGGGGGGGTTTGGCACCTCGATGTCGGCTCGTCACATCCTGGGGCTGGAGAAGGTCCCAAGGGTTGGGCTGTTCGCCCATTAAAGTGGCACGCGAGCTGGGTTCAGAACGTCGTGAGACAGTTCGGTCTCTATCTACAGTGGGCGTTAGAAATTTGAGTGGATCTGACTCTAGTACGAGAGGACCGAGTTGGACTAACCTCTGGTGTATCTGTTGTTCCGCCAGGAGCATTGCAGAGTAGCTACGTTGGGAAGGGATAAGCGCTGAAAGCATATAAGCGCGAAACCCACCACAAGATGAGATTTCTTTAAAGGGTCGTAGGAGATTACTACGTTGATAGGTCATAGGTGTAAAGGCAGTAATGTCATAGCCGAGTGATACTAATAACCCATAGGCTTATTGTACGCCTGTTTTTTTACTAAGTACAATAGATATTATTACGATTTTCATGTTTAATACACTAAAGTGTACTTTTTTCAGTATGTTATTTTATACGGTTAAGTAGATGATGTTAAATCACTACATACACCGAAAGATTTAAGGTGATTATTGCGATAGGGCTCACCTCTTACCATTCCGAACAGAGAAGTTAAGCCTATTTGCGCCGATGGTACTACATTCGTGGGAGAGTAGGTCGTCGCCTTTTTTAGAGAATCCTCAACATTTATTTGTTGAGGATTTTTTTGTTTAAACCTTTTAGAAAGCAAGAAGCATATAAAATAATGTTTAACACTACTGACTTATGTTGATAGGTCTTGCGCGAATGATAGCAACGGCATCCTTTTTTTTGTTGCATTTATGCAAAAAAAAGATATAGTGTATAGCATGGTTTTTATTTTTATAAAAACGCGCCATAAATAAATTGACTGATTTTTTTAAAGACATATTTAGCTTTGAAATAATCTTATAATATTATTCCTTCACTTATCAATATGTATTAGTAGCTGTTTGTTGATTATTAACAATTACAAGAGCTTAAATATTATTTCATAAGTTTTTATACTAGATAATATTTTTCATTGCTTAAAATCATTTTCACACTTTAATTTTAAATTGTTTTAATCTATTTATCAGTTGTACTTTTTTTTAATAGTATCTAATAGTTAGTATGATGATAGAAATACTTTAAATACCATTTTTTTTATTATCACTTTGAAAATCAGTATAAATTTTCTTCAGAAGTATCTTATAAATTAGTTTTTTTGAATAAAAAAGACTTCAAATTTTAGTAAAGTACTATAAATTTGAAGTCTAACTTCTTAAAAATTGTTTAATACTACTTTGTTGGTGACAAATCCCTTGTTAGCCAACCTCTTTTGCTAGCAGTTGCTATAGCATAAGGAGTTATCCAGAACAAAGCGAAAGTATATAAAATACTGTATGAGTATGCCCATATACCTTGGGTAGTTTTATATTTAGTTGAAAAAAATATAACAGAGAATGTAGATATTATTAAAATACTAACAGAGGTTGATCCTATAAATAACAATGGGTGCACTGATACGAAAAATAGCATTGCTATTAATAATGGGTAACTCATCAATATCTTTAAAAACTGACTTATAAATAAAACTCTTGTTCCAGTTTTTCCTTTAGCTCTAAAATTTTTAAAAACATATTTGGCCATTTCTAGACTCTCTCTTACATTACTTCGTCCCCAACGAATAAACATTTTGTATAATCCAATGTATTGTTCAGGAACATTAGTATATGCTATTGCATTTTTTTGAAATAATACATGTTTACCTTGTTTTAGAATCATATTAGTTAGCGCTCTGTCTTCACCAATATCTGATGGTTTACCCATAAAGGTTTGGTTAATCCATTCTGGCAAGCATTTATGAACTGCAGTACTTTTGTATGCAGCTAAAGCTCCTGGAGTACATAAAACTGAATTTAAATTGCTTTCTGCAGAACGTACAAATTCAAAACTTAAAACAAAACTAACATCCAACATTTTAGGAAGCATTTCCTCTTTATTGTTTAAAACTCTAATGTTTCCAGCTACTGCTCCACATTGTTCATTTTTTATAAATGGACTTACTAAATTTCTAAGTGTATCTTCTGTTACAATTGAATCGCTATCTACAGTTATATAAATATTGCCTGTTGCTAAATTAAATCCACGATAAAGTGCTTGACGTTTTCCTAAATTCTCCGGTTGTTGGTAAATTTCTAAACGATCTCCTAAATTCTTTTTAGCATCAAGCATCCACTTCCATGTATCGTCCTTACTTCCATCATCTATGGATATAATTTGAATTTTATGCTCAGGATAGTTGCTATTTGCTATACTCATTAAAGTATCCCAAACCTGTTTACCTTCATTGTAGGCTGGCACAATAATATTACATGTTGGTAATTCTTTATCTTGAGCAGATTCAATAGGCTTATATTGATAGTAATTAAATGCTTTGTATAGGAAAAACAAAACTTTAAAAGTAAATAATGTAATAGCTATTACAACTAAAGCAACTCCTAAAGAAGAACTTATTTTATTTGCATTAAATTTTTCGAAGTCTTCATGAAAAACAGAGAAGAAATAAACACCAAATAGTAAGAGTGAAAATGTACTAAGGAGCACTATTTTGTTTTCTGAACTAGATGTCTTTGATTTACTACTTAAAAATGATGTAAAATCGCTAGATGTTTTTTTGATTTTACTTTTTGAAGATAATATAAAATTTGCTTTTTTTGAAGTCATAAATCTTTATTGTGATTGGTTTAAAATAGATTTACGTTTACAATTACAATTTAGATTGTTTTTAATTTTTATTTAACATAGTATTATATTTTTTTAGAACAAAAAGAAACCCTAAATGAAATAAACATTTAGGGTTTTTATTAAGAATGTAAATAGAAAGAATTAATCTTCTTTTTTGTTTTCTCTTGGCTTTCTATCGTCACGTTTGTTGTCTCTAGAACCTTTGTTTTCACGACCTCCAGAACGTTTGTCGTCTCTTGGTGGTCTAGCAACATAACCTTCTGGTTTCTCTAGTAATGCTTTACGAGATACTTTTTCTTTGCGAGTTCTTGGATCTTGTCCAAAATACTTTACATTGAAAACGTCACCCATATTTACAACGTCAGTTACGTTTTCTGTACGTTCCCATGCTAATTCACTTACGTGTAATAACACTTCGTTTCCTGGTGCATCCATATACTCAACAACAGCTCCAAAATCTAGCATTTTGATTACTTTTACTTCGTATGTTTTACCTACTTGCGGTTTGAATAATATAGCATCTATTTTTGCCATAACAGCATCAATACCTGCACTACCTACACCTAATATTTCAACAATACCTTCTTCAGTCACAGGATCTTCGTTGATAACGATAGTAGTCTCTGTTTCTTTTTGCATCTCTTGGATTACTTTTCCTCCAGGTCCAATTAAAGCTCCAATGAATTCGTTAGGTACACGTCTTGTAACCATAGTTGGAGCGTGTTCTTTAACTTCAGCATTAGGAGTATCAATAGTATCTGTTATTTTTCCTAAGATATGTAAACGACCATCTCTAGCTTGTTTTAGTGCATTTACTAAAATTTCGTAGCTTAATCCTTTTACTTTAATATCCATTTGGCAAGCAGTAATACCTTCGGCAGTACCCGTTACTTTAAAATCCATATCTCCTAAGTGATCTTCATCTCCTAAAATATCAGATAATACAGCGTATTTACCAGATTCTGCATCAGAAATTAATCCCATTGCAATACCTGAAACAGGTCTTGTCATTTGCACACCAGCGTCCATTAATGCCATAGTACCTGCACAAACAGTTGCCATAGAAGACGATCCGTTAGATTCCAATACTTCTGACACTACACGTACTGTGTATGGACAATCTGCAGGAATCATTCCTTTTAAACCACGTTGTGCTAAATTACCATGTCCTACTTCTCTACGAGATGTTCCACGAATAGGTCTAGCTTCACCTGTACAAAAAGGAGGGAAGTTATAATGTAAATAGAAGTTCTCTTCACCTTCGTAAGACGGCATATCTATTTTATTAGCATCTCTAGAAGTACCTAAAGTAACTGTAGCTAATGCTTGAGTTTCTCCACGAGTAAATATAGAAGAACCATGTGTTGATGGCAAGTAATCTACCTCACACCAGATTGGTCTAATCTCGTTAGTCTTACGACCATCTAAACGTAAACCTTCATCTAAAGTTAAGTTTCTAATTGCTGCTTTTTCAGCTTTACGGTAGTAGTCTGAAACTAGACCACCATAATCTGCTAATTCTTCTTCAGAAAAAGTAGCTTTAATATCTTCTTTTATTTGTTGAAAAGCTGCAGTTCTTTCATGTTTAGAAGATCCAGCTTTTGCTATAGCATATACTTTATCGTATGCCATATCATGTACTTTTTTCTCTAAATCTTCATCTGTTCTTTCTGCTTCATATTCACGGACAGCTTTCTTTCCAAAGGCTTCAGCTAATCTTAACTGAGCTGCACATTGTACTTTAATAGCTTCATGAGCAAACTTAATAGCATCTGCCATTTCGTCTTCAGAAATTTCATCCATTTCACCTTCAACCATCATTACAGAATCAGCTGAAGCTCCAATCATCATATCGATGTCAGATTCTGCTAATTGTGCTCTAGTTGGGTTAATAACAAATTCACCGTTTATACGTCCAACTCTAGCTTCAGAGATAGCACATTCAAAAGGGAAATCTGATAATTGAATAGCTGCAGATGCTGCTAATCCAGCCATAGCGTCTGGCATAACATTTTCGTCATGAGACATTAATTGTATCATCACCTGAGTTTCAGAATGATAATCTTTTGGAAATAATGGACGTAAAACTCTATCCACTAAACGCATAGTTAATACTTCTCCATCACTTGGTCTTGCTTCTCTTTTGAAGAAACCACCTGGGTAACGTCCTGCAGCAGCAAATTTTTCTCTGTAATCTACTGTTAATGGTAAAAAGTTAAGATCTTTTTGTTCGTAGTTTGAAACTACGGTACATAACATCATACATTTTCCTGATGTAACAACAACAGAACCGTGTGCCTGTTTTGCTAGCTTTCCAGTTTCGATAGTAATTTCTCTACCGTCTCCTAGGTCTATGACCTCTTTAAAAACTTTTGGAATCATAAATAAGTTTTAATTCTAATACCGATGATTAGTTTCTCTATCGGAATTTTGGTTAAACATTGGTAGTTGTGTTGTGTAGTAGTAGTGCCCAATGAAAAACTATAATTAGCTTCTTCAATTTTGGTGTTTAGACTCTTCCAAATCGAGTTATTTTATACTAAAAAACCACGCTGTTTGGCGTGGTCTTTATATTGAGATTATTTTCTTAATCCTAATTCTTTTACTATAGCACGATATCTTAAGACATCTTTCTTAGTTAAGTAATCTAGTAAGCTTCTTCTTTTTCCTACTAACATTACTAACGAACGCTCAGTATTATAATCTTTACGATTTTTCTTTAAGTGTTGTGTTAAGTGCTCAATTCTTTGAGTGAATAATGCTATTTGACCTTCTGCAGAACCAGTGTCTTTTGCATCTTTACCGTGTTTTTTAAAGAGTTCCTCTTTACCTTCTTTTGTTAAATACATTCTAATATTATTGTAAATGATTGTTATGTAAACGAAAGCTTGTCTTTCGAGCCGCAAATATAGTAAATAATAATTATTTGAAGATATATTTAAGAGAATAACATTTAAAAAAATGTTTGAATAAAAACCCAATTATTATTTAACATAAGTAGGAATTTTTTTATATTTTTAAACAGTGTTTAAATTGTTATTATTAAATGAAGGAAATTATTACAGATTCAATTGACTCAAATCTCTTATTCACCATCCTTAACCATAGTTATCATGGAATTGCTATTGTAGGATTAGATGGGAAATGGATATTGGTTAGTAAAAGCATCTGTGATATGTTAGGATATACTGAGTCTGAATTACTGGAGATGACATTTCAAGAAATTACAGTAAAAGAAGACTTAGCTACTGATTTGGTAGAGTTAAATAAGTTAATGAACAATGAGATTAAAAACTACGAATTACAGAAACGTTATTTTAAAAAGAATGGTTCTATTGTTTGGGCTCAATTATCGGTTACTTTGGTAAGAGATGAATTTAATAAGCCTAAATATTTTATTTCACAGTTACAAGATATTACAGATAAAATTAATGCTATTGAAGCTCGAAAAGTATTAGTCGAAATTATAAAAGAAAGAAATAGGAGGTTAGTTAATTTCTCTAATATAGTTACTCACAATTTAAGAACTCATTCTGGCAATTTAAAAACGTTATTAACCTTTATAGAAGGAGATATTGTTAATTTTAAGTCTTATGAAAATGTTCCAATGCTTTACGAAGCATTTGATAATTTAGAAAAAACGGTAAGTGATTTAAATGAAATTGCTAACGAAACACATTATGATAAATCCAAGTTAAAACCTATTAAGCTTAATAATTTTGTAAAAAGTGCAATACAAAATGTTAGTGCTTTAGCTAAATATCACTCTTGTTTTATTGAAAACAATGTTGATGATTCTTTGTATGTTATTGGTATAGAGGCTTATTTGGATAGTATTTTTCTTAATTTTCTCACTAATAGTATCAAATACAAATCTGAGGATAGGAAATGTGACATAAAATTAAGTTCTAAAGTTGAAGGTGATTTTGTTTTAATAACGCTTGCAGATAATGGTTTAGGTATAGATTTAGAGCAGTATGGTGATCGTTTGTTTTCTTTATACCAGACATTTCATACTCATATAGAATCTAAAGGTTTAGGTTTATTTATTACAAAAAACCAAATTGAATCTTTGGGAGGTAAAGTGGCTGTAACTAGTGTTCTTAATGAAGGAACTAGTTTTGTTGTTTACTTAAAAAAGGCATAAAAAAACCTCACAAATTTAATATTATGAGGTTTTTTAAAGTAATAGAATATTTCTTTATGCTCTTAAAGGAGCATTTGTTATTAAGTCTATATATAGGTTAACTCTATTTTTTAAATCTTTACGTAGTGTTATAAAATCTAGAAAACCATGTTCTAATAGAAATTCAGAAGTTTGAAAACCTTCAGGTAATTCTTTTCCTGTAGTGTCTCTTACAATTCTAGGTCCAGCAAAACCAATTAAAGCTCCAGGCTCTGCAATAGTAATATCTCCTAACATTGCAAAAGAAGCAGTTGTTCCTCCTGTAGTTGGATCTGTACAAAGTGAGATGTATGGTAATCCTGCATCTGCTAGTTGTGCTAATTTTACAGATGTTTTTGCTAATTGCATTAAAGATAATGCAGCTTCCATCATTCTAGCTCCTCCAGATTTAGATATAATCATGAAAGGTAATTTGTTTTTTAGAGCATAATCTGCAGCACGTGCAATTTTTTCTCCAACAACAGAACCCATAGAGCCACCAATAAAAGCAAAATCCATTGCAGCAATTACTAGGTCTTTACCTTTAGATTTTCCAACAGCGCAACGTACAGCATCTGTTAAACTTGTTTTTTCCTGTGCAGCTTTTAAGCGTTCAGGATATTTTTTAGTGTCAATAAATTTAAGAGGATCTTTAGACGATAAGTCTTTATCTAATTCTTTAAATTTATTGTCATCAAATAATAT
Source organism: Lacinutrix algicola (assembly GCF_001418085.1). Lineage (GTDB taxonomy): Bacteria > Bacteroidota > Bacteroidia > Flavobacteriales > Flavobacteriaceae > Lacinutrix > Lacinutrix algicola. The sequence continues at coordinate 7,595 of NZ_LIQH01000030.1, forward strand.
CTCGAAGTATTCTTTACTTCCAATTCTTACGTGATAGCCATCTTCAGGGCTTACGTAGAAATTTTTAGCTAATTCTTCGGAATCTATAATTTTTCCAGTAGGAGACTTATACCACAATCCTTTTGGGATGTCTTTTTTGTCTTCTGTTGAAGTATGAATTCCTTTATCTTTTCTTTTAAACCAAGCCATATTGATTTACTTTTTTTTAGTTTATAATTCTAATATTATTAGAATAGTTGCTATTAGTTAGTTTTCGGGTTTGTGATAACACAAGACGACAAAATTACTATTTTTATCGATACAACTCAACATTTGGTATGTCTATATCATAATCGCTTGCTCTTTTTAATAAGAAATCCCGCTTTAACGGTGTTAAAGCGGGATTTATAAAATGTTATTTTAAGTTTATAATGTATTTACATTATTTAAATCTTCGAATGCTTTCTTTAATCTTTCAACAAAAGTAATTTCACCTTCTCTTAACCATTTTCTTGGGTCATAGTATTTTTTGTTTGGAGATTCAGGGCCATCTGGAGAACCTATTTGAGATTTTAAATACTCAGATTTTTCTTTCATATAATCACGAACACCAGTTGTAAATGCATATTGCATGTCTGTATCAATGTTCATTTTAACTACACCATATCCAATAGCTTCTTGAATTTCTTCTTCTGTAGAACCAGAACCACCATGGAAAACAAAATCTATATGGTTATGTTCAACACCAAATTTGTTAGAAATATATTCTTGAGAATTTTTTAAAATTTTTGGAGTTAATTTTACATTTCCAGGTTTGTATACACCATGAACGTTTCCAAAAGCAGCTGCAATTGTAAACTGGTCGCTTACTTTACTTAACTCTTCGTAGGCGTATGCTACCTCTTCAGGTTGTGTGTATAGTTTAGATTCGTCTACATTACTATTATCTACACCATCTTCTTCACCACCTGTAATTCCTAATTCTATTTCTAAAGTCATTCCCATTTTGCTCATGCGCTCAAGGTATGTTTTACAAATTTCTATGTTTTCTTCAAGAGGCTCTTCACTTAAATCAATCATGTGCGAGCTATAAAGAGACTTTCCAGTTTCTGCAAAATGTTTTTCACTAGCGTCTAATAAACCGTCTATCCAAGGTAATAGTTTTTTTGCTGCATGATCTGTATGTAAAATTACAGGAACACCATAAGCTTCTGCCATTAAGTGAACGTGTTTAGCTCCTGCAATTGATCCTGCAATTGCAGCTTTTTGGTTTTCGTTACTTAAACCTTTTCCTGCATTAAAAAGACCTCCACCGTTAGAGAATTGAATAATTACTGGAGCATTTAAAGCTGCTGCTGTCTCTAAAACACCATTGATTGTGTTTGATCCAACAACATTAACAGCAGGTAAAGCAAAGCCTTTTTCTTTTGCTAATTTGAATATTGCTTGAACTTCTTTTCCAGTAGCTACACCTGGTTTAATATTGTGTGACATTTATCTAATGTTTTAGTTAAAAAATTGAATTTCAAAAGTAAACAATTTTTAAATATTTTTTATTAGAATAGGTAATAAAACATCGAAAACGATGTAGTTTAACCTGGTAAATAAATTATTAAAAAGGGTAGTTAATACCTATGTTATAGGTAGCATTTGAGAAGTTGTAATCATTAAACCAGCGATTGCTGTCACCATAAGATGGATCGTACGTTTTAAAGCCTATATCACCTCTTAGTATAAAGAAATTGAAGTCGTACCTAAGCCCAAAACCAGAGCCAATAGCAATGTCTTTTATTGAATCAATAGAAGTAAATGTAGCTTCGTCTTCTTTAACATCGTCAAGTACATTCCATATATTTCCTGCATCTATAAAAATTGCTCCGTTAAGAGCTCCAAAAAGATTAAAACGGTTTTCTGCACTTAAAGCAATTTTCATATTTGCTTCGTTAAATTCATTTACAGATTGTGTACTTCCTGGTCCTAAATTGTATGCAGACCAAGCACGGTTATCATTAGCTCCACCACCAAAGAAACTTTTAGAAAAAGGAATATTAGTAGAATTACCATAAGGAATAGCAATTCCAAAAAAGGTACGAATTGCTATAATATTTTTACTTCCTAAATCCCAATACTTAACATAGTCTAATTCTGTTTTTACATATTGAGAAAATGCAACATTAAACATTTCGTATTTGTCATTGTTGTTTTTTTGAAGACCTAAAATATTTGAAGCAGCAGAAAAAACATTTCCAGCAAGTTCTAATTTTAATCTAAAAATAGAAAATTGATTGTCGTATAGATTGTCTCGTCCATCTTTAGTAAAACTAAAGTTTGTAGCGAGTATAAGGTTGTCTTCTGTTAATCTTTCTTTTCTTTCGTTTATAGAATTAACCGTTTGTAAGTTGTCTGAACTTACACTATTTGTTCCGTTAATGGTATTTTCTATAAATAGCTCAGCTTCTTCTGGAAACGATAATTGCTCACCAGCATTAATGTAACCCGAGTTTACGGCAATTGCATTTAGTGTATTAAAAGAACTTTCGTAAACATTAAAATAGTTATCAGTGTTTAAGTTTTTTACAAACTGAATATTAAACATATCTAAACTATTTGTTACTTTACTATTAGGAAACCACCTGTAATTAAAAGCTCCTGTTGCTGTTTGTTTATCTAATCCTACATTTGTTTGGCTAGTTGCAGCTAAACTAATATTTGTTGAGGGAAACATAGAACTTGGTATTATTTTAGAGGTGTTAAAAGGAGAAAATAAACGTGGTATTGTTAATTTTAAATTTGCACCAATCTCATTAATATCAAAAAATGGATCACCTTCATCTGAGCCATCTTTAGAAGCACCAATAGAGGCAATTCCAGAAAGTTCAAGCGTTTCTGCTCCTTTAAACACATTACGCATTAACACACTTGGATTTAAAGAAAAACCAATAGTTTGTATGTTACTTTGGGAGGCTTCTGCTCTAAAATCTAAACCAAATTTCTTTAGAGGTGTTAAATAAACATTAGCGGTTAATGTAGTATCCGCGTCGTTTACCACATAATCTATTTTTGGGTATTTAAAAGTTTTTAAATTACTAATTCGTCTTGATGTAAGTGGTTTGTTTTTATCTCGAAAAAGAGTATTTGGTTTAATAAAAACAGCATCTGTTAGCATTTTAGAATTATAACGTAATTTTTCTTTACTGTATATATTAAAGCCATTATACAATGTAGAATCTGTAATTGGTTTGTCTTTGTTTTCGAAAGCACTATTGGTATATATATTTACATCTTTTACTTTGTAAATTTTAAAAGGTTCGTAGCGCGTAGTGTCTTCTTGTCTAATTGGTTTTTCGGTAATATATAATTCTACATTAACTTTTTTTGTTTTACCCATACTATCCATTTTAAACAAGACATTGTCTTGAGAAAAATGATAAACACCAGAATTTCTTAATGTTTCAGTTATACGATCGCGCTCATCGATAAAATTATTGGTGCGATATTGCATGTTCGGTTTAATTAAAGACTTATTTAACGTGCTTTGGTATAATGAATCTATAACCGGAGTAGTAATATTTGTAGTTAAAGAGTCTACTAAATAGGGTTTTCCAGTATTAATATTATAAGTAACAACAGCTCTTTGGTTATCGTTTCTTGTAGTTTCATAATCTGCTTTAACCTCAAACCAACCATTATTGTAATAATAATTCTCTAGTCTTTTAATTGTTTTTTCAGAAAGTGTATCGTTTACTATAACAGGAGCTTCTCCAGTTTTTTTAAGCCATTTATTAATACCTAACTTCATTTTCTGACCTTGATCAAACTGCTTTTTAGATAAAAATTTAATTTGTCTTTTGGTACGTTTTGGGTTGTTTGCAATTTTAGCTTTTAAAATAGAATCTAAATTAGGTCGTGCCCAATTATATAAATAAAGCCGAGTTTTAAAGTTAATATAAGGAATGCTACTATTTGGTTTCTGATATATAAGATTGGTAACAGACTCACTTTCTTCTGTACTATCATTAACCTTAATTGTTGTTTTAGTTAATAAGTGGGCGTTTTTAGGTACGCGTCTAACAGAGTTACATGCGGTTAGAAAACCAAAAATTAAAATAATAAGTAGTATTTTTGAATCTTGTATTTTCAACTAAACGGTCTTTAAAAGGATTTGTTTCAACTCTAAACTTTTAATTTGAATCACTTAAGATTCAAAAATACATTTTTTAAATGCTATCAAAAAGCCAAATAAAACTAATAACACGTCTTAAGCAAAAAAAATACAGAATCGCTGATGGTTTTTTTGTAGCTGAAGGAATAAAAGTAATTAAAGAACTTCTAGAATCTTCATTAGAGTTACATTATTTATTTACAACAGAGCCTTTCAAAAGTCATACCGAAAGTGAAACATTAATAACAGAAAACGAATTAAAGAAAATTAGTTTTCTAACGACTCCAAATAAAGCACTTGCAGTTTTTAAAATTCCAGAACAAAAAAACATTGAGACTCAAGGCTTAATTGTTGCTTTAGATAGTGTTCGTGATCCTGGAAATTTGGGTACTATTATAAGATTATGCGATTGGTTTGGCATAAAAGAATTAGTATGTAGTAAAGAGACGGTAGATTGTTATAATCCTAAAGTTGTACAGGCTACAATGGGATCTATAACAAGAGTAAATATTAGTTATTTAGATTTAAATACTTTTTTAGCTGAAGCTGAAACACCCATTTTTGGAGCTTTTATGGATGGTGAAAATGTTTACAAAAGCAAATTACCAAAAGAAGGTATTATAATTATGGGTAATGAAGCAAATGGCATTTCTGAAGCTATGGAAAAACAAGTGACAGATCGAATTGCTATTCCTCGTTTTGGTGATTTACAAGCTACCGAAAGTTTAAATGTTGCTACAGCAACTGCAATATTGCTGAGTGAGTTTAAAAGGAGTTAAATTAAAACTATTTTAAGTTTCTCACTCTTGTATGTCATTTCTGCGAAGGCAGAAATCCATTTTTTATAATTGAAAAACATGAAGGAATTACCACACATTTTTTCGAATGAAAAATGTTAGCAAAGACGAAACATTGAAACCTACGACTGATAATTAATTTTATCTAAATGTAAAATTAATAAAAACACCACGCGTTTTCATAGAATTTATATTACCTGTCCACGGACTATTAGGATCTTCATCTCTAACGAGCTCATCGTTTATAGCAAAAACACCGCGAATAGAAGGTGTAAATTTAAACCATTGTAAATAAAAATCTATACCAAAACCAATATCGTAAAACTGTGTGCTTTTAGTGGTTCTAAATTCTCCTCCACTATTATCTTCAGGATTTTTTTCGTTACTCGATAAATTTAGAGACGTTGCAATACCAAAAGTAATAAAAGGCTTAAAGTTATTATGACGCTTAGTAGAAAGCCTCATTAATAAAGGAATGTATATGTAAGTAGATTTTACTTCACGTAAAAAATCAGACTTATTTAAATCGTCTGCAGGAATACCATCAAAATAATTTTCAGGATAATTTAAAGTTCTTGCAGCAATAACCAAGCCTGGTTCAAGTCTGAAATTAATAAAATCGTTTACACGAATATCTCCAACTAAACCAACGTTAAAACCAAACGTTTTTACAGATTCTATATCACCTTTATTATCGTTATAATCAATTTTGTAATCGAGATTATTTGTACCAAAGTAATATCCCCAACTTAGGGATTGCTTATCCATACTTTGGTTGTTTTGTACTTTTTCTTTAGTAAACAACTGTGCGGAACACACAGTGGTTGCTGTAATACATATAAATAGGGCAATTAGTTTCCTCATGTTATTGTTTTGATGCTGTATAAATTGTGGCCACTCCAAAAGTTTGTGGTAAATCTTTCACATTTATAAACCCAATATTTCTTAAAATATTGTTTAGAGCTTCTCCATAAGGAAAAACCGATGCACTATCACTTAAATATTTGTACGCTGTTTTGTCTTTAGAAAATAATCTCCCAACAGTTGGTAATACCACTTTAGAATGAAATTTATAACCTTGTTTAAAAGGAAATTTTGTTGGTACAGAAGTTTCAAGAATAACAAAAGTGCCACCAGGTTTTAAAACACGTAAAATATCTTTTAAACCTTTTTCTAATGTTTCAAAGTTTCTAACACCAAAAGCTACAGTAATAGCATCGAAAGTATTATCATCAAACGGCATGTTTTCGCTGTCTCCAATAATCATTTCAATTTTATGATTAAGATTTTTAGTTGCAATTTTTGTTTTTCCAACTTCAAGCATACCGCTACTAATGTCTAATCCAACAATTTTTGTAGCACTAGTTTCTGCAAGATTAATAGCTAGGTCTCCTGTTCCTGTAGCAATATCTAAAACACTTTCTGGATTTGTAGCTTTAACAATTTCGACTACTTTCTTTCTCCATTTAATATCTATTCCAAATGAGATTACACGATTTAAACCATCGTACTCTCCAGAAATAGTATCGAACATTTTTGTAACCTGTTCTTTTTTGCCAAGACTACTGTCTTTATAGGGATTTACTTTTTTCAAAATAGTTTTTTTTCAAAGATAATACATTGTATATGCTTTAAGAAACATGAAAACAATTAATTAATTACCTTTGCTATTCCTTTCATATAAAATAAAGAATGAAAATAATTATTGCTGGAGCTGGTGAAGTAGGATTTCATTTAGCAAAATTATTGTCCTACGAATCTCAAGAAATCACGTTAATAGACACTGATAAAGCGAGTCTATCGTACGCAGACAATCATTTAGATATAAAAGTTTTAAAAGGAGACGCGACTTCTATTGCCATATTAAAAGAGGCAAGAGTGGAAGGGAGTGACCTTGTTATTGCAGTTACTGCATCTGAAACTACAAACATTACGGTTTGCGTTTTGGCCAAACAATTAGGCTCTAAGCGTACTATTGCACGTATTTCTAATACCGAATTTATTACACATAAAGAGGAGGTTGGTTTTACGCGTTTGGGTATCGACGAACTTATTTCGCCTGAGGCACTTGCTGCTTCGGAGATTCAGTTGCTGTTAAACCAATCTGCTTTTAATGAAAGTTACGAGTTTGAAGGAGGAGCACTAACAATGGTAAGTTTAAACTTATCTAAAACAGCATCTTTTGTAGGTAAATCTGTAAAAGAAGCTGCTCAATATTTTCCAGAAATTCACTTTGTGCCTATTGCAATTCAACGTTTTGGGACTCAATATACTACTATTCCAAGAGGAGATACTCAATTTCAAGTAGGAGATACGGTTGTGTTTATCACTTGTGCAGGAGGAGGAGAAGAATTGTGTAGGATGACTGGTAAAGCTAATACAGCAATTAAGGATGTTATGATTCTTGGTGGTAGTAAAATTGGTTATAAAACAGCTCGAGATTTAAGCTCAAAACGATTTAATATCAAGCTAATTGAAAGTAATAGAGATGTTGCTTTTGATCTTGCAGATGAGCTTGAAAAAATATTAGTTATTAATGGAGATGGAAGGAATGTTGAATTACTAGAAGAAGAAAATATAAGCGATATGGATGCTTTTATTTCTGTTACTGGTAATTCTGAAACTAACATAATGTCTTGCCTTGTTGCTAAATCTAAAGGCGTAAAAAAGACAATTGCTTTAGTAGAAAATATGGATTATTTTGAGTTATCTCAATCTATAGGTATCGATACTTTAGTAAATAAAAAGTTACTTGCTGCAAACAATATATTTAGATACATCCGTAAAGGAGAGGTTGTTGCTATGACTAAGCTTAACAACATGAATGCCGAGTTGTTAGAGTTTAGAGTGAAGAGCGATTCTAAAATATGTAATCAACAAATTAAAACTATTGCATTTCCACGTTCCGCTATTATAGGAGGTGTTATTAGAGATGGTAAAGGTTTAATTGCTTTAGGAGATTTTATTGTTGAAGAAGGTGATTATATTGTAGTTTGTTGTTTACCGAAGTCTATTAAAGAAGTCGAAAAATTATTTTTATAATTTATTATGTACAAAAGGATAAAGCTTAACTATAAAATTATTTTTCATTTTTTCGGATTATTGTTCCTTTTTAATGGAGGTTTCATGCTTTTGTCGACTTTAGTAAGTTTAATCTATAAGGATGGCGTTACTTTAAAGTTGTTTTTATCTGGATTAATTACTGTTCTTATTGGTGTTTCTGCTATGTTTTATACTAGGAACCATAAAAAAGTAATGAATAAACGAGAAGGTTACATTGTTGTAGCTTTTGGGTGGATAGTAATGACTTTGTCTGGGTCCTTACCATATGTTTTTACAGAAGCGATACCAAATTTTACAGATGCCTTTTTCGAAACGATGTCTGGTTATACAACCACAGGAGCTACTATTTTAAATGATATTGAAGTTGTTCCAGAAGGTATATTGTTTTGGAGAAGTTTAACCCATTGGATTGGTGGAATGGGTATTATTGTACTCGCTGTAGCTATTTTGCCATTATTAGGAATTGGTGGTATGCAGCTTTTTGCAGCTGAAGCACCTGGACCAAGTGCAGATAAGTTGCATCCAAGAATTACAGATACAGCTAAGCGTTTATGGTTAATATACTTTGGGTATACAGCTGCCGAAACAATACTGCTAAAAGTAGCAGGAATGTCTTTTTTCGATGCTATTAATCATTCAATGACTACATTGTCTACTGGTGGTTTTTCTACAAAAAATGCTAGTGTTGCTTATTGGAATGATAAACCTTTAATACAGTACATAATTATTGTATTCATGTTTTTAGCAGGTACAAACTTTGTATTAAGCTACTTTGCGTTTAAAGGAAAGATATCTAAAGTTTATAAAGACGAAGAGTTTAAACTCTATTTTAAGTTTATTGCTATTTTTACTCTTGTAGCGGCTGTTATTATCTATTTTAATGCTGATATGAGTATTTCCACAATAGAACATCCACAAGTTTGGGGAGCAGCAGAGAGTGCCTTTAGACACAGTTTATTTCAAGTATTAACGATAATTACAACTACAGGTTTTATATCTGCGGATTATACGCTTTGGACACCTTTTCTAACCATATTTTTCTTCGGAATGATGTTTCTTGGTGGCTCTGCCGGAAGTACATCTGGAGGAATAAAAGTGGTGCGACATTTAATTACCATAAAAAATGGTTTTTATGAATTTAAACGAGCTTTACATCCTAACGCCATATTGCCAGTACGTTATAATAAAAGGTCGGTTTCTGGAGATATTGTATTTAATATCCTTGGATTTTTTATCCTTTACCTTTTGGCATTTATTGCCGGTACATTAGGCTTCTCGATGATGGAAATAGACTTTGAATCTTCTATTGGTTTAGCGGCTTCAAGTCTTGGTAATGTTGGTCCTGCGTTGGGCGATTTTGGACCTGTTAATAATTATGATGGTTTGCCAGCTGTTGGTAAATGGTGGGCATCTTTTTTAATGTTAATTGGTAGATTAGAGTTGTTTACGGTATTAATTTTATTAACGCCTTTCTTTTGGAGAAATAGGTAGTTGCGTTCTCTTTTTTAGTTTTTTGTGTTGATAAGAAGATGTTTGTTTGTAACATTTTTGATTGTGCTTCGTCGTAATTATATAACCACAACACATCAATCATCATGGAATCAATTACAATTACTTCTAATTTAGTTTCAAACTCAAATGTTCAAACATCTAAAGTTAACAGCTATTTAGGCTTGTTAAATTCGAATTATAAAAACATTGTAAAAGCTAATTTTAAAAATTTTAAATCGTCTTCTTTGTATAGTATAAAACAACGTGTTAAGAGTAATCAATTTCAAACGTGCTGTTTTGTTGAGACTAGTTTAAAAGTCTTGATTTTCTTTGTAGCAACTGTTATTGCTTTTATATAGGTTTTTTTAAACTAAATATTTAATATTTTTATTCAAAACTGTAACTATTTTACAAAAAGTGTTACTTATAGTTAAAGCAGCTTTCCTTTTAGTAGATGTGTTTTATTTCTGCTAAAATCAATAGATATTCAGAATTTGCAAGTTCTGCGTTAATATATCTATTCATTTCACTTATTGTTTAATACCGGAATTTTCGGAATAATACTTAGAACTTATGGGAGGAGGAGGATCTATGGCAGCAGCAAATCAATCTTTAAATGCTAATAGAAAATTAGTAGGTAAGCGTAAAGAGAGCAGATTTAGCTTTGTGCATACTAGTAAAGAGAAAACAGAATATAATTTACCGAAATCTACACCAGAAAAGTTAAAACGCATTCAGGAGAGAATTGCACACGAAAATAAATTAAGAAAGCAAAAACGTTTAGTACTAATAGGCTTGTTTGTACTAATATTAATTATAGCTTTTGTATATATTATGTTATAAAAAAAGCCTCTGAATAATTTCAGAGGCTTTTTAATATTTTATAATTAATGTGACTTAAACTAAAGCCGCTTTAATTCTTTTTACAGCTTCTTTAATTTGATCTTGAGAAGCAGCATAACTAATTCTAATACAATCAGGATTTCCAAATGCATCTCCAGTTACTGTAGCAACAAGTGCTTCTTCTAATAAATATAGAGAGAAATCTGTAGCATTGTTTATTGTTTTTCCACGTAAAGTTTTTCCGAAGAAATAAGTGACATCTGGAAATACGTAAAAAGCACCTTCTGGTGTATTGGTTTTAAAACCTTCAATACCTTCAAGTAAATTTAAAACCATATCACGACGTACTTTAAATTCGTCAATCATATAATCTACAACACTTGGGTCTGCGTTTAAAGCAGTTATAACAGCACGTTGTGCTATACAGTTTGTTCCGCTAGTTACTTGTCCTTGCATTTTGTTACAAGCACGCGCAATCCAATCTGGAGCACCAATAAATCCAACTCTCCAGCCTGTCATTGCAAAAGCTTTAGAAACACCATTTACAGTTATCGTGTTGTTAAACATTCCATCAATACCAGCCATACTTGCGTGTGGCTTTCCTGTGTAGTTTATGTGTTCGTAAATTTCATCTGAAACTACATAAATATTAGGATACTTTACTAAAACAGAAGCCAAAGCTTCTAATTCTTCTTTGCTATATAAAGATCCACTTGGGTTACAAGGAGAACTAAACCATAGCATTTTTGTTTTTGGTGTAATAGCTGCTTCAAGTTGTGAGGCAGTCATTTTAAAATCGTTTTCAATAGATGTTTTTACTTCTACAGGAACGCCTTCTGCAACTTTAACAATATCACTATAACTTACCCAATATGGACAAGGTAAAATAACCTCGTCTCCTTTGTTTAACATTACTTGTGCAATGTTATATAAAGATTGTTTAGCTCCAGTTGAAACTACAATTTGAGGTAAAGTATATGTTAAGTTGTTATCGCGCTTAAATTTTGTAATTACAGCTTCTTTTAAATCTACATAACCATCAACCGGTGAATAAGAATTGTAGTTGTCGTTTACAGCTTGTATTGCAGCTTCTTTAATAAAGTCTGGAGTATTAAAATCTGGTTCTCCCAAACTTAATCCTATTATATCTTTACCTTCTGCTCTAAGCTCTCTTGCTTTTGCTGCCATTGCTAGAGTGGCAGACGTAGACATGTTTGTTATTCTTTCTGAAAGTTGATTCATGTATGAAGTGTTATTTAAAATACAAATTTGTGTTATGCCATATTAGGTTTTTGACCTAACACTTTTAATTGTTGGTAATGTTCACCTATTGCTTTCCACATGGTATTGTATTCATTATATGGTAAGCTAAATTCGTGAGCTGTATCTTTAACTATCTTTGCGATATTTTTGTAATGTACATGGCTAATGTGTGCAAATAAATGGTGCTCTACTTGCCTGTTTAAACCACCTGTATAAAATTCTACTAACCAATTTTTAGGTGAAAAATTAGAAGTAGTAAACAATTGGTGTATTGCCCAAGTGTTTTTCATATTTCCATTTTCATCAGGAATAGGCATATCTGTATTAGGCATAACATGTGCTAATTGAAAAACAACACTTAGTATAATTCCAGCAGTATAGTGCATTATTAAAAAGCCTATTAAAACTTGCCACCAAGCATAGCCCATAGAAATAGGTAAAACCACCCAAATTGAATAATATAATATTTTACCAATAATTAACTTAGTCCATTGTGTTGCTGGTTTCGGAAATTCACCATAAGACAGTTTACGTTTTAAGTAAATATAAGTTTGTTTAAAATCTGTAGTAATGGCCCAGTTTACTGTTAATAAGCCATATAGTAAAAAAGCATAATATTTTTGATACTTATGGATTTTTAACCATTCAGAGTGTTTAGAGAAACGAATTATTCTACCCGCATCGATGTCCTCATCATGACCTTCAATGTTTGTATAGGTATGGTGTAATACATTGTGTTGTACTTTCCAGTTATAATCGTTACCAGCTAATATGTGTATGCTGCTTCCCATTAATCTGTTAACCCATTTTTTACTAGAAAAAGAACCGTGATTAGCATCATGCATAACGTTCATTCCTACTCCGGCCATTCCAATACCTATAACCATTACAGATAATATTTGAAGCCATGCAGATAAATCGACTGTTAATAATAGTACTAAAGGTCCAAGTAATAATGTAAACATTACTATGGCTTTAATGTATAATCTCCAATTACCAGTTTTTTTAATTTCATTCTCCTTAAAGTAATTATTTACACGTTTGTTTAGTGTTTTAAAAAACTTAGCAGGGTCAGTTCTTGAAAATGTTATTGTTTGTTTTGACATAATTATTTTTTTGAATAGTACGAGTACAAAAAATGTACCACTCATATTTTATGATACAAAGATAATTAATAATTGTGAGTGAACTAATAGAGAATTTCATAAAAATATGAGCTATTAATTTCTATTTTTGCACAATAATAAAAGCTTATGGAACTCATATTAAAATACTTCCCAAATTTAACACAAGATCAAATTGAAAAGTTTACAAAACTTGAAGCTTTGTATCAAGATTGGAACTTGAAAATTAACGTAGTATCTAGAAAAGATATTGACGAGTTATATTTACGTCATGTGTTGCATTCTCTTGCTATTGCAAAGGTTATCGATTTTAAAGACGATGCTAATATTATGGATGTTGGAACAGGTGGAGGATTTCCAGGAATTCCTTTAGCCATATTATATCCAGAATGTAATTTCCATTTGGTAGATAGTATTGCAAAAAAACTAAAAGTAGTTAATGAAGTTGTAGAGGGTTTAGGTCTTGAAAATGTTAAAACAACACATTGTAGAGTTGAAGAAATAAAAGAAACTTACGATTTTATTATAAGTAGAGCAGTAGCAGCAATGCCTACTTTTGTACATTGGATTAAAGGTAGAGTATCTAAACATCAAGACCACGATCTTAAAAACGGGATTTTATATCTTAAAGGAGGTGATTTAGATGAAGAGCTTCAAGACTACAGAACAGCAACTATATATAATATTTCAGATTTTTATTCTGAAGATTTTTATGAAACAAAAAAAGTAGTACACTTACCTATAAAATACAAAGGTTAATTGTAGGAATTGTGCCTTTTACAACGTTTTAGTTTCATTAAATTGTTATCTAACTGTATTTTACTTGTAGAAAGCTAAATAATCTTGTACTTTTGCACCCCGAAAAACGAATGGTTTTTCGAAAGAAAATAAAAGAAACACATTTTCCTTTTTTATAATTTTTAAATAATTAAGGAAACAAAAAAAATAGAATATGAGTCCAGCAGGAAAATTAACGTTTGACGTTTTAATAGAAATACCAAAAGGAAGTAGAAATAAGTATGAGTACGATTTCGAATTAAATAAAATTCGTTTCGACCGTATGTTATTTTCTTCAATGATGTATCCAGGAGATTATGGTTTTATTCCGGAAACTTTAGCATTAGATGGAGATCCATTAGATGTTTTAGTAATGGGAACTGAGCCTACATTTCCAATGTGCGTTGTAGAGGTGAAGCCAATTGGAGTTTTCCATATGGCAGATGAAAAAGGACCAGATGAAAAAATCATTTGTGTACCAGTTACAGATCCTATTTGGAATAGTTATAAAGACATAGGAGATTTAAACCCACACAGAGTAAAGGAGATCACTCATTTTTTCCAGGTTTACAAAGATCTAGAAGAGAAGAAAGTTGATATAGGTGCTTGGGGAGATGCAAAAGAAGCTTACGAGATTTTAAATAAATGTGTTGAACGTTATGAGAATAGCGAACACAAAACTAATGGTAATTTTAAAATATAATTAATACCGTTATATATTATAAAATAAAAGCCTTTCAGAATTTAATTTTGAAAGGCTTTTAACATTTAAAAAGTTTTTACTTACTATATTTGTAGCGTGATACAATTAGCAACATTTTTATTTATAGGTGGACAAGAAGCTATATTAATAATACTAGCAGTAGTTATGATTTTTGGTGCAAAAAATATTCCCGAAATAGCTCGAGGATTAGGAAAAGGCATGCGTATGCTTAAAGATGCTAGTAACGATATAAAGACAGAGATCACTAAAACTGCTGAGAAACAAGGCTTAGATACAAGCATCACTAAAGATGTACAAGAAGAACTTAAAAAAGTAAAAGACGAGTTTGAGGATTTTACGGGTTCTATTAGCAGAAAAATGTAATTCCTATTTAATTTATCTTCTTTTTTAAGGATTTCATATTTTAAAAGTTAATATAATGTGAAATATTTAATATATTTAGACTGTAACCACTAAAAATATATTAAATGAAAACTAACACCATTAAGTTACTTCTAGTAACACTAATTATTGTGAGTTCTTGCGCAAAAGACACTACTAATGATTTTCAAGAAGAAAGTCAACAAATTGTAGACCAATCTAAACCATTAACCATTCAAGAAATTAATTCCGAAATTGAAGCTCAACTCAATAAAGGAGAAGCATTCGATTGGAAAAATGAATCAGATTATTTTCTATGGAGTGCCGTTATGCATGGCAATAATATTTTAACAATAGGCTATGGGTCAGAAAATGAAAACTTTAGTGAACAACGCTCTTCGGCATTAGAAACAAAAAAAGATAATCTTTTAAAAATTGTTGAAACCAACGAAAACTATAAGCGCGGAAATGAAACGGTTATAGAACATGAAATTATTAATGTTATAGATGTTAAGGTTGAAAACATAGAAACTATTAGACAATTAAGAGCAACAAAGAATGTACGTTACCTAGAAGCAAATGGGTATAATCATTTTGGTACAGATTATACTATGAAATCAAGTTCTGGTTGTAGTAAAAATGGAGAATTTATAAATAGTGCACATTACACAACTACTAATCCAAATAACGCACAAATATCATGGCATTTTAATAAGCATAATATTCCTCAAGCTTGGAACTATAGTACTGGAGCTGGAATAGGTATTGGACTAATAGATACAGGAGTTTCGCAATCACAATCACTTTTAAACGGAAACGGATTTAAAGATGGTTACTCTTCTAATTCAAGGTACGTTCAAAAATATGGAACGTTTATAGATTCTAATTGGTGGTGGTCTAATAATTACGATGGTGTGCACGATAAATGTGGACATGGTACTGCAATGGCATCTACAATGGCTGCACCAAGAAATGATAATGGTATGCCAGTAGGTGTAGCTTATAATGCAAACCTTATTGCTTATAGAGCAACAGAAGATGTGTTGTTAAACGATTACCATGAACGTAAAGGTGTTTCTAATGCATTAATTGCTTTAGGCAATAGAAGTGATGTTAAAATTATTTCAATGTCTATTGGTTATTTATGGTCTATTGGTAATATTAAAGATGCTGTTAAATATGCGAATAGTAAAGGAAAACTAATTTTCGCTGCAGGCGGTACATCTACAAGTTTCACTAATGGATATGGTGTTATTTTTCCAGCAACTATGAGTGAAACAGTTGCGGTAACAGGTGTAACAGATGGTAGTAACTACGAAAGATGCGATGTTTGTCATACGGGAAGTAAAATAGATTTTACTATTATCATGGAAGGAGACAATAACACTAGTAAAGCTCCACCTGTTTTAGGATTTTACAACAACCAGAGACGTTATACAGGAGGATCATCTGTAGCAACAGCAACTACTGCAGGAATTGCTGCTTTAGTTTGGGCTAAACATCCAACTTGGAGTAAAACTCAAGTGTTAAATAAATTAAAGCAATCTGCAGATTTATATCCTAATAAAAGCTCAAGTTTTGGTTATGGAAATATAGATGCTTTACAAGCTGTCCAATAAAATTTTTATTTAATATTTAAAACTAAAAACCTCTTCATATTGAAGAGGTTTTTTTCTATTATTATTATTATTATTATTATTATTATTATCGTTACGTTTTTACAAAACGTATTTTTCAAAAATATCTTCTAATTCTTTTTCTGGATTATCGGTTAAACCAGAGTGTGTTTTAGAACTTTGTATAACAGTACTTCTCGATGCTGCTAACCACCTAAATCTATCAGATAATTCAAACGCACCAATAACTCCTGCAGATTTATCTCCTTTGCAAATTAAGTCCCAAGATTTTAGGTAACTATTTAAGGCTTCTAAATCTAGGTCGCATGAAAAAGCATTTAATTTTGCGCTGTCGATGCTGTATTTAACATCAAGAAATTTTTTTCTTTTAGAAAATAAAATCACTCCAATATTAAAAAACTCCTCGCGTTCTACTCTAGGTGCCAATCTAATAATGGCGTATTCAAAAGTTACTTTATCTTGCATCTTGAGCTTCTTTAACTAGTGAATCAATCATTGATAGCTTAGCATTTAAATACTCAATATAAGCAGCTCTTATTTCGTTTGGTTTTAAGGTGTCAGATTCGTTTAATAACCAATCCTCAGGAATCGTGTTTATAATTTCTTCAATAGTATTCTTATCTAAAGCCTTTATTATGTCTTTAGATGCATTCTCTAAATCTGTTGCACGACTTAAAAGCACATGGTCTTTTATTAACGGAAACGTTCTGGTTAAATGATTTCTCCATGTTTCCCAATTATGGTGAAAATAGAAACTCGCGCCATTATCTATAACCCATAATTCTTTATTCCAATTTAATACATTTGGATTTTTAGCAGTTCGGTCGATATTGCTAATAATACTATCCAACAATACAACCTTAGATGCCGTTTTAGCATCTGCAACAGACGCCAATGGATCGAAGGTTATTGAGCCACTTAAATAATGTAAACCTAAATTTAAGCCTACGCTAAATTTAAGTAAGTCTTGTATTTCTTCGTCAGGTTCGGTTTTACTAAAAGAATCGTCTAAATTCATAAACACCAACTCAGGAACTTTTAAACCAATAGCTCGTGCTAATTCACCACCAATAAACTCGGCAATCAACGCTTTTTTACCTTGACCAGCACCTCTAAATTTTAAGACATATAGAAAATCGTCGCTAGCTTTAACAATAGCAGGTAAAGAACCACCTTCTCTTAAAGGCGTAATGTATTGTGTAACATCAACGGTTCTTATGTTTAGTTTACTCATAATGTATATTATAATTTTCTACTAATAGTTAAGCCATCTCGAATTGGTAAAACCACTGTTTCTACTCTTTTGTCTTCTTTTAAAAGTGTATTGTATTCTAAAACCGCTTTTGTCATTTTATCTTTAGGATTAAGTACTTCAATTACTTTTCCGCTCCATAAAACATTATCAGATAATATAATTCCACCAGGATTCATTCTATCAATAATTAGGTTGAAATAATTAACATAGTTATCCTTATCGGCATCTATAAAAACCAAATCAAAAGTTTTATTAAGCTGCGGAATAATTTCTAAAGCGTTACCTAAATGTTGATTGATTTGCGATCCATATTCAGATTTATCGAAAAACTCACGTTGAAAATCGAAGAGCTCTTCATTTGTATCTATAGTATCAAGAGTTCCGCTAGGTTGTAAACCTTCGGCCAAACACAAAGTTGAATAACCCGTAAAAGTTCCTATTTCTAGAATGTATTTCGGATTAATTAATTTAGAAATCATACTCAAAACACGACCTTGGTAAGGTCCGCTAGACATGCGAGGTTGTAATATTTTTCTAAAAGTATCGCGTGTTAATTGCTGTAGTAATTCGGGTTCGTTTTCAGAATGTGCTACTACGTAATCGTCTAATTTTTCTGGTATAAAATGCATGTATATTTACTAGGTATTAAAGGTGTAAAAACCTTACAACTTCTACTTTTTTTAATTAACCTAAAATTCGTTTAACCAATTTATCTTTAGCTGCTTGATCGTCTCCACATAACCATTGGATTACGTTATCTTCCCAAATAGCATCACGTTCTGGTTCTGTAATAATCTTTCTATCTATCGCTAAATCTAAAATTTTTCCAGGATAAGAACTTTGTTTCTCACTTTCCATCTCTCCCAATGGATATGGATCGTCAAGTCCCATTAAAACTTGTTTAGAACCTTGGTTTTTTAATAACAAATCTAATCCACCAGTGTCGTGTACTAACGTATCAAAAAAGATGTTTTTATGTCCAACTGCTTTTCTTGGGTGACTTTTGCCTTCAAATAAATCTGGTCTACCATCAAAACCTTGAATACGTCGTCCTAAATTTATTTGTGCTAACTGCCCACCATGAGCAAAACAAGTTCGCATATTTGGGTACTTATCTTGATAACCGTTTAAAGTTAAAAAGTGGTATGCATCTGCACATTGTGCTAACATCCATATTAAATGAAAACGCCAAGACGTGTTCTCTAATTTTATAAATTTTTCACCATCGTAAGGATGGATTTCTACAGCTAAATTATACTTATTAGCCATTTCAAAAATAGGCTCATTTTCCTCATCAAAAATACAACGCCAAGTGCCAATAGTATCCATATAGTGTGTAGGCAAACAAAGTAATTGCATACCTAACTCCTCTACACAGCGTTCAATTTCCCAACAAGCACCTCTAACAAAACCAGGATGCACCACAAAACCACAGGTAAATTTACTTGGGTTTTCACGCTGTACTTTAGCATTAAAATCGTTTTGAAATTTAAGCGCTTGCTTCATTTCTTCCACACGCAAACCGTTACCGTACAATTGCGATAAGTTTAAAACTACGGCATGATCGATTTTAAAACGCTCCATCCAAGCTAGCTTTTCATCTAAGAAAAAACTAGAATCTGTAATTGGTCTGTTCCAATCTTTTTGAAGCATGAATTTTCGATCCTTATCCACCCAAAAAATTTCTTTGTCTTGCATAAACTGAGGGATTTCCTCTGGATATGGCAATAGATGTGAGTGACCGTTAATTCTAAGTTTACGTTTTTCCATTTTGTCTTTCCTGCGAAAGCAGGAATCTTATTAATGTCATTCCGTTTATTAAACAGATTGCAGCTTTAAAAGGCTAGCAATGACAGGTTGGTTTTTGTTTATTATATTTTTACTTTCGAAGGCGCTTCCATAATTGCACTGCAATTTGGGCACGTACGCTTGTCTAAATCTCCATAATATTTATCGAATATTTTAGGCATATCTGTTTCAATATTTTTCACCGTAAAATCTTCTTCATATAATTTGGTTGTGCAATTTTCACAGAACCAAAGCAATGCATCTTGTACACCTTTATCTCTAGGGTATTCAATTACTAATCCTACAGTATTTGTACCACGTTGCGGTGAGTGCGGTACTTTAGGAGGCAATAAAAATATTTCGCCTTCTTTTATATGTATGTCTTTAGGCACACCTTCATCAATTACTTTTAAGATAATATCTCCTTCAATCTGATGAAAAAACTCAGGTGTTTCGTTATAATGGTAATCCTTTCTATTATTTGGACCACCAACAACCATAACAATAAAATCGCCATCTTTCCATACCACTTTATTACCAACAGGTGGTTTTAAAAGATGTCTATTTTCTTCAATCCAAGCTTTAAAATTTATAGGCGGAAATAATTTACTCATGATACAAATTTTTAATTTTTATCATCCTGAATTAAATTCAAGATCTTAATATGTTTTTGGGCGTTACCCTAAAAAGGGTCAGGCTTTCAAGGCTCGCTCTCTGCGAGGAGCTCAAACAAACCTTTCAATCCTTAACGCAAATTCATCAATTCAATAAAATTAGTGATAAAAAACGGAATACAGCATTATAAACTCTTCGTTCTTCCGCCATCAACCGGAAGATTAATTCCGTTAATATATGCAGCACGTACACTTGCTAGAAAAGTAATAGCATCTGCTAACTCTTCTGGCTTAGCAAAACGTTTTGCAGGCACTGCACTTTTCATGGCATTAGCAGATTCTTCTTCTGTGTTTCCAGATTTAGCCGACTTGTTTTTAATAATTTCAGCCAAACGATCCGTTCCCGTTGCTCCAGGCAACACATTATTTACCGTAATACCAAACTGTCCGAGTTCGTTAGCCAACGTTTTACTCCAATTGGCAACGGCTCCGCGAATAGTATTACTTACGCCTAAACCATCTAAAGGCTGTTTAACAGACGTTGAGATTACGTTTATAATTCTACCAAATCCTTCACTTTTCATAAACGGAACTACCGCTTGCGCTAACACATGGTTACATTTTAAATGTTGTGTAAATGCACTTTCAAATTCTTCGATGTCTGCCGAAAATACAGGTCCTCCTTTTGGGCCACCTGTATTATTTACTAACACGTGAAAACCATGGTTTTCTTTTACGTAAGCTTCTACCTTTTCTTTTAATGCCTTCGGATTAGAGAAATTGGCAACTATGTAATCGTGATTTCTATGTTGAGGTAACTCTTTTAAAGTTGCTTTCAATTTATCTTCGTTTCTAGCAATAAGTGTTACTTGCACACCTTCTTCGGCTAAAGCCATTGCTGTTGCTTTTCCTATTCCTGCTGTGCTTCCGCAAACCAATGCGTATTTGTTGTTAAGTTGTAAATCCATATTATTTATATATTTTCTTAGCGCGTTCGTTTAGTCTTTCCATTAGTTTTTCTGGGCTTGCAATAGTTGTAAAATCAAACTTCTTATACAATCCATGAGCATCTTTTGTTGCCAACATCCATTTATCGATGTTTATTAACTCTTGGAAATTTAAAATTTTATCCATCAATAATTTAGAACAACCTTGACCTTGGTATTCTTCAATCACGAAGACATCAAGTAAATAGGCAAAGAAAACTTTGTCTGTCATTACGCGAGCATATGCTATTTGTTTCTTTTTATAGAATAACCCAAAATTAATGGTATTATCCATTGCTATTTGTTGTTCTTCTTCGGTTCGTAATGTTCCCCAATAAGTGTTTTTTATAAAAGAATAGATTATATTAAAGTCCATATCTTCTCTGTTAGAAGAAAAATAGATATCTTTTTTTATCTCTATCATTTCTTAATACTTAATACAAACATTCTTAGCTTCTGTAAAAAAACGTAAGGCTTCAAAACCACCTTCGCGTCCTACACCTGAAGCTTTTATGCCACCAAAAGGTGTTCTTAAATCACGCATCATCCAAGTGTTAACCCAAACAATTCCTGCCTGTAATTCGTTACTCATTTTCATGGTACGCTTTAGGTTATTTGTCCATAGTGTTGCAGACAATCCATACTTTACCTTGTTTGCCATTTTTAAGACTTCGTCTTCTGTAGTAAAAGGCATAATGGTAACTACAGGTCCAAAAATTTCTTCTTGGTTGACTCTGCATTCATCGTTTGGAACTTCGATAACTGTAGGTTCTAAATAGTAACCGTTTTCATAACCTTTTACAGTCACTTCATTTCCTCCACAGAGTATTGTTCCATTTTCCGCTTTAGCGATATTTATATATTCTTTTACTTTTTCTATATGCGGTTTGGATACTAATGCTCCAATATTGGTTGAAGCTTCAGATGGATGTCCAACTTTTAAAGCCTTCACTTTAGCAACAAAATCTTTCTTGAACTTTTCATAAATAGAAGTTTCTACAAAAATGCGACTTCCGCATAAACAAATCTGACCTTGATTTGCAAAAGAAGAACGCACTGTTGTGTCTAACATATCATCATAATCGCAATCTGCAAAAATGATGTTTGGGTTTTTTCCGCCTAATTCTAAAGATAATTTTTTAAATAGTGGAGCTGCTACTTTTGCAATATGCGCTCCTGTTGCTGTTCCTCCTGTAAAGCTTATCGCTTTTATGTCTTCATGTTCTATAATGGCTTGTCCTGTAGAGCCACCAAGGCCGTGTACAATATTTAAAACACCTTTAGGTAAACCTGCTTCGTTACAAATTTCTCCCAATAAATAAGCAGTCATTGGTGTCACTTCGCTTGGTTTGGCAACAACGCAGTTTCCTGCAGCAATTGCTGGAGCAATTTTCCATGTAAATAAATAGAGTGGCAAGTTCCAAGGCGAAATACAAGCTACAACACCAATGGGTTGACGCAAAGTGTAATTTATGGCTTGCCCAATACTTTCATGACTTTCGCTTGCGAATTGTGTAATGGCATTTCCGAAGAATCTAAAATTACTTGCTGCTCTTGGTATGTCTACTGCTTTTGCTAAGCTAATAGGTTTCCCATTGTCTTTACTTTCTGCTTCTGCGAAACGTTGTAAGTTAGCTTCTAATAATTCTGAAATCTTTATTAGTATTCTACTACGTTCTTCTATGCTTGTTTTCGACCAACTTGGAAAAGCAGATTTGGCAGCTTTGTATGCATTTTCTACATCCTCTTTTGATGAGTTTGGTATTTGCCCGTACACTTCTCCATTACTAGGATTGTAGTTGTCTATCCAATTGTCTTGAATTGGGTTTTGGAATGTTCCGTTGATGTAGTTTTTGATGTTCATAGCAATACTTTTAATTGACATACTGATTTAGAATCTTAACGAATTTCCAATTGGAATTTTCTTTAACGTATAATAAATCATATCCATGTGACATAAAATAGCTTACAGATACGTATGCTTTATTTAGTTTTTTGTTAAAAATAGGTTTGCTTAACATTAGCTGCCCTTCTTTTTCATTGTCTGTAACTAATTTTTGAATTGAATCTTCAGAGATTAGTCTGACTTCTTTTCTATTCTTGTCTGTATATCTGACTTTAGACCAATCAATAATGTTGTGTCCATATTTTGAAAGTTGAAACACATTTAGATTTTTATTATCTTTTATTTGATTAATTATATATGTAGTATCATTCTCTTTAAAAAAATGATTAATATATTCTGGTAAAGTTGATGGTTTTCCTAACGCAGCGATATATGCGACATCTTTATTTCCTTTATATTCAATGGAATTAAACATTAAATATGGCTTTTTATAATCATAAGGATATAAATACTCATCTTCTTTATTGCTTAAAATATCATTTAAAAACTTTAGTTTGAATTTATCAGTAATTATTGGCCTTTCAACTTCTTCCAGAGTTTGTTGTTTTTCTTCATTACAAGAAGAAATTAGTAAAATCACTATATATAAATATTTAAAAGCTAATTTCAAACTAAAGTTTTTAGATTTTATTTAAACGATTCCTGCTCTTGCAGGAATGAAAGTTAAGATTTTTTATAAGCCATAACCTTAATCTCGACCACCAAATCGGGATGCGGTAATTGATGTACTGCTACAGTTGTTCTCGTTGGTCCTGTTTCCTTATCAAAAAATTCAGCGTAAGCTTTGTTGTAATCGGCAAAATCATTCATGTTTACTAAAAATGAAGTAACATCTACAACGTCTTTTAAACTAGCTCCAACTTTTTTAAGATTGGTGTCTATGTTTTTTAAAACTTCTTGCGTTTGTGTGTAGGAGTTTAGTTTTTTAGTTCCCATTTCGTCGATAATATCAACTCCAGCAATACTGTTATCTGCTCTACGAGAACTTGTTCCTGAAACGAAAATGAAATCGCCAACTTGTTTTACATGTGGATATGCTCCTCTTGGTGTTACTTTAGTTCCTTCCATATTTGTCATTCCTACGAAGGCAGGAATCTTTTTAATATTAGTTTAAATCTTTCTTCTTGTTATTCCTGCGAAGGCAGGAATCTATTATAAATAATTGTATAACAGTATGGATTCCTGCCTTCGCAGGAATGACAAGCCTATTTCAATCCTGCAATCTTATCGTCTTGCAAAATAGCCTCGGTTTCTAATTGTACCTTTTTTAAGATACTATTTAAATCTTCGGTTGTAGTAATTTCTTTATTCACTAATAGGGTTAAAATTGCTTTATCTTGTGCTCTTCCTTTTGTCATAGCTCCATAATACGGAATATCTTCTTTAAAAGTCACCATAGAATATTTTGAAAAATAAACGTTTGGAAATTCTTTTTCTAAAGCCATTTCAATAGTGCGTTTTTCTTTAAAAATAGGATTAGCAACATGATCACGCATTTCGTAATAGTTGTCTATTGCTAAATCTGCAATAGCATCTGTATCTGCTTTTCTAGTTTTTTCGTAAACTTTAAAAATGGTTTCCCAATCGCCTTCATGTTGTTCTAAAATAGCATCAAAAACGGTTACGTCTTCAAAAGAGGCATTCATACCTTGTCCGTAAAAAGGAACAATAGCATGTGCAGAATCTCCTAATAACACATTTTTGTTTTTGTAATGCCAAGGCGAGCATTTTACGGTTCCTAAAGCTCCTGTTGGGTTATTAAAAAACTCATCTGCTATATTGGGTATTAATGCTAACGCGTCTGGAAATTGAGTAGCAAAGAACTCTTTTATAGTGTCTTCTGTTGTTAAGTTGCTGAAGTTGTATGCTCCTTCTTCATAACTTAAAAATAATGTTACTGTAAAACTTCCATCTAGATTAGGAAGTGCAATTAACATGTATTCTCCTCTTGGCCAAATATGTAAATAATCTTTACTTATTAAGTGTGTTCCTTCTTTAGAAGCAGGGATTTCTAATTCTTTATAACCATGTGTTAAATAGTTTTGCGAGTAACTAAATAGAAATTTACGTTCTAGATAATAGCTTTTTCTTAATGAAGAACCTGCACCATCTGTTCCAAAAAGAACATCGCCTTTTACTTCTAATTCTTTTTTAGTTTCGTAATCGTATAAAGCAGCTGTATTATTTTCGATATCAATACCATTACATTTTTTGTTGAAATGAATCGTTAGATTATCGTATGAATCAGCCTCAGTTAATAACAAGCCATTAAGTTCTCCACGAGAAATAGAGTTAATGTATTCGTTATCTCTTCCAGAATAATTTGAAGGAAACGTATTGCCTTCAATATCATGTATTAAACGACCATACATTGGTATGCATAATGGTTTTACTTTGTCTTCAACTCCTGCTAATCGCATGGCTTTTAAACCACGATCTGAAAGTGCTAAATTTATAGAACGTCCTGCAGAAATATCTGTTGTACGTAAATCTGGTCTGCTTTCGTAAACGTTTACTGTATAGCCTCTTTGTGCCAAACGTAATGCTAAGAGAGAGCCACAAAGTCCAGCTCCAATGATTACGATATTTTCTTTTTTACTCATATTTCTGTCATTCCTGCGAAGGCAGGAATCTTATTTTAGTTTTAATTAATACTGGATTCCTGTCTAAGCAGGAATGACAAATTAATTCAATATCTCTTTCAACTTCTCCACCATTCTATACACATCTTCAAAGGTATTGTATAGCGGCACAGGAGCACAACGTATTACATCTGGTTCTCTCCAGTCTGTAATAATATTTACTTCAGTTAATTTTTTGTGTAAATTTTTGTCTGCATCCTTTACTTGAATGGATAATTGGCATCCACGTTCTTTAGGATTAGATGGTGTTATAATTTTAATTTTATCGTTATTCAGTTCGTTAATTAAAAACTCAAAATAACCTGTTAACTTTTCAGACTTCTCTCGAAGTGCATCCATTCCAACTTCATTAAACATATCTAAAGAGGCTTTAATTGCAGCCATAGATAAAATTGGAGGATTACTTAGTTGCCAACCTTCGGCTCCCGGAATAACGTCCAATGGCTGTCTCATATTAAATCGAGTCGATTTATTATGACTCCACCAACCTGCAAAGCGCTTTAAGTCTTTATTATGTGCATGTTTTTCGTGCACAAAAAGACCTCCTAAACTTCCTGGTCCAGAATTTAAATATTTATATGTACACCAAGCTGCGAAATCTACTCCGGACTCGTGAAAATCTGGATTGATATTTCCAACACCATGTGCTAAATCGATACCAACCATACAGTTTTTTGCATGACCAAGTTTTGCAATTTTCTTTATATCTAAATATTGTCCTGTGTAATAATTTACGCCTCCAATAAGTAGTAATGCAATTTCATCTCCTTGTTCTTCAAGAATGGTCTCTAAGTCTTCAATATTTAAAAGCTCTTCACCTTTTCTGGGTTTCCATTCTATTACGCCTTCACTGGCATCAAAACCATGAAACTCTAATTGTGTTTGTACGGCATATCTATCGCTAGGAAATGCATCACTTTCAATTACAATTTTGTATTTGGTTTTTGTAGGTTGATAAAAACTAACCATTAACAAGTGTAAATTGGTAGTTAAAGTATTCATTATAACCACTTCAATAGGTTTTGCACCAACTACTTTTGCCATAGATTCTGTTAAGAATTCATGGTAAGGCATCCAAGGATTCTTGGCTTCAAAATGACCTTCTACACCAAAGTTTGCCCAATCGTCTAATTCTTGCTGGATATATTCTTTTGTGGCTTTTGGTTGTAAACCAAGAGAGTTACCAGTAAAGTACAACCAATCGTTTCCGTCTTTATCTTTTGGAATATGAAATTGATCTCTGTAATGCGAAATTTTATCTTCTTTGTCTAATTGCTTAGCGAAGTCGTTACCTAAATTATAGTTTGACACTTGGTTGGTTTTATAAATTATTCTGTAATTACTTTAATGTTTGTAAAGTTGAGGTTCCAATTACCATCAGCTTTTTTATGATCTTGGGCAATATTTATTCCGTTGAAATCTTTATAATTTTCAAAAGTATTAGTCATAGATGGCTCTTTTACATTAGCTTCTCTAAAAGTCCACTCTTTAATAGTGTAAGTATCGTCGTAATAAATATCGTAAGCATCACCTGGAGTATAGCCTCCTTTTACAGGATAGGTTAACGTGACTTTATTAAGTTCTTTTTTACTTATTGGAGCTTCGGCCTTAGAAGTTTCGCCAAGCGTTGCGCTAGTATCCCAAACTAATTGAAAAGGAAATAACGCCCAATATTTATCATTAACAAAAGCACGATCAGCTTCAAGGCTTTCTTGTTCAATTTTAAAAGTTTTGTAAGTAATTGTATCCTTTTGAGTAAGTATTGTTACTTCATTAGCTTTTGGTTTCCAAACCCAAGAACGTCCGAAATGAGAACTGTCTTTATCGACATTAAATGAAAAATGAAATTCTTTTACTTTATCCCAGTTTTTAAAACCATGAGCATTGGCTATTTTTTCGGCTAACGTATATTCTTTTTGAGGTGTTCCTTTTTTGCAAGAAGAAAGAATAAGCAAGCAAACAATTAATAATCTGTACATGGTTTTTGGTTTTCTTTCAAAGCTAAGAAATATTAATTAGTTTTGAAACGAGCTTGTTCAAAATTTGATTGTTAAAAGAAATGATTAATAGCAACACATTAAATAACCAAACTTTGAGATTATGAGTAATAATTCGGAATATTTTAGTGCAAACAAAGCAACGTGGAATGACAAGGTAAAAGTACATGCCAAAAGCGATATGTATGCAATCGAAGCCTTTAAAAAAGGAAAAACTTCTTTAATGCGTTACGAACTTGAAGCACTAGGGGATGTTAACGGTAAATCGTTACTGCATTTACAATGTCATTTCGGACAAGACACTTTAAGTTGGAGTAGGTTAGGAGCTAAATGTGTTGGTGTAGATTTAAGTGATGAGGGCATAAAATTAGCGCAACAACTTAATGATGAATTACATTTAGAAGCCAAATTTGTATGCTGTAATGTTTTAAATACGGGTAAATATATAGAAGGTACTTTTGACATCGTTTTTACAAGTTATGGCGTTATTGGTTGGTTACCAGATTTAAAACCTTGGGGACAAATGATTGCTGATAAACTTAAAAAAGGAGGCGCCTTTTATATGGTAGAATTTCATCCAATAGTTTGGATGTTCGATTACTTAGAAGGTAAACCAATTATGAAATATGGTTATATGCAAGATGAAGTAATCTACGAGGAGTATGAAGGGACTTATGCAAATCAAGACTCAAAAATGATGAGTAAAGAATACGGATGGAATCATGGTTTAAGTGAAGTAATAAATGCTTTAACAAGTGCTGGTTTAAAAATTGAGTATTTAAACGAGTATGATGAAAGCCCTTATAACGTTTTGCCCGAATTAGTCGAAACCAAATCGGGCAATTATGTTACAAAGGATAAATTATATCCTCTTATTTTTGAAATTAAAGCGACTAAGCTTTAATGTTTTTCTTTTAAAACTTCAGGCATTTTTGCTTGAAAACGTTTTGATCTTGGTATAGATACGTTTTGTATGTAAGAATTATTTGGATGTAATTTCTCATAATCTTGATGATAGTCTTCTGCAATCCAAAACTTTTGGAAAGGATAAACTTCGGCAGTAATAGTCTTGCCAATTTTTTTTGCTAATGCAGCTTTTTTTGTTTCAATAATTTGTTTTTGCGCATCGTTTTGGTAAAAAATAATTGAGCGGTATTGAGAACCTCTATCATTACCTTGTCCATTAACCTGTGTAGGGTTTTGTGAAGCAAAATAAACGTCTACTAAAGTTTCAAAACTTACTATTTCAGGATTGTAAATTATTTCAACAGCTTCGGCATGACCAGTTCTACCTGTGTTACTACCTTGGTATGTTGGGTTTTTTGTATGTCCGCCTGAATAACCACTAATAGATTCTTCTACACCTTTAACGCTTTCGTAAACGGCTTCTACGCACCAAAAACAACCACTAGCAAAATAAGCCTTTGCCATTCCGTTTTCTAATGGAACTTCTATAGCTTTAGCAGTTTTTATAGATTGTCTATTTGTTTTATCTTCTTTATTTTGAGCAGTGTTTTTACAACTAAATGCTAAACTTATTGCCACTAACAGTATTATCTTTTTCATAAGTGCTTTAATATATGTTTTTAATTCAGTCGGATAAGTGTCGTGTATTTTACAGAGAATCATTTAAAGTTTTGTTAAATGCTATCTTAGCTTTGTTGGGTATAAAGCAAAAAAAAGCCTTCAAAAAAATGAAGGCTTAATTATATAATTTAAAATGGAATTATAGTTTTTTAAACATTTTAGCCATTTTTTCTTTTTGTTCTTCAGCTAAAGCTTCATCAACTAAAATACGTCCTGAATGCTCATCTGTAATAATTTTTTTACGTGCAGCAATTTCCATTTGTACTTGTGGTGGAATTGTAAAGTAAGAACCTCCAGCAGCACCTCTTTCGATTGGCACAACAGCTAAACCGTTCTTTACATTAGTACGTATTCTATTATAAGCTTTTACTAAACGCTCTTCAATTTTCTTCTTATAATCCTCAGATTTTTTAAGTAGAGCTTCTTCTTCTTTTTCAGTTTCAGCTAAAATTGCATCTAATTCATTCTTTTTATGCTTAAGGTGTGTTTCGCGTTCCTTAGCATGAGCTTTAGTTTTGTCAACAACTTCTTTCTTCTGCTCAATTTGTGCTTTAAACTCTCTAATGTGTTTTTCAGCAAGCTCTATTTCAAGTTCTTGATACTCTACTTCTTTAGTAATCGAGTTAAATTCTCTGTTATTTCTAACATTTTTTTGTTGCTCGCTGTACTTTTTTATTAACGTTTTAGCTTCTTCAATTAGGTTCTTTTTTTCACTAATTTGAGAATCTGTAGACGCTAAATTGTCTTCAAGTTTCGCTAATCTTGTTTTTAACCCAGTGACTTCATCTTCTAAATCGCTAACTTCTAAAGGTAGTTCTCCACGAACACTTCTTATTTCATCGATTCTAGAATCGATTAGTTGTAAATCGTATAAAGCTCTTAAACGTTGTTCTACACTTATTTCTTTACTCTTTGCCATATTTTAAAAATACTTAACAGGATTGGTGTTTGTCGTCGATAAAACGATTGCAAAATTACTAATTTTTTTTGTAAGATGCGCTACTAAACCATTTTTTGTGTATTGTTCGCTTTCATAATGACCTATATCTGCCAAAACAATATTGCCTTCTGCAGAAAAGAAATCATGATATTTTAGGTCTGAAGTAATGTAAACGTCAGCTTTTACTGACTTTGCGGCTTGAATAGCAAAACTGCCAGAACCGCCTAAAACAGCAATTCTTTGTACAGGTTTACTTAAAAAACTTGAATGGCGAATGTTTTTTGTGTTCATTTTCGTTTTTAGGAAGTCGAAAAAATCGATTTCAGACATCGGTTTTTCTAAATTACCAACCATTCCCATACCTATATTCTGGTTTTTATTCTCTAAAGTTGTAATCTCGTATGCTACTTCTTCATAAGAATGGTTTTTAAATAAAGTCTCTAGGATTTTAGATTCTAAATGCTTTGCAAATGTGATGCTTATCTGGGTTTCTTCTTCAAAATGAATTTGTTTCTTATCTCCTTTTGTAGGATTAGAATTCTCATTGCCTTTATAGGTTCCAATACCTTCAATATTAAAACTACAATTACTGTAATTACCAATAGTGCCAGCGCCGCTATTAAAAAGGATTTGTCTCAAGTTTTCGGCCTCATCTTTTGGAACATAGGTGGTTAGTTTTTTTATGGTTTGTGGTTGAGGGATTAATATTTTTCGGTTTGAAAGACCTAATTGATCACAAATTATATCGTTTACACCGTTTATATGATTGTCTAATGCTGTGTGGATAGCGTAGATGGCAATGTCATTTTTTATTGCTTTTTGAACCGTACGTTCGACGTAAGTTTTACCTGTAAGTTTTTTTAAGCCTTTAAAAATTATAGGATGAAAACTTACAATAAGATTGCAGTTGTTGTTAATGGCTTCATCTACAACGGCTTCTAAAGTGTCAAGAGTTACTAAAACGCCTGTAAGTTTTGTGTTTTTATCTCCCACAAGTAATCCTACATTGTCGAAGTCTTCGGCGTAAGCCAAAGGTGCAAAGTCTTCTAAATGATTAATAACATCTTGAATTATCATATATTTTAGGAATTGATTAATTGAATTTCAGTTTAACAAATATAAAATTTTTACTTTCGTTATGCTTAAACCTTATTAATGAAATTTATTAGAGTCTTACTATTTCCTATTGTTCCCTTTTACTATGTTATTACTTGGTTACGTAATAAATTGTACGATTTAGATATTAAAACTTCTAAATCTTACGATTTTCCAGTTGTTTGTGTCGGGAATTTGAGCGCAGGAGGTACAGGTAAAACTCCAATGGTAGAGTATTTAATACGATTGTTAAAAGACGAGTATCGATTAGCAACTTTAAGTAGAGGTTATGGTAGGCAAACCAAAGGTTTTATTTTAGGCGGTAATAAGGCTTCTGCACAAACGTTAGGCGATGAGCCTTTTCAGTTTTATAATAAATTTAAAAAGGACATTAAGGTTTCGGTAGACGAGGATAGACAAAATGGAATTTCTAATCTTAGAAACCTCGATAAAAAACCTAATTTAATTATTTTAGATGATGCTTTTCAGCATAGAAAAGTAAAAGCGAAGCTTAATATTTTATTAACTACTTACTCCAATTTATATTACAAGGATATTGTTTTGCCAACAGGTGACTTAAGAGAACCTAAGAAAGGAGCAAAACGTGCGCAAATTATAGTTGTTACTAAGTGTCCCAATAATTTGTCTCTTGAAGAAAAAAATAGAATTGAAACTAAATTAAAGCCTAAAGATTATCAAAACGTTTTTTTTAGTAGTATTAGTTATGGTAAAGAAGTTATTGGTGCAAAAAACAATATTGCCCTATCTAATTTAAAAGTATTTACGCTTGTTACCGGTATTGCAAATGCAAAACCATTAGTTGCTTTTTTAAGAAGTAAAGGTTTGAATTTTGATCATTTAGAATATAGTGATCATCATGATTTTTCTAGGAAAGAAATTGAAACAATATCTAAAAGCGAATTGATTATTACTACGGAAAAAGATTATGTGCGATTAATTACTGAAGAGAAATTAAATTTGAAACTCTATTATTTACCAATAGAAGTAGCAATTGATAATAATAAAACTTTCGATAAATTAGTAAAAACTAGAATTGAAGATTAAGCATTTTCTTTAAGAATTAAAGCTTCAAATAGTTTCTTTTCGAAATCTTCTTGTTTAAATGGTTTACTAATAATATCTGTAAAACCAGCTTCGTCAAATTCTACCATTTTATCTTCAATAGTAACAGCAGTAAGTGCAAAAATTGTAAGTTTTTTGTTAAAAGTTCTAATAATTTTAGTTGCCTCGATACCACTAATTCCAGGCATGTGAATATCCATTAATACAACATCGTAAGTATTAGTCTTTATTTTTTCTATAGCGTCTTCTCCATTTTCTACAACCTCACATTTAAGCTTCATTTTATTTAAAATCTTCTTAGTAATCATTTGGTTGATTTTGTTGTCTTCAACTATAAGAATTTTAATATCGCTTAATTCTACTTCACTTATGTCTTTAAAGTAGCTTATTTGTTCTTTTTCTATTGCTTCTTCTGCAAACTGAAGAGGTAACTCGAAAAAGAATGTAGAGCCTTGTCCAAGCATACTCTTAAGGTATATTTTACCTTTTAAAATGTCTATTAATCCTTTAACAATAGAAAGTCCTAATCCAGTTCCTCCATACTTTCTGTTTATTTGAATAGATCCTTGAGAAAAACTCTCGAACATATGTTCTTGTTTTTCTGTGCTTATTCCAATACCATTGTCTTGAACTTCAAAACGAACATTGTAAATGCCATTCTCTTCATTAATTTTTGAAGCACGTACCCATATATCTCCATTTTTAGTAAACTTAATCGAGTTACCAATAAGATTAATTAATATTTGAGATATTTTAAGTTGATCTGCATTATAATTGTGTGGTAAATTATCGTCGTATTCAAAATGCAATTTTACATTGTTTCCAACAGCTGAATTGTTTAACGCAGAAATAACATTAGCGATTTTCTTTTTTAAATTAAAAACTTCGCTTTCAACCTCTACTTTGTTAGCTTCAATTTTATTAATTTGGAGGATGTCGTTAATAAAAGTTAGTAGGTAATCACCAGAGAATTTTAAAGATTTTAAATGCGGTATTTGCTCAGGTTTTGGATTTTCATCTAATAACATGTTTGTTAAACCTGTAACAGCATATAATGGTGTACGCAGCTCGTGGGTTACAGTAGATAGAAAGTTTGCTTTAGTTTTAGAAGCTAGCTCTGCTTTTTCTTTACTTACTATTAGCTCGCTATTTTTTTTATGTAAAACGTTGTTAGATTTTAGTCTAATGTTGTTGTTTTTGTAAAGTGACAATGTTAAAAGAGAAAGAATTGTAATTAGCGCTATACTTAATATTGTAATTAATTGGGTAAATGTGCTAGAACTGGCTACTTCCTCTAAGTCTGCTTGAGCTTGTTTTTGGTAGTTAATTTGGCTTGGAACTAAAAGATCGCTTGTTTCTTCTGAAGATATCAATGCTCTCTTTACAGTCATTAATGAATCAGAAAGTTTTAAATGTGCTCTTAAATATTCGTTTGCAAGACGGTAGTTGCCATCTGCTTCTTTTAAATTACTCAATGTTAAATAACCTGAGCTTAAGACATCTAATATTTTATTTTCTTTTGCAATATTAAAGCCTTCATTTGCGTTTTTTAAAGCTAATCCTAAGCTTCCATTCTTTGCTTGTGCTTCACCTAATTGAAGCAAGCTACGGCTTAATAATTTTTCAAATTGAAAGCGTCTAGATAAAGAGATAGCGTCGTTAAAGGTGTTTTCTGCAATTTTAAATTCATTTAACGCTAAAAAGGTTTGTCCTTTTTTCAATACAGCTTCAGTTTGGTATTTATGTAAATTTTCTTCTTTAAATAATGTTTCGGCAGATTTATAATAATCTATAGCTTTATCATATTTATTTGTAGTAAAGTAGACATCTCCTAGTGTTTTGTATGTTTCTGCAATATTAAAATTGTCTTTAGCAAAACGTTGAACTTCTACTGCCTTAATAAGAGTAGTAACTGCTTGATCGTTGTTTTCTTGAAGGTGTTGAATTTTACCTAATTTAGAATATATTATACCTAAGCTCTTTTTGTTTTTAAGCTTTTCAGCATTAATTAATGCATTTTCTAAACTTGCTTTGGCTTGAGGGTAGTGAGAGTCTTCAATA
Source organism: Lacinutrix algicola (assembly GCF_001418085.1). GTDB lineage: Bacteria > Bacteroidota > Bacteroidia > Flavobacteriales > Flavobacteriaceae > Lacinutrix > Lacinutrix algicola. Next base: position 41,769 of record NZ_LIQH01000030.1, read on the forward strand.
CTTTTTTGAGCAAAAGAAAGTGCTGCATTTACTTGTGTTTGAAGCGTTTCAAGTTCTTCTTGTGTAGGCTCTTGAGCGTTTGCAAGAGCTCCAAGAAACAAAAACATAGCACAAAGTATTTTGCAGAATTGGGACATTTTAGGGTGATTTTTCAATAACAAATATAATTATTAAACAGATAGAAGTGACTTTCTTTCCGATAAATTGATAATCAAGTCAATAACTCTACTTGAATAGCCAGTTTCATTATCATACCAGCCAATAATTTTTACCATATTTCCAATAACTGAAGTCATTTGAGAATCGAAGATACAAGAGTGTGGGTTACCAACAATATCGATAGATACAATAGGGTCTTCTGTATATTCAAGAATGTTTTTATATTTGTTTTCAGCTGCTTTTTTAAAGGCTGCATTTATAGTTTCTATTGTAGCCGTTTCTTTTACATTAAAAGTAATGTCTGTTAGTGAGCCATTAGCAACTGGAACTCGAATACCACAACCACCAATAACGTTGGCTAGTTCTGGAAAAATTTTAGTTAAAGCTTTTGCTGCTCCTGTTGTAGTTGGTACTATAGATTGACCAGCAGCTCTTGCACGGCGTAAATCTCTATGTGGTTGATCGTGTAAACTTTGATCTGTAGTATAAGAGTGAATAGTTGTAATATATGCTTGGTTAATGCCGCAAAGTTCGTTAATAATGGCAATCATTGGAGCTGCATTATTTGTGGTACACGATGCATTAGAAATTATCGTTTCGGTACCGTCTAAAATATTTTCGTTGGTTCCTAATACAATGGTTTTTATAGTGTCGTCTACTGGCGGTACGCTTAAAATTACGCGTTTAGCACCATTTTTTAAATGGTATTCTAAATCTTCGGTAGTTTTAAACTTTCCTGTGGCTTCTATAACAAAGTCTGGACTTAAAAGTTTCCAGTTTATGTCTTTTGGATGTTTTTCGTTTAATAGAATAACTTCATTATTGTTAACTATAATACTGTTTTCTGTATTCGAAATTTTAGCATCGTTAACACCATGAATACTATCGTATTTAAGTAAATGACTCAACGTTCTAGCATCTGCCAAATCGTTAATTGCAACTACTTTTATATTTTTATGATCTTGTAATAGTCTAAAAACACGACGGCCAATTCGACCAAAACCATTTATTGTAACAGTAATCATTTAGTTTATGTGTTTTTGAGCTTTGTAAGAAGAGCGTACTAAAGCACTACTTTCTACATGACGAAAACCTAAAGCTAATCCAATTTCTTCGTATTCTTTAAACTGTTCAGGTGTAATAAATTCTTTAACAGGTAAATGTTTTTTACTTGGCTGAAGGTATTGTCCAATAGTAACAACATCTACATCGCTATCGCGTAAATCGTGTAAAGTCTCTATAACTTCTTCTCGAGTTTCGCCTAAACCTAACATAATACCAGATTTAGTTCTGCGTTGTCCTTGTTGTTTTAAATATTTTAAAACACCTAAGCTACGTTCGTATTTTGCTTGAATTCTAACTTCACGTGTTAAACGCTTTACTGTTTCGATGTTGTGTGATACGACTTCTGGAGCAACATCTATAATTCTATCAATATGTTTTTCTATGCCTTGAAAATCTGGAATTAATGTTTCAAGCGTGGTATCAGGGTTCATTCTACGAACAGCTTTAACCGTTTCTGCCCACATTATACTTCCCATATCTTTTAAATCATCACGATCTACACTTGTAAGTACAGCGTGTTTAATTTTCATTATTTTAATTGAACGCGATACTTTTTCTGGCTCGTCCCAATCTACAGTTTCTGGTCTTCCGGTTTTTACACCACAAAACCCACAAGATCGTGTGCAAACATTACCTAAAATCATGAAAGTAGCTGTGCCTTCTCCCCAGCATTCACCCATATTAGGGCAACTACCAGAGGCGCAAATTGTATTTAACTTGTATTTATCTACTAAACCGCGAAGCTCTGTGTATTTCTTTCCTGTAGGCAGTTTTACACGTAGCCATTTTGGTTTTGGTTGTCTTTCTTTTGTAACTATAATTGAAGGAGTTTCTGTGCTCATAGGTTTTCTTTCGAGCTACAAAGATACGAAGTATTCTATAAAATAGTAAGAGGTAATTAAAGCTATTATCTTTTAATGATTTCTGCTAATAATTTTTTAGCACGAAGCAATTTTACTTTCACATTATTCATTGGTTCGTTAAGCTCTTGGCTAATTTCGGAGTAGCTTAATTCTTGAAAATAACGTAGGTTAATTACATCTTGATAATGTGGTTTTAACTTTTTTATATCACGAAGTAATTTTGCTAGATTTTGCTCTGTAATTAGCTTGTCTTCTGGAGAAGGTGAATCGTCTTGAACACGATAGATTTTATCGTCTTGATGGTCTGTTATTTTAGAGTAGATAGAGCTTTTTTCTTTTCTAACTAAATCTATGTGTATGTTTTTAGAAATGGTAATGAGCCATGTTTTAAAAGTGTATTTTTCATCAAATTTATCGATTTTATCAAAAGCTTTAGAAAAGGTTTGTATAGTTATGTCTTCAGCATCATGCTCGTTTGAAACACGTTTTAACTGAAATCCATAAACATAATCCCAATATTCGTCTAATAAAAAATTAAACGCTTTTTGGTTATTCTGTTTTGCTTTTACAATGGCTTCTTCTATTTCCAATATTTAGGTTTTGAGATAAGATTTGTGATAAATATAGTTAATTGAAAACCAATTAAAAACAGTTCGAGCAAAGGAAGTAAATACAATACATCTATTTCGTTTAACTTTTTTGCAGAAAAGCCAATAGATAGATATTGAATTATTAATCTAAACGCTAATAAGCTTAAAGCAAATTGCCAATAGGATTGGTTAATTAGCAATATGGTTAATAGGGTCCAAAATAAAACTTGGGAGATATAGAATAAAGCGAGTAAAGCTTTATGTTTAAATTTATAATTATCAGCCGTTGAAATATGGCGACGCTTTTGACGAAACCATTGGTTAAAAGTTGTTTTAGGGTTAGAGGTTGTAAAGCTGTCTCTTGTACAACAAATAGATGTGTTTTTAGAATTTGCAGCTTCATTAATAAACAAATCATCGTCTCCAGATCTAATGTCTATGTGTTTTATAAAGCCATTTGTTTTAAAAAACTCATCTCTATTGTATGCTAAGTTGCGGCCAACACCCATAAACGGTGTGCCTAATTTTGCAAATGAAAAATATTGAATGGCAGTTAATAGTGTTTCGTAACGAATTAACTTATTTAAAAATGAGTTTTTAATTTTATTATAAGCTCCATAACCTAAAACAATGGTATTCTCATTAGTAAAATGTGAAGCCATTTCACTAATCCAATGATTTGAAACAGGTTTACAATCGGCATCTGTAAACAATAAGTGATCATGTTTAGCAGCTTTAATACCTAGTGTAAGTGCGTATTTTTTGTTTGCCCAAAAGGCTTCAATGTTTTTTACATTAACAATTTTTATATTGTTATGCTTTTTTGCAAAACCTTCCATGACTTCTAATGTATCATCAATAGAGGCATCATTGATTAAAACGATTTCAAAATCCTTATAGCTTTGATTAATAATAGAAGGTAGAAACTGTTTTAGGTTTTTTGCTTCGTTTTTTGCACATACTAATACAGAAATGGGACTGCTTTTTTGTTTGCTTGTTTTTTCTTCTTTAAAAGAAAAACTACCAAAAAGTACACCATAGTATACCACTTGAATAGATACTACAACAACAAAGCTGTAGAAAATAACATCAAGTAAAATCATGAAGTGCTATGAGTGTTGTGTTTCGTTGCAATTATCGAATTGCTCTGGAGTTTTTCCACAAAAACCACAAGCATCTCCATTTTTATTAAGCATAGGATTTTGGCTAGCACAAGTACCAGCAAATTTACCATCTTTTTTGGCCCAAATTTTAATAGCTATTCCTGCAACTGCAATGCCTAATAATGCTAAAGTAAGTAGTAAAAGTTTCACGTTTTTTTAAATTTAATAAATAATAGTACAAAGATAATAGTTTTATACCACATAAAGGAGTCTTATTAAATCCTGTTTGTTTATCTGTATTTTTTTACTTTTAGTCGTAATTATTTAGAATTATAATCGCTTTTTGCGTAAAATACTTGAACTTAAATACATTGGCAACTATAACTTTAAATCAATTATAATTATGAAAAAACTATTAGCAGAATTTATTGGTACTTTTTGGTTAGTACTAGGTGGTTGTGGAAGCGCAGTATTAGCTGCAGGTGTTGCAGATGTTGGAATAGGATTAGTAGGTGTATCTCTTGCTTTTGGTCTTACGGTTCTTACCGGTGCATACGCATTAGGGCATATTTCAGGAGGTCATTTTAACCCGGCCGTTTCTATTGGTTTATTTATGGGTGGGCGATTTGATGGTAAAGATTTACCTGGATACATTATAGCTCAAGTGTTAGGAGGTTTTGCAGGTGCAGCTATATTGTACTTAATTGTTAGTAGTTCTGCAGATTTTTCAGGTATTGGCTCTAGTCCAGGTGCTTTTGCAACAAACTTTTATGATGCTAACGTTTATGGTGTGAATTTTGGTTTAGTAGGAGCTTTAGTAACTGAGGTTGTTATGACTTTTATGTTTTTAATTGTTATTCTTGGAGCAACTCATAAAAATGCTTCTCCTGGTTTTGGAGGGATGGCTATTGGCTTAGCTTTAACACTAATTCATTTAATTAGTATACCAGTTACAAATACATCTGTTAATCCAGCAAGAAGTACAGCTGTTGCAATATTTGCGGGAGCAAATGCTATGGGACAATTATGGTTGTTTTGGGTAGCTCCAATAGTAGGTGCAATTTTAGCAGGTATCGTTTATAAATTTATGGCACCAAATAATAGTAATTAAAGCATATCTTGTTTGTAAATAAAAAAGAGCCTCATAATGCTATGAGGCTCTTTTTTTTGTTTTTAATTATTTTGAAATATTAATTAATCTTCAAGTTTTAATTCTATTTCCGCAACAGGAGTGTCTGTAGAATTATCATTTCGTTTAATGCCTTTTTGTTCGATTGTAATACTTAAACCCAAAGCATCTTTAGTGTATGGTATTTGCTGTAAGCTTCTATCCCTAACACTTAGAATACCCAAATTCACTTGCTTGTCTTGTAAGTCTGCCCATATTTGATATTCTTGATTATCTGGTAAAGTTGGTAGAGAGACAACATCTATCATAGATGTTTTTTCTTTAGGGTTTATGTAGGCTATAGTTTTTAAGTTTTTAGCACGAAGATTACCGTTTAAAATGTATTTTTCAGTTTCAGGATTATTTAACTGAGAAAATTGTTCGGCTAAAGCTTCAAGTTTTAAATTGTTTTGGTCTATATCACTTCTTAAATCGTATAATTCGTCAACAATTACATGGTTCTCATTTAATAAATCTTGATTTTGTAAATAAAAATATACAGAGCTTCCAGCAAATACTAACGCTGCTACGCTTGCTGCAATTCCAAAGTTAAATCTCGATTTTTTTGGTTTTGTTTCTAAAGTAATAACTGGTTTCTCATCTAAAGATTCTAATATAGAACCTAGTAGGTGAGTAGGAGCTTCTTCTGCATTTGCAAAGGCTACTAACTCTAGTTTACTTTCAAGAATATTATAGGCTTCCTTAACTTCTGGAAACTTATTTATATAGTTTTCTACCTCAAGACTCTCTTGGGTATTGGTTAGACCTGTTAGATATCTTTCTAACAAATCAGATTTTAAAAATGTGTCTTTATCAACAGTCATCACATTACAATTAAGGGTTGTAAATTTTCTTCAATTCACGTAAACCTATTTTTAATCTAGATTTAATTGTTCCTAACGGAATATTTAGTTCTTCGCTTGCTTCTTGTTGGGTCATGCCTTCAAAAAACAGCGCGCTCAAAACCACCTGATATTTTAATTCTAAACTACTCAAGTGCTTTTGTATATCTAGAGTGTCTTGATTTAAACTATTGGTCGTCAGTTTATATACGTTAGAATCTTCAATCTGGACTTCTTTGTTTGTTTTATTATTTAAAGAGCGAACTTTGTCTATTGCCGAATTATAAAAAATACGATACAGCCATGTAAATAACTTAGCTTTAGAGGCATCGTAAGTTTTACCTTTTTTCCAAACCTTTATAAAACTTTCCTGTAGTACATCTTGGGCAATATCATTATCTGAAATCACTTTTTTAACAACACCTAATAGAGCACCAGAATAATGCTCGTATAATAGTGAAATAGCTTTTTTGTCGCCTTCTTCTAATAATGCTATAATATCTTGTTCAATTGAAGTACTCAAACTATGTTGGTGTCTTTTATTAGTTAGTTTAACTTTACGATTGCAAACTTATTGCTTATAATATATTTACCTCGGCTTCAATCGAGATATTAAAGATACGATAAATTGTTTTTTGAATTAATTTAGAAAGCTCAAGAATGTCTTTTCCTTTTGCGCCTCCATAATTTACAAGCACAAGCGCTTGGTTTTTATGTACACCATAATTACCAAAAGTTTTGCCTTTAAAACCTGCGGTTTCAATTAGCCAACCAGCTGGTACTTTTACCGTATTATCTGTAACAGGATAACTAGGTGCTTTAGGGAAATTTTGCTTTAACTTCTCGAAAACTTCAATAGGAATAATCGGGTTTTTAAAGAAACTACCACTGTTGCCAATTTTTTTTGGATCTGGAAGTTTACTTTGTCTTATAGCTATAACTGCATTTGAAACATCTTTAATTGTTGGTGTTTTTATTTGCATTTCTTCTAGTTGCGAAATAATAGCACCATAATTAGTATGTAATTGGTGTTCCTTTTTTGTTAGTTTAAAAACAACATTTATTATTATGTATTTATTTTTAGCTTCATTTTTAAAAACTGAATTTCTATAACCAAAATTACAGTTTTCATTTTTAAAAATTTCAATTTCTAAAGTCTCAAGATTTAGAGCTTCGCAAGACACAAAATGGTCTTTTAATTCTACACCATAAGCCCCAATATTTTGTATTGGAGACGTACCAACATTTCCAGGAATTAAAGACATGTTCTCTAAGCCACCAAAATTATTATCTAAACACCAAAGTACAAATTCATGCCAGTTTTCTCCGGCACTTGCTTTAATAAATGCATGGTTGGTGTCCTCTTTAATAATTGTAGCTCCTTTTAAATTAACATGTATTACTAATGCATCTACATCTTTAGTTAAAAGCATATTGCTGCCTCCACCAAGCATTAATTTATTAGGATAGTCTTTAAGTTGCAAAACAGAAATTAATTCAGGTAAATTATTTACCGAAATAAAATGTCTGGCTTTTGCATCAATACCAAATGTATTGTAGTTTTTTAAAGATATGTTGTGTGAAATCTGCACTAGTCTTTATAAATTTTTAATGCTTCTTTAAGAATGTTTACAGATTTAATTAGACTTTCTTTATTTAATACATAAGCAATTCTAATTTGGTTTAAACCAACTCCAGGAGTAGAGTAGAAACCAGCAGCAGGAGCAACCATTATTGTTTCTCCGTCTACATCAAACTCTTCTAAAAGCCATTGTGCAAATTTATCGCTGTTTTTTATAGGTAATTCTGCTATACAATAAAAAGCACCTTTTGGGTTACCAACTTTAACGCCTTCAATTTTATTTAATTCTGTAATTAAAGTGTTTCTTCTTTCTACATATTCCTCGATAACATCATCAAAATAACTTTGTGGAGTTTCTAAAGCAGCTTCACTAGCAATTTGTGCTAATGTTGGCGGACTTAATCTTGCTTGAGCAAATTTTAAAGCCGTTTTTATTACTTGTTTGTTTTTAGAAACTAAGCAACCAATTCTAGCACCACACATACTATATCGTTTAGAAACAGAATCAATTACTATTGCGTAATCGTCTAATCCTTCTTCTTGTAAAATAGAATAATGCTTAGCACCATCGTAAGCGAACTCTCTGTAGACTTCGTCTGCAATTAAAAACAAATCATGTTTTTTTACAATGTCTGCTAGTTTTTTTATTTCTTCTTTAGAGTATAAATAACCTGTTGGGTTTCCTGGGTTACAAATTAAAATCGCTTTTGTTTTAGGTGTAATTAATTTTTCGAACTCTTCTATAGGAGGTAAAGCAAAATTGTCTTCAATTTTAGAAATTACAGGAACAACTTTTACACCAGATGCAGTTGAAAAACCATTGTAGTTTGCATAAAATGGTTCTGGAATAATAACTTCATCGTCTACATCCATAATACTTCCAAAGGCAAATAAAAGAGCTTCACTTCCTCCAGTAGTAACAATAATATCGTCATGCTTTACATTAATATCATTTTTAGCATAATAGTCTGCTATTTTTTGTCTGTATGTTTCAGAACCTTCAGATCTAGTATAAGCTAAAATCTCTAAAGAGTTGTTTTTTACAGCGTCTAAAGCTATTTGAGGTGTCTTTATATCAGGTTGTCCAATATTTAAATGATAAATGCTTTTACCTTGTTTAGTTGCTATTTCAGCAAATGGTACAAGCTTCCTTATTGGAGATTCAGGCATTGATAGCCCTTTTTTAGAAATCGATGGCATATGATTGTATTTTAAAACACAAAGTTGCAAAAAAAAAGTCTAAACTATGTTATTAAATTTCTTAACTTCAGTCACTATGAAAATTAAAATTAATTTACTTTTTATTCTGCTTTGGTTGCCGCTTTTTTGTTTAGCACAAAGCAAATATGTTATAGGTAATAAAAGCGGTTTTGATAAAATTAATTTTAAGTTAATTAACAATGTCATCATTATTCCTGTCGAAGTTAATGGTGTAAAACTATCTTTTCTTTTAGACTCTGGAGTTAGTAAACCTATTGTCTTCAACTTTTTAAAAGCATCAGACTCTCTAGAAATATTAAATGCAAAAACTATTTATCTTAAAGGTTTAGGGAATAATGCCAAAGTTCCTGCTTTAAAATCTTCTGGAAATACTTTTAAGGTTGGTGATGCTATAAATAAGAGTCAAGATTTTTATGTAATATTCGATTCTTCAATAAATTTTGCTCCAAAATTAGGTGTGCCAATTCATGGTATTATTGGTTATGATTTGTTTAAAGATTTGGTAGTGGATATTAACTACACTAAAAAGAAAATTAAATTATATAGTCCACAAAAACACAAAGAGAAATCTTGTAATAAATGTGAGGATTTCGAACTCGAATTTTACAATAAAAAGCCTTATTTTAATGCGTCTGTTGTTGTAAGTAACAAAAATATTCCAGTTAAACTATTAATAGATTCGGGTAGCAGCGATGCATTATGGCTTTTCGAGAGTGATAGTTTGGGTTTAACAGTTAAAAATAATTATTTCGACGATTTTTTAGGTCACGGTTTAAGTGGTTCTGTTCACGGAAAACGATCTAAAATCGATTCTTTTAAGTTGAAGTCTTTCGCCCTAAATAAACCATTGGTAGCTTTTCCAGATTCATCTTATATTGCTGTGCTAAGAAAAATTAAAGGGAGAAGAGGTAGTGTAGGAGGAGAGATTTTAAAACGCTTTAATATTACTATGAATTATAGAAAAGCAAGAATGATATTAAAACGTAATTCTAATTTTAGTAAGCCTTTCAGTTACAATAAAAGCGGAATTGAAGTCGAAAATGAAGGCATAAGACTTGTTACAGAATACGATAAAAATACAATATCAAATAGAGATCGAAGTGTTAGAAGCGCTAATACTATTAGTGTACAAGCAGTTTTTGCAAATACTAGAAAATATGTAGTAAAGAAGGCTTATACTATTTCTCATGTTAGAGTTAATTCTCCGGCAGCAAGAGTAGGGCTTCAAAAAGGAGATGTAATTATAAAAATTAATGGTAATGATACTTTAAAATACACCTTGCAAGAATTAATTTATAAGTTTTATGGTAAGCAAGGTGATAAAATTAATTTAGAGATAGAACGATTAGGACATAAAATGAAAGTAGAATTTAAACTAGAATCTTTAATAAAATAAAAAAGCCGAAAACTTAAGTTTTCGGCTTTTAAAATATTTAAGGTTAATGGATTATTTCTCCATTACGCTTTTGTTTTTAGACTTTTCTAATACACTTGTTTTAGAAGGATCAATAACTTCTCCTCTAATTTTTAAAGATACTGTTGGAGTAACTGCATTAGATAAAACAGTAATTGTTTTTCTAATAGGTGCAACACGTTTAGTATCATATTTTACATCAATCTTTCCAGTCATTCCTGGCATGATTGGAGCTTTTGGAGTTGTTGGTACTGTACAACCACAACTAGAACTTGCTTTAGAAATAATTAATGGAGCATCTCCAGTATTTGTAAATTCAAAAGTTCTAATGCCATTGGATCCTTTTTCTACCGTACCGTAATCTATTGTTGTTTCTTTAAATTCAATTTTTGCTACTTTTTCTTGTGCATTAATTGAAAATGTAATCAATCCTACAAATAATAATGTTATTAAATTTTTCATTTATTTTGATTTTTAATGGTTTGTAAATTTAACTACTTTTTATTCCTTCTGCAAAAATATTAGATGTAATACAATCTCACAAGTACATTCAACATATTTAACTATACATTAATACAGGTTAAAATTTCGCAGAAACAGAAATATAAGTATTTTTGCTAATAAATATTCAAAAACTATTCCAAAGTATGAGCATTCCATCTAAATATGATGCAAAGAACGTAGAAAACAAGTGGTACAGCTACTGGACAGAGCATAATTATTTTCATTCTACACCAGACGAAAGAGAACCTTACACCATTGTAATTCCTCCACCAAACGTCACAGGTGTACTGCACATGGGACATATGCTTAATAACACAATTCAAGATGTGTTAATTCGTCGTGCACGTTTACAAGGTAAAAATGCATGTTGGGTACCAGGAACAGATCATGCTTCTATTGCTACAGAAGCAAAAGTTGTTGCGCGTTTAAAAGAACAAGGTATTGATAAAAACGACCTTACAAGAGATGAGTTTTTAGCACACGCTTGGGAATGGACGGAAGAATACGGAGGTGTAATCTTAGATCAACTTAAAAAACTAGGTTGTTCTTGCGATTGGGAACGTACAAAATTTACAATGGACGACGATATGTCTGAAGCTGTAATTAAGGTTTTTGTCGATTTACACGAAAAAGGATTAATATATAGAGGTTACCGTATGGTAAACTGGGATCCTGAAGCTAAAACAACATTATCTGACGAAGAAGTAATACACGAAGAGCGTCAAGGAAACTTATACTACATTAATTATAAAATTGAAGGAAGTGATGATACTTTAACTATCGCTACTACAAGACCAGAAACTATTTTTGGAGATGCTGCAATATGTATAAACCCTGAAGACGAACGTTTTACACACTTAAAAGGCAAGAAGGCAATTGTACCTATCTGCGGAAGAGTGATACCAATTATAGAAGATGACTATGTTGATTTAGAGTTTGGTACAGGTTGTTTAAAAGTAACACCTGCTCACGATGAAAACGATAAAATTTTAGGAGACAAGCATAAATTAGAAGTTATAGATATTTTTAATGATGATGCTTCTTTAAATAGTTTCGGACTTCAATTTCAAGGTCAAGATCGTTTTGTAGCAAGAAAAAATGTTGCTAAATTATTAGAAGAAACAGGTGTTTTAGTTAAAACTGAAACGCATATTAATAAGGTAGGAACTAGTGAAAGAACAAAAGCAGTTATCGAACCAAGATTAAGCGACCAATGGTTCTTGAAAATGGAAGAGTTGGTTAAGCCAGCAATTGAAGCTGTTTTAGGTGAGGATGCAGAGATTAAATTATTTCCTAAGAAGTTTGAAAATACATACCGTCACTGGTTAGAGAATATTCGCGATTGGAATATTTCTAGACAATTACTTTGGGGACAACAAATTCCTGCATATTTCTATGGCGATGGAAAAGAAGATTTTGTAGTTGCTGAAACTATTGAAGCTGCCTTAGAGAAAGCTCAGAAAGTTACAGGTAAATCAGATTTAAAAGCTGAAGATTTAAAACAAGATACAGATGCTTTAGATACATGGTTCTCTTCTTGGTTATGGCCAATGAGTGTTTTCGATGGTATTAGAAATCCAGAAAACGAAGAAATTAAATATTATTACCCTACTAACGATTTAGTAACTGGTCCAGATATTTTATTCTTTTGGGTAGCACGTATGATAATTGCAGGTTACGAGTATAAAGACGAAAAACCTTTTAACAATGTATATTTAACCGGTTTAGTTCGCGATAAGCAAAGACGTAAAATGTCTAAATCTTTAGGGAACTCTCCTGATGCCTTAAAGCTTATCGAAGAATATAGTGCAGATGGTGTACGTGTTGGTATGTTATTTAGTAGTGCTGCAGGAAACGATTTAATGTTCGACGAAGCTCTTTGCCAACAAGGAAAAGGTTTTGGAAACAAGGTTTGGAATGCTTTTAACTTAACAAATTTATGGGAAGTTAACGATACAATACCACAACCAAACTCAAGCAAAATTGCTTTAGATTGGTACGAAGCTAAGTTTCAAACCGCTCTAGTAGAAATAGAAGATCACTTTAGTAAATACCGTTTAAGCGATGCTTTAATGTCTATTTATAAATTAATTTACGATGATTTTTGTGGTTGGTTATTAGAAATAGTTAAACCAGCTTATCAACAACCTATTGATGCTAAAACATACAATAGAGTAATGGCGATATTCGAGGAGAACTTGATAATATTACATCCTTTTATGCCATTTTTAACAGAAGATATTTGGCAATATATTGCAGAGCGTACTCCAGAAGAAGCTTTAATTATTGCAAAATGGCCAGAAGCTAAACCAATAAATAAAGATTTAATTTCTCAATTTGAGTTTGCTTCGGAAGTAATTTCAGGAATAAGAACCGTTAGAAAAGAAAAGAATATAGCATTTAAAGATGCAATAGGCTTTTCTGTAATAAACAATGAAAAATCTAACACTATTTTTGATGAAGTAATATCTAAATTAGGTAATCTTGAAAGTATAGAATATGTTAATGAAGCCGTAGATGGTGCATTAACTTTTAGAGTAAAATCTAACGAGTATTTTATACCTATGGATGGAGCAATTGATGTTGAAGCCGAAATAATTAAACTAACAGAAGAGTTAAACTATACTGAAGGTTTTCTTAAATCTGTACAAAAAAAGCTTTCTAACGAACGTTTTGTTGCTGGAGCTCCAGAGCAAGTTGTTGCTTCTGAAAAGAAAAAAGAGGCAGATGCTTTAGCGAAAATTGAAACTTTAAAAACAAGTTTAGCGAGTTTAAAATAATATTACAGAGAATATATAATTAAAAAAGGCTTCCAATTTGGAAGCCTTTTTTTATAAAGTAAGTTGTTGAATTAACTCAATAGGGTTTTGTATTTATCTTTATAGCCAATTAATGCAACAATGTTTAAAGCTAATAAAGCTAATGCTGGAATAATGTTTCCAGGATCTAAAACGGCATGAAATAATACTGCGTTTACTGATACACTCATTAAAATTAAAGCCATTAGTGCTCCAAATTTATTTAAAATTAAGGCTAGACCTGCTGCTATTTCTACTATGGCAACTAATACCATAGTTTTTGAGTTTACTAATGCGCTAAAGTAAGCGCCTGCATCTGCACTCATGCCTTCTGGAGCAGGTAGGAAGTTTAAAAATTTATTTATTCCGAAGATTAAAACGAAGATTCCAAGTAAAATTCTTAGAACCATAAATACTTTTGAGTTCATAATAGTGTTAGTTTTTGGTTAATACTTAAAGTTAACGATTATTATCTATGTAATTACTTTCCTTGGACGCTAACTTTATTTTAAGCTTACAAATAGTTTTCATTCCTGCGAAGGCAGGAATGAAAACTATTCGTGAGCTGTTTTAAAACTTTCTGTATTTTCTCTGTGTAAAGGATCTGTGTGTTCTGCTTATCTTCATGCTATAAAGATCAGATAATTAAAGTATAATAGTCTGAGATTCCTTTTTTCAAAGGAATTTTATTCCACAGTAATCCTAACACCTTCACTATGGCTACTAAACTCAGGAGCATACATACTCTGTATTGTTGTTATACCATTACTCATATTTCCTGCATTACTCACACGTAAATCGTATTCAAAAACATAAATACCTTTTGGTAAATAATCGAAAAAGAAATTTGTTGATGCATCTTTTGTTGCTTCGTAATACCCTAAACCATCTTGGTACTTGTATTTAGAAATTACGTTTACTGGTTCTAAACCTGCAGCTCTCATATCTTTCATGTGTACAAATTCCATAGCGCGATCACTTCGTAATTCTATACGCACGCGAACCAAATCTCCAACTTCAAGTTTGGTATCTTTAGTAATATCTGTTATTACTTCTCCTTTATCTGTATTTGTTTTTTTGAAGAGTTTTTTCTTCAGTTTTAAAGGTGTTTCAGCTGAAGTAATTTTATCTAAATCCTCGAAATATTGCCAGTAAACTCCACCAAATCCTGGAGATTTAGATTTGTTATTTATTTCAATAATAGAAATATCTTTATCTATTCCAATATATGAAAATGCCTTATTAAAATTTCCAAAAATTGCATCAGTCTGAAATGCTTTGCTTCCAATTTTGATTTTGGAAGTTTGTTTTACTGTTAGCCAATCACTACCTTGAATCATTAATGCATATATAGCTTCTGTGGTTGCTTTTGTTGTCTTCCAGTTATTTGATTGCTTATTATTGAGTACCCAAAGTTTCATAGAATCTATAAACTTAGTATCTTTATTTATTTCAGCAAATGCTTCAATAATTAAAACCTGAGTTTCTATTTGAGCTTCGTTCCATTGCGTTGAATTTTTGTTTTCTTTCCAATAGGTTCCAAAAGTTTCATTGGTAATACTATTTTGTTTTAAAGCTTTTAAGATTTTTTGAGCTGATTTTTCTCTTTCAAATCTCTTAAATATGAGACTGAGCATTGCTTTTTCATATAAGCTTTTTGTAATCCAATTGTTTTCTAAATAATCTAAATGTTTGTTTATTTTTAATAGATTTTTACTTGATATCTTTTCAGAACTCATAAAGAAACTTCTGGCATAAAGAGAATGAATTAAAAGGTTGCTGTCTAATTTTTTTTCTTTGGCAATTTCAATGGCATAATTATTATCTATAAATGAAATCGCTTTTTTAATAATTTTACTAACCGAAGATTTATTATTCTGTTTAATTCCTAATTTTTCTAAATGACCAAAAGATGCTACAATATGATTTGTTATAAATAGATTTGGATTACCATTTTTACCAAACCATGAAAAGGCTCCATTATTTAATTGTAACTCTTTTAGTTTTATAATAGAGAGAGATTCTTGGCTTTTAATTTCTCCTAAAGAAGGAAATGTATTTGTTTTTTCTTTAAACGGATTGTCTTCATTATAAGTTGTTTGTTCTTTAATACTTTTGTTGTCTTCAGTAATAAATGCTTTAATTTTACTATTACTTTTCAATATGTGATTTGCTATAGTATTAGCATAGTATTTAGAGAATGTTTGCTCTGCACAATCATATGGATATTGCATTAAATATGGTAGAGATTTAAATGTAAACCATAAAGGATTTGAAGAATATTCAAGACTAAAATTTTTATGATTAAGTGTTGTTGATTTTGTGTTTTTAAGTTTATTAAAAGAAAATTTTTTTTCTGTATTTGCTGCTATAAATATTGGTAAGGTTTCTGTAACTAATATTTGTCTGTTTAAAACTGGTAAAAATCCTTCTTCTCCATCAGAGAAATTTCCTGTCTTGGCAATAATTCTATAACGTAAACCAGAACTGTTTTTTGGGATAATTACATTCCAGTTTACTTCTTTACTCGCACTATTTTTTAATATGAAAGGATTGCTTTTATATTTTGAAATTTTTGTATTTGTTTTAGAATCGTATAACTCTAAATAAGCGTTTCCATTAATTAATTTAGTAGATAAGTTCGTTATTTTAGAAGACCATTTAATGGTGTCACCTTGTCTTAAAAATCGTGGTAAATTTGGTGTTACAACTAATTTTTTTTGTGTAATTACGCTATGTTTTTTATAACCATATTCTAGGTTCTTGGTATGTGCAAGTAATTGAAATTTCCATCGTGTTAAAGCTTGAGGCGCCTTAAAACTTACAGAAATTTCATTTTTACTATCTGTTTTTAAATGCGGAAAGAAAAAAGCTGTCTCTTTTAAGTTTTGTCTGATGTCTATTTTTTCTAGATTTGGTACCGAAATATCTTGTATTGTTTTGCCTAGAGGAGTTTCAATTATTTCACTTCCAAATAATGTAGATATTACAATTACACCATTACTACCTTGGCTACCATAAAGTGCTGAACCTGCTGCACCTTTTAGTACATTAACTCCACTAATATTATTAGGATCAATATTAGTTAAAGTATTACTATCTACAATTACTCCATCCACAACAATTAAAGCTTGTTTGTTTCCAGATAAAGAACGATTGCCACGTAATACTATTCTTGTGCTAGAAGTAACAGAACTCATTCGTCTAGAGATATTTGATACACCAGGAAGTGTTCTTAATTTTCTAGCTAAATCATCATTAAAATCACTAACAGAGTTATAAGTAATATTATAACTTGGATATACTTTCTCTCTTTTTATACCTAATGCAGTTATAAGAACTTCTTCTAACGCATTTTCATGCATTACAAGATTAATACTAGTGTCTTTTATAACTTTTCTTTCAACAGTATTACCTACATAAGAAAAAACTAATGTTTCATCTGCTTTTGCAGAAATTGAGTAAAACCCATCAAAATCTGAAGTTGAGCCTCTAGTTGTACCTTTTACTAGTACGTTTACACCTGGTAATGGCAATCCGTCATTGTCTAAAATAACACCAGATATGTTTCCTAAATTTAGAGTATTATGTCTAGGTTTGTTTTTTATGCGATTTAAATATTTGTTATTGAAATATTTAAAGTTTCTAAAATTTAAACCAAAATAATTAAGTTCTAAATATTTAGTTGGCAATGGTCTATAAAAAAAATGAGTGTTGTTACTACCTTTAAAAATGACATTACTATCAAAACTCTTAATGTCTGGTGTATCATAATGACTATAATTACGGTCTAACTCAAATCTTGAATCCCAATTTGTTTTAAATTCACTTTCATCATAATCATTACTTTTTTTAAGAAACTCATCTAAAGCCTCATCATACATAGAAGCCAAAACTTCTACGTCTTTATCCAAAGCCTTAATTTTAAAGCTCCATTCTTCTTTGGCGTCTGGAATAAGTTTGTTTCTAAAAGATAATGTTTCAATTTCGAAAGCATCATTAGTTTCAGTAACGTTAAGGCTGAATTTTTTTGTTTCAAATAAACCAAATTTGTTTGTGCTAAGTACTACATTAAACTCTCCTTGGCTATCTTTAGTTATGGGAATATTAAATGTTGTTTCCTTATTTAAAATTATATTTTTGTGTATAATTTCTTTCCCTTTATGAAACACACGAGCAGAAATAGCAACACTATTAAATGCAGAATTTAATTTTATAATGGCTTTTCCATCTTTTATGAAATCGAGATTAATAACTTTATAATTAAACAAAGTGTAATTATCTTCTTCATTTGTGTTTTTGTAACTAAACTTCTTATTTACTTTTACTGTATCTTTATCTTGATTTACAGCAAAGCCTTCAATACTATACCTTCCAGAGCTCCAAGAATTAGTATTTAATTCTAATTCTAGCGAATCGTTTGTTTTAAAGCTTGTTTCGTAAACTTGTTCTTGAAATTTAAATGATTTTGGATTGTACTTTAAGTATGGGAAGTATTGATTGAAACTATCTTTTTCTATTAATTGAAATTCTGTTGCTTGCCATTTTCTTTTAAAAACTTGAGAGTATGGTTCGTTTATTTTATAAATTTTTAGCTCACCAGAAGATGGAAGGTAACTGTTGTTTAAATTTTTAGATACTAGTTTAATAGGTTTACTAGTATTATTAGAAAGACTATATGGTGTAATTACATTAAACACTAAATTATAGTTTCCTATAAATACTTCTTTTTTAGAACTAACAGTTTCACCATTAGTATCAGTAATATCTACTTCTATACTGTACTTGTGTTTTATATTACGTGTGTTGTTAATAGTTTTAGATAAAAACGGAATGGTAAATTCTCCATCATTATTTGTTTTAACTTCTCCTGTTGCAAAAACTGAATTTTTATAGTTGTCATTATCGCTAACGCTATATTTAACTTTTGCATTAGATATTTTACTATTAAAAAAAGAATTTGCTTTTCCTTGAATAAAAACGGAGTCTGAGAGTTTGTAATTTTCTTTTATCTCATCAAATTTAATTTCAAATTTTGGACGCTTATACTCTTCAACAATAAAATATTTATCTACATATTCAAAATCATCAATGGCATCCCAAAAAGGATGCTCGTCTTCCTCGTAGTCATAATCTTCATCTAGTTCTATATTAAATTCACCAGTAACAATGTCTTTAGGTAATTTATAGGTGCCACTTACACTACCAAATTCATTAGTTTTTAGTCTAAACTCTTTTAGTTCATTGTCTTTAGAATCTGAAATAAGAATACTACAAAAAGTGTTTTTTACAACACTACGTTTGCCGTTTTTAGATTGAAATAAATAACCTTTAAAATGAACGTCTTGACCTGGTCTGTATATCTGTCTGTCCAATACTAATTTTCCTGCTGCATTCCATTCTTGATTCTTATTGTCTTTATCTGAAAGGTAAATTCTTTCAACAATAAGGCTATCACCTTTATGGCTAATTAACCCTATTAAATTACGATTAATATTTTCTACTTTTAGTTCTAACGCAAGACCATTTTTATTCGTGGTTTTCTCTATCGCATAATTTTTGTTTAAAGATGAAATACTAATACTTGCATTGTTTATAGGTAATCCAGCTTCTCTATCTGTAACTTTAAATTCGTGTTTATCGTTTAAATCGGTTATTGTAAAAAACAGATTTGATCTTGCTGTAGTTTGATAAGAATAGTCAGCTTTTGAAGCAATGTTCTTTGTATTAGAAAACACTAGTATATAGTTACCGTTTTCTAATTTAGGAATCAATACTTCAGCTGAATGTTTTAAATAGTCGTCCTTAGAATCTACCAAATAGTGTTGCTCTAAGTAAGTTGTTTTAGTTTGAATAGTTTTAAAAATTATCGAGTCGTAATCAAATCTATTTCTTTTAAAATAATCTTTAAAATGTGGATTACTTTTGTTTAATAAGTTAAAAGGCACTTTATAAACACTTAAAAATAAAGAATCTGTATTAGAATAAGTAACCTTTGCTAAAGCAGGTTTTTTAGCTGAAGAAATGTTACTAGTTTCAAATGCTAAAAACTTACTTTCTATGCTACGTTTTAATATTTTACATTTAATTGCACCTTCTGAAGTTGGAAATTTTTCAATTATTTCATCACATATTTTTAAAGCTTCAGCTTTAAGGTTTTTAGTGTTTACGAGGTTGTTATATACTCGATTACTAGCTATAGTAAAATAATAGTTAGCTATGTAAAAGCTAAGCATTGTTGTTTCTGGATGTGATTTATTACTCTCTATTGTATTATTAATGACATCAAATATTGGACTATTTATATTTGTAGCGATATTATAATTGTAAGTGTTATTATCGTTCGATAGGAATTCTAATCTTCGTATTAAGATATCAAATAATGCTGCGTAGTTTTTTTTCTTTAAATGAAATTTTTCTAGATCTTGATATAGTTTTAAAGTTTGTTTATAAGAGAATTCTTGATCTATAGAAAGATTGAGTTTTGTAAATACTTTAGAATTTACAATGTATTTAGAAAGCGTATTTTTATTTTCTTGTTTTAAACTTTGTTTAGTATGTGATGTATAGAAATTAATAGCATCATTTACCAGGAAATCGTACAAAGTCGGTCTGTATTTTAAAGCATTGTTTTCTCCTTTTAAGATGTGGATGTAATTTTTTATATCTACAGCTTTTAAAAGCTCAACATTAGAGATTGAATTTTGAAACTGTTTGTGTATTTCAAGTTTAATACTTTGTAAATCCCAAGTATTGATATCATTTCCTTTATCAATCACAGGTGTTCTGTTTTTAAACTTATATATATTTTTATTGTAGAACTCTAAAAGATATTTAGCATAAATATTTTGTAAAATTGCTTTTGCGGGAAGTGTGTTGTTTTTAATTTCATTCTGGATATCTACAATAAATTGGTCTTCACTATTCTCAAGAAGTATAAGGTTGAATTTAGACTTGTAGATAAAGCTTTTAATAACATTCTTACTATCGTTATTTTTTTTAGCTTTTTTATAAATTTTGTCAACAAACTTAATTGCAGTTTTTGTTTCTCCTTTAATCTCTGAAGCTTCTACTTTTTCCCAAAGTTTGTTGTTGTCTTGAGCAAAAACATTTATGGTTAAGAATAAACTTATGTAGAGTAGTAATTTTTTAGTGGTCATAATAGTTAGTTTATTTATAATGTAAAGAGCGTTTATTTTACATTAAAAAAAATGAAAAATTAGTGAAACGTGGTTTTCATTGAGTGAAAGGTTTTTTTGGATGAGTTTCTGTTTTTTATAAAAACAGAAACTCAAAGTTATAGATTCCTGCCTTCGCAGGAATGATATAAAATAATTTTTAATTTATGAGGTTCCTTTTTTCAAAGGAATGTTAATCTACAGTAATACGAGTACCTTCACTATGACTACTAAACTCTGGAGCATACATACTCTGGATAGTTGTAATACCATTACTCATATTTCCTGCATTGCTTACACGTAAATCGTATTCAAAAACATAAATACCTTTTGGTAAATAATCGAAAAAGAAATTTGTTGATGCATCTTTTGTTGCTTCGTAATACCCTAAACCATCTTGGTATTTATATTTAGAAATAACATTTACAGGTTCTAAGCCTGCTGCTCTCATATCTTTCATGTGTACAAATTCCATAGCACGATCACTTCGTAATTCTATACGCACTCTTACTAAATCTCCAATTTCAAGTTTTGTGTCTTTTGTAATATCTGTTATTACTTCACCTTTATCTGTATTTGTTTTTTTGAAGAGTTTTTTCTTTAGTTTTAACGGTGTTTCAGCTGAAGTTATTTTATCTAAGTCCTCGAAATATTGCCAGTATAAACTTCCCCAAGCAATACCATTTCCTTTTTTAATGATTTTCACATCAGCCATTTCTGGTGTAATCTCAGATCCATTCCAAGCTATTTTATAATAACCAGTTCCAGCTTCTACTTTTACAGCCTCCAATTTAGAAGGTTCTATAGGTTTGTTACCAATAACAACTTCAACCATATCTGTAACACTTAACCAATCGCTACCTTGAAGTAATAAAGCATAAACAGCATCAGTAGTTGCTTTCGTGGTTTTCCAACGGTTAGTTTGCTTGTTTTTTAGTAACCAGATTTTAAGCTCGTCTATTGTGCTTGTATTTTTTGCTTCGTTTTGAATGGTAGTTCCTGCTTCATAGAATGCTTCAATCATTAATGCTTGTGTTTCAATTGGTGCTTGATACCAATGCCAAGAATTTGTATTTGATTTCCAATACATGCCTAATTCTTCGCTTGTAATACTTGTTTCTTTTAACGCGTTTAAAATTTTAGCTGTCGTTACTTCGTCTTTATTTCTATAAGTAACCAACGCCATCATGCCTTTTGCATATAATGGTCTTTTTAACCAATACGTTTTAATTTGAGAATGGTAATAATCCATAATTTCACGTACTTCTTTACTTGGCTTATTCTCTGGGAAGAAGCTTCGCATATACAAATAGTGCAATTGTGTATAACTTAAACGGTCTACATTTAAGTCTGCATCTTTGTCGTATTTTCTAATGTCTTTGTATTCTTTAATAAATTCTGCATCAAGATATCTTAAAGCCTTATCAATCATTTTAGACGTCTCGTCGGAGTTTATCCTGAGCGCAGTCGAAGGACTCGACGTAACATCAAGCTTTTTAAGATGCCCAAAACCAGTAATAATATGTTGAGTGATATATCTATTCGCACGATAATTGCCAAACCAAGACCATGCACCACTAGACATTTGATTTTGCTTTAGTTTCTTTTTAGCTTTAGATAATTCGTTATTCATTTTGTTTAAATCGAATAACAATGCAATACGTTTTTTCTGTTCGGTTTCACTTTGCGCATCTCTTAACCATGGTGTTTCCTGTATTAAAATAGATTTTAATTCTTGGTTCTTTTCTAAGTTGCTTAATAAAGCATCTGTGTTTTTCCATTGGTTAAAAACGGCCTGAATTCTAGGATTCGAATTTGCAATATGGCTTGCCAAGGCATTCGCATAAAAACGCGAGAAGGTTTGCTCGTTACATTCATAAGGATATTCCATTAAATAAGGCAAGGCTTGTACTGCGTACCAAGCTGGATTACTCGTCATTTCTAAAGTTAGTTTATGGTTTTTAAGCGTCGTTGAGGTGTTAGTCTTTAACTTATCTAAGGTGAATGTTTTGGTTTGATTACTGCGAATCCATAGTGGTAAACTTTCTGTTACTAACATTCTATTGGTTAAAACAGGTAATGCGTTTTGTTCACCATCACTATAATTACCAGACTTAGCAATTATTTTATATTGAATAGCTTGTACATTATCTGTTACATCTAAATTCCAACTAACGCTTGTGTTGCCTTTTGCATCTACAGTAAAACCAAGTTCGTTATATGAATTTGATAATGCGTTATCTATGGATTCACCTGTTAAAGCATCAAACAATTGAAGCACAGCAACACCTTTTAACTCTTTGTCTGTTAGATTAGAAATTTTAGTAGAGATTTTAATTTGATCGCCTTGACGTAAAAAACGTGGCACGTTTGGCAACACCATTAATTCTTTTTGGGTTACTGTTGTAAGCGATGTTGTTGCGTTTTTTAAAGTTTTAGTATGTGCTAATAATTGCAATTTCCATTTGGTTAAAGCTTCTGGTGTTGTAAAACTGAAGCTTATTTCTCCTTTTTCATCTGTTTGTAATTGCGGAAAGAAAAATGCGGTTTCTTGAAGGTTTTTACGGATTGTTACATCACTGAAATCTGTTTTTTTGTTTTCATTGTATTCACCATCATCATTTTTTGGATTCCATGATTCGTCATTTGCGAGTTTATCATTTGACATAAAAGCGATATCTTCTTCGGGCTCATTCATATTCATTGCCATTACTGGAGCAGACATCTTTTTATTATTCATAACCACAACCTCTTCCATCATAATTTCGTCATCAACAACTTGAATTCCAGCAACTCTTCCTCTTAATGATCTTATAAGATTATTTCGACCACTTAAAGTCAGCCCAAACGAATTCAATTGATCATATTGCTGAGTTGGTGTATAGTTCTTAAAAGAAACATTTCTATTAATATTAAACCCTGTACTACCAAAACTCTTATTTGCATTACGTCTAAAACTAGAGTAGTAGGTATAACGATAAATAGGATTAAAACTCCAGTTATGAGGTTTAAATTCATCTAAAGAAGCATCGTACATACTTGCTAGAAGTTCAGCAGCAACTTTATCTCCTTTTGGTCCTTTAATTTTAAATTTCCAAGTTTCGTCTGTTCCAGGTTGTAGTTTGTCTCTAAAGCTTAGCGTTTCAATTTCTAAATCGGTTTTAGGATATGGAACATTTATTTTAACCGTATTAGTATGAAAACTATTAAAAGCAGCAAAACTGTAATGTATTGCAAAGCCACCAAGATCTTTTGGTGTTACAGGAATACGAATAGACTTCTTGTTTCTGTTTAATTTTACGATGTATGTATTAATAATTTTATGTTCCTTTTCTACGTCTACAGTAACCCAAATATTATCTGCAGCAGTTGCTAATGTTAACTCTACGGTATCACTAGTAGTGTAAGTCTCTTTGTTTGTTGTAATCTGGAATAATTGGTTGTCTGCCAATAGTTGGTCTTTCTCGCTAAACGCTCTTGTTTTTGCTTCGTCTTTTACTGCTTGTCCAAATTTATCTTTGGTTTCTAGTAGTATAATGTATTCACCCGAATTCCATTTTTTAATGTTTCCTAAATCTAATGTTTTAGACTTTTCGGTATCGAATTTTTTATCGAAAACAAGCGCTCCTTTTTTCCAGTTTTCGGGCTGGTGTTCGTTTGTATAAGCTTCGTGAGGGAAACGTTGTTTAAATTCGGTTTCTGTAAAATTTTGATAATCTGGCGCATTCCAAGGTCTTGGTCGTAACACGTTATTTGATGCTAATAATTTGTAAACTTTAAGCGTACCTTTTGCAGGAACAAATTCACCATTTAGGTTTTTAGTATCTATTGTTATTTTATGGTCTTTAATGGTTTTGTCTAAACTGTTTTCAATTCCAATGGTAGCAGTCAAGGCATGATAGCCAACATTTACAATGGTTGTAGTGCTTCTTGTTTCTCCATTAATATCTGTAACATCTGCAGTAATTTCGTATTTAAAAATGGGTAAACTTGTTTTATCCACACTTTCGTCTGGAATGGCTTTAAAAGTAATCTCGTAATTTCCAGAAGCGTCTGTTGTGGTTTCACCTTGTGTAATTTCCTGACCTTGATCTACAGTATTGTTAGGTTGTCTCCAATAATACCATCGTGGATATTGCACATTTCGTTTTACACGATACACAACTTTTGCATCGCTAATAGTCGCACCTGCAAAAGCTAAAGCTTCGCCTATAACTTTTACGCTGTCGTTAACTTTTACGGTTTCGGTAATAGGTTTAAAATTGGTTTCGAATTTAGGACGTTTATATTCTTCAACCGAAATATTTGCATAACCACTATGTGAGTTATTGCCTTGTAAACGAATAGCAAAGTTACCTGTTAATCCGCTATCTGGTAAAATAAACTCTCCGGCAACAGATCCATAATCGTTAGTTTTTAATTCGAGTGCTTTAACGGTTTCTCCATTAACATTAGTAAGGATCGCTTTTATATTTTGGTTTACAATAACATGAGACTTATTGTCCTCCGTTTTCATTGTAATACCTTTAAAAAAGACTGTTTGTCCAGGTCTGTAAATACTTCTATCTGTAAATACAAAAGTATTATATCTTGGTTTTTCATCTCTATTTCTATCTCTATAATAATTGTTTATATATAGATTATTGTAGTAGGCGACGTCTCCCGAAGCTATAATTTTTACATTAACAGTATTTCTTCTTTTGCGCGTTTTACTAATGGTTAATTTACCTTTAGAATTGGTAGTCGTGTTAACAGTTTCTATTTCTTCGTTTCCATAATTGTAATGTAATTCTACATTAGCATTAGCAATAGGTTCTCCGTTGTTTCTATTAATAAATTGTAGATGTTTTTTTTGAGAATCGTCATGTTCCAACATTGCAATATTGGTAAACTGTACTAATGTATGTGCTTTAAAATTTTCTTTTAAAGTTTTGGTGTTTGCAGTTATTATATAACGACCGTTGTTTAATTTAGGTAACGAAATTTCTGTGGTATGCGTTTGGAAATCTTTTTCATTTTTAAGTTTTGCATCCCAATGCATTTCGGTATCTAATTTTTTAATAAAGTCTTGCTGTTCGTTATCTCTATATATTTTTGTGAACGTTTTATATTGTTTCTCTGTAAGCTTATAAACGGCAAGATTAATAGCATCTAAAGCTTTATAAGTTATTAAAAGTCTTGCTTCGGTTTGAGTAGGAAGTATACTTTCCGTAGTAACTTGTAACGTTGGGTTTTCCATGTGCTGTTTTAATACAGCACATTGTTGGGCACCTTTACTTTTTGGGAACTTTATAATTGCGGCATCACAAATAGCAATCGCTTCTTTAATTTTCCAACGTGCTTCAGTATTGGTTCTGCTATTGTAAGCATTGCCTTGAGCATTGTAAATAGAGGCTAATTGATAGCTGTATAAAGCAGATACTTCGTGGGTTTTGTGGTTTTTAATTTCCGCTTTAAGCGCATTTATAAAAACAGCATCTTTATTATTAATTGTAATATGCTGTTTTACATTAGTTAAACGCTCTATGTTGACTGCTGCTAAAGCATAAGGTTCTTTGTCTTTTAAATGAAATTTTATAAGCTCTTTATATAATTTTAAAGCATTTAATTGTAGAGAAGATGAGTCTTTAGAAACGATGTTTAAATTAGCATATTCATTTGAAGCCGATAAATAACTAGCATCGTTTATAATAAATTTATAGGCAGGTCTTGTAATTCTACTTTCGTTATGATTATAGAATTTAAGTGCATTGTGCGCTAAAAAATCGAAAAGTGTTGGTCTGTAAATTTTAGAACCTTCATTTTTATTTAGTAAAACATCGAAATCTTTTAAATCGGTTTGTTGCAAAATCAATCCGTTGTCTAAAGAATTTTTGTAGCTTATATGTATTTCTTCAAAAAGTGTTTCTAAATCCCAAGTTCTAAAATCTTCGGTGTCTACTTTTTCATTAGTTTTTGTACGGTTGTAAAATTTCCATCTGTTTTGCTGAAAATATTGCCAGTATAATGTTGCCAAAATATTCTCTAACACATTTTTAGTTGGTGCGTTAGTTCTATTTATTTCAGCTTTAAAAGCATTAATAATACTAAGTTGCGCATCTTCTTCAAGCGTAAGCATAAACTTGCTTTTAAAAAGCATTATTTTAATAAGTTGCGGCGAATTGTTTTCGGCTTTTGCCTTAGTTTCAATTTTTTCTAAAGCTTTTAATGCAGATTTTGGCAAACCTTCAATTTCAAAATTCTCAACGTCGGTCCATAAATTGGAATAGTTATTGGTTTGAGAGAAAGAAGTATTGGCAAAAAGAATAATCATTAATATGGAAACTAATTTGTTCATTTTATACATTTTTAAGGCAATATAATTACGAAGTCTTATTAAGAAAACACTAAATGTGTGACATAGACGTTTCAGTGAGTAAACTAAGCGTTATTAAAAGTAAAGCTTTTATTTTCGTTGAGGAAATCAAAAACAATACCAATAGATTATTATTTTAGCGCTAACTTATAAATTATGAAAAACACCTTGCTAGTATTATTCTTTTTACCTCTAATTTTATTAGGGCAAACTTCTGTTTTAGAAGCTGAAGCAATGCTGAATAATAAGCAATTTACCAAAGCTGAAAAAAGTTTGATATCTTATTTAGAAGCAAATCCTGATGACATTAAGGCTACCGAATTACTAGGTGATGCTTACGGACATCAAGAAAAGTGGGACAATGCTATTGTGTATTACAAAAAGCTAGTAGTGGCAAAACCAAACGAAGCCAATTTTCATTATAAATATGGCGGTGCTTTAGGTATGAAAGCTTTAGTAATTAGTAAAATAAAAGCCTTAGGGATTATAGGTGATGTAAAAAGTGCTTTTTTAAAAGCGGCAGAACTTGATCCTAAACATATAGATGCACGTTGGGCGTTAGTAGAATTATACATGCAATTGCCAGGTATAATTGGTGGTAGTAAAAGCAAAAGTTTTAAGTATGCTAACGAGCTAGAAAACCTATCTAAAGTAGATGGTTATTTAGCTAAAGGTTATATTTACGAATACGATAACGAACCAGAATTAGCCGAAAAATTTTATAAAAAGGCCATTGAAGAAGGCGGTTCTATTACTTGTTATGATAAACTAACAAAACTTTACGAAAAAGAAGGGAAATCTACTGAGGCAATTAACAATCTTGAGGCCGCACATTTAAAACATCAACGCAATGCGATGCATTACCAAATAGGGAAGGTGTGTGCAGATTATAATGTACAGTTAGAAAAAGGTGAGTTTTGCCTTAAGGTTTATATAAAAAATTATAGTGCTAAAGATGGTGTGCCAAAAGCATGGGCATATTACAGGTTAGCACAAATTTACAAGCATAAAAAAGATAAAGAACAGGCAACAGTTTGGATAGATAAAGCGATTGTTAGTTTGCCTAAAATTGACATTTTTAAGGCGTTTAAGGAAGCGATTGAGAGTTTATAAGCTTTCTATTTATATATTAAGAACGAAACGAAGAATCTCTTTGCTTAAGTGATTAAAGATTCTTCATTCATTCTTTCTTCCGAATAACAAGTGGTATGGGAAAGCATATTTTTATTTCATATATAAAACAACTATAAAAATCACTTCAAAAATCAGCTATCAATTACTATCTTTGAATACTTCAAAATAAAAACATGAACGTACATTTTATAGCCATTGGGGGTAGCGCAATGCACAACCTGGCACTAGCATTACATAATAAAGGATACCAAGTAACAGGAAGCGACGATACTATTTTTGAGCCTTCAAAATCAAGATTAGAAGCCAAAGATTTGTTGCCTGAAGCTTTTGGATGGTTTCCAGAAAAAATAACTTCTAATTTAGATGCTATTGTTTTAGGAATGCATGCTAAAAAAGATAACCCAGAGCTATTAAAAGCTCAAGAACTTGGCTTAAAAATTTATAGTTACCCAGAGTTTTTATACGAGCAGTCTAAACATAAAACCAGAGTAGTAATTGGTGGAAGTCATGGTAAAACAACTATTACTTCTATGATTTTACATGTTATGCATTATCATGATCGCGATGTCGATTATATGGTAGGTGCACAATTGGAAGGTTTTGATGTTATGGTGAAACTAACCGAAGAGAACGATTTTATTGTGCTTGAAGGAGACGAATATTTAAGTTCGCCAATAGATAGAAGACCAAAATTTCATTTATATAAACCAAATATAGCTTTGTTAAGTGGTATTGCGTGGGATCATATTAATGTGTTTCCAACGTACGAAAACTATGTAGAGCAGTTTAGTGTTTTTGTAGATTCTATAGTACAAGGCGGAAGCATTAATTATAACGAAGAAGATGCTGAGGTTAAAAGAGTAGTGGAGGCAAGCGAGAATCAAATTAGAAAAATTGCTTACCAAACTCCAGAATATACTGTTGAAAACGGAGAAACATTATTAGAAACACCAGAAGGTCCATTACCAATAGAGGTTTTTGGAAAGCATAATTTAAACAATCTTGCAGGAGCAAAATGGATTTGCCAACATATGGGAATTGATGAAGACGATTTCTACGAAGCAATTTCGACTTTTAAAGGCGCAAGTAAACGTTTAGAGAAAATAGCAGAAAGCAAAAATAGTGTCGCTTATAAAGATTTTGCGCACTCACCAAGTAAAGTAGAAGCGACTACAAATGCTGTAAAAGAACAATATGCAAATAGAACTTTAGTAGCCTGTTTAGAATTACACACTTATAGTAGTTTAAATGCTGAGTTTTTAAAAGAATACAAAGGAGCTCTTGATGCTGCCGATGTTGCCGTTGTTTTTTATTCTCCTCATGCAGTAGAAATTAAAAAGCTTGAAGAAGTTACAAAAGAACAAATAGCGAATGCTTTCGAGCGCGACGATTTAATTATCTATACTAATCCAGAGGAATTTAAAGACTTTTTATTCTCTCAGAATTTTGATGATAAAGCTTTATTATTAATGAGTTCTGGTAATTATGGTGGATTGGATTTTGATGCTGTAAAAGATTTGGTTGGGTAAGGTTTTTGGAAGGTTCGTTTAACGGCTTTGTGTGTGGCTTTCGTTGCGTGTTTAGGTAACTAAGTTAGTAAAAATGGAACGAACCAGAGGAAAATCCGCAGGATTTTCCATTTAATTCATTGTTATAGTAATGAACAATACACGTTACCTGTAGTTTAACTTTAGAATTAAATTGAAGAATCCAAAATATATAAAATATCATATTAACCATAAAAGACAATAATCTTTCCGTTAGGTTCTATGAAAACATGGTTTATTTTGAAATCTTTGTTAGTAATAAATAGGTTTTTTATTAAATCATATTTGTCAAAAAACACACTTTTTGTTATATCTTCTTTAATCTCTGAATCCTTAGACCCAAATACGTAAGACTGAATTTTATCGGAATGAGCATATATCCAACTCCAATATCTTTCATTTTCAAGAACTTTTTCTAAATGCTTATTGTTTTCATCAAAAAGATGAATCAATGTATTTTTATTAGGATTAAAATCTGAACCAATTATTTTCTTTAAAGCAGAATACACTTGATTTAGCTGGTTGGAATCTAATTTACTATAGTTTTCTTTATAGATTATTTTTTTAATCCTTTGATTATCTGATTTTGATTTTATTATATAGAGTTTGTTTTTATCAATAGATTTGAATTTCTCCTTAGAGATTTCCTTGTTCTTTTCATCCAAATAAATAGTTTTTTTACTTTTCTGAGCGCTGCAATTTTGAGAATAAATGAGGATTAATAATAGGAAGATTAAGTTTTTCATAATTACAGGTAATGTTTCGTTGATATAAAAGCGTTTCAATGTTTTATATCATACGTTAAACGAAGTTCGACTATTTTTTTGACAAAGTCAAGTGTTTAATTATTCAAAAACACCATCTAAAAACACCTTAACACTCTCTTGGTTAGCTCGAAGTAATTCCGCTCTAGCGTTTTTAATGTCCTTTGGATGCTTGTCTTGAGACAGCTTAAATTTTCCTTCCCAAGACTCAATTTCAATCTCAAATAGTTTTATATAGTTGAGGTTGGCATCTAATCTTGGGTTATCTCCATCCAAAACATATTTATGGTCGGGTGCTTCTAAAAATTTGGTCATATCTATAAGCGATGCTTTTAAAGCCTCTGTACTTTCTATAGCACTTACTTTACCTTTTAGGTGTACTCGAATATAGTTCCAGGTTGGCAATTGTGTAGTACTATAAATACTAGGTGAAATATAACATTGCGGACCGTAAAACAATATTGTTACATCGTTATTGCCTTTTAATAATTCGGTTTGTGGATTGTAAATATCTATGTGCCCCACCAATTTGTTATCCTTTAAAATTAAAGGCAAATGTGTAATTATAGGCTCATTGTCTTTAACAGAAATAAGCGTTGCTAATGGATAGGTTTTAATCACTTCAATAATGTGATTTCTATCGTTGTCTTGATGGTGTTTTGGTGGATATTTCAATATGTTTTGTCATTCCTGTGAAGGCAGGAATCTTTTTATTTATAGTTAATCAATCTAATAAACTGAAATTTACAACAATTAAACCAACTTATAAATTAATAGTGTTGAGGTGAAAGTGCTTCATTATAAAGTCGTTAAAAAAATGTAGATTTACTAAATGACAGATAAAGCAGCTTCATTCTCTATAAAAAACTGGTCTCAAGACGATCAACCTAGAGAAAAACTAAGAGATAAAGGCAAAGCAACGTTAAGCGATGCCGAGTTGGTTGCCATATTAATAGGTTCTGGAAACAGAGAGGAAAGTGCCGTTGGTTTATGCAAACGTATTTTGGCTAGCGCAGATAATAATCTAAGCGAACTTGGTAAGCTATCCATTAAACAACTTATGGAATTTAAAGGTATTGGTGAAGCAAAAGCCATTTCTATTGTTGCTGCTTTAGAGTTGGGAAGACGTAGAAGAGGAGGAGAGGCTTTAGAGCGTAAAAAGATAACGTCTAGTAAATCGGTTTTTGAACTTATGCAACCATTAATTGGTGAGTTACCACACGAAGAATTTTGGATTGTTTATTTAAACAATTCTAATAAAGTTATCCAGAAAAACCAATTAAGCAAAGGAGGTATTACAGGCACTTTGGTAGATGTGCGTTTGGCACTTAAAATAGCTTTAGAAGTTGGAGCAGTTGGTATTATATTATCACATAACCATCCATCAGGAACTTTAAAACCAAGTCAAGCCGATAAAGATCTTACTTTAAAGTTAAAAATGGCAGGCCAAAGTTTAGATATTAAAGTGCTGGATCATTTAATTATTACAGAAAGCGCTTATTTTAGCTTTGCAGATGAAAACATACTTTAAAAATAAATTCTAATAAATTCTCGAAACATTTCTTGATTATTGAAGATTACAATTGGAATTTGGTATTTTTAACTTTTGGAATTTGCCATAACCTATGCTATTAGTTTACACTCATAAAATTACACCAAGACTACGTTACACGTTTAAGCAAATATGTACGCGAATTTTAGGTATACCTGTGAGTTTTACTGCCACTGTAGAAGATTTTATAGCGCACGACAGTTTAAAAATGTCTTATTCAAGACAACCTTTAGGTAACGAGTTTTTTATTCGTTCTCAAGAGTTGCTTTTCGAGCAAGGTTTAAGCGATGTTGAAATTAAGGTAAGCGATTGGGAGGAAACCAAATGTTTTTTTGCTAATGGAGAGCAAAGCGCTTTACCATTCGATGTTTTTGCAGCATCATTTTATTTATTAAGCCGTTACGAAGAATATTTACCGCACGTAAAAGACGAGTTTGGTCGTTTTACGGCAGAAGAAAGTTTGGCTTTTAATAATGGTTTTTTAAGACAACCAGTTGTAGATATTTGGGCGTTTAAATTTAGAAAAGCATTAGAATTACAATTCCCAGAATTTTTATTTCCAGAGCGACAGTATAAAATTACACCAGTAATAGATGTGCCAATGGCATATAATTATAAATTAAAAGGGATTATGCGTACTATTGGTGGTACGTTTAGTGATTTATTTCGTTTGAGATTAAAAAACATTTATAAACGCTATTCTGTGATTTTTGGTTTTAAACACGATCCTTTTGATACCTTCAAGTATATCATTAATAAGCAGAAACAAGTTAAAGATAAGTTTGTGTTTTTCTTTTTAATTGGTGATTTATCTACTTATGATAAGAATATTAATGCTCAAAAAAGTAAATTTATTTCTCTAATAAAGGAAGTAGGAGACTACTCTAGAATAGGACTAAAAGCTTCTTATTTTGCTTTAAATAATATTTCAATTCTTAAAACCGAAAAGTTGAGAATGGAAGCGATAATTAACCAAGATTTATGCGCATCTAGACAATCTTTTTCAAAATTAAACTTACCGGAATCTTATAGGAATCTAGTAGAATTAGAAATTCCAGAAGATTTTACAATGGGTTATATTAACCATATTGGTTTTCGTGCTGGAACATGTACACCTTTCTTTTTCTACGATTTAGATTACGAAATTCAAACACCATTACGTATAAATACATATCATGTTCTTGATAACGCATTATTAAAATACCAGTCTACTTTAGATAAGAAAATGCACCTTAACAGAATAATTAAAGAGGTTAAAAATGTTAATGGTGAGTTTGTTTCTGTGTTTCATAATTATACCTTTGGTGCTTATCCTATATGGAAAGCCTACAAGGAACTTTTTAATATTATACTAGATTCTACAAATGAAAACTAAAATTACAGATGTCTTTTTCGATTTGGACCATACACTTTGGGACTTCGATAAAAACTCCGCTTTAACGTTTGAAATTATTTTTAGAAAAAACAATGTTGTTGTGGATTTAGATCGTTTTTCAGAAGTTTACCAACCAATAAATTTAAAATATTGGAAAATGTATAGAGATGAGAAAGTCTCTAAAGGTAATTTGCGATATGGAAGACTTAAAGATTCTTTCGATGCATTAAAAATGGTTGTTCAGGATGATATTATACATCAATTATCTATAGATTATATAGACAACTTAACAACATACAATCATGTTTTCGATGGTACAATTGAAATATTAGACTATTTAAAGTCGAAATATAAATTGCATATTATTACAAATGGATTTGAAGCAGTGCAACAAGTAAAATTAGAAAAATCTAAAATAGCACACTATTTTGATACTGTTACAAGTTCTGAAACCGTTGGTGTTAAAAAACCAAATCCTAAAGTCTTTAATCATGCTTTAAAAATGGCTAATATCTCTAAAGAGAGAGGTATAATGATTGGAGATAATTACGAAGCCGATATTCTTGGAGCATTAAATATTGGTTTAGATGCTATTTGTTATAATTACCATAAGGTAGATTTAGAAAACGAAATAAAAGAAGTCAATCACTTACTAGAATTAAAGAAATACTTATAAATATTATTATGAAAAAAACAGTTTTAATTTTACTAGCTTTAGTCGTTTTTACATCAGTATCTGCACAGCAAAGCTTAAACGATTATAAATATATTGTTATTCCAAATAAGTTCGATTTTTTAAAAGAAGCAGATCAGTATAGATTAAATTCTTTAACAAAATTTTTATTCGAAAAATATAATTTCGAAACCTTAATGGAAGATGAAGTTTTACCAAGCGATTATGGAAAAAATAACTGCCTTGGCTTAAAAGCAGATTTATTAAAAGAGTCGACTATGTTTAAAACGAAGTTAGTTGTGCAATTAAAAAACTGCAAAAATCAGGTTGTTTATACAAGTTCAGAAGGAGAATCTAGAGATAAAAATTATAAAATCGCTTATAACCAAGCCTTAAGAAAAGCATTTAAAAGTATTGAAAGCGCTAATTATAGTTATAATCCAGAAAATGTAATTTTATTAACTAGTAGCACGCAAGATGTAGCAGAAGAGCAGGAGGAAATTAAGATATTAAAAGAAGAAATAGAAAACCTAAAAAACGAAAAGGAAGTAGCCGTTAAAGAATCTAAAGTTAAGGATGAAGTAGTGGCTAAAGTCAAAGAAACGGTTTCTGTTTCTCAATCTCCAAATACTTTAAAGAGAGTAAACGTTTTATACGCACAAAAAACACAAAATGGTTTTCAACTAGTAGATAGTACACCAAAAGTGGTTTACATTATTAAAGAAACTGGAATGTCTAATGTTTATTTAGTTGAAGGTAAAAATGCAATATTATATAAACTAGATGCAAACTGGATATTAGAATATTACGAGAATACTAAACTGCAAACTAAAATTGTAAACATTAAGTTTTAGTTTTTCTAAAATTTTAAATTAATAACCATACTTTTCTTTCCAACGCGATTTTAAAAAATCGCGTTGCGCATTTTCTCTAGCATTATCACCTGGATTATAAAATTTAGTGTTCACGATCTCTTTAGGTAAAAATTCTTGAGAGGCAAAGTTGTTCTCATAATCATGAGAATATTTATAATCTTCACCATAACCTATCTCTTTCATAAGTTTGGTTGGTGCATTACGCATAGCTAGTGGTACCGATAAATCTCCGGTTTGTTTAACTAATTGTTGTGCATTACCAATAGCCATATACGCAGCATTACTTTTAGGAGAACATGCTAAATATGTTGCACATTGGCTCAATATTATACGAGATTCAGGATAGCCAATAGTCGTAACAGCTTGAAATGTTGTATTTGCCATTACTAATGCCGTAGGATTTGCATTACCAATATCCTCACTCGCTAAAATAAGTAAACGTCTAGCAATAAATTTTACGTCTTCTCCTCCTTCTACCATTCGTGCTAAATAATATACAGCAGCATTTGGGTCGCTACCACGAATAGATTTTATAAACGCCGAAACAATATCATAATGTTGCTCTCCAGTTTTATCGTAACGCACAGTGTTGTTTTGTACCTTATCCAAAACCAATTCATTAGTAATTGTTACTTTGTTAGAAGCTTCAGAATTTACAATAAGCTCAAAAATATTTAATAATTTTCTTGCATCACCTCCAGATAGTCTTAGTAAAGCATCGGTTTCTTTAAGCTTTATGCTTTTCTTAGATATTTCTGTGTCAGTTTCTATAGCACGTTTTAAAAGCACCTCTAAATCGTTTTTCTCAAACGGTTTAAGAATATAAACCTGACAGCGTGACAATAAAGCAGGAATAACCTCAAAACTAGGATTTTCGGTTGTTGCACCAATTAAAGTAACCCATCCTTTTTCTACAGCTTGTAAAAGAGAATCTTGTTGAGATTTGCTAAATCTGTGAATTTCATCTATAAAAAGTATTGGGTTTTTAGTAGTAAATAAACCACCGCTTTGTTTTGCTTTTTCTATTACATCGCGCACATCTTTAACTCCAGAACTAATTGCACTTAATGTATAAAAAGGTCTGCCAGATGTTTCTGCAATAATATTAGCAAGCGTTGTTTTTCCTATTCCTGGAGGTCCCCAAAAAATCATCGAGGCAATCATGCCTAAATTAATTTGCTTAGTAAGTGTTCCGTTTTCACCAACCAAATGTGCTTGGCTTACGTAATCTTCTAGTGTTTTAGGTCTTAATCTTTCTGCTAAAGGAATATTCATAAAGTAAAATTAATCTTTTTTTTGTTTTATGGCGTGCCTTTTTTGCTCATACTTCACAAAAAAAGTCAGGCTCTCACTACTCAATCTTTTGCCAAAAAAGCAAAAGGATTTCAAACAAACCGTTCCATCCTTCACGCAACTGACATTGTTACAATTTTTAACAATTGGATTATAAATTGCTATATTTATTCAAACATGAAAAAACAACATCAACCTTTTACTTTTTCGTTAGATACACTTTTGTATCCACTATTATTTGTTCTTTTAATTTGGCTGGTGTTTGCAATCGAAATTCGGTTTGGCTTGCGTTTTAATAAGTATGGCGTTTATCCACAAACTTTAAAAGGATTGCAAGGTATTTTGTTTAGTCCATTTATTCATTCGGGTATTAAACATTTATACTCCAATACTGTTCCTTTGTTTGTGTTGTCATCAGTACTATTTTATTTTTATAGACCCATCGCATTTAAGGTGGTAATCTATGGAATCCTACTCTCTGGCTTTATAACTTGGGTAATAGGTAGGCCATCTTATCATATAGGAGCAAGTGGCTTAATTTATGTGCTATTCAGTTTTAACTTTTTTAAAGGCATTTTTGCTCGACATTATAAGCTAATTGCTCTATCATTAGTTGTAGTCTTTATTTATGGCAGTATGTTTATGTATGCTTTTCCAATAGACGAACAAATATCTTGGGAAGGACATACTGCTGGTTTAATAGCAGGATTAGTTTTCGCTTTAATTTTTAGAAAAGAAATAGTAAAAGTAAAGCGTTACAAATGGGAAGAACCCAACTACAATGAAGAAGAAGATGAATTCTTAAAGTATTTTGATGAAAGCGGAAACTTTATAGAATTACCTCCCGAGAATGAATGGTTCTCTGAAACATCTGAAATTTCGAGTGAGATTTCAGATATAAATTACATATTTAAAGAAAATAAGGATTAAAATTATAAACGTTGTCTAACGGCTTCATATAAAAGTACCACAAGCAACAGAAACGTTTAAAGATTCTATTTCGCCAAGTATTGGTAATTTAGCTTTAGCATCAACAAGTTTTAATACCGATGGATTAATACTACGGCCTTCACTACCCATAATAATAGCACAAGGCTCTTTAAAAGAAACATCAAAAATAGTATCGTCTGTTTTTTCTGTAGCTGCTACTACTTTTATGCCACAAGATTGCATAAACTATTTAGTTTTTAATTATTTTTCTTGTAATAGATCCATCATCAGTATTAATTTTAATTAAGTAAATTCCTGACGATAAATCTTCGATATTTACTGTATTTGTATTATCAATTACTTTTAATAATTGACCTGATATTGTGTAAATCTCTACTTTTTTAATTTCTTTTAAAGCCTCAATGGTAAAGTAATCTAAAACAGGATTGGGATGAATTTTAATTTGTGATTCCTTTAATGCGTAATCTACAACATTAAGGATATTACAGAATAAGTTTGAATTTGCTTCTATTGTGGTACCAGGAGTTAAGTCTCTTCCAATAAATGCCGGATAATCTAGAGAATATTTAATGGCACGGAATACTAAATTATTTGACGGCGTGTCTCCTTGTGTCAATATTTCTATTGTACTATCAGGATTAATATATTCCCAAACTATATTCCTATCGGAATCAATCTCAAAAAAATATCCAGAATCTGCATCACAAATTAAAGTATTTCCGTTTTGTAGTCTTTGACCACTAGACATAAGTTCCGAAAAGAAATTAGTTTGATTAGGCGCTTGATATTGCCATTCTTGATCTAATGGAGAATAACCATTTACCGAATCAAAATAATAGACTCCGGGAGAAGATTGATCAGGATTAATTATATCTACAGAAGAATAGCCTAATGTATTACCATTATTAAAAATCATTATTTTGCCTGCATCATTAAGTCCATCAGGAATCCAATGTGGATAATGTTGAGAAAATAGTTTTTGATCATCATCTGTACCACAGTTGTAGGCTTTTGGGTTTCCCCAACGGTATAAAAAATCTCCACCTTTAGCATAAATACCACCAGAATGAGTAGCAGCTTCTGCAGTAGTTGTAGAGTGATCAATTATATATATCTCACTTAAATGTCTAGAACTCATTATTATTTGGTCAAGACTTTCATTATATTGAATAGAGTTAAAATGTAACCAATTAGCTTCTCCATTACCGTTATTCAAAAAATTAATATCGAGTAATTGTGGACTGTTTTTTACAGAACCGAAATTATCTTTATTAAAATCAAAATCTTGTACAAGATGATCTTTAATATTCCATTCCCAAACAATATTAGCTTCTGTGTTATCTATTGGTTGGAGTTCTAATATTTGTTCGTTATATAGTTTGTTTTCAGGGATCCTTGATGGATTTCTTCCTGCTTGAATAGCTTCAGAGTTAGTAAGAGTAGTTACTGCTAACATTAATATATTACCATTTGGTAAAGGATATATATCATGATGTTGTGACATTAAAGGTGATGAATATGTATATTCCCATAGTAGATTATTGTCCCAATCAAATAATTCTATTTTACCACCCAAACCCCCCAAACTAATATCAGAATTAGTAATTTTAGCCGTCCGTAATAGATTGCCATTTTCTAAAAGATAAACAGAAGCACCAGGTAAAAAGTTACTAGTCCATTGGTTAATTATTTGGCCACAATTATTTATTAAATAAGTCTGGTTTGATGTTGTTGGCGCAAATAGTGTATAGGCATTGTATGCGGCATCGGTATTTAACAATGTACCCACAGTATTTTGGCTTGAACTAGAATGACTAGCAAGTAAACAAATTATAAATATTAATAAATTTTTCATAACCATCTTTTACAATTAAGCAGGAATAACCTCGAAAGTTGGGTTTTTATTCGTTTTCTATTATCTGCCTTTTTGTTTATACTTCAAAA
Source organism: Lacinutrix algicola (assembly GCF_001418085.1). Lineage (GTDB taxonomy): Bacteria > Bacteroidota > Bacteroidia > Flavobacteriales > Flavobacteriaceae > Lacinutrix > Lacinutrix algicola. The sequence continues at coordinate 80,719 of NZ_LIQH01000030.1, forward strand.
AAAAGTAAGACTCTCTCACTATTTAATCTTTTGTCTAATAATTGGATAATAAATTACAGATATAAAGAAAATAAATATTAAAATTATAAACGTTGTCTCACCGCTTCATATAAAAAAGCACCACAAGCAACTGAAACGTTAAGTGATTCTATTTCACCAAGTAAAGGTAATTTAGCTTTAGCATCTACAAGTTTTAATACCGAAGGATTTATACCACGACCTTCACTACCCATAATAATAGCACAAGGCTCTTTAAAAGAAACATCAAAAATAGTGTCGTCTGTTTTTTCTGTAGCTGCTACTACTTTTATGCCACAAGATTGCATATGAAACATGGCATCTTTAATATGGTCAACTTTACAAATTGGCACTTTAAATACAGCACCTGCACTTGTTTTTATAGTATCTCCATTAACTGGTGCTCCACCTTTTTTTGAATAATTATACCATGTACTCCTGTACATTCTGCGGTTCTAATTATAGCTCCAAAATTTCTAACATCACTAATTTGATCTAATAGAAGAAATAGGGGAGTAACACCACTTTCAATGGTTTTCTCTACTAAAGTATCTAAGTCGTGAAATTCTATTGCAGAAATTTGTGCAACAACACCTTGGTGGTTATTTTTTGTTAATCTGTTAAGTTTTTCTACAGGTACGTAAGACGAGTTAATTCCTTTTCGTCTTAAAAGACCTTCTAATTCTGAAAACAGCTCTCCTTTTAGTCCTTTTTGTAAAAAAACTTTATCTATTGTTTCGTTTGCGTTTATAGCTTCAATAACAGCTCTTAAACCAAATATTTGTGTATTATCTTTCATTGGTGTAAAGGTATAAAAAAAGAGCCTGATATAAATCAGGCTCTTTAAAATAATTACTTGTATAAATTTATAAAATATAAATTATAGGCTATTTTTATGAGTAGTAATATATGCAGGTCTTTCAACAGTTGATCTGCTAGACCTTCCAGAAGCAATAACAACATCGTTATAATCTGAAAGTGTATAAATACCAGCATTAATATTAAGCTTAGCAACAACACCATTAAAACTTGCTGCAGCACTATCTGCATTAAAAGCTTGAGATGCGTCTTGAACTATTTCCGCAGATAAAAGATCTTCTTTAGCAAAAGATGCAGTTACAGCAAAAGATGTAGTACTACCAAAACCAGCAAAACCGTTTTCATATAAATCGGTAAAGATGATATAATCTCCATCAGCTAATTGTCCTTCAGTTAATACTATTTGCTCAGGGCAAGCTCCTGTAGCAGCATCAAAAAGACCAATCTCATTTGGCCATGGGTTAGCGATGTCAAATCCTGCAGCAGTAGCTAAGTAAATATCCATATCAGTATTTGCACAAACATCATAGTCAGTTCCAAATAAATTTACAGGACCATTATCCCAACCAAATGTCATAGTAAAATTACTTACACTAGTTATAGTAACAGGAATAGTTATAGCATCATTAACAACAGAAGCAAATTGACCTCTGTTAGCAACAATTCTTAACGTTTTGTTTTCTACTCCTTCAGAAATATTATCTTGTAAAGCAGATATTTCAAAAGTTACAGAAGTTTGTAAAGCAGGTATAATTGCTTGAAAACCATTTGCTGGAGAATCAAAAGAATCAATATGCTCTAAATCTGAATCAAGTTCATCAAGTGCAGAATCACTAACTAATTCTACTCTAAATTCACTATCAGCTGTAGTTGGCTTATCAATTGTAATTGTTACCATTTGTCCAGCTTCGCCTTCAACAAGAACTAAAGGAGTTGTTGTTGCCGTTGCTGTTGGTCTATTGTCTGCAATTTGATCTGTACCATCATAATCGTCACAAGAATTAAATGACGCTATGACAACACATAGACATAAAATTTTATTTATTATTTTCATAGTTTTATTTTTTATAGTTTAGTATATACTGCAGTATAATATGTAGGCTCTCCGTCGAAAGTTACTGCGTAAGTAATTGTAAAGTTACCACTTGCATCAACACTACCAGGGTTTTCTGTATATACTTGATTACTATAAGCTCCTTCAAAAAGACCTTGAGGTTCAACAGTTAAAACACCACATACATCAACAAAAGTAAAACCTTGAGTTGCTGTATAATCACCTGCTGGCCAAAGACCAGTAGTTGTTGTTACAAATGTATTAACAGATGGAGAAAATAAAGTTTCAGTACCATGATTGTATACAGAATTGTCATCTCTTGTTACTACAACACCGTAACTACTAGAATCTAATTCAGATTGACATCCAATAAAAGAAACAGTTACTGTTCTATTTAAATCAGATACAGTTGTACCTGCAGTAGATGTTTGCATTAAATCAATAACTAAAGTAGTTGCTTCTGTAGGACTAAAGTTTCCAGTGTTAACAGCTAATTGAAAGTTTGTAAACAAACCTCCTGCTGGTATTGTAAAAGAACCACTTGTGTCTAAGAAATCAAATTCATTTCCTTCAACAGCAGTACTTAAAGCTTCATTTATCTCATAAGTGATAACAACTCCGTTAGCAGGTGTTGAACCATCATTACCTCCTAAAAAGATAACTGGAATATCTCTAGTTATAGTTCCTAAATCTTCGAAGTAGCTAAATCTAGTAGATGGCTCTTGGAAACCATAGATGTAGTCTCCTTCTCCAGCGTAAAGATAAGTTGATTCATCATCTTCTGAGCACGATACCGATACTAATCCAATTAATGCAAAAAGGATTAGACTAAAAATTTTTTTACTTGTTTTCATAATTTTTCTTTTTTTTTATTCGTTCCAAAATACCTTAGTTGTATATGCTGAATTAGTATTTTGCGATGGAACATTTTGCGAATTACCAATTAATTCAGAACTAGGATAAAGTAGTCTAAAAGGTTTTGTACTTTGTTGAGCAGTAGTTGCTAATGGAATTACAGGGTAACCTGTTCTAGTGTAATCGATGTAAGATTCAATAGCATTTAATCCATTTGTAGCTAACCATTTTTGCGTCATGATAGTTTCAAGTTTATTAGTGCTAGCATCCCAACCTTGGTTAGAAGCAAGATAGTTTCCTATGTCTGCACCTAATAAAGTGAATGAAGCTTCAACACCTGATTCAAATAGAGCTTTTGGATCTCCAGTTAAACTTAAGTTAAGAGCAGCTTCAGACTGTAAGAAATAACTTTCAGAAGCAGTCATCATGTAACCATCTTGACTAGCAGATATTATAATTCCAGGGCCTAATATAGAAAGTGCAGAAGGAGTAGTTGGGTCAGAACTTACAGCTCCTTGTATAACACCACTGTAACTACCATCTGAAGCTGGTGCATAAAGTCTTTCTCTTCTAGAGTCAGATACACCAGTTAAAGATCCATTTAAATACTTCATAGCATAATCACCTGCAACAACAAATTGTCTTGTAGTTGTAGCTATACCATCTGTTGTAAAGAATCTATCCCAGAAAGGATTTTGCTTATCTGTAGTAGCTTCATATCCAGGGTTAATTGTAACATCAGTAGTTAAGAACTCAACTGAATTTAATGTTGCCATTTTAGAAGCTACATAAGTTTGAGAATCAGCAGAAGTTGCATCAGATTCTCTTACTAATAACCTTAATTTTAAAGTGTTTGCAAAACGTTCCCATTGTGCCATATCACCACCAAAAACGATATCTGCATTCCCAGGATTACTTCCTGTACTAGCATTAATTAAAGTGATTGCTTCTTCTAAATTACTATATAAACTACGGTAGATAGTTAAATCATCGTCATAAGCAGGATATAAATTAGCTCCACCTAGCCAAGCTTGAGAATATGGTGCATCACCATATAAATCTACTATGTATTGCATGTAGAAAGTCTTTGCAATTAAAGCGATTGCTTTATGGTTGCTATATGCAGGATCCTCATTAGTAATAATGTTTTGGAAATTTGCAAGTCTAATGTAGGTATTATCCCATACAGTAGAATAAAAAGTATTGTCTATATCTAAAGAATATTCAGTTACAAATCCACTAGAGAAAGAGTTAATGTTCGCTCCCCAGTTGTACATAAATACGTTACCCAGCTGATTAGTTGTAGCTGAATGACCATCGTATGCACGTTTTAATGCGCCAGCTAAAATCAAGTCCGGAGTTACAACACTTGCTGTAGCAGAATTTGGACTGTCATTTATGTCAAGGTACTCTTCACCACAAGAAAATACTGTGATAAAGCCCAATGCTATTATAAATTTACTAATATGTTTTTTCATTTTTCTTTTTTTTAAAATGTTAAGTTTACGTTAAACCCGTAGAATTTAGTAGAAGGATATTGCCCAATTGCAGCGAATCCTCCTGTAGCTACAGTAGAAGATTCTGGATCAGCGAAACCTTCGTTTCCTTCAGCTAATTTCACGAAAGGGTTTCTAGCTGTGATACCAAATTTAAGTTCTTCTAAAAACGTATTCTTTAAGTAATTCTGAGGGAAAGCATAAGATAATGAAAGCTCTCTTACTTTAAATGCAGTTGCATCAACGATAAAGTTTTCAGTTGTTGTATAGTACTGCTCAGTATAATATGTAACGTAATCAGCATAAGATGTTCCTCCTGTTGGAACAGTTGTGTTAGCAACATAAGTTCCTGGAGTAGTTTCGATTACAGAGTTAGGGAAAATAAATGGCCCTCTTCCGCTTTCTACTGATTCTTGTAAATAACCACTTCTCGCAAGTTCTGCTTTAGTTGCACTATAAAATTGGTGACCAGTTCTATAATCCATTACTGCAGATAAGTTGAAACCTTTATAATTAATACTTGTATTTAATCCTAAGATATAATCAGGAGTTGTTTTACCTAATTCAACAAATTCTGAAGCTTTTTGAGGATTTCCATTAGAATTAATTATTACTCTTCCTTGGCTATCTCTATCATATCCTGTACCGTAAATTAAAGGAAACTCTTCTCCTTCGATTGCGAAGAATCCAATATCAGCATTAGATGCTACAGATAATCTACCTGTTTGATCTGTAATCTTATCTACAATAGTTTTGTTAGTAGCATAAGAAACATTAACATCCCAATTTAATCCACCTTTAACTTTAGATTTAATAGGTGTAAATCCTAAATCAATCTCGTAACCATCAGTAGTTGTCTCACCAATGTTTATTGTTGCATTAGTAAGTCCTGAAGTATAAGAAGGATCTGTTCCTAAGATTTGATTTGTGTTTTTAGAATTATAGTAAGAACCATCTAATGTAATACGGTTATTAAAGAACCCTAAGTTAATGTTTGCTTCTTGAGAATTAATGAATTGATTCTGTAATAAAGGATCAGTTTCAGATGTAGACTGTATAAAAGAGTTTTGACCATTGAATGGGAAACCGCTAGCTTGTACATATGTTGCATTTGTTTGGTATGCAGCAACATCAGCAGTACCAACTTTTACAGCACTTAAACTAATTTTTGCGTAATTTAATACATCACCTTTTAAACCATCAAAAGCTTTTGTTGGGATGAAAGATAAACCAGCACTTGGGTAAAAGAAAGATCTGTTTTCTTTAGCTAATACAGATGTCCAGTCATTTCTACCAGTAATATTTACGTAAAGAAAATCTTTATATCCAAAATCTAAGTTAGCAAATACACCAATACCTCTTGATCTACTTTCACTGTTAGTAGTAATAGGTGTAGAAGAACCGTTAGAAAGATTGTATAATCCTGCTATTGTTAAATCTGTAACAGAAGAACTTTGAGTAAAGAATAAATTATCTGTAATGTTATTACCAACATTTGCTTTAAATGAAATATCATCAGTTAACATGTAATCGAAGTTTACTAATATATCAGAATAAATATTTCTGAATCTGTTTTCTCCAACAGCATAGGTTGATTGTACGTTACGAGCGAATCCAGTAATGTCTTCGATGTAAGTAGGGTCATTGTAAGCATTTGTATAAGAAGAAGAATTTCTAGCCGCTGTACTAACGTTACCTCTATATACGAAATTAATGTTGTCATTAAGTTCATAACTTAATTCAATAGTTGAGTTAAAACGATCTTCTCTAGCAAATGATCTAGCATTGTTTTGTACCCATGTTGGATTTAAGTAATATCCATTCCAGTGCCCTTCGTTAGTACCATTGTAAGCACCAAGTTGAACGTTAGTAGGAGTTTCTAATAAAGCTTCGTATAACGTAGCATCACCATCTGCTCCTGCATTCATAGCAATTTGCGTATTAGAAGTAGTGTAAGTTACAGAACCTCCAACAGTTAATTTACCTAATTTCTTTCCTGCTTTTAAGTTAAAAGTGTTTCTTTTAAGTTCATCATTTTCAACAATAAACTCAGTTCTTTGATCACTTCCAAAAAAGTTAATATAACCTTCATCTAAGTTACCACCAGAAAAACTTACACTATTTTGAAAAGTAGTACCAGTTTGAAAGAAGTCTTTAATGTTATCATTATTTCCTTCGTATACAAAGTTATTAAAAGTTCCATCTGCATTAGGTAAACCTACTGGCTGTGAACTTCCATCATAAGCTGGTCCCCAAGCACCATTCTCATAAACATACTGTAAACCATTCCATCCTTGACCATAAGTAGTCTGTCTTTCTGGAATGAAAGCGACATCTTCTAATTGTACAGAAGATGATACAGTAACTTTAAATTTGTCACTTCCTCTATCTGAACCTTTTTTAGTTGTAACAATAATTACACCGTTACCACCTTGTTGTCCGTATAAAGCTGCACCGTTTGCACCTTTTATTACGTTTACAGATTCAATTAATTTAGGATCTAATGCTTGTAATAAACCTGCAGAAGAAACGGCGTTATCAATAACAATAAGCGCTTCGTTGTTTCCTGTTAAAGAACGTATACCTCTTAAAGTAATAGAGGTAGAAGAGTTAGCACCCGTGTTAGTTTGGCTAATTTGTAAACCAGAAACTTTTCCAGTTAAACTAGAAATTACATTTGGATTTTCTGCTTGAGTAAGCACCTCAGCTTTTACAACCTTATTAGATGTTGTAATTTCATCTGGCTTTCTCTTAATACCTAATGCAGTAATTACAACTTCTTCTAATGCATTTTCTTGCATAATGAAGCTGATATTGCTTTCTGCACCTACTGTTTCTTCAACTGTGTTACCAACATAAGAGAATACAAGTACATCTCCTGTATTTGCTGAAATTGAATATTTACCGTCAAAATCTGTTGTAGTACCATTACTAGTACCTTTAACAAGAACATTTACTCCAGGTAACGGTAGATTGTCTCCATCGGAGATGGTACCTGAAATAGTTTTTCCTTGTGCGAACGTGAGTTGCACAACAAACGCTAGTAATAGCGTTAAAATTCCACTAAACTTTGTTTTCATTTTATATTTTATTTGAATTAGTCTGTGTCAAAAATCATAATAAAAAGTTAATAAAACAATAATTAATGGTTAAAATTTCATTTTTTTTCAAAAAAAAGAATTTTTTAAGAGATAAAACTAAAAAATCGATACTAAACTGATGTGAATTTTGCTGTTTGAAAACTTGAAGTTTTGTGCTTCTGTTTTTCCATTTGCGAAATTAAATTTTAGTAATCCCGCCTTTGTGTTCATTCCAAACCCAAAGCCAAAACCATATAGATTTTCTTTTGTATTAGATATTTTGTTTTCAAAATTAGAGAAGTCTAATATTGTGTGTGCATATATGTTATTGCTTAAGTGGTACCTGTATTCTGTATTAAATACTAGATATTTATTCGCTAAGATGCTGTTTTCTTGAAAACCTCTTATTGAGTTTATGCCACCAAAACTAAAGAGTTCATTTTCTAGATAAGTGTTAGAGTTTAGTAAGCAAGCTTTTAGTCTTGTGTAAAGACTGTTTTTATTATTTAAGTAAAAGCTGTGAAAGGCATCAATTTCTAGCTTTTTTTGTTTCTCGTTATTTGTTTTTGTTTTACGTTTTCCAATAGCTAGTTCTAATGCTAAAAAACTCTTAGTTTGAAATAACGAGTTTAAGTTTTTCCTATTTTCAAAAACGTATTTTAGGTTATAAAAGTTCGTTTTATAATCTTGTATCTCAATATTAACTTCTTCTGTTAACAGGTTACTAGATTCAGTGCTTTCTAATCCTAAGAAAACTTTGTTTTTTGAATTTAATTGATAAAATATATTTGCTTTTTGATTGACAGATGTAAAAGAGCTGTCTCTTTTTAAGATTTTTAAAGTAAATTCAGTGCCAATTGGAGTTGAAAATATATAAGGCATATTTATTGTTGCCTCGAAATTCTTTTGTTCACTTTCGTCACTTTTGTATAGTAGGTTGAAAGTTTCTCCATAATTAAGATTGTTGTTTAACTCTAGGTTTATATAGCCATTAAAATCGATTTTGTTTGTTTCTTCATTGGTGTTAAATCCTAAAAAACCATCAAAAGTATTACTTTGCTTTTTTTGTAAGTATATATATAAGGACGTCGAATCTTTTGTGAATAAAATTTCGGGTTCTTTGGTTTGTTGAGCAAAACGTACATTACCTAATGTATTTAACTTGTTTTTTATTGTTTGAATATTGAATGTTTTTTCTGGTTTTATCTTTAGAAATCTTTTTAAATATGATGATGGAAATTTTCTATACCCTTTAATAATGATTTTATCTAAACTTCGTTTTTTCTTGTCTTTTTCAATAATTAGTGTCGCTGCTAAAGTCTTTTTGTTTTTTATGGTTATTTCTGATAATTTAATTTTAGTGAATGGAAAACCATTATTAGCTAATTTTGTATTAATAAGCTCAAGTGTTTCTTGAATGTTTAGGAATGGTATTGTGAAATGGTTTTCTTGTTTTTTTTTAGAAATAGAATTTATTATGTTTTTGTTTATTTCTGAGGCATTATATTCTATTGTAATATTTTCATATTTAGAATTTAGTTCAAATTTTATTTGAAATGTACTATCGTTTATTTTTGTGTTTGCAGAGTGAGTACTTTCAATATATCCATTTTTAATTATTAGTTGATGGATTGAATCTATCTCATTAGAAATAGAGTTAAAGTCAATGTGGTTTTTATTGTAGTCAAAATCATCAATGATTTCAGTTTCCAAACTAGTAGATCCAATAATTCTTAGATTTAAATTTTGAGCAAACAGTTCAGAATAAAAAAAACAGTAAAATAATATTATTAAGGTGGTGTATTTGTGCACGATTTAAAACTGTTTTGTATAGCGTAAATCTAACGGAAAAACTAAACATATAATATATCTAAATTGAGAAATTTAAAAAAGTATTGAAAATTAATCAATTAGGGTTTGAAATTCAAAAATTAATTTCTACATTTGCAGCCCTCTTAAAAGAGGTCAATTAAATTTATATATATAAGATATATGCCAACAATTTCACAATTAGTAAGAAAAGGAAGAGCCAAAATAACCAAGAAGAGTAAATCGGCTGCTTTAGATTCTTGTCCGCAAAGACGTGGTGTGTGTACTCGTGTTTACACGACGACTCCGAAAAAACCTAACTCAGCAATGCGTAAGGTAGCAAGGGTTCGTTTAACAAACGGTAACGAGGTTAATGCATACATTGGTGGAGAAGGACACAATCTACAAGAGCACTCGATAGTATTGGTTAGAGGTGGAAGGGTAAAAGATTTACCAGGAGTTAGATACCACATTGTACGTGGAGCATTAGATACCGCAGGTGTCGATGGTCGTACGCAACGTAGATCTAAGTATGGTGCTAAACGCCCTAAGAAGTAATTTTAAAAAACTTTAAGAAGACATGAGAAAAAGAGCAGCGAAAAAAAGACCGCTTTTGCCAGATCCTCGTTTTAACGATCAGTTAGTGACTCGTTTTGTAAACATGATGATGTGGGATGGTAAAAAGTCAGTAGCGTTCAAAGTATTTTACGATGCAATTGATATCGTAGAGTCTAAGAAAACAGACGAAGAAAAAACAGCTTTGGAGATTTGGAAAGAAGCATTGTCTAACGTTATGCCTCACGTAGAAGTACGTAGTCGTAGAGTTGGTGGAGCAACATTTCAAATTCCAAATCCTATACGTGCAGATCGTAAGGTTTCTACAGCAATGAAATGGCTAATTAGCTATTCAAGAAAAAGAAACGAAAAGTCTATGGCACAACGTTTAGCATCTGAGGTTTTAGCAGCAGCTAAAGAAGAAGGAGCAGCGGTTAAGAAAAGAGTTGATACTCATAAAATGGCTGAAGCAAATAAAGCATTCTCTCACTTTAGATTTTAATAAGAAATGGCAAGAGATTTAAAATTCACAAGAAATATAGGAATTGCTGCTCATATTGATGCTGGTAAAACAACAACAACAGAGCGTGTTCTTTATTATACAGGAGTTTCACATAAAATTGGTGAAGTACATGATGGTGCTGCTACAATGGACTGGATGGAGCAAGAGCAAGAGCGTGGTATTACTATCACATCTGCCGCTACAACTTGTACATGGAAGTTTCCATTAGAAAATGCAGAGCCTACTCCAGATACTAAGGATTATCATTTCAACATTATTGATACTCCTGGTCACGTAGATTTTACTGTAGAGGTAAATAGGTCTTTACGTGTGTTAGATGGTTTAGTGTTTTTATTTAGTGCAGTTGATGGTGTTGAGCCTCAATCTGAAACTAACTGGAGATTAGCAGATAACTATAAAGTTCCAAGAATTGGTTTCGTTAATAAAATGGACCGTCAAGGATCAGACTTTTTAGGAGTTTGTCAACAAGTAAAAGATATGTTGAAATCTAACGCGGTGCCAATCGTTTTAAACATTGGTGACGAAGAGGATTTTAAAGGTATTATTGACTTAGTAAAAAACCGTGCTATAGTATGGCACGATGAAACTCAAGGAGCAACTTTCGATGTTATCGAAATCCCTGAGGATATGAAAGAAGAAGCTCGTAAATATCGTGCACTTTTAATTGAAGAAGTAGCAAGTTATGATGAGAATCTTTTAGAGAAATTTATGGAAGATGAAGATTCTATTACAGAAGAAGAAGTGCATAAAGCACTTAGAGCTGCTGTAATGGATATGGCAATTATTCCAATGATTTGTGGTTCTGCGTTTAAAAACAAAGGTGTTCAGTTCTTGTTAGATGCTGTATGTCGTTACTTGCCTTCTCCAATGGACAAGGAAGGTATTGTTGGTGTGAACCCAGATACAGATAAAGAAGAAATTCGTAAGCCAAGTGTAAAAGAGCCTTTTGCTGCTTTAGCGTTTAAAATTGCTACTGATCCTTTCGTAGGACGTTTAGCTTTCTTTAGAGCTTATTCAGGTCGTTTAGATGCTGGTTCTTACGTTTTAAACAATCGTTCTGGTAAAAAAGAACGTATCTCTCGTATCTATCAAATGCATGCTAATAAGCAAAATGCAATTGATTATATAGAAGCTGGAGATATTGGAGCTGCTGTTGGATTTAAATCTATTAAAACAGGAGATACACTTTCAGATCAAGCGCATCCTATTGTATTGGAATCTATGGATTTTCCAGATCCAGTAATTGGTATTGCTGTTGAGCCTAAGACTAAGGCAGATGTTGATAAATTGGGTATTGGCTTAGCTAAATTAGCTGAAGAGGATCCTACGTTTACTGTGCGTTCTGACGAAGCTTCTGGACAAACTATTATTTCAGGGATGGGTGAACTTCACCTTGATGTTATTGTAGACCGTTTAAGACGTGAGTTTAATGTTGAAGTAAATCAAGGTCAACCTCAAGTTGAATATAAAGAAGCTATTACGCAATCTGCTGATCATAGAGAAGTTTACAAAAAGCAATCTGGTGGTCGTGGTAAGTTTGCTGATATCGTATTTACGGTAGAACCGGCTGATGAAGGTGTTGTTGGTCTTCAATTTGAATCTGTTATTAAAGGTGGTAATGTTCCTAAAGAATTTATTCCTTCAATTGAGAAAGGATTTAAAATGGCAATGGTAAACGGACCTTTAGCAGGTTTTGAAGTTGATGCTATGAAAGTAACATTAAGAGATGGTTCATATCATGATGTGGATTCAGATCAGTTATCTTTCGAATTAGCTGCTAAATTAGGATTTAAAAACTGTGCTAAAGCTGCTAAAGCTGTAATCATGGAACCTATTATGAAGCTAGAAGTTATTACTCCAGAAGAAAATATGGGTGACATCGTTGGAGATTTAAATAGAAGAAGAGGTATGATGGAAGGTATGGGTGACCGTGCTGGCGCTAAGACAATAAAAGCTAGTGTGCCATTATCGGAAATGTTTGGTTATGTAACAACATTAAGAACATTATCTTCTGGTCGTGCAACATCAACAATGGAATTTTCACACTATGCTCAAACACCTTCAAATGTATCTGAAGAAGTGATTAAAGCAGCTAAAGGAGAACAATCTTAAAAAGTTAAGAAAATGAGTCAAAAAATTAGAATAAAATTAAAGTCTTACGATCATAACTTAGTAGACAAGTCTGCTGATAAGATTGTAAAAACAGTAAAGAGTACTGGAGCTGTAGTAACTGGACCTATTCCATTACCAACACACAAGAAAATTTTCACTGTATTACGTTCACCTCACGTTAATAAGAAGTCAAGAGAACAATTTCAATTAAGCTCTTATAAGAGATTATTGGATATTTACTCTTCATCTTCTAAAACTATTGATGCTCTAATGAAATTAGAGTTGCCAAGTGGTGTTGAAGTAGAAATCAAAGTTTAAGTTTAAACTTTACATGTCCTAAGCTGCGTGCGAAGGAAAAACGGAAAAATACAATTCAAGGCTGAAACGTATTTTCGGCCTTGAATGTTTTTTAATATATAATAATAACAAATAAATAATAATTATGTCTGGGTTAATTGGAAAAAAAATCGGTATGACCAGCATCTTCGATGAAAATGGAAAAAACATTCCATGTACAGTAATCGAAGCTGGACCATGTATCGTTACCCAAGTCAGAACTGAAGAGGTTGACGGCTACACAGCTATTCAACTTGGTTTCGATGACGCGACAGAAAAAAGTGCTACTAAAGCGGACTTAGGTCACGTGAAAAAAGCAGGAACTTCTGTAAAACGCAAAATCGTAGAATTTCAAGATTTTGATGAGGAGTACAAATTAGGTGATGCAATCACTGTAGATCACTTTAAAGAAGGTGAATTTGTTGATGTTGCAGGAACATCAAAAGGTAAAGGATTTCAAGGTGTTGTAAAACGTCATGGTTTCGGTGGTGTAGGTCAAGCTACTCACGGTCAACATAACCGTTTAAGAGCGCCAGGATCTATTGGAGCTGCATCTTATCCAGCAAGAGTTTTCAAAGGAATGAAGATGGCAGGAAGAATGGGTGGAGACACTATAAAAGTTCAAAATTTAAGAGTTTTAAAGGTAGTTACTGAAAAGAATCTACTTGTGGTAAAAGGATGTGTTCCTGGCCATAAAAACGCTTATGTAATTATTAGAAAATAATGAAAGTAGCAGTTTTAGATATAAACGGAAAAGAAACAGGTAGAAAGGCAGACCTTTCTAGCGATGTTTTTGCTATTGAGCCTAATAATCATGCAGTGTACTTGGATGTTAAACAATATTTAGCAAACCAAAGACAAGGTACTCACAAATCTAAAGAAAGAGCTGAGATTACTGGATCAACACGTAAGATTAAAAAACAAAAGGGAACAGGTACAGCACGTGCAGGTTCTATTAAGTCTGGTGTTTTTAGAGGAGGTGGACGTATGTTCGGACCAAGACCTAGAAGTTATTCAATCAAACTTAATAAAAACCTTAAGAGATTAGCTCGTAAATCAGCTTTTAGTATTAAGGCAAGTGAAGAAGCAATTGTTGTTTTAGAAGACTTCAGTTTTGATTCTCCAAAGACTAAAAATTTCACTAATATTTTGAAAGCTTTAGACTTACAAAACAAAAAAACACTCTTTGTGTTGGGTGCTACGAATAATAATGTATATTTGTCGTCACGCAATTTAAAAGGCTCTGAAGTAGTAATGTCTTCAGAATTAAGTACTTACAAGATTTTAAATGCAAATCGAGTTGTGCTTTTAGAAGGAGCTTTAGAAGGAATTGTAACGAATCTAAGTAAATAAGAAACAAAATGAGTATCTTAATTAAACCTATAATCACAGAAAAAGCTACTGCAAACAGTGAATTAAACAACTGTTTCAGTTTCTTCGTGAAAACAAAGGCGAACAAGGTAGAAATTAAAAAAGCAGTGGAAGCTGCTTATGGAGTTTCTGTTGAAAAAGTTCGCACTATAAATGTCCGTCCAGATAGAAGTACTAAGTTTACAAAAACTGGTATTCAACATGGTAAAACTAACGCAAAGAAAAAAGCGATAGTACAACTGGCGGAAGGTGAGATAATTGATTTATACACTAACATGTAATTAAAAGACAAATGTCAGTAAGAAAATTAAAACCAATCACACCAGGACAGCGATTTAGAGTTGTAAATGGATTTGACGCCATTACAACTGATAAGCCGGAGAAAAGTTTATTAGCTCCGAAAAAACGTTCAGGTGGTAGAAACAGTCAAGGTCGTATGACTATGCGCTACAAAGGTGGTGGTCATAAGAAAAGGTATCGTATTATCGATTTCAAGAGAACTAAAGCGGGTATTCCTGCTGAAGTTGCTTCAATTCAATATGATCCTAACCGTACAGCGTTTATCGCATTATTAAATTACCAAGATGGTGAGAAAACTTATATCATTGCTCAAAATGGTTTACAAGTTGGACAAACTATTGTTTCAGGTGAAAATGTAGACCCAGAAATTGGAAATGCAATGCCTTTAGCAAACATACCATTAGGTACAATCATTTCTTGTATAGAGTTACGTCCAGGTCAAGGAGCTGTTATGGCTCGTAGTGCTGGTGCATTTGCTCAATTAATGGCAAGGGATGGTAGATTTGCAACTGTAAAATTACCTTCAGGTGAAACAAGATTAATCTTGGTTACTTGTATGGCTACAATTGGAGTAGTATCTAATTCAGATCACCAATTGTTAGTTTCAGGTAAAGCAGGTAGATCAAGATGGTTAGGTAGAAGGCCAAGAACTAGACCAGTTGTAATGAATCCAGTCGATCACCCAATGGGTGGTGGTGAAGGTAAATCTTCTGGAGGACATCCACGTTCAAGAAACGGTATACCTGCTAAAGGATTTAGAACTCGTTCTAAAACTAAAGCAAGTAATAAATATATAATCGAACGTAGAAAAAAATAAGACATGGCAAGATCATTAAAAAAAGGACCTTACGTTCATTATAAATTAGAGAGAAAAGTTGCTACTAACGTTGAGAACAACAAAAAAACAGTAATCAAAACTTGGTCAAGAGCAAGTATGATTACTCCAGATTTTGTTGGTCAAACAATAGCAGTACATAATGGACGTCAATTTGTTCCAGTATATGTTACTGAGAACATGGTAGGTCATAAATTAGGAGAATTTTCACCAACAAGATCTTTTAGAGGTCACGCTGGTGCTAAAAATAAAGGTAAAAAGTAGTAAGCTATGGGAAGTCGTAAAAAACAAATGGCAGACGCTATTAAGGAAGGTAAAAAGCAAATTGCTTTTGCTAAACTTAATAACTGTCCTACATCACCGAGAAAAATGCGTTTAGTAGCCGATTTAGTAAGAGGTGAACGCGTGGAAAAAGCACTTAACATATTAAAGTTTAGTTCTAAAGAAGCATCAAAACGTTTAGAGACATTGTTAGTATCTGCAATTGCAAACTGGCAAGCTAAAAACGAAGATGCATCTATAGAAGAAGCTGAGCTTTTCGTTAAAGAGATTAGAGTTGACGGAGGATCTATGTTAAAAAGATTACGTCCAGCGCCTCAAGGTCGTGCACACAGAATAAGAAAGCGTTCTAACCACGTAACAATCGTAGTTGGAGCTAACAATAATACACAAAGCTAAGATAGATATGGGACAAAAGACAAATCCAATCGGAAATCGCTTAGGAATTATCAGAGGATGGGAATCTAACTGGTACGGAGGTAACGATTATGGAGACAAACTTGCTGAAGATTATAAAATCAGAGAGTATGTTCACGCACGTTTATCTAAAGCTAGTGTAAGTAGAGTAATAATCGAGAGAACTTTAAAACTTGTAACCGTTACTATCACAACTGCTAGACCTGGTATTATTATCGGAAAAGGTGGTCAAGAGGTAGACAAGTTAAAAGAAGAACTTAAGAAAATTACAGGTAAAGAAGTTCAGATCAATATCTTTGAGATTAAAAGACCTGAATTAGATGCATTTTTAGTAGGAACAAGTATCGCTCGTCAAATTGAAAATAGAATTTCATACAGACGTGCAATTAAGATGGCTATTGCTGCTACTATGCGTATGAACGCTGAAGGGATTAAAATCCAAATTAGTGGTCGTTTAAATGGAGCTGAAATGGCACGTTCTGAACACTACAAAGATGGACGTATACCTTTATCTACGTTTAGAGCCGATATTGATTATGCTTTAGTTGAGGCACATACTACTTATGGTAGATTGGGTGTTAAAGTATGGATCATGAAAGGTGAAGTATATGGTAAAAGAGAACTTTCTCCTCTTGTTGGATTATCTAAGAAGCAAGGAAAAGGTGGACGAGGCGGAAGAGATAATAAGAATCAATCTCGTCGTAGAAAGTAATTTTTTAAAGAACAAGAAAAATGTTACAGCCTAAAAGAACAAAATTTCGTAAGCAACAAAAAGGACGTATGAAAGGTAATGCCGGAAGAGGGCACCAACTATCAAACGGAACTTTTGGAATAAAATCACTAGACTCGAACTTTTTAACTTCGCGTCAAATAGAAGCAGCACGTATTGCAGCTACACGTCACATGAAAAGAGAAGGGCAACTTTGGATTAAAATATTTCCAGACAAGCCAATTACAAAGAAACCTCTTGAAGTACGTATGGGTAAAGGTAAGGGTGCCGTAGAATATTGGGCAGCAGTAGTAAAACCAGGTAGAGTCCTTTTTGAAATAGGAGGTGTGCCATTAGACGTTGCAAAAGAAGCATTACGTTTAGCAGCACAAAAATTACCTGTAAAAACAAAGTTTTTAATCGCTAGAGATTACGAAGCATAATTTATTTGATATTATGAAACAATCAGAAATTAAAGAATTATCTGTAGCTGAGTTACAAGAGAAACTTAGTGAAACAAAGAAGAGTTATTCAGACCTAAAAATGGCACATGCAATATCTCCTTTAGATAACCCAATCCAATTACGTTCTGTAAGAAGAGATGTAGCAAGATTGGCAACGGAATTAACTAAAAGAGAATTACAATAATTCTGCTGAAAGATGGAAAAAAGAAACTTAAGAAAAGAACGTATAGGAGTAGTTACTAGTAACAAAATGATGAAATCAATCGTTGTTGCCGAAGTAAAAAAAGTTAAGCATCCTATGTACGGAAAATTCGTTTTAAAAACGAAAAAATACGTAGCACACGACGAAACAAACGACTGTAACATTGGAGATACAGTAAAGATCATGGAAACAAGACCTTTATCTAAATCTAAATGTTGGAGATTAGTTGAAATAATTGAAAGAGCGAAGTAATTATGGTACAACAAGAATCAAGAATAAAAGTAGCAGATAACACTGGAGCTAAAGAGGTTTTAGTAATCCGCGTTTTAGGAGGTACTAAAAGAAGATATGCTTCTGTAGGTGATAAAGTTGTTGTTTCTGTAAAAGATGCAACTCCTAATGGAAACATTAAGAAAAAGGCAGTCTCTACAGCAGTAGTTGTACGTACTAAAAAAGAAGTAAGACGTCCAGATGGATCTTATATTAGATTTGATGACAATGCTTGTGTACTTTTAAACCCAACGGGTGAAATGAGAGGAACACGTGTATTTGGACCTGTTGCTAGAGAACTTCGTGATAAACAATTCATGAAAATTGTATCATTAGCACCAGAAGTGCTTTAAGACATTTATAAAGATGACAAAGCTTAAAATAAAATCTGGAGATACTGTAAAAGTAATTGCTGGAGATCATAAAGGATCAGAAGGGAAAGTACAAAAAGTATTAGCCGATAAGAACAAGGCGATCGTTGAGGGCGTGAACATGGTAAAGAAACATACTAAACCAAGTGCACAAAGTCCTCAAGGAGGAATCGTTGAAAAAGAAGCTCCTATCCAAATTTCAAACCTATCATTGTTAACTTCTAAAGGAGAAGCTACAAGAATAGGATATAGAATGGAAGACGGAAAGAAAGTAAGATTTTCAAAAAAATCAAACGAAGTAATATAGTTATGGCATATTCACCTAGACTTAAAGAAGAGTATAAAAGCAAAGTAGTTGCAGCTCTTACAGAAGAATTTGGTTATAGTAATGTAATGCAAGTACCTAAACTTAAAAAGATAGTATTATCTAGAGGAGTAGGTGCTGCAGTTGCAGATAAAAAATTAGTTGACTACGCATTAGACGAGTTAACAACTATAACAGGACAGAAAGCAATAGCTACATTGTCTAAAAAGGATGTTGCAGCTTTCAAATTACGTAAAGGTATGCCAATTGGTGCTATGGTTACGTTAAGAGGAGAAAGAATGTACGAATTTTTAGACCGTTTAGTAACTTCTGCTTTACCACGTGTTAGAGATTTCGGTGGGATTAAAGCTAAAGGTTTTGATGGAAGAGGTAATTACAATTTAGGAATTACTGAACAAATAATATTCCCAGAATTAGATATTGATAAAATCAATAGAATTTCTGGTATGGATATTACATTTGTGACTTCTGCTGACACTGATAAAGAAGCAAAATCATTATTAACTGAATTAGGTTTACCTTTTCAAAAAAACTAAGTTATGGCTAAAGAATCAATGAAAGCCCGCGAGGTGAAAAGAGCTAAAACAGTAGCAAAGTATGCTGAGAAACGTAAAGCTTTAAAAGCAGCTGGCGATTATGAAGCATTACAAAAGTTACCTAAAAATGCATCTCCAGTTCGTATGCACAATAGATGTAAATTAACAGGTAGACCAAAAGGTTATATGCGTACCTTTGGTGTTTCTCGTGTTACATTTAGAGAAATGGCTAACCAAGGTTTAATACCTGGAGTTAGAAAAGCAAGTTGGTAAAATTTTAAATTGGTCTAAGGTTCACGATATTGTGAAAACCAATTCCGCAAATTAATATATATGTATACAGATCCAATTGCAGATTTCCTTACAAGAGTTAGAAACGCAGTGCGTGCTAACCATAGAGTAGTGGAAATTCCTGCATCAAATTTAAAAAAGGACATAACTAAAATATTATTCGATCAAGGGTATATTTTAAGTTACAAGTTCGATGATTCTTCAGTACAAGGAACAATTAAAATTGCCCTTAAGTACAATAAAGAAACTAAAGAACCAGTAATTAGAAAGTTACAAAGAATCAGTAAGCCTGGTTTACGTAAGTATTCTAGTTCAACAGAACTGCCTCGTATTCTTAATGGTTTGGGTATTGCAATTGTTTCTACTTCTCACGGAGTAATGACAGGAAAGCAAGCTGAACGTGAGAATGTTGGTGGTGAAGTTTTATGTTACGTTTACTAATCTATAAAACAAGAAAGAGATGTCAAGAATAGGAAATAATCCAGTGGCAATTCCAGAAGGAGTTACTATAGATGTAAAAGATAACGTTATTACAGTAAAAGGTAAGTTAGGAGAATTAACTCAATCTTATAACACTGTAGAAGTTAAAATTGAAGAAGGAAAGGTGTTAGTAACACGTTCTTCTGACAATAAGGAAAGTAAAGCAAAGCACGGTTTATATAGATCACTTATCAATAACATGATTGATGGTGTTTCTAAAGGATGGACAAAAGAGCTTGAGCTAGTAGGAGTAGGATATAGAGCAAGTAACCAAGGTAACAGATTAGAGTTAGCTTTAGGTTTTTCTCACAACATTGTATTAAGTGTTGCACCAGAAGTGAAAGTGGAAACAGTTTCAGATAAAGGTAAAAATCCAATCATTAAGTTAACATCTCATGACAAACAACTTGTTGGACAAGTAGCTGCTAAAATTCGCGGATTTAGACCACCTGAGCCTTATAAAGGTAAAGGAGTTAAGTTTGTAGGTGAAATACTAAGAAGAAAAGCTGGTAAATCAGCATAATAATTAAGTTATGAAGTTAACAAAAAACGAAAAAAGACTAAGGATTAAAAACAGAATTCGTAAGGTTGTTTCTGGTACAGAAGCTAGACCTAGATTAGCTGTTTTTAGAAGTAATAAAGAAATTTATGCTCAAGTTGTTGATGATGTTACTGGTAAAACTTTAGCAGCTTCATCTTCAAGAGATAAAGATATTAGTTCTGTAAAAGGTAACAAAAGTGATGCCGCTACATTAGTAGGGAAGTCAGTAGCCGAAAAAGCAATTAAAGCAGGAATAAATACTATCGCTTTTGATAGAGGTGGTTATTTATATCATGGTAGAGTAAAATCATTAGCTGAAGGAGCTAGAGAAGCAGGACTTAAATTCTAAGAAATTATGTATAAAAAATACAGAAGCGCAGAGTTAGTAAAACCAAGTGGGTTAGATCTTAAAGATCGTTTAATTGGTGTGCAAAGAGTTACTAAAGTAACAAAAGGTGGTAGAGCATTTGGTTTTTCAGCAATCGTTGTGGTTGGTGATGAAGCAGGTGTAGTAGGTCATGGTTTAGGAAAGTCTAAAGATGTAGCAAGTGCTATTGCAAAAGCTATTGAAGATGCTAAAAAGAACCTTGTGCGTATTCCTATTATTAATGGAACTTTACCTCACGAACAAAAAGGTAAATACGGTGGAGGACGAGTAAACATCATCCCTGCAGCTCCTGGTACAGGAGTAATTGCTGGTGGAGCTGTAAGAGCTGTATTAGAAGCAGTTGGAGTTCACGATGTATTATCTAAATCTCAAGGATCTTCTAATCCACATAACGTAGTAAAAGCTACTTTTGATGCATTATTGCAATTAAGAAGCGCTCAAACTATTGCTCGTGAAAGAGGTATATCTTTAGAGAAAGTTTTTAACGGTTAATATTTACAGAAATGGCAAAGATAAAAGTAACGAAAGTTAAGAGCGCGATCAACCGTACTAAAAGACAAAAGCTAACATTGTTAGCTTTAGGATTAAAGAAGGTGGGACAAACTATAGAGCACGAAGACACTCCTAATATACTAGGAATGATTAGAAAAGTTAATCACTTAGTTTCTGTAGAAGGAGCTAAATAACATATACTGAAAAATGAATTTAAGTAATTTAAAACCTGCAGAAGGTTCAGTAAAAAACCAAGGAAAAAGAATTGGTAGAGGACAAGGTTCTGGAAAAGGTGGTACTGCTACACGTGGTCACAAAGGAGCAAAATCTCGTTCTGGTTATTCTAAGAAGGTTGGTTTTGAAGGTGGTCAAATGCCACTTCAAAGACGTGTACCTAAGTTTGGTTTTACAAATATCAACCGTAAAGAGCATCAAGGTATTAACTTAGATACTTTACAACAATTAGTTGATGACAAGAAAATTAAGGATACTTTAGATTTTGAAACAATTGTTTCTTTAGGTTTAGCTGGTAAAAATGAGCTAGTAAAAATCTTAGGAAGAGGAGAGTTAAAAACTAAGTTAACTGTAACTGCACATAAATTTACTGCTACTGCAAAAGCTGCTATTGAAGCTGCAGGAGGAGAAGCTGCAACTTTATAAGACCTACTAAAGAATATGAAATTTATAGAAACGATAAAGAATGTTTGGAAAATCGAAGAACTAAGAAACCGAATCATATTTACTTTAGGTTTATTATTAGTTTATCGTTTTGGTGCACAAGTTGTTTTACCAGGAATAGACGCTTCACAATTAGCAAGCCTTCAAGGTAAAGCTGATGGTGGAGGTATATTTGGTTTATTAAATGCCTTTACAGGAGGAGCTTTTGCAAATGCATCGGTCTTTGCTTTAGGTATTATGCCATACATTTCTGCTTCTATTGTAGTTCAGTTAATGGGAATAGCTATTCCTTATTTACAGAAACTTCAAAAAGAAGGAGCAAGTGGACAGAAGAAAATAACTCAAATTACAAGATGGCTAACCATTGGTATTTGTTTAGTACAAGCACCTGGTTATCTAGCAAGTTTAGGTCCAATGTTTGGTATTCCAGATTCTGCATTCTTGTTAGGTCAAGGTGGCGTATTCTACTTTTCATCTATAGTAATATTAGTAACAGGTTGTATTTTTGCAATGTGGTTAGGAGAAAAAATTACCGATAAAGGTATTGGTAATGGAATCTCTTTATTAATTATGGTAGGAATTATTGCTACATTACCAAAGTCATTCTTACAGAACATGAGTGCTAGATTTACTACTGGTAATGGTGCTATGATGATTCTTTTTGAAATATTAATTTGGTTTGCTATCATAGCAGGATCTATATTATTAGTAATGGCTGTAAGAAAAATAGCGGTTCAGTATGCTAGAAGATCTGCTACAGGTGGATATGAGAAAAATGTATTTGGAGGAGCTAGACAATTTATTCCATTAAAGCTTAACGCTTCTGGAGTAATGCCAATTATTTTTGCACAAGCTATTATGTTTGTTCCAGGATTAATTGGAGGTTCATCTTTATTAAAAGAAACTACAACTGGACAATGGATGGTTGCAAATTTCTCTGATATGTTTGGATTATGGTATAATGTTGTATTTGCTTTGTTAATTATAATATTTACATATTTTTATACTGCGATTACTGTACCAACAAATAAGATGGCAGATGATTTAAAACGTAGTGGTGGTTTTATACCGGGTATACGTCCAGGATCTGAAACATCTGAATATTTAGACAAGATTATGTCTCAAATAACCTTACCAGGTTCAATATTTTTAGCTTTAATAGCTATATTCCCAGCATTTGTTTTCAAGTTAATGGGAGTACAATCTGGTTGGGCATTATTTTTTGGTGGAACATCATTATTAATTATGGTTGGAGTAGCAATTGATACTATGCAACAAGTGAATTCTTATTTGTTAAATAGACACTATGACGGCTTAATGAAAACTGGTAAAAACAGAAAAGCAGTAGCTTAATGTAAATAAGGTTTAGAAATCTAAGCAAGATATTTGCAAATAGATGACTAAAAAAAATATATATGGCAAAACAAGCAGCAATAGAGCAAGACGGAACGATTATAGAAGCATTATCAAATGCAATGTTTCGTGTAGAATTAGAAAACGGTCACATTGTGACAGCACACATATCTGGTAAAA
This sequence comes from Lacinutrix algicola, assembly GCF_001418085.1. Classification (GTDB taxonomy): domain Bacteria; phylum Bacteroidota; class Bacteroidia; order Flavobacteriales; family Flavobacteriaceae; genus Lacinutrix; species Lacinutrix algicola. The sequence goes on from NZ_LIQH01000030.1 coordinate 103,858, forward strand.
TGCGTATGCATTATATTAAGTTGTTACCAGGTGATAAAGTGAAATTAGAAATGAGTCCTTATGATTTAACTAAGGCTCGCATAACTTATAGATACTAATTACGATGAAAGTAAGAGCATCAGTTAAAAAGAGAAGCGTAGATTGTAAAATCGTACGTAGAAAAGGTAGACTTTATGTCATTAACAAAAAGAATCCTAGATTCAAACAAAGACAAGGATAATTATGGCTAGAATTGCAGGTGTAGATATACCAAAAAACAAAAGAGGAGTGATCTCATTAACTTATATCTACGGAGTAGGTAGAAGCAGATCACAAGAAATTTTAGCAACAGCTAAAGTAGACGAAAGTATTAAAGTTCAAGATTGGGACGATGATCAAATAGCAGCCATTCGTGATGCTGTTGGAACATTTACAATTGAAGGCGAGTTACGTTCTGAGACACAGTTAAACATTAAGCGATTAATGGATATTGGATGTTACAGAGGTATACGTCATAGAGCTGGTTTACCTTTAAGAGGTCAACGTACTAAAAACAACTCTAGAACCAGAAAAGGTAGAAGAAAAACTGTTGCTAACAAGAAGAAAGCAACTAAATAATAATTAGAAATTTGGTCTTTAGTGTTTAGACGTTGGAAAGAATCTGTTTGAAATTATTTAGGTTTAGGATTCTAGCGACTATCAACTAACTACTTAGAACTATAGAAATATGGCAAAGACAAATGCAAAAGCAACTAAAAAACGTAAAGTTATAGTTGAATCTGTTGGAGAAGCACACATTACTGCTTCTTTTAACAACATTATTATCTCATTAACAAACAAGAAAGGTGACGTGATTTCATGGTCATCTGCTGGTAAAATGGGATTTAGAGGTTCTAAAAAGAACACACCTTATGCAGCTCAACTATGTGCAGAAGATGCATCTGCTGTAGCTAAAGAAGCTGGTTTAAAGAAAGTAAAAGTTTACGTAAAAGGTCCAGGAAATGGTAGAGAATCTGCTATCCGTTCTATTCATAATGCAGGTATTGAAGTAACAGAAATTATTGATGTTACACCATTACCACATAATGGATGTCGTCCTCCAAAACGTAGAAGAGTATAATTACGTTTTATAAACGTAATACTAGTACGCAAATCAGATAAATTAATATCAACTATTTACATAGTTGATGTTAATTTTTTTGTGTAAATTTGCGAACTGAAAAAATATTATTAACAAGTATCAACGAGAGATCAACGCTAGTCGAAGGATAAGATTTAGACCTTAATTCACCAAGCACTCTCAAAAAAACAATTTAAAATGGCAAGATATACTGGTCCTAAAACTAAAATAGCTCGTAAATTTGGTGAAGCTATATTCGGAGATGATAAAGCCTTCGAAAAAAGAAATTACCCACCAGGACAACATGGAAACGCACGTCGTCGTGGTAAAAAATCTGAATATGCAATCCAATTAATGGAAAAGCAAAAAGCTAAATATACTTATGGTGTATTAGAGAAGCAATTCAGAAATATGTTTAAAAAAGCAACTGCATCTCCTGGAATTACAGGTGAGGTTTTATTACAGTTATGTGAGTCTAGATTAGATAACGTAGTGTTTAGAATGGGTGTTGCTCCTACAAGAAGTGCAGGTAGACAATTAGTATCTCACAGACATATTACTGTAAATGGAGAGTTGGTAAATGTGCCTTCTTACCAATTAAAAGCTGGTGATATTGTAGCTGTAAGAGAAAAGTCTAAATCTCTTGAAACTATCGAAAGATCATTATCAAATACAAGTAATGTTTACGAATGGATTACATGGAATAGCGCTACAAAGGAAGGAACTTACGTTTCTGTTCCTGCTAGAATCCAAATCCCTGAAAACATTAATGAGCAATTCATCGTTGAATTATACTCTAAATAATAAATAATCATATTGGTATTTAGCCAAAGGATTTTTAAGTGATCTTCAAACTTTTAAATCGCGCAACTAAATAACAATTAAAACGAAGAAAAAACATGGCAGTATTTAATTTTCAAAAGCCCGATAAAGTAATCATGATTGATTCTACTGATTTCGAAGGTAAATTCGAATTCAGACCACTAGAACCAGGTTACGGACTAACAGTAGGAAATGCTCTAAGAAGAGTTTTATTATCTTCTTTAGAAGGTTTTGCAATTACATCTATTAGAATAGAAGGCGTTGATCACGAATTTTCAGCAATTGCTGGTGTAGTGGAAGATGTAACTGAAATTATTTTGAACTTAAAACAAATGCGTTTTAAGCGTCAAATTGAAGATGTAGATAACGAGTCTGTTTCTATATCTATTTCAGGTCAAGATAAAATTACAGCAGGTGATTTTCAAAAATTCATTTCAGGATTTCAAGTGTTAAATTCAGATTTAGTTATCTGTAATTTAGATCCTAAAGTAAATGTTACAATGGAAATTACAATTGAAAAAGGAAGAGGTTATGTTCCTGCAGAAGAAAATAAAAAAGCTTCAGCACCAATTGGAACAATCTTTATAGATTCAATTTATACACCAATAAAAAATGTTAAATATAGCATTGAGAATTATCGTGTAGAGCAAAAGACAGATTACGAAAAATTAGTTTTCGAAATCCAATCTGATGGCTCTATAACACCTCAAGATGCTTTAACTGAAGCAGCAAAAACGTTAATTCACCACTTCATGTTATTCTCTGATGAGCGTATTACATTAGAAGCTGATGAAATCGCACAAACTGAAACTTATGATGAAGAATCTCTTCACATGAGACAGTTACTTAAAACAAAGTTAGTAGATATGGATTTATCTGTACGTGCACTTAACTGTTTAAAGGCTGCAGAGGTTGATACATTGGGAGACTTAGTATCTTTTAACAAAAATGATTTAATGAAGTTCCGTAACTTCGGTAAAAAATCTTTAACAGAGCTAGAAGAGCTTGTAAATGTAAAAGGTTTAAATTTCGGAATGGACTTATCAAAATACAAATTAGATAAAGATTAAGTATTTAGAGTGTGATTATTATATAATAATCACACTCTAAATTTAATCAACACAATAAATAATTAATCATATTTTGCTCCTCGATAATTGAGTTTAGTAGCAAGATGATAAAACAAATGTCATGAGACACGGAAAAAAAGTAAACCATTTAGGTCGTCAAACGGCTCACAGAAAAGCAATGTTAGCTAATATGGCTTGTTCTTTAATAGAACACAAACGTATTAACACAACAGTTGCTAAAGCAAAAGCTTTAAAAGGTTTTGTTGAACCAATGATAACTAAATCTAAAAACGATACGACACATAACCGTCGTTTAGTGTTTTCTAAATTGCGTCAAAAAGAAGCTGTTACAGAATTATTTAGAGATGTAGCAGCTAAAATTGGAGATCGTCCAGGTGGATACACTAGAATTATCAAGTTAGGTAATCGTTTAGGTGATAACGCTGACATGGCAATGATTGAGCTTGTAGATTATAATGAAATCTATAATGCAGATATGAAAGCTAAGAAAACTACTCGTAGAAGCCGTCGTGGTGGAAAAGCAACAGCTGCTCCAGTTGAGACTAAAGCAACTAATGAAGAAGAAGAATAAATGTTAATAAGCATTTAATATAAAAAGGATAAACTATTTTAGTTTATCCTTTTTTTTATGCAATTTTGCTAAACTTTTTGACACAACTACTATACAAATGAAATATCAAAAATTAAAAAAGGCATTAATCTTATTAGCAGATGGAACCATTTTTCATGGTAAAGCTGTAGGTAAAGAGGGTAGTGCATTTGGTGAAGTATGCTTTAACACTGGAATGACAGGTTATCAAGAGATATTCACAGACCCATCTTATTATGGGCAATTAATGGTTACTACCAATGCACATATTGGTAACTATGGTGTAAATAATGAAGAGGTAGAATCAGATTCTGTAAAAATTGCTGGCTTAATTTGTAAAAATTTTAGTTATGATTTTTCACGAGATGCTGCTGATGGTTCTTTAGAAGATTTTTTAAACACAAATAATCTCTTAGCAATTTCAGATGTAGACACTAGAGCTCTTGTTGCTTATATTCGTGATAACGGAGCAATGAATGCTGTAATTTCTACAGATGTAGACAATATAGATGCCCTTAAAAAGCAACTAGCTGATACTCCAAACATGAATGGTTTAGAATTGGCATCTAAAGTATCTACTAAAGAGCCATATACTATTGGTGATGAAAATGCTTCGATTAGAATATCAGCTTTAGATATTGGTATAAAAAAGAACATCTTACGAAATTTAGTTAAGAGAGGTGCTTATGTAAAGGTCTTTCCTTATAATTCTAAATTCGAAGATTTAGAAGCTTTTAAGCCTAATGGTTATTTCTTATCAAATGGTCCTGGAGATCCAGAACCATTAATAGAAGCACAAGGAGTAGCAAAGGAAATTATAAAAAGAGATTTACCATTATTTGGTATTTGTTTAGGACATCAAGTAATAGCATTAGCAAATGGTATTTCAACTTATAAAATGCACAATGGGCATAGAGGTATAAACCATCCGGTAAAAAATCTAATTACAGGAAAAGGTGAAATCACATCTCAAAACCATGGTTTTGCAATTAATAGAGAGGAAACAGAAGCACATAGCGATGTTGAAATTACTCATGTGCACTTAAATGATAATACTGTTGCTGGTATAAAAATGAAATCTAAAAATGTGTTTTCAGTTCAATATCACCCAGAAGCAAGTCCAGGACCACATGATTCTTCATATTTATTTGATGAATTTATAAAGAATATTCAAAAAAACTAATATTAAATAAGCAATAGAATGTATTTTCTGTTGCTTATTTTATTTTACTAAAACGTTATAGAGGAATTTTTATTTAATTCTGATATAAATAGTATAAACGAGACAAAATTAAACCGTAAATTTAGAGGTAAAACAAAAAATTAAAACACCAATTATGAGTATAATTATCAATGTTCACGCAAGACAAATTTTCGATTCAAGAGGAAATCCAACAGTAGAAGTAGATGTAGAAACAGAGAATGGTTTTGTAGGAAGAGCAGCAGTACCATCGGGAGCATCAACAGGAGAACATGAAGCTGTAGAGTTACGTGATGGAGGAGATAAATTCATGGGAAAAGGAGTTACTAAAGCAGTAGATAATGTAAATTCTATTTTAGCTGAAGAGCTTTTAGGAGTAAATGTATTCGAACAAAATTATATCGACACTTTAATGTGTGAAATAGATGGTACTCCAAACAAATCTAAGTTGGGAGCAAACGCTATTTTAGGAGTTTCTTTAGCGGTTGCTAAAGCAGCAGCAGCAGAAATAGGAATGCCATTATATCGTTATGTTGGTGGTGTAAGTGCTAACACGCTTCCTGTACCAATGATGAATATAATTAATGGTGGTTCTCATAGTGATGCACCAATTGCATTTCAAGAATTCATGGTTATGCCCGTTAAAGCAGAAAGTTTTTCTCATGCATTACAAATGGGAACAGAAATCTTTCATAACCTTAAAAAAGTATTACACGATAGAGGGTTAAGCACTGCAGTAGGAGACGAAGGTGGTTTTGCACCTAACTTAGAAGGAGGAACTGAAGATGCATTAGATACCATTAAAAAGGCTGTTGATAATGCTGGTTATACTTTAGGAGACGATGTAATGATTGCATTAGATTGTGCAGCAGCAGAATTTTATGTAGACGGAAAATATGATTATTCTAAATTTGAAGGTGAAACAGGTAAAGTTAGATCTAGTAAAGAGCAAGCAGATTATTTAGCTGAATTATCTCGTAATTATCCAATTATTTCTATAGAAGATGGTATGGATGAAAACGATTGGGATGGTTGGAAATACTTAACAGAGCAAATTGGAGATAAAGTACAGTTAGTTGGAGACGATTTATATGTAACTAATGTTGAGCGTTTATCAAAAGGAATAAAAAAGGATATTGCAAACTCTATTTTAATTAAAGTAAACCAAATTGGAACTTTAACTGAAACGATTGCAGCAGTAAATATGGCGCATAATGCAGGTTATACTTCTGTAATGTCTCATAGATCTGGTGAAACAGAAGATAATACTATAGCCGATTTAGCGGTAGCATTAAATTGCGGACAAATTAAAACAGGATCTGCTTCACGTAGTGACCGTATGGCAAAATACAATCAACTATTGCGTATTGAAGAAGAATTAGGAGAAGTAGCTTACTACCCTAAAATGAATGCATTTAAAATAGGATAAACATTAATTATCGATTTAAAATTTAGAGCCTTTTAGTTACTTACTAAAAGGCTTTTTTTATACAATAAATTTTATCAATATCTTAATTGTTAAATCCTTGTAAATAAGCTTTAAAAATTCCGACTTATTTTGTAAATTAGCATTCCGCATAAACAAGTAAAAATTCAATAAAAATATGTCAAAAACTGCTACGTTAGAAATCGACGGAAAAAAGCATGAGTTTCCTTTATTAGTAGGAACAGAAAATGAAGTTGCAATAGATATTAAAACTCTTAGAGCTGTAACAGGTGGTGTAACAACTATAGATCCTGGATATAAAAATACAGGAGCCTGTGAAAGTGCAATCACTTTTTTAAATGGAGAAGAAGGGATTTTAAGATATAGAGGATATTCTATTGAAGAATTAGCAGAGAAAGCAGATTTTTTAGAAGTAGCTTACTTGTTAATTTTTGGAGAATTACCAACTCAAGAACAATTAGATAAATTTAATGCAGATATCAAAGAACAATCTGTAGTAGATGACGATATTAAAAAAATAATAGACGCTTTTCCAAAGTCGGCTCACCCAATGGGAGTGTTGTCTTCTTTAACAAGTGCTTTAACAGCCTTTAATCCATCTTCAGTAAATGTAGATTCTGAAGAAGAGATGTACAAGACTGTTTGTAAAATAATGGGTAAATTTCCTGTATTAGTCGCTTGGACTATGCGTAAGAAAAAAGGATTACCATTAAATTACGGTGATAGTTCTTTAGGTTACGTAGAAAACATTTTAAAAATGATGTTCTCTAAGCCTAATGAAGATTATAAACAAAACGAAATTTTAGTAAACGCATTAGATAAGTTATTAATCTTACATGCAGATCACGAGCAAAACTGTTCTACTTCTACAGTAAGAATAGTAGGTTCTGCACACACAGGATTATTTGCATCTATATCTTCTGGTATTTCTGCACTTTGGGGACCTTTACATGGTGGAGCAAACCAAGCAGTATTAGAGATGTTAGAAGCTATTAAAGAAGATGGAGGAGATACTAAAAAGTTTATGGCTAAGGCTAAAGACAAAGAAGATCCTTTCCGTTTAATGGGCTTTGGACATAGAGTTTATAAAAACTTTGATCCTCGTGCAAAAATTATTAAAGTTGCTGCAGACGATGTATTAGCAGATTTAGGTGTTGAAGATCCAGTACTTGATATTGCAAAAGGTTTAGCTTCTGAAGCATTAAGTGATGAGTATTTTGTAAAACGTAAATTATATCCAAACGTAGATTTCTACTCAGGTATTATATATAGATCTATGGGAATTCCTGTAGAAATGTTTACTGTAATGTTTGCTTTAGGTCGTTTACCAGGTTGGATTGCACAATGGAAAGAAATGCGTGCGCGTAAAGAACCAATAGGTCGTCCAAGACAAGTTTATATTGGTGAAAATCTTAGAGATTTCAAAACTATTGAAAAAAGATAATATTTAATAAATTTCATATTAAGCTTCATAAGAAATTATGGAGCTTTTTTATATACCACAATCATGTTAAAACTCAATGTTAAAAACGAAACATCACGCCTTAGAGCTGTTGTTCTAGGTACTGCTGTAAGTAATGGTCCAACACCAAGTTTAGATGAAGCTTACGATCCAAAATCTGCTCTTCATATTAAAGCAGGAACTTATCCCGTGGAAGCAGATATGGTTAAAGAAATGGAAGCAGTCGCTACTATTTTTAAAAAGTATGATATTAAGGTTTATAGACCAGAATTAATTGAAAATTGTAATCAAATTTTTGCTAGAGATATCGCTTTTGTAATCGACGATGTCTTTGTAAAAGCAAATATATTACCAGAGCGTGAGAATGAACTAGATGCTATTCAATATGTAATAGATCAAGTAAATCCAGAGAAGGTTGTTAGGCCGTCAGAAGAAGTACATATAGAAGGTGGCGATGTTATGCTTTGGAACGATTATATTTTTGTAGGTACCTATAGAGAAGCAGATTATGCAGATTATATTGTTGCACGAACCAATCGACAAGGTGTTGAGTTTCTAGAAAAAACATTCCCACATAAAAAAGTTAAGTCTTTTAACTTAAAAAAATCACAAACCAATCCAAGAGATAATGCACTGCATTTAGATTGCTGTTTTCAGCCAATTGGTACAAATAAAGCTATTTTACACAAAGAAGGTTTTCTTGAGGAAGAAGAGTATGAGTGGCTGTTAAATTACTTCGGAAAAGAAAATTGTTTTATTATTTCTAAAGAAGAAATGTATAATATGAACAGTAATATTTTTTCAATTTCTGAAGATGTTATTGTTTCTGAAAAAAACTTCACAAGATTAAATAGTTGGTTGCGTGATAATGGTTTCACAGTAGAAGAAGTACCTTATGCAGAAATATCTAAACAAGAAGGATTGCTTAGATGTAGTACTATGCCGTTAATTAGAGATTAAATAAGTTTTATAGAATAAGGAAAATTTAAATAATACGTGTTGTTAGTAATTTGACTTCACGTATTTTTTATTTGCGATATATCCTTCTAGGATAGTCAGACATTCTAATGTTTTCTTTTTTTAATTCAGACAATGCATTTCTTGCAATCCATTGTGCCGATTTACTATTAAACATTAGTATTTCTTGAGCAGTATTTATAGCTCTTTTATTCAAGTCTATATTGCGTTTTCCAATGTTTCGTAATGCCCAGTTTACAGCTTTTTTAACATACAGTCTTTCATCGTTTGCTTCACTTTTTATTATTTGAAAAAAGGGTTCAAATAATTCGTTTTCACCTGTTTTATTAGCCATGCAATAAGAAGCTAAGATTGTAAATCCTGCTCTTTTTTCAAATTCAGGAACTCTTTCAGTCCACTCTATTATTTTAAGAATAGCAAATTCGCTTTTAGAGAAAAGGCCCATACAGAAGCTGTCGCAAATCTCCCAGTTTTCGAATGTTTTAACCCATTTTTCCATTAACGGTACTGTAACATCTTTTGGGTTATACATTTTACTACATAATAGTCGTGCTTCGTAGATTCCGCTATCAAAAAGTTGTAATGCAAGTTCGTTGTTTTTTCCAATATCTTTGGCGATAATCTTTAAATCTTTATGATAAATACCTAAAGAATTAATTGAAATCACTCCAAATTTTTGCTCTTTAAAGATTACTTTATCAGTATCTTTTAGGCTGTAGAGACGTTCAATAATTTTATTGTAAGTCATTGAAATTTGAAGTTTAGAGATGTAATTGTTTACAAAACAGAATCTTTAATTAAGATACAAAGAAAGGTATAGATCTAAAAGTGTGATGTAAACTATATCATTTTTTGATAAAACGTGTTTTTAGTTTTATTGAATTACTAACTTTTTTGTAATTCTAGCCTTATCATTTTTTAGAGAAGCTAAATAAACACCTTTATTTAAAAAACTTAAATCTATAGTTTCTATTTGGTTGTTTATTTTAGATTTGTAAACTTCTTTCCCTAATATATCTAAGATTATTAGCTCAAAATTTTCAACGATATTATCGTTTAATTTAATGTTAAATATCCCAGAAGAAGGATTGGGGTAAAAACTAATAGTACTGTTTGAGCTAAAAGTAGTAACATCTAGACTATTGATGCCAATAGCAAACTCTAAAGCAGTACCTAATGCGCCTTTGGTAACTTCAAAAAGATAGTTAACATCCATATTCGCTAAAGTATCTGAACTAGTATGAGCGTGTGGAGTTTCATTTTTTTCATAAAGACCAGTAATTATTTCTCCATTATTTTGAAAAGGAACATAGTCTGATGCATAAGCATAAGAAATCTCGGTGGCTAAATTAGAATATAAGCTAAAGCAATTAGCCATAATAGTAGTAGAGACTACAGAAGCAGCATTGTTAGCGCTTGGTGTATTATCTTGATCGTTTTCGCAAACAATAGTATTGTTTATTAAGCCATTAACGCCTCCAACTTCATCGATATTAAGTACAAGAGAAATATCTAAATTATCTGGTATTACTGTATTATTTACATAATAATTACTTCCTATTAAACCAACTTCTTCACCACTAAAATGAATGAATTTTAGAGAATACTCTGTGTTTACATTTTTTAATAGTCTGGCTATTTCCATAATTAGTACTGTACCACTTCCATTATCATTTGTTCCAGGTCCGTTTATAGTATCGTAATGTGCATCTATTATAAGAAAGGTATTTGGGTATACAGAGCCTATTTTGGTAATAATAATGTTATTAGTTGTATTGCCTCCGTAACTAAAAGGTTGCTCAACTATATCTGTATAACCTAAGTCTTGATATCTTGTTTTAATCCAACTTTGGGTATTACCAATTGCAGTAGATCCAGCTTCTTTAACTCCAAAATTTTCGAATGTTATTAAATCTGCCAATATGTTAGAAGAAGAAACATCTGTAACAATAGAGTTATAATACGAGTTATATGTTTGGGCACTTAAAGAAGAAATACTAAAAGTAAAAAGGATTACTAAAGTTTGTAGTACTTGTTTCATTATTGTTGATTTTTATAAAAAGTTTGATGCATATAAACAAATGTATGTTATTTAAAACGAACTCTAAAACTCAAATTAGGAGTAAAGCCAAGCGACTTGTTTTCAATTTTAGATATAGATTCATCTTCGTTTAAAATGTAGTAGCTGTTAAGTGTATTCTTTCGGTTAAGTATATTCCAGATTGAAAAACCTATTTCAGCTTTCGTATTTCTAGCTAAATTTAAATTATAAGTTCCAGAAAAATCAGTTCTAAAATAATCATCTAAATTAGTTTTATTAGCAGTATTATAGTTAATGTTATTATCAAAAATTGGCTGAACATCATTAGGGGTAGTAGTGGGTTTTCCGGAATTCCAATTAAAACCTAATGCTAGTTTTAAATTATTAACAGTGTAAGTACCTGCAAAAGTTAAAGCATGAGAAACAGCAGTGTTATTGGCAAAGGCTTGCGCATTGTTTAGTGTTGAAAATGAATAATCGTTATTACTTAAAGAGTAGCTTAGCCAAGAGCTAAAAGCATTAAATTGCTTGTTAATTAAAAAATCGATGCCTTTAGTTTCATAATTCCCAATGGCATTAATGTTTTGATATTGGTTTTGAAAACCTTGACTTTTTGTAGTTATACCATCTACATGTTTTATAAACGCTTCTGCACTTACCAAAAGCTTGTTTTTATTGTAATGTAAGCCAATAGAAGTTTGTTTACTTTCTATAATTGGTAGGGTAGTATTATTTGCTAACACCCAACGGCGTTTTTCTATGCCTAAAAAATCGTTTTGACGGTCTATTACTTGTGACGTTACTTGGCTTTTAAACTCACCTAGTAATTCAACTTTAAAATGTTTTAGAAATTTATGATTAAAACTTAAGCGTGGTTCTAGTAATAATACATTAAAAGGCTTATAATAATTACTTCTAGTACCAATTTTTAAATGTGTTCTATTGTTATAAGAAGAAAAAGTAAATTCACTAAAAGTGGAATGTGTACTAACCTCATGCTCCATCTCACTTCTATATTCTGGATCGTTTATTTCCTCTAAATTGGTGACGCTTACTTGAGAATATTGGTAACCATTAGTCCAACGTAAGCGTTCGTTAAAATCTAGTTTAAGTTGAAGTGTTATACCATAATCTTTAACAGCATTATTTTGTAGTAAACGTTGGTTGTTTTCTATATCAAAATTAGTAGCATTTAGTTTGTAGTCAGACAAGTTTAGTTGTACTTCACTACTTAAAAACGAACTCCATTGCCTATTATAGTTTAATCCAGCGGCAAGATTTCGTTGCGTAATTCCGCTAATTAAAGCAGTTGTAGTGCTGTTTTCTAGATAATCTAATGTATTAAAAACTGTAGTAAAGCTAAGTCTTAATTTATCTTTAGATGAAAGGTCATGTAGTAACTTTGCACTTATATCGTAAAAATAAAAATTTTCGTTAGAGGTTGAGTTTTTATTGCCTTCAGAAGTATTATTAATGTCCGAATCCTGAAAGATACGATCAAAATACTGCTGATAAGTTGGAGTATTTACAGCATCTGTAATCGAACGTCTTGCAGATAACTGTAATTCCATATTGTCTTGTAATTTTAACTTTGTAAATGCATCGGCTTGAATTAAATTTAAACCCAAGCCATAGGAACTTTCTTTATTTGTATTAGTATCCAAACGCATATCTATTGTACTAGAAACACCATCGCCGTATAAAGCACTTGTACCATTTTTAGATATAACTACATTAGAAATTAAGTTAGGATTAAAAGCAGAAATTAAGCCGAAGAAATGACCAGATTGATACATTTTTATACCATCCCAAAGAATTAAGTTTTGATCGTGAGTGCCACCTCGAACATTAAGGTTGGAAACCGATTCGTTTATACTTAAAACACCCGGCAAAGCTTGTACGGTTTGCAATACATCAGCTTCTATTAAGCCAGGAAGAATACCAAACTCATCTGGATTTAAAACAACTTCTCCAGTTTTTGTTTTAGTAATACCTGTTGTTAAATAAGTATTTAGTTGCACCTCTTCAAGCGCTTCTATTGGTCTTGTTCTTTTTTTACTAGGAGCAATGGCAACAAAACGACTGTTTATAATTTTAAAGTTTAAATTAGTGTTTGTTCTTAGGTAAGTTATGGCATCATTGTAAGAGAGTAGTGTTGAAGGTTCTGTGATTTTTACACCTTCTGTAGTTTTGTCTGCATAGGTAAATCTAATGTCAAAACGTTTTTCTAAAGCTTTTAAAACTGTTATAAGAGGAATTGTTTCAGTTTTAAAAGTTTGAGAGTTCACACTAATAAAACTAAAAAAGAATAGGATAATTAAGAGAGTGAACGTAATTTTTTTACTCACGCTTTAGCGATATCTTATTGTTGTTTTTAGTATAGGCTAAGTTAAGCGGAATAGTGATGGCTTGCAATGCAATATCCAAATTATTATGTGCAAAACTACCTGAAAATACTTCGTTAATGTCTATATTATTAACGCTAAATGTGACATTGTATTGTCTTTCAAACTCTGCTATTACTTGAGCGTAAGGCATACTTTTAAAAGAAGATTCGTTGTTAATCCAAAACGGACTAGTATCATCAGTTTTTGGTCTTTCAACTAATTTATTGTCTAGTATTAAAAAACTTTCTCCGGGTTTTAAAATACGACTAGTTTTGTTGTGTTCTACTTTTACAGAACCCTCATAACAAATAACTTCAAAAAGATTATTTCTATTATTAATATTAAATTCAGTACCTAAAACAGAAATATTTCCAGCCGTTGTATGTACCGTAAATTTAGAGCCTTTGGCAACTTTAAAATAAGCTTCTCCATTTAGGTCAAGATTTCTAGCATCTTCCCAACTTTTTTTATTAAAAGCTAAAGTAGATTTAGCATTTAATTTTACTTGAGAATCATCGGGTAAAACTATGTTTTCTTTTTGTGCAAATTCGGTTGCTATATTAGTGTTTAGCGTAGTAGTGTAATAGTAAGATCCAATACAAATAGCTAAAATTGCAGCTATACGCATAAAAGGTTTTAACCAATTATTTTGTTTTTTTGATTTTGTTTTTAAGGCAATGTTTAATCTTTCTAATTCAATATCAGATTCAAGTTCTTGAGGTTTAAAATCTTGTAATGCAGCGTTCAGCCTAGTTAATTCGTTGAAGTCTTCTAGCTGTTTAAAAGCTTGAAATTCCTGCGAATTTAGGTTGTTACTTAACCATTTCTTTATTAATACTTCTCTTTCCATTTTATTTGTAATCAATTATATAACAACATAAGTATATAAACTCCTACCTTAAAAGTAATTTATTATAAAAATTATAGTTCACTAATGTCTTTACGTAACTTTTTTAAAGCACCATAAATGCGTTTTTCTACAGCTTTTGTACTAATTCCTAAAACCTCAGCAATTTCTTTATGTTTTTTGCCATCAATTCTATTCATTAAAAATGCTACACGTTGTGCTTCACTTAAGTTTGCTAATGCTATTTGTAATTTTTTCATATACTGTTTTTCTTCCAAAACAAATTCTGGAGTCTCATTAGTATAGTGTTTTGGTTTTGTTTGCTGATATTTTAAAACAACCTTTTGATGTTTGGTTTCATTCAACATTAAATTGTTGCCAATTGTAAAAAGAAAACTTTTTGCCTTTTCAGGAGTTACTTTTTTACAGTTTTCCCACAGCTTAATAAAAGCTTCTTGTGTCTTGTCTTTAGGGTTTAAACGTTCGCCAAATTTGTAATGCAAAAAGTTATTTAGATCCTGTGAATGCTTCTTAAATAAAGAATTAAAAAGATGTTCTTCACAAATGTTATTATGTAATTTTTTAGGCATTACGGTTTTAAAATTTCTTAAAAGTAAAAAAAGGAATCATAGTATGGCACATTTTTTTAGCAATTATATAAATAAGGTGTGTTAAAAATTAAGTCTGAAACTAATATTAGGTGTAAATCCAAGTGATGTATTTTCGACTTTAGATACTGTTTCATTATTCATTAAATAATAACTATCAAGTGTGTTTTTTTTATTAATAATATTCCAAATAGAAGCACCAATAATAGCTTTGTTATTATTTAACTTAAACTGATAAGTAGTTGAGAAATCTACTCTTAAATAATTATTTAAACGACTGCTATTTGGGGATTGGTAATTAATTCCGTTATCAAAGATAGGCTTGTTTTTCAAAGGTATGGTATATGGCTTTCCTGAGTGCCAGTTTAATCCTAAGCCTATTTTTAGGTCTTTTAAAGTGTAAGCGCTGGCAAAATTAATAACGTGATTAATGTCTACATTATTTGGGAATTCTTTCCCTTTATTTAAAGTACTAAAAGTATATAAATTTGAACTATAACTATAGCTTAGCCATGTACTAAAAATATTATTAAATTGTTTGTTTATTAAAAAATCGACACCTTTAACTTGGTAACTTCCAATAGCATTAATAAATTGATATTGGTTTAAAAAACCTTGACTTCTAGTTGTAATTCCATCAACCTTTTTTATATAGCCTTCGGCACTTATTAATAATTTGTTTTTATTGTAGGTAACTCCTAAACTTACTTGTTTACTTTTAATAATTGGAATAGTAGTATTGTTTGCTAAGACCCATCTACGCTTTTCTATGCCTAAAAAATCCTTTTGTAAATCTATAGTTTGTGATGTGCTTTGGCTTTTGTATTCACCTGAAATTTCTACTCTAAAATGTTCCAGAAATTGTTGACTAATATGCAAACGTGGTTCTACAATATGAATATTAAATTTTTTATAATAATTGTCTCTAACTCCTAGTTTAAGTAAAGTGCTTTTATTTTTGGATAAATAATTAGTTTCAATATAACTTGCGTAGCTACGAATAACACGCTTAATGTAACGTCTAAATAATGGATTGTTAACGTCTTCTAAATTGCTAATGCCTATTTCTGAAAATTGAAACCCAGTATTTAAATTAATATACTTGCTAAGACTATAGTTAGTTTCAAGTTTAAATCCAGCATCTATAACTTTGTTTTCTTGAATTAAACGTTGGTTGTTTAAAATGTCATAATTTGTAGCATCTAAATCGTAATTAGAATAATAAAGTTGAGCATACGTACTTAGCTTATTATTCCAGTTATGTTGGTAGCTTAATCCTGAAGCTAAACTTTTTTGTTTTAATTCACTTTTTGAAGATTCATTTATTGAATTCATAATAGATTGTTCTTCGTAATTTAAAGCATTGTAGATATTTATAAAGTTAAAACGAAGCTTGTCTTTTTTAGAAATATCGTATAAAAACTTTAATGATAAATCATAAAAATAAAAGTCCTCGTTTTTTGAAATAGAAGCATCATCTTTATTTGTTAAATCAGAATCTTGAAAGACACGTTTAAAATACGCATTGTAAGTTGGTGTATTTATAAGATCTGTTACAGAACGCCTTGCTGCAACCTGTAATTCTGTTTTTTCACTTAATGGGAGTGAAGTAAAACCATCAACATTAATTAAGTTAATACCTAATCCACCTTTAGATTTTTGACTTAAACTGTCTGACAATTGCATATCAATAACACTAGAAACACCATCGCCATATTTAGCACTAGTTCCATTTTTATAGACCGAAACGTTTTTTGTTAGATAGGGATTAAAAACCGATATTAAACCAAAAAAATGACCAGATTGGTACATTTTTATGCCATCATAAAGTAATAAGTTTTGATCGTGTGTACCACCACGAATATTAATATTCGAAATAGTTTCATCAGCACTCAAAACACCAGGTAAGGATTTTATGGTTTGCAATACATCTGGTTCTATTAAGCCAGGTAAAATGCCAAATTCTTTTGGTTTTATGGTAATGCTTCCTGTATTGTTCTTGTAGATTCCAGAGGTTAAATAGTTTGAGATAACGACTTCTTCAAGTTTTTGAAACTTAAAGTGGTTTTCTCTATCTTTTAATTTTGAAATAGTAATAAACTCATTATTTAATTTGTTAAACCTAAGTTGGGTTTGTTTTTCTAACGAATTTAAAATAGCTTTTAAATTATCTTCTTTTTTATAAATAATTAGAATATCACTAATATCCTTATCTGCATAAGAAAAGTTGATATTAAATTGTTTTTCAATAAGGTCCAATACATCAACTAATGCTTGCCTTTTGTTTTGAGAAAAAACAGAAAAGTAACCAACAAAAAAAACAAATAGAAATAGCGTAAATTTATTCAAGCGTTAAAATAATAGTTTTGTTCTTTATTATATAATTTAAATGTACTGGTTCAGTAATCGATTTTATTGCTATTTCGATATCAGTGTGAGTAAATTTTCCTGTGTAAATTTGAGAAGTGTCTATTTGTGAAGCGTCAATAGTAATATCGTATTGTCTCTCAAATTCGTTTAATACATTACTTAATGGAATGCTTTTAAATGTACTCATGCTATTAAGCCAATCTGGCTTAACATTAGAAATTGTATTGTCGTTTTTTATTTTTCCGTTTAATGATAAAAAGGATTCACCACGATTAAGTTTAATTTTAGTAGCCTTATATGTTACTTCAACCAAACCTTCATAACAGGTAACTTCAAAATAATTAGAGCGCTGTTTTACATTAAACTGTGTGCCTAAAACTGTTACTTTACCAGTATTTGTGATTACATTAAATGTGCTTCCTTTTTTTACTTTAAAAAAGGCTTCTCCATCTAGTGTTACTTCTCTTTTTTTGTCCCAATCCTTTTTATTAAAAGAGATTTTAGATGATGCGTTTAAATTTACCAAAGATAAGTCGGGTAATTCTATATTCGCTTTTTGAGCAAAATCACTACTAAATTTAGTGTCAAGTGTTGTTGTGTAGTAGTATGAGCCAAGACAAATAGCCAAAACAGCAGCAACTTTTAATACTGGTTTAAACCAGTTTTTGTTAGCTTGTTTTTTATTCTCAATTTTTTCAGAAAGGATGTCAAAAGATTTATCTGTATTAAAACTAGGTGCTTTATACTCTTCTGTATAAGTAGACAACTTAATTAAAGATTGATAATCCTCAAGAGCTTCGAAGGCTTTTAATTCTTGAGGATTCAAGTCTTTATCTAACCATTTTTTTATCAATTCTTCTTTTTCCATAACAATCTTCATGTATAAGACAGGATACTTTTAAAATCTCCTACCCATTGTAAAAAAATATTTAATTTATATCGTATTAAATACCATCAATCTCTTTTCGTAATTTCTTTAAAGCACCATAAATACGTTTTTCGACTGCTTTAGTACTAATGTCTAAAATTTCGGCAATCTCTTTGAATCTTTTACCTTCAGTTCTGTTCATTAAAAAAGCAATACGTTGAGGTTCTGTTAAATTCGCAATTGCTTTTTCTAGTTTTTTTCTATATTCATCTTCTTCCATTAAAAACTCTGGAGATTCATTAGAGTAGTTTGTTCGTTCTATTTTTGTGTGTTTTAAAACAACTTTTTGATGAGCAACTTCGTTGAGCATTAAATTATTTGCAGTAGTGTATAAATAGCTTTTTGCTTTTCCAGGAGTTATTTTTTTACAGTTTTCCCATAATTTAATAAAAGCTTCTTGTGTTTTATCTTGTGGACTTAAGCGCTCACCAAATTTATAGTACAAAAAATCATGTAAGTTTTTTGAATGCTTTTTGTAAAAGACTTCAAAGCGCGATTGCTCACATATATTTTTATAAAGATCTTTGTCCATAAGTTGGGAAAAGTTAGCTTATTTTTCTCAAATATAATTTTTTTTAATTGGTGGGTAGGGAATTTTAAAAGTATCCTGTCTTATTATTGAAGTTAATAATGAATTGCTTTGAAAAAGAAACATTAATTAAAATCGAACATTATGAAACCAACTTTAAGAATTATGAATTTTAAAAAGCTCCTTTTTTTACCGCTTATTATTTTTGCATTAATACAGTCCTGTCAAACGGAAGAGACAGAGATTACAAACCCACCAGAAGAAGATATTATTGAAGCTAATTCTACAATAGCTAATTTAATGAGTAAAACAACCTCTAATGATGGTTCTGTAGATAATATATTAGATTATGCCAATTGTTTAGAAGTCGTTTTACCTGTAACAATTGCGGCAAATGGAGTAACTATAACTATTGAAAGCTCTACAGATTATAACACTCTCGAAACACTTTTAGATGCTTTTGCAGATGATGGAGACGAGATTGTTTTTACTTTTCCTATTACCGTAACTTTAAATGATTATACCGAAATAGTAATTAATAATCAAGCAGAATTAGAGACTCAAATAGAGTTATGTAATGGAGAAAATGAAGATGATGATGACATAGAATGTATAGATTTTCTATACCCAATAAGTGTTTCTATTTATAATTCTAATTTTCAAGTTACGGAGACAGTTGTTATTGAAGATGATGAAACACTATACAATTTTGTTAACGATATAGAAGGAGGTGTTTTAGCAAGTTTAAATTTTCCTATTACAATGGTTTTAAGTAATGGTAATACTGTAATTGTTAATAGTAATCAAGAGTTAGAAGCAGCAATTACAGATGCAGAAGATAATTGTGATGAAGACGATGATTACGATTGGAATGATGATGATTTTGAATGTTCTGAAGATGCTATAGAGTTAGTGCTTGTAGAATGTCTTTGGGATATTGCAATAACTAGTCCTTCAGGATTAACGAGTTATGAAGATGCTGAGTTTACTTCAAATGGAGTTCTTAATAATCAATTTGGAGGAGATTGGTGGTTGGAAGTTGCAAACGGAGAGATTATATTGAATATAGATACTAATTCGGCTCCTTTAACAGGATCATGGGTTTTTGCAGAATGCACTAATGATGAATTAGTTTTGATAAATGGAAACCAAACTATGGTTTTAGAACAAGATTGCGATTCAAATAATCCATTTGATTGTTTTGAAGATGCAGATGCCGAAATTAGTGCTTGCGATGGTGATATAGTTGATGGTTTTGCAGAGTTTGATTTAACTACAGGTTTTCCAAATTGTATTTTACCTGCTATATCTACGATGTCATATCACGTAACAGAATCGGATGCAGTTGCAAACATGAATTCAATTGCTACACCAAGTAATTTTATAAATACAGTAGTGAATTTACAAACGATATATGCTCGTGTAGGATTAACTACAAATCCTGATGCTTATGAGGTGTATCCAATTACATTAATTGTTAATGACTGTTGTGATAATCCAGGTGTTTTGTTAAACGATTTAATAATTTATATGCCTTTTGCAGAAGAAGCTCACGATTTAATAAGCGGTTTTAATGCACAAAGTATCACAAATACATTTATAGAAGATAGAAGCGGGAACTCTTTGTGTGCTATGGCATTTACAGGAAATGATACATTTGAAATACCTATAAATGGAGATAATCAACTTATTCAGGGAGACAGCTTTTCTATTAGCGTTTGGTTTAAAATGCAAAACACAGATGCTGGAGATTTAGAGATGATCTTTAGGTCACCAGGAAATGCAACTCAAGGATTTCAGTTGGGAGTTTACGATTTAAATACACCATTATTTTCTGATAATTCAAATTTTAATCTTTGGGATAACGACTGGAATGGTGAGGTTGATGTAGAATGGGTAAATACAGATTGGCATCATCTAGTTGTAACAGTAGATGCTAATAACACCGTTAAACTATATAGAGATGGAATACAAAGAAATGTTACCGAAAACTCAACTTTAAATATTGGTTCTCAGCCAGCAAGTGCATATATTATAGGAGAAGGTTTTGTTGGGCATTTAGACGATTTAAGAGTTTATAAAAAAACACTTAACCCAAATGAAGTAAACACATTATTTACTTTGAATGGAGAATGTTATAACTGCTTATAGTTAAAATATAGTTTTTTGTTAAGTTAATTATTAGCAATACAGAAAGGTTACTAAATTTAGTAACCTTTTTTTATGGAATTATTTGTATCCGAAACTTCGTAAATAAGCTTCAAATTCCTATTTTTGTGCTTCTTAAAAACAGAAAAAATTATGTTTAATAATTTAAGTGAAAAGTTAGATAAAGCGCTACACGTACTAAAAGGTCATGGAAGCATTACAGAAGTTAATGTAGCCGAGACTTTAAAAGAAGTACGACGTGCACTTTTAGATGCCGATGTTAACTTTAAAATAGCTAAAGATTTTACCAATCGCGTAAAAGAAAAAGCATTAGGAGCTAATGTATTAACAACATTACAACCAGGGCAATTAATGGTTAAAATCGTTAAAGACGAATTAACCGAGCTTATGGGAGGAGATGCTGCAGGTATTAACCTTTCTGGGACTCCAACAGTAATTTTAATGTCTGGTTTACAAGGTTCTGGTAAAACAACATTTTCTGGAAAATTAGCAAATTTCTTAAAAACTAAAAAAACAAAGAAACCTTTATTAGTTGCTTGTGATGTTTACCGTCCAGCAGCCGTAGATCAATTACATGTAGTAGGAGATCAAATAAAAGTAGATGTTTATAGCGATAAAGGTAATACAGATCCAGTTGCCATTGCATTAGCAGGTATCGCACATGCAAAGGAAAATGGACATAATGTGGTAATTATTGATACAGCTGGTCGTTTAGCTGTAGATGAAGCCATGATGACCGAAATATCGAACATACATAAAGCTATCGAGCCTCAAGAAACGCTATTTGTAGTGGATTCTATGACAGGTCAAGATGCTGTAAATACAGCAAAAGCCTTTAACGATGTCTTAAATTTTGATGGTGTAATTCTAACAAAATTAGATGGTGATACTCGTGGTGGAGCTGCGATTTCTATTAAATCTGTAGTAAACAAACCAATTAAGTTTATTGGTACAGGTGAGAAAATGGAAGCTATAGATATTTTCTATCCTTCACGTATGGCAGATCGTATTCTTGGAATGGGAGATGTTGTATCTTTAGTTGAAAGAGCTCAAGAGCAATTTGACGAAGAAGAAGCAAGAAAAATACAGAAGAAAATTGCTAAAAACCAATTCGGATTTGATGATTTCTTAAAGCAGATTCAGCAGATTAAGAAAATGGGTAATATGAAAGATCTTGTAGGCATGATTCCTGGAGCAGGAAAAATGATGAAAGATGTTGATATAGACGATGATGCTTTTAAGCATATTGAAGCGATTATTCATTCTATGACTATTCAAGAAAGAACTAATCCTTCAGTAATTAATGCAAGTCGTAAAAAGCGAATTGGAAAGGGATCAGGAACCTCTGTAACACAAGTAAATCAACTTTTAAAGCAGTTCGACCAAATGAGCAAAATGATGAAGATGATGCAAGGTGGAAAAGGAAAAGCAATGATGAATGCAATGAAAAACATGAAGTAATTTCTGTTTTTTAATTTATAATATAAAGTTATACTCGATAAAGGCAACCAATTAAAGTAATACAATAATGACTATACTTGACGGTAAAAAAGTAAGTAACGATATTAAAAACGAAATCAAAGCTGAAGTTGATAAAATGAAAGCTAATGGCGAAAAAGTACCGCATTTAGCTGCTGTTATCGTTGGTAATGATGGCGCAAGTTTAACTTACGTTGGTAGTAAAGTTCGTGCATGCGAGCGTGTTGGTTTCGAGTCTACAATGGTGCGTTTATCTAACACAACAAGCGAGGTTGAATTATTAGATAAAATTGAAGAATTAAATAATAATGATGATATCGATGGTTTTATTATTCAATTGCCTTTACCAGAGCAAATAGATACTCAAAAAGTATTAATGGCTGTAAACCCAGATAAAGATGTTGATGGTTTCCATCCAATGAATTTTGGTAAAATGGCATTAGATATGTCTACTTTTATTCCTGCAACACCATTTGGTATTTTAGAGTTATTAGATAGATATAATGTAGATTCCAAAGGAAAACATACTGTAGTTATTGGCCGTTCTCATATTGTTGGAAGACCAATGAGCATATTAATGGGAAGAAAAGGATTTCCTGGTAACTCTACAGTAACACTAACACATAGTCACACTAAAAACATTACACAAATTACATCTCAAGCAGATATTATTATTTCGGCATTAGGAGTTCCTAATTTCTTAAAAGCAGAAATGGTAAAAGATGATGCTGTAATTATAGATGTTGGTATTACACGTGTACCAGACGAATCACATCCAAAAGGTTATGTAATAACTGGAGATGTAGATTTTGAAAATGTAAGTAAAAAAGCAAGTTTTATTACACCAGTTCCTGGTGGAGTAGGACCTATGACAATTGCAATGTTATTAAAAAATACATTATTAGCAAGAGAGCGTCACAGAGCAAACGTCTAATAGATTATAAAAAGAACTCATTTTAATAGTTTCTTTTATTTCAATATAAAATCGAATTGTAACTCATGTTATAATTCGATTTTTTTTTAAGTTCAACCAGAAGTGATTCAAATTTATTATTAATCGTTTTAAAATTCATTAAGTATATTCGTAACGTGATTTTTTCTAAACTTAATTATATTGGCTCCGTAGAAATAGGAAGCCTTCAGCATATTATTCCAATTGTAGTTGCTTTAGTTTTTGCAACTATTCTAATATGGTTCTCTAAAAACAGATTTAATAATAAGCAAAAAGAGCTTGTTTTTAAAGGTATAGGTCTTTTTGTGTCTTTAACAGTTTTAGTATTTCATGCAAATCTTATTATAAAAGGAAACTATTATCTAGTAACAGATTTGCCATTGTTTCTATGTAGCTTTATGGCGCTTTTTATTTTCCTTTTTACCAATAGTAGAAAATATTGGCTTTTCGAAATTTTATTATTTTGGATTATAGCAGGAACTTCTCAAGGTGTAATTACGCCAGACATTTCGGTAGGTTTTCCAAGTTTAGATTACTTTCGTTATTGGATAGCACATTTAGGGTTAATAGTTGTTATTTTTTATGCGATTTTTGTTTTTAAAATGAGACCAACATGGAAGAGTATGTTTAAGTCTTTTTTAGCTATACAAGTGTATATGCTTGCTATTTTTTGTGTTAATTATCTTTTAGATGCTAATTATTCTTATTTAAATAAAAAGCCGAATTCAGCATCTGCTTTAGATTATTTAGGAGATTGGCCAACGTATTTAATAGTGGTTGAGATGATTTTAATCCCTTACTTTCTAGTTATCTATTTGCCTTTTTTTATTGCTGATAAAGCTAAAAAACTATTTAGCAAATAACTGACTTCTATCTTTAAAGGCTTTAAACTCTAAAGCATTATCTGCAGGATCCTTAAAAAACATTGTTGCTTGTTCTCCAACTAAGCCTTCAAAACGAATGTATGGTTCTATAATAAACTTAATGTTTTTAAGTTTTAGGTCTTCCGCGAAAGCGTGAAAACTATCCCAAGGTAAAACAACACCGTAATGCGGAACAGGTACATGTTTACCATCCACAGTATTGGTTTTAGTTTCTTCTAAAGATTGTTCTTTATAATGGATAACTAATTGATGTCCAAAAAAGTTAAAATCTATCCAATGGTCACTACTTCTACCTTCTTCACAGTTTAAAATGTCGCGATAGAATACACGACATTCAGCTAAATTATGAACAGGAATAGCAATGTGAAATGGCGATAATTGTGACATAATTTATAACGTTAAATAGTATTACTCTTTTCTTCTATTAATAGAATGAATTTTGTTTGTTTCTTTAGTTTCTGTAGGCTTGATATCTTGTTTAGATTCTTTATAGTGCTTGTCTGAATCTACTAAAAGCATGTTTAAAGTCTTTAATTCATCAGCAGTAAATTCACGGTATTCACCTACAGGGACATCAAGCTTAATATTCATAATTCGAGTACGTTTAAGCGAGGTAACTTCGTAAGTTAAATATTCGCACATACGTCTAATTTGTCTGTTTAAACCTTGTGTTAGAATGATACTAAAAGTATGAGAGTCTATTTTTCTAACCGTACATTTTTTAGTTGTTTTATCTAGGTCTTCAAGATAAATACCTCCTGCCATACGTTTAATAAACGTTTGCGATATTGGTTTGTCTACGGTTACAATATATTCTTTATCATGATTATTACTTGCACGTAAAATTTTGTTTACAATGTCTCCATCGTCTGTAAGGAAAATTAAACCTTCACTCGGTTTATCTAATCTACCAATAGGAAAAACACGTTTTGGATATTTTATATAATCAATAATATTGTCTTTTTCAACACGAGTATCGGTTGTGCAAACAATACCTACAGGTTTATTAAAAGCGAGATATACAAAATCTGCTTTACGTTCTGTAATCGATTTACCATCGACTTCTACAACATCGTTTTGGGTTACTTTTGTTCCTAATTCTGGAACAGATCCATTAATAGTTACACGTCCTGCATCTATAAGTCTATCTGCTTCGCGACGTGAACAATAACCTGCTTCGCTGAGGTATTTATTAAGTCTAGTAAGTTTTTCTTCCATAATGCAAAGTTACAATTTAACTAGCGATATATTCTAGAATATGATTGTTAACAATCTCATTTCGTAAACCGTGTCCATATCCTTTTGTAGTGATAAAAGTAGCATTTTTATGATTTTTTGCAATCATCTCAGCATCATTATATGGGATGATTTTATCCTCAACATCGTGAATAATAAGTGTTTTAGTATCTATGTTTTTAGCGAAATTAGCTAAAGAGAAATAAGACGGTAAATTGTTAAAACGTTTTAAGACTAAATTGTTTAGTCCGTTTTCAATACGTTTATTATAACCCATCATATCTACATAGCGTTTAAATACGCCTGTGAATTCAGATGGAGCTCCAAGTAAAATAAGTTTTTCTAAATTTTTATTCTGATATTTATTTTGGTAAAAACCTGTAGCCATTCCTCCAACCGAATGTCCAATTATTATGTCTGCTTTGTAATGTTCTGCTGCAAGATGAATACATTCTGAATACATAACTGCATTAAACTGTTTTCCGCTAGAAGCGCCATGTGCAGGAGCATCAAGTGCAATAATATTATAATTTAATGCTTTTAGTTGATTAATTAAAACTTCCCAACGGTGTGTATTACTTTCCCAACCATGAGCGAGTAAAATAGTTTTACCTGCACCTTTCCAATTATATGTTAAGATATTAAGATTCTCATGTTTTAATTGATGTGTTTCTGCCGAATCTAAAAAAGCTTTTTGTTTCTCTAAAACGCGTCCTTTTCTTGGAGTAGCAAATAAATCTAATGCTTTATCCGAAGCATATTTTGGAGAAATATAACTTATAGCGTTTAAAGAGTTACCTATAATTTTTATTATTGTATTGGACATCTATACTAGATCATTTTTAGAATTATTGTAATTGTTTTAATAAGAAATACCGTTACTCTCTATTTACCAAATCCATTGAGAAAGCAGGTGTGCAAATAGCAATGTACTCGCAAGCAATGGTAAAAGGATTTGAATACTGTACACGCGTGTTTTTTTCTATTTTAATAGATTGACCGGCTTCTAAAATAATTTCCTCATCATCAATAATAAATTGTTTTTTACCTTTTATTATATAAGTATATTCGTCGAATTCGGGTGTTTGAAATGGCTCACTCCAGCCAGCAGGAGCAATCATATGTGCAATACTAATGTCTTTATTGCCGTCTGTTGCTTGTCCAAAATGTTCTTCTATAACTTTGCCATCGGTTGTTGGTACAACAAACGGACTGTTTTGGATAGTGTATTTTCTGTTCTTCATATTGGCTTCAATTTAAAATACTATTTAAGTGGTTTTTTCTTTATCATTCCTCCTCTTAAATCTTTTACAATGCCCATAATTATAAAAGCACTTTTATCGATCTTGTCTATTTCGGTGTGTAGTTTTGCAAGCTCTAGTCTTGTTACAATAGTATAAATAATGTCTTTGTCATGCCCTTTTTCTTTTGTATTATAGCCTCCTTTTCCAGCGTAAATAGTACAAGCACGACCTAATTTGTTTGTAATCATGTCTTGTAAAGCATCGTGATGTTCAGAAATTATAGTAACACCAACATATTCTTCTACACCGTCTACTACAAAGTCAACGGTTTTTGCAGCAGCTAAGTATGTTAAAATAGCATATAAAGCAGTTTCAATAGAAAGTGTATAAGCGCCAACCGAGAAAATAACAATATTAATTAATAGTAAAACATCACCAATGGTAAGCGAGAATTTTCTACTTAAATAAATAGCTAAAACTTCTGTGCCGTCAATAACACTGCCACCACGCATTGCCATACCAATTCCTAAACCTAAGAAAAAACCGCCAAAAACGGCAATTAATAACTTGTCATCGGTTATGGTTGGGTAATTTACATAATGCACCACAACGGCTAGAAAAGTTATTGCGATAAAGCTTTTTATAGCAAATTTGGTATTAATAGTTCGTGTGGCTAATAATAGAAAAGGAATATTAACTATTAGTAATAAAACGCCAAGTGATAAAGAGGTTATATTTTGAATTAATAAAGAAATACCGGTAGCTCCACCATCTATAAAATGATTAGGTAGTAAAAATCCTTTAAGTCCAAATCCAGCAGAAAAAACGCCAATAATTATAAAAATAGACTCTTTTATGGCGTGACTTATTTCTACTTTTATGTTGTTTACAACTGGACCAATTTCTTGAGGAGTTATGGTCTCTTTTTTTAGTTGTTTTTTTTCTATTCTTTTACGGGCAACGTCTACTAATAATTTTGAAAAAAGTGGATTCATTACGTTGCAGTTTTTTGTCTTAATTTAAAAATAAAGCTTTTCGGTTTTTAACCTATTTGGTCTAAAAAACAACTTAATTGTCATTAGGCTATTTAAGATTAAATTACCAACCAACCATAAAGTATTTAATTTTTGCAGTATCAGGAATATGAGTTGCTTCAATTTTTTTAGACATATCGAAACGTAATTCTCCGGGTAATTCCTCTTTGCTAATAGTGAAAAATGTATTGTTTTCATTTACTAAAATCACAACATTTCGTAAGGTGTTTTCTATACTAGATATTTTGTGTTTTGCTTTAATATCTCCAAACGTGCTAAGAGTTGTAATACCGGTTTTTGTTTTGTAACGAGAATCTAATACTTTAATGGTACCAATAGTTGCAGTAGAGTCTAAAGCTTCAGTTGGTGATAATTCTAATAGTTTCTTTCCGCCTTTTTCGAATATTAAAATATCATTTACATTTCCTAAAAACTCGTCTCCTGCTATTTTTTTTACGATAGAATCTTTTGCGAAAATTGCTTCAAGATCTTTAACTTGAGTAGAATCTGTTAATAAGCCAATATTATGCTTAGATATAGAAAATGGGTTGACTTCTGTGTTGCAAGATGTCATTAGTATTGAAATTGTAAGTAGGGTAAAAACTATTTTTTTCATGGGTATTATTTGCTTTTTGTTTCCGCAAAGACGGAAACCTTTTTGTAATATTATATTTGGGTTGTATGATTTGTTTTCGGTAAGTACCAGAACTAGCTTTACTTTTTTACATCATCTTTTTTAAGATTCCAAAAACACTTCTAATAAAAGTAGCGCTAGTTAAAACTTTAATAATTGGATTTTGTGCTGTGCTTTTCCTTCTTGTTGTCGTTCTACTTGCTTTTTTCGCTTTAGCTGCGGCTTCTTCTCTCTCTTCTTTAGCATCGGCTTTAATTTTTGCTTCTTCTGCTTTGTCAATTCTTTTGTTAAGCATTTCGTAAGCACTTTCTCTGTCTATCTCTTCATTGTATTTTAATACTAGTTTAGAGTCGTCAAGTAAATTTTGTAACTCTGTTTTAGTTAACACATCCATACGGCTCATTGGAGCACGCATCATAGTTGCAGCTAATGGAGTAGGTCGTCCTTTTTCGTCTAATGCAGATACTAATGCTTCTCCTGTTCCTAGTGAGGTTAGAATTTCAGCAGTGTCATAATAATCTGTATCAGGATAGTTTTGTGCAGCAAGTTTAATTGCTTTTCTGTCTTTAGCAGTAAAAGCACGTAAAGCATGTTGTATTTTTAAGCCAAGCTGACTTAATACTCCTTCAGGAACATCGGTTGGGTTTTGAGTAACAAAGTACAAACCAACACCTTTACTACGTATTAATTTGACAATACTTTCTATTTGACTTAATAATGCTTTAGAGGCTTCATTGAAAATTAAATGGGCTTCGTCTATAAACATAATTAATTCTGGTTTTCCAGAATCACCTTGCTCAGGCATAGTTTCATAAATTTCAGCTAAAAGGCTTAACATAAATGTAGAAAACAGTTTTGGTTTATCTTGAACATCTGTTAAGCGAATAATGTTTATATAACCTTTGCCGTCTCTTGTAGTTCTTAATAAATCTTCAACTTCAAAACTCTTTTCTCCAAAAAACAAATCTCCTCCTTGTTGTTCTATTTCAACAACTTTACGTAAAATAGCTCCAGTAGAAGCACTTGATATTCTACCATATTCATCAGAAAATTCTTCTTTTCCTTCTTTAGTAGCGTATTGTAATATTTTTTTGAAATCTTTTAAATCTAAAAGCGGAAGTTTATTGTCGTCACAATATTTAAAAATTACTGCAACAACACCAGATTGTGTATCTGTTAAATCTAAAATACGAGATAGTAAAACTGGACCAAATTCAATAACAGTAGCACGTAAGCGTACACCATCTTGTTCAGACAACGACATTACTTCTACAGGAAAGCCTTTCGCTTCGAAGTCTAAACCAATTTTAGCATGACGTTCGTCTATTTTTTCATGACCAGGACTTGGTTGTGCCAATCCACTTAAGTCACCTTTTATGTCCATAAGTAAAACAGGAATACCTTTTTCACTTAAATTCTCAGCTAAAACTTGGAGTGTTTTTGTTTTCCCAGTTCCAGTAGCTCCAGCAATTAAGCCATGACGATTCATGGTTTTTAAAGGTATTTTTACAAAAGCGTCTTTAATGGTTTTGCCATCTAACATTGCTGAGCCTAAGGTTATAAATTCTCCTTTGGTGGTGTTTCCGTCTGTGATGTGTTTAAAGAATTCGTCTTGTCTGCTCATGATGGTTTAATTTTATAAAAGTATAGTAAAGATAAAGAAGAAAAATATCATTTTTCAACTACAAATAAATGATTTCAAAGTATTTGCATAATTAAAGTTTAATCAAGTTTGCTAATACCTAAATTTATAAATCTAGCATCTAACTCAACTCCTCCATTATTTAATACATAGCGAAATGTAACAGAGTCGTTTGCTGATACAGGATACATTACATTTCCACTAGTTCCCCAATAATCAGTACTTGGTAAGCTCGAAAAACCTCTAGATAAATAGGCGACTAAATTCCCATTAATTTCTAAGGCTAAAATGTATTTTTTATTGCCACTTGGCATGTTTCTAGTTGAAAGTGATGCACTAAATAGGTAATTGCCATCTTCTTTTATTCTAAGTTTACCATTGCTAATAACTTGATAAATACTTGAGTTTGTAGTTATAATATCTGCGGTTCCAATTGGAAAATTTATAAAGTTATTGTCTGGAGTTTCTAATGCATCATTTCCAGCAGAATAACTTTTGTTTAGTATTATACTGTTGTTTGATGTGCTAGACCATTTATTGTTTTTATAAACACATAAAGAATTTAATGTAGTGTTAAAAACTAAAGAGCCAGTTAGAGGAGTGGTTATTAAGTTCATTTCTTCTGTAGTCATTCTTGGAGGAACAAAAGCTCCAGTTGTACTATCTACTTGAAGCGCAGAGCCATCGTCAGGGTTTGTTGTGCCAATTGCAACTTGTGAATAAATAGAGGATGTGTAAAGGAAGGATGCTATTAATAGGTACAGAAAATTGTTTTTCATTAAGAATTAGTTGAGGGAATTATTTTTTACTATTGAAGCGAAATTAGAAAAAATAATTAGAATAATTAAAGACTTAAAAGATTAACTTAATTTCTATCTTTGCAAGCTATGACGGAAGAAGTTCAAGATTTAGTAAATCAAGGGAAAATGTTGCCTTTAATGGAGGAATTTTACACTATACAAGGTGAAGGATTCCATAAAGGTACAGCTGCTTATTTTATAAGAATTGGTGGTTGTGATGTTGGTTGCCATTGGTGCGATGTTAAAGAAAGTTGGAATGCACAATTACATCCTCCTACAGGAATTGAGCAAATTGTTGCAAACGCAAAAAAATATAGTAAAACTATTGTTGTTACAGGTGGTGAACCATTAACTTGGGACATGACGGAATTAACAAAGCAGTTAAAAGCTGAAGATATGAGTATTCATATTGAAACTTCGGGTGCTTATGAGTTGTCTGGACAATGGGATTGGATTTGTTTGTCTCCAAAAAAGATGAAACTCCCAACACAAGGCGTTTACGATAATGCCAACGAATTAAAATGTATTATTTTTAATAAAGACGATTTTCGCTTCGCGGAAGAGCAAGCTGCTAAGGTAAATGGTGATTGCATTTTATATTTGCAACCAGAATGGAGTAAAAGAGATACAATGGTGCCTTTAATTGTTGATTATGTTATGGCTAACCCAAAATGGAAAGTTTCTCTACAGACACATAAGTATTTAAATATTCCTTAAAATAGAAGATCCTTAGTTTTAGGGATTCTTTATATATTTATAATAAATAACACGCTTACTTTTTTATTGAAAGAAGCGTGTTTTTTTATGCTTTTTATTTAGTGTTTTGTGAATTTTAGTGCTTTTATCTTTGTTGTTTCTTGCAATAGCTTAATAATTTGTTTTCTGAATTTCAATTTTAAATCTTTTTTCTTAAAATTCAATTGAAATAATTTCATTTAACATTTAAAATGTTAATTTTAGTTTTAATATGAAAGCATTTAGTTGTTATATGTTTTATAAATGAAACATTAATTCAATATTTGCTTGACAATCAATAATAAAAGAATTTAAAATATATAAGTTATGTGTGGAATTGTATGTGCTTTCGACCTTAAACAAAAAAGTGAAGATTTAAGACCTCAGGTTTTAGAAATGTCTAAAACTATTCGTCATCGCGGACCAGACTGGTCCGGAATTTATAGTGACGATAAAGCTATTTTAGCTCATGAGCGTTTAGCAATTGTAGATCCAGCTTCTGGAAAACAACCGCTATTTAGTCCTGATAATAAATTAGTGTTAGCAGCAAATGGAGAAATATATAACCACAGAGAATTACGTAAGCAATTTGAAGGCAAGTACGATTTTAAAACAGAAAGCGATTGCGAAGTTATCTTAGCTTTGTACCAAGAAAAAGGAGTTGATTTTGTAGATGAAATGAATGGAATCTTCGGATTTGCTATTTACGATACAGAAAAAGACGAATACTTTATTGCTCGTGATCATATGGGAATTATTCCTTTATATATAGGATGGGATCAAAACGGAACTTTTTATGTTGCTTCAGAGTTAAAAGCTTTAGAAGGTATTTGTACTAAAATAGAATTATTTCCTCCAGGACATTATATGTCTAGTAAAGATGGCGAATATGTAAAATGGTACAAAAGAGATTGGAGCGAATATGATGCAGTTAAAGATAACGAAACAAGTATTGCAGTAATAAAAGAGGCTTTAGAAGCTGCGGTGCATAGACAATTAATGAGCGATGTGCCTTATGGAGTGTTACTTTCTGGAGGTTTAGATTCTTCAGTAGTATCAGCTATAGCAAAAAAATATGCACAAAAACGTATTGAGACTGGAGACGAAAAAGAGGCTTGGTATCCACAAACGCATTCATTTGCAGTAGGATTAGAAGGTTCTCCAGATTTAGCAGCGGCACAAAAAGTTGCAGATCATATTGGAACTGTACATCACGAAATAAAATTTACAATCCAAGAAGGTTTAGATGCTATTAAAGATGTTATTTATAACATCGAAACGTATGATATTACAACTATTCGTTCTTCAACTCCTATGTATTTAATGGCAAGAGTTATTAAGTCTATGGGTATTAAAATGGTTTTATCTGGTGAAGGTGCCGACGAGATTTTTGGAGGTTATTTATACTTTCATAAAGCGCCAAATGCAAAAGAGTTTCATGAAGAAACGGTTAGAAAATTGGATAAATTACACATGTACGATTGTTTAAGAGCTAACAAGAGTTTAGCTGCTTGGGGAATTGAAGGACGTGTGCCATTTCTAGATAAAGAATTTATGGATGTTGCAATGCGCATTAATCCTCAAGATAAAATGATTAACGGAGAACGCATGGAAAAATGGGTTATACGTAAAGCATTTGAAGACATGTTGCCAGAAAGTGTAGCTTGGAGACAAAAGGAGCAGTTTAGCGACGGTGTTGGGTATAGCTGGATTGATACGCTTAAAGAAGTTGTAGATGCAGTAGTAACAGATGAGCAGATGGAGAATGCAGCATATAGGTTTCCAATACAAACACCTCAAAATAAAGAAGAATTCTATTACCGTTCAATTTTTGAAGAACACTTTCCAAGTGACGCAGCAGCATTAAGTGTACCTCAAGAGGCAAGTGTAGCTTGTAGTACAGCTATTGCTTTAGAGTGGGATGAGGCATTTAAGAACATGAACGAACCTTCTGGTCGTGCCATTGCAAATGTGCATGATAAAGCATATTAATACGTGTTTGGTTCTTTAAGAAGAGTGATGGAATCTGTCATTTTATTATAAATTAAATACTATCAATAAACGAAAGTGCATACCGTTTTTTAGCATACATTTACCGCTCTAATAGAGCGGTTTTGTTTTTAACAAAATTGCTGTAATTAAATAACTTGTGTTATGAAATATATGGTAATTTTAACATTCTTTTTTAAATAACCTAGTGCAAACGCACTTCGAGGAAATTATCTCAAGCTTTTTAGAAAAGCGTGTAGGTATATCTAAAGCTTTTTTAAGTGAAGACTTAGCTTTTCAATTAAAATCAAATTTATTATCACTTTACGAAAATGAGGCTTTAAGTTTAGCAGGTATTGCTAATTCTCATTTGTTTAATCACGATAATTCTATAAGAAGAGATAAGATTTTTTGGTTGAATAAAGCAGATAATAATATTTATGAGAAGCAATTCTTTAGTTTAATAGACGAATTCGTGTTGTATCTCAATCAAACTTGCTTTGCCGGAATAAAAAGTTACGAATTTCATTATGCACTCTACGAAAAAGGTGCTTTTTATAAAAAACATATAGATCAGTTTAAAACTGATAATAGTCGTGTTTTTTCTATAATCATGTACTTAAATAGTGGTTGGTTGACTAAGGATGGAGGAGAATTAAAACTATATCAAGAAACTGGAATCGATATAATTTCTCCAGACAATCTTAAATGTGTTTTCTTTAAAAGTAATGAGATTGAGCATGAAGTTTTAGTCACTAATACTTCTAGAATGAGTATTACGGGTTGGTTAAAATCATAATATTAAATGTTAATTATTAGATTCTTTTAGAGATTTGTAATCAAAAACGAGATTTTAATAGCGCATGTTTTAGCGATTTTGTTGATTTTTTGTTTTTACGAAGAATAAAAAACACGCAAAATTAAATTTAAGAACGTTTTTAAGAGATTTAAGCGACTTTTATCAAAATCAACAATTGTTAATAAAAAATAGGCTAATTCGTTAAACAACGTTGTAAGGCCTTAATGTTTTCGTATATTTGGTTGTCGCTGAAAAATCAGTTTTTCAGTTTCAATAAAATTAAATAAAGCAATATAAAATAATACATATATGAGCGAAAAGAAAGAAGAGTTTAATAAGCATAATTACTCTGCAGATAGTATCCAGGCCTTAGAAGGTATGGAGCATGTACGTATGCGTCCTTCAATGTATATTGGAGATGTTGGTGTACGTGGATTACACCATTTAGTATATGAGGTTGTAGATAACTCTATTGATGAAGCTTTAGCTGGACATTGTGATAATATTACAGTAACTATTAACGAAGATAACTCGATTACTACAGAGGATGATGGTCGTGGTATTCCTGTAGATTTACACAAAAAAGAAGGCGTTTCAGCACTAGAAGTTGTAATGACTAAAATTGGTGCAGGTGGTAAGTTTGATAAAGATTCTTATAAAGTATCTGGTGGACTTCACGGTGTGGGTGTAAGTTGTGTTAATGCAT
This sequence comes from Lacinutrix algicola, assembly GCF_001418085.1. Classification (GTDB taxonomy): domain Bacteria; phylum Bacteroidota; class Bacteroidia; order Flavobacteriales; family Flavobacteriaceae; genus Lacinutrix; species Lacinutrix algicola. The sequence continues at coordinate 138,560 of NZ_LIQH01000030.1, forward strand.
TATCAGAGCACTTAACAGCTACTGTTTATAGAGATGGTAAAATTTGGGAACAAGAGTATTCTAAAGGAAAAGCTTTATATCCAGTAAAAGCAATTGGTGAAACAGACAAAAGAGGAACTACTGTTACTTTTAGACCAGATGCTACAATCTTTACTCAAACTTTAGAATATAACTACGATACTCTAGCGAGTAGAATGCGTGAGTTAGCGTATTTAAATAAAGGAATTACGGTTCATTTAATTGATAAGCGTTTTACTAAAGAAGATGGTTCTTTCGAAGGTGAAACATTTCATTCTGAAGAAGGATTAAAAGAATTTATCAAGTTTTTAGATGCATCAAGAGAACCTTTAATGAAAGATGTTATTTCTTTTGAAGGTGAAAAAAATGGAGTGCCTGTTGAGGTTGCAATGATTTATAATACAAGTTATGCCGAAAACTTACACTCTTATGTAAACAACATTAATACACACGAAGGTGGTACACACCTTTCTGGTTTTAGACGTGGTTTAACACATACATTAAAGAAGTATGCTGACGAATCTGGAATGTTAGACAAATTAAAGTTTGATATTGCTGGAGACGATTTCCGTGAGGGATTAACAGCTATTATTTCTGTAAAAGTTCAAGAACCTCAGTTCGAAGGACAAACAAAAACTAAGTTAGGAAACAGAGAAGTTTCTGCAGCGGTAAGTCAATCGGTGTCAGAAATGTTGTCTGATTATTTAGAAGAAAATCCAGACGATGCTAAAATTATTGTACAAAAAGTAATCTTAGCAGCTCAAGCACGTCACGCGGCACAAAAAGCACGTGAAATGGTACAGCGTAAAACAGTAATGAGTATAGGTGGTTTACCTGGAAAATTATCTGATTGTTCTGAGCAAGATCCTGCAAAATGTGAAGTATACCTTGTCGAGGGAGATTCGGCCGGTGGTACTGCAAAGCAAGGTCGTGATAGAGCATTTCAAGCTATTTTACCTTTACGTGGTAAGATTCTTAATGTTGAAAAAGCCATGAAGCACAAGGTTTTTGAAAACGAAGAGATTAAAAACATATTTACTGCTTTAGGTGTAACAATAGGTACAGAAGAAGATAGTAAAGCCTTAAACCTTTCAAAATTAAGATACCACAAAATAGTCATCATGTGTGATGCCGATATTGATGGTTCGCATATTGAAACTTTAATTCTTACTTTCTTTTTCCGTTACATGAAGGAGTTAATTGAAAATGGACATATTTACATCGCAACACCACCTTTATACTTAGTTAAAAAAGGAGCTAAAAAACAATATGCTTGGGATGACGAAGCACGTTTAGCACTTATGGCAGAATATGGTGATGGAGCAAAAATACAACGTTATAAAGGTCTTGGTGAGATGAATGCAACTCAGCTTTGGGATACTACAATGAATCCTGAGTTTAGAACATTACGTCAAATTCAAATTGATAACGGAGTAGAGGCAGATAGAGTATTCTCAATGTTAATGGGAGACGAAGTGCCACCACGTCGTGAGTTTATAGAAAAGAATGCTGTTTATGCAAATATTGATGCATAACACTTAATATAAAACTAAAAAAACACCTTCAGTAAAACTATTGAAGGTGTTTTTGCGTTAATAAATGTAGAACCCAAACCTAAACATATATTAAAATGAAAAAAATAGGATTAATTCTAGTTGCTTTAGTTTCGGCTTTAAGTACTAACGCGCAAGATAATTTAGATCAATTATTAGCTGCTGGTGTAGCAGATGCAGAGCGTTTCTCTTCAAATTATATAAAACCTGCAAACGATGTTTTGGCTTATGGTATAAATACGGGTTGGTTTAATAATGCAAAAACACCAAAACGTTTTGGTTTCGAATTGTCAATTATTGGTAATGCAACTTTTATTAACGATGTAGACAAGCAGTTTATATTAGATACTAATGATTACGAAAATATACGTTTTCAAGACGGAAGTATAAGTAAGCCTGTGTCTACGGCTTTAGGACATAGTGATCCGGCTATTTTTGTTGAGGTAACATATGATGATCCTATATTTGGGGAGCAAACAACCGAGTTGGAACTTCCAACAGGAATAGGTTCTGCAAACATAAATTTAGTCCCAACAGCATTCCTACAAGCTAGCTTTTCTCCTTTTAAAGGAACACAGATAAAAGGACGGTATTTTCCTAAAGTTGATCAAGAAGATGTAAAAGTAGGATTGTATGGTTTTGGAATACAGCAAGATTTTACCTCTTTTTTACCAGCAGATAAAGTACTTCCAGTATCAATATCTGGATTAATAGCTTATACGCATTTAGATGGTAGTTACGATTTTACAGATACAGGAGTTGTAGATGGAGAAAATCAGCAAATTGAGACTGAAACCAATACAATGTTATACCAATTAATAGTTGGCACAAAACTAAAAATAATTAATTTTTATGCTTCTGTTGGTTATTTAAGCGGAAAGAATACGACAGATTTACTAGGAACATATCGTGTTTCTGGTGAAGTTCTAGGTCAAACTGTTTATTCTGATGAAATAAAAGATCCATTCTCAATAAAATCGGATACAACAGGAGTATTAACAATAGTTGGAGCTAATTTAAGCCTAGGTTTTTTCGGATTAAACGCAGCGTATACTATTGCAGATTTTAATAGTGCATCATTAGGAATGAATTTCAGCTTTTAAAAGTCTAGTTTTTAACCGTTTTTTGATGCAAAATTTGTAAATTCGTACTTTAAATTTATACACAAACTAAAAATATATTAAAATGAAAGTAACAGTAGTTGGAGCAGGAGCAGTAGGTGCAAGTTGTGCTGAATATATTGCTATTAAAGATTTCGCAAGCGAAGTTGTAATCTTAGATATTAAAGAAGGTTTTGCAGAAGGTAAAGCAATGGATTTAATGCAAACCGCTTCATTAAACAGTTTCGATACAAAAATAACAGGAAGTACAAACGATTACTCTAAAACAGCAGGTTCTGATGTTTGTGTAATTACTTCAGGAATTCCTAGAAAACCAGGTATGACTCGTGAAGAGCTTATTGGTATTAATGCAGGAATAGTAAAAATGGTATCTGCTAGCTTAATTAAGCATTCTCCAGATACAATTATTATTGTAGTGTCTAATCCTATGGATACAATGACATATTTAGTGCATAAAACTACAGGTTTACCAAAAGAAAGAATTATTGGTATGGGTGGAGCTTTAGATTCTGCACGTTTCAAGTACCGTTTAGCTGAAGCTTTAGGAGCACCTATTAGCGATGTAGATGGAATGGTAATTGGTGGACATAGCGATAAAGGTATGGTGCCATTAATAGGTAAAGCGGTAAGAAACAGTGTTGTTGTTTCTGAATTTTTATCTGAAGAAAGAATGGAACAAGTAGTTCAAGATACTAAGGTTGGAGGCGCTACGCTTACAGGTTTATTAGGAACATCAGCATGGTATGCACCAGGAGCAGCAGTATCTGCAATGGTTCAAGCTATTGCTTGTGATACTAAAAAAATATTCCCTTGTTCTGCTTTATTAGCAGGAGAATTTGGATTAAGTGATTTAGCAATCGGAGTACCTTGTGTATTAGGTGCTAACGGAATTGAAAAAATTGTTGAAATTAGCTTAACAGATGCTGAAAAAGCAAAATTAGCAGAGTCTGCTGAAGGTGTTAAGAAAACTAATGGATTATTAGAATTATAAGAAGTATATAATAGAAGCCAGTAAGATTTTATAAGTCTTACAAACTTCAAACAATACATAAAGAAGCCTCACAATAATAGAATTGTGAGGCTTTTTATTTTTATTAGACTTTATAAGTTGATTTAAAGTGATTTAACGCTACAATATTTATACAAAGACAGTAGTAATACAACCTTAATTTTTTTATATTTGGCGCATGAAGACGAAATGGTATTTTGGTACTTTAATTGTAATACTCGCTTTGTTTGGTGTATGTCAAGAGAATTTGACGATTCCAAACCAAGAGGTTGTATTACAGTTTTCTAATACTACTATATCTTCAAACGAAGCTAAGCTTGCTATTGCTAATGTAAAAAAGCAATTAAAAACAATTGGTGTTTCTAAAGTGGACATTCGCGAGGAATCCAATGGACGCTTAGTAATTTCATACTTTAGTGATATTACAGTTGCTAACGTAAAAGATGCTTTAGCTGCAACCGCACTAACAGTCGACTATGCTTCTCACGAAGATAATCAGTCAGACTTTCCAAAAGAACAAACATACAATCTCGATGTTTTCGAAATCACCAAAAGTAGTGATACAGGTTTAGGGTCTGGTGGAAAGCTAATGTTCGAACTTAAACAAGATTACGACAGATTTTCAAATCCAAACGTATTTCTTTATGCAACAGAGGTTACTTCAACCGAAAAAAATATAGAAGTACTAGTTGCTTACAAACAAAACAAAACTATTGCAATTGCAATAAACAATATTCCTCACCAAATTCCTGAATGTCGAGCTGGACCAGTTTCGTAACAGGAATAGTATTATAGAACTTCCTAAATAATAAACGTTTTTGAAATAGTAATGTAAAGCTTCGGCTGTAGTTATTGTTTCAAAATTATAGTTTTCATAATTGATACAGAAAACTATCCATTCATATTAAAACCATTACTAACAATTGTCAGCTTCGATTAAAGAAATCGAAATAAAAAACTGACGCAAATAACAAAACAATGCAAAATAAAGGATTAGTAAAGCTGTTCGCAGTTTTATTTGGACTGGTAAGTATTTACCAATTGTCTTTCTCGTTTAAAAACAATGCAATCGAGAAAAATGCAGAAGAAATAGCTGCAGCAAAATTTAGTACAGATGTTGAAGACTTTAAAGAGAAGCGTAAAGCGTTTGAAGCAAATTATCTTGATTCTCTTTCTGGTGTAACAGAAAGTGTGTTTTTAGGTGAAGATTACTCTAAAGTTAAAGACAATGCAATGAAATTGGGTCTTGACCTTAAAGGTGGTTTAGAAGCAATTTTACAAGTGTCTGTAAGAGATATCTTAAAAGGATTAGCAAATAACACAAAAGATCCTGTGTTTAACAAAGCATTAGATGATGCTGATATTTTACAAACAAATTCTCAGGATGATTATATTGAGTCTTTCTACGTAGCTTTCGATGCTATTAAAGGAGATAAAAAATTAGCATCTCCAGATATTTTTGGAACACGTTCTTTAGTAGAAGCTGGAACTGTTAAAATTGGAATGAGTGATGCTGATGTAAAAAGCGCATTATCTAAAAAAATAGATGAGTCTATAAACTCTGCATTACAAGTATTACGTACACGTATTGACCAATTTGGAGTTGCATCTCCAAACATTCAACGTTTAGGTTCTTCTGGACGTATTTTAGTTGAATTACCAGGTGTTAAAGATGTAGAGCGTGCAAAAGCATTAATTACAGGAACAGCAGAATTAGAATTTTGGTTTGGTTACAAAGCACAAGATTTAGGTCAGTACTTTAACGACTTAAACAATGCTTTAAAAGCGAAGCAAGAAACTGCAGCAGTAGATACTGAAGCAGATACTACTCAAGAAGCAGGAGAAGAAACTGCAGATGATATTATTGGAGATTTAACTGGAGCAGAAGACGAAACAGCAGTAGTTGTTAATCCGTTTTACGATTTAGTTGCAGTAAACTCTACAGGATATTATTCTGGAGCTGGTTTAGTAAAACTTACAGACCAGAAGAAAGTATTAGAAATGTTAAATTCTAAAGAAGCTATCGCAATGCGTCCAGCTGCTGCAAAGAATGTAAGATTTGTATTCGAAAAACCTAAAGAAGATAGTGAAGTAACAACGTTACACGTTTTAGAGGGTAATAGAGATAACGTACCACCATTACATGGTAGTATTGATGATGCAAGAGAAGGTTACGACCAAGGAAATAATGTAGTCGTAAACATGCAAATGGATGCTGCTGGATCTAAAACTTGGGAAGAAATGACTGAGCGTGCATACAAAGAAGGAAGTAATATTGCTATTGTTTTAGATGATGTTGTGTATTCAGCACCAGGAATTAGTAGTGGTAAAATTGCAGGTGGTCGTTCAGAGATTAAAGGAGACTTTACAATTAACGAAGCGATCGATTTATCTAACGTTTTACGTGCAGGTAAATTACCAGCAAGAGCAAGTATTATCCAGAGTGATGAGGTAGGACCAACTTTAGGTCAAGAAGCTATCGATAGCGGTACAATGTCATTTTTAATAGCATTAGCATTAGTATTAGTATGGATGTTTTTCTACTATGGTAAAGCAGGTGCATTTGCAGATGTTGCAATGGCATTAAACATTTTATTAATCTTCGGTATTTTATCAGGATTAGGAGCTGTATTAACGTTACCTGGAATTGCAGGTATTGTATTAACAATAGGTATGTCTGTAGATGCAAACGTACTTATTTTCGAACGTATTAGAGAAGAGTTAGGAAAAGGTAAAGACCAGAAATCTGCTATTAAAGACGGATTTGGTAATGCATTGTCTTCTATTTTAGATGCCAACATTACAACGGGTTTAACTGCTTTAATTTTATTCTTATTTGGTACAGGACCAATTAAAGGTTTCGCAACTACTTTATTAGTAGGTATTGGTACTTCTTTATTTACAGCAATTTTTATTACAAGATTACTTGTAGATTGGTATGTTAACAGAGGTGGTAAATTAGACTTCTCAACAGGGATTACTAAAAACTTATTTAGAAACATCAATATCGAGTTTTTAAAGAAACGTAAATTAGCTTACATCATTTCAGGAGTGTTAATTCTTGGAAGTTTAGCATCATTATTTACTAACGGATTAGATCAAGGTGTAGATTTTAAAGGTGGTAGAACTTACCAAGTACGTTTCGATCAGCCAGTAAGCTCTTCAGAAATAAGTACTACATTATCAGATCCAGCGATTTTTGGTAGTGCAGACGCTAAAACTTTTGGTGACGATAACCAGTTGAAAATCACAACTAAATTTAGAATTGACGAAGCATCAGAAGAAGCAGATAATGAAATGAGAGAAATCTTATTTAATGCTTTACAACCACATTTAAATGGTATGAGCTATGCAGATTTTATCTCTAATAAAGAAGGTAAAACAGCAGGTTTAATGAAGAAGTATAAAGTAAGTCCAACAATTGCAGATGATATCAAGCAAGAGTCTTTCTGGGCTGTTTTAGGATCATTAATTGTTGTATTCCTTTATATCTTATTCCGTTTTAAAAGATGGCAATTCTCACTTGGTGCAGTAGCAGCAGTATTCCACGATGTATTAATCGTATTAGGAGTATTCTCTATTACATACAAGTTTATGCCATTCTCATTAGAAATCGATCAAGCCTTTATAGCTGCGATTCTTACTGTAATTGGTTACTCATTAAATGATACCGTTGTAGTATTCGATAGAATTCGTGAGTACTTTAACGAGCATACAGATTGGGATTTCGATAAAGTAATCGACAAGTCTTTAAGCTCTACATTAAGTAGAACATTAAACACCTCTTTAACTACTTTAGTAGTATTATTAGCCATCTTTATATTTGGTGGAGAATCTATTAGAGGTTTCATGTTTGCTTTAATAGTAGGTGTAGTTGTAGGTACATACTCATCTTTATTCATCGCAACACCAATTATGTTCGATTCAGTAAAAGGAGATGCTGCAGATGCATTAAAAGACAAAGTAAAAGAAGAAGAATTAGAAGAAGGTGCGCAAGCATAATCCTTAAGTTCTATAATATTAAAAAAGCCTTTCAGTTTTATACTGAAGCTTTTTTTTATTTTTAACAAATGTACAATAGAATTCAATGGTTTTCTTTTGGGCGTTCCCTTGCGAAAAGCAAGGTCAGGCTCTCGCAAGTCGCTCTTTTCAAGGAGCTCCAACAATTGCTCCATCCTTAACGCGCTAGCCTAAGTATTGTCTTTAATCCAATCTTTAGTCATAAGCCAAAGAGACGTTTTAAAACGTTCTCTAAAAAAACCAAAATGTCCAATATCTGGTACGTTTAATACTTCAGGTTCTAAATGTAATCGCTCTACTTTAGCATTAGTAAAAAGCTTAGATAGCCAATCTACCGTTTGCTTAGGTGCAAATTCATCATTAGGAAAACTTAAAATTTTAATAGAGCAAGTAATGGAGTTTAGGTGTAAATCTTCTTTTTTAGCAGTATCTAAAAAGTAGTTTTTTCTATTTCCCCAAACACGCCATTGATAAACAACACGCTTTGGAAGGTTTTCGAAAAGCTTTAGTTTTCTTGCAGGAAAATAACCGTTTAAAGAAGTTGTAATTGGAATAATAGCATTCCAGAATAAAAACATCTTTGGTTTTTCTAAACCCTTAAAAAGATTCCAATAACCAGATTGCGAAGCAACAGTAATAATAAAATCTACGAGTTTAATATTTTTATTAAAAGCAATAAGTTGACCACCAATACTATGTGTAATTAGTGTAATCTTATGTTCCGGATTTTCTGTTTTTACAAAGCTTAAAATTGAAGCTTGATTAGAAGCCCAATCGTATAAGTTAGAAGTGTTGTTTTTTACGGTTTTACCATGAGATAAGCCAATACCAGAATAATCAAAAGTATAAACGGTAAAACCTAAAGAACAAAAATATTTAGCAAAATTACCGTAGTAAGATTGTAAAACACCAGTAGCAGATGATATTACAATACTTTTAGCATTAGAGTTTTTTGGTGTAAATTGAGTTGTAAAAACAGAGTGTTTATTAGACTGTTCTATTTCTACAACTTTTTGTTCCATTACTCTTCAATCTTAAACACAAAATAATCCATTGTATCTCCAACTTCTAGCAGCCATTCTTCGGCTAAGCCAGCATTAACCTCTAATACAAATTGTGCTAAAGCATTAGATGGTAAAGAGGCTTCATTAAAAGGTTGTGCATTTTCTTGAAAGCTAACCACCTTTTTGTTGTGATCTAAAAAGATAAGGTCAAGTGGTATACGCGTATTCTTCATATAGAAATTACGTTCTCTAATTTCGTCAAAAACAAACAACATACCTTGGTTCTTTTTCATCGATTCGCGATACATTAAACCCGTTTCAATTTCAAAAGGTGTCTTCGCAATCTCAATGTCTAGTTTTGCAATAATTGTATCTGCTGTAGTTTTGTATAATGTAAGTTCACCTTCTTTAGTAAAAGTAACTTCTGTTTGCTTAATAGATTTTGGTTCGCTTTTACAAGCTATAACAGTTAAGCTAAAACTTAATAATAGGATTACTATTTTAAATGTCTTCATTAGTTGTAGTTAGATTTTTGTTTGTAAATAAACATAAAGTACAGTCCAATTAATATAAATGGTATACTTAGTACTTGTCCTGTATTCATAAACCAAATATAATCATCTCGTCCATCTACTTGTGCAATTTTTACAAATTCTACAAAGAAACGAACCGTCCATAGTAATACTAAAAAGAGACCGAATAAGAAACCTGGTTGATTGTTTTTGTTTGTTTTTAAGTAGAAATATAATAAAATTAAGAATACAAAAATGTAGCAAAACGATTCGTACATTTGAGCAGGATGTCTATAAGGCACCGCTTGTAATAAGTCTATAAATTTTGGGTCGTTAGAAACAGCACGATATGCTTCTTTGTAGTCTGCTATTCCTGTTAATTTTACAATTTCACCTTTAGTATATTCTTCTTGTATAAAACGTACACCTAATGGAAAGTCTCCAGATAATTTACCTACTATTTCAGAATTGATAAAGTTTCCAATTCTAATAAACACAGCACCCGAAGCTACCGGAATTACAATGCGGTCTAAAATCCACATTAAAGATTTGTAATTATACTTTCTTCGGTATAAATACATAGCAATAATAATACCTATTGCAGCACCGTGACTTGCAAGTCCTGAAAATCCTGAAAACTCAAATCTTGGATTAAAATGGAATGGTAAGAAAACGCTAAAGAAATCTTGAGAAAACAGTTCTGGTTGATAGAAAATAACATGACCTAAACGTGCACCCAACATTGTTGCTAAAACAGTGTAGATAAATAAGGGATCAAGATATTCTATCTTTACGTTTTCTCTGTTAAAAATGCGTTTCATTATATGCCATCCTACAACAAATGCAGAAACCCACATTAGGCTGTAAAAATGAATTTTGAAATTCCCAATAATATCAATTCCTGTTATAGGATTCCAGTTGAATTCTAATAAATACATAGATTGTTTTTTGTGATTGTAAATATAGTATTTATGCTCTATTTATTTTAGTATATCACAAATCATTAACAAAACCACAATGTTTATTTTAAACAAAACCATTGGTGTGCGCGTTAAGGATGGAAAGGTTTGTTTGAGCTCTTTTTTTATTTTCGAAAAAAAGCGAGCCTTGAGAGCCTGACTTTTAGTTCGTTTAATAAGTTTTTTAATTTTTTGAAAGGACTAAAAGAAACGCCCTAATAAATTTTAAGGTACAGGGTCGTAACCTTTGCCTCCCCAAGGATGACAACTAAATATACGTTTTATACTCAATTTCATGCCTTTTAAAAAACCATGTTTTTCTAGAGCTTCTTTGGTATAATGTGAACAGGTTGGTTGGTATCTACACGTTGCTGGCGTAAATGGAGATATAAAAGTTTGGTATACTTTTATTATAAATAGAAAAGGTGCAATTAATATTTTTTTCACAATATTTGTCATTCCTGCGAAGGCAGGAATCTTTTTTTTTTTTGGATTCCTGCCTTCGCAGGAATGACAGTTATGGACTAATTTGTAGAAAAAGTTGTACCTTCTCTACTGTCGTTTAATGTTATACCAACTTCGGCTAACTCATCACGAATTTGGTCAGATAAAGCGAAATCTTTATTCGCTCTAGCTTCTTGTCTTAATTTTATAAGTAATTCTACCGCTCCAGAAAGTTTTTCTGTGCCTTCGGCTGAATCTTTCGCATTGTTTAAGCCTAATAGTTCGAAAACAAATGTGTGTAATGCATTTGTAAACACTTCTAAATCTTCGCTAGAAATGGTTTTACTTCCTTCTTTTATAGCGTTGATGTGGTTTACGGCTTCGAATAAATTAGCGATTAAAATTGGAGTATTAAAATCGTCGTTCATGGCATCGTAACAAGTCTGTTTCCATGCTTTAACATCGAAAGAAGAAGTATTTGAAGCTTTTAAATTATCTAAATCATCGACCGCATTCATTAGGCGATTAAAACCTTTTTCGCTGGCCAATAATCCATTATCTGTTAAATCTAAAACACTTCTATATGCAGATTGCATCATGAAAAAGCGTACTACATTTGGATTGTAGGCTTTAGACAGAATATCGTTTTTACCAGAAAGTAATTCGGCAGGGTTAATATAGTTTCCTGTAGATTTACTCATGCGAGAACCGTTAAGTTCTAGCATGTTTGCATGCATCCAATAGTTTACAGGCGATTTTCCTTTTGCAGCTTGGTTTTGTGCTATTTCACATTCATGATGTGGGAATTTTAAATCCATTCCACCGCCATGAATATCGAATTGTTCGCCTAAGTATTTTGTACTCATGGCTGTACATTCTAAGTGCCAACCAGGGAAACCGTCGCTCCAAGGCGATGGCCAACGCATAATATGTGTAGGCTCTGCTTTTTTCCAAAGGGCAAAATCTTGTGGATTTTTTTTATCACTTTGTCCGTCCAGAGCACGTGTATTATGTATTAAATCTTCAAGTTTACGCTTGCTTAAAATACCGTAATTGTTAGTCTCGTTATATTTATGAACATCGAAATAAACTGAGCCATTTACTTCGTAACCAAAACCGTTATCTATAATAGTGCTAATAAGTTCAATCTGTTCTATAATATGACCAGTTGCAGTAGGTTCGATACTAGGAGGTAAGAAGTTGAATTGGTTTAATACGTTATGAAAATCGACAGTATAACGCTGTACAATTTCCATAGGTTCAATTTCTTCTAAACGTGCTTTTTTAGTGATTTTATCTTCTCCAGCATCTGCATCATTTTCTAAATGTCCAGCATCTGTAATGTTTCTAACGTAGCGTACTTTGTAACCTAAATGTTTGAGGTAACGAAACACCATATCGAAAGACATAAATGTTCTTACATTTCCTAGATGTACATTACTATAAACTGTAGGTCCGCAAACATACATACCAACATTTCCTTCTGTAATAGTTTCGAAAGGTTCTTTTTTTCCGGTTAAAGAATTATAGATTTTTATGTGCTGATTCTTGTAAAGTTGCATGTTGTATAATATAAAGCTGAAAATACTTTGTTTAAAAAGTGATTTTCGAATGCGTTAATTTATTAGTTATAGATTTTGACGTCGAAGCTAATAATTTTATAGTTTTCTTTTAAAAGAAGTTCTAATTATTTTGCTTTTTAGAATTTAGTTTCTAATTTAATGTAGTCTAAAAACTCACGTTTAGTTTCTTTGTTTTTAAACTGTCCACCAAATTCTGAAGTTACTGTACTACTTTCAATATCGCGAATACCACGAGAGTTTACACATAAATGCTTAGCATCTATAACACAAGCAACATCGTCTGTATTTAATACTTTTTGAAGTTCTTTTACGACCTGTATAGTTAAGCGTTCTTGTACTTGAGGACGTTTTGAGAAATAATCCACAATTCTATTCATTTTAGATAAGCCAACAACTGTACCGTTTGAGATGTAAGCAATGTGTGCTCTACCAACAATTGGTAATAGGTGATGCTCGCAAGTAGAGTAAACAGTTATGTTTTTTTCTACAAGCATTTCTCCGTACTTATATTTATTATCAAAAACCGATGCTGTTGGTTTTTTTTCTGGGTCTAGACCTCCAAAAATTTCATTAACAAACATTTTAGCAACACGATTTGGTGTGCCATTTAAGCTATCATCTGTTAAGTCTAATCCTAACGTTTCCATAATATGACGAACATCGTCTTTTATTATCTCTATTTTTTCTTTGTCCGAAAGCTTAAAAGCATCAGCTGCCATTGGAGTATCAGTAGATGTGCCTACATGGTTTTCTCCTAACTCGTCATTTCTGTTTGTAGTATTCTCAATTTTCATCTGTTCAAATTCTAACTATAGTCATATTTAATACACTAAAACAAAGTAGACTAAAAGGGCTTCGTTTTAATGATACTATTTTAATAAGAATTGAAGCGTATAAGCTTAATTTTATTAACTCAGCAAAGATAAGTAATAAAAAAATGAGTGTAACAAGGTAGGAGTTTTTATATTTAAGTTGTTATAATTTTAGAGCATTGAATATTAACAAAAAGTTAATTATTTTTTGTTATTTTTAGCATCTTAAAAACGGTATTTATTTATGAAACTCAAACTACTTTACGCTTTTGCATTATTGTTTGCAATTAGCACCTTTAGTGCAAATGCACAATCATCAAAAATGCAACCACTTAAGTTGGTTAAGTATAATGACAATGTTAAGGCACCATTAACATCTCAAGAACTTTCTTTTCTTAAAGAAGTTTACGCAGATAAATTAGATGCTTATGTGCTAGATAGACCACAAAAATTAAAAGATTTAAAAAACTTACTTAGAAATAGAATTCTCATAAGAGAAATGCCAGAATTAGTAGGTAATACTGAAAAGTATAAAACTTTAACTGATGCGGGATTATTTAATGCTTATAATTCAGAATTAGCTTTCGATACTTCTTATAATAAAAACACTTTTAATGTTTTAAAATATAATCTTGAGATTCATGGTAGAGGCTCAAGAATTTATAGGATTCTGAATACTAATTTTTTCATCGTAATACTATCTCAACACCAATAAAAAACACAACAATGAATAAGTTTACTTTATTAATTACATTTTTATTTATTTCGACTGTTGCATTGGCTCAAGATGTTTTGATGCAAACAGGAACAATAACACAATGCTCTGGTACTTTATATGATTCTGGAGGAGCAGCAGCAAACTATGGTGATGGTGAGAATTTTACACTTACAATCTGTCCTGATGTTGCTGGAAATCTAGTTCAACTTGATTTTACAGCATTTAATACACAAACAGGAAGTGATACAATGACTTTTTATGATGGAGATGATATTACTGCTAATAACTTTGGAACTTATTCTGGAGCAGGAGCAGCAAATAATCCAGGTTTTGTATCTGCAACCCCTAATAATGCAACAGGTTGTATAACTATAGTGTTTACTTCTGACGCTGCTGCTACAACTACAGGTTGGGCAGCAACTATTTCTTGTTTTGAACCTTGTCAAACAATAGTTTCTCAATTAGATAGTTCTACACCAGCTCCAAATGGAGACGGTTACATTTGGGTTTGTCCAGGTGAAGATGTTACACTTAGTGGTAGTGGTAATTTTTCTGTAGATGGATCAGGAGCTACTTACGAGTGGGATTTAGGAGACGGTAATACTATGGCTGGTCAAACGGCAACATTTTCTTATCCTAATCCTGGAGTTTATATTGTGAATTTAAATATTACAGATTCCAATACAGATCCGGCGCCCGGAACAGGTTGCTCAAATACAAATTTAATTAATCAAGTTATTCAGGTTGGTACAGAACCAGATTTTACTGGTACACAAGCAGCACAAAGTATATTGTGTTTTGGAGAGACTACAACAATAGCAGGTGTTGTAACACCTACAGAGTTTATTAATGATTGTACACCGCCAGTTAGTGGGACAACATTTTTACCAGATGGGAATGGTGCTTCTTATTCAACATGTGTTACTGTAGATTGTTACGATTCTGCTCAAACGTTAACGGACATAAACCAAATTGTTGGTATATGTGTTAATATGGAGCATTCTTATTTAGGTGATTTAGATATTAATATTATTAGCCCTTTAGGAGCAGTAGCAGTACTAAAAGCATATCCAGGAGGTGGAGGAACTTACCTTGGTGGAGCTAATGATGATGGAACTAATACACCAGGAGTTGGAGCCGATTATTGTTTTTCTACAGCAGGAACGGTAACTTTAGAAAATGGTCCAACAATAAATGCAGGTAGTAACCCAGCAAATAACTCTATAACACCAGGGACATATTTGCCAGAAGGTAGTTTAAATACACTTTTAGGTAGTCCTCTAAATGGTGATTGGTGTATTCAAATTATTGATAATTTAGGAGCAGATAATGGTTTTATCTTTTCTTGGAGTATACAATTTGACCCAAACTTACAACCTCCAGAATTATCTTTTACACCAATAACTGTAACAGAAGGATGGGATGCGGATCCAACAATAACTGGTACTGCAGGGAATACTATTACTGTTGCTCCACCAACAGCTGGTCAATATTGTTATACTTATAGAACCACAGATGATTTTGGATGTGAATATGAAGAAACTGTTTGTATTAATATGTTACCAGAAATATTAACAGCAGCACCTGATAATTTATTTTTATGTAATCCAGGAGCTCCACCTTATATTTTTGATTTAACAGAAAATGATGATGTAATAAATGGACCAGCAGTTGATCCTGTAGACCAAATTATTACATATTATGAGACGCAGGCGGATGCAGATAATGCAACGAATGAAATTACTAATCCAACAACTTATTCTTCAACGGCTACAATTGGAGCACCTCAAACAATATTTGTTAGAATAGAGTATTTAACTTCAGGTTGTTTTGAAACAGATTCGTTTACATTAAACGTTACTGCACAACCGGTAATCAATCCAGCATTGGATATGGTGCTTTGTGATGATGTTTCTAATGATGGTGTTGAGCCTTTTGATTTAGAATCTCAAGACTTAATAATATTAGGAACTCAAGCAGCTTCAGATTATACAGTAACTTATTATGCATCTCTTGCAGATGCTGCTGCAGGTGTAGATGCTTTAGTAAGTTTATATGATAATACTAGTAATCCACAACCTATTTTTGTGAGAGTGGAATTAACAGCAGACGCTACATGTTTTAATGTAACTACAGATCCTTTAGGAGAATTTGACCTTATTGTAAACCCAAGTCCGGAGGTTATGTCTTTAACAAGTAATTCTGATATCTGTTCTGGCGAGGATGCTATATTTACAATTACAGGTACAGCTAACCATGTTGTAGATTATAATATAAATGGAGGAGCTACACAGCAAGTAACTCTTGATGCAGCTGGGCAAGCGATAATAACTATTGCAGCGGTAACTGCAGATCAGGTAATAACATTAGAATCTGTTGTAGATACAGTTACAACATGTGCTGCTGCTTTAACAAATACTGAAACGGTTGTAGTTAATGCTAATCCAACAGTTGTGTTAACAAGTAATACAAGTGTGTGTTCTGGAGCAGATGTAATATTTACAATTACTGGAGATGCTGGTAATATTGTGGATTATAATATTAATGTAGGAGGAACATTACAAGTAACATTAGATGCCGCTGGAGAAGGAGTGGTAACTGTTGCAGGAGCAACAGTTGATCAGACTATTACTTTAGAATCTATTGTTAATCCAACTACTACATGTTCAAGTGTTTTAACTGAAACTAATACTGTAACTATAGAAGCTAATCCAGTTATAACATCTTTAACAACAAATACAGATATATGTTCAGGAACAGATGCAATTTTTACTATTAATGGTACTGCAGATGATGTTGTAGATTATACTATTAATGGAGGAGTTGTAGAGCAAGTAACTATAGATGCAACAGGTCAAGCCATTGTAATAATTACAGCTGCAACTGTAGATCAAACGATTTTATTAGAAACAGTAACTAACCCGGTTACTTCTTGTTTTGGAATTTTAACTGATACTGCAACCGTTACAGTACTTGCAAACCCAACAGTACTACTTACGAGTAATACAGCTGTTTGTATAGGTGAAGATGCTGTATTTACTATTATAGGAGTTTCTGGTAATATTGTAGATTATAATATTAATGGAGGAGGAACTTTACAAACTACACTTGATGCTGCAGGAGAATCTGTTATTACAATAGTAGCTCCAACTGTGGATCAAACGATGACTTTAGAGTCTATAAATAATCCAACAACAACTTGTACTAGTGCTTTAACTGATTCAAATACAGTTATAATTAATCCACTACCAACCATAGTTGTACCAACACCACTAGAAGTTTGTGACGACGGTACACCAGATGGAATAACAGAAATAGATTTAACCCTAAAAAACAACGAAATTTCAGGTGGTAATCCAGCATATGCTGTAACGTATTATTTCACACAAGCTGATGCCGATGCACAAGCAAACCCATTAGTAAATCCATATACTAACGTTGTACCAAACATGCAAACTATTTATGTGGGCGTGCAAAATACAGACACAGGTTGTTACGATACCACTTCGTTAGATTTAGTAGTAGAACAAGCACCAGTGGCTTTCACACCATCAAATTTAGAATATTGTGATCCAGACAGTGATGGCTTTGGCGAGTTTATGCTATCGGATACCGAAGCAGAAATCACAGGAGGTGCACCAGGACTTACAGTAACTTACCACGAAACGATGTCTGATGCCGATAACAATGTCAATGCATTAGCAAGTCCGTATAACAATATTGTAGTCAATACACAAACTATTTATATTCGTGTAGAAAGTTCTACAATAGCAACCGACTGTGCCACATTTGTAGACTTGGTACTTATTGTAAACCCAACACCACAAATCACAACCGCAGCAGTATTAACACCGCTAGAAGTTTGTGATGATAATGCCGATGGTTTTTCAACGTTCGATTTACCAACCAAAGAGCCAGAAATTCTAAACCTATTAGATGCAGATGCCACTAACGATTTAGATCCTACATTATATACTATTACATATTATACATCAGAGGCTAATGCAGAAGC
>NZ_LIQH01000031.1 GCF_001418085.1 Lacinutrix algicola
GCATTATATACTTTTGAATGGAACTTAAACGGAACCGTTTTACCAGGAGAAACAGCAGAGTTTATAGAGCCAGCTGAAGGTGGTACTTATGGCGTTGTAGCAACAGATATTGGAACAGGATGCTCAAGTATTGAAGTGAATACTTTAGTAACAGTTAGCGAGCCACCAGTAGTAACATCGGAAATAACAACATTAGCTTTTGCCGATCAGCATGATGTAGTAATCACTGCCACAGGAACAACAGCTACTTCAATAGCAGTATACGAGTTTAGTATTGATGGCGGAAGCTGGGAACTAGGAACGTTAAATGCAGCAGGAGAGTATACATATACTTTTACAAATATTGAAGCAGGAGAACATATTGTAACGGTAAGAGATACGGTAGGTTGTGGAGAAACAACACATCCAGTAATGATTATGGACTACCCATTATACTTTACACCAAATGGAGATGGTTACCACGACACATGGAATGTTTACAATATTGGAACACAGCCAGACGCAGTAATTTACATCTTCGATCGTTACGGTAAACTGTTAAAACAATTAAGTCCAACAGGAGCTGGATGGGATGGTACTTACAACGGTAACCCAATGCCAACAAGTGACTATTGGTTTACTTTAGAATACAGAGAGCCAAGTACGGACGAAAAGAAATCGATACGTAAGCACTTTACTCTGAAAAGATAAAAAGAATACTAGTTATTAAATAGAAAAAGCCTGAACGAAAGTTCAGGCTTTTTTTTATTTAGAATATAAGAGGAGACTTAATTACTAAAAGTTAGGGGATGTAATAGAATAGCACCTATTAAAATTAATAGGTGCTATTCTATTTAGAAATAGGTGACTGATTAAGTTGTTCAGTTTGTATAAGATATTGGAGTAGGAGTATGCTATTTGAGTAAGCATGCGTTAAGGATAGAAACGGCATCCTTTTTTATTATAAGCACGGAATAAGAAAATAAAGAGTGTTCTATTTTATAAATGAATGCTAATAAAGTGGTATGTATAAAAAAGATATAGTGTAGAGCCTGACCAAGACAATGCTTTTTTTAAGCATGTCTTGGTAACGCCATTATAATAAGATTATTTAAAAGAAAAATATAAGAATAAGCAATAACCTAAAACAAGTAGTAAGCCTTTGTATCTGCTTATTTGCATGAATTTAGGTATTAGTATTAATACAATAAGAATAGCAGAGAACCCAATCATCCAGAAGATGTCGTTGTCTAATATTTTTGCATCTGTTATTGGGATGTCTTTAATTATAGAGGTTAGGCCTAGTACCGAACCAATATTAAAGATATTTGACCCAATTAAGTTTCCTAATGATAATGCTTTTTCTTGTTTTGCCGCTGCAATTATTGATGCTGCTAGTTCTGGTACACTTGTTCCAATAGCAATTACGGTTACAGCAATAACAGCATCGCTAACTCCAAGTGATGTTGCTAAGCTTTTTGCTCCATCGACTAACCATACAGATCCAAAATAGAGAGCTGTTGCTCCAATAAGTAGCCAAATTAGAATTTTATAGTTAGATACTGTTGCAAGTACATCGCTAACATCTTCGGATTCTGCATCGGATTTAGAGTTTCTTATTAAGACAACTATAAATACTACTAAGCAGATAAACAGTATAATTCCTTCTATACGTGTTAACATACTATCATTTGCTAGAAAGTAATAAAGAAGAAATGAAAAGAATAGCATTACAGGCCAATTAAGCTTATAAAAAGATTTATCTACAGCTATTGGTCCTAATAGTGCGGTGATACCTAAAACGAGTCCTATATTAGCAATATTTGAGCCTACGACGTTGTTAATTGCAATTGCAGGTGCATTATTTAATGCAGCTTGTAAACTCACTAATAATTCTGGTGCTGAAGTTGCAAAAGAGACAACCGTCATACCAATAACCATTTTTGAAATATTTAGTTTAAAAGATAAAGCGATTGATGCTTTTACTAAAAAATCTCCTCCTACTACTAAAAGTATAAGTCCTAATATAACCCAAAGTATACTCATGAAATATTTTTTTTGTGAAGTTACTATTTAACTATAAACTTTTTTGTTTCTGTTCTGTCTTGAGAAGTAATTTTTGCAAAATAGACTCCACTTGACAATTCTAAATTAAAAGGAGTATTATTTTTAAGTGTTTTAGAATCTAATTTTCTACCTTCTGAAGAATAAATTACAACTTTATACTCGTTGTTTTTTCCTGAAATAAAGAGTTGATTATTTACTGGATTTGGATATAGTTTTATAGTTTCGATTTCAAAATCTGTAACGCTTAAACTGTTAGTCCACGTATCTCCAACGTTATCTCCCCAAATGTATTCTACTAGATCTGGTTGGTCTATAAAAGGATTTCTGTTTATTTGCCATTGGTAAACAACGTTGTTTCTGTTCATTTCAAAATCATCTGGAGGATCGTTTCTGTGCCAGTCTAATAAAGTTGCTAGATCTCCCATTTGTCCTGTAGTAGTTGGGAATCCGTTTTCAATGCTTAAACCATTGTATCTTATTTGCATGTACAAAACACTTCTTGCTACATCTCCTTTAAAACTTCCTGCTGTTCCTGTTGGGCCATTGTATTCTCCGTAATGCTTATTGTTTCTTGAGCTATTTTCAGGTCCGTCTGCAGCTCTTAATGCATGAGCATCACTGTTACCATGTCTTAATGAGTCGGCTTTTGTTGTCCAGAAAATATCTTTTCCATCTCTTTCATCATCTAAATCAATACTATTGTATCCAGCTAAAGATCTTGGGAATGTGTGTTCTCTGTTCCAGGTTCCTATATTATTAGAGGTTGTTTGATAGTCTAATTTAGCACGACCTTCCTCTGTATATACTAACCAAACTTGATTGCTATTTGCTGGATTTTGGTCTGCTTCTTGTAAAATATCGATGATATCTGAATAGGTTTGTGCTCTAACAATTGTTGGATCTGCAATAATATCTTGTAAGGCCTGCTCTAGTGCTGCTCCAGATAAATTGTTTATACTATCGTAATAATCTGCAGGTTGAGTTCCTGTTACTATTCCAAAAGTGGGTGATAGTGGTGTGCCAAATGGTGCTACAACAAAATCGTTATCTATTACTCTGCGTTCTAAATTATTATTTAGCGGTAAATAACTAGTAGGTAAAGCAGATAATACTAATTTAAAGATTTCGTCGCCTTCATCGCTAGTATCATCAATAATGGTAATAGATGTTGTTACTGTATTTTGTCCTGTAGGAATTGTAACTTGAGTACTACCTGTAAAATCTGAAGTGTCAAATCCTCCATTATTTAATGAGAAATCTAAAACTAAATCTGAATCTACATTTTGTTCTGTTGTAAAAGTAATATCAAATGAATCTCCTTCATTAAAATGAACATCGTTAACAGTAGTTAAAACGCCATTTAAAACAATTCCTGAGCCATCATTTAATGCTCTTGGTGTTGGAGTTGTAGATGTATAGGTTATGCTATTGGCATTGCCAAGACCATCATCAAAGCGTTGAATTGAGTTCGAGTTATTACCTGACCCTTCATTATATTGTGTAGTTAAACCTAATAAAGCCATTAAGCCAGTATCGTCTGAATCACTAGTGTCATATGCTAGAGCATCAACTAAGTTTGTTTGTGTAGCTAAAGTTCCTTCAGGAAAATCTGTATAGTCACCTAAATATAAAGCAACTGCATCTGCTCCGTTTTGAATAGAATTAGGAGATATTATTAACTGTGGAAAAGGTGTTAGGTTGTTGCTACCTATTAATAATAGGCCATTAATATCTGTAGTATATCCGTCTAAATCTAATGTTAAATAACTAGAGTCATTACCTGAATTTGAACCATTAAAAAAGACTAATACGTAACCATCTAAATTAAAATTTGGAGTTTCAGTTTTCAATTCTACAAACTCATGGTTGTCAATGTTGTTTCCATCAAAAGTTGTATCACAATCTAATTCGTTTATTACAACTGTCTGCGAAAAACATACTGAAATAAATAAAAAAGAGACTAAAACTAATGTTGATTTAATTTTCATACTATTATTTTTTTTTGCAAATATACGACTATAAGCTAATCAAAATTTGATAGTATAATTAATGATTAAGAATAAATAATAACGGAAACGTACTTTTTAATCATTTTTTTAATGAAAAGCCTCTTGCTTTTCTTCTTTTGCATAAAAAAGGCTCTACAGTTGTTTTAAATTGAAATGTTAATTGGGTTTTTGTGTTTTAAATTGAAGTTTGTGTTAAGGGAATATGTTTTAAAATGAAATGTTTTTAATCTGTTTAGTTATACAAGTAACGCGAATAGCATTAATTTAGATAGTATTGTTTGGTAGATAGTATTGAAAAAATATATATTCAACAAACAATCATGAAAATGACTGTTTTTATTAACCCTTAAACCAAACTATTATGCTAACACTTGCTGAAATTATTATTGATATTATATTATCAATATTCCTGTAACCATAAAATGTAAAACTTAGTCTAGAATAAGTTTTACTATTTTACAAAGTATTTGGCAGGCATTAATTAATAGTATAATTTTGAGGTCTCATAATAATAGTAGATTATTTTTATTGTATAATGAAGAAACAAGTATTTAAAATACTAGCCAAAATTAATAAGGCTATTTTACCAAGTTATACCAAAAAGAGATTAGATTTATCTAAAGCCACTAAACTGCAGATGGCTATTTTTGGTTGGAAACTATACATCACTAAAAATGCATTATGATAACTGGTTTGAGTGATTTTTTAAAATAAAATTATAATTTTCTCTTTTTCCTTTGTCTGTTCTATAAAAAGACATATATTTGCACCCACAAAAAAAGGCCTCGTGGCGCAACTGAATAGCGCACTTGATTACGGCTCAAGAGGTTACTGGTTTGAATCCAGTCGAGGTCACTAAAAAGAATATAAATTCTTACTAAAACCACTCAATCACTATGATTTGAGTGGTTTTCTGGTTTTTAAGCAATCATTTAATTTGATACTATTTCAACTTAAATGTCTGCTAATAGGTTAACACCTGTTCAAAGTGTCTGCTAAGCAGACACTTTGAAAAAGTAGTTTTGAAAAGAGTACAGTTGATTTGACTTTCGTTCTAACGATGTTTAATATCTAAAGACGACAACTATGCGCACAAAACACACGTTTTCAACATTCTTCTGGTTACAAACCACAAGAGCAATTAACAATGAAGCACTACTCTACATTAGAATTACTGTAGATGGAAAAAGAGTAAACCTTAGTTTAAAAAAGCGAGTTCCGGTTTCTTTATGGGATGCTAAAAAGAAAAAAGCCAAAGGAGGTTCTGCACAATCAAAACAAATTAATCTTTATATTGAGGAAGTTAGCACAAAACTCTTCCAAATCTATCAAGACTTAAAATTTAAAGAAGAGCTTATTACTGCTAAACTGATTAAGTCTCTTTATACTGGAGATAATCAAGAAAGCAAATCCTTAAAAAACATTTTTAGTTACCACAGTCAGAAGATTGCAAATACACTGGCATCTGGCTCCATAAGAAACTTTGGCATTACAGAAAATTATGTATTTAAGTTCCTGGAGAAGAAAAAAAGCACCACAGACATTTACCTCAATCAACTCAATTTTGAATTCCTAAGTCATTTCGAATTATTCCTTTGTGATATATGGCCAGTAGGCCATCCCAAAGCACTAAGTAATAATACTAGAATGAAACACATACAACGCTTACGAAAAGTCGTAACACTAGCCTATCACTTAGAATGGATTGACCGTGATCCTTTTGTAAGATGGAAAATGACTTACGACAAAACAAACAGAGAATTTCTTTCTGAAATCGAATTAAAAAATCTTGAAGACAAGGTTTTTATTTCAAAACGTTTAGATCGCGTGCGCGACCTATTTGTTTTTAGTTGTTATACAGGTATCAGTTATGTTGACATTATGAATCTTAAGCCTAATAATTTAGTAATTAGTATTGATGGAGGTAATTGGATAATGACTAAAAGACAAAAAACAGACACGATAGTTAAGGTTCCATTATTAGGGCAAGCATTAGATATTGTAAATAAATACAAAGACCATCCAAGTACTGCTATAAATGGTTCTTTATTACCCGTATTGACAAACGAAAAATTAAACGTATTCTTAAAAGAAGTCGCCAACTTCGTTGGCATCCAGAAAAACTTAACTTTTCATATGGCCCGTCATACGTTTGCCACGACTATTACTTTATCAAATGGAGTGCCAATTGAAACGGTTTCCAAACTGTTAGGTCATACTAAAATTTCAACTACACAGATATATGCCAGAGTGTTAGAGAGTAAAATAAGCACAGATATGAATGCGCTAAAAGACGTTTTACTAAACAAGGACAGAAAATTGAAAAACATAAAAACCTCATAAACAGATAGTTATTGGTTTTTCGATATTAATTCACTCATTTGTGTTTTGAAATAAAAAAGGTGTTGTATAGTTTGATGGGTAAATTCAAAAACCAACCTATGCAGCACATTGGCCAAATCATTCAGAAGTATAAAAAGCAAGTAGAACAAATTGAGCAGTCTAATCTAAGAAATCTAACCGTTTTAAATGACGGTCTAAATCTTTCGATTGACACATTAAATCAGTTGAGAAAAGAACTTAGAGCCAAGGAGCGCTTTATCAAACAAGGAGACGAAATTCATTTCTTCAAGACGGATAAACCTTTTATTAATGGTCGAATAAAATTCTTTTCAAAAGTGAGGCGATTTATTTTTGAAAAACCAAATGCTAGTATCGTGAAGCAAATTGATTACGCCATTGGTATGATAGATAAACTTGAGAAGCATAAAATGCGGAATTTAGAATTCTTTCAATACGCAAGACATTGCAATACTTCTTTAGATCATATTTATTTTGTTCGCGGAAACGATAAACTAGACTTTCCTGTAGACACTTCTCATTATTTTACAGATCCTGAGTTTTCAACCAGTCACGATAATCTAGCAGCTCAAGTAATTAGTTATGATTTATTATCCAATTATTACCAGCTCGAGCTTAAATCGCTGAGAAAGCAAAATGAAAATATAATTGTCGAAGAAATAAGTCCGGCAATTCTCAACGGACTATCCTGGACCGCTTCAAAAACAGATTTAGTAGAATTAATTTACGCATTACATAGTTCTGGAGCCATAAGAAATGGTCAAGCAGAAATCAGTAAAATGGCTGAAGTTTGCGCTACGTTGTTTAATATCAAACTCAACAATTTCTATAAAACCTATGCCGAAATCAAGAATCGAGAAAAGGACACCACAAAATTTTTAGACCAATTAAAAATGAGTCTTGAAAAACGAATAGACCTTGATAATGCTAAATAAATGCAATAACTATGAGCATAAAACAACAGCCTTTAAATGTTAAAATACTTCGGTACTACCCAACACATACCGAAGAAAACCATATAATTAGTATCAGCTTTGTAGAACGAAAGTCAAATCATATTAATAGCTACCATTAATAACGAAAGTTTGATTTGGTAGCTTTAACTAAAACACATTCTACAATGGCAACAGAAATTATTACTACAGATGATCTTTACGAATTCAAAGTGCAATTATTCGGAGAACTAAAAAAACTACTTACTGAAAACCCAAAAGCAACACCAAAGAAATATCTTAAATCTGCAGAGGTTATGGAAATGCTTCAAGTGAGTCCTGGAACATTACAAAATTTAAGAATTAATGGTACACTTCCCTACACAAAAATTGGAGGCATCATACTCTACGAGTATGAAGAAATATTAAAAGTACTCAAAGATAATCGTGTGGCTTCATAAGACATGTTTTGGCAGAAGTTAATTACATCAAGCACCTCAACGCAGTATTTAGTCTGTTCTCAAAAGACGGTAGACTCAATCCAACACATATTAGTTTATACCTCGCATTTTTTCAGGTATGGAATTATAATCGTTTTAGGAATAGTTTTCACGTTAACCGTGACGATATAATGAAGTTGTCTAAAATAGGTTCTAAGTCTACATACCATAGATGTACCAAAGAATTACATAATTATAAATACCTCATTTATGAACCATCACACAACCCATTCAAAGGATCAATTATTAAGATGCTCAAATTCGAGACAACCTCTGGACAAGCTCTGGACTTAGGTGTCCCAAATCAAGGACAAGCACTGGTACCTTCTAATAAACATATACAAACAATAGAAAACAGTTATAAACTACCTCAGCCTAAAAATGAAAATGAAGTTTTAGATTTTTTTAAAAAAGAAAAATGGCCAGAAATAGAAGCTCAAAAATTCTATAATCATTATTGCGCTATAGGTTGGAAAATTGGTGGAAAGATTAAAATTGAAAATTGGCAAGCTTCCGCCAAAAATTGGATCCTCAAATGTGAAGAATTAAAAACAGAAAAGGAAGTGTCCCAAAATCATGACAACCTACATACAGTAAGAAATAAAAATTATAACCAACCACTTTAGTTCTCGCGAAGGCGGGAATCTCATAAATGCATTCCAAGATGATAAAAACAACTAGCACATACAATCCTAAGCAACCACACATTCTTATTGAAGGCGCTACTCAATTCGAATTAGGCACTTTTGATGGTAAATCCATTGCTTATGATTTCCCTAAAATATTGAGGTATCTAGATGCAAAAGGGAAAATACTTTTCGGTAAGAATTTTAAAATCTACGAAGAGGATCACCAGTTATTACTTAAACTAGCAAGTTATTTTATCCAAGACCACGAATACTGCAAGAAACTAGATATCGACACGAGTAAGGGTATTTTATTATCTGGTCCTGTGGGCTGCGGAAAAACAACTTTAATGAGATTATTACCTTATTTAGTCCCACATAAGAAATCGTACAACTTTATACCGTGCCGGAATATCGTTTTTGGATTCAATGGTGTAGGGTTTAAATTAATTGAAGATTATAGCGATAACAAAGCATACTGCTTTGACGATTTAGGTGTAGAGCATATAGGCAGGCATTATGGAAAGGACTGTAACGTAATGGGAGAAATACTAATATCAAGATATGAGGTGTTTAAGCAAAAAGACATCTTAACTCATATTACCACTAATCTCAATGCAGAAGAACTTCAAGAAAAATATGGAGAGCGTATAAGGTCACGGATGCGTGCAATGTTCAATTTAATAAGTTTTCCATCAAATAGCTATGATAAACGCAGTTGAATATTCAATAAAGCTACTTTGAAAAATAAAAATGTACGAGCAGATGTTAAGCTTGATCAGTTTTTCTGCAAATTGTAAAAACAAACGCAGTTGAAGATTTATTCTAACAGTTTAAATAATAGAAATGGTGAGAAAATAATTTACGTGTGGCAAAAGAATAATGTTCATTTTTCTCTACTGTTCAGTGACACTGAACACCACTATTTATTGAACACAGAACCATTATGTATTCAAATCATAACCAATATTAATTCTAAAAAACAACCTTCTCCTCAAGTAGCGTAATCAATTCACCATCATAGTATTTATAAATATCAGGGATATCCAATACTATAATATTTGAGTAATACCTAGAGCCTGTATGCTTCTGTATTTGTTCAAGATGTCTTTTTTCCATGACATAAACTACGGCAGCCCATTCTAATAAATCTTCAGTTAGTTCAGTGGTTCCTTCTTTTCTACAAATTTTAATATTAGTACCAGCACTCAAAAATTCGTGTGCATTATATTTTGAAGCAAAATAATCTTCAGCAGTCTTTGACCGCTGCTTATTGGCTGAACATATAAAAAGGACTTTCATATACTAACTTATTTAAGATTTTTTTTAAAGTAAATCAAATTGTAGGAAATTTAAAAATAAGATTTTTAACTTTAACAGATTATATCAATTTAAATACATTTATAGAATATTGAATACAATTGGCGAATTCCTAATCATACAAAATCTAAAACATTTTAATAATGAAATCAATCTTTGGCTGGCAGAAAGTAGTGACGGTTCAAGCTTTGAAATACTAACAATAAAAAGTGAAACACACAAAAAGCAGCAAGTAGAAAGGATTTTAAAAAATGAAATACAATTCCTTTCTAAAAAAGATATTCCTGGTATTCAAAAAATAGTTCAAGTAGACTTCGATGAGACTCAAGATCATCATTTTGTAGTGTATGAAGGTGGCTCTAATTTTGAATACTCAGATGAATTAAGTATAGAGAATCTAATTCAAGTATTAAAAGGACTTGATCATTTAAAAAAAGGCAATCGATTTGGTTATTATATAGCTCCAGATGCACTATCACATAATTTGGATGAAGCAAGACTGCGCTTTGTCGGGCTGTATGATGTTTTTAAATTGTATAATCTACTTGATAATCAATATCTGGCACCTGAAGTAATAGATGGGAATAAGCCTAACTTTCAATCAGACATATATTCAATCTTCAATCTTTTTAAGTCAATTGTTGAAGACTGTAATAATGAAACTATAGAATCTATTTTCACCAAAGCGCTATCTAAGCAAAGAATAGAAAGGTATAGAAATTACGGAGAAGTGATTCTTTTATTAGAGCAAACTCTAAAACCGATTAGAAACAATACTGCTATCAAAATAATTGTAAAAGATGAGTATAGGGAATCTTTTAAACCAGTTTTGGAAGAAATGAATAGAAGTTGTTTTCTTAAGTTAAATGAACAGCTAACTAAAGAAAAACGACAAATCACAGGCCAGTTTGCGACCGGAAATTATGGTGGTCGATTTTTCGTTAATGGTGAAGGATACATTTTTGTTTTGGCAAATAAAATCAGTACACCTCATCACACGATCTCAGAAAATGGTTTTTTAAGTCCTTACGGCTTTAGTTTTGAGCCCTTACAATACATGAATTGCTTTGATTTTTTCAAAATTAATTGGCAAGAAACAAATCAATTAGCAAGACTCAATAAAGCAAAATCTAGTAATCTTAAGAAATGGCAAACACTTCCAAAAATGGAACGTGAATTTATAGAAGAAAAAGCCTTTAAAGCAAAATACACGAAATGTAATGTTAGCAAAACTAATAACACAAATCTGGTATTCACTCTAACAAAAGGGTTTAAAAACTGGGAACAAATTAAAGTGCTTAAGCGTAACGAAGTCAAACTTATTATCGACGATAATGAAATAGGAAAAATTCATGATTACAATCAAGGTACCGATACACTTATTATTAAAGATGCGTACCTAACAATCGAAGAAATTCCAAAGACAGGTGAACTCATAGAAGATGTCAAGATAGAAACCAGTCAGTATAAAAAACAAGTAGAAGCTTGCGAGAAATTCGTGAATAGGGATGTTGTAAATCCTGACCTATGCACCATTTTGGCTACGCCAGAAAATGTTCCAGAATTCAACCACATACCTTTAGAATATCAAGATTTTGAGAACGAAGTGTTTAATCCGTATTTAAAAACAGATGACACACAAAGAGAAGCTGTTCTAGAAGCATTACATCGCAAACCTATTTACCTTATCCAAGGACCTCCAGGCACTGGAAAAACAACAGTAATTGTAGAGCTGATACAACAAATAATTAAAAGAAACTCCAATGCAAAAATTTTAGTAACCTCACAATCTAATCTTGCTGTAGATAATGTTTTAGAACGTCTTTTACCTACTGATATTCTTTTTATGAGACTAGCAGCTAGTGAAGACCGTATTTCTGAAAGTATTAAAGAGCATTCATTTTATACAAAACTGAGCAATTGGGTTACTAACACTCAAAAGCTAAGCGAGCAGTATCTCGATTCTCAAATAACGACTTCTAAAGTGGACAAGGCACTTTTAAAGTTTTATAAGTCGTACTTAAATGTAAAAGCAGACAAAAAGAGAGATTTTAACGACTTTCAAAACCTATTAAAAATTCAAAATCGCTATGTTAAAGGCTTTTTTGAAAACGCCAAAAACTTTAAGGAGGTTGACAAAATATTTGATGCACAAATACAGACCAAAACTTCGAAGCTTCAATCGATAAAACAAGAGTGGTTTGCTTTTCTAAATAATGCACAAACACCTGCAGATAAAAACAAGAAGCAATCCATGATAAATAACGGATCTGAGGAAATCGATTTACAAACGGCACTACTTAAATCTACAAATGTTATTGGTGCTACTTGCATACATATTGCTAGTGGTCAATACAATGATATCGATTTTAATTTCGATTATGTAATAATGGACGAAAGCAGCAAAGCAACTCCTGCAGAAAATCTTGTGCCTATTAATATGGGACAGAATATAGTATTAATTGGTGACCATAAACAATTGCCTCCTGTCATTACAAGAGAAAATGCCGTAAAGAAAAAAATTAAAATTGAGCTGGAAGACGATGGTTTAGACATGGAAAAAGAATATGGTGAAAGCTTGTTCGAAAAACTAATTTTAGAATTTGAACAAAACCCTAATCTTCAAAACAATATAAAAATGTTAGACATACAATACCGTATGCCTAGACAATTAGGAAACCTCATCTCTAAAAATTTCTATAAAGAGAAACTTAAAAATCCTGATATCACTATTCTACCTGACTATGATCAAGACAAAAATCACGGCTTAAAACTAAGTAAACCGAATACTAAATTTATAGATGTGGTTACTAAAAAGGAAATTGAAGCGCCTACTTCTGTGATAATGATAAGTACATCTAACGCAGAAAGCCCTTATGATAATGATAATAAGTTTAAACGCTCAAATAACTGCAATAAAGACGCTATCAAACAAATCTTAGCAGAAATCAACAAACAATATCCTAATAATATAAATGAGGAAGAACCTAAAACAATTGGTGTTATTGCAGGTTATAGAGGTCAAGTAGAACTACTAGAAAAAAGTATAGATGTTAAGAAATATAAAAACTTCAATACTATTAATCCTAATGGAAGAAAAGAATCATTAATAGATATAAATACAGTCGATAAGTTCCAAGGAGCAGAAAGAGATATTATAATATACGACATTGTTAAAAGTAGTAAAGGAAAATCTAACATTGGGTTTTTAGACGATTATCGTAGAATAAACGTCGCATTCTCTCGTGCTAAAAAGTTACTCATTATTGTAGGAGACAGCGAATATATTTTAAAGAGAGCAACACTAAACCCTAAAAGTAAGTTCGAAGAATTTAAACTAAAAACGATCGTTGCAGACTTGCAACAGCAAGGTGTAATTGTTAACCAATTAAAAGAGCTTTTATAATGAGTAAGACAGTTGAGTTCAATCCAAAATACAAAAACATATTCAATCAGTTTAAAGACAATCATATTGAATATGAATTAACTAATATTTTTGAAATACTACTCCCTTTCTGGGAATGTACTAAAAACATCGTAGCAGAAACCGAAACAGATATTGATCGTTTTAGTCAAATCATACTGCAAACCATAGATGCTAATATAACCTCACATAAAGAAATATGTGCTTTTCTAGGTATTAAAGAAGAATCCTTTGTAACGGTGCAATTTCATTTTCTAATTAAAAATGAAATGATAGTCGAAAGTATTATAGATAATGAAACACACTATAAAATAACTTACGACGGTAAAGCATTTCTGCAAAAAAAGAAAAAACTAAAATCTTTAGAAACCATACCATTCCGGTTCAAGTATAACGATATGTTACAATCTTTTTTCAATCCAGATATAGCAATCGATCAAGAAAGAGATAAGAAAAAAAACTTAAAAAAAGCAACAGAATACAAATTACTAGAAACACGTCGTCTTGATTATAAAATTATAGAGATAAAACACAACAACAAACCTTATAAAATCAATACTTTAGAATTAGCGACTTTCTTTAATCAGCAGTATCCTAACCTATCTTTTTTCGACGAAGAAACAAATAAAATAGAAGCACACAGACGTTCTATCTCATTTCTGGCAATAGAATATACAGATGTTATGGGTGTAAAACGCTATGATATTAGAAGACATAAAAAAACTGTACACAAATTTGATAAAAATGATTTGGAAGAAAACTTGTCTAAATATGTAACAGGTTATTTTGCTAAGTTTCCTTTATAATTAGGAAATAGTATAGCATAAATAGTAAATCACATATTTACTTTTTATGCTACTTTTTTTTTATATCTTTAAATCTCCCTAATTACAATTGAAATGGCTCATAAAGAACCAAATTTAATTGTAATATTTTTTTTAACAAAAGCACTAGTTTTAATAAAAGATATTAATCGTTAATGAATGTAAAATCCATAGCTGTAGGTCAACGAATCACAACAAGAGGAGAAGATTTTTTAATAACAAACATAATAAATAACTCTGATGGCAGCCAGTTACTAGATGTTGAAGGAATAAGTGAACTCGTTAAAGGAATGCGTTTCGCTTTTGATACCAAAATCGATAGTGAAATAAAAGCAGTAGATCCTAACGACACTAAATTTATTGCGGATACAGAAAGCGGTTACAGAAAATCCAAATTATATATTGAAACACATATCAGGAATTCCACAATTTATTCTGATAAAATAACCATTGCAACAAAAGCAGCATTTAATGTTGCAGAATATCAATTAACACCAACATTAACAGCTTTACAATTACCAAGACCTCGTTTATTAATTGCTGATGGAGTAGGTTTAGGAAAAACAATTGAAGTCGGAATTTTCATCACAGAAATGATGAAAAGAGGCAAAGGTAAACGAATCATGGTGTTGGCTTTAAAGTCTATTTTAGGGCAATTTCAACAAGAACTATGGAACCGTTTTGCTATTCCACTGGTTAGATTAGATAGTGAAGGAATTGCTAAAATTAAAACGCAACTTCCTGCAAACAAAAATCCATTTGATTATTACGACAAAACAATAGTTTCGATAGATACTCTAAAGAACAATGCTAAATTCAGGCATTATATAGAAAAATCACAATGGGATATCATCGTTATTGATGAATGCCATACTGTAGCTAATAGTCAGAGTCAGCGAGGTGATTTAGCACAATTTTTAGCAAAACAATGTGAGTCTTT
This sequence comes from Lacinutrix algicola, assembly GCF_001418085.1. Classification (GTDB taxonomy): domain Bacteria; phylum Bacteroidota; class Bacteroidia; order Flavobacteriales; family Flavobacteriaceae; genus Lacinutrix; species Lacinutrix algicola. Next base: position 14,983 of record NZ_LIQH01000031.1, read on the forward strand.
AATTCTAACATCTGCAACACCTCATAATGGTAAAAAAGAAAGTTTTGCTAATCTAATTAACATGATTGAACCGACTGCCATTCCTAAAAGTGGTAATTATACTAATGAAGATGTAAAACCGTATTACGTAAGGCGTTTTAAAAATGACATAAAAGAAGATACGGTTAGAGCAAACTTTCAAGATCGTGAAATCATTCGATTAGAAACAGATTTATCTTCAGAAGAATTGGCTTTTTTAAGATATCAGCAAAATTTAAAAATACAAGGATTAGGAGCCTTAAGAAGAGGGAAGTCAAAAGATGACTTATTATTTTCTATAATGATATTTAAATCTTTCATGTCTTCTCCTTTTGCAGCTTTAACGTCTATAAATAATAGAATTAATAAAGTAGAGGAGTTAGGTCTTAAATCAAAAAAATTCGAAGATAGCCTTGAAGTTTTAGAAGAATTAAAAACCTATTTAGAAGATATTCTTAAAGCTAAAGAAGATAGTAAATATAAAAAGTTCAAAAAAACCTTATTAGATTTAGGTTGGTCTGGTAAAAAGAAAGACGACCGATACGTGGTTTTTGCAGAACGAATTGCAACACTAGATTATTTAAAAGAAAATTTAATCAGAGATTTTGGACTAAAAGATGAGGCAATTCAATCGTTTAGTGGTTCAGATACAGATGTTGAGCAACAGCACATTATAGAAAACTTTGGTAAAGAAGATAGTACTGTTCGTATTTTGTTATGTTCAGATGCTGGTTCACAAGGTGTGAATTTACATTACTACTGTAATAGAATGTTTAATTACGACATTCCTTGGTCATTGATTACGTTAGAACAACGAAACGGACGTATAGATCGTTATGGTCAGAAAAAAACACCTTTCATCTATTACTTAGTTGGTAAAACGGAAGATGAAGCCATCAGAACAGATTTACACATCATAAATAATCTAACCAAAAAAGAAGAAGAAAAACACAAAACTTTGGGTGACATTGGTTCTATTATGCAATTGTACAATGCTAAAGAAGAAGAATCTAAAGTAATCAAGGCAATTGAAGATCAAAATAAAGACTTCCTAGAAGAATTAGAAAATTTCGATTATGGCGCTGCTTTTATAAGTGAGGACGACACTACCAATGCTACAATAACTGACAATCCTTACGAAAAACAGTTAACTATATTTAATAGCGATTTCACGTATTACAAAGCACTTTTCAATCAGTTAAATGGTGATGGCTTAATGAACGCTAAAGACTTTTCTTTTTACGAGGAAGATGAATTTTTAGAATTGAACAATACAAAAGAACTCGATAAAATTTTATACGATTTACCTTCAGAATCCAAACCAAAAGTAAACGAGTTTTTTAAGCTTACCACTAATAAAGATTTAGTTCAGCAATCCATTGAAAATGCTCGTAAGAAAACAGACGAATGGGCAGAGTTTCAGATCTTGTTTGATTTGCATCCAGCCATTAAATATTTCATGACCAAGTTAGAAGCTAGTGTTCCAAAAAATGAAGCATTAGCAGCTAAATTAAGTACAAAATTACCTGAAAATAGTGCTTGGTATATTCTACAAGGTCAAGTATCTAATAATTTGGGGCAGCCTGTTATTTCAGACTTTTTTGTGGTAGGTGTTTCAGAAGCTAAAGTAACAAAATGTATTCCCATACTAGAGTTTTTAGAAGCCTATAAGCTACAAGAAGAATTATTTAATGAGCACATAACGAAAGAAGAGTTAAATGCCTTACATGATAGTTTACCTGTTGCAATAGAATTTGCACAACAGAAACACATGAAAAGTTTACAAGGGAAACTCTCTTCTAGCATGTTTGAAGAAATGGTAAAGCATGAAGAAAAGATAATGAAATGGCAAGCAGCTTCTTTAGAACAATTGGAAGTTAAATTTGAAAACACAGCCGACACAAATTTCATGAAGAATAAAAAGGAAAAAGAATTAGTTGAAATAAATTCAATTACATCAAACTCAAGTCAATATTTAAATAATGTAATGAGATTGGCAGACCAGGAAGCATATATTAAAGTAATGGCAGTATTTTTTAACGCATAGGCATGATTAAATTTATAGACAACATAGGCGATTTTTTTGCTACCAATTATTTCGATGAAGATTTCGTTAAAAAAGTGCATGCCAAATCTGGTTATAGTGCGGAAGATCAAAAAGAGCTTCAAAAAAGAATCAGTCCTTTAAAAGATAAATATTTTAAGTACAAGCAATCTATTATAGAAGGTCGTTTACGTACCAAAGATAAAATATACGAAACGCATCAATTTCACACAAAGTTGTTAAATGCTTTAGGTTTTGATGGAAATCATCATGAATATAACGAGCCGTTTCATTTTAGTGAAACAGAAGTATTACCTGTACGTCATAAACTCTATCGTGGAGATAAATTGCACATGATGGTGATGGAAATGCAGACTTTAATTAAAGATGGGGAAGATGAGCCTGGTGGTTTATTTGATCAGCGTTATAATATAGAGGATGAAGAGATTACAACTAAAGAGCAAAAATACCACAGATCATCATGGAGTAGAATCTTCAAGGTAAAAGAAGAATTTAAGATTTCACCAGTTATTATCAACAAAGCCATTTCGCAACTATGTTTGTTAGATCAAAAAGAGCGTCCACAGTATATTTTATTATTAGCAGGAAATGTGGTCTTTTTAATAGATGTAGAAAAATGGTTTAGAGGTTCGTATCTATATTTCGATTTAGAAGAGTTCTTTTCTGAAGCTACAATAACACGTTCCTACTATTCACTATTCTATTTATTATTATCTAAAGAGATGTTGTCTCCAGATAGTGATATGGTGTTAATGGACCAGTTAGAAGAAGACAGCCATAAAAGCGCTTATGAAGTTACCAAAGATTTAAAAGAAGGTATTATTCACGCAGTAGAAGCATTGGCTAACGAAGCTATTTATTATAGGAAGAAAGTGCTTTCGGAAGAGTTTGATGAAACCGATGATGATTTTGAAGCCCAAGTTAAAGACGATTGTTTGAGTATTGTGTATCGATTGTTATTTGTGTTTTATGCAGAATCTAGAGCAGATTTAGACATTCTTCCAATTTCCGATAGTGTATATCAAAAAGGATATTCGTTAGAAATGTTGCGAGATCTAGAACAAGCACAATTAATTACAGACCATAGTTTAAATGGCTATTTCTTTCACGAATCTTTACATCAATTATTTCAATTGATGAGTGCTGGATATCGTGAAAACGAAAACGGAAGCAACAAAAGTTTTAGAATCCGCCATATCGATTCGCCTTTGTTTGATGATGAAAAACTTAACCAATTAAAAGGCGTTAAGTTTAGAAACTATGTTTGGCAAGATGTAATTTGTCAATTATCGCTTTCGCGAAAGCAAAAAGGAAAAGCAAGAGGTCGTATATCTTATGCCAATTTGGGTATTAACCAATTGGGATCTGTTTATGAAAGTTTACTGGCCTTTAGAGGTTTTTATGCCGAACAAGATTATATAGAAGTCCATCCAAAAAACAAACCGAAAGAAGATACCTTATTAGTGCCACGTAAACGACGTAACGATTTTGATGATGCTGAGGTTTTAAAAGAAAAGGACAATAAAGAAGTCATTATACCAAAAGGACAATTTGTATACCGTTTAAGTGGTAGAGACCGTCAAAAATCGGCATCGTATTATACTCCAGAAGTATTAACGCAATGTACCGTAAAATATACGCTAAAATCTATTTTAGAAAAAGTAGAAAGTGGAGAAATGAAAGCACTAGAGTTGTTAGAACTCAAATTGCTAGAACCTGCAATGGGTGCAGCAGCGTTTCATAACGAGCTCATTAACCAATTGGCAGAGGCCTATTTAAGCCACCGCCAAAAAGAACTCAAGCAAAAAATATCTCCAGAAAAATTTAGAGAAGAATTACAAAAAGTAAAAGCCTACATCGCTACCAATAACACCTATGGAGTCGATTTAAATCCAACAGCTATTGAGTTGGGTAAACTCTCATTATGGCTAAACGTGATCCATAAAGATATGGAAACACCGTTTTTTGGCTACCGTTTAGGGGTTGGTAATGCAGTAGTTGGTGCTTGGTTAAAAGTTTATAAAAAGAAATCTATTATTGTAGAATTCCCAAAAACAGGAACCACAGCACAACGTAATAAACCTATTAAAAAAGAATGGTGGGACAAAGCACCAAAACACCTGCATTTTAAACCTAATGATGCTTTACAACGTAAGGACGATGAAATCTATCATTTCTTACTGCCAGATAAAAACATGGTACCTTCTGCTGGTATAAAATTATTGAAAAATGAGTTTGATACCGAAGCAACACATATAAGAAATTGGAAAAGCGATTTTTGTGCACCTATAAATGGCGATGAGTATAACCGTTTACAAAAACTCTCTAAAGCCATAGACTTATTATTAGAAGAACACTATAAGTTTCAAGCAAGTATAAATGCGCAAACAAAAATGAAAGGAGGCTTTTTTGGTGCTTATGAAGATGAAGAACAAGGCCAATTTGGTTTACGTAGCTACGACGAAAAAGAACAATTAGCAGCACAACGTAACAATACAAACGCACCATATTACAAACTAAAATTAATAATGGACTATTGGTGTGCCTTATGGTTTTGGGACATGCGTGATGCTGCAGAACTACCAACACGCCAACAATGGTATGATGACATAGAAAAAATAATAAACATAGATTTAAGTTTATTAGAAGAAGCTGAGGTAGAGATTGAAGAAGAACTCGCACCAAAGCAAACATTAAAACAAGCAAGTTTGTTTGAAGAACCTGCAAACCAATACACTCTAAAAAGTTACCGTAAAGATAAAACAGCAACCCTGAAAAAATTAGGAGAAGCTTTACAAAGTAACCCAGACTCCTTATTTAAAAACGAGCGTAGTAAAATTGTAAACCAAATAGCTGATGAATACAAGTTTTTTCATAATCAATTAGAGTTTATAGAAGTGTTTAAAGAGCGTGGAGGTTTTGATGTGATAGCAGGGAATCCTCCTTGGTTAAAAATAGCATTTGATGAAAAGGGGTTAATGAGTGAGGTTTATCCTGAAATAGAGATAAGAAAAATTTCAGCATCAAAATCAAAAGAGATTCAGATCCAGTTTTTACTTTTGCAGAGACAAAAAGAAGCATTTACTGAAGAACAAATTTTAATAGAGTCGTCTACGACTTTTATGAATAGTTCTCAGAATTACCCGAAATTATTGGGACAACAAACTAATTTATATAAATGTGTCTTAGAAAACAGTTTTTCATTACTTTCGGAATTAGGAAAACTAGGAATATTGCACCCAGAAAGTGTTTACGATGATAGTAAAGGTCAGAGTTTAAGAGAAGAGATTTATAGTCGATTAAATTACCACTTTCAATTCCAAAATCAATATATGTTATTTTCTGGTGTTGGACATAGATTTAAGTTTAGCATAAATATTTATGGAAGAAATAAACCAAATCCTGAATTTTACAGTATCAATAATCTCTTTCATCCAAGAACAATAGATGGAAGTTTTATTCACAATGGCATAGGTGTTTGTGGAGGTATTAAGGTTAAAAACTCTGAGGGTAAATTTGTGTGGAATGATACTCCCCATTTAAATAGAATATTAAAATATTCTAATGATGAACTTCTTGTTCTTTCAGAAGTATTTGAGAGTAACAAAAACTTTCAATCAACAAAGTTAACTTCTATACATAGTCGAGAGCTTTTAAGTGTTATCAAAAAATTTAATAATGTACCAACAGTAATTGGGGATTATGCAGTTGAGATTTCTACAGGGTTAGATGAGAACCAGTCTCAGCAAAAAAATATATTGCAACGAGAAACCAGATTCCCTAATCTTTCAGAACATGAGCTTGTCTACAGTGGGCCAATATTTTTTACAGGAAATCCAATATATAAAACACCTAGGGAGGTCTGTAAAGAAAAATCCAATTACGATGTAGTTGATTTAACTTTAATTAACGCCGAATATTTACCAAGAACTAATTATATACCGAGTGTCAATTTTATTAAATATTATAATTCAGAAGGAAGAATTGAATGGTTAGATTCGTATAAAGTTTTAACAAGTGGAAGAATAAATCAAATGGGAGAAAGAACTTTGCAATCTGCAATATCTATGCCTCATACTACTCACATTGATTCTATTACTTCCTTTAATTTTGAAACTGAAGAATTAAACCTTCTTTTATCAGGTGTGTTTTCATCATTACCATATGATTTTTTTATTAAAACGACTGGAAACCCAAGAATTCACAAGGCTACAGCAGTTACTTTTCCATTTGAGATCCCATATGAATTCAAAGAGCAATTGCTCCTTAGGACACTACTACTAAATGTCGTAAATACATATTATTCAAATCTTTGGGAAAGTAACTGGAATAGTAGCTTTAAACTAATTGAATGGAGTGTAAACGATGTTCGCTTAAAACCATTTGGTTCTTTAACTCAAAAATGGATGTGGGATATACCTTTTCGGAATCTCTTCGAGCGCAGACAAGCCTTGGTTGAAATTGACGTTATTACGTCTATGGCTTTAAATTTAACTCTAGAAGAGTTAATATTTATGTACAATGTACAGTTCCCAGTATTACAACAAAACGAAGACGATACTTGGTATGATACTACTGGTAATATTGTGTTTACCTGCTCTAAAGGTTTAACAGGCGTTGGTGTAGATAGACCTGTTTGGAATACTATTAAAGACCTAAAAGCAGGAGATTCCTACGAGCATACCATAGAAAAAAGTGAGTTATACAAAGGTAAAGTAATTACTTACCACGCACCTTTTGATAAATGTGATCGTGTAGAAGATTATAAAGTGGCTTGGGCGTATTTTGAGGAGGTATTTAATAAAAAACAATAGAGATGGAAGATAAAATATTTGAGGTTACATACGATGCAGAGTATCAAAAAGCAGAACACTTAAAAAACTTGGTAAAGTTGTTTTCTGAGTTTGAAACTCAATTTCGCTATACAAATAAGATAAAAGTTTCAATAAGAGAGTCAATTGTTTCTAACCCTAATTCCATTCCGGAAGATAGTGTGGAAATACTTGAAGAAGGATTAGAAATACGATGTGTTTTTCATGGTATTATAAATCGAGACGAAAAATTCCAACTTAGTGAACCACCAAACCTTTATCCACATATAAAAAGAAAGTTAGAAAAACTTTTAGAAGAAGATTTAGAAAAGTTTCAGGCTTTAAATAACAATGAAGAGGAAGAATAACTAAAAGGATTATTCATTATAAGATTATACTATTAAAAAGTAATGATAACAGCTGAAAACATTAAAACATAGCAGCATTGGATAATAATTTTGCTTATTTAAAAGATAAAGGATTTTTATAGAGTTGGTACTAAAGGAGGTAATTGGGTAATACATTTTATAATACCTAGAGTGGGTGAATTAAATGTTACTAAAGTTAATGTTTTAAGTGCTTATAGATATAATAAGTGGGTAAATAAGGTGGGTGAATAATAAACTATCATTTTTAAGACAAAAAGTAATTAATGGAGATCTTCGTAAAAAAACAAATAGAGAAAAAAATAGGCTACTTAAAAGACTTCGATTATTTGCTAAAAGAATATAACGAAGAAAACGAAATCACTAAAGGTTATAATGGTCGCCAAATTTTAGAGTTGCTTCAAAATTGTGATGACGAAGGCAGTACAGAAGTTTTAATTAAATTAGATAAAGAAACAAATACCATAACAGTTAGTAATAACGGTACTCCATTTTCAGAAAAAGGCTATAAATCGTTGTTTATGCCTTTTAGGTCTTCTAAAATTTCAAAAAAAGATTTCATAGGTAATAAAGGATTGGGTTTTCGCTCTATTATTAATTGGAGCACTCAAATAGAGATTCAAAGTAATAACTTATCATTAATTTATAATCAAGAAAGCAGAAAAGATTTTTTCTATACACACTTTAATGAGGATAAGCGTAATGCTATATTAAGAGAAGAAGGTTTAATTGAAACTGCTATTCCAGTTCCTTTTTTAGGCATCCCTAAAGTAGAATCTATAGAAACCGGCAACTATGTAACGAGTATTGTTATTACCTATTTGCCATCATTTTTAAATAGCATTATAAAGCAAGTAAAAAGCATTACTCCAGAAACCTTATTTTTCTTAAAAAGTTTACAGCTCATTAATTTTGAAGGATTTGATGAGTGTGTAAAGTCCATAGAAACCCATAAAGAGCCTATTAATAGCAATAGTGATGATTTTGCACCTACAGAGAAAATAACCTACAATGGAAACACTTGGCACATTTTTAAAGAAGAAGAGTCTCTAGGCGAAGTCTTGAAAAGTGATAAGATAGAAGAAGAATTCTATCAAATTAAAATAGCTATAGAAGAAAACATGGCTAAACCAACAGGTAAATTATATTCCTTTTTTCCAACTAATATCTATCTAGGGCAACCTTATATTTTACATGCTACGTTTGATTTAGATTCCACTAGAAACCAACTCGTGCAATCTGATAAAAACAGAATTATCCTTAAAAAAACAGTACAGTTTACTATTAAAGTAGCTAAATATTTCACCCAAGAAAAGGTAAGTTATAAGCCTTTACAAATCTTGCATCATAGTTACAAAGCAGATACTTTAAATAATTTGGGCTATTACAATTTAATAGACGCAGCTTTTAAAAAAGAGGAAATTTTCCCTTGTGTAAATAACACCTATAGTAAGCTAAACCAAGTGGTGTATTATGGAGATAGTTTTGCTAAGATGTTGCAAAAAATAAAAGCTACAGAAATTTTAGGGTTTCACTTACAACCTACAGAAAACATTAATCTTACTAGTTATTCATTTTTTGCTGAAATCTATAGCAGTTTTGAAAATATCAAAGATGTAGTAACGGTACTTAATAACATAACAGCTTTACCATTAACTATAGAACAACGCGCTTTATTTGTTCATGAAATCGTAAAGAAGAGTTTTGAACTTAAAAAAAACCATAAAAACAAATTAAATCTGTTAATCGATAGGGAAGAAAACCCAATTTTGGGAGATGAATATGTCTACACACCAGAAACTAAAGATAGTACACTTAAAACACCAGGCTTTACCAAAATAAAGTTTATAAACCGTAAATTATATTTTAGTTTAAGTGAGTTACTTGGTTATAATACTGAAAGAGATAAAAACAGAGGTCGTTTTGTAACCGATAAATTACAAGGTTTATGCAACATTCATAGTTTTGAACCAGCTACACTTGCAAGAAAAATTATTAGTGAAACCAAAATTGAAATAAAGAAACCTGATGTAAACAAAGTTGAAGTAATTCAGGAAATGAATAGCTGCTTATTTCACAACTTTGAGTTTATTAACCAAGAAGCGATAAAAACACCATTACCTATTGATATACCAACCATAGCTTTAAATGGTGACGTTGTGGTAAGTTCAAATACCATACTTTCCAGCACCTATCCAAATGGGCATGCAAACCAAATAATATTTGAGGGCATCTATACAGAGAAAGACTATATAGCAAATACAAAAGAGTTAGGGATTAATTTAGATTCTATTGACGAACTATACAAGGTTCAAGACTATCTTTTATGGCTAAAAGTAAATGAACATGCTAAATATGAATACAAAGAATTTAATAATTACGGCGCAGATAATTATTTTAGATCCATTCATAAAGATTCATATACGCGTTATACTCTAAATATTATAAACATTGAAGGCTTCAATGATATCTTAAATAATATCTCATTAGAAAATTTTATTCTTTGGATATATTTTGACAGCAAATTAAAAGGTCAGCTATATAACGATTCTAATAAAGATAAAGTCGAATATTTATACAGAACTAAATATTTCTACAGAGAAAAAACGTCTTTTATTAAATATTTAATAGGAAAACATTATAAAATTAAGTTCAGTAATTTATTAATTGATGAAAAATATAATTGGGTTAATGATTTTGAAATTAATTATAGGCATCCGCTTTTTTCAGAAAACAATCTATCAAAAAGTGTTATTCAAGAAATTTTAGTAGCATTAGGTGCTAAAGATAATTTTAATGATTTACCAATAGTAAAAGTAGCAGACATTATAAATAAACTAGGTGTAAAATATCCTGATGGCTCAAAATCTGTAACTTTTTACAAAAAAGCATTAAGTCATTACAAAGAAAATAAAACAATCATACATTCGCCAGTGCAATTATTTGCAGATGATGGAGAAAAATTAAATAGCTACAATCAAGAACAAGTATATTTTAGCGAAAAAATTAAACTACCCAAAAAACTAAAAAAAGACTTTCCTATTTTTAATTTTCCAGCACGTTCTGGAGGCGTTGAGGCTATAAAGTTTTTTGGTATCAACGACTTAAACGACATAAAAATTGAATTAGAGTCTTATCAAATTTTAGAAAAGCTTACAAGTCAGTTTAATGAGCATCTCACAAAATTAAAACCATACATCCTTGCACAAAGAATCCATGATTACGATGATTTAAAATCGCAACAAATACAAGCATCTATTTGTAATAAGATTAAATTGGTCTTATGTCCAAAATTGGATTATAAGGTGAATGAAAAAGAGTATCAAACATCCACTTACGAGTATATTCATGTTGAGGAACACACCTATTACATGAAGGTAAACTCATTTGATGAATTAAACAACCTAATAAATAATTCTGATTTTACAGATAACATAGCTGAAATTCTAGCTTTATCATTTGATGTTAAAAGTGACAAGACTGAATTTAGAAATATTATTAGAAGTAATATAGAAGTTGTTAAGAGTGATATTATTAGAGATTTTAGTGAAGACACTTTAAAAGAGGCCAATGAATTATTAGGATTAGCAGATTATAAACAAGCTTTTTGGAAAGCAATATTTACATTAAAAACTATTGAGTATGACGAAGGACTGGACGATATAGCCTTAAATGTATTAGTATTAGAAAAATTAAAAGTTAGCTTTGATGTAGCTAAATTAGATTATGAAGATATATCGGGTACTAATCAAATTAAAAAATTAAAAAATCTATTTAATGAATTAAGCATTAATCTAAAGGATTTTTCTAATACATATCCATATAAAACATCATACCAAAGACACCACTTTAAGTCTGTTAGAGATGTGATTTTAAGCAATAAATCAAGGGTTAAATCTGCAATTTGGAATAAATTAAATACATCTAGTTTAGAGGATAAGAAAAGTTTTTTAACGAAAATAAACCAACTTGAAGAGTACGAATATTTTACGAAAGAAATATCAGAAGAAAATAAACATGAATTTAAAATTGATGTAAATGACATTTTTAATAATTACATTAAAAGTATATATGGAGATTTAAAACTCGAAGACACAATAGACTTTTATGAGATGTTAGTATCAAATAGGTTAAGTTTTACTGATTCAGAATTGGAATTAATAAATCAAGATATTGAGTTGAAAAGTGTATTACATTTTAAAAATGTATTAGTTGATTTAAAATCTATTCTAGAATTACAATTAAAGGCTATTGAAAATAATGAAACGAATAATAACGACCACAAAAATCAATTGCCAACAAATGAGTTAGAAGTCGTTTCGAGTGAAAAATTAAAACTAAAGACCAATCAGTTCAAAAGAGCAGGAAATAGAAAACCATTTTTACCTGGAAAGGAAAATAAAGGAAAATTAAAACAAATTGGTAATGCATCTGAAGATTGTGTAATGAAGTATTTAAAAGATAATAACTATTCTAACATCTATAAAGTTTCAGATGATAATGAAGGGCTTCACTATGATATTAGGTTTACCGATGAAAAAGGAAATATTAAATTTATAGAAGTGAAAACATTTAATACAGGAATGTTTTACTTATCCAAAGATGAATTCAACTTTGGTAAAGAAAATCAAGGAGATTATGAAATTTGGTTAGTTAAAAATGGAAAAACCATAATTCCCATTAAAGACTTTTATACGAATACTAAATACCAGCCCATTGCCAACGAATACATTGTCTATTTAGATATAGAATAATAAAAAAAGAATATGCTACCATTACAACAAGCTTACGAAGTAAAGCAATCGATTATTGAATATCTAAAAGCAACGTTTAGCTTTAAGGAAAAAGTGGTGTCTGAAGCTTTCTATAAGTTTATAGAACATCCAAGCGAAGGAATATTTAAAGGACCTTATGTCTCGCTTAAATTGCCATTTGTAACCTACACAGATGATGAAGAGCTACCTCTTGAAATTAAACCAAATTTTCCGCCTTATAAACATCAGTTTGAAGCTTTTAAACGTTTACATACCAACGAGGATCATAAACCAGAACCTACCTTATTAACCACAGGTACAGGTTCCGGTAAAACAGAATCTTTTTTGTATCCTATTTTAGATTATTGCTATAAACATAGAAAAGAAAGTGGTATAAAAGTTATTATTTTATATCCAATGAATGCCTTAGCTACCGACCAGGCAAAACGTTTAGCAGAAGCCATTTTTAATGATGATAAGCTAAAAGGAAAACTTACAGCTGGTTTATTTATTGGCGAAGGAAAAAATAAAAATAAGTTTCCAACAACCATGGGAAAAAACCATGTGATTGAAAATAGAGATCATATTATTAGTAATCCTCCAGACATTCTGTTAACCAACTTCAAAATGTTAGATTATGGTTTAATGCGCCATAACTACAATAAACTGTGGTCTCATAATTTTGAAAATCCAGAGTTACTAAGGTTTTTAGTATTGGATGAATTGCACACCTATGATGGGGCTCAAGGAACGGATGTTGCTAATTTAATTCGTAGATTAAAATTAAAGTTAGCCATTCCTAAAAATTATTTATGTCCTGTTGGGACATCAGCAACCATCGGAAAGGGAGAAGATTCAGTAAAATTATTGACTCAATATGCTTCGGATGTTTTTGGAGAAACTTTTCCTCCTGAATCTGTAATTATTGAACACCGTTTATCTTCTGAAGAATTCTATACCATTCCTGATGATAAACTAGATGCCTTTTTACCAAGGTTAGTAGGTCTACAACAAAGTAGATTAAAATTAGACGAAGAGTATCATAATTATATCGATCGTCAAAAAAAATTATGGCAAATCCCAGAAACAATTTCTGCATTCAAATTAGCTGTTGAACTAAAGAAATTGAAGATAGTGAAAGACATCAGTTCGCTTTGTAGTGAAGGAATCGTTTCTATAAATCAGTTAATTGATAGACTAAATAAAATAAATGCTAATTTCAATGCTATCATTGAGTATGATGATGAGTATGGCCATTATCCAAAAGAAGAGGTCATCACCTCTATTTTAGCATTAATAGCCGAAGCAAAAGCAGATGAAAAAGAACGTTTTCCATTTTTATTCCTTCAAATTCAAATATGGATTCGAGAATTAAGTGGTGTATTAAGAGTTTTTTCAGAACAACCAAAATTTACTTGGCGTGATAAAATTGGAGGTAGAAATGAATCCGTTGCTTTACCTCCTTATTTTTGTAGAGAATGTGGAGCAAGTGGTTGGTTAGCTAATAAGCAAGATAACAGAAACCAATTTGAGATTGACCCATTAGAAGTATACACACAATATTTTGATAATCATAAAAACATCTATTTTGTAAATTATAATACACCAGCACATTATAAAATTGAAGAATATGAACCTACTGCTGCTATTACACCATATGTGCAAGAGGTGGATTTAAAGTTTCATGATACACCTTCAGAGAGAAGAATTAATTTATTAGCTTATAGAAAAGTTAGAGAAAATAAAGGCTTACATACGTGTCCAGAATGTAATGCAAATAATGATATGAGTATTATTGGTACGCGTATAGCGACTTTAAACTCAATTACTACCAGCCAAATATTAGCATCTAATTTAGATGAACGTGGTGAGAAATATAGAAAAGTATTGGCCTTTACTAATGGTGTTCAAGATGCTGCACATCAAGCTGGATTTATAGAGTCTAGAAATTATAGATTTACGTTTAGAGCTTCCTTGCAAAAAGTGATTAATACTATTAATCAACCAATAGATTTAATTACACTAAAAGATAAATTTATTGCGTATTGGAAAACACATGCAGATCCAACAGAAAAAAAACATTTAGAAGCATATTTCTATAGATTTTTCCCATCAGATAGAACAGGAGAAGCAAGAGTGGAAGATTTTAGAAATCTATCGACCAACTCGTTTTCTAAAACATTTGAAAAAGAGTTCGATACACGCGTGTTTTGGGAAATAATTTCAGAGTTTGGTTATAATGCAGGTATTGGTAGAACATTAGAAAAAACGAGTTCGTCAGCTACTAGTTTTAATCAAGAAAAATTTGAGCTTGTATTTTCGAAAATACAATCATGGTTAAATGATAATATGCTAGAGCGTATTGAGCAAGATGATTTTTTGAAATTCATAAATGGTTGTTTGCATCGCATGCGAATTAGAGGTGCTGTAAATCACGATTATTTGGTGAAATTTAGAACAAAGGATCTTAAAATATGGGATTTAAATTGGATGCGTGATGGAAGGCATTATTTAAGTAGACGCTATCATCCTAGAACACGTATTCCAAAATTGGTGGTTAATTACCCAGATAATAGAGGTGTTATTGATAGTACACACGCGAAAACGACAAATTGGTTCCATGCTTATTTTAAAAAATCATTTCAATTTGTACCAGATAATACAGCTGTAATTAATGAGTTTTATCAAAAGTTATTTGAGTATTTATCGGAAGTAGAAATCCTAAATAGTGAAACAGCAAAAGATGGAGAAAATTTTGCTATTGATCCCAAAGAAATTATCATAAGCAACAAGGTAGCTAGCTTTAGCTGTAGTGAGTGCACATCTACATTAAATGTAACGACAGCAGATAGTTTAATGGAGGGAACAGCATGTATAAATTATAGATGTTCTGGAAAGTACGTGAAATCAAATAACAATACTTTTAATTATTATAACCTTATATACAATAGAGAGCATTCTCCAAGAATATATGCATCAGAGCACACTGGTGTTCTAGATAGAAAAGTTAGGGAGCAAACAGAATATGACTTTAAAGAAAGACCAAAATACAATTCATTAAATACATTAGTAGCGACTTCAACTTTAGAAATGGGTATAGATGTTGGTTCGTTAAATGCAGCAATCAACACAAGTATTCCTCCTTTACCATCTAATTTTCTGCAAAGAATAGGACGTGCAGGACGTTCTTCAGGAACAGCATTAATTACAAATTTTGCTCAAAATAAAGCACATGATTTGTATTACTATGAAGAGCCTAACGAAATGATGGAGGGTGATATTAATACACCAGGTTGTTTCTTAAATGCTAAAGATATTCTATTTAGACATTTTACAGCGTATTGTTTTGATAGTTGGACGAAGGAGGATCCAGAAAGACATCAAATACCAGGTTTAATAAGTAAATTAGGTCTACTTGAAGCTAATAAATTAAGCAGTAATGGGTTCTTTATAAATCAATTATTAGGCTTTGTTTTAGACAATCAGAAACAATTAATAGATGCTTTTAAAGGTACTTACGAAGGACAAATTGATATGGCCATCATTGATGATATCAAAATAGCACTTCAGCAAGGTGTATTTCAGAATAAATTGGTTAGAGTTTTTGAAGATCTAAAAAAAGAAATCTTTTTTATCATTCAAAAAGTGTCAGATATTGATAATTATATAAAAGAAAAAGAATTAGGAGAAAATGATGAAGAGCATAAAGAACTAACAAGAGAAAAAAGAGCGCTTTGGCAATTAAAGAAATCTATTGAAAAAAGACAGGTTATTGAGCATCTTACCAATGTGGGTGTTTTACCTAATTATGCTTTTCCAGAAACAGGTGTAACATTAAACGCACACGTATATGGCTTTAAACCTGAAGGAGCTGAACAAGAACCTGAAAATAAATCATTTGAAATAGTGCGCTCTTCTGCTTCCGCTCTTAAAGAATTTGCGCCAGATAATTATTTTTATAGTCAAGGTAACAGATTAGAAATTTCAGGTTTGAACACCTACGATTGGAGTGGTGAAAAATCTAGTTTAGTTACAATGAGATTTTGTTCTAATTGCGATCATATTGAAGATGCTTTAAAAGCCGAAAAAGGAATGTGCCCAAAGTGTGGTCATGAATCTTGGAATTCAGCATCTAACACACATAAATTTGCAAGATTACAGACTGTAAAATCTGTAAATTCCAGAAATAAAGCAACATTAAACGATTCTAAAGACGAGAGAGAACAGCAACATTATACAGTATCTACACACTTTAAGTTTAATCCTAAAACCATAGAAGGAACTTGGGGTATGATTAAAATTCCATTTGGTATTGAATATGTAAAAGAAGTGGAATTAACAAAAGTGAATTTAGGTTCTGGCACTTTAAATGCTAGTCATATAACTATTAATCAGAATGAAAATGTTGCTCGTCATGGATTTGTAACATGCAAGCACTGTGGGAAATCAACATCAAAACCTAATTTGGTTTTAAATAGTAATGGAGATAAAAAGTTTCATTATGGGTTTTGTAAACATAGAGAAGAAGATTACAATAATATTACTAATGATATTTTTGAAGAGGTATTTTTATATAGAAGTATTAAAACAGAGGCGATAAAGATATTATTACCTGTACAGGAGTTTTTAAATGAGGCAACACAGCAAATGTTTAAAGCTGGTTTGCAATTAGGATTAAAGAAATATTATAAAGGGAATCCAGATCATGTAGCATTCGATTTTTATTCGGAATATAATGAAGCAAACCAAAGATTTGATAGGTATCTAATAGCCTACGATACAATTCCTGGAGGTACAGGCTATTTACAGAAATTATTTGACCCAAAAGAGTTTACAGATTTATTAAAAGAAGCGTACAAAGCTATTAAGGACTGTTCTTGTAAAACAAAAGGTAAAGATGGCTGCTATAGATGTATACTAACCTATTCTAATCAATATATAAGAGAAGATTTAAGCAGAGAAAGAGCTGAAATTATTTTTAAAAGTATTGTAGAGCAATCTAAAGATTGGGAACCTATAAATCAAGGAATATCATCACTTACCAAAACAGGAATGATTGAGGAAAGCGAATTAGAAGAAAAATTCAGTTATGCTTTAGAAAAATATACCAAAAAAAACACAGATAAAAATATTGTTTTCACAAAGGTTAAAGAAAATGGTATTCAAACGTATCGTTTAAAATTGCCCATTGAAGGAGGTTTTGTTACTTACGCTATCAGGGGACAAATAAATTTGGGCGAAAAAGATGGCGTTTCAGTAAGCACTAGAACAGATTTTCTGATAAAGTGCATTGAGCTTGAAAAGGATGGTCAAGTAATTACAGATATTGATGATTTATTAGCTTTTAAAGAAGTAGCTATTTATTTAGATGGATATACATATCATGCTTCAGATAAGCACATGCGTTTTTATGAAGATATAGTAATTAGAAATGCCATTTCAGAAACACCTAATATAGTTCCGTGGTCTTTAAGTTGGTCTGATGTTATTTTATTTGAAAGTGAAGATGATAATTCGAGAAGTGATAATTTATATTCTGATGAGTTAAGGTTTAGGAAAGCAATTCTTGGGTTAAACGGTTTTCCAATGTCTCAAAAACTAAATAAAGGTTTAATAAAGTCAAAAAACTCCATAGAACGTCTATTATGGTTTTTAGGAAATAGTAGTAGCATAAATATAAATTCTGAAATAGGATATCTATTTGCGACGCATCAAGATGAATTCATTAAATATAATTTTGATGAGGAATCTGTTTTGAAACTTTTAGATGTTAGCACGCTGCTTCAAGAATATGAATCAGTCAATCCTGGTCCTAATGTATACATGAAATCGGATATAACGGAAGCTAATGAACTATTTAAATCTAGAGTATTCGTTCGTTTTAAGGATTTTGATGTAAAGTCAAATCTTGTTGCTTCTGAATTAAAAGAAATAGATAAAGTGATTTGGGAACAGTTTTTAAGATTGTATTCAATAATGGGATTATTGAAAGAATAAGCAAAATATAAACTATAATTACATGAGCTTACCCAAATTTTACAAACATTATAAAATAGCACCAAATCAGCTTAAAAAAATTCTAAAAGAGCATGATATTGAGGCGGATATTAGGTTTGTAAAATCGATTCCAAATGATTGGATTAATATAGTAAGCAAAGTTACTGGCATAGAAGACTATAAGTCTAAAAAAAATAGTGTAATTGTTAAAACACCCAAAGAAGATTTAGAATTAAAATTAGATACTTTTAAGCAGCTTGAAATAATTAAGCCCAATAATAAAGACGCTAATGACCATAAGTTAGCTTATGTAAAATATGTAGCTCCCGACGAATCTCATGCTTACCTTAAAGTTATTGATGATTTAGAGAATATTAGTGAGAATACGCTTAGAGAAAATTCTGAAAACGATTATAAAATTCATGAAGACTGCAATACTTTAGAAAATGGACAATTAGTTATAGTTTCCATTAAAGGTGAAAAATGTAAAATAAGTAACAATTATTTCTCTGGCTCAATAATTACAACACCTATAAAAAGATTTACAGATTGGGTTAATTTTAACCAACCTTTACATATTCAGAGAAATGTCCAATTCTTAAGTCGCTTTAATAATTTTGACCTTGTAGCGCTTAAATTATCTATCTACAGAAAAACCATAAAATGCATTCAAGCACCCATAGATCCAGATAATAATCAGATTATTTTTATTCTAAAAAGTGAATTTATAAAAGCTCTAAATAAAACAGAATTAACAACCGAAGAGTTAGCTGTAATTCACACATACAAAGTCAATAGTAATGACTATGAGCAACTATTAGATCTTCAATTTCAAAAAGATGTTACTAGTGATTTTTATTACGCAAACGAAACAAATTTTTTAACGTTTATTAATAAATGGCGTGTACTTAACCTAGAGTACTTAGTTTTAAGTAGCGTCAAACATACAGAGCACATTCACATGTATTTGGAGTTGTGGTTTGACCAAAAAATAAATAATAATTTTTGGGAAAATCATCTTATTGATGCGCTTATTAATTTAGAATTAAAAGCATATGAAAATTCAGAAAAATTTCAATTATCCTTTTATGATAAGCTATTAGAGACACATGTCGAAGAAATCTCTTTAGCTATGGACTCCTACTTTCAAAATGAATTGGTTACAGATTCTATAAAAGTTTTTAATATTTTAGAACAACTTGTTGAGGTTTCAAATTGTATAAATAAGGATAGTTACATAATCCAACTAAAAAATAGTTTAGCTCCTGAGTTGGCTTTTGAATTTTGGCTTCAAGATGACCAAGCACAATTCCCTAAAGAAATTGCAATCAATAATTTTGAAAGTCTAGATATTAAAACTCAAGAAAGAGCAATCAATTTAATTAGTGATAACGAATTAAAACTTCTAATTACTCAAATTAAAGAAATTAATAAAAGGGAACACAGAGCACGTATAAACCGTATCCTAAAACAACAAATCCCATTAATCTTCAATCCTTTAAGTTTCGATATAGAGTCTGATACAGAAAGCATATTTGAAATAGCTTGGAATGAAGGTGATGAATGGAAGTTTTATAAAGATCATAATTCCATTCCTGATGGTATAAATATTTTTAAAAATAAAATTTCGAAAAACGAAAATTTAATTATTGGGCACAACATTATAAGTTTTGATTTACCAATTTTAAAAAATCATAATATAGAAGTAAATACGAATAGCATTTGGGATACCATTCAAATAGAATCCTTATTAAGTCCCGAGTTTAATAACTATGCGTTAGCAACATCCCACACTGCTAAAATGGATGCGCAATTAACCTTAAATTTGTTTTTGAATCAAATACTTAGAATCATTAAAACTCCAAAGGAAGATTTAATTTATCTATTTGAATATTTGCCAAAAGATCTTACTAATAAAATAGAGAAGTATAAAGCGCTAAGCCCAATAAAACTTCTAGACTTAACTAGTCTGAAAAAGGAAGCTGAATCTTTCTTTAGACCGCAAGCTAAACAACATCCAATTTTAAAAAAATTAAAAGAGACATTAAATACATCTCAGAAAGTAAAAACACTAATTATAGGGGATGAAGGCCTGCGTTTAGAACTTAGTAAAGCACTAAATATACAATTCTTAAGTGAATCGGAAACCGAATATCAATATGAGGTTATTGATGAAGATAAACTAGAGAATATTAGACTTAATAGTTGGCTTAAAAATGTGATTAAAAGTTACTTATATTATGCTAAAAAAAACAACCTTAATCCTGTTTTTGGAAACTTAGCTCCTTACGTACAAAATAAAATTACTACAGAAATAAATGACATTTCAGTTATTCTTAAAAGTGAGAACAATAAGATATTTGAAAATTATAAAGTATTGTTTATTTCAATCATGGATTTACTAAATCGTTTCGAAGATTTAAATAAAAATAAAGAAATACAAATAATAGTACTGCAACCTGATTTTCTTGCAACTTCAAAAAAAATAAAATTAAAAGAACTCGATTTACAAGAGCTTACAATAGCATCTAATAATATAAACCATTTATGGATGAAATTCTCAGGTGGTCAAAGTTATGTGCAACTCTCTAAGCAGGAGTGCATCACACTAAATATTGATTGTCCTCCACTTCTAACTAATTTTTGGATTGAAAAATATAAATATGCAAAATATAGTGTGTGGGGTAATTACAACTGGGAAGAACTAATTAATAAAATGTCTCCTAATAAGGTAATTAACATCTATTTAGATGAAGAATCTAAAGATCATACTTATTTTACTAAAATAAATGCGGCAGCCTCTTATTCAAATGATGCACTTAGATTTAATCCAGAATCTATCTATAGATCACGTTATTGGGTATATCAAAAAGAACTCATTAATCAAATTTCATCAAATAAGATACCTTCTATTTTATTAGTTGAAAGGCAAGATGAAATTGAAGTACTAGAAAACTATTTTAAGAAACTAGGATTCTTCGTTCCAGACAATAGAGTTGGTATAGCAAGGAGACTAGAGTTTATTCATAATAATAGAACTCAAAATAAAATTATTATTGAACATGTTTCAAACTTAAATAAAATATTAATTAATAATTATTTAGGAGCTTTAAATATCATTATGGATAGTTTTAATCTTGCTGGCAACTATTATATAGCTCAAGAAACATCCTATTTTAAAAATTTAGCGCAGACACAACAAAATCAACCAAACACAGATAACAAGGATGTAATATTAGAAAATGAAGATTTTAATACTCCTAAAAAACCTTTACTAAAAGATACTTTCTTTTTATTAAAATTACTCAAGCCTCAGATTTCAAATTATAGAAACATAATTAACAACTATAATTCAGAACATAAATTTTGGCTTTTAGATTCTAGAATTGCAGATTTCCCTAACTTAGGGAGATTATGGAATATTAAAAGCAGGTCATTAAACGTTTGGCATAGCAAAGAAGCTTATGAGGTAGATTTAAAATTAGCAGACTTATGTATACCAGGGGTTAGACCTTTAGATGATTTACCTTTTTCTATTGAAGAAATAAAAACTATTTTAAGTAATGTCTTTTTAAATGGAGGAAAATGGTATGATTATCAAGAACCATATCTTGATTTAATCATTCCTGGTAAAACAGATGTGTTAGTAACACTTCCTACAGGAGGAGGTAAATCGTTATTATTTCAAGCACCTGCATTATTTAAAAGTTCGTTTACAAATAGGCTAAGCATCGTCGTAACGCCACTTAAAGCATTAATGGAAGATCAAGTAGATAAACTATGGCAAAATGGGTTTTATGGTAGTGTTGAATATCTAAACTCGGATCGTAGTACAGATACCCAAATAATATATAGAGCGATGGCTGGAGGTGAAATAGCACTCTTGTTTGTAACACCAGAACGGTTTAGAAGTCGATCATTTTTAAATGCATTAGAAGTAAGAATGCAATCAGATGGTGGATTGGAATATGTCATTTTCGATGAGGCGCATTGTGTATCGCAATGGGGACATGAATTTAGACCAGATTATTTTAATTGTGCTAAAGTAGTTCAAAGAATGAAAATTACCTCGGAACAAGACATTCCTTTATTATTGTTTTCAGCAACGGTTTCAGAAAAAATTTACCAAGATTTTAATCAAATATTCAATGATTAAACGACTAGATAAAAATAACGTTTACAATCCCATAAGAGAGCACATAAAAATGAGCTTCAATGTTGTGGGTGATAAATCAGAAATGACTTTATCGGTAGCCTCAGATCTTAAACTTAATAATTTCGATCCAAAAAAGAGTAGAGTACTAATTTTTGTACAAACTAGAAAAGGAACCGAAGAAGCAGTAGAGGAATTAAAGAAAGAGCTAAAAAAAAACACAGCAGACTATGCTAATAAAGTAGATTTTTATCATGCAGGCCTAGATGGCCAAGATAGAGCAGAAAAATATGAAGACTACAAAAACGGTAAAATAGTAATACTAATAGCAACAAAGGCTTTTGGTATGGGGATGGATATTAAAAATATTCATTTTATATATCATTTAGGGCCTTCATCTACCTTTGAAGATTTTTTACAAGAAGTAGGTCGTGCAGGTCGAGACCCAAATATGCTAAAAGAAGCTGGTTACTCTGAGGAAAATCCTTTACGTACAAGATGTTTACTTACGCATAGAGATTTTCAAGACTTAAAAGATAGAAATCACCGCAATAGAATAGCTTGGGAGGAAATTGAGAATATTAGAAAGACAATATTAAGTTATGTATCAAAATTTCGACCGTTAGCTCCGGATACAGAAAACCCATTTCCACTACCTCTTGATTTACTCGAACAATTCCCGGAATTTGAAGAAGTTTTTAATAAAGATACATATTTTAGAGTTATTCTTTATTGGTTAGAAAAATTAGGTAGATTTAAATTAGGGGTTTACACACCTACACATTTACCTATCACAATTCATGAAAATCAAGAAGATTTTAAATCGATTACTAGTAATGAAGACAGAAAACAACTAAAAAAAATCCATGCTGCTTTATTAGAGTATCAAGAAAAGGGTGATAATAGTTGTAAAACTGTAATGGTAAGTATGAACTTTCTGAAACAAGCTTTAGAAGAAAAAAGCAATCAAAAAGTATACAAAACACTCTTTAAAGCGCAAAAGGCGAAACTATTAACCATTGAAAGAGAAATAAAACTAACACCTACAAAATTAAGAACTGCTCAATTGGAGGTATGGGATGATAAAAATTCAATTCCTACAATTGAAGCTTTATTTGATTTATCGATAAAATTAATGCAACTTTCTAAACATGGCGATCAAACTCAGTTTTTGGGAAATCGGGTTGATGTTTTGATCAATGATATAATTCAGGATAACTTTTCAATTGATAATATATTTTGGTCAGAAATTAAACAATCAAATAATAACAAGATAGAAATCCCAAAAGTAGAAATCAATAAAGCCTTAATTGCAGATTTTAAAAATACAAGAGCTAAATTTTCTTTTAAAACCATCAATTTTTTATCAAAAACGCAACATAAATCTATCATAGAAATAGACAAACATGATAATAAAGCAAAGACAATTCAACTTATTTATAACGGTTATACAACTTCTGTAGAATGGGAAAATGATTTAAGACAATTCAAAACAGAATTAATTAAACTTATTAAATACGTTTCTATTCAATATTTTAAAAACAATACCGAGGTTTTTAATATCGTAGATTTAATGATACATCTTGGTGTAGAAGAAAAAGGTGCAGATTATTTTCAAAAACTAATCTTTATTTCAAAAGGGCTTGGTTTCCTAAAAGGTGGTGGTGATTTAGTGCCTATGGGTATTGAACTTTTTATTCATGATCTAAAAGAAATTGATACTTCTGATTCTAATTCTAAAGACGCAAATATTCGTAAAGAATTTGAAGAAACGATCAAGATGAAGGAGCTTAGATTATTGGCTTTAGAATGCTTGTCAGGCAGGTCTGAATCAGATTTTGATAACTTTATTAAAGGGTATTTTAAATGTGCTAATCAAAGTGATTTAATTAAACTCCTGGAAGAATATTTTGGAAATAATCACTCAAAACTTAGAGCTTTCAGAGAAGAAGCACTTAAAGCAGAAAAAGAAAAATTAAATCCAGATCAAGAAAAAGTATATAAAGCTGCTTTAAATAGAAATCTTCAAGTAATTGCTGGTCCAGGTAGTGGTAAAACGCATACGTTAACACTAAGAATTGCAAGACTAATTCAAGAAGAAGGAATTAATCCAGAAAACATTTTAGTACTAGCTTATAACCGTGCTGTAGTTATCGAATTAAAAGAAAGATTAAGTTCCTTATTCCGTGACTTAGGGTATTACAAGCTAACCAAAAGACTTGAGGTACATACTTTTCATAGCTATGCTAAAAAATGCCTTAGAATTGATGGTGATAGTTTTAGCGAGTGGATTCCTTTATTTATTAAAGCTTTAGAGAATAGAGATCCATTGGTAAGAGAAAGAATGGGAACTATTCGTTATATTTTTGTGGATGAATTTCAGGATATAACTTCCGAAAGATTAAAACTTTTAAAGCTTATTTCAGAACCATCAAATGCAAAATCATGTGTTATCGGTGATCCAAATCAAAGTATTTATGGTTATGACAGATTAAGTACTGGTGACACTATGGATTCTAAACCACTTTACAATGAGTTTAAAGAACTGTATAAACCACGTGAATTACATTTAACAATTAATTACCGTTCATTTCCTAATATTTTAGAACAAGCAGAAAAATTATTGAATCTTAATGCATCTAAATTCGAAATGCCAAAATTAGTTGCGTTTAATATACCAAATTCAAATCTTAAGTATTGCAACTTTTATAATACAACACAAGAACAAATAAATTGGACCGACAAATTAGTTAATTTGTTAGATTATAAAGACAATTTGAATGACTACTACAAACAAATTGCAGTCATGTTCCGTTCTAATGACGAAGTATTTAAAGCTTTCAATCAAATTAAACAACTGAACTTAACCAATGTAAGGATACGTATACAAGGTGCTAAAGGAGCATTAAATAAAACTCGTGAATTTCATTATTTCTTAAATGTGTTAAAAGAAAAGAATTCAGTTGTGCTACAAACCAATTATATAGAAACTCTCAAGCTTTTAAAAAATAAAAAGCAAAAAGAACATGCAAATTGGGATAGTTACTTAATGAATGTTTTTTTATGTTTAGTGATGGAATTTGATAGAGACAGGGAAGAAGATGCTACTTATGAGGATCTAGCTCAGTTTATATTAGAAGTAGGTTCAAAAGATGATGGGCAATTTGGTAAAATTTACGAAAACCACATTGAACAAATTATTGGGAAACAGCAATCTCAAGAGATTGTACTCACAACAATGCATAAAGTAAAAGGCCTTGAGTTCGACGCAGTTTTAATACCTCCTTCTGTTGCTAAACTAGCAATAAACGCTGGCGATAAAACAATGGAATTTATCGAAGAAGAACGCCGCTTGTATTATGTTGCTTATACAAGAGCTAAAAAAAGGTTGTTAGTAATAAAGCATCATCGAGAAATAGCTTTAGATAAAGGAGAAGCTTATCAATATAATGAAGTTAGTATAAGAAATTCTTATGGTATTATGCTGAAGGAAGGAATAGATAAATTCACAATGTACTGGAGTGCAGGAAATTTTGGCAGTAATTCATTTAACACCATAAAAAACGCTATAAATATTGGTGATCCAATTGTTTTAAGAGATGAACAACGTGGGGATTATGTTTTTTGGTATGCTTATATAAATAACCAAAAAGTAGCGCAATTATCCAGAGGTTTAGTTCAGCAAATCAATCAATATAATTCGCTATCTGGATTTGTTGTTTCTGCTATTTATGTGCACACTTATGAAGAGACCGTTCGCTCCGATGAAAACCGTTTATTGGATGATCCTAATGCGCAACAGTATGCTACTAATTGGACAGATTCATCAAAAGAAAGAGGATTTATTTACTTAATTGATTTCTCAGGCTATGGTAATATTAATTAAGTATTATATAAATATCAATTATAATCTAATTTAAAATTCATGGATAAGCATTTTAGATATTAATGATGACTTAACCTATTTTAAATATTATTAACAATACCTACTTACCATACAAGTTTGTTAATTTTTTAATTCCACACTTCCAGCACATGCTCATTCCTTCATTTCGCGAAAAGCTTCATTCTCTCAATCGCAAAAGCTTCCAGTTCCGCGCAATACTAGTGATGTCCATTTCGCACCTACCTATCGGATAGACGCTTCATTCCCAAAACCAGTATTTTTAGCCAACGCGCAATTCATCTTTTAATTCATCTGCAGTAATAATTTCAACATTCAGGAAGGCAGGTAATAAGGTGTTCGTCAGTCGTTCCATTTAGTTACATAGTACATAATCACAAATACTTCCTACGGTCGCATTGGTGCTTACCATAAATAATACTACTGCGGCGCCACGTCCTCGCAGTATTATTTATTTGCTCTATTGCACACATTACTCTATTCCTCACCCATAGCTACTCTTGTACCTTAAAATCCTAATAGGTTTTGCGCAATGCGCAAGTTTTAAGAATTAAGGCACAACCGCTATTTAATGTTTCGCGAGCCTGCGTGTCGCTGCGGTCTTACGGCTGTCACATTTTTTGAATCCATTCTATCAGTATTTTGGAATAATATAAAAATTGATATAATCTAATAACCTTTATGCTACACTTAAATTAAATCAAAAAACTGCGCCAGCCTAGTGTTTGCAACATAGTCGTGCGTGCCTTCCGTGCCTACAGGCATTCACTCACAACAACCTTGCTAATCTCGCAGGCGGCTCGCGCCTTTTGGATTACCTGCTTAAGAAACAAACATACTTTAATTAAAGTTAAACGTCCTCAATGGATGCTTTAGGAGCGTTAGTTTTAACGGAATTAATCCCATTTTCCATTCCTGACGAGCCTTCATACATTTCACTGGTTCCAATAATTTGACCGTTGGATGCTTTTAAATTAAAATAATGCTTCCCGTTGCTTGATTTTCTTCTGTCAAACTTACTATCATCTTGCGAGTTAGTCTTAACGGATTCAATACCATTCATACAGCCAGATTTAGCCGTATACCCTTCACTTGCTAGTATTTTTTGACCATTACTTGCCTTCAAACGAAATCTATATTCCCTCTTGGAATCTTGATACACTTCAAATTTTTCCATAATATTTGTTGTTATTTATACCTAAATATAATAAAAAAAGAATACAAATATAGTTGGTTCCCATCGGCCACCACTAAAATGCTATAAAGCTCAAGCCAAAGGTTTTGAAAAAAATAATCCGCCGAAAAAAGCGGATCATTTTTTTTAAACCTAATACTAGGCGCATTATTTTGTCCAAAAAGCTTGACAGCATTGCCACACCACCAGTGAGATCGTTATCTTTTTTTGTTTTTCGTTAAAAATAATAAGAAGGGGTTCTGTGTTGTATAAGAATGATCTTATTAACAAAAAAAAGAGCCTCTACTGAAGCCCTTACTTTATTCCTTTTTCTTTCTCTGCAGAAGGAATTGATGTATTCGTTTAACCAGTAATGAAACTAAATAACTCACTACAGCACCGAAAGCAGCCATTAAAGCAGTTTTGATAAGATCTTCGGATGTGATTTGAAACCACACGGATGAAACCGTGCCACCAAGAATTGAAAAGCGAATATGTACCACATTTTGTGTCATTCCGTACTTGATGCGGAATCGCTTCCTTCAATTTTTGGAAGGTCTGTGTCCTCATCGATCGTCACTGCTTGACTAACTGCTGTAACAACTGTACCTGCGACGGTCATATAAGTAGCAACAGTGACTAGTAAAACTGGCAAAGTAATAGGTGCTGCTACAATGGCGCCACCAGCGGTCGCTAATGCGATACCGATATTACGCAAAGTTCTGAAGAACTTAGGCGTTGGTTTTTTATAACGTTCTACAATATTCATAGTTTTAAGATTTAATAGTTAATAATACGTTTTCATTTCTGTCAAAGGCCTGATAGCATAGTGATACCAATTTTTGAAGTAAGGGTTTTGACTGTGTTCCTTTTCCAATACCTGTTAACTGCGTAACTGGAGCTATACAGCCACGAAGCTCACGCTTCGCATCGTTTGCTGGATGAAGTAGTATAAGACTACGACCGTTCACATCTACGATGTGTAAATGATGACCGAATTTTGTCGAATACCGCGCTTTCAGCACGTAGTCGCCTTCAGGAATACAGGACACATGTATTTGGTTATTTAACCAAGGCAGTTCAATAGCAAAGCCTAAAAATTGACCATTATAGAAGAGGGCACTATTCGTGCCCGCTTCAAAATAGGTCCTATGTAATAACACATGCATTTAGACAGTATCTACTTTTGCTACAGAAAGTGCATTAAATGCACCGTTTTTTAACGGATACATTTGCCCATTCACCGCTTGGTAAAACTCAATACCCACAACTTGAATCACAGGAAGTACAGAGGCAGCAGTCAAAGTCACAGCAAGGTTAATAGCAGCAGTATTTGCACTATCATATGGAAGAATAGCAGTTTCTGCACTTTCAAAAACAGAAGCTTCATTTACAAAGTCAAGTTCTGCTGCACCCATGACTAATTTGTAATGTGTTGTGCCTCCTGGTGCAGCAATTCGCACCGTTGGTGCAAATGCAACTACATCTACATCGACGTCACCAGTGGCACGATCATATGTTGTCACATATGGCGTGAAAAGTGTAGCTCCTAATTTTCCATTCGCATTAAATTCAAAGCCTAACAAAGTGTTCATATCACCATCTTCGATGGTTCTAAGTCCACGTTCGTTAACGCCATCAGTTTTAGTGACGGCAACTAAGCTTTTTGTCAAACGACTAACTACGCGTTTATCTTTTGCATTCTGCAAAAGCACTCGAATCGCATTTCTAATGACTTTGCCACCTTTTCCAGCACGTCCAAATTCAGAACCATTTTCACGAGTTCTCTGGAATGCGGGATCATTTGCTATACGATTTTTATCGACACCACCTTTTGAACGCGCAAGGTGTCCGTCTGCGCTTTTGTAGAAGGAAATATCTCCGATAGTTCCTTTCAATTTGATAATACCTGTTTGTCTAGCCATAATGCTTTAAGATTTTGATTATGAAGCAAAAGACCGTAGATTTATAAAAGAAATCAAAAACACATAACCATCCATTCCGATTGATTCGTTTTATGCCATATCAATACATATAGACGATTCCTAGTTGAGGTATGGACCAAGTATAGATAAAGTATAAAATGAGAATAGTAAGAGCTTGCATATATCCAAAAGACATCCAACGCATCACCGGAAGAAGTGAGCGTTACGGACGCAAGCTTTTAAATGACATTAAAGCCCACTTTGGTAAGAAGTCCTATCAATTTATCACTGCAGAAGAATTCGCAGAATACAGTGGTATTAAAGAAGAAATAGTAAATCAATATCTAGAGACTATTTATTAACTATACCCTTACAGGTGTAATTTAATCAAAACACAATGATATCATACCCTAACGGGTATAATATGGCGTAGCACTTCATAGTATTTGATATGATTTATATAGGTTTGAATCCTTATTTTTCTTAAATTGCCATAGGTTTTGAAAGTCAATTAAAACCAAACTCGTTCATTTAAAACTACTACAAATCGGTTACCATTTATCGTTTGAATGGTTGAATCATAACAATATCAATAGGTTGAAGATTGGGTTTGAATCCAGTCGAGGTCACGAAAAAAAGTCTACACAGAAATGTGTAGACTTTTTTATTTTACTTCAATAAGTATTTAGGTATTATAAGAGTCTATAGCTTTTTCACTCCTAGTTTAACCAATATAGTTTCCAACAGGCACCATTTTGTAAATGCAGACTGTATTAAATTTACACCTATAAATACCGTAAACCACATCCATTTTGGACTAACATAAACAGAAAGCACCACGCTTAGCAATACCATTACACCAACAATTACTCTAAAATATGTATTTAACATTTTTATTCTTTTTTTTAATTTATATAAATTCTAAAACAGCAGCCTGTTTCTATTTTACTAATAACTTAAATTGTACGTCATTCTGAACTCATTTAAGGATCCCATTATTTATAATTCTTCTTCTCTATCATATAATAAACAAGTGGCACAACCAGTAAGGTTAATACGGTAGACACAATAGTTCCTCCCATTAACGAAATAGCTAACCCTTGAAAAATAGGATCAAATAAAATTACAAATGCTCCAATAACAACTGTTCCTGCTGTTAATAAAATTGGAGTTGTACGTACTGCTCCCGCTTCAATACACGCTTGTTTTAGTGGTACACCTTCTGTAGTTCTTATATTAATAAAATCGATAAGTAATACCGAGTTCCTAACCATAATTCCGGCTAAAGCAATCATACCAATAAAAGAAGTCGCTGTAAAAAAGGCGCCCATTATCCAGTGTCCTAAAATAATTCCAATTAACGATAATGGTATCGCAACCATCATTACAATTGGTGCCTTAAAATTTTGAAACCAACCAACAATTAAGATATATATTAAGATGATGGCTCCTAAAAAAGCAATCCCTAAATCTCTAAATACCTCTAATGTGATTTGCCATTCGCCATCCCATTTTACAGTATAATTATCTTCAAAATCTGGCTGACCTAAATACATTTCGTTTAATTCGTAGCCTTTTGGTAACGGAACCTCTTTTAACTTTTCTTCCATTCCAAGAATAGCATACGCTGGACTTTCTAAATCTCCAGCCATATCTGCCATAACATAAACCACACGTTTTTGGTTTTTACGATGTATACTTTTTGCTGATATAGTTTCGGTAATCGTTACTAAATCTGCAATAGGCACCATATTACCTTGTTTCGATTTTACCTTTAATTGTGAAATATCCGTAATTGTAGATTTCTCTTTTTCATCTAAAGCTAATACCAAACCAACTTGAGTCACCGCATCTTCGTCATACAAACTTGTGATGGATCTATTAGACAATGCCATATTCATGGTGTACGCTATTTGCTGTGGAGCAACACCATACAACATGGCTTTTTCCTTATTTATATCAAATTGATACTCCGTTTGATCTGCTTCAACCATCCAATCAATATCTACAACATCAGCTGTATTTTTTAAGATATTTTGAACGCCATTAGCGATTTTAATTTGTTCGTTATAATCAGGTCCGTATACTTCTGCAACAATGGTAGACATTACTGGAGGTCCTGGTGGCACTTCTACCAATTTAATATTGGCGTTATATTTTGCAGCAATTTTCTGAATATCTGGACGCATTAATTTTGCTATACCATGACTTTGAATATCACGTTCGTCTTTATCAATTAAATTTACTTGGATGTCAGCCATATTAGATCCACCACGTAAATCGTAATGACGTACCAAACCGTTAAACGTAATTGGCGCAGATGTACCAACGTAATTTTGATAATTAACCACTTCTGGTCGTGTTGATAAGTATTGTGACACTTCTTGTGTTACAACGCCTGTACGTTCCAATGTTGTGCCTTCGGGCATATCAATAACCACTTGAAATTCGTTCTTGTTATCAAAAGGTAACATTTTTACTGCCACAGATTTGGTAAAAAACAACACCATTGTAGCCATTAATACCATAAAAGTCAAACCTAAAAACAACCAACGTTTTCCTTTACTTTCTAATAAAGGACGTTCAAACTTGTTGTATACCTTGTAAATAAGCGTGTCTTCAACAGCTTTTTCAGGTGTCTCTTCTGCACCTTTTTTATCTTTTTCTCTTAAGAAAATATAACCCAAATAAGGTGTAATCGTTAAGGCTACAAATAAAGATAATATCATGGCAATAGATGCTCCAATTGGCATTGGTGCCATATATGGGCCCATTAACCCAGAGACAAACGCCATGGGTAAAACAGACGCGATAACCGTAAATGTTGCTAAAATGGTTGGATTACCAACTTCATTAATCGCATACAAAGCAGCCTCTTTAAAAGGTAAGCGCTTCATCTTAAAATGCCTGTGCATATTCTCTGCAATAATAATGGAGTCATCCACCACAATTCCTGTTACAAAAACTAAAGCGAAAAGTGTAATTCGGTTTAGTGTGTAATCCATCATATAATAACTCAATAAGGTCAAAGCAAACGTAATTGGCACTGATAAAAACACGACCAATCCACCACGCCATCCCATTGCTAACATCACTACAAGTGTTACTGCAAATATAGATCCAATAAGGTGCCACAGTAATTCTGATACTTTATGCGACGCTGTTTCACCGTAATTTCTAGTAACCTCAACATGTACATCATCTGGAATTAATGTGCTACGTAAATGATCGACTTTATCAATAATCACCTCAGAAATTTTCATCGCATCTGCTCCTTTGCGTTTAGCAACCGAAATTGTTACTGCAGGATATTCCGACTTATAATCCGCCGATTTTACACTTCCTTTTCCGTAACCTAAACTCACATAATTTTGTGGTATTTCTGGTCCATCAATAATTGTAGCGACTTGTTTTAAATAAATCGGCTGATTTTGTTGCACACCAACCACCAAATTTTCAATATCTGTAACCGAAGCTAAGAATGCACCTGTATTTACTAAAAATTCAGTATCATTTTTATCAAAACTTCCAGCACTTAATTGGCTGTTATTTGCTTTAATCATTTCCGAAACTGACAAGAAATCCAATCCGCTTGCAGCCAATTTATCTTTATCTAAAACCACACGTAATTGACGGTCACGACCTCCAATTTTATGCGTAATCGCAACGTCGTTTATCTTCTTAATTTCGGCTTCCAATTCTTGAGCCATTTGGTTTAACTGGTAATCGTCATAATTTTCACTCCACAACGTTAAACCCAACATTGGCACATCGTCAATCGCACGTGTTTTTACCAACGGAAACGTAACACCTGCAGGCATTTGATCCATGTGCTTATTAATTTCGTTGTATAATTTCACGAAAGAACGCTCAATATCCTCGCCAACATAAAACTGTACGATAACCATTCCTTGCTCTTTCATGGACGTAGAATACACATATTCTACACCTTTAATATTCGAAATTAATTGCTCTAAAGGCTTAATTACACGCGATTCCACTTCCGTAGGACTTGCTCCAGGATAACCCACAAAAATGTCTGCCATAGGCACATCAATTTGCGGCTCTTCTTCACGCGGAATTAAAAATGAACTGTACACACCAATCACCATAAATACAATCATTAAAAGCACTGTAAGCTTAGACTGCATAAAGACTTTGGCAATTTTACCTGCGATTCCTTCTTTCATTTTATTTTATATTTTGGGCGTTTTAACAGGCTATCCTTTACAATCTTTTTTTGCCATATATGGCAGCAAAAAAAGGATTTTCACTTCTATCCTTAACGCAACTTATTAGTTATTGAATTATAATTTTTGCTCCATTAAACAGTTTGCCTTCAGCTGAAACAATGTATGCTTCGTCTGCATTTAAACCAGATAAAACTTCAACTTGATTTCCAAAAGTTCTACCTAAACGCAACCAACGTAATAATGCTGTATTACTTTGACTTACTGTATATACTCCAGATAATTGTCCGTTTGTTACAATGGCATTAGTTGGTATTAAAACCATAGATGACGTTGCTTTTCTTTCTACAGGAAATTGAACTGTTGTAAACATGCCTGATAAAATATTAGCATCTGTTTTATCTAAATCTATTTTTACTAAATATTGTCCACCAGTATTTTTAGCAGAAGTGCTCACTTCTTTTACTTTTCCTTTTAAGGTTTTATTAATGGATTTAACTAATACATCAACAGTAGATCCTTTTTTTATAGCAGAAATTTCAGTTTCAGGAACCATTGCCATCACTTCAAAATCCCCAGGTGTTTCAATACTTATTAATGGTACACCAGGATTAGCCATATTACCAGCTTCAACATTTTTACTAGTTACTGTTCCACTAAAAGGTGCAGTAATATTACTGTAAGCAAACTGTGCGTTAATTTCATTTTTCATTTGATTAGCTGCTTCAACTCTAGCTTTTGCCATTTCAAAATTTGCAGTCATATCATCCATTTCTTTTTGAGATGCACTATTGTCTGCAAATAAGTTTTTAAAACGATTATAATCTTTTTGAGCATTGTTATAAGCAACTGTTGCTTCTGTTATTCCAGCATTAACCTGAGCTCTTTTAGCTTGTAAATCACTATTATTAATAGAGATTAATAATTGGCCTTTACGCACTTTATCTCCAACATTTACATGTACTTTATTAACGTAACCCATCATTCTAGTACTTAAATCTGCACTATTTGTGGCTTGTATTTTTCCGCTTACAGATAAAAAAGGACTGTTACCATTTGCTACTACTTGACTAGTTTTTACACTAATTGCTGGCGAATTATCTACAACTGGTTTTTTGTCTTCGCTACCACAACTCGCTACTAATAGCGTTACAAAGAGTGTTAGTATTGTATATATGTTTTTCATCTTAATAATTATTCTTTAGTTAAAAATTGTAAATATGCTTGTGTGTAATTGTATTCGAAAATAGTTTGGTAATATTCCAATTGCTTTTTTGCATATTGCGTTTCTGCAATTAATAAATCAGACGTTTTTTCTAAACCTTCTTTAAATCTATTGGTTCTAATTCTTAAAGATTCTTCAGATTGTTGTAATGCTAGAGTTGTTAATTTTAACTTATTATCAGCATCTAAAAAGGCACGTTTTGCTTTGTTTAATTCTAAATTACTTTGCGAAACATATTGTTTGTATTCTAGCTTTGATTTTTCAAATTCGGCCTTACTCTTTTGTGCTTTTCCAAAACGTTTAGAGCCTTGAAATAAATCCCAACTTAACTGCGCTCCAAATAAGTATCCATTGGCATCACCTTGAAAAATTTGATCATCATACAACTCGTAACTTCCAAACGCATTTAAACGAGGTAAAAAAGCCATTTTATCTGCTTTATTCATCGCTTCATAAGCGTTTGATGCTAATTGCATGGCTTTAATGTCAGAACGATTTTCTGAAATCTTTTTATCTTCTATAGTAAAAGTTGCAATGGTTAATTCATCCGTTGGAGTGTAAACAACATAGTTGTCATCATTCATTAAAAAAGATAAATAATTAGAAGCATTTTGTACATTACTTTTTGCTGTTTGCAATTGATTTTGAACTTCAGTTACTCGTACTTCAACATTCAATACATCTGCACGTTGCAAATAGCCTTGTTTAAAACTGTTGTCTGCTAATTTTTTGTTAGCATTTGCAGCTTCCAACGCTTTTTCTAAAACATTAACCGCTTTATAGGCTAACTGTAATTGCATGTAAGCTTTATCTACTTCAAACACTAAGTAATCTTGTGTGCGCTTTGTATTTAAAGACATAGCTTCCATTTTAGATTTGGCAGCTTTACGTTGATAAATACCATCTAAATTAAATAATGGTTGCTGAATTTCAAATTTTGTAGCATAGTTTTCAATCTGAGAAGGATTGTTTAATAAAGATGGATTAAAATCGTTTTGCGTTAAAATTTCCTGATTTAATTTAGAGCCAAAAGCCATTAATGGATTTGTGGTTGCTATTGCAGTATGACTTGCTGTAATGTTAGGTAAAAACACAGCATTTGTTTGTCTGTAATCTGCTTTTGCAACATTAAAATCTTGTTCAGAAATTTTAATGCTTGTGTTGTTCTCAGATACTTTTAACAAAACATCAGGTTTTGAAATAGGTACGACTTCTTGTGCTTTAACAGAGAGACTGAAAACAAAAAGTAATACTGGTATATAAATATATTTTTTCATTAATTATTAATTTACAGGACAAAAGTAGTTCAAGAATTTACTTTAGTAAGTAACATAGGTTACTTAGGAAAAGCAATATGAATTAAGACATTATTTATAGCTCTAAATTTAGAATAAACATAATGTATATATACTGATAAATATCATACAGAATATTGATTATTAAGTTATTGAGGTGTAAATCGGTAATAAGTGCTTTTTTTAAGGAAGCAAAAAGTTACTATAAAAACAAAGTGTCGTTATAAATATATTGGTATAGCGTACTTTTGCATATTATATGGATTCATTAACACAAATAGTATTAGGAGCAGCTGTTGGAGAAGTTGTTTTAGGTAAAAAAGTCGGAAATAAAGCGATGCTTTATGGAGCTATTGCTGGAACTATTCCAGATTTAGATGTGTTTGCGTCTTACTTTACAGATACTGTTTCTGCACTTGCTATACATCGTGGCTTTACACATTCTATTGTGTTTTCTGTACTATTTGCTCCCATTTTTGGATGGATTGTATCGCGTTATGAGAGGTATAAAAACTTTAAAAGTTGGTCTTGGTTATTCTTTTGGTCGTTTGTGACACATCCTATTTTAGATGCACATACAACTTGGGGAACGCAATTGTTTTGGCCTTTTGATTTACGATTAGCTTTTAAAAACATATTTGTAATTGATCCATTATACACTGTCCCTTTTTTGGTGTTTTTAATTTTAGCTATGCGACAAAAACGCACTACTGTAAAACGACGTTTTTATAATAAAATGGGATTAATAATTAGCACCTCTTATTTGGTATTAACCTTAGTTTTAAAATGGATTACCTATGCTCAATTTGAATCTGCTTTATCAACACAAAAGATAACGTATTTAGATATTGATACTAGACCTTCTCCTTTAAATACAATACTTTGGAGTGCAAACGTGCAAACAGAAGATGCTTATTTACTTGGAAATTATTCTTTTTTTGATAGCCAACCAATCACTTTTGAAAGCTATCCAAAAAACCATAAATTATTAGGAAATCTTATTGAAGACGAAAGTGTAAAACACATGATTACTATTACTGAAGGTTGGTATACAATAAATAAAAAGGATGATACGCTTTATTTTAATGATTTACGATTTGGTCTTTTAAGTTTAACACCAAAATCTGAAAATTTTGTTTTTAAATATAGATTAGATGTTACTGCTTCTGGTAAAGTTATATTTACTGAAGTGCCTAAAGATAGTCGTGATGGTAAAAATCTATTAAATGAATTGTGGCAACGAGTAAAAGGTAATTAATAAATTTCATTCAAAATAAAAAGACATTTATAATTGTTTACAAATGCCTTTTTATTAACCAACCAAAACTGACAACCATATCAGTTTACTTTTCTAGTGCCTCCATGTCCTCCAGCTACAACAACCATTATTTTTATGCTTAAATAAATGAATTTGAAAAACTGAATGATAGGATTCATCATTTTAAATCTTTGATATTTTGATATTCTCTGTGTCATTATATATTATTTTAAGTACTTAATTTCTACTCAGGAATCAACCACCAAAAAGGTCGCATTTTTGCTTTATAGATAAAGGCATAATGCAATGCTAATTTTAACCAATGACCGGCTAAACCTATTTGTCCGAAGGTTTTTCCTAATTGTCGCCCTTGAGTTTTTGGATATTTCTCATAATCTGGAACAATTGGATACGTTGTAATGCTTACTCCGCTTCCAGATAGCATCCCGTAACCAGCAGAAGCAATACATGCTGCTCCCATATTTCCCATAGAGCCTTTATGATTTAAAGATTCTTTTCCACTTTTTATAGAATCTATAATATTATCAGCAACCAATTTTGCGGTAATACCTGATGGCATTCCTGTACGCGGTGGCGCTGGAGCAATTACCGTCCCGTTTTTACTCGTTCTTGGCTTAGAAATGGCATGTGGTGGTGCAAAGGCTATTCCTGGAGCAAAAATATTTTTATAACTCGGATTTTGATACGTTTCTGGCCAATCTTTTACGGACCATTGTTCATATGGTTTTGGAGTGTAATCGGCATCTACAATCATAAAACCTTTGAAGAGCTTTTCTGTGATATCGTTTTCATTTTTATCATAGGCTTTAAAACCATGACCAGAAAATGAAGGAATTAACATTGCAAAATCATAAGTTTCTACTTTATATTCGCCTTCTAAATTTTCGTAATGAGCTATACCGTCTTCAATTTTGTTTACGCCAGCTCCAAGGATCCATTTGATGTCTCTGTCTTCAAAAACCATTTCGACCATTTCATGAGATTTCATGGTCATACTACCATAACTTAATAACATACCATCCATCCCAAAATCTCCTAGTTGGTATTCGTTAGAAATCCAAGTGACTTCTGCCATATCACGCACGTTATGCTTGCGTAATTCTTGCTCAACATTTAAAATATATTCAAAAGCAGCACCTTGACAAGTCGATTTTGCATGACCTGTACCGATTAGAATTTTAGCTTTTTTACCCGCTTTCATTTCTTGGATTAATGCCTTCAAACCTACCCATGCATGATCTGCATGAGAGAATGTACACACTGAATACGCTTTGTTTTTACCTGGCAATAAACCCTCTGTAGCTTCAAAGTTTAATTTTGGACCTGTAGCATTAATTAAATAATCGTAGGTTATCTTTTCTTGCGTTCCTTTATTATCTCCGTGAACATATTCTGATAAAACATAAGGTTTTTCTTCTGTTTTATCTCCTTCAGGGAAAAAAGAAATCGCTTTGGCCTGTTTATATCCAATACCTTTCTTTTTATACAAAGGTGCTAATGGAAAGTAAATTTTTTCTGATTTCATTTTACCAATTCCAACCCAAATATTTGAAGGGACCCATTGGTAATTACTGTTAGGAGATACTACAATTACTTCATGATTTTTTGGCAGTTTTCTACGTAAATGAGTTGCTGCAACATGACCAGAAATACCTGCTCCTAAAATGACAATTTTAGACATTTTATATGGTTTTAGAATGTGAGTTTAGTTTAAAATTAAAGCTATGAAGTAGAATCTATCAGTTTGAATATCTGACAAATAGAACACCTTAATAATAGTACAAAGATTGAGTAATTATAGGTACTACACAGTAACTTTTGTTACACAAGTCTCTTAATTTGTCTTCTTATAACTCCAAACTGCTAAAGCATTCATTACAAAAGCATAAATCGCTGTTTTTAATAACTGAGGAAGAATATCTTTAAAACCAGAACCTTTAAGCATAACCATGCGCATCACCTCTACAAAATATCGTATTGGATTAAATTCGGTAAGGGTTTGCGCCCATTTTGGCATACTCTCTATTGGTGTGAATAAGCCACTCATTAAAATAAAAATAACTGT
Source organism: Lacinutrix algicola (assembly GCF_001418085.1). Taxonomy (GTDB): domain Bacteria; phylum Bacteroidota; class Bacteroidia; order Flavobacteriales; family Flavobacteriaceae; genus Lacinutrix; species Lacinutrix algicola. Next base: position 54,224 of record NZ_LIQH01000031.1, read on the forward strand.
AAAAAACCACGCAATAAACATCGCTTGTTGCTGTGTATCCGTAAAATTGGAAATAAATAAACCGATTCCTAAAATGACTAAAATATAAATAGAGGTATATAAGTAGAGTAGTGGTAAACTACCAATCATCGGAATATTGAAAATGACTTTAGCTAAAATTAACCCGACCGTTAATAATCCCATGCCTATCACCCAAAACGGAAAAAGCTTCCCAATAATAAATTGGCTTTTTTTAATTGGGGTCACATTAATTTGTTCTAGCGTACCAATTTCTTTTTCGCGGACAATATTCATTCCCGAAAGGAAGAGCGTAATCATGGTTACTAGTAAAACTAGAATACCGGGAACCATAAAGGTTTTGTAATTTAAGGTCTTATTATACCAAAATAATGGAATAGTCTCTATAGCTATTGGTTGTATTTGTTTATCTGAAACTTGTAATAAATCTACTTTTATACTCTGATTAAAGCGTTGTACAATTTGTGTGACATACACCTTTTCTACACCTGCTGCTGCGCCATCAATAGCATTTATAGTTACGCCTAAGCTATTCTGTTTTTCTTTTTGTAAATCACGTTCAAAATAGTTTGGGATTTCTAAAAGCACATCTACTTCCCCTTTTAACATCGCAGCACTTGCTAATGCTTCCGAAGGAAAATCTGTTAACACATTAAAGTAAGTGGATGCATTAAATTTTTCAATTAAAGCTCTAGATGTTGCTGTGTGGTCGCTATCAATATAACCGAATTTGATGTTTTTGACTTCAAAAGTAGCTGCATTAGATAAGATAACAAGTTGAAATATGGGCAAGACAAAAATGATAGGAAGCATACCTTTATTTCTAAAGATTTGCTTAAACTCCTTTTGTATGATGTATAGGATTGTTTTCATTATTCCAATCTAATTTTATATTTCTTCACACTTAATCCTATATAAAAAATAGTCATCCCTATTAAAATCAAGGTTTCTTTCCATAAATATTGTAATCCTACTCCTTTTAGCATAATGCCTTTTATGATGATAATAAACCACTTTGCAGGAATGATATTACTAATAATTTGCAATGGTAAAGGCATGCTTGAAATCGGAAAAATGAAGCCTGACAATAAAATTACTGGAAGCATAAGACCCATTAAAGAAATCATCATTGCTGTTTGTTGTGTAGCAGAAATTGTTGATATTAATATACCTAAAGCTAATGCTGTAATTATAAATAAAACGCTTTCAAATCCTAGTAAAATTAAACTTCCTTGAACTGGCATTTTAAAGATAAAAATACTTAGTAAAACAATAACTGTAGCATTTATAATGGATAGAAAAATATAAGGAAATACTTTGCCAACAATAACCTGAATTGGTTTTATTGGTGACACCAAAAGGATTTCCATAGTCCCTAATTCTTTTTCTCTAGTAATAGAAATCGAGGTCATCATAGCTGAAACTAACATTAAAATAATAGTCATTACACCGGGAACAAACATGTACACACTTTTTAATTCTGGGTTGTAAACCATTCTGGTTTGTGGTACAATTTGATAGGTGATGGCGATGTCTTTATTTAGTTCTTTTTGATATTGTTGAAGAATAGCGTTGACATAGTTACTTACTGTATTTGCAGTATTAGGATCTGTAGCATCTGTAATAATCTGGATAGTTGCTTTGTGATCTTTAATTAAATTTTTGCTAAATCCTTTTTCGAAATTTAAAACCGCTTTTACTTTTCCTTTTTTGAAAATAGTTTCAATATCTGATTCTTTATTAATAAATTGACTGATACTAAAGTATTTTGAAGCTGAAATTTTATTAATAATTTCTGTTGTTGTAGCACCTTTAGAATGGTCTAAAACTGCAATATCTACATTATTAATCTCATTAGTAATCGCAAAACCAAATAACATGATTTGTGCTATTGGCATTCCGAAGAGAATAAACAACGAACGTTTATCTCTAAAAATATGGTAGAATTCTTTTTTTATGAAGCCTATAAATCTTTTCATCCTCTAGCAAGTTTTAAAAACACATCGTTCATATTATCTACTTGAAATTGTGCTTTCAATTTTTTAGGTGTATCTAAAGCTTCAATTTTTCCGTTTACCATAATGGAAACTCTGTCGCAATACTCAGCTTCATCCATATAATGCGTAGTTACAAAAACGGTAGTACCTTGATGGGCTGCTTTGTAAATCATTTCCCAAAATTGTCGTCTAGTAATAGGATCTACTCCTCCTGTTGGCTCATCTAAAAACACAATTTTCGGATCATGAATTAAGGACACAGAAAAAGATAATTTTTGTTTCCAACCTAAAGGCAAAGCACCAACTAATTGATCTGATACGTCTTCCAATCCTAATTCTTCAAGCAAGATTGCTATTTTTTCTTTTATTCTTTTTCTGGATAGGCCATAAATTCCGCCAAAAAACGTGATGTTTTCTTTAACTGTTAAATCGTCATACAAAGCAAATTTCTGACTCATATAACCAATGCTTTTCTTGATGTTTTCGGCTTGTTTATAAACATCAAATCCTGCCACCTGAGCTTTACCTGCAGTTGGTTTAGAAATACCTATCAACATTTTCATCGCTGTAGTTTTTCCTGCTCCATTTGCTCCTAAAAACCCGAATATCTCACCTTTTTTAACATCAAAAGTAATAGCATCTACAGCTGCAAAATCTCCGTACATTTTGGTTAACCCTTCTACTTGTATGACTGTATTGTTGTCCATTCGTTTTTTTTTAAACCTGACAGGTTTTAGTAATTTATTTAGCTAATTCCATGAAGGTATCTTCAATAGTTGCCACTGTTTTTTCTATTTCCACATTAGAAAGATTATTAGATTCTAAAAACTGTATCAAATCTTTAGGATTAAAATCTGCTCTACGATCTGTATAATGCACAAACTCACCAAAAGGATAGACACTATGGTTATATTCGTAAGTCTTTAAACTCTTAATAAGTTGATACGTATTATCTGCTCTAACATTATAAATCTTTTTCGGATAGTGCTTAACAATGGCTTGAGGTGTATCAATCTGTAAAATTTTACCGTCTTGAATTAAAGCAATTCTGTCACATAAAGCGGCTTCATCCATATATGGTGTAGACACTAAAATGGTGATTCCTTTTTGTTGCAAACGTTTTAGCATGTCCCAAAATTCTTTTCTAGAAACTGGATCAACACCTGTTGTGGGCTCATCTAAAAACAACACTTTTGGTTTATGAATTAAAGCGCAACATAAAGCGAGTTTCTGCTTCATTCCTCCAGATAATTTTCCCGCACGACGGTCTTTAAAAGGTTCAATTTGAACATAAATTTCTTTTATTAGATCGTAATTTTCTTCAATGGTTGTTCCAAAAATAGTTGCGAAAAAATTTAAATTTTCTTCAACGGTTAAATCTTGATAGAGTGAAAATTTACCTGGCATATAACCCACATTATTCCGAATCTTTTTATAGTCTAAAACCACATCAAAATCAGCAACCGTTGCAGTACCTTCATTAGCAATTAACAGCGTGGTTAAAATTCTAAACAACGTTGTTTTACCTGCGCCATCAGGACCTATCAATCCAAAAAGCTCTCCTTCTTTTACATTAAAAGAAATATTCTCTAACGCTTTTACACTTTTGTAAGATTTTGATATGTTAGAAACAGTGATGCTCATTCTGCAGTATTTAACCATAGTTCTGCGGGCATTCCAATTTTTAGGCTGCCCTCATTTTTAACGTCTACTTTTAAAGCATAAACTAATGCCACACGTTCTTCTTTAGTTTGAATTATTTTTGGAGTAAATTCTGCTTCTGAAGCTATCCAACTAATCGTTCCTTTATACGCTTTCATAGCATCTGCGTTATCAATTTTAATAGTTACTTCTTGTCCTATTTTGATATTAGCTAATTGTGTTTCACTTATATAAACACGTAATTGCATGGTGCTTAAATCTGCGATTTTATACAACGGTTTTCCAAAAGCAGTAATTTCATTTGGCTCTGCGTATTTGGTTAAAACAGTTCCGTTTACAGGATTTGTGATTTTACTTTTCTGGATTTGGTCGTCAATTTGCTTTAACTGCACATCAATAGCTTTAAGCTCATTCACGACAGGTGCATTCTGTATTTCGACACTTCTAATTTGGCTTTTTATTACATCCATTTCGCCTAAAACATCATCCAATTGTTTTTGTGTTCCCGCATTGTCCTTTATAAGATTTTGAGCGCGTGTTTTATTTGTGTTTGCAGTTTTTAGTTTTGCATTTAATACATTAATTTGTGATAAAACACCTTTAGATTTTGAAGCAATGACAGCTTTAGAAATTATAAGCTGTTCTCGTTTTAATGCTAACGGAATAGTATCGATATAGCCAATAAATTGTTCTTTTTGAAGCACATCTCCTTCATCAAGATTAAACTGCATTAATTTTCCATTATTTTCTGCAGAAATTGTTATTTCTGTGGCTTCAAAATTTCCGTACCCATCTGCTTTTCCATTATCGTTTCCGCAAGAAAACAAAGTAAGTAGGATGATGCCTATTCCCAAAATATATGTGTGTGTGTTCATGTGCTTCGTATTATTGTCCTTTAATGACATTATAATTTGCTTTTGCTAGTTGTAACTGAATGTTATGCATTACCATGGTGTTTTCGTCTTCGTATAAATTAGTAAGCTCTGTAATGTATGCCGAAGAGGTTATTACACCATTTTTAAGTTGCGAGTCTGCCGATTTGAGCACGTCTTTTCTAAGGTTAATTATTTCTAAATCTGAAGTAATAAACGTTTCAATTTTATCGATTTCCTTTTGTTGTTGATTTAGCGCAATGTTAGTATTGAGTTTAAAAATTTCCGTTTCATTATCTATAAAATCTTTGTTGATAGCTAAAGATTGTCTTTGCTTTTTGTTAGCCTTCCAATCAAAAACAGTCCAATTCACTTTAACACCAACGGTATAAAATGTTTGAAACGAATTATCCAACATATTTAATCCTGGATTGCCATAACCACCTGTTGCAAAACCAAGTAATCTAGGTGCGTTTTGTTTAGATAATAGGGTTTCAGAATTTTCAATTTCTTCTTTTTTAAGTTGAAATAATTCTAATTCTGGTCGTGTTAGTTCTGTTTGTAACTGTGTGTCTAAACGTGGCTTTTGAAATGTTGTTGAAGCATTTAATGGCTGACTTATTAAACTTGATAATGTTTGAACAAGTGATGTTTTGTTACTTTCTAATGCGTTAAATTTTTGATTTATTTTTAATAATTCGGCTTGTAAAATTTTATCTGAACTTGGTAAAATAACACCATACTTTATTCCTGATTGTACTTCCTTAAGTTTAGCTTCTAATTGCGCTTGTTTCGCGTTTAATAATAACTGAGATTCTTGCGCTAATAAAACAGAAAAATAAAGTTGATTAATTTGCTGTTTTAGTTGATACAAACTGACTTCGACTTGCTTTTGTTTCGTTTTTAATTGAGCTGTTTTTAATTGTAAAGACGCATCTGTTGCACCTCCATTATAAATAAGTTGATTTACAGAAACGGTTGCGCGATATTGATCTTTGTTTAATGGTTCTATTCCTGACATTGCCAAAGGAAATTGAATAACATCAGATTGATAAGAGGCTTGCGCATCCAAACTTAACTGTGGCAATTTTGAAGTAGAAATAACGTCTAAATCCAATTTGTTTTGCTCATCCAAGAGTTTTACCTGTTTTGCTAACGGATAGTTTTTTGTCACTAAATCATAGCATTCTTCCAACGTAATACTTTGCTGTGCTTTACTTGTCAAGGACGTTAATAGAATTAAAATGAGTGTTATGTATTTCATTTTAGTTGTTCTTTATAGAATTAATAATAAAATCAGCAACTTCCGTTTTACGGGAATCCATTATTTTTTTATAGGCAATAGCATCCGTATTTGTAAAAGCCATTATTAAAGGTTTAGCTACAAAAGGAAAAATATTTAGAGCCATAATATTAATAAATAACTGCTCTGCTGTGATAGGTTTAATTAGTCCATTTTCAATTTCAATAGCGACTTGTTTTTTAAATTTTTCGATATTTGGAAACCCATTTGTATCTTTCATATTTAGAATAAACTCTGGATTTCTATTGAGTTCTTGAATGATGAAATTTGGCAAATAAGGATGTTTACTAATAAATGTGATGTAGTTTGAAGTGAAGTTTCTCACCTTTTCTTCAATAGAAGAATCATCATTTAAAATAGCATTTAATTGAGGAGCTAATAAGGAAAATGCATTCTTAAAAACCGCTTCAAATAACAACTGCTTGCTTCTATAATAATAATGAAGCATCGCTTTATTAATACCAGCTTTATCAGCAATTTCTTGCATGCGCGCACCGTCCATTCCTTTAGATTGGAATATACTTTTAGCAGCACTTAAAATCTGCTCTTCTGTATTTTTATCCTTTGCTTTTTTCATTATAACTACATGGTTTAACCAAGTGGTTAACAAATGTATAATGAATTGATATTAAATAAGATGACTTATGTCATGTAAGCTAAATAAATAACTACTTATTCAACTTTTTATATATCCCTTTAGCAATTACAAGTCCTAAAACACCCCCAAAAGCTGAAACCATACAATTAATAGAAAATAACATTATATTAATATCTTGGTTTTGCATTATTGACCATGGATCAAAACCTAATCTACCAAAAGACTTGATAAAAAAAATGCTTCCAAAAACACCAACTAACGTATTACCTATAAATCCAAAAGAATATTTTTTATTAAAATAACCAAATGTATTTGCAGCAATAATACCGATAAGAATACTAATTAATGAAATTAAAGTCCCTGTCATGATTATCAATTTTGACTAGTGTCCGTAATCCATTTTATCAACTTTACCTGCCATTAATCTTTTTTGAATTATGAAGTAAATTACAATAAGAATAAAACCAATAATTGCCCAATTTACAGCCACAGACAAACCATAATTTTCTGCTGCGGTATTGTAAATAGTTAAATCCTGATGAGTCGTATTAATAGAAGGTAATATAACTGGAAATAAAGACGCTAAAGATGAAGTTATTCCTCCTAAGATCAATAAGGTAGAAAACATAAAACCGTGACTTTCTTTTTTTAGCTTTTTGATAAAAAATAAGCCAATTAATCCAGTAAGATAAATAATAGGAAATACTATTAAATATGGTCTATCCATAAAGTTATCTAACGACTTTGGATTAACCACCTGCCATACAACTAATGAAAATGCTGTTAATATTGCTAGTGCGATATTCAACTTAAAAATAACACCTTTAAGTTTAGTATTAATTGACGAATTGGTTTTTAAAATTACCCAATTAGCACCATGAATAGCCAAGGTTACCACAGAAATTAATCCTATAATAATTGTAAACCAATCTATAATACCTGGCGTATCACTTAACGGACTAAAACTACTGTCCCATAAGGGTAAGAAAAAATAGTGTCCTTCGTAAGCTGAAACTCCATTTTCTACACCTCCTAAATTAACGCCTCTAACAATATTACCTAATGCAATACCAAAAAATAAGGCTAATAGTAAACTAGAAACACCAAATGACGTGTCCCAAATATCTTTCCACATTTGAAATTTAAATTGCCCTCTAAACTCTAAACCAATTGCTCTAAAAATAATTAGCCACAATACGATTATTAAAGGCAAATAAAAGCCACTAAAAACAGAGGCGTAAAATGTTGGAAATGCCATAAAAAGCATACCACCTGCAGCAACTAACCAAACCTCGTTAGAGTCCCAAAATAATCCTGCCGATTTTGCGATAACTTCTTTATCTTCTTCTTTTTTAGCAAAGAATAAATGAATGATTCCTGTACCAAAGTCGTAACCATCTAAAACAAAAAATACTGCTAAAACAATAGCGATTGCTATATACCAAAATACTTCCATAATTAATGTGTTTGAGGTTTTGGACCTTGATTAATAGTTTTACCAACTAAGACTAGAAATAACAAGCCTAAAAGCATATATAAAGCGACAAAACCAAGTAATGTAAATAATGTGTTTCCTGAAGATACTGTTGGCGAAATACCATCGCTAGTTTTTAATAAACCATATACTAAATATGGTTGACGTCCTAACTCTGCAGTATACCAACCAGTAAGGTTTGCGATATAAGGAAATGGTACCAAAAACATAATAGTCCATAATAACGGTTTTAATGTGTATAACTTTTTTCGCCATAAAAAGAAAAGCGCCAATGCCATAACACCAATAAAAATAGTACCTAAACCAACCATTATATGGTAAGAATAGTAAAGTGCAGGGATATTACTTGGTAATTCTTCTTCTTTAAATTGATCCATTCCTGGGATTTGTTTATCCCAATCTTGATGCGTTAAAAAACTCAATACGTTTGGAACTGCTATTTTATTATCTAGCTTTTTTTCTACCATATTAGGTTGTCCAACTAAAACAATTTCGGCTCCAGCCTCTTCTGTTTCAAAAATCCCTTCCATAGCTGCAAATGCTGCTGGTTGATATTCTGCAACATTTTTAGCATTCCAATCTCCCGTAGGAAAAGCAACCAATACACTAGATATTAATCCAAAAATAACACCTGTTTTTAAGAATAGTTTCCCGTATTCCACTTGTTTATTTCTTAGTACAAAAAAGGCTCCAATACTAGCCACAACAAAAGAAGACGTCACTACAGAAGCTATTTGATTATGCAAAAAGGCTGGTAATAACCAAGGATTAGTAAATAACGCTGAAAAGTTTTCTAAAACAAATTTACCGTTTTCTAAAACCTCAAAACCTACTGGATGCTGCATCCAAGCATTAGTTGCTAGAATAAACCAACCACTTGCCCAAGAGCCTAAAAAGACTAGAAAACCTGTTAAAAAGTGTAGTTTTTGTCCCATTAATTTTTCACCAAAAATAAAGAGCGCTAAAAAAGAGGATTCTAAAAAGAATGAGAACATCCCTTCCATTGCCAACGTCTGACCAATAATACCACCTGTAAGTTCTGAAAACTTAGCCCAATTGGTACCAAATTGAAACTCCATTGGAATCCCAGTAACCACTCCCATGGTAAAATTAATAGCAAAAATTTTCATTAAAAATTTTGCTGCATTATTATACTTTTCAATATTATTTCTTAAATATTTCCATTTAAAAAAGACGATCAATAATGATAATCCCATGGTTAATTGCGGAAATATATAATGAAATGTGATAGTAAATGCAAACTGCAATCTATCGTAAAAGAGCATCTCTTCCATAGCCTAGTGTTTAGATTGTAAAAATACGACACAACGCTTAAACGCTGTGTAACTTTTATTACAAAAAAGCCTCGAAAATGAGGCTTTTTAAAATTAATATGTGTTATTTATTTTTAAACTGTAAATGTTTTAACAGCATCGCTAAGATCATATACGGGAACTGTTTTAATTATATTAGAAATAATACTACTTCCTGCTGCACTTCTGTAACCTCCTGCGCAATGCACCACAATAGGTTTATCCGTAGGAATTTGACTTTTAGAGGCTCTTAATTGATTTAAAGGAATTGAAATCGCAGTTTCAAAAATCTTGCCTTCTGCTACCTCGCTTGCATTACGGATATCAATAATAGTATATTGATTTGGATGTTTTTTAAAGTCTTCAATATCTAGTACTTTAAATGTTTCAAAGGTATTAGCACCTAGCGTTATAATCGATTTGATTTGCTTTTCATAACCTATTTTAGCAATACGACTAAGGATTGTTTTTCTATCCTCAATTGAGTTAATTACTAAATGAAACGCTTCATTAGGAGCAACGATAGAACCTAACCATGTTTCTACTTTATCATCTTCCGTTTCTGCAATAATATTAATACTTCCTTTTAGGTGATTGTTTTTAAATTGTGATGCGCTTCTTACATCAATAATCAGACTATCATCGTTAATGAAATTGGTTATCCCAAATGAAAAAGGTATGCCACAAAATGTAGATTCAAAATTATCTGCACCTGTTTTGTTTATATCAACATTAAATCCAAAATAAGCAGGAATAAAAGGCTGATCCTTTAAAATATGATTCACAAATTGATCTTCAGTTAAATCTTTAAATGCCCAATTTTCAGTACGTTCTCTTCCTAAAGTGCTTGATGCATCTGTACTCATGTTTTTACCGCATAACGATCCTGCACCATGCGCTGGATAAACAATTGTTGCGTCTGGTAAATGATTAAATTTATGATGTATAGTGTGATACATGCTTTTAGCTAACGCCTCTCTGTTAGCTTTCATATTACCCGCTTTTTCGCGCAAATCAGGTCTTCCAACATCACCAATAAATAAGGTGTCTCCAGAAAACATCGCATAATTATTATCTGCATCATTAGCAATAATTGTAATACTATCTGGCGAATGACCTGGCGAGTTAATAGCCGAGAAAGTAACTGCTCCTAAATTAAGAGTATCTCCATCATCAAATGCTTGATGCGGATAATTAGCGCCAACTAATTTACTTATATAAATTTTTGCACCAGTTTCCTTATGTATTTGCAAATGACTACTCACAAAATCGGCATGTGGATGCGTTTCAAAAATCGCTAATATCTTTGCGTTGTGCTTTTCTGCTAATTTGTAATATGGTTTTGGATCTCTAGAGGGATCCACAATAGCCATTTTATTATTACTAATTATAGCGTAAGAATAATGCGCTAATGGCTTATCTTCAAATTGTATAATATTCATAATTTTTTTATTTAGAAATTAAAATACAAAAAAGAGCCTTAATAAGAGGCTCTTTTTATAGATAATTAGCTTACTTTTTTAAGATTGAATCTAATACTAAATCCTTATCTAGTTTTTTAGTACAGAAAAACCAATCCTTACAATCTAAATCCTCAGTAGAGGTCATACGCTCTTCTGCAACACCACAAGATCCAGCTGGAGATACAATTACATCGTCACCAGGATTCCAATCTGCGGGAGTAGCTACATTAAATTTGTCTGATGTTTGCATTGCAATTAAGGCTCTGTATAACTCATCAAAATTACGTCCTAAACTTAATGGATAGTAAATAATAGCTCTAACCGTTTCGTTTGGATCTACAAAAAAGACAGCTCTAACCGCTTGCGTTTTGCTTTCACCTGGTTGAATCATTCCGTATTTTTTGGCCACATTCATTGAGATGTCTTCGATTAAAGGAAATTTAACTTCAATGTTTTTCATTCCGTTAAATTCAATTTTATCTTTAATCGTTCTTAACCAAGCAATGTGACTGTATAAGCCATCAATTGACAAACCAATAAGACTACAATTTGCTTTTTCAAATTTTTCTTCTAAATGTGCAAATGTCATAAACTCAGACGTACAAACAGGCGTGAAATCTGCTGGATGACTAAATAATATAGACCATTTACCTTTATAATCTGAAGGATAATTAATATCTCCTTGTGTTGTTACTGCTGTAAACTCTGGTGCTTTATCACCAATTCTTGGCATAGCAAATGTTTCTTGTGGTGTTGTTTCTAATGTGTTCATAATATATAGAGTTTAAAATTATTTATAGTGTAAAATTACTTTACAATGCTATCGCTATGTGTAACATTTGTCACTTAAACAATACCTAAAGCTTATACTAAAATAAGATTTAGCTATAAACGTAAAATCTACAGTAATGTAACAATTGTCACCTTTTATAATACCTTATTATTTTATTTTTACACTAATGAAAATGAGTACGTATATATTCGCTTTAAGTGTAACTATTCTTATACTATTTAATAGTACAAGAGTATCCTTAACTTATGCCTATTATAAACTAGATCCGGTAGGTTTTATTGAGGCTTTATGTGTTAATAAAGATAAACCTGAGTTACAATGTAATGGTAAATGCCATTTAAATAAGGTTTTAAAATCACACGATAAAGATCAAGATATACCAGAAAATGTAGTTGATTTTAAAGAGCTACTTTTATATACTATAACTTTAGAAAAGATAGTTTTTAAACAAATAAATGATCTAAAAAAACAAAACACTTCGATTTACAAAAATCTATATAGTTATAACAGTATTAACGATTGTTTCCATCCTCCACAGGTATAATTTAACTTTTAGTATTGGTAGTTAATCTACCCCAAACATTTAAGTTAAATATAATATTACAAAATATGAAAACATTAAATAGTGTGCTTTTATGCATACTTGTTTCAGCTATGTCTTTTGGTCAAAATAAAACTAAAAAAGACACTACAAATCAAAAAATAAATAAATTAGACGAAGTTATTGTTACAGGAAAATTAAACCGAGATCCTGTATTAACAGTTGTTGCCAATAATTATGACAAAGCTATTGTGCAACCCAAAAATGTTGCTGATTTATTTAACAATATCAATGGGTTTTCGGTAATTAAAAGAGGTAATTATGCTATAGATCCTTCATTTAGAGCTTCACAATATGAGCAGTTAAACATTCAATACGATGGCGGAACCAAAGCAATGCATGCATGTCCAAATAGAATGGATCCAATAACGACACATATTATTCCTGAAGAAATCGCCAAAATTGAAATCATAAAAGGACCATATACCGTACGGTACGGTGCTACTTTTGTAGGAATTATTAATCTAGTGACTCAAAAACCAGATTATGAAGATTATGGTTTACACGGAAAAGCATCTGGTGGGTACGAAAGTAACGGAAACGCTTTAGTAAATTTAGCGCAATTACAATACATACAAGAAAAATATGATATTGTAACTAATGCTGGTTACAGAGATTTTGGAAATTATGAAGACGGTAATGGAACAGAAATTCCCTCGTCCTTTAGAAGTACCGATTACGGAATAAAATTAGGGTATAATATCAATGAAGACCAGCGTATACAAGCCCATTGGAGGCAGTCTTTTGGTCGCGATGTGTTACACGCTGCGTTACCAATGGATACCGAATTTGATAATAGCAGTATTTTGTCTTTAGATTATAAACTAGATAATATAGGCGTTATAGCTAAGTCCTTAACCGCTAAAGTATACTACAGTTATGTGGATCACTTAATGACCAATAACAATAGACCGTCCTTTATGATGATGGAAGCGTCATCTGCTGTAAACGCTACGACTACGGGTGGTAAATTAGAATTAAACTGGAAACCACTTGAAAAATTAAATGTATTTACTGGACTAGATGCTATGCATATTGCTAGGGATGGTGGCAGAACTAGAATTATTAAAATTATGAATGGGAATATGTTGGCTACCCCAATAACGTTTAACGATAAGGTATGGCAAGATTCGTACATTACAGATTTGGGTGTTTTTACAGAAGCCAAATACTCTATAAATCCCAAAATAGTTGTAACAGCAGGCGTGCGTTTTGACAATGTCACCTCAGATATTCAAGATCCAGAAACAGATTTTGAAGCTTTATATGATTTAAAAAAACGTACTGAACATAATATAAGCGGAACTTTATCTATTAAAAAGAAAGTAACAAACAACTTTACTTTAGAGGCTGCATATGGTCGTGGTGTGCGATCTGCCAATATGATAGAGCGTTTTATTAACCATTTTACAGTTGGACAAGACTCTTATGAATATGTAGGAAATCCTAATTTGAAAGCAGAAGTAAACAATCAATTTGAAATTGGATTTAAAGGTAAGCATCCCTTAAAAAATGGTTTTAATAGTTTTAAATACGAAACCTCTTTTTATTATTCCTTTTTTGAAAACTATATTGTTGGTGTTATAGATCCAACATTAACAAGAAAATTTAATCCAACTTCAGACCCAACCAATGTAAAAGTCTTTCAAAATATAGACGACGCTTATAAAACTGGTTTTGAAGCTATGGCTGAAATCGATTTTTTAGATGATTATTACTTTAAAACTGAATTTGCTTATGTCTATGCTAAAAACAAAGATTTAGCAGAGTCATTACCTTTAACACCTCCATTTAATACCCGTTTGGTTTTAGGTTTTAAGAAAGACAAATTCTGGGGAAATGCACAATATAACATCGTATCCAAACAAGAGAATATTTCTAGAAGTTTTGGAGAAACCGAAACTGCAGGATACCAGACTTTAGATATTAGATTTGGTATAAAACCCATTACATCCATAACGCTTGGTGTTGCTGTAATTAATACTTTTGATGAAGCCTATAACAACCATTTAAATTTTTCGTTTACTAATCAGGAAGATTTTGGAAGAACACCAATAACAGAGCCTGGACGTAACTTTTCTGCATTTTTACAGTATGTTTTTTAATAATAAAAAAAAAGGTATTGTTTTTGATTCGTTACTAACTAATAAATAAAAAAGAATGAATAAATTAATAATTGTATTTACACTTTTTGTGACTTTTGGTTATTCACAAAATGTAAAAGACATACCAAAACAAGATGATAATATTGAAATTGCGTCTAAAAATTTCAACAATTTATATCGTATTAACGATTCTATTTATCGCTCGGAACAACCAAGTAAAAAAGGTTTTATAGAATTAGATACTTCTGGAATAAAAACTATTGTTAATTTACGAAGATTACGAAATGATATAAAAAAAGCTAAAGGCACTAATTTGCAATTAGAACATATCCCATTAGCTACAAAGCTAATTACAGAACAGGATATTTTTGAAGTTATTCAACTTATTGACAATGCTGAAAAGCCACTTTTAATTCATTGCTGGCATGGCTCTGACCGAACTGGCGTAATGGTTGCTGCCTACAGAATAGTTATAGAAAACTGGAGTAAAGAAAAAGCAATTAAAGAATTTAGAAATAAAAAATTTGGTTATCATGAAAACAAGTATCCAAATCTGCTTTATTTACTAGAACATTTAAATGTTGAAAACATAAGAAAGCAGCTAAAAAAAACTAATTAAAACTTACCGAACTAAAACTAAAAAGGCTCGATATTAAAATTATCGAGCCTTTTTAGTTTAATTAATATCTGGTATAAGAAAATATTGTTTAATCTCTCATTTACCTAAGTTGACTTTTATTTGTTTTAAAATGTGATTCATTATTTTACATGGACCACACTGTTAAAAAAAAACGACTAATATAGGTGAGTCTTGATTTATTATTTTTTAAAATTCGCTCATATTTGAATTGATTTATTTATCAAAAGTAATACTCCAAATACCTCTAACCTCGTTAATATCATAACCTATTGCTTTGTCTTTTGGATATAAATTAGTTAGCTTTTTTAATGTAGGTTTTTGTATGTTTTGATTAGGTTTTCCGTGACACTGTAGGCACATTGTATTTGTTACAATTGGATAATATACGTGTACTTTATTGTCTAATTCATTTACAATTGGCTTTGGTTCTTTGTTGTTTTTAATATCGTTTTTAAAAGAATTAATGTACGTTAATTCTTTGTTGTTTGCTAAATTATTTTGGTTTCTAGGTTTGTCTGAAACACGTTTTATTGTTGCATTATGGACTATAGACATACTATCTGTTAATGGATATGCTTTTTCATTACAAAATGTTAAAGCCTCTATAGTCCCTTTTTGTTGAATTGTTCCCATTAGGTTTTTTCCCAAAACAGCTTTAGTTGTCAATGCGTATTTTAAACCACGTTCTTCATAAGGTAAAATATCAAAGTCAACTTTAGCTTGCTGTTTTTGTATACTTTGTCTTTGCTTTTTGCCGTTACGCTTCCCTTTTTTTTCATTAAAATGGTCATCAAACCATTCTGGTTGTTCAATATCAAAGTTATACATGTAGTCTGTAATTTCCTTAATAGTTTCCTCTGAAAATGCAAGCTTTGGCATCACGCCAAAACGTTTTACTGCTCCAAACATTTTTGCGTTTTCTTCACTTGGGTTTTTAATCCAATCTTGTATAGATTTTGTAAATTCTTCTTTTGTTGTATTATTATCTATATAATGTTTTTTTATAACGACCATTGGAGGTCCAATTCTGTCATCGTGACTTGCAGATGGATTATGGCATGTGTAACAATTGGTTTCCATTAGTTTTTTGCCCGGATGATTGTTAATTTCCGTTTGTTTTTCTAAAGCAGTATATTCTTTTTTTGGATTGTTACAACCGAAAATTAAGACTAAAAATAATACTAGTACAACAAAATGTTTCATAATAATTTATTTTGAAAGTTTTCCTGTTGCACAACTCATTAAAGATTTTGCTTTAGATACTATAGTGTTTTCATCTTCTATTGAAGGATATCCTAAAGTTTTAAGTTTGTTTTCTACAGCAAAAGGGTCTGTTTTATTTAAATAATTAAAAGACACTTTGTTTTTATCTACGTCAATATTTATATCTGAAATATTTTCAATTTCTGAAAGTTTTGTAGTAATTGTATTTGCGCACCCACCACATTTTAAGTTTTGTACTATTATTGAAGTTTTCATGTTTTGTTTTTTATTATTGTGTAAAACGAATTTTACTTATCATTGTTTTTTATATCTACTATTTATAGTTTGAAATACCACCTTTTAAATCGTAAATTTCAGTAAAACCCATTGCGACTAATTTATGTGAAGCTTTTCTGCTTCTGCTTCCGCTTCTGCAATAGATATAAACGGCTTTATCTTTCTTTAGTTTATTAAATTCTTCATTAAAATTTTTAGAATAAAAATCTATATTTTTCGCTCCGTTAATATTACTCGATTTATATTCTTTTGGTGTTCTAACATCTATAAGTTGAACTTTTTTGTTTTCTATTTGTGTTTTAAAGTCTTCAGAAGAAAGAACCACAATAACAGTGTTTAAAGCTAGATTCGAACTTAATAACGTTGTAAATAACGCTATAGTTAATATGTATTTCATTGTTAATTTATTTTTAATAAAGTTAAAGAACATAAAGCTTGCTTTTGGTAACCTTTGTTACACAAAAAAGCGCGTTTTATAATAATGCAAAATGCATTTTTTGCTAACTAAATTATTTTAAAGCTGTCGGACAAACATAATCTGTTCTTGAAACGGAGGTTTTTTTTAATAGCTACATTAAACACAATACTTTGGAGTGCTAACGTGCAAAAAGAAGATGCTTTTTTACTTCGGAATTACTCCTTTTATAATTTACAGCCAATTACTTTTAAAGTGATCCTAAAAAACATAACTTATTAGGTAGTTTAGTTGATGATGAAAGTGTAATAAGTATAATTGCTATTGTTGAAGGTTGGTAGACAATAAATAAAAAGAATAATATATTTTATTTTAATAATTTGCGATTCGGACTATTAGATTTAAAACAAAAATCAGATAGTTTTGTTTTTGAATACAGACTAGATGTGGATGCTTCTGGTAAAGTTATATTCACTGAAGAACCTAAAAACAATAGTGATAGTAAAAAACGACTATAATAATTATGGAAACGCTTAAAAGGAAATTAAACTCATTATAAAAGCACTATTTAATTTCAACTAGGTTAATTATTATATTCTTTAGAATTTGAAGCAAGAAGTCTTTCATATTTTGAATATCTTAGTAAACTAAACATATAAATTTATGGATATTACTGCTGCATATACAGATCTATACCAAATAACAATGGCGCAAGTCTATTTTGTTACTAAGCCAAATGGTAAAGCTGTATTCGACTACTATTACCGTCGTAATCCTTTTAATAATGGGTATTCTATATTTGCAGGATTAGAAGATGTTTTAGATATATTGGAGTCGCTTAAATTCTCAGATTCCGACATTTCTTATTTAAAAGAAAAAGGATTTGAAAATGAATTTTTAGAGTATTTAAAAAATTTTAGCTTTAAAGGCAATATCCGTTCTAGTAAAGAAGGTGATATTGTTTTTCCTAATCGTCCTATTTTACAAGTAGAAGCCAATATTATTGAAGCACAAATTATAGAAACTCTTTTGCTTAATATTCTTAATTTTCAAACCTTAATAGCAACTAAAGCTAGTAGAATACGATACAGTGCTAAAGATGCTATTTTATTGGATATGGGATTACGTCGTGCGCATGCTACAGGAGGTTATTATGCATCCAGAGCAGCTGCTATTGGTGGTTTTGATAGTACTAGTAATGTGAAAGCTGCAGAGGATTATAATATTCCATCTACAGGTACAATGGCACATTCATTTATCCAGAGTTATGATAATGAGTTGGATGCTTTTCGTGATTTTGCACAAGTACGACCAAAAAACTGTGTGCTTTTAATAGATACTTATAATACTCTAAAATTGGGCCTTCCAAATGCGATTGTTGTTGCAAAGGAAATGGAAGAGAGAGGAGAGCAATTATTCGGAATTAGATTGGATAGTGGTGATTTAGCATATTTATCTAAAAAAGCGAGAGCCATTTTAGATGCGGCTGATTTGGGTTATGTAAAAATTGTAGTGTCTAATCAGTTAGACGAATTTGTTATTAAAAGTTTAAAAGAGCAACATGCACCTATTGATGTTTTTGGGGTTGGAACTAATCTTGTTACAGGAAGACCAGATGCTGCGTTAGATGGTGTCTATAAATTATCTGAATACAATGGTGACCCAAGAATTAAACTCTCAGAAAACATTATAAAAGTATCGCTACCTTATAAAAAGCAAGTGTTTAGAATGATTGATGCCGATGGGTTATTTTATGGTGCAGATGCTGTTACTATCTATTCTGAAGGCGAAATAAACCAAATGGAACATCCTTTTGATGTTACTAAGCAAATAGATGTTAGTGAGCTTAAAAAAGAACCTTTATTAGAGTTAGTGATGGAGGATGGTAAACGTGTGGTTTCACCCAGAACTGTTACCGAAATTTCTAAATATTCGCAGTCTCGCTTAGCACAACTTCCTGATGAATATAAACGTTTTCAAAATCCGCATACTTATAAAATTGGATTAAGTAGTCAGCTTAAAAAAGAACGAAATAATCTAATTAACAAACATAAAAGTTAAGCTTATTGTGTTAATTGTGAGATAAATATTACTCATTTACATTAAAAAACAATATAAATATGAAAACGCTTTTAGTTATTGATGTACAAAACGATTTTATGCCTGGAGGCTCTCTAGCAGTGCCTAACGGTGATGAAATTATACCTGTAATAAATAGAGTGCAAGATAGGTTTGATTTGATTGTAGCCACACAAGATTGGCATCCTAAAACGCATTCTAGCTTTGCTGTAAACCATGATAACAAATCTGATTTTGATAACATAGAGTGGCAAGGAAAAACACAAACTTTATGGCCAAAGCATTGTGTGGAAGGAAGTAAAGGAGCCGAACTACACTTCGAATTAGACACTACGAAATACGAGGCTATTTTTAGAAAAGGTACAGATGTAAATATTGATAGTTATAGTGCGTTTTATGATAATAACCATTTAAAAGCGACTGGTTTAACAGGTTATTTAAAAGAAAAAGAGGTGTCAAAACTTTATTTTTGTGGTCTTGCTTCTGATATTTGTGTTTACTTTTCTGTACGCGATGCCATAAAAGAAGGTTTTGAATGCTATTTTATTGAGGATGCTGCTAAACCTTTAGATATAGATGCCTTTGAAGTTATCAAGACAGAGATGATTAATATGGGTGTGCAAATTATAACTTCAGAATTGGTATAGTTTTAATAAAGAGCAAGATAATAGAGGAGAGGTTAGGATATAAAAAAAGCGCATATATGCGCTTTTTTATTTATTTTCTTCTGTTAGTTTTATTAATATGTTGCTGTAATGATATTAATTAAATCATTTTTTTGAAATACTCCAGATTGTCTCCACACTTGTTTCCCTTTTTTAAATAACAATAGTGTTGGTACTCCTCTTACTTGGTATTTTGAGGCTAATTCTTGATTTTTATCGACATCAATTTTTATAATAGAAACACGTTCTTTTAAATTGTCTTTAACGTCTTTTAAAATTGGACTCATAGTTTTGCAAGGTCCACACCATTCTGCATAAAAGTCTACTAATACTGGTATGTCTTGATTTATTATTTCTGAAAATTTACTCATTTTTATTGTTTTTTTATCAAAAAGGGAATCTAAAAATTCTAATCTTATTAGTTTGTAGTTTTATTTTTAGGATAGAATGTTACAGTGTTTTTTAGAAACGTTTTTGAGTTTTTTTTAGCAAAATTTAAAGCTGAGATTATATAATCTCAGCATCAATTCCTGCTTCTAAAATGCTAGAACAGATAGGTTTTAAATCTTTTAAATCTCCTGTTTTAACTGTGCATTGTCCTTTATAATGTACTAAAATTGTACATTGTTCTGCTTGTTCTGGAGTATGTTTACAAGCTTTTATAAGTGTGTCTATAACATGATCGAAAGTGTTATAGTCGTCGTTATAAACAACAATTTCGTTGTTTGGTTTTTCTAACGTTTCAACATCATGTTGTTCTTGTGTTTTTTCTTTGATGCTCATTTACAGTGTTTTAAACAAAAATATTAATTTTCGAAGTGTAATGCAACCCAATCATTACGTTTTAACTTATTTTTTAACTTTAAGCCACTTGCGTTACATTCTTTTTCAATAGTTGGAATATCTGCTTCATAGAAACCGCTTAAAAATAAAGAGCCATTTTCGTTTAGACACTTTGCATAAGTATTAATATCGTTTAAAAGGATATTACGGTTTATGTTTGCAATTATAGTGTCGTACTTTTTATTTACTAATAAACTAGCATCTCCTTCGTAAACAGTAATGTTTTTAGCATTATTACGTTCTGCATTTTCTATACTATTTAAGTAGCACCAATTATCTATGTCTATAGCATCTATTGGGTTTGCACCTTTCATTTCTGCTAAGATTGCTAAAACGGCTGTGCCACATCCCATATCTAAAACAGATTTTCCTTGAAAATCGTTTGCCATTATGTGCTGTATCATCATGTGTGTTGTTTCATGATGTCCTGTACCAAAACTCATTTTTGGTTCTATAATAATATCGTATTGCGTGTCTGGTTTTTCGTGGAATGGTGCACGAACAGAGCAAAGGTTATCTACTATAATTGGATTAAAGTTTTTCTCCCATTCACTGTTCCAGTTTACTTGTTCTATTTCATCGAAAGTGTAAGAGATTTCGAATTCGTCGCTTGTTAAAACATAAATATCTTGTAAAATGTCTTCTCTCCATTCTTCTTTTTGAATGTATGCTGTAACACCTGTTTCAGTTTCTACAAAGCTTTCGAATCCGGCATAACCAAGTTCTGCGATTAGAATTTCGGTTGCTGGCTGTAATGGTTTTACTGTAAAATAATAACCTATATATATTGTATTTGACATTTAATAGTCTTTGTTTCTGGCAGGTAATCCTGCGTTAGCGGTTGTAATGGCATCCTTTTTTTGCTGCCATATATGGCAAAAAAAGATATAATGGAAAACGCGACCCTTGTGGTAACGCCCAAATTATTAATTAAAATGCGTTTATTATAGCATAAAAATCTTCGGCTTTTAAGGCTGCTCCTCCAATAAGTCCTCCGTCTACGTCTGGCTTACTAAAGATCTCTTTTGCGTTTGCAGGTTTTACACTACCACCATAAAGAATGGTCATGTCTTGAGATACTTGCTCGCCATATTTGCTGTTTAATGTTTCTCTAATAAACTTGTGCATATCTTGTGCTTGCTCAGGACTTGCTGTTTCGCCAGTTCCAATTGCCCAAACGGGTTCGTAGGCTAAAACGATGTTTTTAAATACTGAAGCTTCTAAATGAAATAATGCATTTTTAATTTGATCTCCTACTATTTTTTCTTCGTTACCTGCTTTTCTATCGGCTAATTCTTCACCAAAACAAAAGATTACTCTCATGTCGTTTTTTAAGGCAGCGTCTACTTTTTTAGCAAGTAGTTCGTCTGTTTCGTTAAAATAAGCACGACGTTCGCTATGTCCTAAAATTACAGTTTTTACACCAACACTTTTTAGCATTGTAGCACTAATTTCTCCTGTATAAGCACCATTGTCTGCAAAATGCATGTTTTGTGCTACAACTTCTATGTTCGAGTTTTTTGTAGAGTTGAAGGCTTGAAAAAGATTTACAGATGTTGGTGCAATCATTACTTCGGCATTAGACGTTTGCTCTTGTTTTAAAAGCTCTGTAATTAATACTTCGGTTTGCGATAAATCGTTATTCATTTTCCAGTTTCCGGCTACTATATTTTTTCTCATAATAAATGTTGTTTTTATTCTAGTTTTACTTTTGGATCTAACCAAGCGTAGATAATATCTACAAAAATATTAATAATTATAAAGAGTAGGGCTATAATTAACACAGAACCCATAATTACAGGCAAATCTAATGTGTTTAATGCGTTTACTATTTCTTTACCAAGTCCGTTCCATCCAAAAATATATTCTACAAAAACAGCTCCTGCAAGCATAGAGGCAAACCATCCAGATATAGCAGTTACTACAGGATTTAGTGCGTTTTTAATGGCGTGTTTTTTTATAATTTGAAATTCGCTCAACCCTTTTGCTCGTGCTGTACGGATGTAATCTTGGTTAAAGACTTCTAATAATGAATTTCGCATTAATTGAATAACTACTGCTAATGGGCGAATACCTAAAACTAAAGCGGGTAGAATTAAATTTTTAAGTTTAATGTTTACTTTTTCGCCAAAGTCGTCGAGTTCGAACAAACTACCTGTCATTTCTAAGTTGGTGTATTTATGAAGTACAAAACCAAAAAACCAAGCGAATAGAATAGCACTAAAAAATGAAGGAATACTCATGCCAATAGTGCTAAGTATTTGTATTGCTTTGTCTAAAAAAGTGTCTTTTTTTAATGCTGAAATGATACCTAAACTTATACCTAAAAGTAAAGCAATGCCTATGGCTGAAATAGCTAAAACGAAAGTATTGGGTAATGTTTCGGCTAAAACGGTACTTACTTTTTTACCTTGTTTTGTAAAGGATTCTCTTAAATACGGAAACTTTAAAACGGTTGTTGTGTTACCGACAGTAAAGAGTTTTGCTTCCGAATATTTTTGAGGTCTTAAAAAGGTGTAATCGTCTTCGGTATTAGAGTGAAACGAGATGGGAGAGAGGTCGTTTAAATAATATAGATATTGTGTGCCTACAGATTTATCGAAACCATATTTTTTTTTAACGATGGCTAATTGCTCGCTGTCTTCGTTTTGTCCCAGCATCATTTTTGCTGGGTCTCCAGGTAAAATATTGAATAAAAAGAATATAACAGTGACTACTCCAAATAAGGTGAGTAGTGCATAGAAAGTTTTATTTATGAGGTAGCTTATCAGATTATTCTTCTTTTAATGTTATTTTTATTAATTCGGTATAGTTACTTGAAGTCATTGAATTAAGTATTTTTAATTCTGAACCTTCTTTTATAACATTCATACTTTCAATTGTCTCAGGATCTAGCGCTTCAACTTCAGCTTTAGTTACTTCTTCTTCATTAACAAAGTAAGCCATATTTATTATAATAACTGGCTCAGGCTTACGCTCAACTTTAGGTAAGTCTATTTCCTCGGCATCGTTAAAATGCTCTTTTTGCATTACTGTTCCTTTCTCTAATTTTAAAATTCCAGGATTAGAACGTACTACAGTTTTTAATGCTTTTTCATCACATAAGTAAAAATCGAAATCGAAACCGTATTTTTCTTTTGCATACTGTTTGTCTTCATCTCCCGAAGATGATAAACCAATTACCGTGTAACCGTTTTCAATAGCTTTATCGGTAACTTTTTTAATGTTTTTTAAGCCTTGCTCGTTGGCCTTTTCAAGATTGTAAGCGACTACCATAATAAGGTGGTCTTCGGCTAAAAATTTAGTAGTAAAATCTTCATCTTCAGTTTCTATAGAAAAATCTTTAACAGGAGGATCGTAAGCTTCTACCAAAACTTTAGTTTCAACGCCTACGTATTCTCCATCTACTGTTGGGTAGCTACCATCGGTAATATATTCTAGGTTTTCTCCACCAACATTAAAGGTCCAAGTATATTCTTGTACAGCTTTTTGAGCATCATCTGGTACAACGATACCTTCGGCAATATTTTTGCCAACAGCATAGGCTCTAAAATCCCAAGTTGGTAAATGCATTAATACGTGATAACCAAACCATAAACTACCAATAAAACCTAATAGTGCTAAAATAGTTGTTGGAAATTTACCAAATAGTGGTTTTATATATTTTATTCCAGCAACTAAAACAAGTATAAGAATAAGTAGAATTAAATCTTTAGTAAAACTTTCCCATGGTTTTAAAGGAAGGAAATCGCCAAAGCAACCGCAATCTTTTACAACTTCGAAATAAGCCGCGTAGAAGGTTAGAAATGTAAAGAAAACAATCATTGCTAAAAGCATGTAAACCGTAAATTTACGTTTGTAACCTATTAAAAGGAAAACACCTAAAACAACTTCCAATACTACTACAAATACCGAAATACCTAGAGCGTAAGGATCTAAAGACGGCAGGTTTAATACCTCTGTACTAAAATATTCTTGTAGTTTGTATGAGAAACCTAACGGGTCGTTAAGTTTTATTAATCCTGAAAAGATGAATAATCCTCCAACTAATAGTCTGCAAATGTGTACTAAGTATTTCATAATTTTCTGTCATTCCAGTAAAAGCAGGAATCTATTTTAATTATTATAGTTTATAAGTGGATTCCTGGCTACACAGGAATGACAATTATTTTTCGTTTAAATGTATCATCGCAAAAATGGCATAATTTATCATGTCTTGATAATTAGCGTCTATACCTTCGCTTACAATTGTTTTACCAGCATTGTCTTCAATTTGTTTAACACGTAATAATTTTTGTAAAATTAAATCGGTTAAAGAACTCACGCGCATATCTCGCCAAGCTTCACCATAATCGTGGTTTTTGTCTAGCATTAATTGTTTTGTGATGGCTACTTTTTCATCGTATAAAACGGTAGCGTCTTCTGTAGATAAATCTGGTTGCTCTACAACACCTTTTTCAAGTTGAATAAGTGCCATTAAAGAGTAATTTATAATTCCTATAAATTCACTTTGTTCGCCTTCGTCAACTTTTCTTACATCGTTTTGTTGCAAGCTCCTAATACGTTGTGCTTTTATAAAAATCTGATCTGTAAGCGATGGTAATCTTAAAATTCGCCATGCGCTTCCGTAGTCGCTCATTTTATTAATAAACAGACTGCGACATGTTTCTATTACACTATCGTATTGTTTTGAAGTATCTTGCATATTTTATAAACTCTAGTTGAATTTTCCGTAAATTTCGCATAAAATTGTCTAAAAGTCAAGGTTTCACATCTATAGTTTTTAAATGTGATGCAAACAACAAATATAAAGGTATCAATGACCATTAATTGCAGAGGAAAACTTATCGATTTATCTACACCAAAAGTAATGGGTATTCTTAATGTTACTCCCGATTCTTTTTATGATGGTGGCATGTATAAAGAGGAATCAAATATTATTAATCAAGTACAGAAAATGCTTGACGATGGTGCTACTTTTATAGATATTGGTGCTTATAGTTCTAAACCAAATGCAAATGAAGTTTCTCAAGATGAAGAGCTCCAACGCATACTTCCAATTATAGAATTATTGATTAAACAATTTCCGGAAATTATTATTTCTGTAGATACGTTTCGTGCTGAAGTTGCTAAACAGTGTATTGGAAAAGGAGCTGCTTTGGTAAACGATATTTCGGCAGGACATTTAGATGAAAGAATGTTGGAAACGGTTGCTAATTTAAATGTGCCATATATTATGATGCATATGCGAGGCAACCCAAAAACTATGCAGCAACAAACCAATTACGATAATATTTTAAAAGATATTATTTTATATTTTTCTGAAAGAATAACTACTGCCAGAGCTATAGGAATTAAAGATATTATTATAGATCCAGGTTTCGGATTTGCTAAAACATTAGAGCAGAATTTCGAATTATTAAACGTTCTTGAAGGCTTTAAAATAATAAATTTGCCTCTTTTGGCTGGTATTTCTAGAAAATCTATGATTTATAAAACATTAGAAACTTCTGCAACCGAAGCTCTAAATGGAACAACAGCGTTAAATATGGTTGCCTTGCAAAAAGGAACTGCTATTTTAAGAGTTCACGATGTTAAAGAAGCAGTAGAATGTGTCACACTTTTTAATCAACTTAAATAAATGAAAAAATTATTAATTGCTTTTTGCTTATTAGCCTTATGCGCTTGTGGAAAAGAGAAATCGGTTCTACTTCCAGAAATTGAAAATGCTAAGATTACAGAAATCACAGATGTGTCTCCAGCTTATATTTTTTACGATGAAACCAAACCAGATAGTTTAGAATTAAATAAAGGTAATTTAATAATCTCGACGAATTGGTTAGTAAATGTAGATAGGCGTTTAACTTTAAAACAGGTTATGCCTTCCATTATTAAGCTACAAGAGAAAAAACGAAACTCTAGTCATAAAAATGAAAGTGCTCGTAATTATTATACTTGTAACGATACAAGTATTAAAAATTTAGGGTTTCTTGATTTTACAGATGTGGTTTATCTTTTAGATGGAAAATATAGAGAAAAAGAGATTGAAAATAATTGTAATTTTACTGTAGAGGATTTAAATAATATTATAGTTAATATTGATCTAGGGACTGATAATTTACAGCATAAATTTAAAATTGAAGACCTTGAATCTATTCTTAAAAAAACTTTTTTGAAGGAGTTGAAAATAAAACGATTAGTTTATCTTTTAATGAAGCGTTATCTTTTCAGGATTACATCACTTTTAAATTTAAATTATCTCAGTTAAATTTAAGGAATACAAAAAATAACAATGAAGAATATATTTTTAATTAATATATTCAATCATTCTAAAATCAATATTTACCATTGGAAATTTTCGACACCATACTAAACTTCGGTATAATAGACTATATAGATGTTTTCTTAGTAGCCTTGCTTTTATATTACATTTACAGATTAGTTAGAGGTACAGTTGCTATTAATATTTTTCTTGGTATTGTGTTTATTTACTTCATCTATTTAATTGTAGAAGCGCTTAAAATGGTGTTGCTAACAAAAATTCTAGGCGGTTTTATTAGTGTTGGTTTTATAGCTTTAATTGTAGTGTTTCAACAAGAAGTTAGAAAGTTTTTATTAATGATTGGGTCTACAAACTTCGCCTCTAAACGTGGCTTTTTAAAACATATTAAGTTTTTAAAAATGGAAGGTGTTGCTACAGGATCTACAGATATAGAAGTTATTATTGCAGCTTGTAATAAAATGTCGACGTCTAAAACAGGAGCACTAATAGTTTTAGAGCGCGAAAATAATCTCGATTTTTTAGTAACTACAGGAGACGAGATGAATATTAAAGTTACGCAGCCAATTATAGAGAGTATTTTCTTTAAAAATAGTCCGCTTCATGATGGAGCAATAATTATAGAAAACAATATTGTAAAAGCGACACGTGTAATTTTACCTGTTAATAACGAGAAAACCATTCCGCAACGTTTTGGATTAAGACATAGAGCAGCAGTTGGTATCACAGAGCGTACAGATGCTATTGCAATAACGGTTAGTGAAGAAACCGGACAGATTTCTTGTTTTAGAAATGGAACATTTGTTGAATTTAAAGATTCTACTGAGCTAATAAAAATTATAAAAGAGGACTTAATTTAAATATGGTTTGTAAAAATTGTAAACGATTATTGCCACAACAAATTAACTTTTGTAATGGTTGTGGAGCAAAAGTGATTAAAAATAGATTAACAATGCGTAACCTGTTTGAGGATTTTGCATACCGTTACTTAAATTACGATAATCAATTTTTAAGAACTTTCCTTAATTTATTTACAAAACCAGAAAAAGTAATTGGCAGCTATATTAATGGAACGCGTAAAAAATACGTTAATGTTATTAGCTATTTTACAATTGCATTAACCATATTTGGATTACAACTTTTTATTATGAATCTCTTTTTTAAGGATGCTTTAGATATGTCTTCTTTTAATAAGCAGATGTCTTTAAATATGAAAGATCCTGAGGATTTTGTTAAAACACAAGCAGAGATTCAATCAGTAATAAGTAATTATCAGAGTTTAATTTATGTAATAACAACTCCAATTACAGCTTTTATAACATGGCTAGTTTTCTACATAACAAATAAAAGAACATATAATTATACAGAGCATATTGTTGTTAACTTATATTATTCGGCTCAGGTAATAATTATAACAGCTTTATCCACATTATTACTTATGGTTTGTGGGCTTAATTTTTTTACTATCAGCTTTATTTTTTCGTTTCTTTCTTTTGTTTATTTAGGTTATATTTTTAAAAGAATGTATGGTTTAACACTAGGAGATACTATAGTAAAAACACTTCTGTTTATAGTGCTATATGGGCTAATGGCGATAACTCTTGTAATTATAGGAGTCGTTTTTGCATTAGTTTTAACAAAAGGTTTCGGAATTAAGTTTTAATAACTAAGCCACATCAGCCTTCAAAAACTGAACCTCATACAAGTTTCTATAATAACCATCTTTAACTTTAAGTAACTCTTCGTGAGTACCTTGTTCTACAATTTCTCCAGCATCCATTACTATAATCTTATCGGCTTTCTGTATTGTTGCTAATCTGTGAGCAATTACAATAGAAGTTCTGCCTTTGGTAATTTTATCTGTAGCATTTTGTATTAATTGCTCAGAATACGAATCTACCGAGGAGGTTGCTTCATCTAAAATTAGAATACTTGGATTGGTAACATAAGCTCTCAAAAAAGAAATTAATTGTCTTTGCCCAGAACTTAACATTGCACCACGTTCTTTTACATTATAATTGTAACCATTTGGTAAGCTAGAAATAAAATCGTGTATACCAATATCTTTAGCAGCTTGTATTACTTGTGCTTCAGTAATATCTGGATGATTTAAAGATATGTTAGACATAATAGTATCTGCAAACAAAAACACATCTTGTAATACTACAGCAATTTGGCTTCTTAACGAAGCTAAAGTTACTGTTTTAATATCTATATTATCTACTAAAATTTCACCACTATTAATTTCGTAAAACCTGTTCAATAAGTTTATTATTGTAGATTTCCCTGCTCCAGTTGAACCTACAATAGCAACAGTTTCTCCTGCTTTTACATTTAGAGAAATACCTTTTAATACTTCTTCATTTTCAACATAGCTAAAATGAACATCTTTAAAATTAATAGCACCTTTAAAGTTTGAGGCTTCTATAGTTCCAGTATCATCAATTTGCGATGTAGTATCAATAATTTTAAATACACGCTTAGCAGCTACCATTCCCATTTGCAGTGTGTTAAACTTGTCGGCAATTTGTCTTAATGGTCTAAACAGTTGAGGAATCATCATAATAAACATAAACAACTCACCAGAAGTTGCTGTACTACTAACAACAACCATTAAACCTCCAAAATAAACTATCAGTCCCGAAGTAATACCCGAAAGAAAATCGGCAATTGGAAAGAAAATTGAGTTATACCATATCGTCTTTAACCATCCTTTTTTATGGCGCTCATTAATAGCTTTAAAGTTTTTATTTTCGGTTTCTTCTCTGGTAAATAATTGTAAAATTTTCATTCCTGTAACACGTTCTTGCACAAACGAATTAAGGTTAGAAACTTCTGTTCTTACCTCTTCAAATGCTTTTTTCATATAACGCTGAAAAATCTTTGTAGCATACAAGACAATAGGCATGGTCACAAATACAATTAAGCTAAGCTTAAAATTGGTGTACATCATGAAAACAGAAATAACAAGCATAACCATTAAATCACGCATAATCATAAATAAACCTTGTCCAAAAATATCAGCAATACGCTCCATGTCTGTAACAGCACGCGTTATTAACATTCCAACCGAAGAATTATCATAATACTTCATCTTGAATTTTAGCATGTGATTAAACAGTAAAACTCTAACATCTTGCACTATATTCTGCCCAAGCCAAGCGGCATAAAACTGAAAGAAAAACTGAAAAACGGTTTGGATAAGAAGTAACGAAATCATTAAAATAATATAAAACAAGAAACCTTCTTCTTGCATTGTTTTTATATGATCGTCTATTACTATCTGTAATAATTTAGGAGTAGCAATACTTAAACCTGCTATAATTAAAACAGATAAAAGTACACCGTAAAAAATAGTTTTGTACGGTTTTGTGTATTCAAACAAGCGTTTGAATAATGTAATGTCGAATATGTTTTCTTTTTTATTACTCAATGTCTAATTTAATTGTTTGTGGGTATTCAACTTCAGTTAAATATAAAGCGTGACCAGGGACAGAAAATCCTGCTTGGCTACGGTTTTTAGATTTAATAATGGTGTGAAGCGATTCTACTTCAACCTTACCAATACCAATATTAATAAGCGTTCCTACAATCGCTCGAACCATGTTTCTTAAAAAGCGATCAGCTTTAATTGTAAAATGAAGTTCGTTGTCTATAACCTGCCACTCAGCCTTCATTATATTACAATTATACGTTTTTACATCTGTATTACTTTTAGAAAAACATTGAAAATCTTCATAGTCCAATAGTATTCTGGTGGCTGTTTTTAATTTTTCAATATCTAATTTCGGTTTTAATAAAAAAGCCTGTTCTGTATTAAACGGACTTTTTTCTAAAGCAATTCTATATAAATATTGCCTGCTAATGGCATGAAATCTAGCATGCGCATCTGCTTTTACTTTAAAAATATTTTTAATAGCAATATCTACAGGTAAAAAAGAATTTAGTTTGTAAATAGTTTGAGGTATATCGAAGTTTACCTCAGTATTAAAATGTGCAAACAATTGTTTTGCATGAACTCCAGCATCTGTTCTACCAGCTCCCATTGTAGAAATAGGTTCTCTTAATAAAGTCGAAAGCCCTTTTTCTAAAACTTCTTGTACAGAAATAGCATTAGGCTGTATTTGCCATCCATGATATGCTTTTCCGTTATATGAGAGTTCTATAAAATATCGCAAAGAAACTTGTATTTTTGTTTTCTAAAGAAACAAAGATAATTGTTTTTGTTCCTAAAGAAATGCTAAATAATAATAAAAGCGAAACAATAAGATTAGCGCTTTCGCGGAAGTATTAATCACTAAAAAGAAGTTTATTATAAATGAAAAAAATCCTACTATTATCAGATACTCATAGTCATATTGATAACGATATATTAAAATACGTTAAACAAGCAGACGAGGTATGGCATGCAGGAGATATTGGGGATTTAAAAGTAACTGACGAAATTGCTAAACTAAAACCATTAAGAGGAGTTTATGGAAATATAGATGGTGATAAAGTACGTTTAGAATTCCCAGAAAATAATCGTTTTATGTGTGAAGATGTAGATGTTTGGATAACGCATATTGGTGGTTACCCAAATAAGTATAATGTAAGAGTAAGAGAGGAGATCTATAAAAATCCGCCACGTATTTTTATTTGTGGGCATTCGCATATTCTAAAAGTAATGCCAGATAAAAAACTGAATTTAATACATATGAATCCTGGTGCAGTAGGAATTCATGGTTTTCATAATGTAAGAACCATGCTTCGTTTTACTATCGATGGATCAAAAATTGAGAATTTGGAGGTAATAGAGTTTCCTAAAAAGTATTAAGCATAAAAAAGCCCAAGATCTTCACCTTGGGCTCACGCACTAATACTACTAAGATGTTAGGTTTATCGTAACCTATCTACAGATTTTACAAGATCTTCATCCTTTTTAATCGCTTTATTAGCTAAAACTAATAATACGATAGACAGAATTGGAAGAAAGATCCCAATACCTTTCTCAGAAACCAAAGCTTCTCCAGATACATTTAGAGATTGATATACAAAAAATCCTAGTAAAATAACGTTCAATATGATGTTAAGTCGTCCCAATACAAATTGCAACTTCCTATTTTTAAACATAAATATAGATAACAAAGATAGAGCTGCAGAACCTAAAAAGAGTCCGAAATACAAAAGCTCATCCATTGCAAAGATTTTTACATCTTCGTTAGTTATCCATAAATGAAATACAAAAATCAGTCCAGCCGAAATTCCAGCAGTAAGCAGTAAGTAGACAGATTGAATACGTTGTATCATTTATTTTAGTTGAATAATTTCAGCTTCAAAAATATAACTTCTTTTGGTAATTTTAACTAAAAATTTAAAATAAAGTTGTATAATTGCATGAGCGAGTTGCAATAGTCACATTAGCAATACGTTAATTCTTCAGAATCACAATATAATTTTCTCCGGAAATTTTCAACAACATATTTTTCTAAAAATATTCAATTAAACAATTCATGTTTGAAATCTCACAATTAAAAGAAATGAAGCTTCCTGAGTTACAGGACATGGCTAAAAAGCTAAGTATCCCTAAGTTTCGTTCATTAAAAAAATTAGACTTAGTTTATCAAATTTTAGATAAACAAGCAGCCAACCCTAAAGCTGTAGAAGTTGTAAAAGCAGATGTTCCTGCTCCAGCAGTAGAAGAGAAACCTAAAAGAGAACGTGTAAAACGTCCAGCTGCAAATAAGCCAAAACCTAGGCCTAAAACACAGCAAAAACCTCAATCTAAAGTAGAGGTAAAAGAGCAGCCAAAAGTAGTACAAGAAACTACTTTAGCTTCAAAAGAAGAGGCAAGTAAGGATGTAAAAGATATTAAAAATGTAAAAGAACAAGCTCCGGTAAAGGCGCAACAGCCAAAACCACAGCATAAGAAGCCTGTTCATAATCATCAAAATAAGAAAGACGATAAAAAGGATAACAATCCAAACCGTCAAAATAATCAGAACAAGAATCAAAATAAAAACCAGAATAACCAACGTAATCAAGGTAAAAACGGAAATACGCACGGAAGCAGTGAGACTCGTAACCGTTACCGCGAGCCAGATTTCGAATTTGATGCAATTATTGAAAGCGAAGGTGTGCTAGATGTAATGCAAGATGGTTATGGTTTTTTACGATCTTCAGATTATAATTACTTATCATCTCCAGATGATATTTATGTATCGCAATCTCAAATTCGTTTATTCGGATTAAAAGTAGGAGATACAGTATTAGGAAATGTAAGACCTCCAAAAGAAGGCGAAAAATATTTCCCACTTATTAAAGTAAATAAAATTAACGGTCAAAGTCCAGATGTGGTTAGAGACCGTGTGTCTTTCGAGCATTTAACGCCATTATTTCCACAAGAGAAATTTAATATTGCTGGTAAACAAGCTACAATTTCTACTCGTATTATGGATTTGTTTGCTCCTATAGGAAAAGGACAGCGTGGTATGATTGTTTCTCAACCAAAAACAGGAAAAACAATGTTACTTAAGGATGTTGCAAATGCAATTGCAGCTAACCATCCTGAAGTATATCAAATGATTTTACTTATTGATGAGCGTCCAGAAGAAGTAACAGACATGCAACGTAATGTTCGTGGAGAAGTTATTGCTTCTACTTTTGATAAAGAAGCTCATGAACATGTGAAAATAGCTAATATAGTATTAGAAAAAGCAAAACGTTTAGTAGAATGTGGACACGATGTAGTAATATTATTAGATTCTATTACGCGTTTAGCTAGAGCTTACAATTCTGTACAGCCTGCATCTGGGAAAATACTTTCTGGTGGTGTAGATGCAAATGCATTACACAAACCAAAACGTTTCTTTGGTGCTGCTCGTAACATCGAAAATGGAGGTTCGCTTACCATTATTGCAACAGCTTTAACAGAAACAGGTTCTAAAATGGACGAAGTAATTTTCGAAGAATTTAAAGGAACAGGTAACATGGAGCTTCAGTTAGATCGTAAGATTTCTAATCGTAGAATATTCCCAGCTATCGATTTAACTTCGTCAAGCACACGTCGTGATGATATCTTATTAGATAAGGTTACAATCCAAAGAATGTGGGTTATGCGTAAATACCTTGCTGATATGAATCCTGTAGAAGCTATGGAGTTTATTAACGAACGTTTTAAACAAACAAGAAATAACGAAGAGTTTTTAATTTCAATGAACGGTTAGGTTTATCCTGATTTAGTTTTAAGAACTAATTACAAATAAAAAAAGCTGATATTAGATTTACTAAGGGCTTTTTTTGTTTTATAAAAAGAAATTTATATTAAGGCTAAAAAAAACAAGCATAAACTAAATAAAAAGTCAATGCTTGTTTTCTAATTTAGTTTTTTATAAAAAAAAACTAATCGAAATTTTATAACTGTAATTACTATTAAGCTAATAATAACTCTTTATATTCTTTTAAGTCAGAGATATTATCTTTGTTATTAAGGTTTCTAGTAAGCGCTATTAAATATTTAAGGCTTTCTACAGGAGATACGTCTGATACATCTTTGTCTTCTTCAGTAAGCTCTTCTTCGTCTTCTTCTAAAGGCTCGTCTTGAGGAATAGGTAGAAGAAATGCCTCATGCTCTTCAATGTGCTCACAGGCAAGTCTAAGTACTTTTACCACTAAAGGAACTTCCTCTTCTATAGCATAAACTCGTAATGCTTTTATATCATCAATTAGTGTATCTGTATTGATTCCAGATTTATCAAGATTATTAAGAATTTTATCAATTACTTTAATTGCGTTTGTGTTTTCCAAAAGAGTAAGATTTATGTGAATGGTTGATTTTTGATAATTGCAAATTTATACTTTTAGAAATTAAATCATAGACCTTATTTCGAGTAAATTTACATACTCACTAAAAGAATTTTTATAAAACAAAAAAGCCTATCGAAATTTCGATAGGCTTTTGTTTCTTGTAGAATTAATTTGACTATATCGTCGCAACGAATTTAGTTAAACCAGATTTTAAGTTAGCAGCTTTGTTAAAATGAATAACATTTTTCTTAGCTAATTTATCTAACATAGAGTGTACTGATGGTAATAATGCTTCAGCTTCCTTTTTGTCAGTTAACTCACGTAATTTTTTTATAGCATTACGAGTAGTTTTGTGCTGGTACTTATTTCTTAAGCGTTTAGTTTCGTTACTTCTAATTCTTTTTAACGCTGACTTATGATTTGCCATTTGTTTATTTTTTCTTTATTAAAAAATTGTAGCCCGTAGGGGAGTCGAACCCCTCTTACATGGATGAAAACCATGCGTCCTAGCCGATAGACGAACGGGCCATTTATTTTTGAGTTTGCAAATATAAAACCTTTTTGTGTTATTGCAAAACTTTTTTGCAATAATTTTAAAATATTTTTTGTTGCTGCTAAACTTTTCAAATAACTTACACAACGTTTCCATTGCGGGTGCAAAAATACAACTATTTTCTACTTGTGCAAGACCAAACTAATTTTTTTTTCAAAAA
This sequence comes from Lacinutrix algicola, assembly GCF_001418085.1. Classification (GTDB taxonomy): domain Bacteria; phylum Bacteroidota; class Bacteroidia; order Flavobacteriales; family Flavobacteriaceae; genus Lacinutrix; species Lacinutrix algicola. The sequence goes on from NZ_LIQH01000031.1 coordinate 89,364, forward strand.
AAATTAATTAATACGCTTTTGCGAACAATACTCTACGTTTTGAAGGCTTCCCAGAATAGACGCAAATACCATTTTCTATCTTTCCTTCTAATGGAAGGCATCTAATGGTTGCTTTTGTAATTTCTTTAATCTTGTCTTCTGTTTCAGTTGTACCATCCCAATGGGCAGATATAAATCCTCCTTTTTCTTCTAAAACAGTTTTGAATTCCTCAAAATCTTCAACTTCTGTTGTATGAGTGTTTCTATGGTTTAAAGCTTTGTTGAATAGGGAATCTTGAATTTCGCTCATTAAGCCTTCAATTTTCTCTATTAGAGAATCTAAAGGAACAGTTTCTTTAGTTAATGTATCTCTACGTGCTAATTCTACTGTGCCGTTTTCTAGATCTCTAGATCCAATAGCGATACGAAGAGGCACACCTTGTAGTTCGTGTTGTGCAAATTTTGCACCTGGACGATAGGTTGTTCTATTATCGTATTTAACTGTAATGTGTTTCGATCTTAAATCTTTTATTATTCCGTTTACAACGGTTGTAATTTCTTCTAGTTGTTCATCTGTTTTATGAATTGGAACTATTACTACTTGATTTGGTGCTAAGTTTGGAGGTAGTACAAGACCTTTGTCGTCACTATGTGTCATTATTAAAGCGCCCATTAATCTAGTTGAAACTCCCCAAGAGGTAGCCCATACATAATCTTGTTTCCCTTCTTTGTTAGTGTACTTAACGTCGAAAGCTTTTGCGAAATTTTGACCTAAAAAGTGAGATGTTCCTGCTTGTAGTGCTTTTCCATCTTGCATTAATGCTTCGATACAATATGTGTCATCTGCTCCAGCAAAACGTTCGCTTTCTGTTTTTAAACCTTGAACAACTGGTATCGCCATAAAATTCTCTACAAATGTGGCGTATACATTGTTCATTGTTTCGGCTTCTGTAATAGCTTCAGCTTTTGTTTCATGAGCAGTGTGTCCTTCCTGCCAAAGAAACTCTGCGGTTCTTAGAAATAAACGAGTACGCATTTCCCAACGAACAACATTGGCCCATTGGTTTATTAGTAATGGTAAATCTCTGTAAGATTGAATCCATCCTTTAAATGTGCTCCAGATAATAGCTTCACTTGTAGGTCTAACAACAAGTTCTTCTTCTAGTTTAGCTTCTGGGTCTACTCGAAGTTTACCTGGATTATCAGGGTCGTTTTGTAATCTATAATGAGTTACAACTGCACATTCTTTAGCGAAGCCTTCAGCATTTTTTTCTTCAGCTTCAAACAAGCTTTTAGGGACGAAAAGTGGAAAATAAGCATTTTGATGTCCTGTTTCTTTGAACATTCTGTCTAATTCTGCTTGCATTTTCTCCCATATAGCATAGCCGTATGGTTTTATTACCATACAACCTCTAACTGCCGAGTTTTCAGCTAGATCAGCCTTTACGACTAGTTCGTTATACCATTTTGAATAGTCTTCTGCTCTCGTTGTGAGTTTTTTGCTCATATATATTATTTTGGCACAAATATTGTGATTATGTTAAAAAAAGAAATAGTTTGACAAAACTAACTATTTTTGTTATGTTCAACAATAAAAACAAACAGTTATGCAATTAAAAAAATACTTATTAAATAAATTACCAGCATATGCTGTCGTTTTATTTGCTCTAGGACTTACATCTTGTGGATCTTATCAATATGTTGGGCAAGATAGCGATGGTATTTATAGTGAAGATGAACTGGTAGAGGATGTTGTGCAGGCAGATACAGAAGCTAATAGTACTTATTATAAAAATTACTTCAAAGAAAAGTCTTTAGAAATGGATTCTAATGGAAATGAAAATGATGAAGTTTTTGTAGATATAGATTCTTATGAAGGATCTTATTCTGAAGATTATGTAGACACGGCTAATGTTGATACTGGTTATGGAGCTTGGGGAGAAAATAGTAGTGAAGTGTCTGTAAATATTTATAACGTTGGTTTTAATAATTATTGGAATAGACCATATTACGGTTGGAATAATTTTGGTTGGAATAGGTCTTATTCTGGTTGGAACTTAGGTTATGGTTATGGGAATTTTGGGTATGGAGGTTTTTACAGTCCGTTTTGGTATTCTCCTTATGGTTATAATTATGGTTATGGAGGTAATCCTTATTATACTGGATACTATGGCAGAAATGGTTATGGCCGAAATGGTGTCGCGTATAGCTCTAGAAGAAGAGGGAGTGTTTATGGTAGAAACTCTGCTTTAGGTAGACGTGTTGAGTCTTCAAGAAGAAGTAATACTACATCTACTCGCACAAGAACATCTTCAACTCCTAGAGTGAGAACTTCTACTCCAAGAACAAGAACGTCTACTCCTCGAGTAAGAACTAGAACATCTACTCCTAGAGTGAGAACTACTACTCCAAGAACTAGAACATCTACTCCGAGAACAACTACTCCGCGAGTAAGGACTACTACGCCAAGAACTAAAAGTTCTTCTCCAAGTCGATCTTCTACTAGGAGTTCTTCTGGTTCATCATCAAGATCATCTTCAGGTAGTAGTAGAAGAGGATAGAATCTAGATTTTAAAAAAAAAGAAAAAAACATATGAAAAAAGGAATATTTTTATTGATAGGTGTTCTGTCTATGTTCACAATTAGTGCTCAGAATATAAATGATGCTTTACGTTATAGTAATGGTGAGGTTGTTGGTTCTGCTAGATATAGGGCTCTTAGTGGTGCATTTGGTGCGCTTGGAGGAGATTTAAGTGCTGTAAGTGTTAATCCTGCAGGTTCGGCTATTTATACAAATAGTTTCGCTTCGGTATCTTTAAGTGTAAGTGATGTTGATAATGAAACAGTTTATTTTGGAAGAAAAAGTGCTTCATCAGATTCGGATATTTCTTTAAATCAAGGAGGAGGTGTTTTTGTTTTTAAGAATAGAGGTGATGATTCACCTTGGAGAAAGTTTGCTTTAAGTGTTGCTTTTGATAATACTAAAAATTATGACGATAGTTGGAAGTCTAGAGGAATGGGTGATGTATCTATAGGTCAATATTTTTTAAATAATGCACAAGGTCTTCGTTTAGATGAGATTTCTGCGTTAAGTGGAGAGTCTTCGGCAGATGCCTATGCAGGAATAGGAAGTGCTTACGGTTATGCAAATCAGCAAGCTTATTTGGGTTACGATTCTTATATATTAGAGCCGGATAATGATGCAGATGATAATACAATTTATAGTTCAAACATCGCAGCGGGTAATTTTGACCAAGAATATGCTTATGCTGCAACAGGGTATAATGGTAAGTTGGCTTTTAACATAGGAGCTCAGTATGGTGATGATTTGTATTTAGGGTTAAATTTGAACTCTCACTTTTTAAATTATGAGCGTTCTACTTTTTTATATGAACAAAATAACAATACCGGTTCTGTTGTAAATCAAGTAGGTTTCGAGAATAATATTATAACAAATGGTTCTGGTTTTTCATTTCAATTAGGAACAATTTATAAGTTGTCTAATGAATTTAGAATTGGATTTACGTATGATTCACCTATGTGGATGACAATTACGGAGGAAACAACTCAGTACATTGAAACTGTTAGAGTGGATGGAGGTGAAAATGTTTTGCAAATAGTAGATCCACGAGTAGTTAATTTATTTCCAGATTATAGTATACAGTCTCCGTCTAAAGTAACAGGTAGTTTAGCTTATGTTTTTGGTAAACAAGGGTTGATTAGTTTCGATTATTCTAGAAAAGATTATGGAAATACAAAGTTTAAGCCTAAGTCAGATGCTTATTTTAGTGCTCAGAATGATATTATTGCTAATAATTTAACAGCAGCTTCAACATATAAATTAGGTGGAGAATATAAGGTTAATCAATTTAGTTTTAGAGGAGGTTATCGTTTTGAGGAGAGTCCATATAAAAATGGAGAAACTGTTGGTGATCTAAATGGTTATTCTTTTGGTTTAGGGTATAATTTTGGAAATACAAAGTTAGATTTAACTTACGATGCATATAATCAATCAAGAGAATATCAATTATATAGTACAGGATTAACAAGTGTTGCATCAATAGATTCTAATAATTCTAATGTTATATTAACTTTAGGATTCCAGTTGTAGATGATTTAATATTCGTTATTTAAACGGTGAAACAATTCATAAAAAAAAACTCC
>NZ_LIQH01000032.1 GCF_001418085.1 Lacinutrix algicola
TTTTTTTTATGTTAGAATCTTAGTGAGATTATTTAACAGGTTTAACTGTTTTTATAATTCTTGCTGCAATTTTATATGGGTCTCCATTTGAAGAAGGACGACGATCTTCTAGCCAGCCTTTATATCCCTTTTCTACAGCAATAATTGGAATACGAATAGAAGCTCCTCTGTCTGAAACTCCCCAAGAGAAATCGTTGATAGATGCCGTTTCGTGATCTCCAGTTAAACGTTGTTCGTTATGTTCACCATAAACCTCTATGTGTTCTTTTACTAGTGGGCGGAAAGCTTCACAGATTTCTGCATATTTTTCTTTTGAACCACAAGTTCTTAAGATTGTGTTAGAAAAATTAGCGTGCATACCAGATCCATTCCAATCAGTATTTCCTAATGGTTTTGGGTGGTATTCAATATACATACCTTTTCCTTCAGTTAGGCGATCTAATAAGTATCTTGATATCCAGATTTCATCTCCGGCTTTTTTAGCTCCTTTAGCAAATAATTGGTATTCCCATTGTCCAGAGGCAACTTCTTGGTTTATGCCTTCAAAGTTTAAGCCAGCATCAATACATAAATCGGCATGTTCTTCAACTAAATCACGTCCATGAGTATGTTTTCCACCAACTGAACAGTAATACATTCCTTGTGGAGCTGGGTAGCCGCCTCTTGGAAAGCCTAGAGGTAACTCCGTGCTTGTATTCATTATAAAGTATTCTTGTTCGAAACCAAACCAGAAATCATTATCATCATCTTCAATGGTAGCACGTGCATTAGAAATATGAGGAGTTCCATCCGCATTCATTACTTCAGTCATTACTAAATAACCATTTCTTCTTGTAGGGTCTGGATAAATTGCAACTGGTTTTAAAATACAGTCAGAGGCTCCTCCAGAAGCTTGTTTTGTAGAAGAACCATCAAAAGACCAAAGGCCTAATTCTTCAACTGTTCCTTTAAAGTTTTCATGTTCTTCAACTTTGGTTTTACTTCTCATATTTTGAGTTGGGTAATAACCATCTAGCCAAATGTATTCTAATTTTATTTTTGCCATAATACTTACAGATTATATTAATAATATGACTGCAAATATAAAATGAATTTTAAATAACCTATATAAAAATAGAGGTAAAGTTTTAATTTTTATCAATTTGATGCTAAGAGCCCTGTTTTTTCAAGGGTGATTGATTTTTTTGTAAGTAAAATGACTTGAAATTAATATATTTGTAAAAAAAAAGTCAGAAATATGTCTACTCTAAGATTTTTCGCTATAAAGGAAACGCTAAACAGAAAACCAGTTGTAATAACAGAAGAGAAACGTCGTTCAGAGATTTTTGGACAAAACGTTTACGATTCAAAAAAAATGCGTCAAACACTTACAAGTGATGCATTTGTAAGTTTAACAAATGCTATTGAAAAGGGAGGTAAAATAGATAGAACAATTGCAGATCAAATAGCTTCGGCAATGAAAGATTGGGCTTTGTCTAAAGGTGTAACACATTATACGCATTGGTTTCAGCCATTAACAGGTGCAACGGCAGAAAAACATGATGCTTTTTTCGAAACTATCGAAAATAATGGAGCGATAGAAAAGTTTGGTGGTACGCAATTGGTGCAACAAGAGCCAGATGCGTCTAGTTTTCCAAATGGAGGTATTCGTAATACGTTTGAAGCTAGAGGTTATACCGCTTGGGATCCAACATCTCCTGCCTTTATATATGGTACAACATTATGTATACCAACAGTGTTTGTTGCTTATACAGGAGAGGCTTTAGATTATAAAACGCCTTTGTTAAGAGCATTGCAAGCTGTGGATAATGCAGCAGTTGCTGTTTGTAAATATTTCGATAAAAATGTAAAAAAGGTAAATGCGTCTTTGGGTTGGGAGCAGGAGTATTTTTTGATAGACAGTGCTTTAGTGTCTTCTCGTCCAGATATTCAATTAACAGGTAGAACGCTATTAGGTCATGCCTCTGCTAAAGGTCAGCAATTAGACGATCATTATTTTGGTACCATCCCAAACCGTGCAATGTCTTACATGCGAGATTTAGAAACCGAATGTATGTTATTAGGTATTCCTGTTAAAACAAGGCATAACGAAGTTGCTCCAAACCAATTTGAGCTTGCTCCTATATATGAAGAAGCTAATTTAGCGGTCGACCATAATGCATTGTTAATGGATGTTATGGATAAGGTGGCGGAGCGTCACAATTTTAAAGTGTTATTTCATGAAAAGCCTTTTAGAGGAATTAATGGTTCCGGTAAGCATAATAACTGGAGCTTAAGTACAGATACAGGTGTTAACTTATTAAGTCCTGGAAAAACACCAATGAGTAATCTTCAGTTTCTTACCTTCTTTATTAATACAATAAAAGCGGTTAATGATAATGAAGAGTTGCTTCGTGCGGCTATAGCATCAGCAAGTAACGATCATAGATTAGGAGCGAATGAGGCACCACCAGCAATTATTTCCGTATTTATTGGTGAGCAATTAACTCATGTTTTAAACGAATTAGAAAACGTAACCAACGGAAAATTATCACCTCAAGAAAAAACGGACTTAAAACTTAACGTTGTTGGGAAAATTCCAGAGATATTATTAGATAATACAGATAGAAACAGAACATCTCCTTTTGCCTTTACAGGAAATAAGTTTGAATTTAGGGCAGTAGGTTCTAAAGCTAACTGTGCAAACCCAATGACGTTGTTAAACTCTATTGTTGCAAAGCAATTAATCGATTTTAAAGTTGAGGTTGATGCCTTAATAGCTAAAAAGGATCTTAAAAAAGATGAAGCCGTCTTTAATATATTAAGAGAATATATTAAAAAGAGTAAAGCAGTTTTGTTTGAAGGTAATGGTTATGGTGAGGCTTGGGAGAAAGAGGCTAAAAAAAGAGGATTAAGTAATAATAAGTCTACGCCAGAGGCATTAAAGGTTAAGGTGTCTAAAAAAGCATTGTCTTTATATAAGGACTTAGGTGTAATGAATGAAACAGAGGTAGTGGCGCGCTACGAAATAGAGTTAGAAGATTATATTATGCGTATTCAGATAGAAGGGCGTGTACTTGGAGACTTGGCAAGGAATCATGTTGTGCCAACTGCAGTTAAGTACCAAAATATACTAATTGAAAATGTGAAAGGCTTAAAGGAGATTTATGAAAAAGACTTTAAAAAGGTTTCTAAAGCGCAGTTAGAATTAATTGAAGAGATTTCTAAGCATATAGAGTCAATAAATAAACTAGTAACTAATATGACAGATATTAGAAGGAAGTCTAACTTAATAAAGTCACTTGAAGATAAATCTATAGTTTATTGTAATAAGGTAAAACCGTTGTTCGAAGAGATAAGATACCATTGTGATAAGTTGGAGTTATTGGTGGATGATGAGCTTTGGCCGCTTACCAAATATAGAGAGTTGTTGTTTACTACGTAGTTGTACGTAGCTTTGTATGCGTAGTTCTACGTAGTTAAAAAACAAGGAGTTGAGAAGGTGTGGTAGTTTTTTTCCTACTTATTATTGCATTTCATCGAAGTAAATCAAGTACTAATCGAAAAACCAGTTAATTAGGTCTTTTTTTACATGTATGTTGAAATTTGTATTGAAATATTTCTTTATATTTACAATGCTATTAATCAATATATATTTAACATGAAAAAAGTAATTTTCGGTGCTGCGGCACTATTATTCTCGGGCGCACTAATGGCGCAAAACACATCAAATTCAACTCAGTCAGGTGAAGACCAAAGAGTTTATGTAAGGCAAGCAGGGACAGCTTTAATGTCTACTGTAGATCAATCTAACGGAAGCGGAGATGGTTATAATTTAGCTAAAATTTGGCAACGTGGTGATCAAAACACATCAGGTGTTACTCAACTAGGTACTAATAATCAAGCATCTGTTTTACAAGGTATTACTTTTCCAGAACCTAATAACAATACTGTTACAGTAAACCAAGGAACTAATAATGATGCTAGTTTAGACAACAAAGCTTATGTGGAGCAGCATGGTGGTAACAACAGCCAAACTACAATTACACAAGATGGTGATGCAAATGAAGCATACTCTCACCAAGATGGTGTTATGGGTAATGTAGACATTACACAAAACGGTAGTACTAATGCTTCTGCTGTATGGCAAAACTTTGGAGACTATACTGCAACTGGTAACGCTGCTACTATGGATCAATCTGGTACAAGTAACAACAGTTATGCTGTTCAAAATGGTAATGGTAACACATTAAGTTCAACTCAAAGTGGTATGGGGAACAAATCTGATCAAAGTCAGAACTCTATTGGTGCAGCAGCTGGTAACAATGCTACTGTAACTCAATCTTCTTCAGGTAACAAAGCTAAACAAGTTCAAGTGGGTGGTGGTAACAGTGCTAATGCTGTTCAACATGCAGTTACAGGTCCTGGAGTAAATAATTATGTAGAGCAAAACCAAATAGGTAATGATAACACAGCTTATTCTGACCAAGATGGTGATGGTGGAAGAGTTCGTCAAGACCAAACAGGTAATGATAACAATGCTACAGTTAATCAATATGCTGCAGGTGCAGGTAATGCTGTTTACCAAAGACAGATGGGTAGTAATAATACAATTACTTCTGGTCAGTTTGGAGGTGCTGGTAACTTAGCAAGTACTTATCAAGATGATCTTAACATGGGTTCTACTAGTCAAACAGGGAATGATAACCAAGCGTTATTAGTACAAAAATCTCAAGGTGGTCTTGGTCATATGGCTTCTATTATTCAAAATGGAGATCGTAATATGGCAGATGTATTACAATTAGGACCAGGTGGAGATTTCTCTGCAGATGGAGAACAATGTGATTTCCAAGCTCCAGAGATATTAAATTGCCCAACTCCTTTACCTGAGATTTCTATAGGTGCTCCTTGTACATCATCAAGTTCAGGATCAGGATGTTAATATTAGGATGAAGATTTTTAAATAAATCTAAATAAATATCTTAAAAAGGAGAGTGACTATATAGCAAGCACTCTCCTTTTTTTTTAAGTTTAATAACGAGTTAGTTTTCGTTTAAAATAACAAATTATGAATAAGTTAAAAAATACACTAGTATGCTTTTTTGTTCTTTGCTTTCTAGTTATTCAGGAAAGCTTTAGTCAAACTTATGCAGCAGATAACGATACTAGTAATAGTGAAACAGTAACTTTAAATAATACGGATGTTTCAGAAGTTGTATTTAATTCTTTCTTTAACACTACTCCCAACCAAAATATTCCTGTACAAGGAAGTTCTGTGTTTTTATCGCAAATAGGTGACGATAATTTAGCAAAAGTGAGAGTGTCTGCACAAGCTTCAGATATCAATATTGAACAAAATGGAAATGATAATGATGTAAATTTAACATATAAAGTTAAATCTGTATATGCAGATTTGCAGCAGAATGGAGATAATAACTATATCTTAGACTATTCTATTAATGTTAATCAAGATATCTCTTTGGATTTACAACAGAATGGAGATAACTTAAATTTTGAAAGGTTTGGTACAAATGAGTTGTCTAAAAACATTAAATTTAAACAAACTGCAGCATCACCAACAATAATAATTAGAAGTTTTAATTAAAATGAAATATAAATACGCTTTTATTATTTTGGTATTTTTAGTTGGAACTATAAATGTTTCAGCTCAAAAGTATTTTAACAAAGAAGTTAAAGCTTTAATTAAAATTGATAAAACGAGTGAGTTTGTAACTTTTTCTGCTACAGCAGAAAACTTAACACCTTCAGATCTTAGTTTAAGATATGAATTTACTGTATACAAAACAGATATTAATGGAAATTCTTCTAATTCAAATCAAAGCAATCGTTTTTTTTTGAATGGAAATGATAAAAAAGTGTTATCTTCAGTTAACATTAGTACAAACTCAAAAGAAAAAATAATAGTTTTATTATTAATATATCCAGATAATGGAGTTGAGAAACAAGGTGCTATTGGTAAAGATCGTATAGTAGTAACTGCAAAGGAAAATGAATCTATACTTAATATAAAATTAAGTAAAGAAAGAGAAAAAGAAATTGAGTTTAAAAAAAACGCTAAAGATCAAGATCAAGATACTTCATCAAAAGATGGCGTTTATATAGAAGGCTTAGTAATACATAAAGTACTAACAAAATCAGGTAGGGATTTTTATAAGTACTTTTATTCAGAGTATTATCTTAGAGAAATAAAAACTCAAAAAAATATTTTAATAGAAGAAGTCCCAGGACAAAGAAGAAGTACTAGAATAACAGTAAAAGTTGAAGATCAACTAGTATGGCAATTCTTTTCTAAGCCAAAAAAAGATTTTTTAGTAGAAATGGCGCAAACTAGTTTGCAAAGGTGTATAAAACAAATACAAGAATTGAATAAAAGAAAACAAACCTTAACTCAATACTAATAATGAAATTTAAATTATTTATAATAACATTTTTAATGTCTGCTTGTGCTTTTGCTCAACAATTTAGTTACAAACCTGTAAATCCAGCTTTTGGTGGTGATACATTTAACTATAACTGGCTTTTAAGTTCGGCAACATCTCAAAATGGGCATAAAGAAGAAACCGCTGTAAGTACTTCTCAATCTGCTCTTGATCAATTTGGAGCAAGTCTTAATCAGCAAGTGTTAAGTCAAATCTCAAGATCTTTATTGTCTCAACAATTAGATGGTATTGGAGATTTTAGTCAAGAAGGAACATTTACTTTTGGAACTTTAAATGTCGAAATATTTGACTCATATGAAGGATTAGTTATTAATATACTTGATACATCTAATGGTGAAGAAACACAAGTTATTGTCCCAAATCCTTAATTAAATTTTTATGTGTAATTACATTAAACCTACTATTTACTTGATTATTTGTTTGTTTTTAAATTCGTGTGGAACATATTTTAATCAGCCATTTACTCAAGAAGCTTCCAGAATTGGAGAGCATTCAAAGTCTACAAATATTCTTTTAGACTTGCCTCCAGCAAAAGACCCAGTAGAAATTGCTGTATATAACTTTAGTGATCAAACTGGTCAATATAAAGCAGTAGAATCTGGAAGTACTTTTAGTACTGCAGTAACGCAAGGAGCAACAACAATACTTATTAAAGCATTAGGAGATTCAGGATGGTTTATTCCTGTTGAAAGAGAAAATTTTAATAACCTATCTACAGAAAGAAATATAATAAGAAATACAAAACAGCAATATGTAAAAGGTTTAAATCCAAACGAACCACCTTTACCACCTTTGTTATATGCAGGTTTAATGTTAGAAGGTGGCATTATTTCATACGATACAAATATTGTAACAGGAGGAGCAGGAGCAAGATATTTTGGTGTTGGTGGTTCTGCTAAATATAGACAGGATAGAATAACAGTATATTTAAGAGCAGTATCAACAAGTAGTGGTGAAATTTTAAAAACAATCTATGTCTCTAAAACAATATTATCACAAGCAGTAGATGTTAGTTTGTTCCGTTTTGTTAAATTTCAAAAATTACTTGAAGCAGAAACTGGTTTTACTCAAAATGAACCTGTACAATTAGCTGTAAAAGATGCTATAGAAAAAGCTGTTCATGATTTGGTTGTTGAAGGTATAAAAGATGGGTATTGGTCAACTAAAGCCGGAAAACAAGTTGATGATGAAATAGTTAATGAATACAATCAAGAATTATTAGAAGCAAATTCTACTCAATTATACGATAGATTTACATTTAAAAGAAGAACAGATAACGTTGTAAATGCTTCTTTAGGATTAGCTAAAATAAATGGAGATTATGTTAATTCAGAATTTAAATTAAATACACGATTAGGCTATAAAAGATACATTAATAAGCACTTTAATTTAAATCTTAACGCAAATCAATTTAGCCTAGCAAACGAAAACCTATTTGATAAAAACTTTATGTCAATAGATGTCAATTTGGAATATAACATTCTACCTTTTGATAAATTATCTCCTTTTATTTATGCAGGTGGAGGAACTAATATCTCTAACGATTTTAATAATATTAATCCAAAAATTCAATTTGGTGGAGGTTTAGAATATTTATTATCCGATAGAATAGGTATTACATTACATGCTGAAAATAATATGGTTTTTAGCGATCTAGTAGACGATTTAGAACAAGGAGAAAGAGACGATATGTATTTTAGAGTAGGTGTTGGATTAAATTTTTATTTAGGCAATTACAATACCAAAAAAGACTTAGAAAAAACAAAAGAAAGAGAAAGAAGAAAAGAACTTAAAAGAATAAAAAGGAACAATATGGAGAAGGCTCTAAATAATAATAGAGGCAAAGAAGAAGAAATAAAACCTCAAGACAATAGCCAGAATTAATATTAAAACCCTGAAAATGAAAAAGATTAAAATTATACTGTTGTTTTCTACTGTTATATTACTTTTCACTATGTGTAGCGAAAATCAAATAGATGGTGTGAAAGTAGGCTCTATTAATGGTAAAGTGGTTAGTCAAGGAACAAACTCACCATTAGAAAATGTAAAAATATCTACTAACCCATCGTCTAGCACTGTGTTTTCAGATGAAGATGGTAATTTTGTTTTAAATGATGTAGAAGCACAAACTTATTCTGTTCAAGCAGAGTTAGGTGGTTATGTAACTTCTTTTGAGTCGTCTACTGTTTTGGAAGATGTCGCATCTACTGTTGCTTTCGAACTTATTACTTCTAATGCAAATAATCAATCTCCATTAATACCTAATATCGTTTTTCCAGAGGATTCTGCTACAGAAGTACCTTTAAATATCCAATTTACATGGGAAGGATCAGATCCAGATTCTAACGATGAATTATCATACAGTTTAGAATTAAGAAATGGAAACACTAATAATATAGAGATATATGAAACAGCTCAAGACACATTTTATTTAGCTACCAATTTAGAATTATCTACTTCCTATTATTGGCAGGTAAAAGTAACTGATGGTGTAAATGATGAAGTAGTATCTTCTGTTAGTCAATTCACTACAATTACATTGCCTAATAATCCAATATTATTAGTTAAAGAAGAAAACGGAAATAATATAATATATTCTGGAAAGCAAAGTTTTGATGATGGCTTAGGTCTAATTACAGATGTAGATCTTTTGAAACTTACAAGTGAAAATAATAATAGCTTTAGACCTAGAGCTAATAGTTTAATAAACAAAGTCGCCTATTTAAGAACAGTAGGAGGTAATACTCATGTTTTTACAATGAATAGTGACGGCTCAAATAAAACACAAGTAACATCTTCAATTCCAGTTTCAGGATTTAGAGTAGATCATTTAGATTTCTGTTGGGCTCAAAACGGAAGTAAATTATACTATCCTAATTTTGATAAACTATATCAAATTAATGCAAATGGAAGTGGTGTTTCTCAAATTTATCAAACAACAGATGGTTCTTTTGTATCCGAAGTAGTTGAAAACACATTTGATAGTGATTTATTACTAATCAAAACAAATAATTCTAATGGTTATAATGCAAGAATTTTCACTTATAGATTGTCAACAGGTTTAGAAGAAACTGTAGTCGTTGAAAATTTATCTGGTGCATTAGGAGGAATAGATATTAATGCAAACGCAACTCAAATTTTGTACACAAGAGATATATCTGGTTCAGAAAATGTTAATTATCGTCAATTTCAAAGTAGAATTTTTATATTTGATATTGCAACTTTAAGTGCTACACAATTACCATCAGATGTTCTTTTAGGACAAAACGATTTGGATGTAAAATATTCTCCAGATGAAGGTTCTTTGATTTTTACGAGAGTATCAAACAATACATCAGCAATTCCTGAAATATTAACTTATCAATTTTTAGTAGCTATAGAAGAAAGCGTCCAATTTACTGCTGCTTCAATGCCAGATTGGGATTAACAATATTACTTTTACATCAATAAACTTAAGTTCTAAAAGCACACAAAAATTATTTGTGTGCTTTTTTATTTATAGGTTATATTAAAGTTCATTTGGTATAACTACTAATAAAACTATCTTTGTGTTTTAATACAATATTATGAGCTCAGAAATAAGTAAACGTTATAGTCAAAGAGGTGTGTCGGCATCAAAAGAAGATGTGCATAATGCTATAAAAAACATAGATAAAGGCTTGTTTCCTAAAGCGTTTTGCAAAATTGTACCAGATTATCTAACAAATGATGATGATTATTGTTTAATCATGCATGCAGATGGAGCAGGAACAAAAAGTGCTTTAGCATATATGTATTGGAAAGAAACTGGAGATGTTTCAGTTTGGAAAGGTATTGCTCAAGATGCTTTGATTATGAATATCGACGATTTACTTTGTGTTGGTGCGACAGATAATATTATGTTATCATCTACCATTGGTAGAAATAAAAACTTAATTACAGGCGAAGTGTTATCTGCAATTATTAATGGAACCGAAGAACTTATTCAAGATTTAAAAACCTTTGGAGTAACCATTCATTCTACAGGAGGAGAAACAGCAGATGTTGGGGATTTAGTAAGAACTATAATTGTAGACTCTACAGTTACTGCTAGAATGAAACGTAGTGATGTAGTGGATAATGCAAACATAAAAGCAGGAGATGTAATTGTTGGTTTAGAAAGTTTTGGCCAAGCCACTTACGAGAAAGAATATAATGGTGGAATGGGAAGTAATGGTTTAACATCTGCTAGACATGATGTTTTTAATAACTATTTAGCAAAAAAATACCCAGAAAGTTTTGATGCAGCTGTACCTGAGGATTTAGTGTATTCTGGACAAGTAAAGTTAACAGATGAGGTTGAAGATAGTCCTATAGATGCAGGAAAATTAGTATTGTCTCCAACAAGAACTTATGCTCCAATTATAAAGGAGATTTTATCAAAGTTTAATTCTGAAACGCTACACGGAATGGTACATTGTTCTGGTGGAGCACAAACTAAAATCCTTCATTTTGTAGATAATTTACATATTGTAAAAGATAACTTATTTCCAGTTCCACCTTTATTTAAATTAATACAAGAGCAATCTAAAACAGATTGGAAAGAAATGTATCAAGTATTTAATTGTGGACATAGAATGGAATTGTATGTTTCTCCAGAAATTGCAGAAGATATTATTTCTATTTCTAAATCTTATAATGTTAATGCTCAAATAGTTGGTAGAGTTGAAGCTTCTGAGACTAAAAAACTGACAATAAATAGTCCTTTCGGAACGTTTAATTATTAATCATTTCCTAAGTTTTAAATTAAAATAATATGAGATTTTGTCTTATAATTCTTGCCGTACTTTCTTTTCAAATATCTAAAGCACAAGATTCTATTGTGAAAAAACAAGATTCAGTTGTAAAAGTTTTAGATACTGTAACTTGGGTTCAAACAAACAGAGCAGGTTTAGATATTAATGAAGTTACTTTTGTGAATTGGAATGCAGGTGGAAGTAATTCCGTTTCGGCACTTTTTAATATCGTTTCTAGTTTAACTTAT
Source organism: Lacinutrix algicola (assembly GCF_001418085.1). Classification (GTDB taxonomy): domain Bacteria; phylum Bacteroidota; class Bacteroidia; order Flavobacteriales; family Flavobacteriaceae; genus Lacinutrix; species Lacinutrix algicola. Next base: position 11,443 of record NZ_LIQH01000032.1, read on the forward strand.
AAAAAAGAAAACCTTATTTGGAAAAGTTCAATAAGATCACGTTATGGAGTCAATAAACAAGAAAATCAGAAATTAAGAAAAACGGAAGACGAGTTAGAATTAATCTCTTCTATAGGTTATAGAAAAGATACTTTAACCAACTGGTATTATTCGGGTCGTTTTAATTTTAAAACGCAGTACTCTAACGGTTATAATTATCCTAATAGAGAAAATCCTATTTCACGTTTTATGGCTCCAGGGTATTTATTTATAGGTGGAGGTGTAGAATATGGTAAAAATCTGGAAAAACTATCCTTTTATTTCTCTCCTTTAACTTTTAAAGGAACTTTTGTTTTAGATCAAGAACTAGCAGATGCAGGTTCTTTTGGTGTTGAAGCAGCTGTATATGATGATTTCGGAAATAGAATTATAAAAGGAGAAAATGCAAGAACAGAAATGGGTGTTTTAATTACAAACACCTATGAAACCGAAGTTTTTGAAAATATTTATGTTAGAAATCAATTAAGTCTTTATACAGACTATCTTAATACTTTTGGTAACGTTGATGTCGATTGGGAAGTTGTTTTTGATTTTAAGGTTAACGATTATGTAAAGGCAACTTTAGGTTCACATATTAAATACGATAATGATATTAAAACGCAACAAGAAACAGCTGTTGCAGATGTATTTGTAGAACGAGGAGCTAAACTACAATGGAAACAAGTTCTAGGAGTAGGTGTTACCATGGACTTATAAAGTATTATAGTTGAGACATAAACTAATAATAAAACTAATAACGTTAGTTGTTGTTATAATAAATATAGCTTCAGTTTTATTTTTAGAATTTTTCATTAGTCAGCTTGTTAGATTAGCTTCAAGTGCTTTGTTTCTTCTTTTTCTTTTTTTATTTCTAAAAACTAGAGATAAATTATATTTAGTTTTTTTGATGATTATGGTTATTGCAGATGTTGTAGATCTGTATTATACTAATCCGTATATAACCGAGCTTTATTCTCTAATAAAAATATTTGCGTTTTCTCTATTAGCTGTAAGTATTTTAAAAAAGATAAAAACCCAAAAGTTAGAATATAAAGTAGCACTATTATTTTTAATAGTTGTCGGGATTAACTTATTAATTGCATACAAATTGGTTAGTGAGACATCTAATTTATTGTATAATAACATAGAAAGAATAGCTATGTTTGCAAATTGGACTGTTAGCATTTCTGTAGCAGCAATTACTTCTAAGTATTATTTTGATTCCGAAACGAAAAGCGCTTTTTACTTTCTATGCTTTACTTTTCTATTTATTTTTACAGATTTATGTGGCTTTGCATCTAATTCCTTTGGAATGCATGCATTTCTGTATTTAGAACGTATTTTATACTTCTTAGGATTTATGTACTTGTCCTTTTATTTATATTCTACAAAAGAAAAAGAAAGATGATGCAATAGAATTGTTTTAAATAAAACCTTTTATCAAAAATAAAAAAGTACAAGTTACTAAAGAGTCAATTACATAAAGAGTGAGAACTAATTTAAAGTTAGAAACACCTACCATTTTATAGAATTTTAATTTTCTTCGCATACTACTATCGTTAATCATTAACCAAAATAAGAGGATTAAAAATAATTTTGTCAATAGCGCACAAACTATTCCAGGATTATAGATAGTTACTAATATAGTAACAGCAAAAGACCACACAGCAATTGGTCTATAATAAAATAATATGGCTCTAAATTGGTTTAGCATAGCTCATTTATAACGTAAGTTCTAGAAAAATATTTTAAACTAAAATCAACACTTTTTAAGTTTAAAATATTGTTTTTAAGCATAGCAATAATTCCTATCTTCGTAAGACCAAATTATAACCTATTTATTTTGTATCATCAAAAGCTATTATATTCTGTAGCAGTTATTTTATTTTCAACTGGTATTTATACAATATCAGAACTGTCATTAGACGATTATGATGTTCAAACCATGATTACATCTTTGGTATTTACTACTGTATATTTTTATATAGGTTGTTATAAGCACAAAACGGCAACAGCTATTATGCTTCTGTTTGTTCTTTTCGATATGCTTATTTTTTTTGTGCAAACGCCAGTAGTAATCAAGTTATCTATAATAGTACGGGCAGTGATATTTTTATTGTTATCTAGTTTAATAATAAAGAAAATTAATATTAAAGCACGAAGCTATTCCATGATTTTAATTTTTTCTTCAATAGCATTTTTAAATGGATACTTAGTTTATTTATTAATTTCTTCCGCAGACATTAATAAATTTGGATTTGTAGATAGATCCTTTTTTATAATCCCAAGTATTATAATGATTATAATGTGTGTCTTTTCTGCAAATTATAATTTTAATAGATTCCACTTGCGTTCAACACTCTTTTTATTAGCAACGTTTTGCGTAGCATTTGCAGATATTTCAATGTTTTGCGCCTATTTCTTAGAATTTAAATACATGTTTTATTTAGAACGTTTTTTTACAGTTTCTGCATTTTTAACTTTTGTAAACTACGTTATGTTAGAGAACAAAAAAAGAGCACAAAATTCAGAAGGGAAAACCGTTTATTATTATTGATTTTTTATCGTATTTTTGCTCAATAACGCAAAATATTTATGTTAGATAAATTACAAATAGTAAAACAACGTTTTGATGAGGTGAGTGATTTAATCATTCAACCAGATATTATTTCAGATCAAAAAACTTATGTTGAGCTAACTAGAGAATACAAAAGTTTACGTTTGTTAATGGATAAACGTGAATTATATATAGAGCAGACTAATAATTTAGCTGAAGCTGAAGAAATAATATCAGACGGTAGTGATGCCGAAATGGTAGACATGGCTAAAATGCAATACGATGATGCTAAAACTCAAATTCCATTATTAGAAGAAGAAATAAAATTACTGCTAATTCCTAAAGACCCTCAAGATGCTAAAAATGCTGTTGTAGAATTAAGAGCAGGAGCAGGTGGAGACGAAGCAAGTATTTTTGCTGGAGACTTGTTTAGAATGTATAGTAAGTACTGCGAAAACAGAGGATGGAAAGTAGATACTGTAGATTATAGTGAAGGAACAAATGGAGGTTTTAAAGAAATTCAATTTGAAGTTTCTGGAGACGATGTTTATGGAACTTTAAAATTTGAAGCAGGAGTACACCGTGTACAACGTGTTCCACAAACAGAAACTCAAGGTCGTGTACATACAAGTGCTGCTACAGTAATGGTCTTTCCAGAAGCCGAAGAGTTTGATGTAGTTGTTGAAGCAAAAGACGTAAGAGTAGATTTCTTTTGTTCTTCAGGTCCAGGAGGTCAATCGGTAAACACAACGTATTCAGCAGTACGTTTAACGCACATTCCAACAGGATTAGTGGCACAATGTCAAGATCAAAAATCGCAGCATAAGAATAAAGAGAAAGCCTTTAAGGTTTTACGTTCGCGTTTATATGATTTAGAATTAGCTAAGAAAAACGAAGAAGATGCTGCCTTAAGAGGTACTATGGTAACTTCTGGAGATAGAAGTGCTAAAATTAGAACTTATAATTATTCTCAAGGACGTGTAACAGATCACAGAATTGGATTAACACTTTACGATTTGCAAAATATTGTAAACGGAGATATTCAAAAAATATTAGACGAATTAATGCTAGCCGATAATACTGAGAAGTTAAAGGCTAATAACGATTTACTTTAAATTTAAAGCCTCTTTTTTAGAGGCTTTTTTATTATATAAAAATTAAATTATTTTGTTACACCACACACAAGAGCAACATTTGTAGTGGTGTGATGTGGAACTCACAATTTTAAAGCATGACAACACAGCAACTAACGGCGCAAATTAAAAAAAAGAACTCTTTCTTATGTATTGGGTTAGACGTTGATTTAAATAAAATCCCAAAACATTTATTAGAATTAGAAGATCCAATTTTCGAATTTAATAAAGCAATTATAGATGCAACACATCATTTGTGTGTAGCTTACAAACCCAATACAGCGTTTTATGAAGCCTATGGGATTAAAGGTTGGCAAGCATTAGAAAAAACAATAAAATATTTAAATAAAAATCATCCTGAAATTTTTACAATTGCAGATGCAAAACGTGGAGATATTGGGAATACAAGTACCATGTACGCAAAAGCCTTTTTCGAAGACTTAGCGTTCGATAGTGTTACAGTTGCTCCTTATATGGGAAAAGATTCTGTAGAGCCGTTCTTAGCCTTTAAAAATAAGCATACTATAATGCTAGCGTTAACATCTAATCAAGGTGCTTTCGATTTTCAAACAAAGCAAGTAGATGGTAAAGAACTTTATAAACAAGTTTTAGAAACTTCTAAAAATTGGGAGAACTCAGAGAATTTAATGTACGTAGTTGGTGCAACAAAAGCAGAATACTTCGCAGACATTAGAAAAATAATACCAAATAGTTTTTTACTAGTTCCTGGTGTTGGAGCACAAGGCGGAAACCTTCAAGACGTTTGTAAATACGGAATGAGTGACAATGTTGGGCTGCTTATAAATTCTTCAAGAGGGATTATTTATGCTTCAAATAATAAAGATTTTGCACAAGCAGCGGCTACAAAGGCAGCAGATTTACAGCAGCAAATGGAAGTTGTTTTAAATAGCTAAAGTCATTGCGAGGAGGTAGACGAAGCAATCTCATAGTGCTATGGTAGCTGCTGTAATACAGAGAGTTTGTCATTCAGAGCACAGCGAAGAATCTCTTAAAATAATTTAGTTAGTACTTTTTGCACTGAACTTGTTATTTAGAGTAATTCTGTCATTCAGAGCGTAGCGAAGAACCTAAAAAGAAAAAATCTTTAAAATCGAATTCTAATTCAAAACTATCAAATTCTAATTCATCCCTTTTTATAAAACTATCATATACTATATTTGAATATCAAATTATAGAATATTGAAAACAAAACTACTTATACTTATAGTATTGCTTATTTCGTTAAGCAGTCAATCTCAAAACGAACACATAGATAGTTTGGTTTCTGTATTAAAAGAAACTAAAATAGAAACCCATAAACTAACGTTGTTAAACACTATTTCTAATGCACACAAAACGAGTAGTGGAACAGAAGTAATTAGTTATGCTAATAAAGCTGTAGCACTTGCTAAAAAGCTAAATTCTAACACAGCACTTGGTAATGCATACGTAAACTTAGGGAACGGAAACATTATTATAGGAAACCATGACAAGGCTATCGATTATTTTAAAAAAGCAAAAAGTATTTTTGAAATTGAATTTAAAAAACAACCAACCCAAGATTTAAAGAAGAGTATAGCGAGAACATATGGTAGTATTGGTATTGTATTCTCACAACAAAGTAACTATTCTAGAGCATTTCAATATTTAATTAAATCAATAACTATTTACGAAGAACTTAAAGACTTCAAAATGCTTTCTATATTAAATAATAATGTTGGAGTCGCTTATCAAGCACAAGAAGATTATAGCAAAGCATTAGAGTATTATAATAAAGCAAAACAAACCCAAAAGCAGTTACAAGATCCTAATATTGGGATCACCCTAACCAACATTGCAAATTGTCATTTAAAATTGAAAGCATTACCCAAAGCGCTTTCAGTTTTTAACGAGGCAGAACAATCTGTAAAAGATAACCCTAGAGCATTAGGCGAATGGCATAATAGTATTGGTTCATATTACCATAAAGTGAATGCTCCAGAAAAAGCCATGAAACATTGGGAAAAAGCAATAATTACATTTAGTAGTATTGATGATAAGTTTGGAATTACAGACACTTATATTTTTAAAAGTGGATTGCTTTTAGAGCAAAAACAATATACTAAAGCTATTGAAAACTCTAAAAAAGCATTAATTTTAGCTAACCAAACCAATGTTTTAGAACAGCAAACATTGTCCGAAAAAGTGCTAAGTGAGGCTTACGAAAAGCAGAATAACTTTGTTGAAGCACTAAAACATCAAAAGCAATATTCAATATTTAAAGACTCTTTAGTAAATATTAAAAGTGTAAAAAAAAGTGTGCAAGCGCAAATGAGTTTTGAATATGAAAAAGAAAAAAACACTCAACGTTTAGAACAAGAAAAACAACAATTGTTAGAAGCCGAAGAAGCTAAAATAAAAACTATTAAATATGGTTTTGCAGCCTTTAGTGTATTGCTATTGTCAGGATTAGGTTTTTTGTACTACAACCGTAAACAACTTAAAACACGATTAACTTTAGAAAAAGAGTTGGCTGAATACGAGCAAAAAGCATTACACCTTCAAATGAATCCTCATTTTATTTTTAACTGTTTAGGTGCAATTTCTGGGTTTATAATTAACAATGGTACAGATCACGCTATTAAATACCTGTCTAAGTTTTCAAAACTAATGCGCTTAACTTTAGAGTATTCTAAAGAATCTTTAATACCAATAGGAAAGGAAATTGAAAGCCTTCAAAACTATTTAGAATTAGAAAAACTACGTTTTAATAATACCTTCAATTTTACAATAACAAAAAGCGAAACTATTGAAGATGCTGTGGCAATTCCGCCATTATTAATCCAACCTATTGTAGAAAATGCAATTATTCATGGCATTATACCTAAAAAAGCAGAAGGAAATTTAACAATTAATTTTACTGCAAATAACGATATGATTGTTTGCGAAATTATAGATGATGGTGTTGGGATAGATAATTCAATTAAGAAAAAAGAACAATCGGTGCAAATCCATAAATCGATGGCTTTAGATATTATTAAAAAACGATTAGGTATGATTACCGAAGTCTCTAATAAAAAAGCAAGTATAAAAAGTTTTCAGCTTTATGATGCAAACGGAAATAGTGAAGGCACAAAAGTAATTATTACGTTACCAATTCAATACATAGATTAATTATGATTACAGCAGTTATAATAGACGACGATATAAATTTACGTAACGGTATGAAAGGTTTGTTAAAACTTTATGCACCAGAAATCAGTATTATTGGCGAAGCCGATAATGTACAAAATGGCGTTACCGAAATTGTAAATAAAAAACCACAAGTGGTGTTTTTAGATATTCAATTAACCGATGGAACTGGTTTCGATATTTTAGAAAAAATTACAGAAACTGAAGGTAAAATAAATACAAATATTGTTTTTATAACAGCTCATGAAAAATATGCTATAAAAGCATTTCGCTTTTCTGCTTTAGATTTTTTATTAAAACCTGTAGATCCAGACGAGTTACAACAAGTAATTGCAAAAATTAAAAATAATTTAGAAAGTAAAGCCAGTTATTCTAATATAGATTTGTTATTAGAAAACATTAGTAAAAAAGTAGATACCTTTAAGCGTATTGCTTTATCAACAAGCGAAGGTATTCACCTTTTCGAAATTGGAGATATTATACGCTGCGAAAGCCAAGATAATTACACCAAGTTTTACATTAAAAACCAAAAATCCATTTTAATTTCAAAAACCTTAAAAGAGTATGACGAGTTGTTAAGCGAACATGGTTTTGAGCGCATTCATCAAAGTCACTTAATAAATATAGCGTATTTAAAAGCCTATATAAAAAGTGATGGTGGTTATGTGTTAATGCAAGACGATAGTCATTTACCAATATCGCAACGTAAACGCGAACGTTTAAAACAACTGTTAAACACCATTTAAAAATCGAATTCTAAGTCAAACCCATAGAATACTAATTTGGTATAAAAAAAATAGAAGTTTCTATATTAAATTTATATAAAAAAAAACAATTGCTATGAAAAATATAAAAACCATAATCCATCTAATTTTACTGTTTGTTTCTAGTTTTGCTTTTGGGCAAATAGTAAATATTCCAGATGCTAATTTTAAGGCAGGATTATTGAATTTGCCAAGTTCGTATTTTTCCACCTCAGATTTTGTTTATGTATCTGGTACTTCAACACAAACTTATACACAGGGAACAGGGAGTATAGATGTTAATGGAGATGGAGAAATACAAGAGTCCGAAGCTCTGTTGATTACAGGTTTGAGCTTGGGTGGTTTTGGTATTATTTCTTTACAAGGAATAGACGCGTGTATAAACTTAGAGTATTTAGACCTTGAACAGGAAACTAGCTTAAATAATCTTGATTTGTCAAGTAATATAGAATTAGAGTATTTAAATGTTAGTGGTTGTGTAGCTCTTAATAATCTTGATGTATCTTCTAATTTGCAATTAGAACATCTTGATTTTAATTATAGTGATGGTTTTAGTACAATTGATTTGTCAAATAATTCACAATTAAAATACCTTAATTGTGAAGGTAATTTTTCTTTACAAAATTTAGATTTATCTAACAATTTGCAATTAGAGTATTTAAACGTTAATCAAAATATTAACCTTAATACTCTTGATTTATCAAATAATATAGAATTGAAAGAGCTTTATGGTGAAAGCTTAGAATTAATAACATCATTAGATTTGTCAAACAATTTACAATTAGAGTATCTTTATTGTCCTACTGGAAATATTAATACTCTTAATCTACCAAATAGCTCGCAATTAGAATATATTGATGCCCAATCAAATCAACTTACAACTTTAAATGTTAGTTCAAATGTTAATTTAAGAGAGCTTTATTTAAGACAGAACACTCAATTTTCTGGTGTAGATTTAAGTAGTAACGTTAATCTTGAAATATTAAATTTAGGAGCTAATAATGTTCAAACTGAAATAGATTTAAGTCTAAATCCATTAATAAATACACTTGTGTTTTCAGAAGCGAGTGCTTTAGAGTCAATCTACTTAAAGAATGGTAGTTCGTTAACCACAATTAATACATCTGGATCTGATAATATTCAATTTGTTTGTGCAGATGATGATGAAGTTGATTTTTTAACTAACTATTTTTCAGGTCAAGGTATTACTCCAAACATAAATTCCTATTGCTCATTCACTCCAGGAGGAGATTATAACACAATAACAGGAAATACAACTTTCGATTTAGATAACAATGGTTGCGATGCAAGCAATTTGGTATTCCCACATTTAAAACTAAATATAGATGATGGTACAGATACAGGTTCATCCTTTACAACCAACTCAGGAGAATACAACTTCTACACACAAGACGGTAATTTCACAATAACACCAGAATTTGAGAACCCAACCTTCTTTAATGCAACACCAATAGACGCAATAATTAATTTTACGGATGCAAATAACAACATAACAACACAAGATTTCTGCATTACTGCAAATGGAGTACATAACGACGTAGAAATTGTAATGGCACCAACAATACCTGCAAGACCAGGTTTTGATGCAGAATACATTATTACCTACAAAAACAAAGGAAACCAAACGCTATCAGGTGATTTTGTTTTTAATTATGATGATACTGTTTTAGATTATATAAGCGCAACAGAAGCTCCATTAACACAAACCACAGGACTACTAAGTTGGAATTATACCAATTTATTTCCTTTCGAAAGCAGAAGCGTTTACGTAACCCTAAACGTAAACAGTCCACAAGAAACACCTGAAGTTAATATAGACGATCTATTGGATTTCTTTCTAACAATAAATCCAGTTGTAGGAGATGAAATACCTGACGATAATACTTTTGGATATAAGCAAACAGTAGTTGGAAGTTACGATCCAAACGATATAACTTGTCTTGAAGGCGATATAGTAGAGCCAACTCAAATTGGAGAATACTTGCATTATATTATCAATTTTGAAAACACAGGTAATTTTCCAGCACAAAATATTGTAGTAGCCACAGAAATAGATCCTGCAATGTTCGATATTAATACTTTGCGTGTTTTAAGTAGTTCTCACGATGCATATGTAAAAGTAAAAGGAGGTATAGTAGAAATTGTTTTCGAAGCAATTTATTTAGATACAGGAGGACATGGAAACATTCTATTAAAAGTACAATCTCAAGATACTTTGCAAACAAACGATACTGTTACAAAAAATGCAGAAATCTTTTTTGATTATAATTTTCCAATAGAAACTAATAACGCAAATACAACCTATGCAGTATTAAGTACTACAGAATTTGAAATAGACCATTCGGTTTCGGTATATCCAAATCCAGTTAAGGATGTGGTTATAATCTCAGCTAAGGATAATATAAAATCTGTTGCATTATTCGATGTTTCTGGTCGTGTATTACAAACCAAAATAACTACTAGTAAGGAATTGAAACTAGATTTGTCTAGTAGAGCAAGTGGTGTGTATTTTGTAAAAATAACAACAGAGAAAGGAATAAAAGTAGAGAAGATTTTAAAAGATTAAAAATAGTTTTAGTTAGTTATTTTTTCAGCCATTGCAGTTTTTTTACTGCAATGGTTTTTTATTGTTTCATTACAAGGAGTTAAGTAATCTCTTAAGTAGAAACAATTCTTATATCTTTACAGATATAAGTTATTCGCTATTTTAAATAAAATGAAAGATCAAATAGGTAGACAATTAAACATAGATACTATTCCAAAACGAATAATCTCACTCGTACCATCACAAACCGAGCTGCTTGTCGATTTAGGTCTTGAAGATTCTATAGTTGGTCTAACAAAATTCTGCATACATCCCATTCAATTAAAAACTACAGAAAAAGTAGTTGGAGGCACAAAGCAAATTAATCTCGATAAAATAAAGGCACTTAAGCCAGATATTATACTTTGTAATAAAGAAGAAAACACAAAAGAGATAGTAGAAGCTTGCGAAAGTATTTGCATAACTCACGTGTCAGATATTTTCACAGTAGAAGATAGTTTAGAGCTTATAAAACAATATGGCGAAATTTTTAATAAAGAAGCAAACGCGATAAAAATATCAAATCAAATTAATGCTAATTTAAAAGATTTTAAAGCCTTTGTAAAAGAGGAGCCAATTCTAAAAGTAGCTTATTTTATATGGAGAAAACCATGGATGGTAGCTGGTAATAATACGTTTATAAATCATTTGTTAGAATTAAATAAATTCGAAAATGTTTATAATAACTTAGAACGCTATCCCGAAATAGAATTAGAAAAATTAAAGTTAAACAGAGGTCCTGAAATTATATTACTGTCTAGCGAACCTTACCCATTTAAAAACGAACATGCCATAGAAATAAATAACGCATCTCCTCACGCAAAAACAGTTCTTGTAGATGGAGAAATGTTTTCGTGGTATGGTTCTAGACTTATAAAAGCATTTAGTTACTTTAAAATGCTACGTCAAAACCTTTAGGGAGTTTTTTATTATCCAGGACAGTACTAAAAGACTGTTGTGTAGCTTTTTGTTTTAATGCATTTATTTTATAGGACTTATTTAAATTAGGCCTTATTTTTCCAACTTTACAAAAATGTGTATTCATATCTTTCTTTTTATATAAATACGAGTAGTTTTCTTACTTAGATCTCGTTCAAAGTAAAAAACATAAAACTTTATATTGTAGCCTTTGGGTTATCACGAAACAGAAATTTAATCTTGTTTAATTTGTGTAATAATTTCAGTGCCTTAAACTCAGAGTCATCACTAAGTGCATGGTCTGTTTCTCTTAAATTATAGGCTTGTTCTATTAGCTGCAGATACCGGCTATTTAGTTTTTGATGATGAGATTCTAATAGATTTACTTTTTTCATAATAATTAGAGCTTAGTCTTATAAAAATACGTTAAATATTGGTAATAAGCAACTTGTGTTGTTTGTGAGCTAATTAGATTATAAAAAAAAGCCAATCTAAATTTTTAGATTGGCTTTAAATATTTTTTACTAAACTAACTAACTCAAGTAAATTATGGAGAATATAACTTGAAGTACAAAAGTATAGAAATCCCTTTGCGCTTATGTTACCAAAACTTTAGCTTAGTATTATTAATTTGTATATTTTTTTAATTAATCCTGTAGAGCAAAAACTTTCTGTAATAATGCAGTAGTTCTAGACGATGCTTTTTCTCTAATTTCTAGTTCTTCAACAGCAATCATTTTATAAACACCTTTTAAAGCTTCAGTAGTAACGTAATCTGTTAAATCAGGATTTACATTACTAGTAAAAGGTATTGTGTTATACTTATTTATTAAGTTAGACCAAATTTGATCTGCACCAACCTTAGCAAAACTATTTTTAATTACAGGATTAAATTTAGCATATAAAGCTGTTTGTGTTTTTCCGTTTAAGTACTGTGTTGCTGCATCTTTATCTCCTAATAAAATGTTTTTAGCATCGTTAAAAGTGATGTCTTTAACTGCGTCAACAAATATAGGTGTTGCCTCTCCAACAGCATCTTCTGCTGCACGGTTTAATACTTTTAAACCTTCGTCTGCCAAGCTGCTAAGTCCAATATCACGTAATGCTTTATCTACTTTTTGTAACTCTGCAGGTAATAATATTTTTACTAAATCGTTCTTAAAAAAACCATCCGTAGACGTTAATTTACTTACTTGTTTATCTATTCCAAGATCAAGAGCTTCGCGTAATCCGTTACCAATATCTAATTGAGAAATAGCGCCAGTACCTTGAGGTAGTTGACTAACAACCTGTTGTAATTCTGCACAAGCAGATAAATTTAATACTAATAAAAGGGCAATAAATTTTTTCATCTTTTTTTATTTTAAGTGGTAAAGGTAATAATTATTAGAGCAAATATTTTGTTAAAACTGTTCCGCAAGCTCCACAGCTTTAAAAAACACCGCGTTTTCCGTTATATCTTTTTTTTGCCATATATGGCAGCAAAAAAAAGGATGCCACTACAACCGCTTTCGCAAAACCACTGTTATGAGAAAATAACGGTTTTATTATTAAACACCATTACTTTTCGTTTTATATGTAATTTAATAGCATTAGCTAAAACAACACGCTCTAAGTCTCGACCTTTTGCTATTAAATCTTCAATAGTATAAGTGTGAGAAATACGCTCTACATCTTGTTCTATAATTGGTCCTGCATCCAATTCCTCGGTTACATAGTGGCTAGTTGCTCCAATAATTTTTACACCACGTTTATAAGCCGAGTGGTAAGGCTTTGCACCAACAAAAGCTGGTAAAAACGAATGGTGAATATTGATAACCTTATTAGGAAACTTATTAATAATTTTGCTAGACACAATTTGCATGTAACGTGCTAAAACAATAAAATCGATACCATGAGCATTGCATAATTTTAATTGCTGTGCTTCGGCTTCAGCTTTAGTGTCTTTTGTTACGGGAATATGATAAAACGGAATATTAAAACTATCTGCAATAGGTTTTAATGTATTGTGATTACTAATAATAAACGGAATTTCTAAATTAAGTTCACCAGAGTTATAGCGACCTAAAAGGTCGTACAAACAATGGTCGTATTTAGAAACAAATAGTGCCATTTTAGGTTTTTCGTCATCATTATAAATACGCCACTTCATGTTAAACCTTTCGGCTAACTCCGTTTTAAAGTTAAGTTTAAAGCCTTCCATAGAAAAAGAAGTAAATTCACTTTCTAGACGCATAAAGAAAATATCTTGTTCTCTATCTACATGTTGGTCTATGTAAACAATGTTTCCATTATTGTTGGCGATAAAGTTAGTAACTGTAGCAATAATTCCAGATTGGTCTTTGCAATGTATTTGTAATGTAATTTTTTTCATTTTTCTTTCCGCGAAAGCGTTAAATTTTCACCTGTATATAATTCCGCGAAAGCGAAAAACTGAGTGTTAATAGCATTACTAATGTACTATAAATTGGGCTGAGTAATTTTATTCACTAAAACTTTTAGATAATTGTAGTTTTTAGAGCAAATTTTTTGATTATTCCGTAAATTGCACGCTTAAATCAGATTATTTTTTCCGAATGATACAAGCAACACCATACAAACCAAAATATAAAGTTAGAATTGTAACAGCAGCAGCCTTGTTCGATGGGCACGATGCATCCATAAATATTATGCGACGTATTATCCAATCTACTGGAGTTGAGGTTATTCACTTAGGACACGATAGAAGTGTGGACGAAGTGGTAAATACTGCCATTCAAGAAGATGCAAATGCTATTTGTTTAACGTCTTATCAAGGTGGACATAATGAGTATTTTAAATACATGTACGATCTTTTAAAAGAAAGAGGTGCAGAACATATTAAAATCTTCGGTGGAGGAGGAGGTGTAATTTTACCTTCAGAAATTAAAGAATTAATGGATTACGGTATTTCTCGTATTTACTCACCAGACGATGGTCGTGAAATGGGATTACAAGGTATGATTAACGATTTGGTTCAACAATCAGATTTTGCAATTGGAGATAAGTTAAGTAACGAAGTAGAAATGCTTCCTACTAAAAACCCAAAGGCAATAGCTAGAGTTATTTCTTCGGCAGAAAACTTTCCAGAAGTTGCCAAAGATGCTTTAGATAAAATACATGCTAAAAATAAAAAATCTAAAACACCAGTTTTAGGTATTACAGGTACTGGAGGATCAGGAAAATCGTCTCTAGTAGATGAATTAGTAAGACGTTTTCTTATAGATTTTCCAGAAAAAACGGTTGGTTTAGTATCTGTAGATCCATCTAAACGTAAAACAGGAGGAGCACTTTTAGGAGATAGAATTAGAATGAACGCTATTAACTCACCAAGAGTCTATATGCGTAGTTTGGCTACACGTCAAAGTAATTTAGCATTATCTAAATATGTAAACGAAGCGGTACAGGTTTTAAAAGCTGCAGAATACGATTTAATTATACTTGAAACTTCTGGTATTGGGCAATCGGATACTGAGATTATGGAGCACAGTGATGTTGCTTTATATGTTATGACTCCAGAATTTGGTGCAGCAACACAACTTGAAAAAATCGATATGCTTGATTTTGCAGATTTAGTTGCCATTAATAAATTCGATAAACGTGGTTCTTTAGATGCTTTACGAGATGTTAAAAAACAATACATGCGTAATAATCATCTTTGGGATGTGCATCAAGATGATTTACCTGTTTTTGGAACGATAGCGTCTCAATTTAACGACCCAGGAATGAATACGCTTTACAAAGCGATAATGGATAAGTTGGTTGAGAAAACTGATAGTGTTTTAAAATCGACTTTCGAAATTTCTGAAGAAATGAGCGAGAAGATTTTTGTTATTCCACCAAGTAGAACACGCTACTTATCTGAAATTGCAGAGAGTAATCGTGCTTACGATAAAACGGCAAATACACAAGTTGAGGTTGCACAGAAATTATACGGTATCTATAAAACATTAGAATCTGTTTTAGATGCAAAACCAGAATTAGATAAAGCTGGTATAGCTTCAGAATCTGTTACAGCAACAGAAGATAATAAAGACTTTGTTAGATTATTAGTTTCAGAATTCGATCGTGTAAAATTAAACTTAGATCCTTACAATTGGGAAGTTATTACTGGTTGGGATGAGAAAGTAAATAAATACAAAAATCCTATTTATACTTTTAAAGTAAGAGACAAGGAAATAAAAATAGAAACGCATACAAAATCATTATCGCAAAGTGATATTCCAAAAGTAGCTTTACCAAAGTACAAAGCTTGGGGAGATATTTTAAAATGGTGTTTACAAGAAAATGTACCAGGAGAATTTCCATACACATCAGGATTATATCCTTTTAAACGTACAGGTGAAGATCCAGCACGTATGTTTGCAGGAGAAGGTGGACCAGAACGTACAAACAGACGTTTTCACTATGTAAGTGCAGGTTTACCGGCAAAACGTTTATCTACTGCTTTCGATAGTGTAACACTTTATGGTAACGATCCAGATTTGCGTCCGGATATTTACGGTAAAATTGGTAATGCAGGTGTTAGTATTTGTTGTTTAGACGATGCTAAAAAACTGTATTCTGGTTTCGATTTAGCAAATGTAATGACCTCTGTAAGTATGACCATAAATGGTCCTGCTCCTATGTTATTAGGTTTCTTTATGAATGCTGCCATTGATCAACAATGTGAGTTTTACATTAAAGAAAATGGCTTAGAAAAAGAAGTAGAAGCAAAAATTGCTAAACTCTATAAAGACAAAGAACGTCCGTCTTATAACGGAGAGTTACCAGAAGGAAACAATGGTTTAGGTTTAATGTTATTAGGTGTTACTGGAGATCTAGTATTACCAGCAGATGTTTATGCCGAAATAAAGACAAACACAATTGCTCAAGTTAGAGGAACTGTACAAGCTGATATTTTAAAAGAAGATCAAGCGCAAAATACATGTATTTTCTCTACAGAATTTGCATTGCGTTTAATGGGAGATGTTCAAGAGTATTTTATCGACAACAATGTGCGTAACTTTTACTCGGTATCTATTTCTGGATATCATATTGCAGAAGCAGGAGCAAACCCAATTACACAGTTAGCGTTAACTTTATCTAATGGTTTCACTTACGTGGAATATTATTTAAGTCGTGGAATGGACATTAATAAATTTGGTCCAAATTTATCGTTCTTTTTCTCTAATGGTATCGATCCAGAATATTCTGTAATTGGTCGTGTGGCTAGAAAAATTTGGTCTAAAGCATTAAAACATAAATACGGAGCGAACTCAAGAGCGCAAATGTTGAAATACCACATTCAAACCTCTGGAAGAAGTTTACATGCTCAGGAAATTGACTTTAACGATATACGTACAACGCTTCAAGCATTATACGCTATTTACGATAACTGTAACTCGTTACATACAAATGCTTATGACGAAGCTATTACTACTCCTACGGAAGAATCTGTACGTCGTGCAATGGCAATTCAGTTAATTATAAATAAAGAATTAGGATTAGCTAAAAACGAAAACCCTATACAAGGTTCTTTTATTATTGAAGAGTTAACCGATTTAGTAGAAGATGCTGTATTAAAAGAATTCGATCGTATTACAGAAAGAGGAGGTGTTTTAGGTGCAATGGAAACAATGTACCAGCGTTCTAAAATACAAGAAGAAAGCTTGTATTATGAGACTTTAAAACATAATGGAGAGTTCCCAATTATTGGTGTAAATACTTTTTTAAGTTCTAAAGGTTCGCCAACAGTTGTGCCAAAAGAAGTTATTAGAGCAACAGAAGAGGAAAAGCAATTCCAGATTAAAACACTAGAGAATTTACATAAAGCTAACGATACAAAAGCAATGTTAAAAGAGCTTCAAGTAAAAGCAATTAACAACGAAAATATATTTGAAGAATTAATGGAAGTTTGTAAAGTATGTAGTTTAGGTGAAATTACAGCTTCGTTATTTGAAGTTGGAGGACAGTATAGACGTAACATGTAAGTAAATAATCATTTTTCGTTTTTATGAAATGATGAATGTATCGCTTATCTTAAATCTATTTTTAGATCTCTCTGAAGCTTTGTCATTCAGAGCAAAGCGAAGAATTTTAATAAATTAAATAAAAAAGCGTTTCTACTTTGAAACGCTTTTTTTACATCAAAAAACTAAAATAAGATGTCTATAAATCACACCTTTAAAGCAAAAGTAAACTGGACAATAAACGAAGGAGATAGCACTCAAAATCCAAGAACCTTTAGCCGAAATCACGACGTTATAATTGCTAACAAAACATCACGATTAGAGGTGTCTGCAGCGAAGCTATTTAGAGGAGACGATACATTATACAATCCTGAAGATTTATTATTATCTGCTTTAGCGTCTTGCCACATGATGTCTTACTTATATGTTTGTGCTCAAAATAATATAGAGGTTTTAAGTTATACAGATACTGCTGAAGGTGATTTAGAAGTTGAAGCAACAGGAAGCGGAAGCTTTAAAAAGGTAAGATTAAAGCCAATAGTTACTATAAAAGATGCTGCACAAAAAACTTTAGCGCTTAGTTTACATGAAAAAGCAAATAGTTTATGTTTTATAGCGAACTCCTGTAATTTTCCAATCTCCCATGATGCCTTAGTTTTGGTGAGTTAGTATTTTATTTTAAGTCCTTTTAAATAAAAGTGCATATAAATGCATCTTTTTAAAACATAATACGTCTATTATATGAACTTAAACATTAGAGATCATGAAAAATATAGAATGTACTTGCAACTGCGAAGGTTGCTCTAAAGGAAACTGTACTAATTGTACTTGCGATAATTGTACATGTACTAACTGTAACTGTTAAGGTATAATTAAACCTACAGTATTATAGCGCTAATTTTAGTAAATTTATACTAGAATTAGCGTTATTTATAAGCTATCATTATGAAAACTCAAGAGGTTTGGAAGTTACATGCAGAAGATATTAAATACTTTATTTTAAGTATGGTAAAGGATGCAACAATAACAGACGATTTATTACAAGAAACATTTATTAAAGTACACACTAAGTTAAACACTTTAAAAGATGACTCTAAAATAAAGCCATGGTTGTTTTCTATAGCAAGATATACTGTTTTAGATTATTTTAAAAAGCAAAATATTGGCTATGAAAGCACTGATAATGATTTTGTAGAAGAAGAAAAGCAGGAACATACCGAAATAGATTGCTTACATGGTATTATTAAAAGCTTACCAAAAAAGTATAGAGACCCATTATTTCTTTCGGATATAAAAGGTTTAAAACAAGCTGAGGTTGCTAAGCAATTAAAAATAGAACTATCAACTGCAAAATCTCAAATACAACGTGCTAGAAAAATGGTAGCACAAGGTTTTAAAGACTGTTGTGGTTTTGTCGAGAATGAAAAAGGCATTTTAGTTGGCGAACTACAAGAGAAAAAAGATTGCAAAGTTTGTAACTATTAATATGCTTAATACTTTTTAATAACGACAAAAAGTTGTATATTCGTGTAAAGTGTCGCAATCATGAAACAATATAAGCAAGATCATAGTATTCAAAACTTAGCAAACGAGCCAGAAGCATTCTACGGCTTAGATAATAAGTATGATAGAATTATAAGTGTTTTAGGAGGTAGTACAAATATTTCTCATTCTATAAGCAGCGATTTCGATCTTATTCAAATTACAAGAAATGGTTTACCAAAATCGGCAGTTTTAACGCTTAGTAAATTGTTAGGTATTTCTATGGAACGCATGAGCGATTTAATTCATATTTCGCACCGTACAATACAGCGTAAAAGCGATAGCGATTTATTAAATGTATACAGTACAGAACAAATTTTAGAAATTGCTCAAGTGGTTTCTCGTGGTATTGAAGTTTTGGGTACGCTAGATAATTTTACTTCTTGGTTGCATAGCGATATTAGAGTGTTAAACTATAATAAACCTATAAGTTTACTAGATACTAGTTTTGGTACAGGCTTAATTCTAGATGTTTTAGGTCGTATAGAATTTGGTGTATATTCTTAAAATATGCGTGTATTTAGGATTGCTAAAAAGCAATATTTAGAAGATTTATCTGGAGAAGGTTCTCGTTTATTCGGTGGGCGTTGGAATAAAAAAGGATTGCCGATGCTTTATTTTTCGGATAGCTTATCTACTAGTTTACTTGAGGTTTTAGTACATTTAGATTTTAAATATCTGACCAAGGACTTTGGTTATATTGAAATTGATATTCCCGACAATTTAATAGACACTAAATTAAAATTGAAAGATTTAGATGATAATTGGAGAGACAATCCGCCAAAAAGTATCACTACAAATCTTGGAACTGCATTTTTAAAGGCTAATAAAAAATTAGCATTAAAAGTACCTTGTGCTATTTTGCCAATGGCAAGTAATATTTTAATAAATCCGAAGCATAAAGATTTTGCTAAACTAAAAGTAATTAAGGTCGCAGATTTAGATATTGATAGTCGCTTGATTGTTGATACTAAATAATTAATTAGTAATAGTGATATAAGAGAGTTTCTCTACATTACATTCACTCATAAAATTGCTTTTTTTACAAATTGAAATAGTTTCTGTAAAATGAATAGATAACGTCGCTTCACCGTCCGGACATTCCAAACGCGCATAACGAGGCAACGCATCTACTATTAACTTAAGACCTAGTTTTTTGTAAAAAGAGACTAAAGCATTTGTTCTGTTAGAGCTTATGGTGACTTGGTTTAAGTTCATTTTAATTATTTTTTTTCACATTTAGTTTTAAAATAAATAATAATAAAACACCTAGCATGGCAAGTGCCGTCATAATATACCAAGTATTATTAAAGCCTAAGCCTTCTATAAGATGCAGACCTGTATTATGACCAAATATACTTCCTACAGAAAAAGCCATAGCATACATTGCCATATATTCGCCTTGATTACCATTTCTTGCACGGTCTAATGCAAAACCATTAGCAAAAGGAAATGCTATCATTTCTCCAGCCGTCATTAAAAACATACCGATAATTAAAATTCCAGACCAGCTTGTAATATTTAAGACGATTAAGCTTAATCCTGTTAAAAAGCATCCAAATAATATTAATCCAATTTTGGTATTTTGTGTTTTTTCTAACCATTTTATTAATGGCATTTCAAAGAGGAATATAAATAAACCATTAGCCCCTAAAATTAAACCAACTTGTAATTCGCTTAAATGGTGTGTTTCTCTGTAGTAAATAGGCATTGCTGAGAAATACTGAAAAAACACAATGGCAAATAGTACCATAGCGACAAAAAAGATTAAAAATGGTGTGTCCTTATAAGCTGATTGCGGACTTTCATTTTTAAAATCGTCTTGTATTTTTGCCTTTTTCGGATTTAAAACAATAAAT
Organism: Lacinutrix algicola; assembly: GCF_001418085.1. Taxonomy (GTDB): domain Bacteria; phylum Bacteroidota; class Bacteroidia; order Flavobacteriales; family Flavobacteriaceae; genus Lacinutrix; species Lacinutrix algicola. Next base: position 31,979 of record NZ_LIQH01000032.1, read on the forward strand.
AAAACAAGAGTTGCCAGAATACAAGTAATACCATCTACCCAAAATAACCCGGAGTAGTTAAGGTGTGTAATTATTAGTCCACCAATCTTTCATCCAGCTGAAAAACCTAAGTTTATTGCTAAGCGAATAAGTGTTACACTTCTTGTTTTGTTTTCAGGTTTACTGTATGCACTCATGGCAACAAAAGACGCAGGTCTGAACATATCTGCCACACACATGGTTAAAAATATGCCTAAACAGAGTGTTTTAAACGTTGTTAAATATTGTAGACCAATAAATAGAAAACCAGTAGCAAGAAGACTAAATACCATTATTTTGTAATAACCAATAACATCAGTTAATTTGCCGCCAACCCAAATGCCTATTAGGGATCCAAGTCCAAAACAGGTCATTATCCAGCCTACATTACCAATAGAAATATCTAAATCTTCGGTTAAGTAAATCGAAAGAAAAGGAATTACCATTGTGCCTGCTCGATTTATTAAAGTAATAAGTGCGAGCCACCAGATTTCTTTAGAGAGACCGCTAAAAGAGTCGATGTAATTTGCGTAAATTTTTTTCATTGGTTTGGTTGGTTTTTGGTTTATTTCATTTACAAAAAGTTTAATTCGTAATAGACCTAAAGTAAAAAAGTCCAACTACGAAGTTGGACTTTTAATATTGTATTAATTGATATTTATATCATTACAAAATATAGCAAGCCCAATCTGTATCTCTACAAGAGGTTTGTTTTATATAATATGTAATGACTAAATTCATTTTCTATATTTTGATGCTTCAAAGCTACGCAAATTTTTTATATGTCGTATTTTTGAAAAGATAAATATAATTAAAGATGAAAAATCATGTTATTTACCACTAGGGTTTTAGGCTTTACACAAGCTTCTCTATTTAGTATAATTTTAAGTTTAATTACATCTTTCAATCCAAATAATTAATAGCATTATAATATAAGTACCAATGACAAAAAATATATTACTTTTTATTTTATTCGTTTCAGCTTTAAGTTGTGCACAAAAAAAAGAGCCACTTTTAGGAGATACAGAATGGCAACGCAAAATGAATTCAGATTTTAAAGACGCTTCAGAATCGCCATTAAAAGATAAAGACAGAAAGACATTTAGGGCTCTAGATTTTTTTGAATTTGATTCGACTTACACTGTAGTAGCTACATTAAAAAGAACACCAGGTTCTAAATGGTTTAAAATGAAAACGACTACTAACCGCCTGTCTAAAGAACGTGTTTTTGGGGTTTTATCTTTTAAATTGAATAAAAAAGAGTATCAATTAAATGTTTATCAAGGTGAAGATTTAATGACGAAAGAAGGTTTTGAGGATTATTTATTCCTTCCTTTTTTAGATAACACCAATGGCGAAACTAGTTATGGCGGCGGACGTTATATCGAACTGCGTATACCTGAAGGTGATGAAATAATTATAGATTTTAATAAAGCTTACAATCCGTTTTGTGCTTACAACGCAAAGTATTCTTGCCCAATTGTACCAAGAGTAAATTATATAGATGAAGAGATTAAAGCAGGAGTTAAAGCTTATGCAAAGCACTAAAAGCTTTTAGCTAAATACATGCCGCCAAAAACGGCTAAAAAACCAATTACAAAACTTGCAATAGTATAGATAGCAAAACTTGTAAAATCTCCGGCTTTTAAAAACACATGGTTTTCGTAAGCAAAGCTTGAAAATGTGGTAAAACCACCACAAAATCCTGTTGCTAATAATAATGTGTGATTTTGTGAAAGTGTATTGTTTTTAAGCGCTAAACCTAATATAATACCAATAAGTAAACTTCCTAAAATATTGGCAGCAAACGTACCGTAAGGGATTCCGTTTTCGGTATTGTTTAAATACTTTCCTAGCAGGTAGCGTAAGACACTACCAAAACCACCACCAACGAATACGAGTAAAATATTTTTCATTGTTATTTTACTGCTATATAAATTTCAGTTTTTAAATCTGCTGGATTTGGCGTGCTAGATGGATTGTTTAGATAAGCTTCTAAATTTGGTCCATTCTCTTCTTGTTCTAGACCACTTTTTGTAATGGCAGCCATAGCTTTTTTCCAAGCTTCTTCAAGGTTGCTATAATCACCATTTAGTGTTGTTCTTACAGCTTTAAAAGGAGCTAATTGACCTGTTAGTATTTCGCCTCCAGTAGTAATTACACGAGCAGTTGTTGGTACACAACATGAAAACATAACAGCGTTATTCTCTTCGTCATATTTATGATATAATATATAAGGAGCTCCTGCCATTGTAATATTGTTTTTCTGTGCATACGTTATTACAGCAGGTAACATTGTAGCCATTTTGCTTTTAAAATCCTCTAAAGTTGTAGCTGCTGTATTATAAATATAGTAGCCTCCGCTATGTTGTGTCGTTTCGTTATCGACAACAATACTGTGTTTTTTCATGTCTATAAGAATAAGATTGTCTAGTTTTTCAAGACTACGCTCGTATTCTGGACCTATCTGTTTTTCCATGCCTCCCATAAAAGCAGAAAAAGCTTTAAAAGCAAAAGGCAAATCTTTTCCTTCTATGTTCCATGTTACATCGGTAGAGCCATCTGCATTTGGTTTAAATTTCCAAAATACGTTAGACGATGGAAAATCTCCATATTGCATAACTTGACTAATAGATTTATTAGTATTGGTTTCTATAGTTTTCATGGTACCAATACCATCTTTATCTTCCCAAGTATAAATAGAGCCTTCGCCTTGAGTTGTTTCTGATAAAGTAATTTTTATATCTGGATTTTTTTCTACCCAAGAAGACCATGATTTCCAATTTTTAAAATCATTAACATTCTTGTAAATTACAGCTGCCGGTGCATTAATTGTACGTGTTCTTGTTACAGAATACTCATTTGGTTGTACAGCAATATATATGGCTAAAGCAATAATAGCAATAAGAACAAGAAAGAAAATGTATTTTATGGCTTTCATAAATGGTTTTGTGGCTTTTAGTAAAAAATTAAATTTACAAAATTTGTAGAATAATTAGTTGTTTATAGAAGAATGTAACCAAAAACTACTTAAAAACAAACTTTATAGCTGCAATAAGTCCAATAAAAGAGATAAAGGCGACCAATACCCAAATAGTACCTTTGTAGTGTTGTTTATGTAATTTTAAGTCCTTTCTGTAGGTATAAACTAAGGCTGCAATAAATACAACAGCAAAACAAATGGCAAAGATTAATTGTCCTGTACTAAACATATCGTTATTTTTATGCAAAAATAACGAATAGAAGTAGTAAAAAATCATTTCAATGAAAAATAAAATAGAAGCTGTAAAGGCATTTCATACCGCATTTAAAATTGGTCATTTAGAAGCTCCAAAAGCCGATTTAGGAAACGCTAAAAATAAGTTGCGTTTCGATTTAATGAAAGAAGAAAACGAAGAGTATTTAGAAGCAGCAAATAATAATGATTTAGTTGAGGTTGCAGATGCTTTAGGAGATATGCTTTACATTTTATGTGGTACTATTATAGAGCATGGTATGCAACATAAAATTGAAGAAGTCTTTAACGAGATACAACGTAGTAATATGAGTAAATTGGGTGAAGACGGTGAACCTATTTACAGAGAAGATGGTAAGGTTTTAAAAGGCCCAAACTATTTCAAGCCAAACATTAAGGCTATTTTGGATAAGTAATTTCTATGGTTTAGTTATATTAAAAAAGCAGCCAATTGGCTGCTTTTTTTGTTATTTATGTTCTAATAAGTATTGCTTATTGACTAGATTTTAACTCTCCATCCAAAAGGATCTTCAGTTTTATTAGTTTGTATTGCTACAATACGTGCTTTTAATTTACTAGCGTAAGTATTTTCTAATTCTGGTAAATCGAAATCTGAATCTCTAAAACCAAAACCAGAAATAGGAGAAATTACAGCTGCTGTTCCAGCACCAAAAATTTCTTTTAAACTACCGTCTTTAGCGGCTTCAACAAGCTCGCTAACTTTTATTTTCCTTACTTCGGTGTTTATGCCTTCCGCTTTAGCGATATCTAAAATACTTTTTCTAGTAATTCCATCAAGAATTCTATCACTTACAGGAGAAGTAATTAATGTATCGTTAATACGTACAAAAACATTCATTGCACCAGCTTCTTCAATATATTCGTGAGATGTATCGTCTGTCCAGATTACTTGCTGGTAACCTTTGTCTTTAGCTAATTGTGTCGGGTAAAACTGTCCGGCGTAATTACCACCAGCTTTAGCAAAACCAACACCACCATTTGCAGAACGTGAATACGTTTCTTCGATTAAAACTTTTACTTTTCCAGAAAAATAAGGTCCAGAAGGCGCACAAGCAATAATAAATTTATACTCGTCTGCAGGAGACGCGTGGAAACCTTCTCCAGTTGCAAAAATAAAAGGTCTAAGATATAAAGAGCTTCCTTCTTTTGTAGGAATCCAATCTTTTTCTAAATCTAAAAGCGCTTTTAAACCTTCCATAAAATAGTTTTCAGGAATTTCTGGAATACATAAACGTTTTGCCGAAATGTTTAAACGTTTTACGTTATCCGTTGGGCGAAATAAAAGTACATCGTCATTAGCATCTTTATAGGCTTTCATACCTTCAAAAATAGATTGTCCGTAATGAAAAATCTTAGCAGAAGGCATTAATGTAATAGGTGCAAAAGGCTCGATTTTTGGTTGTTGCCATTTACCATCCTTATAATCGCATGTTAGCATGTGATCTGAAAATACTTGACCAAAAGCAAGATTATTAAAATCGATACTATCAATTTTAGAGTTTTTAGCTTTTGTAATTTCTACTTGATCTTTAGTTATGTTTTCCATGAAAATATTGTGTGTCTTTACTATTGCAAAAGTACAGAATTAAGAATTAAGAAATCGAGTTTTTCATCTTAAAATACTATCTTTGAAGTAGTAAAAACCAATTTAATAAAATATAGTAATATGAGAAAAGTAGTATTGGCACTAGCTGTTGTTTTTAGTATTGTAGCATGTAAGGAAGCGAAAAAAGAAGAAGCTGTTGAGGTGGCTAAAGAAATGGCTGTTAATTACAAGTCGTTTGGAGAAGAAATTATTGCAGACGATGCTATTGCAGCAAAATCTATGGCAGAACATTATAAAGCAATGAAAGTTGGTGATAGTATAAACACTAAAATGATTGCAAAAGTGGATGAGGTATGCCAAGCTAAAGGGTGTTGGATGAAATTAGATTTAGATAATGGAGAGCAGGTTATGGTCAAGTTTAAAGACTACGGATTCTTTATGCCTAAAAATATTTCAGGACAAGAAGTGATTATAAATGGTAAAGCTTACGTAAATGAAGTGCCTGTAGAAGAGTTACGTCATTATGCTGAAGATGCAGGTAAATCTACCGAAGAAATTGCATTAATTAAAGAGTCTAAAAAAACATATTCTTTTGAGGCTGATGGTGTTTTATTAGTTGAAAAATAGAAATGAAATACCTACTTTGCATTATAAGTTTTGCTTTTGTTTTAAATTGTAATTCTAAGCTTAAAGAAAATGTTAAACAAGAAGAGACATCTGAAAAGAAAGTTTACGATATGTATGAGCCGTCTGAAATGGCGAATCTTATGAACGAAATGTATGCTATAAATGCAAAAATTAAAGCAGACATTCTAGCAGGAAATACTTTGGAAGAGTTTCCTTCAGCATTTTTAGAAATTCATACAGCTGAGCTTTCAGATTTCAAAAAAAGAAATGCAAAATTTGAAGCTTTTTCAAATATATACATTCAAGCAGAAAAAGAAGTTTTTAATACCGAGTCTAGTTTGCCGGTAGAGGAACGATTTAATAATGCCGTTGGTGTTTGTATTTCTTGTCACCAAACAGAATGTACAGGACCAATACCAAGAATTAAAAAACTACTAATTAAATAGTTTATTTGGAACGCAAAATAATAATAACAGACGATGGTTCTACAACCATCCACATACCAGAGTGGAACGAGCAATATCATTCTACACACGGAGCAATACAAGAGGCTGAGCATGTTTATTTAGAACATGGCTTAGCCTTTTTTTGTACTTCGGAAGGTTATGCTAAAGACTCTGAAATCTCTATTTTAGAAATAGGTTTTGGTACAGGATTAAATGCTTTTTTAACAGCAATTAAGGCCGAAGCATTAAACTTAAATTGTAATTATGTTGGAGTGGAAGGTTTTCCTATTTCTAAAGAAGAACTAAAAGCTTTGAACTATTCTGAAGCATTAAAAGACGATGTTGTTTTTGATGCTATTCATGATTGCGATTGGGAAAAAGAGTGTGCAGTTTCTAAAAATTTCAGTCTTAAAAAACAACAGAAGCAATTTTCTGAAATAACAGATAAAAACAAGTTCGATGTTATTTATTTTGATGCTTTTGGGCCAAGAGTACAACCAGAGTTATGGACAGAGGCTATTTTTAAAAACATGTACGAAGCCATGAAACCAAATGGTGTATTGGTTACTTATTGCGCTCAAGGTCATGCTAGACGTGCTATGATTTCGGTTGGTTTTACTGTAGAAAAAGTAAAAGGGCCTCCAGGAAAACGGCACATGTTAAGAGCCGTTAAGTTATAGTTGTTATTTTGGTTTAGTTTAAAGAGTGCTTTCATTCGAAAACATAATTTTTAACACCTTAATATTTAACGAAACATTAGTGGTTTAGGTGCTTATCACTACAAACTAAAATTGTATTTTTATAAAAAAGAGATGCGTGTACTTATAACAGGAGCAACAGGTTTAATTGGAACTGAAATTGTGAAAAAATGTAATAATAATGGCATTGCGGTTAATTACTTAACAACAAGCAAATCTAAAATAGAAAACACTTCTAATTATCAAGGTTTTTATTGGAATCCTAGTAAAGCTGAAATAGATGTTAATTGCGTAAAAGATGTAGATGTTATTATTCATTTAGTAGGATCTAGTATTTCTAAACGTTGGACAGAAGCTAACAAGCAAGTTATGCTAAGTAGTAGGTTGGAAACTACAGCTTTGTTACATGAAACGGTTAAAAATAATCCTAACAACATAAAACAAATTATCTCAGCAAGTGCTATTGGGTACTATCCAGATTCTTTAACTAATTATTATACTGAAGAAGAAAAACAAATCAATGATTCTTTTCTAGGCAAAGTGGTGCAAGAATGGGAACAAGTAGTAGATACTTTTAACACCTTAAATATTACCGTTTCCAAAGTAAGAATTGGTATTGTGTTTTCAGATAAAGGTGGCGCTTTTCCACAATTAGCTATGCCAATTAGGTATGGAGCTGGTGCTGCAATGGGAAATGGGAAGCAATGGATGTCTTGGATTCATTTAGACGATTTAACAAACATTTTTCTACACGTTTTAGAAAATAAGTTGGAAGGTGTTTATAATGGCGTTGCTCCAAATCCAGCAACAAATAAAGCCATTACAAAAGCGATTGCAAAGCAATTAAAGATGCCATTGTTTTTGCCAAATATTCCAAAGTTTCTAATGAAATTAATGCTTGGCGATATGCATATTCTTTTATTCGAAAGCCAACGTGTAAGTTCTAAAAAGATTGAGGATACAGGTTTTAAGTTTGAATATCTTAATTTAAATTCAGCTTTAAAAGAATTAATTTAGGCCTAGATAGTTTGTGGTTAGAGTACATTACTTTTTTTTATTAAATATTTTTTTAGAGCAAAAAGCATTTTTTTTGTTTTTGCATTTTTAGCTATTGCATCATAAAAAGCTAAAGTTGTGAGTAGAGATATAAAAGCTAAAGCACCTAGTAGTCCTCCATAACCATTAAAAAAATCTCCTTTGTTAATATAGATAATGCTAAATAGGATGGAAGCTATAGATAGGCGAATGTAACTGCTTTTTACTTTAGGAGAAACCATTCCTATAAAGGAAGATCCTATAAATACTATTTGAATATTTTTTGTTAAGTAAGCATTAAATACTTCAGGGAAAAAGTAAAAAAACAATCCAACACATAACGATAATATGGCCGATGCTCTTACTGCGCCTTGTTTTAGTTCGTGGCTTACATAAAAGGTTAATGTTGTACCTAAAATGCTTGTTATTATAATAATTAGTAAATCCATTAATAGAAAGAATTTATTAAGTAAACAACTGCAACTCCAATAAATGCTATGGTTCCTAGTTTTCCGCCTAAACCTAGAAAGAGGTTTTTCGATAACATATAAAGTATACCAGTTATAAATCCTGCCGCAAGTGCAAATTCTATTGACGGAGATATTTCTGTACTAGACATACCTACAAATGCACCACAATAAATAGCTGCAGGTAACTTTTTTAAATACGAAGATTGTTTGTTTATTAATGGTATAAAAGAAGCAATAGTTCCAGTAATTCCTGCAGCTAAAATACTTCCTAATCCACTATAGACATTTAATGAATAACAAATTAAAGCACCTATAGGAACCCATAAAGCTACAGATGTTTTTTCGTAGGCATATTCTTCATGATGTAGGTTAAGATATCTGTAACCGTAAAACATTATTAAGGAGATTATAATTAGTGAAACTATTGTAATAAAACTATTTGTCTCATACTTTTCTTTGATAGTTATAACTAACAATATAATTTGAATTATCAATATTATTTTAATCAAAAAAAACCTAATGACCTTGTGTCTTCTCATTAAAATACTTTTTTAGAACTTAATCGTTTTAGGTTGCTAATTTACAAATCAAAATTGCTATTGAATAAAAAAAAAAGCTACATCTTTCGATGTAGCTTTTTAATAATTTATAAAAATCTAATTAAGATTTTTTAGCAGTAATAGAAATTTTTAACTCCATATCATCATTAATAAACTTGTCTCCAAGATTATCAAAAATACTTTTAGAACCATAGTTTATAGACCATTTTGTTCTATCGATAGTAAATGCATCACTAGTAATTGTCATTACATCGCCTGTATTAGTAATAGTAGCAGGAAAAGTGATATTGTTTTTAGTACCTTTTAATGCTAAATTACCAGAAACCATAGTTTTTCCATTCTCAACAGTAGTTCCAGTAATTTCAAAAGCAGCGTTTGGAAATTTTGCAACGTTAAAAAAGTCACCTTCTTTACCTTCAACAGTACCTTTTAAATGTGCATCAAGATTTGCTTTTTGATCACCTTCTAAATCGGTAGTGTTAATAGAAGTCATATCTATAATAAATGTTCCACTTTCTAATGTGTTATCTGTTACAGAAAAAGTACCACTATCTATATTTATAGTCCCATTATGAGATCCTGCAGGTTTAAAACCTTTCCACTCAATAGTAGATTCAGATGTGTTTACAGCATATTTTGAAGAGCTACTTTCGCTAGTTGCTGCTTCTTTTGCTTCACTTGTATTTGCTTCCGTTCCTTTTTTACATCCCACAACAGCTAGACCTAAAGCTAAAACTGTAAAAATATTTAGTACTTGTTTTTTCATTTTAAATGTTATTATTGGTTATCTAGCAAAAATAAAAAACATTCCATGGAATATACTTAATTTTCTCATAAATCTTGAAGTTTGTTATAGTGTCAAAATTTGGTTTAAATTGATTATAGCTAGCAGACATATAGGCAATTTTTAAGCTTTTATACCGTGTAAAAAAAAGATAATGACATTTTGGCATTTTTATAATAATGGCAGTACTTTTGCCAATCTTAATTGGTATTAAAATAAATACAGAAATGAGCAAAGCAAAAGATATAAAAGAAGATATAATCGAAGAGCAAGTAGAAGGAACAACAAACGAGGAAACTGTTGAGGTTGAAGAATTATCTACTGAAGACAGGCTTAATAAGGAACTAGGTCAGGAAAAAGACAAGTTTTTAAGATTGTTTGCTGAATTCGAAAATTATAAAAAAAGAACATCTAAAGAACGTGTTGAGTTATTTAAAACAGCAGGTAAAGATGTCATGGTTTCAATGTTACCAGTTTTAGACGATTTCGAACGTGCTTTATTGCATATCGAAGACGATAAAGAAGCCGAAGAATTAAGAAAAGGTGTGGTGTTAATATATCAAAAACTGTTAAATACTTTAAATCAAAAAGGTTTAGCTGCAATGGAAGTGAAAAAAGGAGATGTTTTCGATTCTGAAATTCATCAAGCTATTACACAGGTACCAGCACCAAGTAAGAATTTAAAAGGAAAAATTATAGATGTTGTTGAAAAAGGATACACACTTGGTGAAACAGTAATTCGTTTTCCAAAAGTAGTTATCGGACAATAATAAAATAATTTTTAATTAAAAGGCAACAGCAAATAGCTAGAAGTCAAATTTAAGATATGGCAAAGAAAGATTATTACGAAACATTAGGCATTAGTAAAGGTGCTACAGCTGCCGAGATAAAAAAGGGTTATAGAAAAAAAGCTATAGAATTTCATCCAGATAAAAATCCGGATGATGCAACTGCCGAAGCTAAATTTAAAGAAGCTGCAGAAGCATACGAGGTTTTAAGTGACGAGAATAAAAAAGCACGTTACGACCAATATGGTCACCAAGCCTTCGAAGGTGGCGGTGGTTTTGGAGGCGGCGGAAGAGGCGGCATGAATATGGATGACATATTTAGCCAATTTGGAGATATCTTTGGTGGAGGTGGCGGAGGCTTCTCTGGTTTTGGAGGTGGCGGTTTTGGCGGAGGTCAACAACGTCGCGTAAAAGGAAGTAACCTACGTATTCGCGTTAAATTAACACTAGAAGAAATAGCTAATGGTGTTGAGAAAAAAATAAAAGTAAAACGTAAAATTCAAGCAGAAGGTACTACATACCAAACCTGTGGAACTTGTAATGGAGCTGGTCAAGTTACCAGAGTTACAAATACCATTTTAGGACGTATGCAAACTGCAAGTCCATGCCCTACTTGTGGAGGAGCAGGACAAACTATAGACAAAAAACCAGCAGGAGCAGATGCTCAAGGTTTAATTGTAAAAGAAGAAACAATCTCTGTTAAAATTCCAGCAGGAGTTGTAGACGGTATGCAACTTAAAGTATCTGGTAAAGGAAACGATGCGCCAGGAAACGGTATTGCAGGAGATTTATTAGTAGCAATAGAAGAGCAAGATCACGAAACATTACAACGTGAAGGCGATAATTTACATTACGATTTATATGTAAGTTTACCAGATGCAATTTTAGGTGCTTCTAAAGAAATTGATACTGTTACAGGAAAAGTACGTATTAAAGTAGAAGCAGGTTTACAGTCTGGAAAAATTTTACGCTTACGCGGAAAAGGGATTCCAAGTATTAACGGTTATGGTAAAGGAGACTTGTTAGTACATGTAAATGTATGGACACCAAAAACGTTAAATAAAGAGCAGTCTGCTTTTTTCGAGAAGATGAAAGACGACGAACATTTTTCACCTAAACCAGAAGGAAGCGATAAATCGTTTTTTGAAAAGGTAAAAGATATGTTCTCATAAAAGAAAAACATATATATTAAAAAAAAATCTGCAATACTATTGCAGATTTTTTTGTTAATAAACGAACTTATTTAATCTAAAAAGGGATTGTTGAACAAAAAATAGTATATTTGGTATATCATTGGTTTGCGCCAATGGTAATTTTTCTTTTTCATAGCAATTTTTTCCCATCCTTTATTTGCGTAAAGGGTGGGTTTTGTTTTTTAGCAAGTATATCTTTTAAATATTTCTTATCTTAAAACAAAATGTAATAAAGTTGTAGTCTGCAATTTATTTTATTCCTTACAGCGTTAAAATAATTTTAAACAATAAAGCATACCAACTTACATTTTTTATATTTACACAACTAACAACTTTATCTTTATGAGTAACTTATTAGAAGCACAATCGGTTTCTAAAAACTTTGGCGACTTTACAGCATTAAACAATGTTTCTATTTCGGTAGAAAAAGGAAGTATATTTGGATTACTTGGTCCAAACGGAGCAGGAAAAACCACTTTAATTCGTATTATAAATCAAATCACAATGCCAGACAAAGGGCAAGTGCTTCTGGATGGAGAACCTTTACAAAGGCATCATATACAAAACATTGGCTATTTACCAGAGGAGCGTGGTTTGTATAAAACAATGAAAGTTGGTGAGCAAGCTTTGTATTTAGCACAACTTAAAGGCTTGGATAAAGCTGAAGCTAAAAAGCGTTTACACGAATGGTTCGAGAGATTAGAAATTGGAGATTGGTGGAATAAAAAAATTCAAGAGTTGTCTAAAGGGATGGCTCAAAAAATTCAATTTGTAGTTACGGTATTGCACCAACCAAAACTATTAATTTTCGATGAGCCTTTTTCAGGCTTCGATCCTATTAATGCTGATATTATAAAAAACGAAATCCTAAGACTTAGAGAGGACGGCGCAACGGTTATTTTTTCTACACATAGAATGGAATCTGTAGAAGAGTTGTGCGATCATATTGCATTAATACATAAATCTAATAAAATTTTAGATGGCAATCTTAACGCTATAAAGAGACAGTATAAGTCTAATACTTTCGAAGTTGGTATTACTACCGATAATGCTTCAGAATTACAACGTTCGCTTTCAGAAAAATTTATAGTATCTCCAGCAGAATTTAAGACGTTAAATAACGAGTTGAAACTTAATGTTAAGCTTTCAGAAAAAGAATCAGCAAATCAATTATTAAATTATCTAACAACAAAAGGAGAGGTTTCTCATTTTTTAGAAGTAATACCAAGTGCTAGCGATATTTTTATTCAAGCAGTAAAGAATAATTAAAAAACTATGAACCATTTACCACTTATAATAAAGAGAGAGTACATTACTAAAGTGAGAAATAAAGCTTTTATAATTATGACTTTTATGAGTCCATTAATTATGATTGCTCTCTTTTCTTTAGTTGCGTATTTATCACAATTAAATAATACAAAACAAAAAAATATTACTGTTTTAGACGAATCTGGACAGATAGAATCTGTTTTTACAGACAAAGAAACAGTAAAATACACTGTTTTAAAAGGTGTAACTTTAGAGAATGCTAAGGTTATAGTAGAGGAACAAGAGAGTTATGGGTTGCTTTATATTTCAGACTTTAAAATCAATACAGGTGCAATAGATGAGGTTAAAAAAAGGAATGTAGATGTAGAGTTTTATTCTTCTGAAACACCTTCGCTAAGTATTATTTCTGGATTAGAAACTAAGGTAGAAGACCGTCTTAAAGAGATGAATCTTCAGGACAAAGGAGTTAACCAAGCTACTATAAAAAATGCTGAAGTCGATATAAATATAAATCAAGAGAATTTTACTGGAGAGAAAACATCTAAAGAAGGTAGTGTTGTAAAGCTTATTTTTGGTGGAGCAGCAGGTTACTTACTTTTTATGTTTATAATAATTTATGGAAACATGATTATGCGCTCTGTAATCGAAGAAAAAACGAGTAGAATAATTGAGGTTATTATCTCTTCGGTTAAACCAATACAACTAATGTTGGGAAAAATTATTGGTACTACACTTGCAGGGATTACACAGTTTGGCATTTGGCTAATTCTAGGAAGTGTTCTTATGGTTGTTGCATCCTTAATTTTCGATATTGATTTTTCTCAAGTTAATACACCACAACAAGAGCTTATGACTCAGGCAATGCAAAATCCAGAAACAAATGCTGATATCCAAATATTTATAAATGCCTTTTTTAATATGCCATTGGCAAATTTAATAATAGCTTTTATCTTATTTTTTGTTAGTGGTTATCTATTATATAGTTCGTTATACGCCGCTATTGGTGCTGCTGTAGATAATGAGACAGATACGCAACAGTTTATGCTACCTATAATTATGCCTTTAATTTTGGCAGTATATGTTGGTGGATTTACGGTTATAGAAGAACCGCATGGAACGGTTGCAACAGTGTTTTCTTTTATACCATTTACATCTCCTGTTGTAATGCTTATGCGTATTCCTTTTGGAGTACCAATTTGGCAACAAGTGCTTTCTTTGTTAATATTAATTGGTACATTTATGTTTACCATTTGGATGGCTTCAAAAATATATAGAGTTGGTATATTAATGTATGGTAAAAAACCAACCTACAAAGAACTTTTAAAATGGATTAAATATTAACGATGCAAGAAAAAGTTTCAGATAAAATAGAAGGGACTGTAGAAGAGGTAAGCGATGCTATTACCAAAAGTTCTATTTGGGAAAGTTTTATTAACTTTTTGAATATTAAGATATATACATTTACAGATGCTGCAGGAGAAAGTACAGGTATATTAAAAGTAAAATATGTCTTAATTTTAATAGCTGTATTATTTTTAACCACTTATGTTTTACGTTGGGTTAGAGTGTTGCTAACACAACATATGCCAGAAGCAGATAAAGCTAAGTTTGTAACAGTATTTTCTTTTGGTAGATGGATAATTTATATGATTGTCTTTTTGGTATCAATAAGCTCTTTAGGTATTGATATTACTGCTGTTTTTGCAGCATCAGCAGCATTACTTATTGGTATTGGTTTAGCTTTACAAACCTTATTTCAAGATATAATTTCTGGAGTTTTTATATTGGTAGATCAATCTGTTCATGTTGGAGATATTATAGAAATTGAAGGAAAAGTAGGCCGTGTTGAAGAGATTAAACTTCGTACTACTAGAGCAGTTACTATAGACAATAAAGTATTAATAATACCAAATCATTTATACTTAGCTAACAGTTTATACAACTGGACACAAAATGGATCTTCCACCAGAGAGTCTGTAGATATTGGAGTAGCTTATGGTAGTGATGTAGAATTAGTTAAAAAGTTGTTGCTAGAAGCCGCTAAATCTTCAAAATTAGTCTTTAAAAATCCTCCGCCAGGTGTTACTTTTATGGACTTTGGAGAAAGCTCTTTAGATTTTAGAATTGCTTTTACAATAGAAGATAGCTTTAATGCTAGAATACCAAAAAGTGAAGTGCGCTTTGCTATATATAAATTATTTAATGAGCATAATATTAGCATCCCATTTCCACAACGCGATGTTCATGTTATTCAAAATGGCGAAGAAAATATTAAATTAAAAATGAACTCAAAACAATAATATTAATAAAATTTATGAAAAACCAAACGGTTAAATTTATTATAGTCGCTTTTTTTATTATGGCGTTTCAAATTACGTTTGCTCAGCTCACGGATTTAGCACGTTTAGAGTATTCTTATATACCTAAAGGTAATTCAGAAGATAGCTTTACTAGATTTAGAGGTTTAGTTAATTACCCTATAAAAACTAAAGAAGATTGCTATTTAGTAATTGGAGGCGAGTATAGCAGAATAGCACTTAATATAGAAGATAATTATCCGTTTAGCACCTCTAATTTAAGGCGCTTACATGTAATGGATTTTAATGTAGCATATACTTTTAAGCTAAAAAGCGGTTGGCGTTTAGGAGCTAAAATTTCTCCAAGAATAGCATCTACATTAACACACAAGTTATCCGGAGACGACTTCTTTTTAAATGGAGGTGTTTATGCAATAAACGATAGAACAAAAGACGAGTCTAAAAATAAACCATACCGTTTAATTTTAGGTCTAACCTATAATAGTACTACAGGTATACCATTGCCATTACCATTTGTAAGTTATTATAGACGTGTAAATGAGAAGTGGTCTTTTAATTTAGGAGTACCAAAAACAAATGTTAAATATTTTTTTAATGAACAAAGTATTATACAAACATTTGTAGGTATCGATGGATATTCTGCCAACGTTCAAGATTCTATTGCCATTGGAGGAAAAGAAGTCGATAATATTTCTTTATCGGTTATTCTGTCAGGTTTGGGATATGAGTATTGTTTTACAGATCACTTAGTATGGTACGCATATTCAGGCTACACCATAAGTATGAGTAACAAATTACGCGATGAAAATAGAGATGAAGTCTATAAACTAGACAACGTAAATACATTTTATTTAAGAACAGGATTTAAATTTAAAATATAATGCCAAAAATATTAGTAATAGAAGACGAAGCAGCAATTAGAAGAGTTTTAATAAAAATTCTTTCTGAAGAAAATGATAAATACGAAGTCTTCGAAGCAGAAGACGGTTTGGCAGGAATAGAAAGAATTAAAAAAGAAGATTTCGATCTTGTACTTTGCGATATTAAAATGCCTAAAATGGATGGTGTAGAAGTGCTTGAGGCTGCAAAAAAAATAAAACCAGAAATACCAATGGTAATGATCTCTGGACATGGAGATTTAGATACAGCAGTAAATACAATGCGCTTAGGGGCATTCGATTATATATCTAAGCCGCCAGATTTAAACCGTTTATTAAATACAGTACGTAATGCACTAGACCGAAAAGAATTGGTTATCGAAAACAAAATTCTTAAAAGAAAGGTTAGTAAAAAGTACGAAATGATTGGAGAAAGCGAGGCTATTTCTCAAATTAAAGATATAATAGACAAAGTAGCACCAACAGATGCTCGTGTTCTAATTACTGGTCCAAACGGAACAGGAAAAGAACTAGTAGCACATTGGTTACACGAAAAAAGTGCACGTGCAAAAGGACCAATGATAGAAGTTAACTGCGCAGCAATACCAAGCGAGCTTATTGAAAGCGAATTATTCGGTCACGTAAAAGGTGCTTTTACAAGTGCAGCAAAAGATAGAGCAGGTAAATTTGAAGCTGCTAATGGCGGAACCATTTTTTTAGATGAAATTGGAGACATGAGCCTATCTGCGCAAGCAAAAGTATTAAGAGCATTACAAGAAAGCCGTATACAACGTGTTGGTAGCGATAAGGATATAAAAGTAGATGTTCGTATTGTAGCAGCAACAAATAAAAATCTAAAAAAGGAAATTGCAGACGGTAGATTTCGTGAAGATTTATACCATAGATTAGCAGTAATCTTAGTTAAAGTTCCAGCACTTAACGATAGAAGAGACGATATTCCTTTATTAATAAAACATTTTGCAAAGAAAATTTCTAACGAGCAAGGCACAGCAGAAAAAAGCTTTACTACTAAAGCCATTAAGTTACTACAAGAGTACGATTGGACAGGAAACATTAGAGAATTACGTAATGTAATCGAAAGATTATTAATTCTTGGAGGAGTAGAAGTAAGCGAAAAAGATGTTAAATTGTTTGCAAGTAAATAAGTAAAATTACCGCTTTCGCGGAAATGAAAACATAATTTTCAATGAAAGAAATAAAGATAGAAGACCATCAAATAACATCACCAATTAAGTTGTCTAACTTACCGTCTCACTTAGATTTAGATGAAACTGATGACGAAGTAAAAGATGAGTTAGAAAAGGTAAGAAGAAAATTAGGTAAACTTCAGGACACGCTTTATGCCCACGGCAAGTACTCCGTTCTGGTTTGTTTACAAGGTATGGATACCTCTGGGAAGGACAGTTTAATACGTGAAGTTTTTAAAGATTTCAACGCACGTGGTGTTGAGGTTATGAGCTTTAAAGTGCCAACCGAGTTAGAGCTAAAGCACGACTATTTATGGAGACATTATTTAGCCTTGCCAGCAAGAGGTAAGTTTGGCGTTCATAACAGAACACACTACGAAAACGTATTGGTAACTCGCGTACATCCTAATTACATTTTAGGAGAAAAACTACCAAATGTAAATACCGTAGAAGATGTAAACGAAGAGTTTTGGAACACGCGTTTCAATCAGATTAATAATTTCGAAAAACATCTTGCAGACAACGGAACAATAATCTTTAAGTTCTTCATGAACCTCTCAAAAGAAGAGCAAAAACACAGATTATTACGTCGTTTGGAATTAAAACATAAAAATTGGAAATTTTCTGCAGGCGATTTAAAAGAGCGTAAACTTTGGGATAATTATATGGATTGTTATCAAGACGCCATCAATAGAACTAGTAAAACACACGCACCATGGTTTAATATTCCAGCAGACAATAAACCAGCAGCACGATTAGCAGTAGCAACAATTTTGTACAATACTTTAAAAAAATACGGAGACATTAAAGAACCAGAATTAGACGATAAAACAAAAGCTAATTTGCATTTATATAAAGAACAATTAAATAATGAGTAACCAATATATACTTATATAGGAACCTCAAAATTAATAGTAATTAGGGCGTTACCGCAAGGGGCGCGCTTTCCATTATATCTTTTTTTGCCATATATGGCAGCAAAAAAAGGATGCCATTTCAATCGCTAACGCACCAACCATGAAACTAAAAATCATAATTGCAACACTTCTATTATCAGCAAATGTATTTGCACAAAACGATAAAGAAACGGTGAAAACCATTTACAGCCAATCGCTAACCAATGGGCAATCTTACCAATGGTTAGATTATTTATCAAACCAAATAGGAGGTAGATTATCGGGTTCTGTAAGCGCAGAAAAAGCGGTGCGATACACAAAATTAGAACTAGAGAAACTAGGTTTAGATAAAGTGTGGTTGCAAGAAGTAATGGTTCCAAAATGGGAACGAGGCGAAAAAGAAGTTGGTTATTTTGAAACTTCAGGAGAAAAATTAAATGTAAATATCTGTGCGCTTGGAGGTTCTATAGCAACACCAGCGGCAGGATTAAAAGCTCAAGTTATCGAGGTTAAAAGTTTCGAAGAATTAGAAGCACTCGGTACAAAAGTAAAAGGGAGAATAGTGTTTTTTAATGGAGCTCTAAATCCCGAATTAATACACACATTCGAAGCTTATGGTGGTTGCTCAAAACAACGTTATGCAGGTGCATACGAAGCAGGTAAACTAGGAGCAGTTGGTGTAATTGTACGTTCTTTAAATTTACGTCAAGATAATTTGCCACACACAGGAAGTATGGGATATTTAGATTTACCTAATAACCAGCGCATACCATCTGCTGCAATAAGTACAAATGATTCTAATTTGCTTTCAGAAGCTTTAAAAAAAGATAAAAATTTAGAGTTCTATTTCAAGCAAAGCTGTAAACAATTCGAAGATGTTTTATCTTATAATGTAATAGGAGAAATAACAGGAAACGAATTTCCAGACGAATATATGATAGTTGGTGGGCATTTAGATTCTTGGGATCTTGGTGATGGTTCTCACGATGATGGAGCAGGAGTAGTGCAATCCATGGAGGTAGTACGTTTATTAAAAGAAAGCGGTATTAAACCAAAAAGGACTATTCGTGTTGTTCTTTTTATGAATGAAGAAAATGGATTAAGAGGCGGAAAAAAATACGCGGAAGAAGCGAAGCGTAAAAACGAAAATCATGTGTTTGCGTTAGAAAGTGACTCTGGCGGATTTACTCCAAGAGGTTTTAGTTTCGATTGTAGCGATGCTAACCTTAATAAAGTATTAAGCTGGGAGCCATTGTTTAAGCCTTATTTAATTCATTATTTCGAAAAAGGATATAGTGGAGCAGACATTGGACCATTAAAAAACGATAATATCGTTTTAGCCGGATTACGTCCAGATTCTCAGCGTTATTTCGATCATCATCATGCAGCTAACGATACGTTTGATGCTGTTAATAAAAGAGAATTAGAACTTGGTGCTGCAACTATGACTAGCTTAATTTATCTTTTCGATAAATATGGAACAGTTACTATTAGCGATGTAAAAGAGATAAAGAACTAATATGCATTTTGCAGAGCTTCTTGCAGAACTACTAATGCTTTTCGATGATTTAAAATTTTGGAAAAAGAAGAGAGCAAGAAGAAATTTTGAAAAAAAGAACGGATTACCAAAACAAGAAATGGTAAATCCTTCTAATAAAAGATACATGATTTTAATATTACTGATAATACCTCTATTCATATTTTTTAATTATTTGTTTTTCCTAAATACAGCGCAAAAGGAAACAGTAAATAAAATATCTAAAATTGAATCGCTATTAAAAGACGAAAAAAAAGCTTTTAATAGGTATCCAGACTCTCTTTCTGTTATTATTAGAAACAACCCAACTCTTAAAAATATAACAGTAGACCATTGGAAAAATAATTTCCTATATAAAACCTTTAATAAAGGGTTAAGTTATTCCTTAATATCAAAAGGAAAAGATGGTATCCTTAACACTGAAGACGATATTAAAATTACAAATAAATGAAAAGCGCAATCCTAACTTTTATATTATTAATGACAACAATACTTTCTGCTCAAGAAAACGAAATAGAGCTTCCATATTACGAACTTCCAGAAGCGTCAAATAAATATACAGCAGGTACTGTAGCAGCAAGACAAGTAGATGCTTTGGGTTTTAGATTTTATTGGGCAAGTGAGAGTTTAACAGAGAAAGATTTAGCATATAAACCAAGTGACTCTGTAAGGACGTCTTTAGAAACAATAGAGCATATTTACAGTTTATCTTTAATTATTTTAAATTCAACTTTAAAAAAGGAAAATATAAACGAGAAAGAAGAAATGTCTCATACTAAATTAAGAGCACAAACATTATTAAACTTAAAACAAGCAGCAGATATTTTAAGAGCAAGTGATGATATTTCTCAATACAAAATTATTTTTGGGACAAAAGAAATTCCGTATTGGAATAACATAAACGGACCAATTAGTGATTCTATTTGGCACTGTGGGCAGTTAGCAACATACAGGCGTATTACAGGAAATCCAATAAACTCGAAGATTAATCATTTTTCTGGAAAAGTAGGGAGGTAAGAAATTAAATAAATTGTTTTATAGGTGGATTTAAATATTGAATCCTTCAGTTAATTATTATTTGTAATCAAAATAAATCTTAAAATTAGTGCCTTTTCCAACTGTGCTCTCAACTTCTATTTTTGCACCAATAGCATCTATTTGGTTTTTTACAATAAATAATCCAAGACCTCTCGCATCTTTATTTTTGTGAAACACATTATACATACCGAATAGCTTGTCTCCATGTTTTTCTAAATCTATTCCAAGACCATTATCAGAAATAGATAGGATAACATTATCATTATTTTGTTTAGCTTCAAGTATAATTTTTGTTTTAACATCGGGCCTTTTATATTTAATAGCATTCGTTAAAAAGTTAATAATTATACTATCAATATAAGCAGGTACACCTTTAATGGTAATTTGATTTTCAATTAAAACTTCTATATCTACAGTATTAGATAGTGTTAAACCATAAATATTACTAATTGCATTATTTGTATACTGTAAAAGATTTAATGATTCTAAATTTTCAATATCTAAAGAATTATGAATAGCAATTTCATTTAAGTTAAGAATAGTTTCATTTAAATTATCTACTGCTTTTTCATATAAAGGAAAATATTCATCGTTAGCAATTTCGGGATTTTCATCTTTATTTAATTTTAAAAGCATTTCTAAATTCCCACCATGAGATCTTAAATTATGAGAAACAATATGCGCAAAATTTAATAATCTATCATTCTGTTTAGAGCTTACTGTTAGTAAATTTGTTATTTCATTTTTTGCAAGTTTTATTTCGGTAACATCACTAATACTAGCAACAAAATGTTGCGGTATTCCATTGCTATCTCTTACTATGGTAGAAGACAAAATACAATAAACACAAGAACCATTTTTATGAATGTACCTTTTCTCTGTACGGAAGTTATCTATTTTTCCAGACAGCATAAGTTTAATTTCTTTTTTTCCAATATGCTTATCCTTAGGATGCGTAAAGCTTTCAAACTCTAGCTTTAAAAACTCTTTTTGAGTATAGCCTAACATATTGCAAGTACTATCATTAACATTTAACCATTTACCAGTTAAACTAACAATTGCCATTCCTATTAAAGAGGATTCAAAGATAGACCTAAATTGCTTTTCCTTAAGTGCAGTGTTTTTAGCCTCTATTGTTTTTTCTGTAATATCTTGAAACACACCTCTTATGGCAACGCATATTCCTTCTTCTAGTTTTGGGTGACCAATAGATCTTACCCATTTTTCATTTCCCTTTCCTGTGACTAATATGAATTCGTTATCAAAACTTTTTCCATTGGTTAAACATTCTGTAAAATGTTTATTAATTAAATCTCTGTTGGCTCCTGCTTTATAAAAATTAATAGCTGTATCTACATTAGGAATATAACTTTCTTCTACTTCGTGAATTTTTCTTGTAACAGAACTCCATTTTAAAATATTAGATTTAATGTCTAGTTCCCAGTATCCTATGGCTAAAGAGTTTTCAATTGTATTCAAAAAAATTTTGTCATGAATTTCTTCGGAAAGGATTGTGTTAGATGTAATATTAAACATAAAAGAAAAGATTTGGGGATTTCTGTAACTAAAATAGTTAACAAAAAAAACATATACTTATATGAAGTCAAATTTACTAAAAATAACGATTAAACAGCTAAAAAATACGTTTAAATGTTTTTTAAGTGTCTTAAAGAAGGTTTTGCCCTACAGATTATTGTGTTTTATTCTGTTGTTGTAAGCTTTAAAAAAAGCTCAATTAAAGTATATCATAAAAAAGCCACCTTAAATAGAAGTGGCTTTTTTGTTTTTTTAAGATTGTTTTATTGAATCTCTATTTATGTTTTTGTCTTATAAATAAATTAAGCTTTCACTTTTTTTGGTTCTAAATCTATTTGAATTTGATTATTCAGTATATCATCAAAAGTTTCTCGTTTTCTAATTAAGTGCGCTTCGCCGTTATGCCATAGTACTTCTGCAGGACGATATCTAGAATTATAGTTACTAGCCATAGAGTAGCAATATGCACCCGCATTTTTAAAGGTTAAAATATCACCTTCATTAATTTCAGAAATACGTCTGTTATTTGCGAATGTATCTGTCTCGCAAATATAACCAACCACACTATAAAAACGTTCTCTTCCTTTAGGGTTCGAAATATTTTCAATTTCATGTTGAGAACCGTATAGCATAGGTCTAATTAAATGGTTAAAACCAGAATCTATTTGTGCAAAAACGGTAGAAGTGGTTTGTTTTACAACATTAACTTTGGCTAAAAACTGTCCTGCTTCGCTTACTAAAAACTTTCCAGGTTCGAAAGCTAAGATTAATTCTTTGCCATAATCTTTACAAAACTCATTAAAACGAACAGATAATTTTTCTCCAAACTCTTCAATATTAGTTTCAATATCTCCAGGCTTATATGGTACTTTAAATCCAGATCCAAAATCTATAAAATCTAAATTTTTAAAGTTTTTTGCAGTTTCAAATAATATTTCACTAGCATAAAGAAAAACATCAATATCTAAAATATCACTTCCAGTATGCATGTGTATTCCGTTAATATTCATATTTGTATTTTCTACAATACGCAGAATATGCGGAATTTGATGTATTGAAATACCAAATTTACTGTCTATGTGTCCTACTGAAATATTAGTATTACCACCGGCCATAACATGTGGATTTATACGAATACACACGGGAATGTTAGGATGTTTTGTGCCAAATTGTTCTAATATGGAAAGATTATCGATATTAATTTGACAACCTAATTTTGCTGCATTTTCTATTTCTTCTAGCGATACGCCATTAGGAGTAAAGATAATTTGCTCAGCTTTATAACCAGCGGCGATGCCTAATTGCACCTCTTGAATGGAGACTGTATCCAATCCTGCACCAAGAGTTTTCATTAACTTTAAAATAGAAATATTAGAAAGTGCCTTAACAGCATAATTAACTTTTACCTTTTTTACTTTATTAAAAGCAGATGTTAAACGTTTATATTGTTGTGTAATAATTTCAGAATTATATACATAAACAGGACTTTCAAAGTCTTTTGCTATTTTAAGTAATTGTGTATTGGTCATGAATTTATTTTTTCATCAAAGATATTTGTTTGGTTAAATTAATAAATATTTACGTCAAAATATTACATATTTAAACAGTTTGTTAACTATTTAACAAATAGAAATTAAGAATACTTCTTCATATTGTATTTTCATAATTAAATATTAGGGTAAGTTATTGTGATTATTTACTTTTGTAACTCTAAAATTTTATAGACTTTCGCATACGCGGAAATTAAAATAAATCCATTAATAAAGATGAATTTACACGAATATCAAGGAAAAGAATTATTAAGCAGCTTTGGCGTACGTATTCAACGTGGTATTGTTGCTCAAAATGCTGACGAAGCAGTAGTAGCAGCAAAACAATTAACGGAAGATACTGGAACAGGTTGGCACGTTATTAAAGCACAGGTTCACGCAGGTGGTCGTGGTAAAGGTGGTGGTGTTAAGTTGGCTAAAAACTTAGACGAAGTTAAATCTATTGCTGGAGATATTATAGGAATGGATTTGGTAACACCTCAAACTTCTGCTGAAGGAAAGCGTGTGCACCAAGTTTTAGTATGTGAAGATGTATATTATCCTGGAGATTCTGAGCCAGAAGAATATTACATGTCTGTTTTATTAAACAGAGGAACTGGACGTAACATGATTATGTATTCTACAGAAGGTGGAATGGATATTGAAACAGTTGCAGAAGAGACTCCACATTTAATTTTTAATGAAGAAATAGATCCTGCAACAGGAATTTTACCTTTTCAAGCACGTAAAATTGCTTTTAACTTAGGTTTATCTGGAGCAGCTTTTAAAGACATGACAAAATTTGTAACGTCTTTATATACAGCTTACGTAAAATCTGATTCTGCTTTATTTGAAATCAATCCTGTTTTAAAAACTAGTGATGATAAAATAATGGCTGTAGATGCTAAGGTAACTTTAGATGCTAGTGCATTATACAGGCATAAAGATTTAGCAGCAATGCGCGATTTACGTGAAGAAAACGCAATTGAAGTTGAAGCAGGTGAGCAAGGACTTAACTATGTAGACCTTGACGGAAACGTTGGTTGTATGGTAAATGGTGCTGGTTTAGCAATGGCTACTATGGATTTAATTAAGCAAGCAGGTGGTGAGCCAGCTAACTTTTTAGATGTTGGTGGTACTGCAGATGCTGCAAGAGTAGAGATTGCTTTCGAACTTATTTTAAGAGATCCAGCTGTAAAAGCTATTTTAATTAACATTTTTGGTGGTATCGTTCGTTGCGATCGTGTTGCTCAAGGTGTAATTGATGCTTACAAAAACATGGGTAACATTAGTGTGCCAATTATTGTACGTTTACAAGGTACTAATGCAGATATCGCTAAAAAATTAATTGACGATTCTGGATTAGATGTAATGAGTGCTACAGAATTCCAAGAAGCAGCAGATAAAGTACAAGCTGTATTAGCATAGTACTTTTTAAATATATTTATTAAGAGCAACCTATATGGTTGCTCTTTTTTTTGTCTTAATATTTTAACATACTAGAGATTAGTTTCTTAACAAGAACTAAAAATTGTGTTAAGCATTAGTTAAACCACGTTTTTCAATGTTACTTTTCTTGATTACTTGAGTCTATAAGCTATAAAACAATTAAAACAAAAATTATGAAATCAATTAAAATGGTATTACTAGTATTAGCAATTACTTTTACTGGTGCTTTAAGCGCAACAACAAACCCAGATGGTTTAGAGCCAAATGTATTAGCAAATGAAATTACAGCATTATTAAAAAAACCTGAATTTCAAGTTGCTGAAGATTTAAAAGCAAACGTAACTTTTATGCTCAATAAAAATAATGAGATAGTTGTAATAAGTGTAGATACAGAAAGTGAACAGCTTGAAAGTTATATTAAAACCAGATTAAACTATTCTAAATTAAAAGAAGGACTAGTTTCTACAACAAAAACTTATAAAATTCCTGTAAAGATTAGTATGGTATAGTACTATCTATTTTAAGCAAAAAAAGAGCAACTTAATCGTTGCTCTTTTTTGTATTTCTAGGTTTATTAATGTTCTTTTTATTGTTACCGTATGGATTTGGTTTTACTTTTCTTGAAGCCTCTTTTTTAGGCTCTTCTCCTTTTTTAGGCATTGGTCCTCGAAGATGAATAATTAATCCATTTAAAAAGTTTCTTAAAATTTGATCGCCACATTCTACATAATTAGGGTGATCTTCTTTTCTAAAAAAAGCACTTAATTCACTTTTAGTAACTCTTAAATCTACAAGCATTAATATTTTAATAATATCATCGTCACGTAGCTTATGTGCTACTCTTAGTTTTTTAAAGATATCGTTATTTGTCATAGTTTAATGTGTTGTAATTAAGTTGTTTATGCTCTATTTTTGAAGTGTGAAACTTCGAGAAAGTGATAAACAGTGTTTAAATTCGGTGTAAAACTACTCATTTTTCGATAAGCGACGTAATTTATACGATTATAAATTATCATTATTCCGTAATTTTATAAAAAGAAAAACAATCTGTCAATCCCTCATTATGCCTAAAAGAGTAGAAAAACTAAGTTTATTATCTGAAATGATAGCATTTGCTAAAGCAGATAAAAATTTAAAGAGAATAGAATACAACTTTCTTTTAAGTATAGCTAAACAATTAGAGGTCTCTAGAGCGGATTTCAATTACTTAATAGAACATCCTATAAATTACGTGAATTTAAAATCGCATAGCGAACGTATTGTTCAATTTCATCGCTTGGTTTTTTTAATGGATATGGACAAAGAGCGTACTGACGAGGAGATTTTTAAAATTCATAACTACGGACTTAGAATGGGTTTAAGTCATGAGTCTATAAGTAGAGTTTTATATTTAATGGATGGCTTTCCAAATATGATGGTTCCTGCAGAAGTTTTAATAGATATTTTTAAGGTACAGTATAACTAAGTAAAATTCTAAAAAGAAAGACTTAAGCTTTTAGTGCTTCAAGCTTACCTTGGTAACTCTTAATCTCATCTCTTAATTGTGCAGCAATAATAAAGTCTAAAGCCTTTGCAGCTTGCTCCATTGTTTTTCGTTTTTCGCGTATTTTCTTTTCTAATTCGTCTTTAGTCAAGTATTCGCTTTCTGGTTCTGCAGCACGAGCAGCTTCCAATTCGTAACTATAAGTACTTACAGAGTTTTTACCTAAAGCACTATCTAAACTTTTATTTAAAGCTTTTGGCACAAGGTTATTTTTAGTATTGTATGCAATTTGTTTTTCTCTTCTGTACTCGGTTTCGTCTATGGTTTTTTGCATGCTTTTAGTAATTTTATCTGCATACATAATTGCTTTACCGTTTAGGTTTCTTGCCGCACGACCAACAGTTTGTGTTAAAGATCTTGCCGAACGTAAAAAGCCCTCTTTATCTGCATCTAAAATAGCAACTAAAGAAACTTCTGGTAAATCTAAACCTTCACGAAGTAAGTTTACACCAACCAAAACATCGTAAATACCTTTACGTAAATCTTGCATAATCTGTACGCGTTCTAGGGTGTCTACATCACTATGTATGTAGTTTACGCGAATAGAAATTCGACTTAAATATTTGGTTAATTCTTCAGCCATACGCTTGGTTAGCGTTGTAACTAAAGTACGTTCGTCTTTTTCTATACGTTGTTGTATTTCTTCAATTAAATCATCTATTTGGTTTAAACTAGGTCGTACTTCTATAATTGGATCTAGTAAACCAGTAGGTCTAATAACTTGCTCTACGTAAACACCATCGGTTTTTTGTAATTCGTAATCTGCAGGAGTTGCACTTACATATAAAACTTGATTTTGTAACGCTTCGAACTCTTCAAACTTAAGTGGTCTGTTGTCCATTGCAGCAGGTAATCTAAAACCGTATTCTACTAAGTTTTCTTTACGACTTCTATCTCCTCCATACATAGCATGTACTTGTGAAATGGTTACGTGACTTTCATCTACAACCATTAAATAATCGTCTGGAAAATAATCTAGTAAACAGAAAGGTCTTGTACCAGGTAATCTACCATCAAGATAACGCGAATAGTTTTCTATACCAGAACAATAGCCTAATTCTCTAATCATTTCGAGGTCGAATTCTGTACGCTCTTTAAGTCTTTTGGCTTCTAAATGTTTTCCTATTTCTTTGAAGTAATCGTATTGTTTTACTAAATCGTCTTGAATACTTTTTATGGCACCTTGTAAAATATCTGGAGAGGTAACAAACATGTTTGCAGGATAGATGTTTAGTCTTTCGTATTCCTCAATAACTTCGTTTGTTTGTATATCGAACTGTTCTATTAATTCAATTTCATCTCCAAAAAAGTGAATCCTGAATGCATTATCTGCATAACTCGGGAATATATCCACGGTGTCTCCTTTTATTCTAAAGTTACCGTGTTTAAAATCTGCTTCTGTACGCGAATACAAACTTTGCACAAGTTGATGTAATAATTTTGTTCGTGAAATCTGTTGATCGCGTTCTATAGAAATAACATTTTTTTGAAATTCTACAGGATTTCCAATACCATACAAGCATGAAACCGATGCAATTACAATGACATCTCGACGGCCAGAGAGTAGAGAAGAGGTTGTGCTTAAACGCATTTTCTCAATCTCCTCGTTAATAGATAAATCTTTTTCTATGTAAACACCAGATGTAGGTATGTAAGCCTCTGGTTGATAATAATCGTAGTAAGACACAAAATACTCTACAGCATTGTCCGGGAAAAACTGCTTAAACTCACTATATAATTGAGCGGCCAAAGTTTTATTATGTGCTAAAACTAATGTTGGTCTTTGCGTTTCTTCAATAACATTAGCAACTGTAAATGTTTTACCAGAACCAGTAACACCAAGTAAAGTTTGGTATCTCTCGTTGGAGTTTAAACCATGTACCAATTTTTTTATTGCTGAAGGTTGATCTCCTGTAGGACTAAATTCTGATTGTATTTTGAAACGCATAAAGCAAAATTACGGAATAAAATGGTAGCTTTATTTTAATGAAGCGTTAAGGTTTCTATGTGGAGAATTAGACTTCTTTTTGCTTTAGTTTTTTGTAGACTTTTCTTGTTTACCATAAAATCTTACTAAAATTTTCCCAAAAATAAAATAGAGTACAACAACAGTAATTCCTCCAACCAAGTATCCATTTTCCATTATGTTTTTAAAGTCGTAGTATATACCGAATAGTATTATGCATATAATAAACTGAAGCACAGCATAAGCAATATTGCCTTTTGGACTAAAACCAAATAAACCTAAGAAATGAGTTTTAGTTAGTCCGAAAATAAGATGAGGCATTGCGTTTGCTAATAATGCACCTATAAAAAAATCTATTAGAGTCATTTTAAAAAAATTAGATTTAAGTAAAGTTAAGGATAACAAAAACAAAAATGATCTATAATGTTACAGTTTTTTAAGTAGTACTAAATAGAGTGAAATTTTTTAGTGAGGTTGTTTTTTTATTCTCTGATTGTATTTTCTTTTCGTTTTTATTAACTGATATCTTAAATCGTCATAAAATAAACTTATAATTAAAATAAGTGCTCCAAGAATTAAGGTGTTTAATTTAAAATTAAATTTTGAATAAAAAAGCCCTCCAATTAAACCACCAGCAAAAAAGAATGAAATAATATAAGCCCTTAATTTAATATTCGCTTTTGTTTTTTCTCTTTCTAGACTATTTTTTAGAAAAAATAATTGAGAAATATCTATGCCTAAATCTGTAAAAAGTCCAGTAAGGTGTGTTGTTCTAACAATTGCATTAGAAATTTTAGTTACAAAAGAGTTTTGAAGTCCCATTGCAAACAATAGAAGACAAATGATTATGTTAGGAAATTTAATATCAATAAAATTACTTAAAAGACCTATTACTATAAAAATAACACATTCTATTATCGTGGGTAATAAGAACACATTAAGTTGTTTGCTTTTACGATATTTTTCGATTAAAAAACTAGACGAAAATGAACCAAAAAGAAACGAAAAAATGTAAAGAAAATAGATTGTGCCTTTCCAGAATTCAAAATCGGCAACATCATTAATAAATAATGCAAAATGGCCGGTTACATTTGTTGTTAATTGCTTGAAGGCTAAAAATCCAGTTACATTTACTATACCTGCTACAAAAGATAAAACAACAGCTATACTTATGTTGTGTTTTAAAGTCCTGCTTTTGCCTTGATGTCTAAACACTCGATTTTAATTTATTTACTTATAGTACACAATTTTTTTTGTGTAAGCGAAGCTTATACTAAAATACAAAACACAGTTTATCTCACCAAAGCAAAATGCCCTTTATATTGTTTTCCATTTGGATGATTAATAACATACCAATAATCTTCACTTGGTAAATTATAACCATTTATTGTACCGTCCCAACCTTTAAGAGATGTGGTTTTGTTTAATAATTTTCCGTAACGGTTAAAAATTAGAAGTTCTAGATTAGCATTGAAATCTCTAGAAGTACCAATAGGTTTCCATACCTCGTTTACTGTATCTCCATTAGGTGTAAAATATTGAGGGAAACCTAAAATTGAAAATTCAACAAAAGTGTCTCCGCAACCATTTTTATCGCGAACATAAATAGTGTGAAAGCCAGGAGATAAGTTAGAAAAAGTATTTGAATTTTGATAGAAACTAAATTCGTTATCAATAGCAAATTCATAGTCACCATCTCCAGAAACGGTAATGGTTGCTGTGTTATTTGTTGTTAATTCAGTAAATTCTAAATTGTCTATTGTTGGTTCGTTAGAAGGTACAAGCGTTAAATCTCTAGTGTTTGAGCAGCCATTTGGATCTGTAACAATTACAGTGTAAGTTCCAATTTGGTTCGCTTCTAAGAATGGAGTAGTTATGCCTGTATCTGTTCCATTATAAAACCATTGGTAATAATGATTATTAGGGATATCATTAGTAACACCTCCAGCTAAAGTAATAGTATCTGGAAAACTATTTAAGCAATATAAAAACGATTCGTCCTCTAATAATTGTGGTGTAAACAAGACATTAAGTGTTAACTCCGAAATGGCATAACACTGGTTTGTATCTGTAACTATTTTTACAAAAATGGTTTGAGAATCTACAACTGTATTATTAAAGTTTCCATCTACACTATTTGTTTCTGCAAAAGCATCTGCACTAGTAGTGTAAAATGTTATTAATGCATTTGCTGGTACTTGAGTTTGTAAAGTCGTTCTAATATCATTTAAATTAAATGTAGAAAAGCCATCTACAATTTCATCGTCGCAAGCATCAACATCTTGTAAAGTTAATGTGTTTGTAGAAATATCTAAAATCACTTCAGCTATAGTTTTACAACCAGTTGCCTGACTAAAAATCACAGCGTAAACAGTTTGTATTACAGCAGTATTCTCAAAACTACTAGCATTAGTAATAGGATTAGTTTCCATTTCTGCATTAGCAAGTGTGGTGTAGAAATCCACAACTGCTAAACTTGTGTCATTATTTGTGATAACCTCAGAAGCACTATATAAATTGTAAGTTGTTAAGCCATCTTGATTACTATCGCACTCGAAAAGCGTGGTGTTAGACACATTTGGAAGTGGAGTATATTCTATAACAATTTCTCCATTTGAAATACAACCATTGGAAAAAATAACTTCTACACCATAGGTTCCAGCTTGAGTGACATCAAAAGTGTTACAATTAGTACAGGCTACTGTAGTTGTTGGAATACCGTCTATAGACCAAATATAAGAAGCACCTGATTGAAATGCATTTAACGTAATAGTTTCATTACCACAAACAGGATTATTAGTTGCAAGAAGTCTATTTGGACCTAAATCTGTAACCAGTTCAAAACTTCCAGCTTCTAGAAAAACAGCAGAATCGAAACGGTAATTTTGCTCATCTGCAATTACTAATTTTACATGATAAGTAACATTTGGTGTTGTAGTTGCTGTTGCTGTTAAAACGGCAGTTTGACCATTAAAATTTATTGGAGCAATAGTATCATTAAAAGAATCGAAATAGATTTCGTTTTCTGCAGCACAACCACCAGGGATCTCAGGATGCACTGTTGTTACTTTTACAGGTGTTTGTGTGTCTGGAACTAATGCAATATTTGTATAGTTTGTGCTGCCTACTGGCTTTATTAAAAAACCAAATAAATCTGAATATTGGCAAGTGTTAGGATCTCCATCTTGATATTCTTCTGAAGCAAAAATATAACGGAAACTAATTTGATTTGCTAGTGTAGTAAAATCGAATTCGATTATTGTGGCGTTAGTAGTGTTAGATTCTTGTAAAGCCATTTCTAAATCTATGTCACCATTCCAATTTGTAGCATCATCATCACTCAAATTAGTGTTCGGTCCAGGAACATTACCTAATCTTCCAGTGCTTAAAACAATTCCGTTTTGAAAAGGAAAGCTTGTACCTGAAGCATCAAAATAACCATAACTTTGTTCTGTGCCTCCAAAATTACCACCAACAGTACTAGTAACTTGTACATTAGAGATGCAGTTACTGTCTACTAGTATATCTTCAATTAATTGTTGTGGAGTATAGGTTTGACTATCTACTGAAATGTTCTGAGCGTTTACAGACATTACACAAAGTAGGATAAATAATATAAGGATTTTCTTTATCATAATTACAGCATGCAAAGATAAAGAAGTCCTTAAATATTTTATAAGAAATATATGTTAAAGATGTTTCCTTAATAATTAAAGAACTAAAGCAAAGTGCCCTTTAACTTGAAACTTCTCGTTACCATTAACAACATCTGCTACAAACCAATAATCGCTTGCTGGCATTAGGTTTCCATTGTAACGTCCATTCCAGCCATAATCGTTATGTTTTAATACTTTTAAGATTTTTCCGTAACGATCGAAAACAGTAACAACTGTACCTTCTAATTGGCTAACACCTGTAATGTGCCAAGTATCAAAAAAGCCATCACCATTAGGTGTTACAAATTGTGGTGCATCTATTACAAATACTTTTTTTGGAGGTGTTGGTTCACAACCATTAAGATCTATTACAGTAATATAATGTACACCAATTGGTACATTGTTAAAGATGTTAGAGGCTTGCGGTTCATTATCATTTAACTGATAAATGTAATTTCCAATTCCTGCCGTTTCAACAACTATAGTATGCGGATCTTGAAAAGCAGGTGAGACATCGAAATCGACTAAGGCTTGTTGAGATGCCGTAACGCTAAAGTTAGAGGTTGTTGTGCATCCAAAAGCTGTGGTTACTGTAACCCAATAGTTTCCTATTGTTGTAATATCTATAATTGCGGTTGTCGCTCCAGTAGACCATAAGTAAGCATCAGAAAATTCGTTAGTTTCTGCAGTAACCACTAATGGCAAATTATCTATACAAACAACTTGATTGGTAATATCTACTTGTGGTTTTCTATTTATATAAACATTAAAAGATCCTGTAGAAAAACAATTTGTAGCATTATTTTCTATGCGTACATATAGTACTTGCTCGTTTTCTGCATTATAATTTAAATCATCAATTATATTAGTATTATTTAAAGCATCGTTTTCGGTTTCAAAATAATTGATTGTATAATTATTTGCGTCTTGATTGCCAAGAATAATTGGTGTTTGTTGCTCTAAATTAAATACTAGTAAATTATCGAAATCATCATCGCAAGCTTCTAAATCTTGTAAGTTTAAAGTTGGTAATGTATT
This sequence comes from Lacinutrix algicola, assembly GCF_001418085.1. Lineage (GTDB taxonomy): Bacteria > Bacteroidota > Bacteroidia > Flavobacteriales > Flavobacteriaceae > Lacinutrix > Lacinutrix algicola. The sequence goes on from NZ_LIQH01000032.1 coordinate 65,261, forward strand.
AACTATTAAAGAAAAAGAACTTGTGTAAAAGCAGCCTGTAGTGCTAAATTCTGCTCTAACAAAAATAGTATCGTTGTTAGAGGTGTAATTATAATTTGGATCTAATGCATTTTGAGACGTTTGCGCATTTACTAAGTTGGAGTAGAAGGTAAGTATTACATTTTCTTGTGTGCCAATTAAAGTTTCGGTTGTTTCTGTTAGATTAAAAGTAGCATCTGTTGTTTCGCAAATATTATAGTTTGTAATTGGTTCTATTTCTGGTGGTAAGTTAACAATAAGATCGAAAGAAACTGAAGCTCCACAATTAGAAACAGTATTGTAAACTTCAATATAAACGGTTTGCGGATTAGAGGTATTAGTATAAGTTTCTGGATTAGAAATTTGGTTTGTACCAGATAATAAATCTGTTTGGTTGGCATAGTAATTAACAACTGTGTTGTCCTGTCTAATTGCAAGTACATCTATTTCAACTTGGGTTAAATCGAAAACAACATTGCCATCATAATCTGTGTCACAATCTGTTAAAAATGGTGCAGTTCCAATAATAGGTACTTGTATAACATTGTATTCGTAAGATGCAATGCCTTTACAAAAAGTGCCATTATCTACACTTGCAAAAAGTTGTTGTGGATTTACTGTATTTGTAAAGGTGTCTCCAACTATTGCATTTGTTTCGTTTTCTGCATCTTCTAAAGTTAGGTAATATGTAACAGTTAAAGCATCGGTACTATTAGCAATAATTTCTTGTGTTTTATCGTTTAAACTGAAGGTCTCAAAACCATCGTTAGAATTATCATCACATGCATTAACATCGCTTGGTGCATTGTAAATAGGTTCCGATCCAACTTCTAAAAAAAATGAAGAAATACCAAAACAACTAGTGTCTGTTATGTTTTCTACAAGAACGTAAATGGTTTGTAATTGTGAAGTGTTATTGTAGATGCTATTTTTATCGATGCTAATAGTTAATGCTGAATCTTCAAAATAAGAAACTTCTTTTCCTGTTTGACCGTTTAAAATTTCGACATCTTTATCAGAAAGAATAAAATCCGAAATTTGGTTACCATCGGTCTCACAATTTCTAAAGTTTGATATTACTGGAAAATTTGGTAATGTATTTACAAGAATATTAATAGGAACTAAACCGTAACACCCAGTAGTATTATTTTCAACTTTAGCATAAACAGTAGAAGTTTCGGCACTGTAATTTGTACTGTCTGTAATTTCGTTACTAGAATTATTTGCATCTGCTTGCGTTAAGTAATATGAAATTACTGTAGTTGTATCTGTATTAATTTGATTGTTTCTAGAGGTTAAATCTATTATAGAAAAACCATCTTGATCATCATCACAAATAACAAAACCTGAAGCAGGATTAACAGAAGGCGCAGGTAGTACTTCTATTTGAAAAGGCTTTACATCGTAACATCCAGTTGTACCATCTGCAACTCTTACATATAAAGTAAAAGGATTTACAGTATTATTATAAAAAGGAGGTAATATATTAGAACTCGATTCGGCATCCATTTCAGTTTCAAAATAAGTAACTATAGGACTGTCAATACCAACAGTAACAATAGAATTAAAAGTAGAAAGTTCTACAGATGTTAAACTATCGTCGTCTGTATCGCAATAAGTCGCAGGACCATTATTTAAAATAGTTACAGAGTCGTTTACATTTAATTGTATTTCTGTAGTATTTGTACAGTCTGGGTTTTCTATTAAAAGGTATAATTGTTGAAAACTGTTTTGTACAGCATAAAGTACACTATCATCAATAGGATTGGTGTTATTGTCTAAATCTAATTCGGTTTCATAATAAGTAATTATAATATCTGGCAAGCCATTAGAAATAACATCTGTAATTGCAGTTAAATCGAAAGTAGCTTCACCATCATCTGGAGATTCGTCACAAGCACCAAAATTTCTAATGTTTGTTCCCGTTTCTAAAATATTTGTATGTAATTCTATCGGAACTATTTCGTAGCACGAATTGTTATCGTTTTCAATTCGAATATAAACAAGTTGAAAATCTGGAGTCGTGTTTTGAAATTGTGTAGGGTTAGGAATTTGGTTTATATCGTTATTTGCATCTTCTTGTGTTACATGGTAACTAACAGTAACATTAGTTGCACCTTGAAGCACATCTACAATAACACTTGTTAAATCGAATATTTCTAAGCCATCATCGTCTTGTTCGCAGGCATCTAACTGTTGAAGTGTATTATTAATATCTGGGCTGTCCAATGTTTCAATAGTAACATTTGTAAAAGTAACACATCCAGTTGTAATATCTTCAACTCTAATAAATAACTGTTCTGTTGTATTGATTGGTGTGTAAGGTGAAGGAATAGCGTTTGTATCACCATCTGCATCTACTTGAGAATAGTGGTAGGTTACACTATAATTTACATTGTTATTTGTTATTTCTGAATCACTATTTGTTAGCATTGCATCTCCACTTCCATTATCACAAACTTCTATAGTGCTAGGAGTTATTATTGTTGGTGATGGGTTTACAATTAATTCTACAGAAGAAACATGTACGCAACCAGAATTAGTATCTATAGCACGAACATAAACAGTGTGTGGGTTTGTAATATTATTGATAGCGTTAAAACTATTTGTTCCATCTATTGCTTCTTGATTAGAACTATGGTAGGTTATCGTGTAGTTTGAAGCAAGTATGTTTGTTTCAACTTCAGTGTTTAATGTTGTTAAATCAAAATTTTCTACACCATCGTTGCTAGTATCATCACATAGTGCAAAATCTGCTAGCTGAGGAAAAGTTTGTACCGAGTTTAATACAACATCTATTTCATCTTCAAAGGTGCAGTTTGTTCCATTTAATGGTACAGTAATTATTACAGAATAAGTTCCAGATGTTATAGCAGTTAGAGAGCTAGTAGTTTCTCCAGGAATTATAGCTGTATTTAAATACCACTCGTAACTTGCTTGTGGATTGTTAGTTTCCGCATTTAATATTGTTGAGTCATTACATGTAGTAAGGTCTGTACCTAAATCTACACTATTTGTAAAACTATTGGCTTCTATAAATACTGCAGAATCGAAGTTTCTATCGGTTTGATCTGCAATTATTAACTTAATTGTGTATTCTACGTTAGGAGTAATATTTGCAGAAGCAGACATTATTTGAGTTCTTCCATTAAAATTGGTGTCACCCATATTATAACCTTCAAAATAACTTTCATTTTCAGCATCACAAAAGCCAACAATTTCTTGATGAATAGTGCTTGTATTCACGGGAGTTGTTGTTCCAGGTATAATTGCTAAATTTTGATAGGGTTGTGGAGTGCCTGTTTCTTTGATTAAAAAAGCAAAACCATCTGAATAGTTACATGGGTAATCGGCAAAATATTCTTCGGATGCTAGAATGTAATTAAAATTAATACTGCTTGTCGCAGAAATAAAAATGAATTCTATTGAAGTCGCATTTAATGTATTGTTAATTCCTAAGGCAATTTCCAAATCTGGATCTGTTTGCCATGAAGAATCACCTTCGTTAAGTGCATTAGTATTTTGTGTATTTCCTGCAGAGTTTATGTTACCAGTAGATAATACAATTCCATTTTCGAATGGGAAATTAGAATTTCCTTTTTCAAAAAAACCATAACTAGCGAATCCGTTATCACTTCCATTAATAGCACTTGATATGTTGGAGACTTCTACACAGCCATCAATTAAAGTATTTATTAATTGTTCTGGAGTTTGGCTATCGTCTATTGTTATTTGTTGTGCTTGAGTTATTTGCACAAAAAAAACAAAAAGTAATAATGTAGGTAGGTAGTATTTCATCTTTGGGGCATTCTAGCTTTTAATTATAATCTCTCGTTAATTCAAAGCATCGGTTTAACGGTTCAAAAATAACGTTTATTAGTTTAAAAGCAAAAAATATCGATGAAATACATTGTATTTTAACGATTTAAGTAAATCCAGCCGGTATAATTACCATGATTGGGATCATTTGTTCTTAATAAGTAAAAATAAGTTCCGGTTGGGACTAATTTTCCTTTGTTAAAACCTTGGTTAGAAATGCCATACCATTTTAATTCGTCGTTGCCTATAAAAATAAGATTACCATATCTGCTATAAATTAACAGCTCGTGCTTGTCGAAAATGGTATAGAGACCCTGGATATTAAAATAATCATTATATCCATCATTATTTGGTGAAAAACCTTTAGGAATATATGGAGGACAATTTTTTGTGTTCAATTGAAATGTAAAGATATCGTAACAGTTATTTTTTTCTGCTCGTATATATATATCTTGTGGTGTTATTAGCGATTGATAATTTTCAGGATTAATAATATTACTTATATCCTCTTCCAGGTCTGCAAGAGTTTCAAAAAAGCTAAAATTTATATAATTTGTGTCATTAATTTCTAATAGTGCATCAAATAAATTGAAGGTTGCGGTATTAAAGCCAACATCGCATAACTCTAAATGAGATAAGTTAGAAACTGCGGGTTCTGGGAATAACGTAATTACTGTTTCTTCTATATTATTTGTTTCTATAATTTCTACAACGGTGCTATTTCCATTACCATCATCATCAACCACAATATTTAATAAGAAATCATCTGGAATTGATATGGGAATTTCAATTGTAATCATTCCATTTTCACTACCATTAATAGGAATACTATTTTCTGTTTCTGTTTGTGTTACTAGTTGCCCTTCTGCATAGATGGCAATAGGTGTGTTTACAGGTAGAGGATCTGTACTGTTAGTATTGTAAACGGTATAATTTAGAGCAACCACTCTCGAGGCGCAACTAATACTTGTGGAATCTATAGTAATCGTAGCATCTGGTAACTGGCTGTTTAATACAGTTATAATGTTGTTTATTATTATTAAATCGGCATTAAAAACTCCTGTACTTGGGTTTATAGCTCCTGTTGTTAATTTAATTTCTACTTGAGTATCTCCAATATCAATATTGTTTTCAATACTATAAACATCTAAATCTGCATTATAAAATGTTGTGGAATTAGTGAAAGAATTTGTACCATTAAAGGCATTATCTCCAAAATTTAATGGAGGATTAGAAATAATATTTCCGTTTATAGATAAGCTTTCTCCAAAATTTAGGGCGTTATCGCCTTCCCAAGCTAAGAAACCAATTTTTGCATTGTCATTGTCGAGTACGTTTACATTTTCAAGTAAAATAGTTTTTTCGGTAATGTTTCTATTGATAATCTCTAGGCCTTGAAATAGATTTACTTGGTTTAGTGGGAGTGCATTATTTTCGAATATAACATATAAGCTCCAACCTGCAAAATTAGTTCGATTACCGCAATAACCGGGATTATTTGCTAAGGTTTCAGAAATGTCTAAATCTGAAAGTGTATATGTTGTATTGCCTTCAGTTAGAATTTGATTTGTTACATCTGCATAGCAGGAAAAATAATTTAAATCTCCATATCCAGAATCTGCGTAAACAATATTATAAGTGTCTTCGGCAATAATTTGTGTACTATTAAATGTTACTTCTGTGTCTCCTAATCCTGAACCTGCCCAATATAAATAAGCAGCTATTATTGTTGAGGTATTGTCTACATTAAGATTTGCTTGAGAAGAAGGAAGTGTTTCACAAAAAGTTTGTACTAAGTTATTTTCTGCTTGATTTAGTGTGTTGCCTATTGCTAAATAATCATAACGACCATTAAACTGTTGAAAGATGGAGATATCTTGTGCTTTTGATTCAATATGAAAACAAAACACAACAAATAATAAGATTAAACTTCTATTTAACATTTTAGTTTTATAATGACATAAACTTACGAATATTTTAGCTTATAATGTGTAAACAAAAAGCCTGAACTTTCGTTCAGGCTTTTTCTATTTAATAACTAGTATTCTTTTTATCTTTTCAGAGTAAAGTGCTTACGTATCGATTTCTTTTCGTCTGTACTTGGCTCTCTGTATTCTAAAGTAAACCAATAGTCACTTGTTGGCATTGGGTTACCGTTGTAAGTACCATCCCATCCAGCTCCTGTTGGACTTAATTGTTTTAACAGTTTACCGTAACGATCGAAGATGTAAATTACTGCGTCTGGCTGTGTTCCAATATTGTAAACATTCCATGTGTCGTGGTAACCATCTCCATTTGGTGTAAAGTATAATGGGTAGTCCATAATCATTACTGGATGTGTTGTTTCTCCACAACCTACCGTATCTCTTACCGTTACAATATGTTCTCCTGCTTCAATATTTGTAAAAGTATATGTATACTCTCCTGCTGCATTTAACGTTCCTAGTTCCCAGCTTCCGCCATCAATACTAAACTCGTATACTGCTATTGAAGTAGCTGTTGTTCCTGTGGCAGTGATTACTACATCATGCTGATCGGCAAAAGCTAATGTTGTTATTTCCGATGTTACTACTGGTGGCTCGCTAACTGTTACTAAAGTATTCACTTCAATACTTGAGCATCCTGTTGCAATATCTGTTGCTACAACGCCATAAGTACCACCTTCAGCTGGCTCTATAAACTCTGCTGTTTCTCCTGGTAAAACGGTTCCGTTTAAGTTCCATTCAAAAGTATATAATGCAGGATCTAATCCTGTGTTTACTACTGGTGAGTTAATAACTTCACTTCCATTAGTGTTGATACATAATAAATATTCTGCTTCTAATGTAAATGATGGCATTGGGTTTACTTGTAATGTAAGTGTTGCTGTTTCATAACATGCTGAAGTATCATTATCAACTTCTCCATCATTGTTTAAATCTACTAAGTCTCCATTTCCATCGCCATCTAAATCGATGTAATCGATAAGACCATCTGTATCGGTATCAAATCCTTCTGCTACACCATCGCCATCGATATCGATAATATCAAAGATGCCATCTGCTGGTACTGTTGTGTCGATAGTATCTATTGTACCATCGCCATTAACATCTAATCCGGCAGTTAATGTAGTAAGATCTAAATTTAATGTTCCTGGAATATCATTATCTACTCTTACTATAATCACTTGTGGGTTTACAGTGTTTGTATAAATAAATGGTAATGGGTTTGTAGCGGCATCTGCATCTACTTGATTATCGTAATACGTTACCGTGTAATTTAATGGATCTTGACCATCTAATACTAAAGGATTTTGTGTTGATAAATCAAACTCAACCATATCGTTTGTGGTATCATTATCAAATTCCATAGTGTCGTCACATACTTCGTAAACAATTGCTACACCATCTGGATTTGCTTGTGCTGCTTCGTCTACAACTAAATTGAAGGTTAATGCAGTAGTATCACATCCTGTTATTGTGTTTGTAATGTTTACGTAAATAGTTTGTGGATCACTAGTATTGGTGTAATCGCCACTTACTGTTAAATCGTTCATTGAAGCATCTGCTTCTGCTTGCGTTTCATGATAAGTTACTGTGAATATTGCTGGATCTTGTCCGTTTAATATTCCTGCTGTCATTGTTGTTAAATCGAAGTCTGCAACATTGTCTGTATTCAGTTCGCAAATAACATAATCATTTACCAGTGTAACTACTGGTAATGGGTTTACAATAACATCGAAGCTAACTAAACTATAACATCCTGTTCCGTTTAATCCTGTTGCATCGTTACCATTGGTAAGACGTACAAAAATAGTTTGTGGTGTTACTGCTACGCCTGGAGTTGCAGGATCTTCGTTAATATGTATTGTTGGATCTACTATCGCATTGTTACCCATAATTGCATCGTCTTGCGTGATGTAATAACTTGCTGTTACGCCAACTTCTCCATTGATAATGAAAGCTTCGTTTTGTGTTAAATCGAAGGTTTCTAATAAATCGTTTGGTCCTACAATAGCGATATCGTCACACAGTTCTAAATCTACTGGATCTGGACTTGGTGATGGGTTTGGTATCACTCTAATAGTTACTGTTGTAAAACTAAAGCAGCCTGTGTCACTATCGGTAACTCTTACAAAAAGTGTTTGTGGGCCTGTCATTGTATTTTCATACGCTGTTGGATCTGGTATAGCATTTGTATCGGCTTGTGCATCGGCAAATGTTTCGTAATAAGTAACAACCCAACTCACATTGGTTACACCTGTGATTTCAATGTCTTCAACCGTTAAATCGAAAAAGGTAAAGCCATCGTTAGCTTCCATATAATTGGCATCTAAATCATCACATTGTGTTAAGATGTTATCGTAGTTCGCATCGATTACTGGTGGAAACTCTACACGAATAACAAAGCTTCCTGTTGTTACACAACCATTGGCAACGCTTACTAAACGAATGTAAATAGTTTGTGGATTAGAAACATTGGTATAATTACTGGTGTTTACTATTGGATTGTTTCCTGAGTCTGCTAAGGCTTGTGTAGTGTGGTAGCTTAGTGTGAAATCTGCTGCTGTTTGACCTCCTGTAAAAATTTGAGGTGTAATTACTGCATCAAAATCAAACTGATTAATACCATCGTTATCATCATCACAAATAATATAATCGGCGATAGCTATTGGTACTACTGGTGATGGTAATACTTCTAAGTCTAAAGTTACTGTTGTACTACAACCTGTTAAATCGTTAGTAACTACTGCATAGATCGTTTGTAGGTCTTCTACAATATTTGCATACGGACTTGCTAATGGGTTAGTACCACTCATAGCATCGGCTTGTGTTTCGTAATATTGAGTGCTTACATTTGGCTCTCCATTTTCGATAATTGTAGATTGACTCTCTAAATCGAACATGTCGAAGAAACCATCGTTATCATCATCACAAGCTATTAATGGCATTGGTGAAGCGATTGGTGATGGTAATGGGTTCACTCTTAAGTCTAAAGTGATTGTGCTTACACAACCTGTAACATTGTTTGTTGCTCTTACGTAAACTGTTTGTGCGTTACTTGTATTTAAGTATGGACTGAAAATTTCTACAGCTCCGTCGTTTGTATCTGCTCCAGCTTGTGTGCTAAAGTAAGTTAAAGTGATACCTGTTTGTCCGTCTAGTATTTCTGCATTAGCATCTTCTAAGTTGAACGCTTCTATTTCGTCGCCAGGATTATTAACATCACATAAACTTAGTGGTGTTGGTTGTACTAATACTGGTAATGGATTGACAATTAAATCTAAGGCTACTGTTTTGTAACAAGCTGTAGCGTTATCTTCTACACGTACCCAAATGGTTTGTGCATCTACAGTTGTATTAACATAAGCATTTGGTGTTGCAATAGCATTGGTTGGTGCTTCTGCATTAGCCTCTGATGTATAATATGTAATAGTATATAATGTAGGATCTAAATCGTTAGTGGCATCTGCATCTAATAGGTTTAGAATTTCTGGCTCTTTGGTTGGTAAATCGAACGTTGCAAAACCATCGGCATTATCATCACAAACTTCTAGCGGTGTTAATACTGCTGCGGTTGTGATTTGTGGTGTTGGGTTTACAATAAGTACCAAGTCTACAAATGTGGCACAGTCGGTTGCTATTGTAGAACTTTCTACACGAATATAAATAGTTTGTGTATTGACTACAATATTGTTATACGGACTTGCTAATGCATTGACATTGTTATCGGCATCAGATGCTGTTTCATGGTAAGTTACTGTAAGTCCTGGTGCACCTCCTGTGATTTCTGCTTCGGTATCCGATAGCATAAACTCGCCAAAGCCATCACTGTCTGGATCGCAATATTCTAAATTTGATGGTGTGAAAGCCACTGGTGCTTGTTCTACTACTAAATCTAGCGAAGTGGTATCGTAACAACCTGTGTCTGTATTTTGCACGCCTACATAAATAGTTTGCATGTTTGGTACAACGTTAGTATATGGATTTACTAATGGGTTTGCTTGTGCATCGGCATCAGCTTGTGTGAAATAATACGTTACAGCATATGCTGGATTACCACCTGAAATTTCGTTGTTTTTTAGGGTTAAATCTATTTCTGTTATTCCATCTGGTGTACCGTCGTCACAAACTTCTAGTGGTGTTGGTACAACTATGGTTGGTAGTGGATATGCAGTAACAACTAAAGTACTAGATGCTGGACATATTCCATTTGTAAGGTAATCTACTATGTAGTCCGCTCCTGGCGTTCCACCAGAAATAGTACCTGTTGCAGAATCTAAAGTAGCTGCATCTGTTGGTGCCGTATTAAAACTATAAGTCCCACCTGATGTTTCAACTGTATTTATAATTGCTCCGTCACAAGTTGGTGTATAAGTGAATAGAGGATCATCTGTTGTGTCTACTGTTAAAGCAACTATTGTTGATGAAGGACAGTCTCCTCCAAAGGAATATTCTACATTGTATATTGTTGCAGAAGCTCCACCAGTTACAGTTCCCGATACTGGATCTATACTTGTTCCATCTGTTGGTATTGGATTAAAAGCATAAGTTCCTCCTGGAGTTGTTTCTGTTACAACAGTTCCACCATCACAAGTTGATGCCATAGTAAAAGTCGCATCAAGTGTTTCATTAACCGTTACTGTAAACGAGCTCGTTGATGGACAAGTACCATTTGTTGTATAATCGACGGTATAACTTGCCAATGAAGTTCCTCCAGTAATTGTTCCTGTTGCAGCATCTATTGTTGCTCCATCTGTTGGCATTGGATTTAATACATAGCTACCTCCTGGAAGAACTACTGTATCTACTATTGCACCATCACAGGTTGGCTGCATAGTGAAAGTAGAGTCGTCGAAAGCATTAACGGTAATAGTAAAACTAGTTTCTCCAAAACAAGTTGGATTTAAGTTATCATCTACTCTAACGTAAATAGTTTGCGTAGGAGTATCTGTATTAGAATAAGTTGCTGGATTAGTTATAGGATTTGTAGATGTAGCTACATCTGTTTGTACTTCATAGAAACTAACTGTATAATTAGTTGGGTCTTGACCATCAAGAATCTCTGCTTCTAAGGCTGTTAAATCAAAAACCTCAACACCATCGTTTGTAGGATCATCACAAAGTTCAATATTTATAGGTTGAGTAGCAATTGCTAATGGATTAACAACTAAATTAAACACTGCTGTTGCAGAAGCTATATAACATGCCGGATCTTCTATACTTTCAATTCTTACAAAAATAGGTTCTGGACTTCCAGTATTTAAATATGAACTTGTTAAAGCATTTGTTCCAGCATCTGCATTAGCAAAATCTGTATAATAAGTTACATTAAAATCTGCTGCTGCTTGAGTTCCAAGTATTGCTGCATCTTGACTTGTTAAGTCAAAAGGTTCTGATCCATCGTTAGTAACATCATCACAAACCTCCATGTCCGATGCAGTATTTAAAACTATATTTAGGTATAATAATTGAAACTCTTCAGTTGCATAACATGCACCTGACTGCACATCATCTATTCTTATATAAATAGTTTCTCCATCTGTTCCTGTGTATGTAGATGGGTTAGTAATTGGGTTTACATCTGCATCTGCATCTGCCTGAGAATTATGAAAAGTAACAACAATAGTTGTAGGATCTTGTGCACCAATTGCAGTAGTTTCATTTTCGGTTAAATCAAAAATAACAGGTCCTCCACTATCACATTCAGTAATATCATTAACTGCATCAATAGTAGGTCCAGGAATAAATTCTATAAAAATAGAATCTGAAGTTTGACAAGTTGCAGAAAAAACAATATCTACAGAATAAGTTCCATCTACTACTGCATCTATAGTAGAACCTGTTTCTCCAGAAATTTCGGTACCATCTAAATACCAAGTATGAGTTGCCGTTGGCAACCCTGTATCTAATGTAACTGATGTTCCTTGACACTCTGCAGTACCTGCAGTAATAGTTAAATCATCTCCTAAATCTCCACCTAAATTAAAAGAACCTGCTCCTAAAAATACAGCAGCATCATATGCTGTATCTCCAGCATCTGCAACAACTAATTTTATAGTATAAGGATTGTTTGGTATTACTGAAGAAACCGCAGTCATTGGTACTGTATAACCAAGAAAATTTGTTGGATTATTAGCTGGCGGTTCTCCTCCAGCTCCATAATAGGAATCAAAAAATTGAGGGTTTGCCGATGCACAACCAGTATTCCAAGTATTATCTCTAACTGTAAAAACTGTTACCACATCTGTTGTACCTGGTACTAAAGCTAAATTTGTAGTAATTCCTGTTGTTTGATCCGTTAATAAAAATGCAAAGGCGTCTGTATAACTACACTGAAAACCACCATACTCTTCAGAAGCAAAAATAAAATCAAAACTAATTTCATTTACCGTAGGCACAAAATCGAACTGAAGGTAAGATGCGTTATTAGTGTTTACACCGACAAGCTGAGCTTCTAAATCTGCATCTCCAGGCCATGATCCACCACCTGCACTTTGATTACCATCTTCTGGGCCTTCAGCATCAATTGCACTTCCTGACGATAATATTAATCCTCCTTCGAAACTAAAAGCACCTGGTATTGCCGTAAAAGAACCAATACCGTTTACACTACCAAAATTATTCCCAGAACTAGAAACTACATTTGATACTGCCGCACATGGACTATCTATTAAAACATCTTCGACTAATTCTTGAGCTGTATAAGTTGTTATATCTACATCTATATAAGGTGATAAAACTTCAACCGTAATTGTTACAGATTCTGAACATCCAGTAGGATTTGCATCAGTAACTGTAAATGTTGTTGTAAACGTTCCTATATTATTAAATTGATGACTAACCGACTCTCCATTAACAGCAGCAGATCCATCTCCATAATTCCATGTATAAACTGCACCTATTCCATCGTCTGAGAATGTTGCACTACCATTAAAATCTACAGAACCTCCTACAGGTATTTGAATTATTCCTCCTCCATTTGCAACTGGATTTGTAGTATCTATTGTTGGTATTATTGTTTGGCAAGATTGTAAACAAGTTATGTCTGCTGCCCACCCAATAGTATTAGCAGAATCATTACTAGTAAACTCTAGTGTTAAGCAACCAGTAGCACTTGTTGTAGCTGCAGCTATTATTCCTGGATTATTTGCTGCTCCAGCTCCAGAATATGTTCCTATAATCGCAGCAGTGGTATCATCTCCATCATAAATTGTAAGAATATCTAAGCCTGCTTGAGTTCCAAAAAAAGTAAATGCCAATTGTATAAATTGATCTGTTCCATCTGGACAAATTGTTAGTACAAGATTCTCATCATCTCCATAATTAGAAGAGTCACCTCCAGAATCATACAATGTTCCAGAACATTGATTAATAGTTCCGTTTTGCATTAACACATCTTGTGCGAATAGTACAGAGGAAGAAAAGAGCAAAACTAAAATTAACGTAAAATACTTCATTATGGGTGGTTTTTATTTTATATTAAGGTTATCTACAATATTACTAATAAATACTGAGTTTATACAGCATCTAAGTAGTCAAACAACTATGAAATTGCACTTTTCATCTATATAAGGTGCTTAAATACGGTTTGATTGTTATATTCATATAACAATCATTATTAAATTATTCCTACCTTCCTCCAAAACAAAATAATTATTAATAATAAAAAAGACAGTAATTTAGCATTTTAAAAAGCACATCTAAATCTTTAAAAATCAACAACAAAGAAACCAATGATTTCAATAATTATCACCACTTTCACCATTATCGTTATAATACTACACTTTTATTTTTTAATACTAGAAATGTTTTTATGGACACGTCCAAGAACAAGAAAAGCCTTTGGCATTAAAGATGAAGCTTTTGCTGAAGAAACAAAAGTCTTGGCCGCTAATCAAGGTTTATATAATGGATTTCTTGCAGCAGGATTACTATTCTTCTCGTTTATAGAAAAAAACATATTTGTTGCACAGTTTTTCTTGATATGTGTAATAATTGCAGGCATTTATGGCGCTTACTCTACAAAAAAGATAAAATTATTTGTAGTACAAGCTGGGCCAGCAATTATATGTTTAATCTTCATTAGAATATTACTTGGCACTATATAATTCGGTTTACCGATAAAATTAGACGTTAACAGATTAAGTGAAAAATAACACTGATTTAACGAGATCTCTTTAGAAAGTTTCTAATTTTGCATTAATAAACTTTAAAAAATTAAATAGAGAATGGAATTACAAAAGTGGATTGACAAAGGTTACGAGCTTACACTAGAATACGCTCCTAAAATAGTACTAGCCATAATAATATGGATAGTTGGTGCTTTTATTATTAAATATCTAAGAAAAGGAATTAGCAAAACTATGGACAAGGCTAATTATGATGTTAGTCTTAAAAAATTCCTTCTTAATCTAATTGGTTGGGTTTTAAAAATTGCATTAATTATTATTATTTTGGGTACATTGGGTATTCAAACAGCATCATTTGCAGCAGTAATAGCAGCAGCAGGTTTAGCAGTTGGCTTAGCATTACAAGGCTCTTTAGGTAATTTCGCTGGTGGTGTTTTACTTATGATTTTTAAACCTATAAAAGTAGGAGATTTAATTGAAGCACAAGGAGAAGTAGGTGTTGTTAAAGAAATTGAAATCTTTACAACCAAACTTACAGGCTTATCTAACCGTGAAATTATTATACCAAATGGCTCTTTATCTAATGGAAATATTATTAATTACACTACTGAAGGTACACGAAGAGTAGATCTTGTTTTTGGTGTGGGTTACGATTCTGACATTAAGCAAGCAAAAGCAGTTTTACTTAGTGTATTAACAAATCATCCAAAAGTATTGAAAGATCCAGAGCCTACAGTAAATGTTCTAGAATTAGCAGATAGTTCTATAAACTTTGCTGTGAGACCTTGGTGTAAAGCTGAAGACTATTGGACAGTTTATTTTGAAGTAACAGAGCAAACTAAAGAAGCTTTAGATACTGCTGGAATAGAAATACCTTATCCACATCAAGTAGAAATACAAAAGCAAGGATAATTACTTTTTAGGTTTAGGCTTTAAAGCCACAAAATCTTTAAGATAATAAGGTTCAAAATAGGCGACATCTTCGGTGTCGCTTTTTTTATGCTTTAAAAAAGCTAAAGCACTCATTTGGTCTGCAGATGGCAACTTATCTTCTATAAAAATGGCGTTTTCATTATTTAAAAGTGCTTTTGTTTTTTCTACTCCATTTCCAACAAAATACACTTTGCCTTGAGATAACTCTCCTGCAAAAGAAGTTTCGTCTAAAATTTGGGCTTCAATCTTTCTTATTTCTTTAAATTCTGAAGAAAAAATAGCTGAATACACTTCCATACGTCTAGCATCTAACATTGGCACAATTACACCGCTTTCTGGTTTAACTTGATGTGCTAAAGCTTCTAGAGTAGAAATAGAAATTAACGGAATATCTAAAGCATAACACAAGCCTTTTGCTGCCGAAACACCAATGCGTAACCCAGTATAAGACCCAGGTCCTTTACTAACTGCTATGGCATCTAATTGAGAGCGCTCGATTTTTGCTTCACGAAGCGTTTCATCTATAAAAACATGTAACCTTTCTCCGTGAGAATAGTTATTGCTATAATCTTCTTTTAAAAGCAAAGTCTCACCATTCTTAGATAGTGAGACTGAACAATTTGTTGTTGACGTTTCTATACTTAATATGTACATCAATTTATTTTTTTAGAATTCATAAAACCTAAAGTAAAATAGTAATTTTTCTTTAGGTTTTAATTTACTCTTTATAATTTATATAAAACAGTTTGCTAATATATCTTATATTTTACTGTGTTATTGGTTTTCCAAGGTAGAAATCTAAAACTTTTGTTTTGAAAACAAAATCGTATTTAGCATTAATTAATGATGCTTCAGCATTTACAAGTCTTAATCTTGATTGCTCTAAATCGAATGCATTCATAACTCCTATGTTATAACGCTCTTCAGAATTGCTAAAGGCTAACTCTTGAGATTCTAAAGAAACTTTTGCCGCCTCATAAGCTCTTAATGCTGATTTCGCGTCTGTAAAAGCACGTTGTACATTTGCTTCTAAAGTTAACTTCGCTTGTTCTAAACCTAATAATGCATTCTGTTCTTGAATTTGTGATTTTGCAACTGCCGTTTTATTCTGGTATCCAGAAAATATCGGAACATTAACACTCAACCTGAAACTATGTGCTTTTTGGTCATTTAACTGCTGAAGGAACCTGTCTTCGGTATCTGTTAAATTAGTAAAGAAAACATTAGATCCAAAACTATATCCAGCAGAGACTGTTGGATAAAATCCGCTTTTAGATATTTCTGTACTTAATTTTGAACTTTCAATATTTTTTTCAGCTACTTTAATTTCACTTCTATTCTCTATAGCATAATCTAATATAGGAGTAACACTATCATACATTAATTCTGCTGACGGATCAACCACATCAATAACTTCCACATCGAAACCAGCAAAATCTACTTGTAATAATTGAGATAAGGACAATAATGATAGTTCGTAATTGTTTTCTGCAACTGTAACACTTTGCACGTCTCTACTTAATGTTGCTTGTGCATCATAAATATTAGCTTTTGGCTGTACACCTGCGTCCACTAATTCTTGAACTTGGTTAAGTTGTTTTTTTGAAAACTCGTATTGCGCTTTTGCTGACTCTAAATTCTCTTTATTGAATAAGATATTTAAATATGAATTTACCACATTAAGAGAAATATCATCTTTAATACGTTGTAACTCTAATTGATTAGTTTCTAAATTTAACTGAGATTGCTTGTATACATTAGTTAACCTAAAACCATTAAAAATAGTTTGGTTTGCACCCACGCTAAAACTAGTACTGTTTGATGTTCTATCTGCAAATTGACCTGGAAACAACTCTGTATTACCTACCGATATACTATGCCCAGCACTACCACTCACAGAAGGTAAAAAAGAACCTTTAGAAGCAATAATATCTTGTTCGTTTAATAATAACGTATTTTGAGCTTGTACAATAGAGATGTTGTTTTCTAAAGCGTGTTTTACACTTTCTTCTAATGTCCATACTTTATCTTGAGCATAAGCCGAAAAGCCAACACATACAAAACAGGCACTTGTTAAAATACTTTTTATATTAATCTTCATCATCGTTATCTTCTTTAGAGGCTTTGTTCCACACCTTGATTTTATCGCCTTCTTTAACACCATCTGTAATTTCTACATTAATACCATCAGAAAGACCCAACTCAACATTTACTTTTTCAAATTTACCTTCACCTTTTTCTATTTCAACAAAAGGCTTTTCTGTAATTCTATTAAATTGAAGTAAAGACTCTTTAATAACCATAATGCTATCTCTCGATTCCATTTCAATTTCTGCATTAGCACTATAACCAGCTCTAATTTTTGTTGAAGACTCTACTTCTACATCTGCTTTAATTGTAAACTGTACTGCTCCGTTCTCTTCGTTACCTTTAGGTGCAACAAAAGTAAGTTTTGCAGGAAATTCTTTTTCCCCAATAGCACCTAGTACAACTTTAATATCTTTTCCTTCTTCAAGCTTACCAACTTCTGCTTCGTCTACTTTACCTTCAAAAATCATTTTGCTCATATCTGCAATTGTAGCAATTGTAGTACCTGCATTAAAGTTATTACTTTCTATTACTTGATCTCCTTCACGTACAGGAATTTCTAAAATAGTACCAGGAATTAATGCAACAATATTTGTATTTGCAGAGCCACCTCCCGAAAGAGAACCTCTTTTAATAATTTGATAATTATTTTGAGCTTGACGTAACGTTTCGTTAGACTGGTTTAAAGCCAACTCACTGTTTTCGAAATCTTGTCTTGAAATTACTCCTTTATCGAATAACGATTTATTTCTATCGTAAATAGTTTTAGAATTATTGTAAGCCAATTTTGCAGATGAAATTTGACCATTTGCGCCAACTAAACTTTGCTCGTTTGGTACGACTCTAATCTTAGCGATTACATCTCCTTTTTTAACTATATCACCTTCCTCTACTAGAATTTTATCTATAATTCCAGCAATTTGTGGCTTTAACTCAATCTCTTCTTCAGGATTTAACTTACCAGTAGCTACAATTTTAGTATTAATTGAATCGTAAAAAGGCTCTGCTGTTTTAAAATCTTCTACAGATTTAGAGTTAGAATCTTTAAAGTACTTTAACACGAATACGAGTGCAATAAGCAATCCTAATCCTACTATAATTTTTAATGCTTTTTTCATTATTTATTAATTTAATTTCTCGGTTGATTTTAAAGCTAGAAGCTCTATTTTATTATTTTGATTGGTTTATTATTCTTCTCTTAAAGCATCAATTGGCTTTATACTAGTTGCTTTAAACGCAGGTATTAATCCTATTAATGTTCCTAAAACTATTAAAATTATTAGTGCAACAAAAACGATACTAATAGAAACAGATGCATTAACCAACATTGCCTCATCGCCTTGACCATACAAAGAATCTAAAAGCATAAGTAAAGACCCTCCACTTATTATACCTAATAATCCTGCGATTAAGGTAATAAATACGGCTTCTAAAACCACTTGTCTTTTTATCTCGAATGGTGTTGCACCAAGTGCACGGCGCACTCCTATTTCTTTAGTTCTTTCTTTTACAGTAATAAGTAAAATATTACCAATAGCAAATACACCTGCAATAAGTGTAGCAATACCAACAAACCAAGTTAAAAACTGCATACCAGTTAAAAAACCTGTAATTTTTGCAAATTCCTTTCCTAAGTTAAAACTACCAAAGGCACGATTATCTTCAGGATGCACTTTATTTAAGTTTCTTAAAATAAGTTTAGCATCGGTTTCTATTTGCGAAATATCGTATTCTGGTTTTCCGGTAATCATCATCCAACCAATATTCTCACCCATATTATATATTTGCTGAAAGGTTGTAAATGGAATATGAATATCGCTTGATGGACCCATATTTGCATTTCCAGTTTCAAACATACCAACGACTTTAAAATTCATGCCGTTAAGCTGAATATATTCACCTATCATTTCAGCATCTTTTTCGAAAAGTTGTTTATATATTTCTTCTGAAATAACAACTACTTTTCTATTCTCATCAATATCTGTCTGATTAATAAAACGTCCTTGAATCATTTTCTTTTTCTGAACCTGATCTAACAAAGGATAATCTCCATTTACTCCAAAATTTCCAGACAAGAAATTATGAACTACCAAAGCTTGACTTTGGTTTCTTGGCACAACAAACTCTATACCTTCTACGTTTTCCTCTATCTTTTTAGCATCACTTATTTTAAGTTGCACTTGTCTACCTTCCTGAAACCCTTTAAATGGCTTACTTGTACTTTGTGCCCATACAAATACACTATTGGTAGCAAAGCTTCCAAATAATCTATTAAACGAGTTTTCGATACCACGTGCCGAACCTAATAGACCAATAAGTAATAAAATTCCCCACCAAACACCAACCATAGTTAATGCGGTACGTAGTTTATTTTTGGTTAAACTATCGTAGACTTCTTGCCACGTATCTCTTTCAAATAAAAATTTCATTCGTTAATTTTTATTAATTCAAACTGAAAACCTATTAAAATTACTTTGTTAATCATAATTAATCGTCTCTAAGTGCTACAATAGGTTTAATTCTTGAAGCCTTTTTTGCTGGTAAATATCCTGCAATCGCACCTGCCAAAATAAGTGTAATGGCAGCACCAACTACAATACTTAAACTTACCGATGGATCTTTAATAAAATATTTCTCTAAAAACGGACCTGCAAATTCTACAACGCCCATACCAATTACTAAACCTACAAAACCAGCAATAATAGTTACCAATATAGATTCTAATAAAATGATAGATACAATAGATTTTGGAGAAGCACCTAAGGCTTTACGAATACCTATTTCTTTAGTACGTTCTTTTACTATAAAAATCATCATATTACTAATACCAACAATTCCTGCTATTAAGGTTCCAAAACCAATAACTAAAACTAGAAAGCCTAGAATAAATGTAAACTGGTTAATTGCTTTAGATTCGTTAGCTAGATTTCGAACACGAATGGCACGTTGGTCGTTTTGAGAAACCATAAACCTGTCTTTCATCTTTTTTGTTAGCAGGTTACTAAAACCAATAGCTGCATCAAAATTCATTTCAGGATTATAGGTTAAATTTATTTGATCGACATAATCGTTATTCCCATAAATTTGTTGCGCAGTACTTATTGGCATGTAGATTAAACGCTCTTCATTATCTCCACCATCGTCACTAAACACACCTACTACCTTATATTGAATACCGTTTAGGTTTATATACTTTCCAATAGCTGTTGTTTTTAAAAACAAATCTTCTTCTACCAAACGCCCAATAACGACTACTTTGGTTTTGTTTTTAATATCAGACTCATTTACATAACGCCCGTAAGTTACTTTTGTATTCTCTAAATATTGATGATCCGGATTAACCGCACGAATGCTATAATTACTTTTTTCGTTTCTAAAAGTAGCGATAACATTTAAGTACACTCTTGAAGTAATGTATTGCACTTTGTCTCCAAACTCTTCTTTTATCCAGGCTTGATCTTCATTTTTAAATTGAATGCGTCTTCCTGCTTGTAAGCCATTACTAGCTTTAGATGTCATACCAGATTGTACAAATATTGAATTTGAAGCATCGTCTGCAAATGCAGAATCAAATGTATTTACCAATCCATTTACAATACCAAATAATATTGCAAATAGAGAAATAGCAAATGCTACCGTAAAACCAGATAATAAAGATCGGGTTCTATTCATATTTATACTTTGGAAAATTTCTCTCCAGAGGTCTCTATCAAACATATTGTGATGCTCTTACTTGTTCTACAAACGTATCTTCTATAATAACACCATCTTTAAGTCTTACTATTCGCTTACACATGCTTGCAATGTCCTCTTCGTGTGTTACCATTAATATGGTTTTACCTTCATCGTTAAGCGATTGGATAAAATCCATAATTTCGTGAGAAGTCTTGGTATCCAATGCTCCTGTTGGCTCATCGGCTAATAATAACTTTGGATCTGCCGCTAATGCTCTTGCAATGGCTACACGCTGTTTTTGTCCACCAGATAACTCATTTGGCAAATGGTGTGCCCAATCTTTAAGTCCTACTTTCTCTAAGTGAAACAACCCTTTTTCTATACGTTCTTTACGTTTTAAACCTTGATAGTATAAAGGTAAAGCGACGTTATCTAAAGCGTTTTTATAATTTATTAAGTTGAAAGACTGAAAAATAAACCCTAAAAATTTATTTCTATAAATAGCTGCCTTTTTTTCGGTAAGATTTTTAATAGGAACATTATCTAAAATGTATTCACCTTCATCTGCTTCGTCCAGCATTCCTATTATATTAAGTAAAGTAGATTTTCCTGATCCCGAAGAACCCATAATAGCTACCATTTCTCCTGCTTCTACAGATAGGTCTATTCCTTTTAATACATGTAAACTAGAATCTCCAATTGGATAAGACTTGTGTAGCTTATTTATTTTGAGCATAATGGTTGGTTTTTTTGATTGATGTTAACTACATCATATCCATTAGACTACAAAGGACTTTATTTGTTACAGGAATTTTGCTAATAAAATGTTAAAACATAAAGATTTGTATTAAACAGACTAATATGTTTAATGGAAAAAAGCTCTATTTCTCCTTTTTAACTCTAAAATACTTCCAATAAATAGCAAATCCAACACCAAAAATTAAAATATATGGTATTGCCATTAAGTAAATAATACCATCGTTTATACCTTTTGCTACTCCTTGACCTTCTTCATTTTCTAAAACTGCGCGACACATTGCACATTGCGCATTTGTTCTTATAAAAAAGAAAAAAGAGAAAAGAACAAATAAAACTTTAGCTTTCATAATTATGAGGTTATTTGCTGCACTTTGAAAGACAGCACGTTTTTATTGGTAATTTATACGTAATATGGAGATATCATTAAATACACAATAACACCAGTTACTGCAACGTATAACCATAATGGAAATGTAATGCGTGCTATTTTTTTATGCCTTTCGAAATTATTAGAAATTGCTCTTACGTAAGTAATCAATACAAAAGGAATGACTACAATAGATAATAATATATGTGTTATTAAAATGAAGTAATACACATAAGCAATAGTGCCTTCACCTCCAAATTTGGTAGAATCGCTAGTCATGTGATATCCGATATATAATAACAAGAATATTACTGATAGAGAAATCGCAAATTTCATTAATCGTTCATGAAGCACCTGATTACCTTTCTTTATCGCAGAGACAGCTACTAACAATACAATAGCAGTTATTCCATTTATAGTAGCATAAATTGGAGGCAAGAATGTTAATGGCTCAACATTAAATCCAAAATCTTTAAGTTTAACACGAAATAAGATAGCTACAGCAATTGGAATAATAACAGAAAGTGCAACAATCCATTTATTATATTTCTTTTCGTTTTGTATGTTTTCTGGCGTATTCATTTGTATTATACTGTTTTAATTCCTGAAGTAAATAGAAATAATAATCTAAGACTTACTCATTTAAAAGCTTCTTAATATCCTCTTTAAGCATTGTTATTTCTTGTTCATTACCATCTTCATCCATTTTCTCTTGCTCGCTAATAACACCTTTATAGAAGATTTTAGGGTTACCAAAGTCATCTAATCTAGAACGTATAAATCCATTCTTATCTATTAAAGCAAAATCTCCAGAATGCTCGAAACCAATTTCATCATCTTCAACTTTACCAACAAATATATTAAAGCCAACGTTAGCTAATTTGTATATTTCAGACTCATCACCTGTCATTAAATTCCAATTAGGATTTGTAATACCATACTTAGTAGCATAAGCTTTTAAAATTTCTGGAGTATCTAATTCTGGAGTAATTGAAAAAGAAGCAACACCGAAATCCTTATCCATTTTGTATGTATCCTGAATCTCTACTAGGTTTCTATTCATTCTTGGGCAAATAGTAGGACATGTTGTAAAAAAGAACTCTACAATATATACTTTACCAATATAATCGTCCTGTGTTATTGTTTTACCATCTTGATTAATAAAACTAAAAGCAGGCACTTTTTTAGGTTTGCCATTTATTTCTATAAAGGCAAGTTCTCCTTTATTTTCAAAATTATTGTCTTGTCCAACACTAATTCTGTCGTTTCTAGTAATATCATTGTTTTTTATTCTATCAACAATTTTCGGAACGAATAATATTCCAAATAATAAAATAATAAAAGCGATACCTATGTATGAATAATTGTTCTTTTTCATTTTAATTGAATTAAAACTCTTCGACTAAACAAGAGTAACTATTATTTATCTGGATTTAAATCTTTAGCTCTTCGGTTTGAAGAATCTATTTTATTTCTTCCAGACTTTCTATATTCTTCTAATAGCACTCGCATATCTTCGGCTGCTAATTTGTTCTTTATTATTGCTACTTGAGAACAATCGTAAGCTGTAAGTGGATAGATTTGAGTTTCTTTCTCAATCTCTATTTTAGTTCTATCGTCAATTCTACCGCGCTGATTTAACTCCTTATCTATAACAAATACGCTATTGGTCGCCAAATTATCATCCAATTGTAGACTTGATCTTAAGCTATTAAATAACTTATTGATATCGCTATCACTTGCATAAACAAAATGCCAATATTTATGGACACTATACTTTGTTAACTCTTGAGTTAACCTATCTGTTCTATCTTGAGAATCTTTAGTTACAATCATAACTATTTGAAACTTTTTAAAGCCTTTAAACTTATTATAAACAAGTTCTTTAAGGTTTGAAGCTTCTACTATTCTAGATTCTGGATCACTTCCTAAGAAGCCTAAAACTGTTATGTGGTCTTTTAACAGAACGTCGGCATTAGTTACCGAAGATAAATTTGAGATATCAAGTACATCTTCTTTTACAACATCTAACACATTATAGTTGTTTGTTGCTGGATATAACATGAGTAAGAAAACAACTGGTAAGAAGAATAATATTACTAAAATCGAATATTTTTTAATAGCTTTTTTACTCATGATTGTTTTCTATATTTTAGAATTACAAAAATAAAAAAAGGTGGTTTAAAAAAACCACCTTTTACTATCTTTTAACTTATCAATTTTGTTAAAAATCTTTTTTAACAAATCCGTTAGAATAAACACCTTCAATATAGCCTCCTTCTTGTAAAAGGATGAACACTAAATAACATATTAAAAATACGCCTGTCCAAATCACCATACGTCTTAATGCTTTTACTTCGTCTCTCATGTGCATAAAATCCCAAGTAATATAATATGCTTTTACTATTGTAAGAATAATAAAGATCCAGTTAAGAGCCTTCATGCCCAAAACTTTCCCCATAAACATTTCTGGTTTGTAGATACCTAGAATTACTTCTACTGCAGTTACAAATGTTAAGAATGCTAATACACCCCAAATTTTTTGAGTGTTAGACTTAAATTTCCATAACCCTCTAAATATTTCTAATTTATGCTCGTGTGCCATTTTAATATGCTTTATATAAATCCCTTTAATAGGGAATGATACTATTTTTTAATTAAACTAAGTAGAAGAATGTGAATACAAATACCCAAACTAAATCTACAAAGTGCCAATACAATCCTACTTTCTCTACCATTTCGTAGCTCTTACGTCTTTCGTAAGTACCAATAATAACATTAAAGAAAACAATAACATTTAGAACAACTCCTGATAATACGTGGAAACCGTGAAATCCTGTGATAAAGAAAAAGAAATCTGCAAATAATGGAGAACCATATTCGTTTACTTTTAAGTTAGCACCATGTACTACTGCCTTACCATCAGACTTTAATTGCTTTAAAGACTCTTCACGAGATAAAATTGTTTTATGACCGTGTTCGTTAATAATTTGATTTCTAATCAATATATTCTCGTTAGCAACTAAACCTTTATATACTTCATCTATAGAATATTCTGGAAGTGTACCTTCACTAACAAACCACAAACCTGACTTGCTTTCGTGCTGTGTTCTCTCACTGTGTGCTACTTTTGCAAAGTCTGCAATAGCGACACGCTCAAATTTTTGTTCTCCTTCTACAGTTTTGTATTCACCAAACTGAAGAATATTTCCTCCATTAGTTTGTACAGCACCATATTCTCCTTTAATAAAAGTGTTCCATTCCCAAGCTTGAGAACCAACAAATATAATACCACCAATAACTGTTAAGAACATGTACCATGTTACTTTTTTCTTATTTAAGTGATGACCTGCATCTACGGCTAACACCATAGTTACAGATGACATAATTAATATAAACGTCATAAACGCTACATAAATCATTGGGTAATTACCATGAAAGAAAGGTACGTGAGTAAAAACTTCGTCTGCTATTGGCCAAGAATCAATAAATTTAAATCTTGAAAAACCGTAAGCAGCTAAAAATGCTGAAAATGTTAAAGCATCGGAAACGATAAAAAACCACATCATCATTTTACCATAACTGGCTTTTAGAGGATCATTTCCGCCTCCCCAAGTTTTACCTTCTGTTCCAGTAGTTGCAACTGTAGTATTCATATAGTTGAGTTCGTTAATTTTAAATATTGGACAAAAATAATCATTTTCTTCTACTAAAGAAATGTTAAACTATAATTTTTGAGCCTTGTTTTAATTGATTAGTAAATTCTGTTTGTTGTATACTCCTTTATTGTTTAATTCTAACCTATAAAATACATTAGTAAATACAAGAATACCCACAGTATATCAATAAAATGCCAGAATGTTCCTGCCAATTCCATACCTAACATATTATCTGCTGTATACTTTTGTTTAAAATGATTATAAATTACAACCAACAAGCAAATTAATCCTACTGCAACGTGTAGTAGGTGGAAAAATGCGATTAAAAAGATAAAAGATGCCTTAGGATCACTAGTTTCTCCGGTGAAATAATAACCAGAATCCACAAGAGCTTTGAAACCTTGAAACTGAAGAAAGATAAACACTAAACCTAATGCAAAAGTGATCAATAATAAAATTGATGTTAACTGTCTATTATTATTTTTTAAAGCGCGTTGTGCAAAAACATAAGCAATACTACTTGCTATTATTACAAAAACACTTACTAGAAACACTTGAGGCAATTCTAATCCTTTAGACCAATCTGGACGCGTTCTACTAATTATTACTGCACTTGTTAAACCTGCAAACGACATAAATAATGCAATAAGGCCAAACCAAAGCATCATTTTTTTTGCGCGTTCGTTCTTTTCTTTTGAGGTTCCTTGGGTTAAATCCATAATTATCTAATAAATTTATCTACTACGTAAATAATTTGTATTAATGTGATATATAAAACACTAGCTAACATAAGTTGTTTCGCTGCTTTTTCTGTCATTTTTTTAAATAGCTGAATAGCATAATACAGCATAAATAAACCTAGTGCAAAAACAATTGTTGCAGCAACATAAGATAACTCTAGTTTTCCTGTT
The DNA here is from genome assembly GCF_001418085.1 of Lacinutrix algicola. GTDB lineage: Bacteria > Bacteroidota > Bacteroidia > Flavobacteriales > Flavobacteriaceae > Lacinutrix > Lacinutrix algicola. The sequence goes on from NZ_LIQH01000032.1 coordinate 91,601, forward strand.
ACTCCAAAAACTGGTACAATTGAAATTAATATAGTCCAAACTGTGTACATAATTGTTTGTACAGCAGTTCCTTTATCTTGTTTTCCAGTTGGCAACATAAAGAAGCCTCCTTTTTTATAATCGTTATATAAAAACCAGCCAATTGCCCAAAAATGTGGGAACTGCCAGAAAAATTGTAATGCAAATAAAGTACCTGGCTCAATACCAAACTCATTTGTAGCAGCTACCCAACCTAACATAAAAGGGATGGCTCCTGGAATAGCACCAACAAATACGGCTATAGGCGTTTTTGTTTTTAAAGGTGTGTAAGCACAAGTGTATAAAAAGATAGAAATTGCACCAAACATTGCTGTTTGTGGATTAATATAATATAGAATACTAATACCTAAAACGGTGAAAATAGTTGCAATAATAAATGCAGTTCGTACAGTCATACGACCAGCAGGGATAGGACGATTTTTTGTTCTGTCCATTAAAGCATCTAAGTCTTTTTCTATAATTTGATTGTATGCGTTAGATGCACCAACCATAAAATAACCTCCTAATGCCAATAAAAAAACTGTTGTATAATTAACCTCGTCGACGCCAAGTAAATAACCCGCAACCGAAGAAAATACCACACTTAATGCTAAACGCATTTTTGTGATTTCTTTAAAATCTGAAATTAAAGAATGTTTTACTGTTGTAGTTATAGTACTCAATGTATTGCTTTGCTTACAAGGCTTTTGTTCACCTATAAAAATTTGAAGCAAAGATACGTTGTAAAGTCTATTCTACAAATCAAAATACCAATTAAATAAGTCTGTTCTAATTCCAAAATTAAACCAAACCGTACTATTGTTTAGTACCGACATTGTTTCTGCTTCAGGATTAAAATTTCTATAACTAATATTCGCAAAGACTTTTAAGTTAGAAGCAGGATTTATTAAGTATCCTCCTTGAACGCTAGCATTAATTGTATTTGTTTTTATGCCTTGCCCAATTTCTACTCCAGTGTCGAAAGGTCTATCTATTTCATCTCTAAAAATATCGCCTCCGTAATTAAAGTTATCAATACCATTATTAATATCGAAACCACGAATACCGGCAATAAGTTTTGCTTCACCAAACCAACGCTTGTATCTATATCGACCTATTAAAACCAATTCTCTAAAGTTAGCTCCCCAAAGGTGTGCCATTGGTTGGTTGTTATGTGAATAATTTAAAACTACTGTATTATGAGAATAGGTATAAGGACGTACAGCATTATACTCGGCCTGTAACATTAAATCTTTTACCTTAAAAGCATTATAATACTTTGCTCCTAATTGTAAACCGAACTTATTTTTCCAACTCCCTTCACCTCCTTTAGCATCGCTTAAAGAGAATTCATCTAATACAAATTGAGAATAAACATTAAAGTTGTCATTAATCTTATATTTTGCTGATGCTCCAACAATAGCATTTCCTGCATCTTGTCCGGTTTCAAACTCGATAGCACGATAAAAAATTATTGGATTTAGGTAGTTTATATCAAAACCTCTATCGTTTGTATTCGCCCAAATAACAGATTCGAATAAGCCTAAGTTTAAACGCTTATTAACATTCCAACTTAAATAATGGTTGGCAATGTATTTTGTAAAGAAAGCTCCATCTTCGGTAACCTCTGCTCTTACATCCTTTAGCCATGTATAAGTATTGGTGTATTTTATTTTCCAAAACTTAGTATTCAATTTCAAATATGGATACGGACTAGCTGCATCACTTTGAAATAACGAACGGTATCCATCACCAATAAAGTTTTTACCATGACCAAATTGCACATTAATAAATTTTGATGGCGTGTAAGATAAATAAGCTTCAGCCACAGGATAATCGTAAGCATCATCTTTAAACTGTTTTGCAATACCTCTACCTGGAATAATTGCTGGATCACCACCAGATGGTCTTATACTTTCAGCATATTGATTAAAATATTCGGCAAAACGTCCTTGATTCTCAAATACAGATGCTGAAAAATTAAATTTCTTTCCTAAACCTCCCTGTATATAAACACCTCTTGTATTATTGAAAGTAGAACCAAAACTAGCGTCTGTATCTTTTCCTGCTTGTAAATCGAAAATAGGATCAACAGAAAACCAATACTCTTTTCCTTGCAATTGTACCAAATGCTCATTCCAAACTTTTTTACCTAACCAAGTTTGTTTTTCCTTTTTTAAAGCTTCGTTTTCGCTATTAAAATCGTGATAAGCAGAAACATCTTCATATATATATGGTTTAGATGCTGTATGACTATTAGTACCTACCAAATTAGTAGCGCGATCGAACTTAGAATAATTCTCATGAGAAAATGGAATATTTAACTGACTAGCATATTCACTATTATCATATTGTTTATAATCTGCTTTTACCTTATCCATTTCTTTTTTAGCAGCAATTTCTAAAGCATTTAATTCTTGACTTTTATTTTCTTTGTCATTACTTAATGCTAAATCTTCGGTAACTACAGTCTGATTCTCTAAAGGAATTTTTAAACTAATTGAATATTGTTTATAAGTTGCATTACCATTATAAGTTGCAGGAGTTACTTTAGGAAATTTTTTAAAAACTCTAGAAGCTTCCGTTTTAAGTTCAGGGTATAAAGCGTCTACGTACATTATTTTAAAACTACCCTCTTTATCTACTTCAAATAAAATAACTACCTCTCCTATATAGTCTGCGTTTGTAACTTTTTCTGGTACGTTATAATTATTGAATAGTAAATCAAAAACTTTTGTATCAAAACATTTTTGCATGTTATCAATCGACTCTTCATTACAAGAATCGAAAATAGGTGGCTTCTCATTATCAACTTGAGCCACTGCTATAGTCTGAAAGCATAGCATCAAAATAAAAGTATAAAACTTCATAGTCTATATTACATTTAATTTCGTCGAAAGATAATATTTTTTTCCAATGAAGAGATACCATTTAGAATTCCGTTTTTATGAGATACCTATTTAAACGGAAAGGCTATCGCATTCTTAAAAAACAAAAAACCGTTACTACCATAGATAATAACGGTTTTAAATATTTTTTTTATACTTTATTGAATATTAAATTGAATTGGAAGCATGTATGATACATTCACAGGTTTGTTATTATTCATTCCCGGTTTCATAGTAGGAATCTTACCAACAACTCTATTAGCCTCTTTTTCTAAAGCTAAATGATTAGCCTTTGTTTTAATAATTTCTACTTCCCCAAGCTTATTTATTTTGAAAGACACATAAATTTTTTGTTTTCCTGTTATACCTAAATCTGAAGCTATATCAACATCAAATTTTCTTTGTACTAATTTTGATAATTTTTCAGACATACATTTTCTTCTCCCATTATTTGTTGATTCCTTCTCACAACCTGGAAAAACAGGTACCTTTTGAACAGTCATTATAGTAATTTCTGGCTCTATCTCATCAATTTTTAAACTAGGATCGTCTGTTGAAAGAACAGGTGTTTTTCCTTCTGGAACCACAACTTTTATAATTTCTTTTAAAGTCTCCTTAAGTTTAGTTTCGTTACTAACAATTTTAATTTCTGGATCTTTAGGTTTTACCTGTGCTATTTCTTGTTTCTGCTCGGGCTTGACTTCCTTCTCGATTTCAAAATTTTCAATGTCAATCTCATAAATGCTATCATCTTCTACCGGTGTAGAATAGACATATTCTTGTGTTTCAGCAAAAGACATCTCTAATGCTCCATAACTTGCTAATAAGCATAAAATTAAGCCAACCTGAAAGTACAGCGTTGAGTTTTTTTGTAAATTAGCATCATGCTTTTGCGATTTCTGCACGTTTATTTCGTTTTGACGAACGAAATCGTGACTTTTCTTTGAATTGTTCATAATTATTAAAGTTTACATGTTAATATTATGAAGAAATAACAATAAGTATACCAAAATGAAAAAACCCGATACAAATTTGTATCGGGTTTTTAATTTATAGTATTTAAAACTAACGAATTAGTCTTGCACATTAAATGTAATAGGCAAATCGAAAGTTACTTTTACAGGCTTTCCTCTTTGCTTACCAGGCTTCATTTTTGGTATTAAACCAACAACTCTTCTAGCTTCTTTTTCTAATCCAGGATGTGGACCACGTGTTTTAACATTTATAATGTTTCCGGCTTTGTCAATAGTAAAACGAGCATAAATACGTTGTTTACCACTTAAACCTAATTCTTGACCTAAGTCTAAATCGAATTTTTTTCTTACAATTTTATTAATTGCATCAGACATACACTTTTTCTTCTGAGCGTTATTTCCTTTCTCGCAACCAGGATATACTGGTACACTTTCAATAACTGCAAAAGATACTTCTACATCTTCTTCTATCTCTTCTACTTCAATTTCTTCAACCTCAACAATTTCTTCTTCTTGAGTTGTCTCTGTAGATTCGATTACCGTTTCCTCTATTTCTGCTTCATCTTCAACAACATCAATAACTTCTGGAGCTGGTGGTGGCGGTGGCGGTGGTGGCGGTGGTGGTGGTGGTGCTTGATTTGTAATTGGAATTTCTTCGTCCATTTCGTCATCAACATCAATAGATCTATCTTCTACAACACGATCGTCGTATGTTTTGTAATTGATAGCTGTATATGTTAAACCTAACATTAACAACATACCAACCGCAAAATAGAGAGAGCTATTCCTGCCTACGTTTGCTTTAGGATTTTTCTTTGTTTCCATTAATTTATTTATTTATGCTCTGCTAAAATAACTATTTATTTATCAAAAAAGCAAGGTATTATTATTTTTTAACACGTGTTTTTTAATACTTATTAAAAGTATTGATGCAAATATCATACCTAATACATTTGCTAACACGTCTTTAAAGTCTGATTGGCGGCTTATTGTTAACCAACCTTGCAGTAACTCTATTAAGATCCCATATACCAAAGAAAACAATGTCGCAATACCTATAGCTTTATAATATTTAAAGCTATATCTATAATAAAACACTATAAACCATAATACAACTAGTATAAAATGAGTTAAAGCGTGCATTACTTTGTCGTTTACTGATGGTAATTCTTCAACAACGTTATCCATTTTAAATAAGAATAAAGCAGATAAAGTTATAGTATAGAGAATACTCACTAAGAGACTAAACTTTTTAAGCACTAACTAGCTCCTTATATGCTTCAGCTGAAAGCAAAGAATCTAATTGAGAAGCATCAGACACTTTTACCTTAACCATCCAACCTTCTCCGTAAGGATCTGAATTTACTTTTTCTGGTTCATCTTCAAGAGATTCATTAAATTCTATAATCTCTCCTGAAACTGGTAAAAATAAATCTGATACTGTTTTTACTGCTTCAACGGTACCAAATACTTCTTCTGCATCTAAAGTTTCATCAACTGTTTCTACTTCTACATAAACAATATCACCTAATTCGCTTTGTGCAAAATCTGTAATACCAATAGTAATTACATCTCCTTCCACTTTAACCCACTCGTGATCTTTTGTATACTTTAATTCTGATGGAATATTCATTATGTTATTTTTTTAAATTTTTACAAATATATTTAATTCTTTGGCTTTTCAAATAGAAAAACTTAACGATTATTTAGTTTCCAAAATTATATCTTAAAGTAAATCCAGAGCGTATTGTTGTTTGTGGAAATGCTGTAGATATTGCGTATTCTGAGAACGTATAATCGAAGTAGAAAATACCAGTTAGATTTTGACTAAAGGCATAGTTAGCATTATACTTTAAACCATATATAGTTTGACCATTTGTTATTTGATTGTTCTCCAAATCTAGATATCTAATAATAGTTTTATTATCCCTAACTGAAAGATTAGCTTCCATTAGCAAGTCACTAACAATAGATTTTTTTGGACCGGCTAATTTAGTTTTTATACGTACATCTTTAAATCTATAACCTAACTTAATTGCGTATTCCTTACCTTGAATCTCAGTCATTAAATTATTATCGAAACTTAAAGACAACAATCTATCTTTTCTAATTTCGGCTCCTAGTATTATGGAATTTTTCATTTCCATATCAACTTTTATTAACGGACTAAATAACTCTGTTAAATTAATATTACTGTAAAGTTCTGAGTTTTTATAATTACCTGCTTGGTCTAAATCATCGGATGGTTGAAAATCGTAAGGTGCAGTATAATCTATACCATTAAAATCTAAATTTGTTCTAAATTGATTAATAGTATAACTAGATCTGTAACCATGAGAAAGCGATAGACGTTTAAAGCGTTTTTTAAACCATTTAAACTTCATTAAGCCTGTGTACTTTAAATCCCAGTTTGGAATTGGCACATTTCTAAAAGCTCCTAATTTTGTTTTCTCTGCGTTTTGACCTGTATATGCACTTAAAAATGCTGGTAACAATACTGCTTGACTTGTTTTACCAAAACCTTTTGGATACCCATTAAGATCTGCACCTTCAAAATTATCTGGATTACTTAAATCTACTCCTTTTTCTGCAGCTAATCGTCTTGCAATTGTTAGTCTATTTTCTCTAAAAGCATCAAAAGCTTCTGAACTTATTTCGTCACTATTACCAAAGGCTGTTGGTAATGTAAATGTAGAAACATTAAAGTTTCCAAATACATTTGGCGTTAAAGAGATATACTCGTCGTTTTCTATTCTATAATTTTCGGTATAGTTTTCAGCATATGTTCTTGTTGCTACTAAATCTATTTTTAAGTCGTTAAGTGGCTCTAAGTTTGCAGAAAGATCTAATTGCTTAGTATGATTCTTTGTGTATTGTTGATTAAAATCTGGGAATACCGTTAACCATCCGTTTCTAGCTGCTACATCTCTAATATCTTTTTGACTCCCTAATGTGTAACCAAAAGTAGGCTTAGATGTACTAATAAATCCTGGCGTATCTGTGAAACCAGGAAGATATGTTCCGTTATTTTCAGAATAGTTAGCTTGGATACGTTTTACGGAAGTTAAAATACCAATTCCTAAATTAGCTATTCCTGTACCAATACCACTTTTCTTTTTGGCTTCAGGTTTATTATTACCTTTTTCTTTTTTAGGTACTCCTGGAGGTCCAGCTTTTGCATTTCTACTCACTTTACCATTACTTTTAGCAACACGTTTTTTCTTTAAACCTATATACTTATAGAATTTACGCATGTCTAAAGTAGAGTTGATATTATGTGTATTTCCGTTAGAAATAGAATTTCCTAAATCGTAAGTTACACCATCGTCTGCTACTAAATCTCCAAATAAATCTGATCCTTTTTGCCATTGGTATAAACCTTGGTAAGAATAGGTTGCTTTTACAAAATCTAAGGCTGGAAATTTACTAAAAGGAATCTCGTAATTTATTCCTAAAGTTTGTGAACGTCTGTTAGCATCACCAACATCGAAATAACCATCCCAAACATCTAAACTTGAGTCTTGTTCTCCATTAACAATATTATCTTTAAAATAGTTTCTTACAATATTATTATTAGCTACTGCAAAGTTAAAAGATAATGACTTTGTTAAATTCCAGTTTACTGTAGATTGAAAATCGAAATTATAGTTTCTTTTATATAATTCTTCAAGTCCAATATTATTCCCTCCTAATTCGACCTCTCTAAAACGCTGACTATTAAATTGTCTTTTAATATCTGAATTAATAGCAATACTAGAAGGTAATAAATTAAGATTAAAATCTTTTAATAGCTTCCAGTACTTACTTGTAAAAAGAGAGTCTTTCTTTTTAAAAGGTTCAAATACTTTAGGCTGAAAGTTGAAGGCATAACTCGCTCCAGTTCTTACTTGCTTATCGATAGAACGTTCTATTTCGAAATCGCGGTGTTCTACCTTGTTATAAGAATGGTTAAACGTTAAATTTTCTACATCGTAAAAACTTGGCTTAGATTCACCTGTTCTTATTTTTTTAACACCAATAAAGTTGATACTTCTTCTTTTTGTATATTCTTCGGATTGCTCTCTAATGTTATCTTTTTCTTCTGCAGTTTCTGCTGCATCAATTCTATTTTGAAGTTTTAAATCTTTATACTGCTCATCGTATTCTGGCGTAATTAATTCTACACCTTGTCCATAATTAAATGGTAATTGAACTCCCCATTTTTTAGGTAATAATTGTCCTATGTTTACATTAGTAACAAAATCGTATTGTTTTACATCTTCTCTACTACGTTCTTGTGGTCCTTGATCTACAGAACCAAAACCTGCAGTACTCATTCTACCTGTTGCACTTACATTTGCAAAGTCTGCAAAATTAGTATCTATATTCATTATTGCAGCCCAACCACCTTGATTATCCATATCCGATAACCTAAGTTCGTTAAACCAAACCTCTCCACATTGCGCGTTGTTCGACCCGTTTTTTACGCCAACCATTAAAGTTCTTACAGCTCCAAAGTTTGGATTTCCTTTAATTGCTAGTCTTGTTTGTCCAAGCACATAATTTTCGTATTGAGATGTTGAAGCTATTTCAATTGGCTGTCCATTTACTACATCGTAAAAAGTTGCATCTGCATTTGCTAAAGTACCATTCGAAATTCCTAAAGATTTTATTTGCTCTAAAAGCTCTAGAGGCAAATCTATTTCATTTACTGTAGGCCATAAAGCAGCACTAGTTGTTCCTGTTGACACCTGTAATGGTACTTCAATCTGGTAGTAGTTTTCGGTTAAATCGTTACCCATTCTAATAAAACCGACTAACTCTTTATCTGCTAAACCTGGTACATCTCCATCTTCGGCGTGCATAAACATTCTAAGACGCTTATACTGCCTCATATCTACACTAATATTCTTATATACAGCCCTAGAATCTTTTGGTTCTAAATCGCAAACATTAACAACAAGAGATTGTTCGTTTTGTTCTATTATAGAGTTATTATTATTTAATTGCTCTGCCTCAATACCTGGAGGAGACTCGTAACTACCATCATTTTCTTGAGAACTTATTACACCTACTGTAAACTCTGTGTCATCAAAACTTGGTGATGTTGGACCTCCATTTAATGCTAATTGATAACGTCTCCAGTCGCTACGTACTAAATCTAAAGTTCCAAAACGGAAGGTTGTTTGTTCTGAAAAACCACTTAAGTACATACGTGCAAAACGAATAGAACGTAAATCTGTAATTCCGTTTTTAGCCACTACATGGTCACCTTGAACTGGTACTCTAAATTGATACCAACGTATTTGTTCTGTATCTCCGTTAGGCAATTCTCTTGATCGCAATTTTACATCTTTTATAAACTCACCAATTGGATTTCCTGGAACAACTTCATCTGGACTATTTAATGGTAAGTTTTGACGTGTTAGTTGTAATTCATATTCAAAATAACTGTCGATAGTATTCATCGTGTTATCTCTGTTTATATCTTCAACATCTGGTTGTGTTGTAGAACCTCTATTTGTATCGCTAAATGTATCTGGAGAGTTTCCTTGTACATTATTATAACGCTTATAACGTTCTAAAACATCTCCATCTGCACTTAAATAATATTGATAATTATCTGCAGAAGGATCTGGCAAAGATGCAATTGAAGATGGTATTGGTGTTGGGCTCCCAGGATTAATAGTAGGATCGGTAATACTCATTTCTTCTAAATCATCATAACCATCGAAACCAACATCTTGATTTGTACGCTCATCTCCTGTAGAATCAAAAGCATAGATTAATGCTTGATTTTGAGGAATGGCCCAAGGTGTTATTGTGCTTTGCAATAAATTAACATTTCCATCTGCTGGTAAACCATTCTCATATTGCTTTTTACCATCCTTTAATACATCTTCAGAAATGCTTCCTAAGTTAAACACCAATTTTCCACCTGGATTTGTTGGATTATCTTGAAAAGGATCTTGCATCCAAAACTCTATATATTCTACATTAGATTGTTCAAAATCTGTGGATGTTAATGGTCTTGTAATTCCTGCCCAACCATTAGTAGGTGTTATAAGCGTAGAACCGTCTGCTTCTAAATTAGTATCACTAAAATTATATGGTCCTCTTTCTGTAGGATAGTATGTTAAATCTAAAGTATTTAAAACTGATGTTTGTCCTTGTGCTATATCTTGTTCTGGAAATAATTCTTGAACAAAAACGCGAGAAGTATATATATTAGATACATCATCATCATCAATTCCACTTGGTCTTTGACCACCATAAAAAATAGGGTCGATAGTGTACCAATTTAATAATGCTCTGTCATAACCATTTCTAATTCCATTAAAATCATCTGCAGCTGTAGTTCCATTTAATCCTAAAGGTCTACTTGATAGTCTCCATGATTGTGTAGATTTTAAATCTATACCATTTTGACTTCCTTCAAAATCATCAATATATGCAGTAGCTTCTCCGTTTAAATCTGTTCCTTTTGGTGCTCCTGGTAATAAATAAGCAAACTCACCACTAACAGATAAATTAGATGGTGCATCTGTATCTATATTTGGTAACTTGTTCGCTAACCTTGTAAAAAAAGGAACTTCGGTAGAGTAGTTACCATTAAAACCCAATATTGTATTATTAATTGGCTCACTATTATAGTTAGCTTTTTGGGTAATTGGTCTTTCGTTTAAATTAACATAAGTAGCACCAATTAAAAACTTATCGTTAAACTGATGTTCTACATTTATACCTGTGTAACGCTTAGTTTGCTGACCAAATATTGAGTTATTTTCTGTTGTTACTTGTATTGGTGTGTTAGATGCTTTTAAAGCTTCGTCTAAAATCTGTACACGACCTAATTGGTAATTTACAGTATAATCTACACCTTCTACAAGTACACGTCCACCAGCAGTTACTTTTACAGAACCTCTAGGTACATTAAAACCACCAATAGCAATACCATCTCCTCCTTGAGATTTATAACTTCCTTTTATTTGAAACTTATTTTTTTCGACCTCGTCTAAAGCAGCCGTTTTAGTAGCCTTGTAAAGTAAATCATAAACGTATTTTTCTTGATTTGGATTCGTTGTATAAACATCAGACTCATAATCAAAAGCATTGTTTCCTGGGTTACCATCATTATCTAAAACATCGAATAAATAACGACCAAAAGGTTCGACCTTTGTAAATACTATTTTTCCGTTTTCCGGAATTACAGTAATACCACTAACAAAATCGAAAAAACCATCACCATTGGTTTGCGGATCGTTGTTATAATTTAACCTATCTAAATTGAATAAACGTAGTAATGTAGTCTTTTCAATATAATCCTCTAGAGGAGTATTACTTGTAATAGGATTTCCATTAATATCTACACCAAAAGTTCCACCTTCTGGACTAATAAAATTTAAAGGCGTCGATTCGTTATAAAAGATATTTAATTTAAAATCTTCTTGACTTAATTGGTAAGCTCCAGTATCGTAAATATTCTTCATCATTAAATCCCAAATTGGTTGAGATACAGATGTTATACTACTTTTAAGTAATTTAAGAATTAAGTTATTGTTTGTTACGTTTGTTACTTCATTATCACCATTTGTTTCTACGGTAGTTGCACCAATACCATCGTTAGCAAATTCACCAACTTGAAACACCTGACCTCCCACTGTGTATTGGAAAGCTACAGCTAAAACTTCATCATTGTTTAAACGTTGATTTAACGATATATATCCCAATTGTGTGTTAATAATATATTCTTGACCTTCTTGTAATTTTCTTGTATTCTCTAGTTTTGCATAATCAAAACCTTCGTTAAAACCAGAAACTAATATCCCAGATTGCACGGTTGCAATATCTCTAATTGCATCTGTAATTTGAGAACCTGGTCCACCAATATTTGTAGGATCTAAACGGTTATTAGCATTGTCTGGAAAAGCACCTGGACCAGCAGTAACTACTACACCAGAGTTTCCTACAACTGCGGACTCTCCAAGATCTTGAAGTGCAACTATATTTCTTACATTTTCGGTTTTATTACTTCTATTTGTTACCCATACTTCTGTTCTTGTAATTTGAACATTTGTATTAATAAAAGGATAGTTTTCTAAAGACTTATCATAATTCTCACGGAAATACTGTGCTAAGAAAAAGTGACGATTCTCATCGTAATCACGAATAAAGAAATCGAATTCGTCTAATGTCCCTCCACCTTGTGCAACCACAGAACGTGTATCTGATTTTTGTTCAGAAAACACAGCTGTAACCGTTGTTTTTCCAAACTGTAATTTTGTTTTGACACCAAATAAACTTTGTGCTCCAGAAATAAGAGAACTGTTTAATGGCATACTTACATTACCAACTTCTAATTTTTGAAGTATAGAATCTTCACCTCCACCAAACGTAGGATCGTATTCTAACTTTACTAATTGTTGAAAATCGAAACTTGCCTCAGTATCATAATTTGCAGTAACTTGTAGCCTTTCTCCAACTTTACCTAATAAACTTAAACTAATTCTCTGGTCGAAATCGAAAGTAAAATTACTTCTATTACTAGGTGAAAATGATGGATTATCCTGCTTTGTAAACAAAACTCCTAAATCCATTTCTAAAGATCCTTGAGGTACAACTTCTATGGTGTTTCCACCAAATATAGATTCGAAAAAACCAGAGTTTACATAAAACTCTGGTAATAAATTCTTTTTAGCTTCTTCAGAATTTTCTTTTTTTCCATCGAAAGCATCTATTTTATCTTGGTAATAACCTTTTAAGTTCTCTTTAAACACCAAGTCTTGATACTCTTTTGGTGTTAATATAATTGGATAATTAATATTAAAATTGCCAATAGATTCTGTGTAAACATAACGATCTGTTTGGGGATCATAAGTATACTTAGAAGTAATACTATTAGGGTTCGCCATTTCAATATTACCAAAACTAAACCCTGTTTTTGTAGAATCGCTTTCTACTGTTGGATCTGGATCTTGAGCGAAAGCACTAAGTGACAACAAGAACGTTAGAACTGTTAATACACTTTGTTTAATCGATTTATAAAAGTATAGGTTAGTTGTATTCAAAATCTACTATAATTTTTTTAAAGCTTGTTTAATTATGGCTTCTACGCTAGCCTCTGGTTCGGATACAACAATTTTATCCACCACACGCTCTGCTTGTTTTTTAGCAAAACCAAGCACTTCTAATGCAGATAACGCTTCATCTTTGTTGGTATTGCTTCTATTAACAGAAACTTCGTCAATATCGTAAATTTTAATGATTTTATCTTTTAAATCAATAATTACACGTTGTGCTGTTTTTATTCCAATTCCTTTTATAGATTGAATAAGCGCAACATCCTCTGTAGCAATCCCTTCACGAATTTGCTTTGGAGTTAGAGACGATAGCATTGTTCGTGCTGTATTGGTCCCAATACCACTAACAGAAATAAGCAACCTAAACACTTCACGCTCTCCTTTAGTAACAAAACCGTAAAGACTGTGAGAATCTTCTTTTACTTGAAGATGTGTGAATAACTGTATATTTTCTCCCTCAGGAATTTGAGAAAATGTGTTTAAAGATATATTTAACATATAACCAACACCGTTACAATCTATAACAACATCTGTTGGATTTTTCTCAACCAATTTTCCCTTAATATGTGTAATCATCTACGGTTTCTTCTTAAGATTTCAAATGTAATAAAATTCTCGGACTAAAAATTATTCGCTTTTTTGGCGTGTTAACGCCTCTTTATCTTTCTGTTGTGCATCTATTACTGCTATTGCAGTCATATTTACAATTTCATCCACACTCGCATCTAACTGAAGAATATGAACCGGTTTACGTAATCCCATCATAATAGGACCAATAGATTCTGCCTTATTTAATTCTTTTAGCAATTTGTATGTAATGTTTGCAGATTCTAAATTTGGAAAAATAAGAGTATTTACCTTATGTCCACATAATTTTGAAAATGGAAAAATAGACTGAAGCATTTTACTGTTTAAAGCAAAGTCTGTTTGTAACTCTCCATCTACTAATAAATCTGGATGTCTATTATGTAAATAAGAAACTGCTTCACGAACTTTAGTAGCTGTTTGGTCTTTTGATGATCCAAAGTTTGAATAACTTGTCATTGCCATTACTGGTTTAAGCCCGAACATTTTAACTACTCCAGATGTCATTTGTGCAATTTTTATTAAATCTTTAGCCGAAGGATTAATGTTTATAGACGTATCACTTAAAAACATTGGTCCACGTTCCGTCATCATTACATTGGTAGTAGCAATTCTAGTAGAACCAGGTGCTAAACCAATTAATTCTAACATTGGTTTTACAACTTGTGGGTAACTGCGAGAATATCCAGAAATTAAAGCATCAGCATCACCTTCGTTCACCATCATAGCAGCAAAATAGTTACGCTCTCTCATTAATTTTTGAGCCTCTAACAAGGTTACACCTCTACGCTTACGTTGCTTCCAGTATACTGTTGCGTATTTGTTTTTTTGCTCTACTTGCTCATCAGATTTAGGATCTATAATTTGAAGATCGGCATCAAATTCTAATTCTTCTTTTAATCTTTCAATTTCATCTTTTCTTCCTAATAAAATAGGAACTGCGATACCTTCATCATAAACTATTTGCGCAGCTTTAAGTACATCTATATGGTCTGCTTCTGCATAAACAACCCGTCTTGGGCTTATTTTAGCTCTATTTAATAATAGTCTAACAATTTTGTTATCGCTACCTAAACGCTCAAGCAAGCTGTCTTTATATTTTTCCCAATCTTCTATTGGTTCTAAAGCAACACCACTTTCCATAGCTGCTTTTGCAACTGCAGGAGGTACTTCGGCAATTAATCTTGGATCGAAAGGTTTTGGTATTATATATTCTTTTCCAAAAGTTAATCTCGTTTCGTCGTATGCAATATTTACCTGTTCTGGTACTGGCTCTTTTGCTAATTTAGCTAAGGCTTTAACAGCTGCCATTTTCATGGCTTCGTTAATTTTAGTAGCACGAACATCTAATGCACCACGGAAAATAAAAGGAAAACCAAGTACGTTATTTACTTGATTAGGATGATCGCTACGCCCGGTAGCCATAATAATATCATCTCTAGTATCTATTGCTAATTGGTATTGAATTTCTGGATCTGGATTTGCCATTGCAAAAACAATAGGATTCTTAGCCATTACCAATAACATAGCTGGAGTTACAATATCTGAAGTCGATAAACCAACAAAAACATCGGCATCTTTCATGGCTTCATCTAAAGTATCAATTTTTCTATGTGTTGCAAATTCTGCTTTTTGAGATGTAAGATTATCTCTATCATCTCTAATTACACCTTTACTATCTAGCATAACAACGTTTTCACGTTTTGCTCCAAATGCTAAGTATAGTCGTGTACAAGAAATGGCTGCTGCTCCAGCTCCACTAACTACTATTTTAGCGTCTTCAATCTTTTTTTCTGAAAGCTCTAATGCATTTAATAAGGCTGCTGCCGAAATTATTGCCGTACCATGCTGGTCGTCATGCATTACAGGAATATCTAATTCTTCCTTTAAGCGTCTTTCTATTTCGAAAGCTTCTGGTGCTTTTATATCTTCAAGATTAATACCACCAAAAGTTGGTGCTATCATCTTTACTGTTTGTATAAATTCTTCAATATCTTCTGTACCGACTTCAATATCGAAAACATCTATATCTGCAAATATTTTAAACAGTAAACCTTTACCTTCCATTACAGGTTTCGAGGCTTCAGGACCTATATTACCTAAACCTAAAACAGCCGTTCCGTTAGAGATAACAGCAACTAAATTTCCCTTTGCTGTATATTTATAAACATTATTAACATCTTTTGCTATCTCTAAACATGGCTCTGCTACACCTGGAGAATAGGCTAATGCCAGATCTCTTTGACTTGCGTATTTTTTTGTTGGTACAACTTTTATCTTTCCTGGAGTTGGCTTAGCATGGTATACTAAGGCTTCTCTTCTTTTGCTTTGTTTGCTCATATTTTAGCTTTTACTCTGACTTACAAATGTAATGTTTTTGAAAGAAAAGAAATGCTGAAAAAATTTTATCTTCTTGCTTGTCGTTTTAATAAAGCTATCTGTTTTTCTATCTATTTCTTACAAGTTTTGTTTTACACCTGCTTTGCGCAATAGGATTGTATTTAATTACTTTTTTATTTTAAAAGAAAAAAGGCTTAACACTAATTAGTGCTAAGCCTTTTTTTAATTTAGAACAGTATATTATTTTAAAATCATAGCTCCTTCTGGTTTAGAAAAGAACCCTTCTTGTACAGTTGGAGAAAAACTAATATCACTCACGTCTATTTTAGTAATATATTCTCCTAAACCATCTTTATCATCTGTAGACCAATACGTTTTAAAACCTGTAGCAAAAACAATATCGTCAACAGTTGTAGTTCCTTGAGTAACTGTTATTTTTTCTGGAGCATGACCACCGTTTGGAAAATACTCTGGATAAGAAACAATATATTTAAAAGCAGTTACCAAATTAGTTTTTGCATTAATATATAAAATATAATAATCGTCTGGTGCAGAACCAACACCTGCACTATATGTTGCTTTAATTACTTTTTGAGTCTTTCCTTGAAACTCTACTTCTGGTAATAACTCTAGATTTACTCCTTCTCCGTCTAAAACAAAAGGATGACCAGAAAAGTATAATGGTGTTAAAGCCCAAAATTTAGTATCATATTCAAATGATGTACTATCCTTTGCTTTTATCCAAGCTTCTTTTCCATCCCATCCAAAAATAGAGCTTGGATCTTTAATACTATTATGTCTTGCTTTATTACTCCAAGTATCTATAGTTTGGTATGAGTTTCTAATTCCTTTACCATTTACTGGTTGATAATTAAAATGCAAAGAAAAATAACCGTTACTATACCATTTTCCTAAACCACCATGAGCTTCCATTGCACTCCATAAAACTTTACCAGCATCAGTCGCATTTAATTTTTTATTAGAAGCATCTACTCTTTTTTGAATCCAAGAATCGGGAATATTATATTGATTTTCTGCTTTTTCTATATCTTCTTTAGTATTTGTTTCTTCTTTAGTTGATTGCTTACAAGCAATAATACTTAATACTAAAAATAGACTTAGAAATTTAATTGATGTTTTCATTTTATTATTATCTTTTTAATTAATATTTAATAGTCGAGATAAATTATCTTTCCTTTCAATACACGAAGAATTATTTCAGGAAATTTATATTTCGTTGCAGCCCTGAATACTTGGTTCGTTTTACTGCCGATTTTTGAAATATCTTTTTAAACACATCTTCTGTAATCTCTTCCCAATCTTTCTTAGTCATATCTAATAACTCCGGATGTGGATTAAAAAGTGGTTCGTTATGTGGCTTAGAGAATTTATTCCATGGGCACACATCTTGGCAAACATCGCAGCCAAACATCCAATTATCAAACTTACCTTTCATTGTGTTAGGTAATTGGTCTTTTAGTTCTATTGTAAAATAACTAATACATTTACTTCCGTCAACAACATATGGCTCTGTAATTGCTTCTGTTGGGCAAGCATCTATACAAGCGGTACATGTTCCACAATGGTCTGTTGTTGCATGATCGTATTCTAAATCTAAATCTATTATTAGTTCTGCTATGAAATAAAAAGAACCTACGCGTTGCGTTAACAAATTACTATGTTTACCTATCCAACCCAAACCTGATTTTGCTGCCCATGCTTTATCTAAAACTGGAGCAGAATCTACAAATGCTCTTCCACTTACTTCTCCAATTTCATCTTGAATAAAATGCGTAAGCTCTTTTAATTTAGATTTAATAATGTGATGATAATCGTGACCATAAGCATATTTAGAAAGTTTTGGTGCTTCGGTATCTTTTTGTATTTCTGAAGGATAATAATTAAGTAAAAGAGAGATAACACTTTTAGAATCGTCGACTAATTTTGTTGGGTCTAAACGTTTATCGAAATGGTTTTCCATGTAACTCATTTCTCCATTCATATTCTTATTAAGCCAGTTTTCTAGACGAGGTGCTTCAACTTCTAAAAATTCAGCTTTACTAATACCACAAGACAAAAAACCGAGGCGTTTAGCTTCGGTTTTAATTAGACTTGTGTATTTAGCTTTATTGTTTATCATATATTGAAGATTCCTACATTAACGGCAATAGCAATATATTAAAATAATCCTCCTTGAGTTGGACCTTTTACTCTTCCTAGATGTTTGTACGCTAACTCTGTGACTTCTCTACCTCTTGGAGTACGCATAATAAAACCTTGTTGAATTAAAAAAGGTTCGTAAACTTCTTCAATAGTTTCTGGACTTTCACTTACTGCTGTAGCAATGGTTGAAACACCTACTGGTCCTCCTTTAAATTTATCGATTATTGTCGACAAAATTTTATTATCCATCTCATCTAATCCGTAAGCATCAACATTAAGTGCCTCAAGAGAAAACTTTGCGATTTTGATATCTATACTTCCATTACCCTTTATTTGTGCAAAATCACGTACGCGACGTAACAAAGCATTTGCTATTCTAGGTGTTCCTCTACTTCTACCTGCAATTTCTATTGCAGCTTCCATAGCTATTGGAACATTTAAAATTTGAGCACTACGTTGTATGATTGTGCTTAATAATTCAGTATCATAATATTGTAATCTACTCTGTATTCCAAAACGTGCACGCATAGGTGCAGTAAGCAAACCAGATCGAGTAGTTGCACCAACCAAGGTAAACGGATTTAAATTCAATTGAACCGTTCTTGCGTTTGGTCCAGACTCAATCATGATATCTATTTTAAAGTCCTCCATTGCAGAATAAAGGTATTCCTCTACAATTGGACTTAATCGATGTATTTCATCAATAAAAAGCACATCTCTATCATCTAAGTTAGTTAACAAGCCTGCTAAATCACCTGGCTTGTCTAAAACGGGTCCAGAAGTAACTTTAATACCTACATCTAACTCGTTAGCTAGTATGTTTGCTAAAGTAGTTTTACCTAAACCTGGAGGGCCATGAAATAAGGTGTGATCTAAAGCTTCATTTCTTTGGTTAGCTGCTTCAACGAAAATTTTTAAATTTTCCAACACTTGGTCCTGACCCGAAAAATCTTCAAAAGATAATGGTCTTAATGTTTTTTCAATGTCAAACTCTTCAGAAGAAAAATTATCGCTGGAAGGATCTAGGTTTTCGTTCATGGGACTTTCCGCGAAAGCGGTATTCTTATTTAATTATATTTAAAACTCATTTTCCTATGAGTTAAATGGAAACCGAATAACTTCAGCTTAAACAAATATAAAGAAAAAGCCTTTCAGTTTTTATTAGACTGAAAGGCTTTTTAATATGTTTTGATTTCTCTTTATTGAAAAATCTTATTTACAAAGTCATTTATTAATGTTGTAATTCTTCTTCTCCTTCTTTTAAAGGAACGTTTTGCATTACAAAATCATCATCGTGTCCTGGTTTACTATAATCGTAAGACCATCTGTATACATGAGGTATTTCTCCTGGCCAGTTACCGTGAATATGCTTCACTGGTGTTGTCCACTCCAGTGTTGTAGATCTCCATGGGTTTTGAACTGCTTTCTTACCGTAGAATATACTACTAAAGAAATTCCATAAATATATTAGTTGTGCTACTCCACCTACTAAAGCAAATATTGTAATGATTTGGTTTGTATCTGCTAAATCATCGAATAATGGGAAATTAGAGTTTGTGTAATAACGTCTTGGTAATCCAGCCATACCTATAAAGTGCATTGGGAAAAATACTCCATAAGCACAGACAGCTGTAATCCAGAAGTGGATATAACCAAGTTTCTTATTTAACATTCTACCAAACATTTTAGGATACCAATGGTAGATACCAGCAAACATACCATAAAGTGCAGATATACCCATTACTAAGTGGAAATGCGCAATTACGAAATAAGTATCATGAACGTTAATATCTAAAGCAGAATCTCCAAGAATAATTCCTGTTAAACCACCTGTGATGAATGTAGATACGAAACCTATTGAGAATAACATGGCAGTATTCATTTGAATATTACCTTTCCATATTGTCGTTATCCAATTAAATGCTTTTACTGCTGATGGTATTGCTATTAATAACGTTGTGAATGTAAACACTGAACCTAAGAATGGGTTCATTCCTGATATAAACATATGGTGTCCCCAAACTATTGTTGATAAAAATGCAATAGCTAAAATTGAAGTAATCATCGCACGGTAACCAAAAATTGGTTTACGTGAATTAGTGGCCATAATTTCTGACACTAATCCCATTGCTGGTAAAATTACAATATATACTTCTGGGTGTCCTAAGAACCAGAATAAGTGTTCGAATAATACAGGTGAACCACCTTGATAATGTAATACTTCTCCTTGTATAAAAATATCTGATAAGAAGAACGATGTACCAAAACTTCTATCCATTATTAATAATAATGCTGCAGATAATAATACTGGGAAAGAAACTATACCAATTATTGCTGTTACAAAGAAAGCCCAAATTGTTAATGGAAGTCTAGTCATAGACATTCCTTTTGTTCTTAAGTTTATAACAGTTACTACATAGTTTAAAGACCCTAATAATGAAGAAGCAATAAATATAGCCATAGCTACTAACCATAAAGTCATTCCCATTCCCGAACCACCTTGTGCCATAGGTAAAGCACTTAATGGAGGATAAATTGTCCAACCTGCTGCAGCTGGTCCAGCTTCGACAAAGAAAGAAGATACCATGATAACACTAGATATGAAAAACAACCAGTAAGAAACCATGTTTAAAAATCCAGAGGCCATATCTCGTGCACCAATTTGCAACGGAATAAGTAGGTTACTAAACGTACCACTTAAACCGGCAGTAAGTACAAAGAATACCATTATGGTACCATGTATAGTTACTAATGCTAAATAAATATCAGCATCCATAACACCATCTGGTGCCCATTTACCTAATAAAGCTTCAAAAATCACATTTGGCTCTTCTGGCCATGCAATTTGCATACGCATCATTAAAGACATTATTACACCTATAACACCCATTATAGTACCAGTAATAAGGTACTGCTTGGCTATCATTTTGTGATCAATACTAAATATATATTTAGTTATGAAAGTTTCTTTATGATGGTGATCGTCGTGAGCGTCGTGAGTATCTGCGTGTGCTGACATAATCTATATCTTTATAATCTTTTATTAATTATTTACTAGAGAATTCTTGAATAACTTTTGGGTTTTAATCCAAGCATCGTACTCTTCTTGAGTTTCAACTATTATTTTCATTTGCATATTGTAGTGAGATTTACCACAAATTTTATTACATAATAATAAATAATCGAATGTATAAGGCTCTAAAGCTTCCTCGCCTTCTGCTACTAACTCTTTAGACTTCTGTACTCTAATATCATTAATATTAGAAACTTTATCCTTCATCTCTGGAGTATCACGCATATCAGCAGTAGTAACTGTAGGTGTAAAACCAAATTGAGTTATCATTCCAGGAACACAGTTCATTTGTGCTCTAAAGTGAGGCATGTAAGCAGAGTGTAAAACATCTTGAGAACGCATTTTGAATAATACTGGACGACCTACAGGTAAATGTAACTCTGAAGTAATAATATCATCTTGAGCATTAGGATCTGCCTCGTCTACACCTAAAATATTTGCACGATCAATATCAATTAATCTGACATTAGCTTTACCTAGAGTATTGTCTGCACCACCATAACGTGCTTTCCAATTAAATTGTTGAGCATATAACTCTACAATTAAAGGATCATTGTCTTCATTAACATTCATGATTGTTGTCCAAGTAAATAAACCTTGGATAATCAATACTGCTAACACTATTACTGGAATAATTGTCCAAATAGCTTCTAACTTATTATTGTCTGCGTAGAACAAAGCTTTTTTACCTTTTTCTCCTCTATATTTAAAAGCAAAATAGTGTAATAAAAACTGAGTTATTGTTTGCACGATGAAAATAACTATCATTGAGATAATCATTAAACTATCTACTCCTGGTCCATGCTCAGAAGCTGAGTTAGACATTAATGGTAAATCACCAAGCTCAACAAAACTCCAAATTGTAATGATATAAATGAAGGCTAAAAAACCAATCATTAAATAACCATTTAATTTATTGTCTTTGTCGTTTGCTATTTGATTATTTCCATCGGCTGAATCGCTTTGGGTTAAATCGAATATCTTGACCATCTGCCAGATGGCAACTAAAATAAATACTAATACTAAAATTGATAATAAAGCCGTCATTGTTGTCGTTCTTCTTTATTTAATTGTGTTATTAATAAT
Organism: Lacinutrix algicola; assembly: GCF_001418085.1. Taxonomy (GTDB): domain Bacteria; phylum Bacteroidota; class Bacteroidia; order Flavobacteriales; family Flavobacteriaceae; genus Lacinutrix; species Lacinutrix algicola. Next base: position 113,787 of record NZ_LIQH01000032.1, read on the forward strand.
GAAAATGTTCACTTTCTTTAATAAATGGATTTCTTGTTTGTGCTAATGGTGCTTTTGTAAGCGCAGTAAATACAATGAAGATAAATAATCCAGCAAAGAATAGTAAAGATGCAATTTCAGGAATTCCAATATACCATTGATCACCAACTGTCGCTGGCATTATCATATTGAAAATATCAATATAATGACCTGCTAATATCACAATACCTGCCATTACAACAAACCAAGGAACACGCTTATAATCACTGTTCATTAATAGTAATAAAGGAAAAATAAAGTTCATGGCTAACATGCCAAAGAATGGTAATTTATAATCTTCTATTCGAGTTACAAAATATGTTACTTCTTCTGGAATATTTGAATACCAGATTAACATGAATTGAGAGAACCATAAATATGTCCAGAAAATACTGAAAGCAAACATAAACTTTGCTAAATCATGTATATGGCTGTCGTTAACTTGTGGTAATAAGCCTTTAGTTTTTAAGTATATTGTTATAAATGCGATTACAGTAATACCGCAAACCATCATACCTGCGAAAACGTACCAACCAAATAATGTAGAGAACCAGTGAGGATCTACACTCATAATCCAATCCCAAGACATCATAGATTCTGTATAAATAAAGAATACTAAAAATGCTGCAGAAATACGAAATGTCTTCTTAAAATTTTTGTTATCATTTGCTTTATCTTGAGCAATAGAGAATTTTCTAGAAAAGTGTCTGTATAATGACCACCCGCCAATAAAGATTAAACCTCTAATCAAGAATCCCCAAATGTTTAACCATCCAGTTTTACCTTGTATAAGTTTGTCGTGAGCCACAACTTCTGGATCCATCCAAACAAAAATATTGTAATGTCCAATAGTTCCTGATGCAACTGCAATAGCTAAAACTATTAGAGCTCCAGGTAATAAATAAGCAGTTATACCTTCCATTACTCTTAATACAAGAGGTGACCATCCTGATTGAGATACATATTGAATTGCGTAAAACGCTAATGCTCCTAATGCTATCATCATGAAAAAGAATGCTGCAACATAAAAAGCAGACCATGGTCTATTATGCATTGCATGCATTACATGGTTTACATGTTTTGTATGTTCATCTACTACTTCATGACCTTCATCATGAGAAACGTCTGATGCATGAGCATCATGACCAACAGTTTCTACTTGATGTGTTTCTTCTCCATGAGCTGCAGTTTCACCATGACCATCTCCATGATGCGATTCATTTGCCAACATAGTCTCTACTTCAGCAAATGATTTATTTGAAGTTATAAAGCCATAGCCAACACCTAACAGTCCAACGACCATTAAAATGATTGCAGTTAATCTTAGTCTATTTGAAATTTTGTATTCCATTATATAATCTTTAACTAAATCTTATTTTTCTAAATCTGCCTTCAATTTCATAACATATGAAACTACTTGCCAGCGCTCTTCGTAATTTAATTGATTTGCGTAAGAACCCATAGTATTTTTACCATAGTAAATAGTATGATAAATACTACCTTCTGTAATAGCTCTTCCAGCATCATCGTATCTTGGTATACCAAGAATTTTTTCTCTTTGTACTAATTTACCTTTACCGTCACCTTTAGTACCGTGGCAAATTCCACAATAGATATCAAATAATTCTTTACCTCTAACGTAATCTACTTGAGTAGAATCTAAAACGTTTTTTAAATTTGCTTTAGCTTCGTTGTAACCTTCAGTAGTATTATCAATATCAAAAGGTGTATAACCTCTAGGTATTGTTCCTTCAGCAGGTAATTGAGCTTCTACTCCGTTTGCGAAAGCATCAGACTCTTGATATGTTTCGTATGCAACTGATTCGTACATATTAGGCATGTATTCATAATTCGGTCTCGAATCTTTCTTACAAGCTACAATCGACACTAAAACCAGCGCTAATATTGTTATGTTAAAAATGCTCTTCATTGTCTATAATTAATGCGTATTATCTACTACGTTTATTTCAACTGCACCAGTTTCTGAAAGTAAATCGTGCAATTCTTTTTCGTTACCATGAACAGCTATTTCCATTAAAAAATGGTCATCTGTTGTTCTTGGATCTGGATTTTCTGCTTTTTTGAATGGCCACATTCTACTGCGTAAGTAAAATGTTATTACCATTAAGTGAGCTGCAAAGAAAACCGTTAATTCGAACATAATAGGTACGAATGCAGGCATATTTTCTAAGTAACTAAAACTTGGTTTACCACCAATATTTTGAGGCCAATCTTCAATCATAATGAAATTCATCATTAAAGTGGCTACTGCTAGACCTATACAACCGTACATAAAAGCTGCGATTGCGATTCTTGTTGGCGCTAATCCCATTGCCTTGTCTAGTCCATGGACAGGAAATGGAGTATATATTTCTTCAATGTGATATCTTTTAGCTTTAACTGATTTAACAGCTGCCATTAAAACATCATCATCGTTATAAATAGCGTGAATTACTTTTGAAGTTTCCATATGCTACTCGTTATTGTTTTTTTGTTCTTTATTATCGAAGTTTGTCACTACTGATGTTCTAGCATCAGCACCAGTTCCCATTAAAGTTTTTCCAGATTCTCTTAAGTTCTTATACTTATCTCCTGAAGATTTTAATATAGTTTTAACTTCTGCCTGCGCTATTACTGGGAATGTTCTTGAATATAATAAGAATAATACAAAGAAGAATCCTATCGTTCCAATAAATATTCCAATATCTACAAACGTTGGTGAGAACATTGTCCATGATGATGGTAAGTAATCTCTGTGTAATGAAGTTACAATAATTACAAAACGCTCAAACCACATTCCAATGTTTACAACAATTGATATTCCAAAAGAGAACATGATACTTGTTCTAAGTTTCTTGAACCACATAAACTGCGGAGAGAATACATTACAAGTCATCATCGACCAGTAAGCCCATGCGTATGGTCCAGTTGCTCTATTCAAGAAAGCATATTGCTCATACTCTACACCAGAATACCATGCTACAAATAACTCAGTTATATATGCAACACCTACAATAGAACCTGTAATCATAATTACAATGTTCATTAATTCGATATGCTGTACTGTAATATAGTCTTCTAAGCTACACACTTTTCTCATAATAATAAGAAGTGTATTTACCATTGCAAAACCAGAGAATACTGCTCCTGCAACAAAGTAAGGAGGGAATATAGTTGTGTGCCAACCTGGAATAACAGATGTTGCAAAATCGAAAGATACAATCGTGTGTACAGAAAGTACTAATGGTGTTGCTAAACCAGCAAGCACTAATGATACTTCTTCAAAACGTTGCCAATCTTTTGCTCTACCTGTCCAACCAAAACTTAATAAACTATAAATTTTCTTTTGGAAAGGCTTAATAGCTCTATCACGTAACATTGCGAAATCCGGTAATAAACCTGTCCACCAAAATACTAATGATACAGATAAATACGTTGAAATAGCAAATACATCCCAAAGTAATGGTGAGTTAAAGTTTACCCATAGTGAACCAAATTGGTTTGGAATTGGTAATACCCAATACGCTAACCATGGTCTACCCATGTGAATTACTGGAAACAATCCTGCCTGTACTACAGAGAAAATTGTCATTGCTTCTGCAGAACGGTTAATTGCCATTCTCCATTTTTGACGGAATAATAATAGTACTGCAGAAATTAATGTTCCTGCGTGACCAATACCAACCCACCAAACGAAGTTAGTAATATCCCAAGCCCATCCTACGGTCTTGTTTAATCCCCAAGTTCCAATTCCGGTAGATATTGTGTAAACCATACATCCAACTCCCCATAGGAAAGCTACTAATGCGATAGAGAATACAATCCACCATTGTTTGTTGGCTTTACCTTCTACAGGAGCTGCGATATCTACGGTTACATCGTGATACGACTTATTGCCTGTAACTAAAGGTCTTCTAATAGGTGCTTCGTAATGAGACGCCATAATCCTTTTATAATTGTTCGTTAATTAATCCTTTCTATGCTTTCGTGTTTCTCACTTTAGTATGATACTGAACATTAGGTTTAGTACCAACACTTTCTAATAAGTGATACATACGATCGTCTTCTAAAAGTTTTGCAACTTTACTATCTTTATCGTTAATATCTCCAAATACCATCGCTCCACTGCTACAAGCAGATGAACAAGCTGTTTGGAATTCACCATCCTTAATAACACGACCATCGCGTTTAGCATCAAGAATTGTTTTCTGTGTTTTTTGAATACACATAGAACATTTTTCCATGACACCACGAGAACGTACTGTTACGTCTGGGTTAATTACCATTCTTCCTAAATCGTCATTCATGAAGTAATCGAACTCATCGTTTCCATTATAAAGGAACCAGTTAAAACGACGTACTTTATATGGACAGTTGTTAGCACAATATCTTGTACCTACACAACGGTTATAAGCCATATGGTTTTGACCTTGACGACCATGTGATGTTGCAGCTACTGGACAAACAGTCTCACAAGGAGCATGATTACAGTGTTGACACATTACAGGTTGGAAAGCTACTTGTGGGTTATCTGCAGGATGTTCTAATTCTCCAAAACCTCCTAAAGAACCATTGTCTCCAAATAAACCATCGAAGCCTTCTTTTTTAGCATCATCAGCTTCAAAAGAATCTTCAGATGAATAATATCTATCAATACGTAACCAGTGCATATCGCGACTTCTACGTATTTCTTCTTTACCTACAACAGGTACATTGTTTTCTGCATGACATGCTATTACACATGCTCCACAACCTGTACAAGCATTTAAATCTATAGATAAGTTAAAGTGATGTCCAATTGAACGGTCAAATTCATCCCATAAATCAACTTCTGGTGAAGTTACTTCAACTTCTTCGTGATTTAAAGATACCACAGGAACAGCATTCCAGTGCTTTTTATCTTTAGTATTAAAGATCTCTAAGGTTGTTTCTTTAATAATGTCACCACGACCCATTAAAGTGTTTTGTAATTGTACACAAGCAAACTCGTGCATACCAGCAGACTTTGTAACAGTTACGTTTTGTATTGTATTAAAACCTTGGTATAATGTATAAGCATTAACTCCAGTTTGCATTTCTTCTTTTAAACCTGCTACTTTACCATATCCAAATGCTAAACCAACAGAACCTTTAGCTTGACCTGGCTGAATAATTACAGGAACAGTTAATTTATTACCATTAACATTAACATCTGCATAACTACCATTTAAAGCACCTGTTGCTTCATGTTCGTTAACTAATTCTAACGCTTTAGCATCTGCTGCAGAAACTGTTAAATAGTTATCCCATGTTGTTCTTGTAATTGGATCTGGAAATTCTTGTAACCAAGGATTATTCGCTTGTTGTCCATCACCCATTCCTACTTTAGTGTATAAAGTAAGTTCCATTCCATTTGAAGTTACACTAGAAACTAAAGCTCTTGCTGCATTTCCAGATGGAGTTTCAACATTTTCTTCTGAAGTTTCAGTTGTATCTTCAACTAAATCTCCTGAGAATTTAGAGATATAAGATCCATCATGTAACGCTTGGTTGAATGATGCACCGCCTAATATTTCAGTATTCCAAAGTGACTTAATATAATCGCTATACTTCTCATCTCTACCATTCCAAAGTAATAGTGTGTCTTGAAATTGTTTCGTATCGAATAAAGGGCGAATAGTTGGTTGAATTAATCCAAAATGACCTTTCTTTAACTCTACATCTCCCCAACTTTCTAAGTAGTGAGGTGCAGCAGCAATATATTGCGAAGCTGAAGCTGTCTCATCTGCTTTCATTGAAAAAGCAACAGATAATTCAGTGTTTTTTAATCCTTCAGCAAAATCTGAAGCATTAGGTAATGTATATAGTGGATTTACACCACTCATAATAACAGCTCCAACTTTACCTGCTTTCATATCAGCAACTAAAGACATAACTGCCTTATCATTTCCTTGTCTAGTTTTAATAGGTTTTTTAGGATTAAAAGCTTTACTATTAAGCTTTTCATTAATCTCTAAAACTACAGTTTGTGCATTTACATCTTGAAGACCTGTTACTACAACACCTGTACTTCCAGCTTTTCTAAGCTCTGAAGCAGCATCTTGTACAGCTTTCTCTATATTTGCAGGTAAGCTTCCTGAAAAAGCACCGCCTACTAATAAACTATGTAATTTTGCTAAAGCTAATTTTTGCTGACTTGGTGTTAAAGGCACACGTTTATCGGCATTTGCTCCTGCTAATGACATATTAGATTCAAACTGAATATGACGAGACATTTTTCCATTTGTTGGAACACGTCCTTGAGAGTATCCAGTATCAAATCCTCCACCTTGCCAATCTCCTAAGAAATCAGCACCAAATGCAACTATTGTTGCAGCTAGTGAAAAATTATAATCGGCTAAGCCTCTTTCGTTATATTTTGCTTGAAATGCATCTAATGCAGAAGACTCTGAAACAGCGTCATATACTACATGATTTACATTTCCGTATTTCTCTTTAAACTCTGCAATTAATTTAGACGTGGTTGGACTAGCATATGTTTGTGTTAATAACACAATTTGCTTTCCACTGTCTTTTAATGTGTTTAATTTCTGAGTAGTTTCTGAAGTAAAAGCGGACCAAGAAATAGCATCTTCGCCTTTCATTGGACTTTGTACTCTTAAACTATCATATAATCCTAAAACTGATGCATTAACTCTTGCATTTGCTCCAGCGTCTGTAGCACCAAGGTTATTATTCTCAATTTTTATTGGACGACCTTCGCGAGTTTTTACTAAAACACTTGCAAAATCAAAACCATCAGCAATAGTTGTAGCATAATAGTTTGCAACACCAGGAATAATAGAATCCGGTTGTACTACGTAAGGTATTGATTTAATTACTGGTCCTTCACAAGCAGCTAAAGATGCAGCAGCTGTACTAAAACCTACGTACTTTAAGAAATCGCGACGTGTTGTAGAAGAAGACTCTAATGTTTCCTTGTCTCCAAGAAACTCATCAGTAGGTATTTCGTTTACAAACTCGTTTTGTTTTAGCGTCTCAACAATAGAGCTATCTTTTAGCTCCTCAACACTTTTCCAGTATTTCTTGTTTGATGACATATTATATAATTGAATTACTTCTTAATTTATTATTTAAAATTTCTCTATTCGAGACATCCACTTTAATGGAAGTACTAAAAACTTACTTTTAGTAATGACACTTACCACATTCAGTTCCACCCATCTGTGCAGCAGTTAGCTCTTCTACACCATATTTTTTAGATAGTTGATCGTGAATTTTAGTATAGTACTCGTTATCCTTTACATTAACGTTTGTCTCTCTGTGACAGTTAATACACCAACCCATTGTTAATGGAGCATATTGATACATAACTTCCATTTCTTCTACAGGACCGTGACATGTTTGGCACTCTACTCCTGCAACAGACACGTGTTGTGAATGATTAAAGTATGCGAAATCAGGTAAGTTATGAATTCTTGTCCATTTAACTGGGCTTGTTTCACCTGTGTAATTTTGTTCTGCATCATCCCAACCAACAGCCTTGTATAGTTTTTTGATTTCAGAATTATAATCAACACCATATTCAGACATACCTTCTGACTGAGTTTCTGGAGCAACTTCTGCTATTGTTTTATGACAATTCATACAAACATTTAAAGAAGGTATACCAGATGTTTTACTAACTCTAGCTGAAGAGTGACAGTATTTACAATCAATCTCGTTATCTCCTGCATGAATTCTATGCGAATAATGAATCTCTTGAACTGGCTCGTATCCTTGATTAACACCAACTTGCATAAAGTAACCATATACAAAATACCCTGAAGCTAATAAAAACAAAATAGCAGTAACTAATACTAGAAATTGATTTTCAACAAACGCTTTCCAGATAGGAGTGTTTTTTTGCTTATCAGCTAACTCAACACCTTTCTCATCAGCAAAGCGACGTAAAGTTTTATTCACTAAGAACAATGCTCCTGCTAATAAAGCAAATAACAATGCTAATGCTCCAAGAATTAACCCATTTGAAGAAGTATCTCCAGAAGGATTAGCTGCTACAGCCTGACCAGGAGTCACTACCGGTGCTGGAGCTTCTGCTGAAGTGTATGCCAATATATTATCTATATCCGCATCTGCTAACTGAGGAAAAGCAGTCATGGCAGTGCCATTATACTCCTTGTAAATCTTGTTTGCGTAAGCATCACCAGATTTCACCATTCCGGCACTATTTTTAATCCATGTGTATATCCATGCTCTGTCAAGACCTTCGTCATCTGCTAAACGACTCTCAACATTACGCAATGCTGGACCTGTCATTTTTTTGTCTAATTTGTGACATGATGCACAATTTGCATTAAACAATGCTTTACCTGCTGCAACATCTCCTTCTTGAGCAGAAAGAGTAGTAGAGAACGCTATTAAAAAAATTAAGCAAAAATGAAAAACATTAAGACCTAATCTGCGGTGAATCACCTGTTTCATATTGTTGATTGAATTTACTTCTAAACTTTGGTACGATTTTTTCATCTATGTATAAAAATACAGTTATAAAAAACTTAGGCAAAAGTAATACTTAAAGTCCATTTTTTAAATCTTAAGGAAGTCTTAATTTATAATTTAGAAAAATTCTAAATAAGAAAAAGACATTTTTTTTCGTTTATTACTTTTACATTTGCATTAAATAAATATTGATTATGAACATTAAACCTCTAAAAATCCTTTGTTTATCTCTAGGCTTAACACTTAGTAGTAGTTACGTTTTAGCTCAAGAAGGCACTGTTACGGTAAATCAAGACCCAGAGATTTCGGCTATATTAAAGTTGAAAAAACAGATAAATAATGAAGATGAAGATAGCGATCGTTATAAAATTCAGATCTATTCTGGATCAAGACAACGTGCTGAAAGTATAGAAAATAGTTTTGATAGCACTTTCAACTCTTGGTCTTCTAAACTAGAATACGAGACACCAAATTACAAGGTATGGGTTGGTAATTTTAGAACACGATTAGAAGCAGATAAAGCTTTATTAAAAGTAAAGAAAAACTTCCCAAGTGCATTTATCTTTAAACCAAAAAAGAAGAGCTAAAACAGCACAAGAAGTTATTTAAAATAAGAAAACGTTATCAAATATTTGATAACGTTTTTTTTATGTAATTACAAAAGGTACATATGGATTCAGTTAAGTAACTAAATTAAACAAGTAGTTCTTCATTAACTATACTGAATTTATACATTAGTCACCTATAAAGTAATTAAGATAAGAACATAAAAAAACCGCTTTCAAATATTTGAAAGCGGTTTTAGTTTTATTTATTATCGAGTAATGATTAAACTCCATAGATACTTTTTAAGCATCTATTTACTTAAGTTTTTTCTTAACCTCTACTTCATGGAACGCTTCAATTACATCGCCTTCTTTAATATCGTTGTAATTTTTAACCTGCATACCACAGTCGTATCCTTTACCAACTTCTTTAACATCATCTTTAAATCGCTTTAAAGAGGCTAATTCACCTGTGTAAACTACAACTCCATCACGTACTAAACGTATTTGAGAGTTTCTATATATTTTACCATTCATTACCATACAACCAGCAATACTTCCAATTTTAGTAACCTTAAAGATTTCTCTAATTTCGGCTGTACCAGTAATCTCTTCTTTGAGCTCTGGAGATAACATACCTTCCATTGCATCTTTAAGATCGTTAATGGCATCGTAGATAATTGAGTATGTTCTAATATCAACTTCTTCTCTATCTGCAATAACTCTTGCATTTCCAACAGGACGCACATTAAATCCGATAATAATGGCATCAGAAGCTGTTGCTAATAATACATCACTTTCTGTAATGGCTCCAACTCCTTTATGTAAGATATTTACTTGAATTTCTTCAGTAGACAACTTCTGGAAAGAATCTGTTAATGCTTCAACCGAACCATCTACATCTCCTTTAAGAATAATATTTAATTCCTTAAATGTACCTAATGCGATACGACGTCCAATTTCTGCTAATGTTAATGTTTTAGTAGTACGAACATCTTGCTCACGTTGTAATTGCATACGTTTAGTAGCAATTTGTTTTGCTTCACGCTCATCTGCAAATACATTAAACTTATCACCAGCTTGAGGCGCTCCATCTAATCCTAATATTGATACTGGCGTAGAAGGTCCTGCAGATTGAACATCGTGTCCACGTTCATCTTGCATTGCTTTAATCTTACCACTATTTTTACCAGCTAATACATAATCACCTACTTTAAGTGTTCCTGCTTGTACTAATATTGTTGATACATAACCACGACCTTTGTCTAAGAATGCCTCTACAACTGTACCAACCGCAGGCTTATTAGGGTTTGCTTTAAGCTCTAATAATTCTGCTTCAAGTAATACTTTTTCTAATAATTCTTTAACACCAGTTCCTATTTTTGCTGAAATATCATGAGATTGAATTTTACCTCCCCAATCTTCAACTAAAAGATTCATTTGTGCTAAACCTTCTTTAATCTTTTCAGGATTAGCGTCTGGTTTATCTATTTTGTTAATAGCAAATACTATTGGCACTCCTGCTGCTTGAGCATGAGAAATTGCTTCTTTTGTTTGCGGCATGATATCATCATCTGCTGCTGCAACAATAATTGCAATATCTGTTACTTGAGCTCCACGTGCACGCATGGCAGTAAAGGCCTCGTGACCTGGTGTATCTAAGAAAGCAATCTTTTGACCATTTTCTAACTCTACTCCGTATGCTCCAATGTGCTGTGTTATCCCACCAGATTCTCCTGCAATTACGTTTTCTTGACGAATGTAATCTAGAAGTGATGTTTTACCGTGATCTACGTGTCCCATTACCGTAACAATAGGTGCACGTTCTATTAAATCTTCTGGTTTATCTTCTACTTCTACAATTGATTCCTCAATATCTGTAGTTACAAATTCTACTTTATATCCAAATTCTTCGGCTACAATAGTTAATGTTTCAGCATCTAAACGCTGATTCATTGTCACCATCATACCTAAAGACATACATGCTGAAATAATTTGAGTGACTTGAACATCCATCATAGTAGCAACTTCACTTGAAGTAACAAACTCTGTTACTTTAAGGATTTTACTTTCAGCTGCTTCGATTTGCTCATCGATTTCAGTCTGCTCTCTATGCTTATCTCTTTTATCTCTTCTGTTTTTAGCTCCTCTACCTTTGTTAGATTTTCCTTGTAATTTCTCAAGTGTTTCTCTTACTTGTTTCTTTACATCTTCCTCACTAGGTTCTGCTTTTACAATAGGAGCACGACGTCCTTGTCCTGGTTTCCCTTTAAATCTATCGTTACCACCACGAGTATTACCACCTCTGTTGTTACCTCCAGTACTTGGTCTATTATCTCCTGGCTTAGAAATACGACGACGCTTTTTCTTGTTAGCATCATCACCTTTTTTAGCAACTTCTTTCTTTTTCTTAGGTTTATTAAATTGAGATAAATCAATTTTTTCACCTGCGATTTTAGGTCCAGAAAGTTTTTGATATTTTGTTTCAACAGTTTCCGGTGCGTTACTTTCTTCAGCAGGAGCAACTTCTTCTTTAGAAGGCACTTCCTTAACAGGAGTTACTTTCTTAACAGAAATTTCTTTCTCTACTTTTTTAGAATCCGCTTTAGGAGTTTCTACTTTTGGAGTTTCAACTTCTTTAGGTGTAGATTCTTTTTTTACTTCAGTTTTAACTGGAGCTTTAATCTCTACCTTCTCCTCCTTTTTAGGAGTTTCAGTTTTAACTTCTTTGATTTCTTTTTCTGCTGCTTTTGGCGCTTTCTTTTTTGGATCTAAGTCTATTTTACCAACTTTTTTAGGTCCAGCAAGAATTTTAGCTGCTTTAACAACTTCTTCTGCTTTGGCTTTGGCTATAGCTGCTTTTGCATCCTCCTCTTTTCGCTTAGCTTCTAATTCTTGCTCACGTTTAATACGTAAATCTTCCTTTTCTTTAAGCTTAGCTTCACTAACAGCTTGAGACTTCATCTTCTTACCTGCATCAGTTTCGAACTCATCTGAAAGAATCTTATAAGTTGTTTCAGAAATTTTCGTAGTCGGACGCTTCTCTACCTCGACACCTTTGGAATCTAAAAATTCCACAGCACGATCCAGAGAGATGTTAAGCTCACGTAGTACTTTGTTTAATCTAATCGTTTCAGCCATAAATTGCCTTTACCTTAATTTTACTCAAATATATGTTAATCTTCGAATTCTTCCTTAAGAATTCTAATAACATCTAATATTGTTTCTTCTTCTAAGTCTGTTCTCTTTACTAAATCTGCAACATCTTGTTCTAGAATACTTTTTGCTGTATCTAAACCTGCTTTGCTAAATTCTTTAATTACCCAGCCTTCTATTTCATCAGAGAATTCTCTCAATTCAACATCTTCTTCTGCGCCTTCTCTAAACACATCGATCTCGTAACCAGTAAGTTGTCCAGCTAAACGGATATTGTGACCTCCACGTCCAATAGCTTTACTTACTTCTTCTGGCTTTAAGATAGCCTCTGCACGTTTGTTTTCTTCATCAATTTTAATTGATGTTACACGTGCTGGACTTAATGCTCTTGTTATATATAATTGTAGGTTGGTAGTATAATTGATTACATCAATGTTCTCGTTTCCTAATTCTCTAACGATACCATGAATTCTAGATCCTTTCATACCTACACAAGCTCCAACAGGATCAATTCTATCATCATAAGAATCTACTGCTACTTTTGCTTTTTCACCAGGAATTCTTACTACGTTTTTAATAGTAATTAAACCATCAAACACTTCAGGAATTTCAGATTCAAATAATTTTTCTAAAAACTTAGGTGATGTACGCGACATAATAATCGCTGGTTTATTTCCTTTAAGCTCTACACTATCAATAATACCTCTTACATTATCTCCTTTACGGAAAAAATCTGAAGGTATTTGTTTGTCTTTAGGCAATATAATTTCATTTCCTTCATCGTCAAGCAAAATAACAGCTCTATGACGAATGTGGTGCACTTCGGCAGTATATAATGTACCTTCAAGCTCTTTAAACTGCTTGAATATATTAGTATTATCGTGTTCGTGTATTTTAGAAATTAAATTTTGACGTAATGCTAAAATAGCACGACGACCAAGGTCTATTAATTTCACTTCTTGAGACACATCTTCACCAACCTCAAAATCTGGTTCAATTTTTCTAGCTGCAGATAACGAAATTTCTTGGTTTGGCTCTTCTACTTCTCCATCAGCAACAACGATTCTATTTCTCCAAATCTCTAAATCTCCTTTATCTGGATTTATAATAATATCGAAGTTATCATCATCTCCAAACTTCTTCTTTAATGCATTTCTAAATACATCTTCTAATATTGCCATTAGCGTAACACGATCGATAAATTTATCGTCTTTAAACTCTGAAAATGACTCAATTAACGCTATATTCTCCATTATTCTACTGAATTAAAATTTTATCACAACTTTTGCTTCTACAATATCGTTGAAAGCTATTTTTGCATTCTTAACAACCGTAACCTTACCTTTTCCAACAGGTTTTGGCTCTCTAGCTTTCCATGTCAACTCTATACCTTCCTCTGAAACGTCTATTAACTCTGCTTCAATGTTATCGGTTTGTGTTCTAACTTCTAATGTTCTACCAATGTTTCTTTTAAATTGTCTTGGTAGTGTTAAAGGTGCAGCTGCTCCAGCCGAAGCTACTTCCAAAGAAAAATCATGCTCTTCTCTATCAATATTATGCTCAATTGCTCTACTAATAAAAATACAATCGTCAACTTTTACACCATTATCGCCATCGATAATTATGTTTACTGCTTGTTCACTAGAAATAGTGAAATCGATTAAAAATAAATCGGTTCTCTCTTCTAGAGCTTCGTTCAATAAATCTTTTACTGTGGTGTTAAACATTTTTAAGTATAAAAAGAGCGGACTTTTCGTCCGCTCACATTCATTATTTCTTACAACGCTGCAAATATACATAGTTTTTATTAATTTTCATAGAAAACTAAAGCAGACTTTTATTTTTACTAAAAAAAAGAGCTTTTTACTGTCAAATTTATTAGCATAATATTATTCTGCTTCATTTAATGGAAACACCACAAACAGCCCTATGACCCGTCTTTTTTGAGTGCAACAAAAAAGTAAACGACCCTCGGTTTTTAGAAGTCCATTTTTTTCCCTAACTTTAAGTACCTCTAAACATAGTTATTATGAAAAAAATTCTTGTTCCAACCGATTTTTCAAACGAAGCAGAGAATGCGATAAAAGTAGCCGCTCAACTCTCTAAAAAACACAATTGCGAACTTATCTTGCTCCACATGCTTGATTTACCACTATCTCACATTTCTGAAGGTGTTCCATCAGACTTACCAGAAGCTGTTTATTTTATGAAACTTGCCCACAAACAATTTGCGGAAGTTATGAGTAAGGCTTACTTGAATGATATTACAGTTACAGAAATGGTAGATTTTCATGATATATCTACTGGTATTTTAGAAACCTGCAAGTCACATGACATTGATTTAATTGTCATGGGATCTCATGGCTCTAATGGACTCAAGGAAATGTTTATTGGCTCTAATGCCGAAAAAATTGTTCGCACATCTGAAAAACCTGTTTTAGTTATTAAAAACGAACATCTAGATTTTAATATTGAAGAATTTGTTTTTGCTTCAGACTTTGAGAATGATAATAAAGAAACCTACAAACAAGCAGTAAAATTAGCTGAAGCTTTTAATGCAAAAATTCATTTATTAATGGTAAACACTGTTGCAAACTTTAAAACAACTGCTCGCGCAAAAGTAAAAATCAGCGAATTTATTGAAGGCACAAATTTCACAAACTACACCACCAACATATACAACGATGAAACTGTAGAAAAAGGAATTTTAAATTTCTCTCACATCATTAACGCAGATCTTATTGGTATTAGCACACATGGAAGACAAGGCATTGCTCACTTTTTAAACGGAAGCCTAAGTGAAGATCTTGTAAATCACGCAAAAAGACCAGTGATTACCTTTAAAATTTAACGCCGACAATACTACAAATAACACAAAAATCTCACTACAAAAACCTATAAAACCAAAAAATCCTAACACATAAATGTGTTAGGATTACTTTGTTGGCCCACTAGGTCTCGAACCTAGACTCTTCAGTACCAAAAACTGACGTGTTACCAGTTACACCATAGGCCATTGTTTTGTAACAGGCTGCAAATTTAAAACAAATTTGTAGTTGCGCAAACATTTTTCAATAAAAAAATAAAAAAATTTCATCTTTTTTTTCAAAAAGCTCGTAATGTATATGAAAATGAGCTCTTTTCAATTTTATCTGTTATGAAAATTTTATCATTCTCGTTTGATAATAATTAGTAAATTCGCCATAAAATTAAACAAACCACGTGTATGACGTCTTCAATCTTTAAAAAATGGAACAATATCTTAGGATGGTTCGCTTTTTTAATTGCTTTAATAACCTACAGCTTAACAGTAGAACCAACCGTTAGTTATTGGGATGCTGGTGAATATATTCTAACCTCTGCAAAACTGCAAGTTGGTCACCCACCAGGAGCTCCTTTATTTCAAATGTTAGGTGCTTTTTTCTCCACTTTTGCTATGTCGCCAGAAAACATTGGACTTATGCTTAATATGCTAAGTGCTGTTTCTAGTGCCTTCACTATTTTGTTTATGTTTTGGAGTATTTCATTATTACTTCAAAAAATGATTAAAACTGAAGAGTTCACAACCTCTAAAGCCTACGCTATTTTAGGAAGTGCTTTAGTAGGAAGTTTATCGTTTGCATTCACAGATTCGTTTTGGTTTAATGCCGTAGAGACAGAAGTTTATGCCATGGCCACATTATTAATGGCTATTTTATTTTACTGCGCTTTACGCTGGGATTTCGATATGCACAACCCTAGAGGTAACCGCTGGTTAATACTTATTGCTTTTATTATTGGCTTATCGTTTGGTGTACACTTTATGGGATTATTAACTATTCCCGCAATAGGATTAATCTATTACTTTAAAAACTATAAAACAGTAACAGTTAAAAACTTTATAATAGCCAACATTGCTTCAGTAGCTGTTCTATTATTTGTATTCAAATTGTTGGCTCCAAATATTCTAAGATTCTTTAGTGTATTAGAGATTTTCTTTGTCAACACTATTGGATTGCCTTTTAACTCTGGTTCAATTATCGCTGGTGTCTTATTAATAGCCGCAATCTATTTTAGTTTAAAATACACAAGAGAAAAAGGACACAGGCATATTAACACTGCTATTCTGTGTATAACTTTTGTAATTATTGGCTTTTCTTCTTGGCTAATGTTACCTATTCGTGCTAATGCAGATGTAGTAATTAATGAAAACAATCCTTCAAGTGCAAGAGAACTTTTAGCCTATTATAATTTAGAGCAATATCCTAAAACACACTTGTTTTATGGACCATTGTTTACAGACCAATATGCTACATTAAATGATAATAAAGAAGACGCTTACACAGATGATAAACCTAAATATGAAAAAGATTTAGAACAAGGTAAATATGTTATCGTTAACGATTATAAAGACGCAGCGCAAAACTACAACTACGATCATGCTGCAATTTTACCAAGAATGTGGAGTGGTGAAAATGCTGAGAATTATATGCTATTTTCTGGCTTTTTAGATTTTACTATTAAAGAAAAATTTAATGTTGATGTTTTTACACAGAAAAAAATTGAAGCTTTTGTAGAAAAATATCAAAAAAATGAATTAACAGAACGCGAATACGACGAGTTCATGTCTATTTATGGCGAAAAACTAAACACAGCTTTAAGTCCAAGAATACAAAAAGATATTGCTTTTATTAATCAGTTTAGAGCTGAAGTTAATAAAAACAATGTTGACTACGAAGGTTACCACAGATTTTTAAAACAATATGGTCAAGAGTATTTAAATATTGAAAAACCTTCTTTTATAGACAATACAATTTACCTGTTTCAATACCAATTAGGTTATATGTACTGGCGTTACTTTATGTGGAATTTCACAGGAAGACAAGACGATATTCAAGGAGAATACAACGATCATGGAAATTGGATAAGTGGTATCGACGCATTCGATGCTTGGCACTTAGGACAGTCTCAGGATAATTTACCAAGCGATGTAAAAAACAACAAAGCAAGAAACACCTATTTTTTCCTCCCTTTAATACTAGGGCTTATTGGTCTGTTTTTCTTATTCAATAAAGACAAAAAAACCTTTTGGGTACTCTTAGTGTTCTTCCTCTTTACTGGAATTGCAATACAAGTATACACCAATGTAAGACCATTTGAACCTCGTGAACGTGACTACTCTGTAGTTGGTTCCTTTTACGTATTTGCAATTTGGATAGGATTTAGTGTGTATGGTATTTTTGAATTCTTCAAGAACAAAGTAAAAAGTTCTGCATTACCATTAGCCGTTACTGGAATTTGCTTACTAATTGCACCTTTAATTTTAGCAGTAAACAATTGGGACGACCACGATAGATCTGGAAAATACACCGCTTTATCTATGGCTAAAAAGTACTTAGATTCTTGTGGAGAAAATGCAATACTATTCTCTATTGGAGATAATGATACATTCGCACTTTGGTATGCTCAAGAAATCGAAAATTATAGAACAGACGTTCGTGTAGTTAACACTAGTTTATTCCAAACTGATTGGTATATAGACCAAATGAAGCGTAAAGCTTACGAAAGTGACCCGATTCCTTCTCAGTTAACACACGATCAATACAAATATGGTACGCGAGATTATATAATGAAACGCACCTATTATGTAGACCCTAAAACGGAAGAAGCTAAACCTACGTTTAGTCGTGATACGCTTTCTATTAAAGAATTTTTAGATTTTGTATCAAGTGACAACCCTAAAACAAAGTTTAAGCGCATAATCCAACTACAAGAAGAGGATATAGAACAATATCCTTCACAATTATTAAATACTAATTATTTTCCTGTAGAAAACATTCGTATTCCAGTTAATAAAGAGAACGCCATTAAATATGGCATAGTAAAAGAAAAAGACGCTGCTTCTATTGTTGACCATATTGACATTAAAATTGAAGAAAGTGCTATTTACAAACAACGTTTACTAATGCTAGACATTGTTGGTAATAACGACTGGAAACGCCCTATCTACTTTACAGGTGGTGCTTTTGGTGAAGACGATTACATCTGGATGAAAGACTACTTACAACTTGATGGAATGGTTTACAAGCTGGTACCAATAAAAACACCTACAGACCGTGCTAATCCTTTTGATATGGGACGAGTAGACAGTGAATTTATGTACAACAAAGTTAAAGCTTGGGATTGGGGAAATAGTGGTAGTGATGACATTTACCATGATCCAGAGACACGTAAAAACTCTATTACTTACAGAGGTAATCTTGCGCGTTTAATGGAAAAACTTATTCAAGAAGAAAAACTAGACAAAGCTGAAAACATAGCAGATATTGCCATGGAGAATATGCCTGTAGATAAGTTTGGCTATTACACTTTACTAGAACCATACATTAGCGGTTACTACGAAGTAGGCTCTAAAGAAAAGGCAAGACAATTGTATCAAGATGTTGCTGTTAAATACCAAGAAACTTTAACGTATTATAGCGAGTTAACTCTTGATAACCAAATTAAAAACGGACAACAAATTATTACAGATTTAGAACGCTATAGAGCTTTAATAATCGTGTTAGTAAAGTATGACGAGGATTTTGCTGAAAAAGAATTTTTAAATTTTAATAACTATGAAAAACTCTTTAGCAGGTTATTTCCAAACGATGCACCTCAACTTAGAGAAGAACGCGATATAAATAGAGACAGTAGTATTCCTATTGCAGAGCCTATTGATCCGGAAATTGCAGAATAAAGATGAGATTTACTCCTGCTAAAATACCGCAATTTATTAAACGAATATTCCCAAACTATGTTTGGGATTTTTCGTCTAAAGACAAGGTTTTATATCTTACTTTTGATGATGGTCCTACTCCAGAAATAACACAATGGACACTAAATACGCTCAAGCAATACAATGCTAAAGCTACTTTTTTTTGTATTGGTAATAATGTTAATAAGCATCCAGAACTGTTTAATGCTGTTTTAAAAGATGGGCATACCATAGGAAACCACACGCAAGACCATGTAAAAGGTTGGAAAACCTCAACAAAAACATATATAGAAGATGTTATTAAAGCTGAAACTATAATTAATAAAGAATTAGCTAATACCAAAATTAAGCTTAGCCTATTTAGACCACCTTACGGGCAATTAAAAAAAAGCCAAGGTAAAGCCGTTATAAAATTAGGCTATAAAATAATTATGTGGAGTGTTGTTGCTTTCGATTGGGAACAAAAAATATCTAAAGAGCAATGTTTAAAAAATGTAATTAACAAAGCATCTGCAAAAAACAACATAATAGTGTTTCATGATAGCATCAAAGCATCAAGAAACATGATGTATGCATTGCCAAAGGTATTAGAGCATTTTAGCAAAAAAGGTTATATTTTTAAAGCTATTAGCGCTTAAACAAAGTCTTTAATTAAAGCTATTAGTGTGTTTGCATCCTGCTCACCACTTTGCCTCCATTTCATCTCGCCATCTTTATAAATAATTAAAGTTGGTAAGTTTTTTACGCGTAAAGCATCAGATAACTCTTTATTTTTATCTACATCAATCTTAATCACTCTAGCTTTATCACCAAGTGCAGCTGCAACATCACGAAGTACCGGATGCATAGCTGTTGATTGTTCATTCCACTCTGTAAAGAAATCCAGTAAAACTGGAATTTTTACATCGATTAATTCTCCAAATTTTGACATTATTTAAAGTATTAGTTTAACATCGTTAATGTAAATCTACAATATTTTAACAACTTATAGATTTACCTCTTTTTTTATAACTTAAATCTAAGCAACTTTCGTGCCCTTTTTAAGTGTAATCACAGTAATTTCGGGCCAAATACCTATACGTCCTGGAAACGCTAAATATCCAAAACCTCTGTTTACATGTAAAAACTTACCTGCAACTTCGTACATTCCTGCCCATTTAGGATAGCGATACTTAACAGGACTCCATTTAATACCTAAAGATGGCACTTCGATACCAAATTGCATTCCATGTGTATGTCCTGCTAAAGTTAAATGAATATGCTTTTCGAAGTCAACAATATTGGTTTCATCTGTTATGATATCGTGTTTATTTAGGTCGGTTTTATTAAGCTCCATTTCGGTATAATCAAAATGAGAAGGATCATGAGACATTAAAACATTAAAATCATTCTCTCCAATAGTCTTGGTTGCCTCTTTTAAGCTTCCTCGCTTTGGAAAATGTTTCGATGCTCCCCAATTCTCAACACCAAGAATATTAATAGCCTGTCCATTTCGCTCTATTCTTCGGTTGTCATTCATTATTAAATCGAAACCTAATTTACGGTGCACTTCTTCTAATTGACGCTGATTTTCTTTATTTGAGTCCTCATCACTTCCATAAGCATAATAACCGTAATCATGATTTCCCATGACAGCAAACTTTCCATCTTTAGCTTTTAACTGTTTAAAGGTATCAATCCAACTATTCATTTCTTCTGCCTTAGTATTCACTAAATCTCCAGTAAACAGAATAGCATCACTCTCTTGCTCGTTAATTAAGTCTATTCCATAAGAAATCTTCTCTTTACTCTCTAGGCTTCCTGAGTGCACATCACTAATTTGCGTAATAGTATAGCCATCGAAAGCGGCTGGCAAATCTTCAAAATAAAGCGCATGTTTTATTACTTTGTAATTATACTTTCCTTTAAAAACACCGTAAATAATTGAGGTAAAAGGAATTGCCGCCAAGCCTAATGCTATTTTAGAAACAAAACCACGTCTACTTGTAGAATACGCAATGTCTTCTGGGCTAGATTTATACACTTTATTAACTAAACTTAAAGCGCCTCTCACAATATCCTCACCAAACATAAAGAGTATCAAAATCAGTTTTGGTATAAAAAGCATAAACAAAAAAGCGACTGCATAACCATGCTCATGCGTAAAGCTTTCTCCACGTACAAAATTAGAATAACGATAAACAAAATTGCCTATAACACAAGCACTCGCAAACCAATAAACAATATAAAACATGTAATTTTTGGTAAGTGTTCTAACAGCCTGAAAAGCATAGAAATCTAATACCAGTATAATTAAAACAAGAATAATCCAACGCAACATAAAATCAATTTTTGGTGTAAATATATTAATTGTAAAACCGAGTTATCTTACTAATTTGTTAAACGTTTAGTTTAAGAGCAAAACACTAAAATTAAGAAGCCTAAATGTCCTAAACAACAAACACCTATTTCTTCTTTTTAAAACAAGAATAATAACAGATCTGTATTTAGCATGAATTACAGTAGACCTAAATAAATTATATACTAATAATCCTATTTAATTAAAAAGCCATTAGTAAAACAAAATGCTTGTTTCATTTAGACGTCATGTTAATAAAAAAACAACTAAACCTGCGTTAAGTTTTGTAGTTTTGGTATTCTATCAAAATTCCAATTATGTCAGATAATAAACGTGTGTTTTTAGTTGATGCTTTCGCATTAATTTTCCGTGGCTACTATGCCTTTATAAAAAATCCGAGAATAAACTCTAAAGGAGAAGATACCTCAGCAATTATGGGTTTTATGAACTCATTATTAGACGTTATTAAACGTGAAAGACCAGACCATTTAGCCGTTTGTTTCGATAAAGGCGGAAGTGCAGACCGCGTAGAGCTATTCGAAGCTTACAAAGCCAATAGAGACGAAACACCCGAAGGCATTAAAACAGCCATTCCTTATATCATGGATATTTTAAAAGCCATGCATATTCCTATTGTAGTAAAAGCAGGTTACGAAGCCGATGATATTATTGGAACCTTAGCGAAACAAGCAGAGAAAGAAGGTTACCAAACGTTTATGGTAACACCAGATAAAGATTTTGCGCAGTTAGTAAGCGAAAACATATTTATGTACAGACCAATGTTTGGTGGAGGCTACGAAACTTGGGGCATACCAGAAGTACAAAAGAAATTTGCAGTTACCGATCCTTTACAAGTTATCGACTTTTTAGGCATGATGGGTGATGCCAGTGATAATATTCCAGGATTACCAGGCGTTGGCGAAAAAACAGCCAAGAAGTTTTTAGCCGCTTATGGCACCATGGAAAATCTTTTTGCCAATACGCATGAGCTTAAAGGTAAAATGAAAGAAAAAATAGAAGCCAATCAAGAATTGGGTTTACTATCTAAAAAACTAGCCACTATTATGCTAGATGTTCCGGTGACTTTTGATGCCAAAAATTTTGAAATGTCTGAACCAGATATTCCAAAAGTGACAGAAATTTTTCAAGAATTAGAGTTTAGAAGACTCATCGATAATTTTAATAAAACATTTACCTCTGGTGCTCCTGCAACTGCAACAGCAGACACTTCAGTTAAAAAAGAAATAAAAGTAACACCTAAAGAAGCCGAAAGTGCTGGCGCAGGACAATTTAATTTGTTTGGAGGCGAGAGTCCTTCCGCGGAAGCGACAACAGAAAACGCTTCGGCAAGAAAAACCATTGCAACCTACGCTCACTTCTACCAAAGTGTAGCACCAGGCATGGGAACCAAACTGTTTATTAAAAATTTAATGAACCAAACGGCTGTGTGTTTCGATACGGAAACTACAGGTTTAAATCCGTTAACTGCAGAGTTGGTTGGTATCGCCTTTTCATGGGAAGTTGGTAAAGGTTTCTATTTACCTTTTCCAGAAGACAAAGAAGAAGCACAGGCTATTATCGAAACATTACGATGTTTTTTCGAAGCCGAAAACATTCAGAAAATTGGTCAGAATTTAAAATACGATATTAAAGTATTAGCAAAATATAACGTGCAAGTAAAAGGAAAGTTGTTCGATACCATGTTAGCGCATTATTTAATAAATCCAGACATGCGCCATAATATGGATATCTTGGCAGAAACGTACCTAAACTACACACCAGTTCCTATTGTGGACTTAATTGGTAAAAAAGGAAAGAATCAATTGTCGATGCGAGATGTTCCGTTAGACAAACAAACCGAATATGCGGTTGAAGATTCGGACATTACATTACAACTAAAAGAGCATTTTGAAAAAGAATTAGGCGAAGCCAATACTAAAAAACTGTTTACAGATATCGAAGTACCTTTAGTACGCGTCCTAGCGGCTATGGAACTTGAAGGTATTAATTTAGATGTACCTTTTTTAAATGGGTTAGCGGAAGACCTAAACAAAGACATCGACACTTTAGTTGCCAAAATTTACGAGGTTGCCGGCAAAGAATTTAATATCGCGTCACCAAAACAATTAGGAATCATCCTTTTCGAAAAACTAAAGCTTGTAGACAAACCTAAAAAGACCAAAACCGGACAATATAAAACTGGAGAAGATATTTTATCTGCTTTAGCAAAAGAGCACGAAATTATTAGAGATATTTTAGAATATCGTGGTTTAGCAAAACTAAAAAGCACGTATGTGGATGCTTTACCATTACAAGTGGAACCTTCTACAGGTCGTGTGCACACAGATTATATGCAAACCGTTGCGGCTACAGGTCGTTTAAGTAGTAACAATCCTAACTTGCAAAACATTCCTATTCGTACCGAACGTGGTCGTCAAGTGCGTAAAGCCTTTATTCCACGTAGTGAGGAGTACACTTTACTAGCTGCCGATTATAGCCAAATAGAACTGCGTATTATTGCTGCTTTAAGCGAAGAGGAAACCATGATTGAAGCCTTTAAAAACGGAGAAGATATTCATGCTTCTACCGCTGCTAAAGTATTTAATGTGCCTTTAGACGAAGTTACTCGTGAGCAACGTAGTAATGCCAAAACCGTAAACTTCGGGATTGTGTATGGTGTGTCTGCTTTTGGATTAAGTAACCAAACCGATTTATCGCGTGGTGAAGCCAAAGAGCTTATTGATACCTATTACGAAACTTACCCAAAACTGAAACAATACATGAGCGAACAAGTCGATTTTGCACGCGATAATGGTTATGTAAAAACGGTTTTAGATAGAAGGCGTTATCTTAAAGATATTAATTCTGCCAACGCTATTGTGCGTGGTGCTGCAGAGCGTAATGCTGTAAATGCACCTATACAAGGTTCTGCTGCAGATATTATTAAAATTGCCATGATTAACATCTATAACAAACTAGAAGCTGGTAATTATAAAACTAAAATGCTACTGCAAGTGCATGATGAATTGGTTTTTGATGTTTTTAAACCTGAACTTGAAGACATGAAAACATTGATTAAAACAGAAATGGAGAGTGCTTTTGTAATGGAAGTTCCGTTGGATGTCGAGATGGATGTTGGGTTGAATTGGTTGGAGGCGCATTAGAGGAACAATTTCACCATTTCCTTCATCTCAATAAATGAAATTTCAGAGAATTCATTTGAATTAGAAACTATTCTTGGATTATTAATTAAATAATCCAAAAATCTTGATTCAATAGTTTCTTTTTTTAATTTATGTCCAAGATAATGCCCCATATTAAATGAAGGAGTATTAAATAATTCAATATTATCAGGAGCAAAAACAAAAATTAAATCCTCTAGTTGACCTCTATCCAATGATAAAGAATTTAGAGGTTTATTGACAATATCTTTTTTCATAAGACCTTCAATCTTTACTTTATAGTGAGCACTACCAGTTACGCCTTTAACAGCTCTTAACAAGAGCATTTCTTTGGCTTTAATGTCAAAAACTTTTTCATAAGAAGTTGGATGAAATTCATGGAGTATAATAAGATAAATTGTAAGAATAGTCTCCAAATAATTACCCGTTTTATCAGAATAAATATTAGTGATATTTTTATTTCCTCCATGATTCAAGTTATTATTTATAACGCTCCTTAATAACTGAAGCTTGTTTAAAACTTTTTTTACTCTTCTTGGGTTAGTAAATTTAATAGCTTCAAAAAAAAATGAAATATTTTCACTAATACTACCTTTGATAGCATCGTCTTCTCTTTTATCAAAATATTGATCAACTAGTTTTAATATATTCTTATACTCAGGCATTGTAAAAGAAATATCAAAAATCTTTTCTAAATACTCGTTTGCCTTTACAACTTCACCGTATTTGGTTTTTACAGCTTCTTTTACTGCCTTTTTATCAATACCACAAAAGAAAATAGTTTTTTTACCATAGGTGAAAAATAATTTTAATGCTGACAATAAATTAAGAACGTTCTCAGGCTCACATCTATCTAAATCGTCAATAAATACAATATTAAAGCTTTTTTGTTTACTCGGTGTTTTATTATCTTCCCATCTAATAAATTCAGTCTTGAAACTATTTTTTAGTTCTAAAAAGGTAGCATCTGGTTCATCTTCCAAAGATTCAACAATCTTATTGCCATCTATACTTAATCCAGGCATAGAAATTCTAACAGAACGAGAAAAACCTCTAAATAACATTGATGCAATTTTAATTATTTCTCCAAAAGCTTCTTCTGTTGAATCTTGACTCTTCTTCATTACATATTCTAACAATGATAATGATAAGTTTGAATCACTTTAGAATTCCCATGCTTCAAAAAAGAACGTGTTAAAATCTCCTTTTAATTCTTTTTCAAGATATTTCATTAGAGTACTTTTCCCACTTCCCCATTCTCCATAAAGAGAATACATTTTAATTTCTCAGAATTGATATTTATTACTATGTAAAAAAGTTTTAATTATCTCTCCTTTATCTATGATTCCAAGATAATCATTTTCAGATGTTAAATTTTCTATTGGTAGATTTGGTAAAAATTTTGACATAAAATTCGTTTTTTTAAAAGTAATAAAAAATTTATTTTCATATACTCAAAAAAGATATTTTAGTTTTATTAACTTGCTATTAGAATAATACAACCATGGCTAATAAATATTTAAAATACATTTCAGACGAACATCTTTTAAAATGTATTGAAAACCTCAACAATTCTTATATCTCAGCTAAGTCTGGAGTAGACACGAAAAAGTTTTACAAAAATAAAGTTGATACCATTAAAATGACTTTTGATTCTAAATTTAACGAGTTAGATGAAGAAACACTCATTAAAACAGAAATTAGTCGTCAAATAGATAAATCTATTAATAATTTTATCGGAACATTTCACGAAGAAATTTTAGGAGGAATTAAAGGCTTTGAAATTGGTAAACTTAGTGGATACGACGTAAAAGCCAAAGACGATACTCTATTTGCTGAAATCAAGAACAAACACAATACAATGAGTAGCTCTTCAGCAGAAGCAGCATTCCAAAAACTCGCACGTTTTGCTGATGATAATAAACAAGCCGAATGTTATTTAGTACAAGTCTTAGCCAAAAAGTGCTTTATAAAAAAATGGAGTGGAATTATAAATGGAAAAGAATACAGTCATAGTCGAGTAAATATGATTTCAGGTGACCAATTTTATAAATTATTAAGCGGAAGAGAAAATGCTTTTTTCGAATTATACAAAGTACTTCCTAAAGCAATTTCAGATTTTATAAAAATGAAAGACAGCAAAGATGTTGAATCAACCTCAGCTCTTGAAGAAATTACAAATAGTTCAAACAAGTCAAAAAGGTCAATTTTAGACGAAATCACTTTCGAAAACTACAATCATTATTTAGGTTTTGATAAGCTCGAATGATAATCATTTAAAAACTTAATAATAGAATACCCTATTTCTGTACCCAAATTACAAGGCACAGCATTTCCTATTTGCTTGTATTGCTGTGAAACAGAACCAATAAATTTCCAGTCGTCTGGAAAGGTTTGAATTCGAGCATACTCACGAACAGTAAAAGGCCTTGTTTCATCTGGATGGCATCTTTCAGTTTGCTTTTGAGCAGGACTACACGTTAAAGTTAAACTAGGTTCATCCCAACCAATACGTCTAGCCATTCCCGTTTTTCCTCCACCTAAATAAAAGCTTTTTCCCATATATTCCTTTTGTAAGTCTAATGGTAAATCTCTCCAATAGCCTTTTGGTGGCACTAAATCTAAAACTACTTTTTTATGTTCAGGATATTTTGAACCTTCAGATTTTGGAACATCAGAATTATAAAGCTTTCCTTTCTTTAATGCATCAGATAAATTATAGATAGTTTGATACGGTTTTGGATATTCATATTTAATATCAATATCTTTTCTAATACCAACCAAAATTATACGTTCGCGCTTTTGTGGTACTTTGTAGTTAATAGCTTTTAAAACCTCAACAGGAACAACGTTATAACCAATCTCGTCAAGAATTGATAGCATTCCTTTAAGCGTTTCACCTTTTTCGTGAGAACGCAAGCCTTTTACATTTTCGCCAATACAAATTGGAGGATTGACTTCTTTTACAGCACGAGCAAATTCATAAAACAAAGTTCCTCTTGCATCTTCTAAACCTAATTTTTTCCCTGCATAACTAAAGGCCTGACAAGGAAAACCGCCTGTAACAATATCAACCTCTCCTTTAAATTCTTCAAAACTAAAAGATTTAATATCTCCTTCTAAAACGTTCCAATTTGGCCTATTTTCTCTTAAAGTTTGACAAGCCCATTTATCAATTTCGTTTAAAGCAGCACATTTTATTCCTGCTTTTTCAAGACCAATCGCTAAACCTCCAGCTCCCGCAAATAGCTCTAAAACTTTAAATTCTTTAATCGGTTTTTCAGAATTATCAATGACTTCTTCAAGATTATCAAATAATGGTTTTATCAAATTATTGATATCCTCTTTTTTGTATATTCGATACTTGCTTATGGGTTCTCTTAAAGCCTCAAGTGTACCGTTTTTATCCCATCTTCTTAGAGTGTCAGTAGTTTTACCTAATAATTCAGCAGCTTCAGAAATAGAATAGTAATTTTTAATAACCATATTATGCAACCTTATGTATTGGTTACAAATTTATGAAATTATTTTTGAATTATTTGAAGTCTTTTGATTTATTTTTTATTCTAAAATTTTATAGCAGAGAATAGAAAAATCAACTTCAACAAACTACTCTCCCCTAAAATACTCCACACACTTAATAGCAGGATTCGTTTTTCGGTTTTTAAAAGCATGTGTAAAACTGCTAATTATTAAAATAGCAGCACCAATTGCAGCGGTATACGCTACAGTAGTATTAACATCAGTATTAGCTACGTAAATAGCAATTAAAGCCCAAGCACCAACAAGAGCAAATTCGCGCATGTTACGTGTCCAAGTAATCATTAAGTTTATTACCATTGCGATACCAATAAGTAAAATAGTCCAAACGGTTGGAGACAGACCGAAACCATCCCAATTGTATTTTACTAAAACTGCAGAGACGTTTGCAATACTTGCTACCGTAACCCAACCACTATAAATTACAAAAGGCCACCATAAAAAAAGAATCACAGAAATGGGTTCGTCTACCAATTCCATGCTGTTTTTAAGCACTATTTGTATTAACGAGACTAGTAGTATAAAAATAAAAACAGAAGACAACAGCGTGTAACCATAAATCCAGGTTACAATCCATAATATATTAGCAATACAAGACAGTAAAAACCACCAACCTGTTTTAAGCACAAAAGCATCGTCTCTTACGTTTACAAAAAGGCTACGTCCTTGGTAAATAACAAATCCTAAAACCATTAAATATATGATTCCCCAAATAGAAAACGCATAACCTGCTGGTGTAAATAAAGTATTATAATCTTTAGACACTTCACCAATAGTGGTGTTATTTAATAAACCTGTGTTGGATAAATAGTTCATTACAATAACACAAACAAAAGCAAAAGCATTAATTATTTGAAGTCGTTTTTTCATAGTATTAAAAATATTGAATTAAAATTTAATCAAAATTATCTACATAAAAAACTAAAAGTCTCCGCTACTTTATTTTTTTAGCACTAGCCTGTGCTTAGTAAAAAATGAGCAACCTTAGGTTTAAGCATTAACCAATTCCCAAAGCTCCACTTCTTCTTCAGCACGCCAATTTTGATCGCGCTTTGTTTTATCTGAAGCCAGTTTTACTTTACGTGTTAAGCAGTTTTCTAATTTAAAACGGCCACCTTCAGCCAATTCCTTTTTAATAGGATGTTCACTTTCAACATCGGTAATTTCAGCAATATTAGAAAATATAACAACAAGCTTTCCTTCTGGTAATAATCGTTTTTTAGCTTCCGCAAAAAACTCAGGAAACAAAGTATCGTTATAATAAATAGCTTCGTCGTTTTTATCTAAATCGTGAGACGCAGGTAACCAAGGCGGATTAAAAACAATTAATTCGGTTTGCTTTTCAAACTTACCAAAAAGAGGTGCAAAATCAAGTTCTATTTTACGAGACATTTTTGTTTCTCCCATAGATTTGGTTAAACCAACAATAGCATTTGGGTTAGTATCTGTACCAAACACTTTCTGGAAACCATGTTTTACCATTTGAAATGATAACACACCACTACCGATACCAACATCTATTGCAGACTTTTTAGGACCTTCATATCTTTTTAACCAATTATCGAACAGTATTAAATGATCGAAACGTGTTGGAAAATACACACCGTAATACGGATGAATTTTATTTCTTAACACAGGTAAAATAATGCCGTTTTTATGCCATTGCCAAGCACTATTAAGACCTTGCACTTTAGTAAATGGTAATAAAAAATTAGTATCCTCTGGATATAATTCTTCTAACCAACCAATAGCTGGTGCTTTTTTAACCGTTAATTTATGATCTACAATTTTTATATAAATAAGCTTCGCCAGTTCTTTATAAGCCAAACGGTAATCGCGCTGCTCCTGGAAAGTCTCGTTAGGATACTTACCTTGCAGATGCTTATGTAACGCTTTAAGCAAGTCTAGACCATTACTGTAAAATTCTGTTATCATTACAGGCTTACCAGCTTCTAATCCTTTAATCGTACGATTAAGGTTTATAGAGCGATTAAACTGCACTAAAGGCTGTTCTGGTAAAAAAGGTGCTGGTTTGTTTATAATTATATCAGAAATCATAGGTATGTATGCGTTAAATTGAATTGCGTAATAATGATATTAGCAAGACGTACTATTAAATTATTTTGTTGAAATGTAGAGACTAACGTCTCTTATTTTTAGACTTAAACTTAGCCTTATTCTTCCTTTGATTAAAAGGAACATTAGGCACAGCATCATTAAAGGTGTTTTTAGCATCACCTTTAGGTTTGTTTTTACGCCATTTATCGTCTTTATCCGGAAGTAGTACTTTTAGTAAATCTTCACGACCTAATTTGTTTAACGTCTTTTTTATCCACGCTTTATTTTCGTCTTTATACCAGAAGAAAAAACGATGTTGCTCGTCTTTCTCTTTTTGCGAAATTGGTGTATTTACTTTTTTAAGCGTGTAAGGATGGTAACCACTATAATAAATTACAGTCGCCACCGTCATTGGTGTTGGTGTAAAACCTTGTACTTGCTCTAACTGGAAACCAAGATCTTTAGTCTCGGCAGCTAGGTTGGCCATATCTTCAACCTCACATGCAGGATGATTAGATATAAAGTATGGTATTAATTGAAGCTTTAATTTCTTAGCGACATTAATTTTATCGAAACGTTCTTTAAACTTATGGAAGTATTTAAACGATGGCTTACGCATTAGTTTTAAAACAGGATCACTAGTATGTTCTGGTGCTACTTTTAGTCTACCAGAAACGTGCTTAGTCATTACTTCTTCAGTATAAGCATCTAATTCTTTTGGATCTGCATTTTTATTAAATTCTGGCACTAACATATCATGCCTAATACCTGAACCTATAAACGATTTTTTAACCTTTGGATGCTTATCTACCGCTTGATACAATTCGGTTAATGGCTTATGTGACGTATCTAAATTACTACAGATTACTGGTGAAATACAAGAAGGTGCCACACACTTGTCGCAAATAGATTGTACTTTACCTTTCATTTGGTACATGTTGGCACTTGGTCCACCAATATCAGACAAATAGCCTTTAAAATCTGGCATATTAGCCACAGTATCTACTTCTTTTAAAATAGATTCTTGACTACGAGAGGCAATAAACTTTCCTTGATGTGCCGAAATGGTACAAAAGCTACAACCACCAAAACAACCTCTATGGATGTTAATGGAGAACTTTATCATTTCGAACGCAGGAATTGGTCCTCTTTTATTATATTTTGGATGTGGTAAACGTGTATATGGTAAATCGAAAGAGGCATCAATTTCGGCTTCCGTCATCGTTGGATAAGGCGGATTTATCATCAAGGTTTTATCACCTACTTTCTGAAAAATACGTCTTGCTGCCAATTTATTAGACTCCTGCTCGATTACTTTAAAGTTAGAAGCGTATTTCTTCTTATCCTTTAAACATACTTCATGCGATACAATTTCTACATCTTCCCAATTTGCATTTTTAGGTATTGCTTCGTCTTTATCTAATAGAACAGCCGTTTGTAATACTGTATTTATGCTACTAAAAGGCACTCCTCTTTCTAATAAACGTACAACTTCTCGTAAAGGTTGCTCACCCATACCGTAAACTAGCATATCTGCTTTAGAAGTTTCTAAAATAGAAGGCATTAATTTATCGCTCCAAAAATCGTAATGTGTTACACGACGTAACGATGCTTCAATACCACCAATTAAAACAGGAGTATCTGGCCATTTCTCTTTTAATATCTTAGAATATACAGAAGTGGCATAATCTGGTCTAAAGCCAATGTCTCCATTTGGAGTATAGGCATCTTTATCTCTTTTCTTTTTATTAGCATTATAGTTGCTAATCATAGGATCCATACAACCACCAGTAACACCAAAAAACAATTTTGGTTTACCCATTTTCACAAAATCCTGAAGATTGTCTTTAACGTTAGGTTGTGGAACAATTGCAACACGCAAGCCAAAACTTTCTAACATACGTCCAATAACTGCTGGACCAAACGTTGGGTGATCTACATAAGCATCACCACTAAACAGGATAACATCTAGTGCTTCCCATCCGCGTATTTTCACCTCTTTATTAGTGGTAGGTAACCAATCTGAAAGTTTTAATTCTTGCATAACGCTGCAAAAATAGACAAAAAATGACTCTTATCTATTATTATAAAAGGCTTTAGCTTAAAATTATGAGGTATCTTTTTATATAAATAAAAAACAATTGTCCTATTATAGTATGCTGTTTTATCTTTTAACTAAGAAATAAACAATACGATGCAGTTATAAACAGTTGGTTTTCAAAAATGAGAAGGTAATTAACAAAGCTGCAAAACATATGAACAAAGTTATCAAATAAAATACGCCATACTATTTGGTAATCAATAAGATTGTCGTAAATTTGCAAACTCTTTTTAAGAGAGGAATGTTTAATTATAAAATTTAAAAATTGTGGATACAATAAGCTACAAAACCATTTCAGCCAATAAAGCTACTGTCGATAAGCAGTGGGTTTTAATTGATGCTGATGGTCAAACTTTAGGGCGTATGTGCTCTCAAGTCGCAAGACTTTTAAGAGGTAAGCACAAGCCAAGCTTCACACCTCACGTTGATTGTGGAGATAACGTAATCGTTATCAATGCAGAAAAAATCATCTTAACTGGAAACAAGTGGAATGACAAATCGTACATTCGTCACACAGGTTACCCAGGTGGTCAAAGAAGTTTAACTGCTACTGAATTGTTCGGAAAAGATCCGTCAAGATTAGTAGAGAAATCTGTAAAAGGAATGTTACCTAAAAACAAATTAGGAGCAGCACTTTTCAGAAATTTAACTGTTGTTACAGGAACTAAGCACGCTCACGAAGCGCAAAAGCCTACAGTAATTAACTTAAACGAATTCAAGTAATGGAAGTATTACACAAAATTGGTCGTCGTAAAACGGCAGTTGCTCGTGTTTACCTAAAAGAAGGTAAAGGAAACATCACGATTAACAAAAAAGACATTAAAGACTACTTCGATACAGCAACGTTACAGTACAAAGTAAACCAACCGTTAGTATTAACTAACAACGAGGAGACTTTTGACATTAATGTAAATGTATTTGGTGGTGGTATCACTGGTCAAGCTGAAGCTATCCGTTTAGCAATCTCTCGTGCAATGTGCGAAATAGATGCTGAACATAGATTAGTATTAAAGCCAGAAGGTTTATTAACTAGAGACCCAAGAATGGTGGAACGTAAGAAATTCGGACAGAAGAAAGCCCGTAAGAAATTCCAATTCTCGAAACGTTAATATTATCCTTCAACAGTATTGGAAATTTGTTTTTCACTTTTTCAATAGTGTTGAAATCACAAAAAAATAAAACAGTTATTGTTGTCCTAGTGTCTTTAAAACTAAAGCACAGGATTTAGTCTAGCATCTAAATAATTAAGGCGAATTTTAATAAATGACCACTTAATTATTGCTAATTCAACAGAACGTAAACTATTACAAAATGGCAGTAGAAGTAAAAGAATTACTTGAAGCAGGTGTACACTTCGGTCACCTTACACGTAAGTGGGATCCAAACATGGCTCCTTACGTATATATGGAACGTAACGGTATCCATATTATCAATTTATATAAAACAGCAGCTAAGATGGACGAAGCTGGAGAAGCTTTAGCGAAAATCGCAGCCTCTGGTCGTAAAATCTTATTTGTAGCTACAAAAAAACAAGCAAAAGACATCGTCGCTGAAAAAGCGGGAGGTATTAACATGCCTTTTATCACAGAAAGATGGCCTGGTGGAATGTTAACTAACTTTATTACTATTAGAAAAGCAATCAAGAAGATGGCTACTATTGATAGAATGAAGAAAGATGGAACATTTTTAACTTTATCTAAAAAAGAACGTTTACAAGTTGACCGTTTAAGAGCTAAGTTAGAAAAGAATTTAGGTTCTATTGTTGACATGACTCGTCTTCCAGCAGCTTTGTTTGTTGTAGATATTAAACGTGAGCATATCGCGATTAAAGAAGCACAGAAATTAAACATTCCTATTTTTGCAATGGTAGATACTAACTCTGATCCACGTCAAGTAGATTACGTTATACCATCAAATGATGATGCTTCTAAATCGATCGATAAAATTTTAACGCATGTTACTGAAGCTATCACTGGTGGATTAAATGCGCGTAAAGCTGAAAAAGATGCTAAAGCAGAAGGTAAAACTGAAGCTAAAGTTGAAAAAGCGGCTCCAGCTAAAACTGAAAAAGCAGCAGCTAACGAAGAAGAAGAATAAAACAATAAAATTATTACAAATAAAGTCGTTTAGTTCTTTCCTAACAGAAATTAATTAAACGACTTTTTTAAATTATATTTACTATGAGTGATGTAAAAATTTCAGCAGCAGAAGTAAACAAATTAAGAAAAGCTACTGGTGCAGGTATGATGGATTGTAAAAAAGCCTTAGTGGAAGCTAAAGGTGATTTTGATGAAGCAATCAACGTATTACGTAAAAAAGGTCAAAAAGTTGCAGAAAAGAGAGCTGACAGAGATTCTTCTGAAGGTGCTGCTGTTACAAGAATTAATGCAGACAATACTGTTGGTGTTGCTATTGTATTAGGATGTGAAACAGATTTCGTTGGTAAAAACGAATCTTTCTTAGCATTAGCTGGACAATTTGCAGATATCGCTATCAACTTTGATAACAAAGAAGATTTCTTAGCTGCAGACTTTGGTGGTATGACAGTTGCCGAAAAATTAGTTGAACAAACTGGTGTTGTAGGTGAGAAATTAGAAATCAATGCATTCGAGAGATTAGAAGCTCCTTACGTTGGTACTTACGTTCATATTAATAAAATTGGTGCATTAGTTGGTTTATCTCAAGCAGAAGAATCAGTAGCTAAAGATGTAGCAATGCAAGTCGCTTCTATGGGAGCAACTTCTTTATCTTACAAAGGTTTTGATGCTTCTTATGTAGCAAACGAAACTGAAGCAAGAATTGCAGTTATAGAAAAAGATAATATTGAATTAGGCCGTTTAGGTAAAACACTTAAAAACGTACCTCAATATATTTCTATGGCTCAATTAACTCCTGAAGTTATGGCTAAAGCAGAAGAAGATGCTAAAGCTCAATTGGCTGCAGAAGGTAAACCAGAAAAAATCTGGGGAAATATCTTACCAGGTAAAATGGATCGTTTTATTAGTGATAACACAACTTTAGATCAAGAACAATGTTTACTTGACCAAAAATTTATTAAAGACGAAAAGCAAACAGTTGCAGCTTATGTTGCATCTAAAAATGTTGAAGTAACTGCTTTTAAGCGTGTTTCTTTAGGATAATTTGTCTTTCCACACTTGATGTGGAATTTTCAAGAATATATATTATAAAAAGCCACTACTCTATTTTTAGAGCTAGTGGTTTTTTTTATGCTTAAAAACACTTAATTTTGCGTAACTAAAATTTCCGCGAAAGCGAAAATAACACACAGCGACATTCAACATGAAATACAAAAGAATCCTCCTAAAACTATCTGGTGAAGCCCTAATGGGAAATCGCCAATATGGTATTGACCCAGAACGTCTAGCAGAATATGCACAAGACATTAAAGCTGTAACAGAAAAAGGTATTGAAGTTGCCATAGTAATTGGTGGTGGAAATATTTTTAGAGGTGTTGCAGGAGCTATGAATGGAATGGATCGCGTTCAAGGCGACCACATGGGAATGTTAGCAACTGTTATAAACGGTTTAGCATTACAACAAGCACTTGAAGATGCAGATGTAAAAACGCGTTTACAAACCGCTATTAAAATTAACGAAGTTGCTGAACCTTTTATTAGAAGAAAAGCAATGAGTCATTTACGAAAAGGACGTGTAGTTATTTTTGGAGGAGGAACAGGCAACCCTTATTTTACTACAGATTCTGCAGCTGTTTTAAGAGCTATAGAAATTGAAGCCGATGTTATTTTAAAAGGGACTCGTGTAGACGGTATTTACAATACCGATCCAGAAAAAGATGCTACTGCAATAAAATTTGATCATATTACTTTTGACGATGTCTTACGTAAAGGCTTAAAAGTTATGGACACAACTGCTTTTACATTAAGTCAAGAAAACGATTTACCAATTATTGTATTTGATATGAATACAAGAGGAAACTTAATGAAAGTAGTTACTGGAGAAAACATTGGAACTCAGGTAAGTTTATTACCAAAAAGTAAGTAATATAAAACCTTAGAAATCGATAAATTTGTATCAGTTTCTATAATTGTTTACTTTAGTATTTAAATTAAGAGACATACTACCACTTGATTAAGTTTAAAAGCCTAAATAAAATTTGGCTTAATTCTTGAATAAAGCAGAGTAGTAACAAAAATTTTTAACAATGAACGAAGACATTCAATTTATAATAGATAGCACTAAAGAGTCTATGGAAAATGCTATCCTACACCTTATTAAACAATTTTCTAATATTCGTGCTGGTAAAGCTAGTCCTGCAATGTTAGGTAGTGTGATGGTAGATTATTACGGTTCTCAAACACCATTAGCACAGGTAGCAAATGTAAACACTCCAGATGGTAGAACAATTACTGTTCAGCCTTGGGAAAAAAACATGATTCAACCTATTGAAAAAGCAATTCAAATTGCAAACCTAGGTTTTAATCCAATGAATAATGGAGAAATACTTATTATTAGTGTCCCACCTTTAACGGAAGAGCGTAGACGTGATTTAGCAAAGCAAGCAAAATCTGAAGCTGAAGATGCTAAAGTTGGTGTGCGTAATGCAAGAAAGGAAGCTAACAACGATATTAAAAAAGTTGATGGCGTATCTGAAGATTTACAGAAAAATGCTGAAGCAGATGTACAAACCCTTACAGATGCCTCCTCTAAACGGATTGAAGAAATCTTAGCAAGCAAAGACAAAGAAATAATGACGGTTTAAACGTTAAAAGCGACTTAATTGTCGCTTTTTTTTATACGAGGACTATTAACTTTATCGTTTATATAATTATGCGCTATCTAAAATCCATATTCCTCTTGTGTGCTTTATTGTTTTCTACAATAGGTTTTACTCAAGATTACAAGTTCATTCCTAAAAAACAAGAACGTTTAACAGATGAGCAGGTTAAAACCATGCAAATCATGATTACTCCAGATGTTTTACTATTTAATGAAAAAGGTGAAATTCTTCCAATGTCTAATATGGAATTAATGGCTAATCCTGATTACAAACCATTATTTTATGCTAACGATGAAGGGAAAATTAAATCTGTAATATTTCAGAAAAAGAGTAATCATCCTATTTTAATTAAAAAAAATCCTGAAGCAGATTTCGCAAAAGGAGAAAAAGCACTTGATTTTATTGTTACAGACTTAGAAGGAAACACAATTAAGCTTTCAGAATTAAAAGATAAAGTGGTTGTTTTAAACTTTTGGTTTACAAAATGTGGTCCTTGTGTTGTAGAAATGCCAAAACTAAATGAGCTTGTAAAAGAGTATGAAGATAAAGATGTTGTTTTTTTAGCAATAACATTTAACAAAGAAGGTGTTGTAGATCATTTTTTATACGAAACAGAGTTTAATTATACTATAGTTCCAAATGCAAACGATGTAATTAATATGTATGGTGTACAAAGCTATCCTACAAGTATTGTAATTAACAAAAAAGGAGAAATAGTACTTAAAGAAATTGGATACAGAACAAACATTAAAAGTGTTCTTTCTAAAGCTATTAAAAACCAACTAAAATAATATATGCGCAACCTTTGGTTATACACGCTTTTCTTTTGTTGTGCATTTACATTAAATGCGCAAACACCAGAAAAAGATACCGAAAAACCACAAGACTCGACAAAGTCTAGTGCACTTTTAAAGCAAATAGGTAATGGTTTCTTCCCTACTAAACTTTGGAATTTTGACTTACGCTATTTAGTTAAGTTTAATCAATATGAAGGCTTTAGAACTGGATTAGGAGGTGTAACTAATGATGAGTTTTCAAAAAACTTTAGAATAGATTCTTATGGCGTATATGGATTTAGAGATCATCGTTTTAAATACAAACTTGGTGGTGGTTTTCTTTTAAATGAAAAAACTAAGAGCTGGCTTAACGTTTCTTACACAGACGATTTAATGGAAACCGGTAGTTCTAATTTCTTAACAGATGGAAGAACATTCTCTTTTTTCGAACCACGTTTACTTAATATTAGTTTATTTCACAAGCACATTACTTCGGCTATTTCACTTGAACACGAAATAAGTCCAAAGTTAATAACAGAGACCGAAGTTGCTATTAGTAACATCACTCCAACTTACGACTACAACTATATTCTAAATAATACTTCTTACAATTCTTTTGAAACTACAATTGCTAAAGTTGCTTTGCAATGGAGTCCTTTTGTAGAATATGAAACTGTAAATGGAAAAACTAAAACTACAGTAGATGGCTATCCTAAGTTTACTCTACAGTACAGTAAAAGTTTTAAGAATGTTTTGAATGCTGATTTTAATTTTTCGAAATTAGACTTTAGAACCATTCATAAAGTTACGCATAATAAAGATTCTCATACCATAGGAACTTTTTCTTTAGGCCTAGCACATGGAGACACTCCATTAACACATTTATATCATGCATATCCAAATAACATTAACAAAGAAACTATTTTAAATCGTTTCTCTGTAGCCGGAATTAATAGTTTTGAAACGATGTTTTTCGACGAGTTCTTCTCAGACCGATTTGCAACCATGGTAGTTAAACACTACGTAAAACCATTTCATATTAGTAATTATTTTAAACCACAGCTGGTTTTAATAACACGTTATGCAGTTGGTAATATGAATAATGTTTCAAGACATGAAAACGTTAGTTTTGGAACTTTAAAAAGTGGTTACACAGAATCTGGCATAGAATTAAACAAACTACTACTAGGTTTTGGTTTAAGTTTCACTTACCGATATGGTGCATATCACCTACCTAAAGAAGAAGATAATATTGCTCTTAAATTCACTTTTAATATTACATTATAATTTCGTAAAATCTATAGGTTTTCCATACCTTTGAAGCTCCTTTTAAAGCATCATGGCGAAACAAACAAAATCCAAATTTTGGGACATAGTGGCTAGACTAATTTTACGTAATAAAATTGGTATTCTTTTAGGCATTATAATAATTACTATTTTATTTAGTACACAATGGAAATACATGCGCTTCACTTATACCGAAGCAAATTTATTACCAGACGATCACGAAGTAAATATTGAATACAACAACTTTTTAGATGTTTTTGGAGAAGAAGGCAATCTTATTGTTTTAGGGGTTAAAGATTCTACTCTTTTTACCGTCGAAAAATTAAATGCTTGGAATGCACTCTCAGATAGTTTTAGAACTTCACACGAAGTAGAAAGCGTTGTCTCAATTAAAGATTTACAAAAACTTGTAAAAAACACAAAAGAACAAAAGTTCGATTTAGAACCTTTTATTAAAGATTCGGTTAAAACTACTGCACAAATAGAAGTGCTTCAAGACGAGCTTTTTAATAAATATCCTTTTTACGATAATTTCTTATTTAATAAAGAAACAAAAACAGTAAGAACGGCTATTTACCTTAAAAAAGACTTGGTAAATACACCAGCAAGAAAAGATTTTGTAATTGAAACTTTAATGAAAAAAGTTAAGGTTTTTGAAGACACCTACAATCTAGATGTTCGTGTTTCTGGAATGCCTTACATAAGAACTTTAAATGCTCAAAACATTGTAGATGAAATTGGTCTATTTGTTTTAGCCGCATTAGGTATTACATCTTTTATATTCTTTTTATTCTTCAGATCTTTTAGAGCAACATTTATTTCTCTAATAGTTGTTTGCGTTGGTGTAATGTGGACACTGGGAATACTCGGTCTTTTAAAATACGAAATCACTGTTTTAACGGCATTAATTCCACCACTTATTATTGTAATTGGAATTCCTAATTGTATTTTCTTAATTAACAAATACCAACACGAAGTAAAACTACACGGTAATAAAGTAAAATCTTTACAACGTGTAATTACCAAAGTTGGTAATGCTACGTTAATGACTAACGTTACTACAGCCTCTGGATTTGCTACTTTTATTATAACAGAAAGTAAATTATTAAAAGAATTTGGAGTCGTAGCATCACTTAGTATATTGGCCATATTTATACTTTGCTTACTTATCATCCCAATTTTATACACCTTTTTACCTTACCCAAAAGAACGCCATTTAGAACATTTAAATAAAAAATGGATTGGTGGTTTTGTAGATTGGACTGTACGTATGGTAAAAGAAAAACGTATTGCTATATATGCAACCTCTTTAGGCTTAATAATAGTTTGTATTATTGGTATTTACAAAATTAAAGTTTCAGGAAGTTTAATAGAAGACATGCCAAAAAATGCAGAGTTCTTTAGTGATATTCGCTTTTTTGAAGAGGAATTTAATGGTATCATGCCAATGGAAATTATGGTAGATACTAAGCGTAAAAAAGGAGTTATGAAATCGACGACCTTAAAACGCATGGAACAGATTGAAGATTTAATTACAGAAACACCAGAGCTATCTCGACCAATTTCAATCGTTAGTCTTGTTAAATACTCTAAGCAAGCTTACTATAATGGTAACCCTAAATATTATCAATTACCAACAAAACAAGAAGAGGCCTTTATTTTACCTTATGCTAAAAACTCTACCTCTGGAGAAGGCAATCTATTAAATAATTTTGTTGATTCCACCGGACAATATGCTCGTATTACTACATTTATGAAGGATATTGGAACCGATAAAATGGAACGTATCGAAGAAAATCTTCTTAATAAAATAAACAATGTTTTCCCTAAAGAGAAATACAACGTTAGTATTACAGGAAAAGCTTTAGTTTTTCAAAAAGGAACAACTTATTTGGTTAACAATTTAGCTTTATCGTTATCACTAGCGATATTACTTATTTCGCTGTTTATGGCTTATATGTTTCGTTCTTTTAGAATGATTATTGTATCGCTAATACCTAATTTATTACCATTAGTTGTAACCGCTGGATTAATGGGCTACTTAGGTGTCCCAATAAAACCATCGACTATATTAGTATTTAGTATTGCTTTTGGAATATCTGTAGATGATACTATTCACTTTTTAGCAAAATACAGACAAGAGTTACAAGCCAATAACTGGAAAATTAAAAAATCGGTTTATGCCGCATTAAGAGAAACTGGAGTAAGTATGTTTTACACCTCTATTGTTTTATTCTTTGGTTTTTCAGTCTTTACTATTTCTAGTTTTGGTGGTACTGTTGCATTAGGAGCTTTAGTTTCGGTAACATTATTATTCGCTATGTTATCTAACTTACTATTACTACCATCACTATTATTATCTTTAGAACGTAGTATTGCTAATAAAGAAACACTAAAAAAACCTTCAATAAATATTATTCCTATTGAAAATGATTCTGATGAAAAATCTGAGGAAACGGAATAATAAAACGAGGTAAAAAATTATATTTGCTATCTAATAAATACAAAAATGACAAAATTAACAATTGCACAATTATTAAAAGAAACAAAGCTACAGCAAGTAGAAGCAAAAGGTTGGGTTCGTACCTTTAGAGCTAAAAGATTTATCGCCTTAAATGATGGTTCTACTCTTAATAATATTCAATGTGTTGTTGATTTCGAAAATACAGATGAAGATACTTTAAAACGTATTACAACAGGTGCTGCTGTTCATATTAAAGGAGAACTAGTGGAAAGCCAAGGTAAAGGACAAAGCGTTGAAATTGTTGTCTCTTCTATCGAAATTTTAGGTGATAGTGATCCTGAAACATATCCTATTCAACCTAAAAAACATTCGTTTGAGTTTTTAAGAGAAAATGCTCATTTACGTACACGTACCAACACTTTTAGTGCTGTTATGCGTTTACGTTCTGCATTATCTTTTGCTGTGCATAAATACTTTAACGACAATGGTTTTAATTACATGCACACACCTATTATTACTGGTAGTGATGCAGAAGGTGCAGGAGAAATGTTTAGAGTAAGTACTTTAGATCAAAAAAATCCACCATTAACAGAAGACGGAGCGATAGACCACTCTAAAAACTTTTTTGGAAAAGACACAAATCTTACGGTTTCTGGGCAATTAGAAGCAGAAACTTATGCTATGTCTTTAGGTAAAGTATATACATTCGGACCAACATTTAGAGCAGAAAACTCTAACACTTCTCGTCATTTATCTGAATTTTGGATGATTGAACCTGAAGTTGCATTCATGGATTTAGCCGGAAACATGGATCTAGCAGAAGATTTCATGAAGTCTGTTATCTCATACGTTTTAGAGCATAATGCTGAAGATTTAGAATTCTTAGATCAACGTCTATTTGATGAAGAAAAAACAAAGCCGCAAGCAGAACGTAGTGAGTTACGTTTAATTGAAAAATTAAAATTTGTAACCGATAATAATTTTAAACGAGTAAGCTATACTGAAGCAATAGACATTCTAAAAAATTCTAAACCTAATAAAAAGAAAAAATTCAATTATATAATTGAAGAATGGGGAGCCGACTTGCAGTCTGAACACGAGCGTTTCCTTGTAGAAAAACACTTTAAATGTCCCGTAATTTTATTTGATTACCCAGCAAACATTAAAGCATTTTATATGCGTTTAAACGAAGATGGTAAAACAGTTCGTGCTATGGATATTCTTTTTCCAGGTATTGGAGAAATGGTTGGAGGTTCTCAACGTGAAGAACGTTTAGATGTTTTAAAAGAGAAAATGGCAGTTTTAGATATTTCTGAAGAAGAATTATGGTGGTACCTAGACCTACGTAAGTATGGAACTGCGGTACACTCTGGTTTTGGTTTAGGTTTCGAACGTTTAGTTATGTTTGCAACAGGAATGAGTAATATTAGAGATGTAATACCTTATCCTAGAACACCACAAAATGCTGAATTTTAAAAAGCATACCACATAAATAATTATTAAAACAATCTACTAATATCCATATTGTAGATTGTTTTTTTTATTTTTATACTTATACCAAATTAATATTATGCTTAAACAATACTTACAGTTCAAATTATCACAGAAATTGTCTCCGCAACAAATTCAATTAATGAAATTGATACAGTTGCCTACGCAAGCTTTTGAGCAACGTTTAAAGCAAGAATTAGAAGAAAATCCTGCTCTTGATACTGGAAAAGAAGATAAAGATAATGAGTATGAGGATATGGATAATTCTCAAGATGAGTATGATGACAACGATAAGATTGAGGCTGAAGATATAAATGTAGACGATTATTTAAGCGATGATGAAATTCCAGATTACAGAACAAGCGTAAATAATTATAGTGCAGATGACGATGAAAAAAGTATTCCTTATGCTTCCGGAACGTCTTTTACACAACATTTAAAAACACAGTTAAACACGTATCGTTTAAACGATGAAGAACGTGATATCGCTGAGTTTTTAGTTGGAAGTGTTGATGAAAGTGGATACATCCGTCGAGAATTAAGTGATATAATGGACGATTTAGCTTTTACCCAAAATGTATACACTACAGAAGATAAAATTGAACATGTACTTAAAATAGTGCATCAATTAGATCCTGCCGGTGTTGGAGCAAGAGATTTACAAGAATGCTTAAGTATTCAGCTTAAAAGAAAGGAACAATCTCCAGATGTAGCTTTAGCATTAAATATTATAAATAATGCTTTTGAGAGGTTTACAAAAAAGCATTATAAAAAGTTAATGTCTAAATTCGATATTAGTGAAGAGCAACTTAAAGATGCCATTCATGAAATAGAACGCCTAAACCCTAAACCTGGAGGAAGTTATTCTGGTAATACTAGAATGATAGAACATGTAATTCCAGATTTTGCAATCAAAATTGTAAATGGTGAATTAGAGCTAACTTTAAATGGAAGAAATGCTCCAGAACTACACGTATCTAGAGAGTATAATAATATGCTTAAAGGCTACAAAGAATCTAAAGAAAAGTCTAAATCACAAAAAGATGCAGTCATGTTTATCAAACAAAAACTCGATGCTGCAAAATGGTTTATTGAAGCTATAAAGCAGCGTCAGCAAACTTTATTTGTTACTATGAGTTCTATTATGCATTACCAAAAAGAATACTTCTTAACAGGTGATGAGCGTAATTTAAGACCCATGATTTTAAAAGACATTGCAGATGAAATTGAAATGGATGTTTCTACCGTTTCACGTGTTGCTAATAGTAAATATGTAGATACACCTTACGGAACTAAATTAATTAAAGAATTCTTTTCTGAGTCTATGACTAACGATCAAGGCGAAGAAGTATCAACTAGAGAAATTAAAAAAATTCTAGAGACTGTTATTGAAGAAGAAAATAAAAAGAAACCATTAACAGACGAAGCTTTGGCTAAAATTTTAAAAGAAAAAGGCTATCCTATTGCAAGAAGAACAGTTGCCAAGTATCGAGAGCAGTTAGATATCTCTGTTGCAAGATTAAGAAAGGAATTATAATATCAAATTTTAGACTAGTAACTAATGCATTGGCTACTTAAAAGCATATCCTTTATTTTTCATCCTATAATAATGCCATTATTAGGTGTTATTTTTTATTTTTCAAAATCACCTAGATATATTCCTCTAGAAGTTATTCAAGCGAAAATTATATCGCTGTCCATACTTACAATTATATTACCAATACTGCTTTATTTTTTACTTAAAACAATAGGTAGAACAGAATCCATATACCTTAAAACAACCAAAGAGCGCATAATTCCATTATCATTAAACATTATTA
Organism: Lacinutrix algicola; assembly: GCF_001418085.1. Lineage (GTDB taxonomy): Bacteria > Bacteroidota > Bacteroidia > Flavobacteriales > Flavobacteriaceae > Lacinutrix > Lacinutrix algicola. The sequence goes on from NZ_LIQH01000032.1 coordinate 158,539, forward strand.
TATGTGTTTTAATAATACTACGCGTGTTACCTTCTTATCAAATAATAGAATTATATTTTTTCTTTATTGGCATTCTAATATCAACTATTATTTGCCTAGTACTAGCTATTTTAAACTTTAAAGCTAGTATCCATATGATTGGTATTTCAGGAGTATTAATGTTCGCTATCGCAATATCCTTACATTTTGGAAAAAACTTAAACGGTTCTTTAGCTCTATTCTTTTTGATAGCAGGAGCAATTGCAACTTCAAGATTGCACTTGAAAGCGCATACTAATGTGGAATTAATTTTCGGATTTTGTATTGGGCTATTTCCGCAATTATCAATATTAAGTTACTGGTTATAAAATATAAAACATAAGGCCAACCTTAATAGCATTAGCATCTATTACCTCTCCATCTATTTTAGAAGAACTCTTAAAAATAGGATTTAAAGCATAATACAAATAAAAATTCCATGTATTATAACCAGCTCCTAATGTTAGTCCATATTGAAGGTTATTAAATGCGCTATTGTTTTTGAGACTAATATTTTCTGGAGAACCTTCAAACTTGGTACTATTAGCAAATATGTAACCTAATTTAAATCCAGAATAGATACGCCAAAACTTGTAATCTTTTGCTGTAGAAGTACGCCATCTATATTCTATTGGCATTTCAACCATGTAGGTTGTAAACTTGTTTTTAGTATATGTTACTTCTGTTGCATCTATAATTTCAAATAATGCATCTCCATTAGAGTCTTCATAAATTTGCATATTTTGATTAAAAGAATTAAAAGACAGACCTAAACCCAAACCAATGGCCCTATTTCGTTTTTTATTAATTGGCATGTCTTTAGTATATCCAAAATGAAAACCTCCAGAAAAACCGGTCTGAGACAATTTAGAAGGCTTTTTACCTATTAGATTATATGTTAAACCAAAATAAAACTGATCTTCTTTATATAACGAATCAATTTCTTGAATATTACTACTTATTTCTTCTTGAGAAAAAGAGTAACAGGTAACAAAACAGAGACAAAAGAAAAGTATTATAGATTTCATGAGTTTATAATTTATGTGCTTTATGCTAAAAACATAACGATGTTATTAATTACTTTTTATAAATACTCTACATCGCACTTTCTATTTACAATATACTAAAATAGGAAGGTTTAAAACAAATAAAAGGCGTTTTGAAAATTTCAAAACGCCTTTTTATAAAATTAAGAATATATGCTACTAATTATCAAGTGCATCACCTTTTTTGGTGGTGTAATTAATTTTAAGTGCATTAGTTTTACGTAATTCTTGCTTAACATCTGTTAGCACACCCATTTTCGCATCTCTATCTACTTTAAGAGAAACAGTAAGTGTAGGCACTAACTCTTCTGCTAATGCAGCACGTTCTGCAGCAATAAATGCTTGAACTTGCTCAACACTTTGCAACTTATCGTTTAATTGTATTCTATCTTCAGTACCGTAAGTATCAATATAATTTGGACTTGGCTTTCCAATATAGATATAACTTATAGGTTTCTTTTTATCTAATTTTTCAATCTGATTTGCTTTTGGTAAACTATTTTGGATTATTAAATTATCCTCTTTAATTACTGTAGCAACCATAAAGAAAAATAGAAGCATAAATACAATATCTGGTAAAGATGCTGTTGAAATTGGAGGTAAACCTCCATCTTTTTTCTTTTTAAATTTAGACATAGTGTTTATGTTAATTTGTTAATCTCTTTTTGCCTCAGCTTCAGAGAATTTTTGAGGTACTATTGCTTTAATTGCTTCTAGCTTCTCTTTTAAATTTTCTTTTACTTTTGGCTCTGTTGAAGGATCTTGATACATTTCTGTAGCTTGAACAAAATCCATTTCTAAACTTGGATAGTCCTTCTTAAACTCACGATTTCTAATATCGTTATATGCTGCTAAAATTTCATTTTGAACAGCTATGTACGTTTTGTAATCTGTAAGTCTATCGTTAGCTAAAGAAATAACTGCTTTAATGAAGTTGTCAGATGAAGCTTTATCACCTTCTCCTTTACATCTTCTACAAACATCTTTTCCTTCTCCTCCTCCGTTATCGAGAAACTTCACAGCCTGACCTCTTAATTCATTAAGAGGAACAAGTTCTGAATCACCTCCAGAAGTTAACAATATCTCATTTTTACTATTTAAAGTTAAAGCAAAAATATTTTTTTCTTTAATAATAACAGGTACATCTGTTGGCGGCTCCCATGGTGGTAACTTTCTACTTAAACCAGAATCTGTTGCGATATCTGTTGTTACTAGAAAGAATATAAGTAATAAGAAGGCAATGTCAGCCATAGAGCCTGCATTAACTTCTGGTGCTGATCTTTTTGCCATAATTATTTAATTAATTTTTTAACTCCTGAGAATACCATTGATGCAATTGCAACAACACTTAATATATAAAAGGCTATTAAACCACCTCCTACAAATCTTGACTCTCCTTCTGTTGCCATAACTCCATCGTAAGCATATACTTTACCTACTAAAGGATCTCCTCCTGAAAGAGCATAACCCATTATTAACACTAAAGCAAAAGCTCCAACACCTATTAAAGTGTTTTTAATGTTTCCGCTACCACCAAATAAATTAGTGATTACAAAGAAAATTACTAATGCTAATGTTAAAGCTAATATTATGTACGCTATCCAAGCCATTGGTTCTAATAAAGAAGTATCTCCTGCAGCTGCAAGACCTTTTACTTCTTCTTCACCTTTTGCGATAATACGAAAAAGCGATATTATACCAACTAAACTTAATACAGCTACAACTATTTTTAAAATCTTATGCATAATCTTATGTTTTTAAATTTTAGTTAATAGCTTATTTTTTGTATTTCGATAACATATCCATTAAAGTGATAGAAGAATCTTCCATGTCATTTACAATACTATCAATTTTTGCTACGATATAGTTGTAGAAAACTTGTAATATAATTGCTACAATAAGACCAAATACAGTTGTTAATAAGGCTACTTTAATACCACCTGCTACTAACGTTGCATCCATTCCACCTGCAGACTGAATTTTATCAAAGGCTTGGATCATACCAATTACTGTTCCCATAAACCCTAACATTGGAGCTAATGCGATAAATAATGATATCCAAGATACATTTTTCTCTAATTGTCCCATTTGAACTCCACCATAAGCTACAACAGCTTTTTCAGCAGATTCTAAGCTATCATCAGCTCTATCTAAACCTTGATAGAAAATAGATGCTACAGGACCTTTTGTATTTCTACATACTTCTTTTGCTGCTTCAAGACCACCTGATTGTAGTGCATCTTCAACATTTTGAGTTAATTTTTTTGTGTTTGTAGAAGAAAGGTTTAAAAAGATAATTCTTTCAATAGCAATTGCTAATCCAAGAATTAAACAAAGTAATACAATTCCCATGAAACCTGGACCACCTTCAATAAAACGTTTTTTAAGTTCTTGGTGGAATGTTAATTCTTCTGCTACATCATCTGCTGCTGCATCTTGTGTAGTCGCAATAGTCGTAGCAATAGTTGCTGCGCTCGTAGTTGCATTAGCTGTGCCAAATGCCATTAAAAATACTATGGCTAGGATAGAAAATAATCTTTTCATGTTTTTGATCTTAATTTTATTAATTAGTTAAAGTGTTAAAGATATAAAAAAAATGGAAGTAAATATAAAAATATTAATAGAGCTTGTAGAAAATTCTTACTCAAGCACTAAATATATTTTAATAATTTCCGATTTCAAATTAAACGAAAAAAATGTTAAGTCTCAAATTTAAAATGATAATTTTAAGCCATTTCTCCTCTTAATGCTGTTTCATATATGGTTTTAAACAAGTTAGGTGTAATATTTTGTCCTAACAAATACATGAGTTTACTAACCGCTGCCTCTGTTGTTATGTCTTTTCCTGAAATTAAACCTATTTTTTTCAGTTTTTCACTAGTTTCATACTGTCCCATCATGACACTTCCGCCAGAACATTGGGTAATATTGATAATTTGTATGCCTTTTTTAATGGTTTCTTTTAATAATGAAATAAACCATTCTTCGGTCGTACAATTTCCTGCACCGTAAGTTTCAATAATAACACCTTTAAGGTTTGGCGTATTAAATATACAACTCAACAATTGTTCCGAAATGCCCGGAAACAACTTTATTAACGCTATATTTTTATCTAAATTTTTATGAACTAACAGTTTTTTTCGTGCATTAGGTTTAAATAACGCATCGTTATTTACCTTTAAATGCACGCCAGACTCTGCTAAATCAGGATAATTTAAACTTGCAAAGGCTTCAAAATGTTCTGCGTTTATTTTTGTAGTTCTATTTGCTCTATATAATTTATATTCAAAATACAGGCACACCTCTTTTATTATAGGTTTACTGTAATGTTGTAAGGAAGCAACTTGTATTGAAGTAATTAAATTCTCTTTCGCATCTGTACGCAAATCACCAATTGGCAACTGCGAACCCGTAAACACTACTGGTTTTGCTAAATGCTCTAGCATAAAACTTAAAGCAGAAGCAGTGTAACTCATCGTGTCGCTACCATGTAACACTACAAAACCATCGAATGTGTCGTAATTTTCTTCAATAACCTCAGCAATCTCGACCCAATATTTTGGTTCCATATTACTAGAATCTATTGGCTCTATGAAAGAAAACGTTTCGATGTTACAATCTAAAAGCTTTAGTTCTGGAATACGAATCAATAAATTATCGAAATCGAATGCACGTAATGCTCCTGTTTCGGGATCTTTTATCATACCAATAGTTCCACCGGTATATATAAGGAGTATGTTCGGGATTGTTTTTGTCATTTATTCGCTTTTAACTAACAACGTTTTACTTTTGGTTATACACCAAAGACGGCTTTAGAATTCTCTGTTGTAATATCGGCAATTTTTTCTTCGGAAATATTATAGATCTCAGATAGCTTTTCCACTACCTTTAATATATAACTACTTTCATTTCGCTTTCCGCGGAAAGGCTTTGGTGCTAAATAAGGAGAATCGGTTTCTAAAACAATATGTTTTAAATCTATTTCGTTTAAAAACTGATCTATTTTACCGTTCTTAAATGTTGCTACACCACCAATACCCAATTTCATATTATAATAAATGGCTTGATGTGCTTGTTCTAAAGTTCCTGAAAAACAATGAAAAATTCCAAAAAGTTCGTCACTCTTTTCTTCTTCTAATATTTCGAAAATCTCATCGAATGCTTCGCGGCAATGTATTACTATTGGTAATTTATGCTGTTTTGCTAATTTTATTTGTTGTCTAAAAGCATCTTGTTGTGTTGCTAGAGTGCTTTTATCCCAATATAAATCAATACCAATTTCGCCAACGGCATAAAATTTATGTTTATCTAACATTTCTACTACGTGAGCAAGTTCTTCTTTATAATTATCTTTTACGTGTGTTGGATGTAAACCCATCATTAAAAAAATATTTTCAGGATAGTCTTTTTCTAACTGAAGCATTGAAGCCGTGTAAGTAGAATCTATTGCTGGAATAAATAATCTTGAAACATTTGCTTCAAGAGTACGTTGCATTACTTCTGCTCTATCTTCATCGAAAGCTTCACTATATAAATGTGTATGTGTATCTGTAATAATCATGTGGTAAAAATAAAAAAGTCATCGGTTTAATGATGACTTTTTATGATTCTATTTTATATAAAGTTCTGATAAAAGAATTTAACCCGAACAAACAATTCTAATTTAACGTTTACTCTAATTTATCTAATAACTTCTGAGCCTCTTTATAATCGTCTGCTCCATCAGGAATCTGCTTTAAGAGAACAATAGTGGCATCAATATTTTTTTGTTTTAACCTACTTAAAGCGGAATACCATAATGCTCTGTCTTTATAAGCAGATTCTCCTGTAATAATTTTATTTAATTGAGCGTCTGCTACTTTAAAATTATCTAATTCGATATTTGTAATTGCATAGTATAATTGTAACTCACTGTTTTCAGGATCTTTTTCAAGTACATTTTTTAATAACACATTTGCTTTATCGTATTCCTTATTATTAAATGCTTTTGTAGCAGCTATTAAATCCTTTACGCTACCTCTAACAATTGTCATTGGTTCGTGCGCGTTATAATCTGAATATACTGGATTAGAAAACTGATTAAAAGCAAAAACACCTAAAAAGATAACCACACTTGCTGCCATTGCCAGTTTTGCGAATCTAAACACTTTTGAAGGTTCTGTTTTGACTGTTACTGCTTCGGCTTTATTAAAATGATTAGTAGATATACTTTCTAAATTCTTTTTAAAGGCATTTGTTTCAGCTTCATTTCCAATAGAATTTTGTAAATAAATAGTAGCATCTAAAAACACTCTAAAACTTTGTGCAAATGCTTCGTCATTATCGCGTCTGTTTTCAAAAGCTAGTCTTTCTTCTGCAGATAATTCATTATTTATATAACTATCGAATAAAATGTAGTCCTGATCTTCCATATCAATTAAAAATTAAGTTGATTAAATTTTGGCGACTCTTGAACCAACTTTGTTAATTGCCCAATGCATAACGATTTCTTTTTTCGAGCATAAGCATAAGTTAGGCCTAAACTTTTAGCAACATCTTCCATAGACTTTATTTTAAAAGTTGCTTTTATTAAATCTTTACACGCTGTACCCATTTTTTGAAACATCTCGTTGAATAAAGCTTGTTTTTCTCCAAACAGAGAGGTTTCAAACGCTAGTTCTTGTGCGTCGTCATCTATAGATAAAACTTCTTCGTTAATTGTTACCTCTTTATTGTTATTTTTTTTGAGTGCATTTAACCACTTACGTTTACAAAGCAAAAAGAAATAAGCATCAAAAGGACACGTAAGCTGTAAGCCTTTTTCTTTTGCTTGATTATATATAGTAACAATAGTTTCTTGTATAATGTCTTGCGCTTTATCTGCATCTCCACTATTCTGCTTTATATAATTAACCACTTTAGGCACGAACTTATCGTAGATAGTTTGTATAATAAATGATTTATTATTTAATAATCCTTCTATATACTTTTGATCTTCATGAATTTTCTTCCCACTCATAAGCCCTTGTTTTTCGGTTAGTTTCCTACGAATTTAAAAAAACTTTAGAAAAAAGAGGTAACAATTTTTAAATGGTTTTGATATAAGGTTGTAAAAGGCAAAACGCTAACAACTTTAAAACAAAACATTAAACCATAAACATTTAGAAATTATGAAAAATTCAATTTTAATTATCGCGACAGTAGTATTAAGCTTTTTAAATTTAAATGCTACAACTTTAAAAACAAACCCAAACACTGCAACAAGTGTAGATATTACAAAAGATGAAATAGTTCAAATTTTCGATTGGACTGTTAAAACAACAACTGGTGAATTTGCAGGAACAACCTCTACTTTATTCGATGCTAAAAGAATATCAAACATGCTAGGACAAGGTTCTATAGTACTTGAACAAAAAATCACCAACTATTATGTGTTAAAAAGCGAAATGCATTCTAAAACTAATAGAGTTTATTTCTGGGAAGTAAAGAGCGAATACGGTTATGCTAAAGGATATAGCTCTAATGAGTTTTCTGCTAAAAAGATGATGCATTTAGTAGCAAAAGGAGAGATAGTGTCTTACAGAATAATAGAAAGTAAAAAAATATAAAAAACATTTAAAAACTGGGTAGCAAAATTGTTACTCAATTTATGCAAAGAGGTATAAACAATTAAAACGTTAGAAATTATGAGAAATTTAAAAACAGTATTTGCTAGTTTATTTATTACATCCCTAACCTTATTTACAAGTTGTGATCCAGATGATAACGGAGAAACAATTGACATACCAGAGGTTTTAGAATACAATAATATTCAGGGCTTTTTTGAAACTAATGGAGTACAAGACCAAGATTTTACATTAGATGCCGTTACAGGTGGAAATATAATTGGTGAAGACGGCACTATTATTACTTTCCCGGCTAATGCATTTGTAGATGGAAGTAATAATCCAGTAACCGGAATCGTGGATGTAGCTATAAAAGAAATTTTTAAGCCAAGTGAAATGATTTTATCTAACAAACCAACAAACGCTTTAAGTTTTTCGAACCAAAACACTTTTCTTTTATCTGAAGGTGAAACAGAAGTTAAAATTTCTCAAAACGGAAACACTTTGCAACTTGCAAATGGTATTAACTATCAAATATCTGTACCTTCTGCTGGTGGTTTAGATTACGAAATGCTTCCCTTTGAAGGAACAACTTCAGATGCCGAAGGTATTGTATGGGATCCTACAAGTGATGTTGGTGTAACGAGTAGTGGAATGCAATATGTAACAGCTCCTGCATCTTATATCTACGACATTTTTAATACCGGATGGTCTAATTGCGATAAATTTTACAATTATCCTGGAGCACAAACAACTAACTATATTAATTTATCAAATAGTCCTAATGCCTCTGAAACAGCAATATTTTTAATCTTTGAAGAAAACAATTTACCAGCCGTTGTTAAGTTCTCAACAACTTACGCTAATGGAATACAGAGTTATATAGATATGCTTCCAGAAGGTTTAGCTGTAACCTATGTAGCCATTACCGTAGAAAACAATCAGCAATACTTAGCTATGGAAGATGTAACTATTTCTGACGAAGAAGAGTTAACTCTAAACTTTGAAGTAAAATCAACACAAGAAATTCTTGATGCTTTATCTATTTTAGATTAAAACATTTATAACATTAAAAAAAAGACCAGAAATTAAATTTTTCTGGTCTTTTTATATAACACAAACTCTACAGTTAATTAACTCAAAACAGCAAGTAATAGAATACACTTAAGAAATTAACAGGTTTTCAGTTAACTTTGAAATTACAGTTTTTGTATCTTTAAAATCTAAACCAACCAGCGCTATTATGAAAAACCTATTAATCCTTTTCATTATTATTTTTTTCTCTAAAAATGCAACTAGTCAAGAGAGCCAAATAGTAGACACAACCAGAAGAGTTGCTAATATTACATATAAAAAGAATGGTAGTGAAGTTACATTTACGCCCGAAACACCTCCACTAACTCAAATAGCAGGAGCTCCAACAGCATTCTACAAACACTTTTGGGAACTTGGAGATGGTGACTATAGTAATGAAGAAGCACCCACAAAACAATATAAAAAAGAAGGTGAATACGAAGTAAAATACTGGGCAACCAATGTTTACGACAACGGAAAACCACCAACATCAAGGCCTAAAAAAATTAAAATAGATGATGCTAATGATTCTGCAGAAGCTGATTCTTCTATGGCAGACGATCTTTCATTAATTCGCAATAGAGAACCAATGCCTAGTGAAGAAATGGTTGTGGTAATGAGTTATAAAAACTATAAAGATTATGCTACTAGCGGGACGCTTCACCTGTATTTTAATGAACAAAAATATAAAGCCGATAATTTTGAATTAGCAGATACAAGACTTTATAACAACGAAAGACAAATTAAAAGTGAAGATCTTGTTTTCTCTCATGAAGTTAACGATGAGCGCAGCTTTTACGCCTCGTCTAAAAACGAAATAAACTTACTTCGCGCGCGTTTTCAAGATTCTACCGAAAAAGAAGATCTTGAGCTTACACTTATGGAAACGAAAGCAACCTATAAAAAATCAAGTACCATTGCTTTTGAAAATATGAAACCAAACGAAGAACGTAATATTTTCTACACTTTTAAAACAACTCCAGAAATGCTTAACGACACAAGTGCTATTATTTCGGTGAGAAGTATTTATATTCCAGACAACAATTACAAAACACACAAGGTAAAAGATATGGAAATGGAGATTGTAACCTCTCACGATCCTAACAAAATGTCGTCTAATTCCACCTTTTTAAACTATAGATTAGTCCGTTTTAAAAGACCAAAATTTAAAATTAGATTCCAAAACAATGGCGAAGGTCCTGCAAGTACTATTCGTTTAGAAACAGATGTTCCAGACATGTTCGATAAAGCTACCATTCGCGTGGAAGACATGTATCCTAAAGTTAAAATCTGCCCTAAAAGTGAAGTTAACTATAGTTGTTTAGACACTACTTATACAAACAAACAAGCCATTTTTACTTTCAAAAACATTTACCTTCCTGGAAGTGAACAAAAAAACGTGAAGGATTACGATTCTACACAAGGTTTTGTAAAATACAGTTTAAAGTTTAGCAAAGATTTTCATAAGCAAAAAACAAAATCAAGAACAGCTATTATTTTCGATAAAAACAAACCTATAATCACCAATTACTCTACAACTCGTTTTTTACCTGGCATCTCAATTGGTGCAAAAGCTGGATACAATTCCTTTAGCGACCTTGAAGATTCTAAAAGCTACTTTGTTGGTGCTACCATTTCACCTTACAAATCATACAAATGGTATTGGCAAGTAGAATTATTAAATAGTTTTCATAAATACAACGATAATAAAACAGTTACAATAGAAACGATTGATTCACCTACTTTTATTGGCACACAACGTACAACAACAACCAACAGTTTTAACAATGTCGATTGGGAATTACCCGTTTTAGCTAGATACAACATTAATAATTATATTGGCTTAGGCGCAGGTTTACAAGGCATGATTTCTATAAGCGAAAAAAGCACAGAAGAAATAACAATAGAACAAGCCGAAAACTTAAACGGAGGAGATATTGGGCAATATTCTCAAATTAGCAAAACATCAACCAGTGCAAGTAATTCTTTTGCTAATTTTAGAACTGGTTTTCTAGTAGAAGCCACTGCTGGATTTGCAAGAATTGGTCCTAGCGTTGGCGCACGCTATGTACTTAATTTTAAAGAAAACTACAACTACATGCAATTTTACGCCATCTGGAAATTCTAACGCTAGGCGTTTTTTTGGCAACTCACTCATGCGCTTATTACTATAATTAATTATGAAAAACCACGTACTCGTTCTCTGTTTTCTATGCTTCGGAAGTGTGTTTTCGCAAACCTTAGAAGATAAAATCTATGAAGCTACAGATGCTTTTAATAACCTAAAATCTGCTGAAGCATTAACGACGCTAAATAATACGATTTCAACATTTGAAACACAATTGTCTACCACAGACGATTACTTCGCGTTTGTAAATCTATTAGTTAACAAAGCACATTACTTAAAAACTAATAATAAAAATATAGAAGCTATTAAAGGTTACGAAAAAGCCTATAAAATTTATAATGATAAAGTTGCATCTGTTTACAAATACAATATTGTCGATTATTGTTTAATTCCGCTAGCTGTGCTTTATAATGAAATTGGCGACCACACCGCTACCGAAAATACAATAAAAACCTACATTGCAATAGCCGAAAAGAACAAAAACAACACACAACGTGTTGCAGGAGCAATAAACTTATCGCGTTTATACCAAACCATTGGAAGACACCAACTCGCAATTGATATTGCTAATTATAGCCTAAATATAAAACAAGCCAGTACAGAGCAAAAAGGCAAATTAAAGCTTATAAAATCGAGAAGTGAAACAAGGCTAAACAAAAAAGTGAAATTTACAGATAACAGAGGTATTGTTATCAACTATAAAACACAATCTATAGAAACACTAGAATTGGCCTACGAAATGGCTATTCAGAAAAAAGATTATGTTTTAGCTTTAAAAATATTCAAAAACTTAAAACCGCTCAAAACTAATCAACTATCTTCAGTAAATAGTTTGTCTAAAATTTACATTGAAGAAGCTCAACTTTACTTACTACTTAAGCAGCCCAAAGACACTAAAAAGATTTTAAATTCTGCTTTAAAATTATTGATTCCTAATTACAATTCTAATACTCTTCCTGCAGAATCAGACTTATATCCGGAGAATGCCTTTATTGGAATTTTCGATTTATTTGCAGAAATAGAAACTGATCCTAAAAAAGCAATTGAATATTACAATTTAAGTTTTTATGTTAGCGACTTACTCACTGAAAATATTACTACACAAGAAGGAAAACTTATAGTATTAAATGAAAAACGCAAACGAAGCGAACAAAGCTTGAACATATTATATTATCTTCAAAATAACAGTGACGATACAGAATACACCTTTGAAGCATTACAACTTTCCGAGCGCTATAAAGCTTCCGTTTTAAAAGAAACCATTAGTAAAAAAAATTTATTAAAAGAGCATCCAAATGATTCTCTTTTAATAACACAGCAAAAGCTTTTAAACAATCAAGAACAACTCATTATTAAACTAACAAGAGCGCCTTTTACTAATTTTACTGAAAACCAAAAACTAGAACTTAGAGCTCAACTATCTTCTATAAATATTGAACTTAAAAACCTAAAAGATACCATTAGCAAAAAGTACGCGACTAATACAAAAACTTCATTAAACGTATCAAAACTTAATATTAAACTAATAGAAGATCAATCTACATTAGTAAATTACTTTTATGGTAAAGAAGCCATATATCAGATTATTGTTTCAGATAAAATAACTGCTTTTAATAAGATTCTTTTAAATGATGCAAACACTAAAGCTATTAAAACCTTTATTAAGTATTTTGATAGTCCTTCTACTATAAACAATAACATCTCTAAATATACCGAAGATGCACATTCACTTTACAACTTATTAAAACTAAATGAAGTAAAAGAAAAAAAAAACCTCATCATTATTCCTGATGGTTTTTTAAACTTCATTCCTTTTGATGCGCTTTTAACTACAAAAACAGAAAGTAAAACTTTCAAAAACATGCCATTTTTAGTAAAATCTCATAATGCTGTTTTTAACTCTAGTGTTTCATTCTATATAAAAGGCAATTCTACTAAAGTAAAATATAATGTTTTAGGCGTATTTCCTGTTTTTAAAGAGAGTTCTCAAGAATTAACTTACTCTATAGACGAAGCAAAAAATATTAAAAAAGAAATAGAGACCACCTTATTAATGGATGCTCAAGCCACTAAAAGTAATTTTCTAAAACAAGCCAACAATTACTCGATTCTACATTTATCTACACATGGAACAAGTGGTGACTTTTTTGAGCCTGCACAAATAGCTTTTATAGACCAACCAATATCTACTAACGAGCTCTATGGTTTAAACCTAAATCCGGAATTGGTAGTTTTAAGCGCTTGCGAAACAGGTGTTGGCGAAATAAAAAGTGGAGAAGGTGTTTTAAGCATTGCAAGAGGTTTTCAATATGCTGGAGCAAAAAGAGTATTGTATTCGCTGTGGCAAATTAGCGACTTATCTACCTCGCAAATAATGACTTCCTTTTACAAACAATTGGACAACAGTAAATCTATAAGTTATGCGAACCAACAATCTAAATTAGATTACCTTAATAATGAAGATATAAAAAATTTAAAAAAATCACCATATTATTGGAGCGCTTTTACACTTTATGGAAGTTTTGATAAAGTTAATGAAAGTAATAATTTATGGTCAATTATTGGACTATCTTTTCTAATTATGCTACTTTTACTGTGGTTATTTAAACGTAAAAATGGAAAACGCACTCTGGGAATTTCTGCTTAAAAAAGAGTATAAAAAGATAAAATTAAGGCTCACAAAAACTAATCATTTTGAGGTAAGAGCTACTATTAACGGCGTAAAAGGTTTTTTTATATTAGACACAGGAGCTTCTAACAGCTGTATTGGATTTGAAGATGTCGATTTTTTTAACTTAAAAGCCAAAGCTTCAAATATAAAAGCAGCTGGAGCTGGAGCATCAGATATGCTAACTCAAACAGCATCTAAAAACAATATAAAAATTGGTAGTTGGAAAAGCTCAAACCTTACTTTAGTTCTTTTCGATTTAACACATGTAAATACAGCGTTAACCATGCATAACGCAAAACCAGTAAATGGTATTATTGGAGCAGATGTATTAAAAAAAGGAAAAGCAATTATAGATTATAACAAGAAATACCTTTACTTAAAATCGTTATAGTGCAATAATTTTATTACATTTATTTAGCTACTACTTTCACATAAAAACTCCCTTAGAATATGAGTACCTCCATTGTTATTGCAGACGACCATCCATTAATGCTTCGCGGTTTAAGTGATTTTTTATCCTCTAAAGGATACAACATTTTAGGAAAAGCCGAAGATGGACAAGCTGCATACAATCTCATTATTAAACACAAGCCAGACATTGCTGTTTTAGATATAAGAATGCCATATTTAACAGGCTTAGATGTTGCCGAACAATGCCAAAAATACGAGCTAAACACCAAAGTGATTTTAATTACTTTCGATAATGAAGAAGCCCTTTTCGATAAAGCGAGAGCTTTTAATGTATATGGTTATATATTAAAAGAATTTGCTATTGAAGAAATTGAAATATGTATTGGTCATGTTGAAAAAAACGAAAAGTATTTTAGTGAGGAAATAGCTTCTTATTTAAACTCTAAAATAAAATATTCTAATGCACACATTAAAGATTTACTAACCAAAACAGAATTGAAAATTGTTAAGTTATTATCGAAAAACAAATCTAATCAAGAGATCTCCGATTCGTTGCAAAGTTCAATAAGAACAATAGAAAAACACAGAAGTAATATTGTAAAGAAATTAAAACTTCAAAAGTCTCATAATGCACTTATGCTTTGGGCTAATTTGAATAAAGATTTATTCTAGTTTTATTTCTTAAAATTAGATTTTTAGCGTTTTAAGTCAAAAATAAAATGATTTTAAAAAATCACCGTTTCTACACAAAAAACTCAACTAAACAATAATAGCAAAGCTTACGAAGGATTATTGGCTAAATTTTGAATCAGAAAAAATACGTAGTTCTACGTATTTTTTTTACCGTTTATTCGAAGTATATTTATAATGCTATTAATCAATGACTATAAGAGAAACCAAAGCTCTACATTATAACTAATGTAGAGCTTCTCTTTTTTTAAGTTGGTTTTTTTCTCAATTAAAACTAATCAATATTCTACAATACTTCAATCCATTCTTTTTTTAAAGCAAGTCGAGAATTAATAAAATTCGCGTTTTTAAATTGAACAATAAAATATAATAAAACTTCTATAAACCATAAAACATAACGTTAACTACTATATAAATAGGTGCTAACAATGTTTTACCTGTTTAGCTAAATCTCAGAAAAATACGTAGTTCTACGTATTTTTTAAACCAAATATTCACATTATCTTTATAATGCTATTAATCAATTACTTTAAGGGTAATTTAAGCTCTACATTATAATCTAATGTAGAGCTTTTCTTTTTTTAGTAATTAAGCATTAACAGTATACTTATAATAGTTCCGTTGCTCATCCTCCATACAAGTAAATCTAAATCAATTCAATATTGTGTTTTTACACTTCGAAGTAAAACCTAATAAATAGTAAAACTAAAAAAACGTACTTATACATAGATCTATCGACTACTATTAATTTTAAGAAAAAAAACTTCTAATAAACTAAAAACTCGCGTTTTCAAGTCTAATTAAAAACATTAAAATTAAAACAAAAAACAAACACAAAATACCCAAACAACCAATAAAACATAACAGTACGAGTGTTTAACTTCTTTTTAAAAGCTTAAAAAAAATACGTAGTTCTACGTATTTTTTTAACGTTAATACAAGCTATCTTTATAAAGCTATTAATTGATTTTTAAGGGAAGAAATTAATTAAAAAAAGAACTCTGTACTGTAAGAGGTACAGAGTTTTTAATTAATCCAAAAACAACCTCAACCTATGGAAGAATTAGATGAAACAAAAAACAACAAACTAATTTTTGGAATTATTACTATTGCAATAATTCTAATTTGCTTTAACATTATTACTGTATTCGTACATTAACATCCACCTCTTAAACAGAAAAAGCTCCTCTAATAGAGGAGCTTTTTCTGTTTGTAAGCTATTTTATATATTAAAGCTCTAAAGCTTTCTTAATGTCATTATTCATTAATAACTCTACTGGATTTTCTAGAGCTTCTTTAACAGCAACTAAGAAACCGACGCTTTCTTTACCATCGATAATTCTATGGTCGTAAGATAAAGCAACATACATCATAGGATGAATTACAACTTCACCGTTTAGTGCAATTGGTCTTTCAATAATGTTATGCATTCCTAAAATACCACTTTGTGGTGGGTTAATAATTGGTGTAGATAGCATACTACCAAAAACACCTCCATTAGTAATGGTAAATGTTCCTCCTGTCATCTCATCTACAGTAATTTGTCCATCCCTTGCTCTAAGTGCTAAACGTTTTACTTCAGATTCTACACCTCTAAAAGTTAAGCTTTCTGCATTTCTAATTACAGGAACCATTAAACCTTTTGGTCCAGAAACTGCGATACTAATATCAACAAAATCGAAAGTTTTCATTTCCTTACCATCAATCATAGAATTAACAGCAGGATACATTTGTAATGCACGTACAACTGCTAAAGAGAAGAAAGACATAAATCCTAAACCAACACCATGTTTTGCTTTAAACGTTTCCTTATATTCTTTTCTAAGTGCGAAAATTGGAGACATATCTACTTCATTAAAAGTAGTTAACATTGCTGTTGTGTTTTTAGCTTCTACTAAACGTTCTGCTACTTTACGACGTAACATAGACATTTTAGAATTTGAAGAACTACGGTTTCCACCTGTTGGTGTTCCCATAGAAGGCACTGCATTTACAGCATCATCTTTAGTTACACGACCATCTTTTCCAGAACCAGAAATAGTACTTGCATCCATACCTTTTTCAGCTAAAATCTTTTTTGCTGCAGGACTTGCTGTACCTGTAGCATATGTTTTAGCTTCTGTAGCTTTTGGAGTTTCTACTGCTGCTTTTGGTGCTTCTGCTTTAGTTTCTACTTTAGGTGCATCAGAAGACTCTTCTGGTTTTGCAGCACTTGTATCTATTAAACAAACAATTGCTCCAACAGCTACAGCATCACCTTCTTCAGCTTTTAGCGTTATTGTTCCGCTAGCTTCTGCAGGTAGCTCTAAAGTCGCTTTATCACTATCTACTTCTGCGATAGCTTGATCTTTTTCTACATAATCACCATCTTGAACTAACCATTCTGCTATTTCAACTTCTGTAATAGATTCGCCTGGCGAAGGTACTTTCATTTCTAAAATCATCGTAATGTAATTTTGTTATAATGTCTTGTTTACTGTTGTATTATTTTGAAGAATACATTTGTAATCCACTAATTTTATTATTGTTATCTAAAAGAAAAAAGGCTTCTCCTACTCCATTTTGGAAAGTTACTTTATAGTTATGCCCTGTTCTTATTATTTCTTTTAATTCGACTGCTTTAATATTACCTAAAGCTTCAGCATTAATATTTGTTTTAAAAAATGTTTTCGTTTTTTCTAATGTCAATGTTTTTTGAAAATTTGCATTAAACATATTGTAAACACTCTCGAAATCTCCATTGTTATAATTAGTTTGAAAATCTGAAATTACTGTTTTATAATTTGCTTTTTCAGTTTGAGCATAGCCCAAAGAAAAACTTAATACTGCAACTATAATTAATAAAATTCTTTTCATAATATTATATTTAAATGGTTTAACGTTGATTATTTTTTGTTTTATCAAATACGTAATCAATTACTTCTTGATGACGCTTTTTAGATCTTACAGAACTTCCTGCAGATGGTGCTCCATAAGCACGTCTTGATGCTACTCTAAATGTTTTAGCTTCATCAAAATGCATTAACATGTGTGCGTAAGCTCCCATATTTCTAGGTTCTTCTTGAGCCCAAACAATATCTTCTGCTTTATTATATTTCTTTAATGCATCGCGCATTTTCTCTGCTGGTAATGGGAATAATTGCTCTACTCTTACAATAGCAATATCATCACGTTTTAAAGTTTCACGTGTTTCATCTAAATCGTAATAGAACTTTCCTGTTACAAAAATTAATGTTTTAACCTTATCAACCTTTGCTTCTACATCATCAATTACAGTTTGAAAACTTCCGTTTGCAAAAGACTCTACAGTCGATACTGCTTTTGGGTGACGTAATAAACTTTTAGGAGTAAACACTATTAGAGGTTTTCTAAAGTTTGCTTTCATTTGTCTTCTTAACAAATGAAACATATTTTCTGGAGTTGTACAATCTGCAACAAACATATTGTCTTTTGCACATAATTGTAAATAACGCTCCATTCTAGCCGATGAATGTTCTGCTCCTTGGTTTTCATAACCATGAGGCAATAGCATTACTAATCCGTTTTGTGTTTTCCATTTATCTTCTCCTGCAGAAATATACTGGTCTAACATTATTTGGGCACCGTTACTAAAATCTCCAAATTGTGCTTCCCAAATAGTTAATGTTTTAGGGCTTGCCATAGCATAACCATAATCGAAACCTACAACACCGTATTCTGATAATAATGAATTATAAATATGGAATTGACCTTGTGTATCGCTTATGTTATTATGTAAGATAATTTCTTCTTCACTATCTTCTACCTTAACAACTGCATGTCTGTGAGAGAAAGTACCACGCTCTACATCTTGACCAGAAATTCTAACATTATAACCTTCAGTTAAAAGTGATCCGTAAGCTAAATGTTCTGCCATTGCCCAGTCTAATTGATTATCGTCGAACATCGTTTGACGAGACTCTATTAGTCTTTCTATTTTACGGATAAACTTTTTATCTTTTGGTAAGTTTGATATAACCTTAGTTATATCTTCTAAGTTCTTTTTAGAGACTTTGGTGTCTATATCTTTCATCATCTCTACTTCATCAACACGTGTAAAATCTTTCCACGTAGACTCCATAAATGGTGTGATTACTGTTTTGTCTTCTTTTCTTGAAGCGTCTAGTTTCTCTTCAAGAGTATCTTTATATGCTTTTTCTAATTGCTTAACATGATCTTTTCCTATAACACCTTGTGCAATTAATTTTTCAGCATAAATATTTCTAGGATTCGCATGCTTAGAAATTGCCTTGTATAATTTTGGTTGTGTAAAACGTGGTTCATCACCTTCGTTATGACCATATTTTCTATAACCTAACATATCTATAAATACATCACGCTTAAAATTCATTCTAAAATCTAAAGCAAATAATGTAGCGTGTACTACTGCTTCTGCATCATCTGCATTAACATGCAATACAGGTGATAATGTTACTTTACCAACATCTGTACAATATGTACTCGATCTAGCATCTAAGTAATTTGTAGTAAAACCTACTTGGTTATTTACTACTATATGTATGGTACCATTGGTTTTATAACCGTCTAATTGTGCCATTTGAACAAGTTCGTAAACCAAACCTTGACCAGCTATTGCTGCATCGCCATGGACTACTATTGGTAAAACTTTACTAAACTCGTCTTTGTAAAACTCGTCTTGTTTTGCTCTTACAATACCTTCTACAACAGCTCCTACAGTTTCTAAGTGAGATGGATTTGGCGCAATACTCAATCTTATTTCTTTACCAGAATCTGATTTTCTCTTACTTGTCCAACCTAAATGATATTTCACATCACCATCAAACACTTTTTCTTCGTAATCTTTACCGTCGAATTCGCTAAAGATATCTTTTGCCGATTTCCCAAAGATGTTTGTAAGTGTACTTAAACGACCTCTATGTGCCATTCCCATTATAAACTCTTCTACACCTAATTCTGCTGCTTTTTCAATTACGGCATCTAAAGCTGGAATTAAAGCCTCTCCTCCTTCAAGAGAAAAACGCTTTTGTCCAACATATTTAGTATGTAAAAAACTCTCAAAAGACACTGCTTCGTTAAGTTTTTTAAGTATATGCTTTTTTTGATTTGAAGAAAATGCGGGTTGATTATCATTAATATTCAACCTCTTTTGTATCCATTGGATTTCTTCAGGTTTTCTAATATACATGTATTCTACACCTATAGAATCGCAATAAATGCTTTCAAGATGATTTATAATTTCTTGAAGCGACTGTGCTCCAATGCCCAAAATCTCACCTGCACTAAAAACAGTTGACAAATCAGATTGTGATAAACCAAAATTTTCGATCTCTAAAGTTGGTGCATATTTTCTACGTGCACGTACAGGATTCGTTTTTGTAAACAAATGCCCTCTATTTCTGTAGCCATCTATTAATTTGACTACCTGAAATTCTTTTTGAACATGTTCTGGAATTTGTGTAGAAACTCCTTCTACAATGTCTCCATCCATGCCATAACTCTCACTACCAAAGTCGTAGCCTTGAAAAAAGGCTCTCCAACTTGGCTCAACAGAGTCCGGGTTTACTTGGTATTGTTCGTATAAATCAGCAAAGTATGCTGTATGTGCTGCGTTTAAAAAGGAATATTTATCCATTATTAAGTATAAGACGTGTTCGCTTCAACAAATTTTATCAAAAATACAACTTTCTCTAAAAATAGCTATGCTTTTCTTATATTTATGTCTTTCTTAACAAACTAATCTTTTTTTTATGACTTTAAAAACGCTTTCTTTAATAAAAACTGTTGCAGTATTCTTGCTACTACTCTTCACCTTTTCTACTATTTCTGCACAAGACAACAACCAAAAAAGTGATTTTTGGGAAAACGTGCGTTTTGGAGGTGGCTTAGGTTTAAGTACAGGAAGTAAAGTTTTTAGTGCCACTTTAGCACCTAGTGCTATCTACGATTTTAATTCTCAATTCTCTTTAGGTCTAGCATTAAGTGGCACATATTATAGTCAAAAAGATATTGCTAAATCTACTATATTAGGTGCGAGTATAATTAGTTTGTATAACCCTATTAACGAAATTCAATTATCTGCTGAATTTGAACAAAACCATGTAAGCAGAAATTTTGACAATCCCATTTTTATAGACGATAATTATTGGATACCTGCTTTTTTTGTTGGAGCTGGATATAGAACTAACAACATTACAATAGGTATACGTTACGATTTACTTTATGATGATAACAAAAGTGTTTACGCTAATGCTTGGGCACCGTTTATTAGGGTTTATTTTTAACAAGTCTATAAGTATTTAAGCACACAACTATTTAAGGTTAAGATAGAACAATCTTAACTAATGACTTTTATCATTTTTTATGTCTGTTTATCAATCTATTTTTGTTTAACAAATAGATAAACAATGAAAGCAATATTAAAATTAACTACCATATTATTTATAACGCTACTAGTAGGTTGTGGAGGTAAAGAAGAAAAAAAGAAAGAAAAATTCTCTTATCAAAAAAAAGCAGTAACAGAAAAAACTACAACTCCTAAAACTGAAAAAAAATCTGCATCTAAAAAAGTAGATTTAGAAAACAAAGGTGTTGGCCCCATTAAATCTGTAGACTTAAGTGCTGCTGTAAACCAAGAAATGGTAGCTCATGGAACAGATGTGTACAAGAAAATGTGTACTGCTTGCCATAGAACAGATAGAAAATTTGTTGGTCCAGCTCCAACAGGAATTTTAAAACGTAGATCTCCGGAATGGGTTATGAATATGATTTTAAATCCTGAACAAATGGTAAAAGAAGATCCTTTAGCTAAAGAATTACTAATAGAATTTAATGGTTCGCCAATGGCTAACCAAGGACTTAGTGAAGAAGATGCTAGAGCTGTTTTAGAATATTTTAGAACACTAAAATAATATACTACTTCTATAAAAATTACTTAGAATATTTATTTTTAAACCAAACCTTTTGCCATTCTCTTTTTAATATTAAAAAGGAAACTTGCTCTGCAAGTATTAAAGTATCGCTACCATCTAAACTTTTAATAGTTTCCTCTGGAACATCAATAATATAAAGAAGATTTAAATACTCGGCAAATTTTTCTTGAATAAGCTTATAAACGATTTCGTGTAGTAATAATTTTAACCTTTCAGGCAGAATATCTTCATCAAAATCAAGATCGATATTTGCGTACAAAAAATCTTTATTTAATTGAAAAATTAATTTTTTGTATAAATCTAATTGATTGGCTTCATCAATTAAATCTTGGAATGTTACAGGAAGCTTCATATTAAAAACCTTATACTTTTCTTGTCATTAAAGAATTTCCAAAAGCTTTTAAAAGTTCTTTTTTCTCTTCAGAAATATTTAATGTTTCTAAAACCAAAAAGGCTTTGTTTGTATAATTTTCAATTTCTTTCTGGGTTGCTTCCGCAGATCCACTGCTAACAAAAAATTGTTTTACAGTTTCAATTTTTTCAAAATTATCTTCTAAATTAACAGTGAACAATTGTTCTAACTGTCTTGCTTCAGAAGCATCTAAAAACGCTAAAGCTTTTAAATACAAAAATGTCTTTTTATTCTCAATAATATCTCCACCTACTTGCTTTCCAAAAGTTTCCGGATCACCAAAAGCATCTAAATAATCGTCTTGTAATTGAAACGCAATACCTAACAAACGACCAAATTCGTAAATTCCGTCTTGGTCATTTTGTGATGCCTTTGCAACAATAGCACCCATTTTCATGGCAGCACCAACTAGAACTGCGGTTTTATACTCAATCATTTTTAAATACTCTGGAATGGTAACATCTTCACGTGTTTCGAAATCCACATCATATTGTTGCCCTTCACAAACCTCTAAAGCTGTTTTACTAAATAGTTTTGCTAATGCTTGAAATGTTGCTGGTTCGTAGTTTTCAAATAATTGATAAGCCATAATAAGCATGGCATCGCCAGATAAAATACCTGTATTAGTATCCCACTTTTCATGCACTGTTTGCTCCCCTCTTCTTAAAGGTGCCGCATCCATAATATCATCATGAACCAACGAAAAATTATGAAACACCTCAATACTTAAGGCTGCATTCATAGCTTTTTTATAATCACAATTAAAAATATCTGCACTCATTAGTGTTAGAACAGGACGCAAACGTTTACCACCGAGTTTTAATATATAGTTAATAGGATCGTATAAATTTTTTGGCTCTCGCTCTTTGTGAAAATTTTCTAAATAATCTATAAATGTAGCTTGATAATCTTGAGTGTTCTGCATCGCACAAAAATAATGTAAAATAAATTCACCAAATAAAAGATCTGTGTTAAGAAAACAATAAAACTTTGGAAACTTTTATTGTTTATAAAGTTTCCTTGCATACATTTGCACTTAAATTAACAAAAGAAGTTATCCGTTTTTATGCGGAATATTAAAAATGAGAGAGAAAATTATAAATAAATCTGGAGAATTGTTTTTAACACTAGGCTTTAAAAGTGTTACTATGGATGATATTGCCAACGAACTAGGCATATCTAAGAAAACCATTTATCAGCATTTTGATAATAAAACAAAATTAGTAGAAGCAACTACTCTTAGTATCTTCAATAATGTTTGCGATGGTATAGATTGCATTTGCGAAGCATCGCATAATCCTATAGAAGAATTATACGACATTAAAATGTTTGTGATGAATTATCTTAAAAACGAAAAAACATCACCACAGTTTCAGTTAAAAAAATACTACCCGAAAATACATCAGCAATTACAAATGAAACAATTTGAAAAAATGCATGTTTCGGTAAAAGAAAGCATTCAAAAAGGTGTAGACACACATTTGTTTAGAGAAAGCATTGACGTCGATTTTATCTCTAGAATGTATTTTAATGGCATGTCTGGTATTAAAGATGAAAATATTTTTCCATCTACATTATTTACATTGGAATATTTAATGGAAAGTTATTTAGAATATCACCTAAGAGCCATTTGCAGCGAAAAAGGATTACAAACACTCGATAAATTTATTAACATCAATCAATCTTAACTAATGAGAAAATTACTCATATTATTTAGTTTAATTATTAGCACTATTACATACTCACAAGACACCAAAACTGAGTTTACTTTACAAGAAGCTATAGATTATGCTTTAGAAAACAACCGACAGTCTAAAAATGCAGCTTTAGATATCGATGCTGCCATTAAACAAAAATGGGAAACTACAGCAACTGGACTACCTCAAATTAGTGCTACTGTAGATTATCAAAATGCACTAAAACGAAACGTTTTTGTTTTTGGAGATGAAATAATACAAGCCGGATCAAAGCATACTTTAACAGGAACCGCAACATTAAGCCAATTACTTTTTGATGGTTCTTATCTTGTTGGACTTCAATCTGCAAAGGTATATTTAGAAATTTCTAAAAATGCTAAAATTAAAACAGATTTAGAAGTTCGAAAATCTGTTATAAACGCATACGGAAATGTGCTTTTAGCAAAAGAAAGTGTTTCTATATTAGAAAGAAACATAGCTGTACTAGAAAAAAACTTAAATGATATTACCAAGATTTTCGAAAATGGATTAGAAGAAGAAGAAAGTGTAGAACAATTAAAAATCACACTGTCAAGTGTAAAAAGTAACCTAAACAATACCACACGTTTAAAAAATTTAGCGCACCAAATGTTAAATATAACAATTGGTAAACCTATAAACGAGAGTATTATTGTTACTGAAGATCTTGATGCTTTAGCTGTTGAAAACATACAGTTAGAATTATTAGACACTGCAAACAATGCAGAAAACACAATAGATTACAAGATTGCTGTAAATGACAAAGTCTCTAAAGAATTATTAGTAAAACTTGAAAAAAGCAAAGCGCTACCAAGATTAAGTGCTTTTGTTAATGGTGGGTATTCTGGAAATAGAGAATCTTTCAATTTTACAAATACGGACGAAAAGTGGTATGGATCTTCCATTTTTGGAGTAAGTTTAAATGTTCCAATTTTTAGTTCGGGTATGAGAAGTGCTGCAACCCAACGTGCTCAAATTAATTTAGAGAAATCTAAAATTAACTTAACAGAAACCGAGCAGGTACTTAATTTACAAATACAGTCTGCCAAGAGTGATTACCAATTTGCAATTGAAGACTATCAAAACAAAAAAGAAAACCTAGCGCTTGCAGAGCGTATTGAAAATAAAAATCAAATTAAATTTTTTGAAGGTATTAGCTCAAGTTTCGATTTAAGACAAGCACAAACCCAATTGTATACTGCACAACAAGAATTACTTCAAACAATGTTAGATGTTATTACTAAAAAAGCAGAACTAGAAACATTACTAAACACAACTATCTAATCAATTTTACAAAACATTAATTATGAAACATATAATCACACTTTCTTTTTTAGCTATTTTATTAGCCTCTTGCGGTGGAAATAAAAAAAACACAGTTGAAAAAGTTTTAGAAACTAATAACCTAGAAAGTATTAGAGCAAAAAGAACAGAGCTAGTAG
Source organism: Lacinutrix algicola (assembly GCF_001418085.1). Taxonomy (GTDB): domain Bacteria; phylum Bacteroidota; class Bacteroidia; order Flavobacteriales; family Flavobacteriaceae; genus Lacinutrix; species Lacinutrix algicola. Next base: position 183,659 of record NZ_LIQH01000032.1, read on the forward strand.
CAGAGCAAGATGCTGTTCATTCTAAAATAAAGTTATTAGACGACAGAATAAAAACACTAGACACAACTAAAAACGTTCCTTTAATTACCACTTTTATAGCTAAAGAAGAGGTTTTTAATCATGTATTAGAATTGCAAGGAAATGTAACCACAAAAAACCTTTTAGTAATCACACCAGAGTTTAGTGGCATACTAACAAGTATGTATGTAACCGAAGGACAACGCGTAGCTAAAGGACAAATTTTAGCGAAAATTGATGATGGAGGATTAAGCCAACAGTTAGCACAATATAAGATACAAGCAGATTTAGCTAAAACTACTTTTGAACGTCAAGAACGTTTATGGAATCAAAAAATTGGTAGCGAAATACAATATCTACAAGCAAAATCATCTTACGAAGCGCAACAGCAAGCCATTAACCAATTACAACAACAATTAAACAAAACAACTGTTAGAGCACCATTTAGCGGTACTATTGACGATGTTATTACAGAAAAAGGAAGTGTTGTTGCCGCTGGACAAACACCATTAATACAAATTGTAAACTTAGACAAAATGTATATTGAAACAGATGTGCCAGAAAGCTATGTTGCAGATGTTGTAAAAGGTAAAAATGTAACTGTCGAGTTTCCAATTTTAGGAAAAACGATAGATACAAAAATCCGTCAAGCAGGAGATGTTATTAATCCAGCAAACAGAACTTTTAAAATAGAAGTAGATGTTCCTAATAAAGATAAAAGTGTTAAACCAAACTTAACAGCAAGACTTAAAATAAACGATTACACCAATCCAAAAGCCATTCTAGTACCACAAAGTATTATTTCGGAAAATGCAGATGGAGAGCAATATGTTTATGTTGTAAAAAATAAAAAAGATAATAATGAAGGTGAAGTAACCAAAATTATTATTAAAACAGGAAGAACACAAGGTGATGTTATTGAAGTTTTAGCAAACATAGAAAATGGAGCAGAACTTATTAAAGAAGGAGCACGTAGTGTAAAAGATGGACAAACTGTTAAAGTAATAAACTACTAAACCAAAAAAAAATGACTAAAAAGAAAAAACAAGTCGATAAAGAATTTGGTTTATCATCGTGGGCAATTAACAACAAAACCACAATGTATGTGCTAATTGCTGTTATCTTTTATTTAGGTATTGCTGCCTTTTTCAGCATGCCTAGAGAGAACTTTCCCGAAGTAAACGAAACAAAAATTTACGTTAGTTCTATTTACCCAGGAAACACTGCCGAGGATATAGAAAAACTAATTACAGATCCATTAGAAGATAAACTAAAAACAGTAAGTAACGTTGTAGAAATAACCTCAACATCTCAAGAAGATTACTCTATGTTAATTGTTGAGTTTGATGAAGGTATTACCGTAGATCAAGCCAAACAAAAGGTTAAAGATGAAATTGATACAGAAACCTCTGGAGAAGATTGGCCAAGCTTTAATGGTGCTAAAGTAGAACCAGATGTATTTGAATTAAGTTTATCTGAAGAAATGCCAATCCTGAACATTAATATCTCAGGAGATTATCCTATTCAAAAATTAAAAGATTTTGCTGAATACCTTCAGGATGACATTGAAGATTTACAAGAAATTAAAAAAGCAGATATTCGAGGAGCACAAGAAAAAGAAGTTGAAGTTGCTGTAGACATCTATAAAATGATGGCAGCACAAGTTACTTTTAATGATATTACAGGTGCCATTAATAATGGAAATCTAACAATGTCTGCAGGTAATTTAAAAGCTAGCGGACAAAGGCGTACCATTAGAATTTTAGGTGAAATTGAAAAACCTTCGGAATTAGAAAACTTTGTGGTTAAATCTGAAAAAGGAAAATCTATTTACTTAAAGGATATTGCAACTGTTACATTTCATGAAGAAGACAAAACAACATTTGCAAGAGAATACGGAGAACCTGTTGTTATGCTAGACGTAAAAAAACGTGCTGGTAAAAACATGGTTGCTGCAGCAGAGCAAATTCAGGTTATTGTTGAAAATGCTATTGCTAATGTGTTTCCTCCAGATTTAAAAGTAACAATTACTAACGATCAATCTTCAAAAACTATTGGTCAAGTAGACGACTTAGTAAACAACATTATTTTTGGTGTTATCTTAGTAGTCACTGTTTTAATGTTCTTTTTAGGATTTAAAAACGCCCTATTTGTTGGTTTTGCTATTCCAATGTCCATGTTTATGTCGCTTATGATATTAGAATTACTTGGGCAAAGTTTAAATACAATGGTACTTTTCGGCCTTATTATGGGACTTGGTATGCTTGTAGATAACGGTATTGTAGTTGTAGAAAACGTGTATCGTTTAATGGAAGCCGAAGGTATGGGCAGAATTGAAGCTGCAAAAAAAGGTATTGGTGAAATTGCTTTCCCTATTATTATTTCCACAGCAACAACTGTTGCCGCTTTTACACCTTTAGCCTTTTGGCCAGGAATTATGGGAGAGTTTATGAAAATTCTACCAATAACATTATCTGTAGTATTAGGATCTTCCTTATTTGTAGCCATATTTTTCAACTCTGTATTAGTGTCTAAATTCATGACTATTGAAGATAAAGACATGCCTTTAAAGCAAATTATTAAAACAACAATAATAGTTGGTGTTATTGGTGTACTTATTCTATTATTTGGTGGTACCTACAAAGGCTTAGGTACAGTAATGATTTTTACTGCGATTATGCTTTGGGCTTACCGTTTCTTTATCCGTAAATGGGCAAATAGCTTCCAGAATAAAGCATTGGTAAATTTAGAAAACTGGTACGAGCGTCAATTACGTGGTGCACTTTCTGGATGGAGACCTTACATTTTAAGTATTGGTACCTTTTTACTACTAATCGCATCGTTTATCGCTTTTGGTATGTCATTAAGTGCTAAAAGAACTAAAGTTGAGTTTTTCCCAGATAACAAACCAAATCAAATTATTGTTTATATCGAGTATCCTCAGGGAACTGCAATCGAGAAAACAAATGCTATTACTAAAGAAATTGAAAAACGTGTCTTTACAGTTGTAAACCAAGAAAAATACATATTTGAAGGCGAGAACTTTTTAGTAGAAAGTACAGTCTCACAAGTTGGTGAAGGTGCAGGAAACCCGCAAACCGATGGTGGATCTGCTGCCGAGATGCCTCATAAAGGTAAGATTACAGCATCCATGCGTGAGTTTAAATTTAGACGCGGAGAAGATAGTGAGTTACTTCGCCAAGAAGTACAAGCCGCATTAGTTGGTATTTATCCAGGTGTTTTAATTTCTGTTGAAAAAGATGTTAATGGTCCACCTGCTGGCTCTCCAATTAATATTGAAATTGAAGGCGACGATTACAACGAGCTTATTGCAACTGCCGAAAACATGCGTGAGTTTATAAACACCAAAAATATTGCTGGTATCGATGAGCTTAAAATTGATGTTAATAAAGATAAGCCTACAATGCGAGTTACTATCGACAGAGAAAAAGCTGGTGAATTAGGTATTAGTGCCGCACAAGTAGGACAACAATTACGTAATTCAATCTTTGGTTCTAAAGCTGGAATTTACAAAGAAGATGGAGACGATTTTGATATTTACGTTCGTTTTAACGAAGAAAATAGATATAATAAAAGTGCATTATTTAATCAAAACATTACGTTTAGAGATAATACTGGACAAATAAAAAGTGTCCCTGTTTCTGCTGTTACAAAATACGAAAACAACTCAGGTTTTAGTGCTATTAAACACAAAGACACCAAACGTGTTGTAACGGTTTATTCTGCTTTATCTCCGGGTTATACAGATGCTGCAGCCATTGTAAGTCAAATTCAAAACGAAATGAAAGCTTATGAAGGTTTACCAACCAATATTAAAATTGATTACACAGGTCAAATTGAAGAACAAAACAAACAAATGCTCTTTTTAGTTGGTGCATTCTTTACAGGATTAGGTTTAATATTTTTTATCTTAATATTTCAATTTAATTCAGTTTCTAAACCAACAATAATCATGATTGCCATTTTCCTTAGTTTTATTGGTGTATTTGGTGGTATTGTAATTTCAGGAAGCGCATTCGTTATCATGATGACAATGGTTGGTATTATATCACTTGCAGGTATTGTTGTAAACAACGGTGTAGTACTTTTAGATTATGCACAATTGCTTATAGATAGAAAAAAAGTAGAATTAGATTTAGAAAATGAAGATTACTTATCTAATCAAGATCTATTTGAAAGCATTGTAAAAGCAGGAAAAGCACGTTTAAGACCCGTTTTACTAACAGCAATTACTACCATTTTTGGTTTAATTCCTTTAGCTATTGGTTTAAACATTAACTTCTTTACACTGTTTGCAGACTTTGATCCAAATATTTATATGGGAGGAGACAACGTTGTCTTTTGGGGACCACTAGCTTGGACAGTAATATATGGTTTACTAATCGCTACTTTCTTAACATTAATTGTAGTACCAATATTATTTTTCTTGTCTGTGAAATTAAAAATGTGGTTGAAGAGTAAATTTTCTTCAGATAGAACTGAAGAAATAATTACCATCGAAACTATAAATCAAGAGTAATTTATCAATTAATTAAATAGTATAAACGATTTAAACAAAAAATCCGAAGTCTTTACTTCGGATTTTTTACTTTTGCATTTCTAATAAAATATTATGTACAGAAGTCATAACTGCGGTGAATTAACTGCATCGCATATAAATACAGAAGTAACCCTCTCAGGATGGGTTCAAAAATCAAGAGATAAAGGTTTTATTGTTTGGGTAGATTTACGTGATCGTTACGGAATTACTCAACTTGTTTTTGATGAAGAAAGAACCTCTAAAGACATGCTTGAAAAAGCACAAAAATTAGGACGTGAGTTTGTTATACAGGTTAAAGGAACTGTAATTGAACGTGCTTCCAAAAACCCTAATATGCCAACTGGTGAAATTGAGATTTTAGTTTCAGAATTAAATATCTTAAACGAAGCTTTACTTCCTCCTTTTACTATTGAAGATAAAACCGATGGAGGAGAAGATATTAGAATGAAATATCGTTACTTAGATATTAGACGTAATCCTGTAAAAAACAGCCTTATTTTTAGAGCTAAAGTAACTCAAGAAGTAAGAAACTATTTATCTAATGGTGGTTTTATTGAAGTTGAAACTCCTTATTTAATTAAATCTACACCAGAAGGTGCTCGTGATTTTGTCGTACCTTCTCGTATGAATGAAGGCGAATTTTACGCATTACCACAGTCGCCTCAAACATTTAAGCAATTGCTTATGGTTGGCGGAATGGATAAATACTTCCAGATTGTAAAATGCTTTAGAGATGAAGATCTACGCGCAGATAGACAACCAGAATTTACGCAAATTGATTGCGAAATGGCATTTGTTGAACAAGAAGATATTTTAAATATTTTTGAAGGATTAACACGTCACTTACTTAAAGAAGTTAATGGTGTTGAAGTAGACAAATTTCCACGTATGCTTTACGACGATGCAATGCGTTTATACGGAAACGACAAACCAGACATTAGATTTGGGATGGAGTTTGGTGAGTTAAATGCAGTAACACAACATAAAGAATTTGGTGTCTTTAATAGCGCAGAATTAGTTGTTGGTATCGCTGTTCCTGGAGGAAACGCTTACACAAGAAAAGAAATAGATAAATTAATTGATTGGGTAAAGCGTCCACAAGTTGGTGCTTTAGGCATGATTTATTCGCGTTGTAATGACGATGGAACATATAAATCTTCTGTAGATAAATTCTACGATCAAGACGATTTATCCAAATGGGCAGAAATTACTGGCGCAAAAGCTGGAGATTTAGTTTGTGTACTATCTGGAGAAACAAACAAAGTACGTGCACAATTATCTGCTTTACGTATGGAATTAGCAACACGCTTAGGTCTTAGAGACCCTAAAGTATTTGCTCCTCTATGGGTAATTGATTTCCCATTATTAGAATTAGACGAAGAAACTGGTCATTATCACGCAATGCACCATCCATTTACCTCTCCAAAACCAGGTCAAATAGAATTATTAGACACTAATCCTGGAGATGTTAAAGCGAACGCTTACGATTTAGTCCTTAACGGAAACGAAATTGGAGGTGGATCTATACGTATACACGATAAAGCGACACAAGCTATCATGTTAAAACACTTAGGTTTTAGCGATGAAGATGCAAAAGCTCAGTTTGGCTTCTTAATGGATGCTTTCGAATATGGTGCTCCTCCACATGGTGGTTTAGCCTTTGGTCTAGATAGATTGGTTGCTATTTTAGGCGGACAAGAAACTATTAGAGATTTTATTGCGTTCCCTAAAAATAATTCTGGTCGCGATGTAATGATCGATGCTCCTGCTCCAATTGATGCAGCGCAATTAAAAGAATTAAACTTAAAGCTTGATTTGTAGTTTATACCTTCAAGTCAACCGTTTATAAATGAATCCTGCTTTTTGCAGGATTTTTTTGTTAAATTACATTCATGAAACGAAAGAAGGTATTTAAAATAATAGGAATCGTGCTCCTTGTAATCGTACTCTCAATAGCCGGATTAATTGGTTATAGTTATTATTACTATACAAAAGCTTACGATACCACAAACAAGCCATACAAAAACTATATTGGCTATGTCGATCAAGAAAATGCATTGTTAAATGACACTTACCAACTTTGTGGAGATGGTTACATACAAAGAACTTATAACGGAGCTGGTTTAGAGGCTTATTCTATAAACAAAGGACACTTTAGAGACCAATTAAATAAACAGAACAGCTTTTCGCAATATCAAGATTCTGGATATTTAAATTTTAGATTTCTAGTTAACTGCGAAGGCAATGCTGGTTGGTTTGAAGTTGTAGAAATGAATTTAGACTTAGAAGAACAGAAACTCAATTCAAATTTAGTTAACAACCTTTTAGAGTTCACATCTCAACCCGAGCATTGGAATATTTTAAGCTACAAAAAAGACAATACACCTTATAATTATTACATGTACATCTCATATAGAATTGAAAATGGAAAAGTCACTGAAATTATACCTTAGTCTATTTTGCTTACTAGTGCTTTTTTCTTGTAAAAAAGAAACCAGCCTAACACCAGCTGAAAAAAGAGAGCTAGCCGAAAAAACATATAAAAAAGCGATACAGTTTATGCAAGGCTCAACTGCTTTTCAAAATGGAATCGCAGAGGCTGTTGCAATAGATTCAACCTATGAACCTGGTGTTTATGAGCTATCTGTTGCCGACTTAAAAAGAGGCCTACCACACAAATGGCTACCACAATACAACAAAGCCGTAAAACTCGATTCTGTAACAAGAATTCCATGGCGTGGCTACCTATACTTATGGTTTTACAGGGATTATAAAAAAGCAATTGCCGATTTTGACGCCAGCGATACGTTAACACCAGATTTTATAGATGCTCCTCAAGGGCATAGTGTAGATTATTGGCGAGGCATTGCCTATCTAGGTTTAAACGATTATAAAAATTCTAATGCTTATTTTGAAAAACATATCGCTAAAGAAACCAAAGAATTCGGTGAAGACTATGTCGATATTACTGCTTTTCTATACAATGGTATTTCTTATTTTGAAGCAGGAAATTATGAAAAAGCACTTTTAAACTTCAATAAACAATTAGAATACTCTCGCAACCTCAGCGCAGATGCTAAATATTATAAAGCACAAATTTTTATAACTGAAGATAAAAACAAAGAAGCTTTAGAAACCATTAATGAAGCCATAGATGATTTTAATCAAGGTTACAATAACACCCGTGGATATGTAGAAACTATGAAGCAAATTTATATTCAAGATTTAACCAATCTCAAATCCAAGATTGAAAACCTATAAATTCTTTTAATATTAAAATCCTGCTTCTCGCAGGATTTTTTGTTACTTTGATTTAAGTAACAACTCATGCCAAAAAAAACATTACTTAAGCGCATTTTAATTTGGAGATATAAACATATCTCACAAAAAAACTTTGTCTTTATATTAAGTATTCTGGTTGGTCTTTTTGCTGGCATTGCATCGGTAACTCTTAAAAACTTAACTTTTACTATTCAGGCCGCTTTAGAAAAAGGTATTATTTTTTCTCAAAAGCAACTCTATTTTGTCCTCCCTTTTATTGGTTTACTTTCTGTTTACTTAATAAAAAAATACTTTTTCAGAAAAGCATTTAATCCTGCTACTCCAACATTTATTAAAAGAGCTATTCCTTCGTTATTGTATTCTCTATTAAGGCAAAAAGGTTTGTTGTCTTATAAGCTAATATTTCATCCTTTAATTATGGCACCTTTAACAGTTGGTTTTGGTGGTTCGGTTGGGTTATTAGGTCCAGCAATTACATCAGGCTCTGCTATAAGTTCTAATTTAAGTAGACTGCTTCATATCGATAAAAAAACAAGAACTTTACTTATTGCTTGTGCTACCGCTGGAGCAATGGCTTCCATGTTTAAATCCCCAATTGCAGCAATTGTTTTTGCAGTAGAAGTCTTTAGTTTAGATTTAACATTCGCCTCATTATTACCGCTTTTAATAGCTTCTATATCTTCAGTATTAACATCTTATTTTTTTCTAGGAGACGAGGTTCTTTTTAATTTTACTATTACAGACAAATTTACCATTAACGATACGCTATTTTTTATCGCATTAGGCATTTGTACAGGTGTAGCTTCATTATATTTTACAAAAATATACTTTGCTATTTATTCCTTTTTTGAACAATTTAAAACACGCTTTTTAAAATTACTTGTTGGTGGTTTTTCTATTGGTATCATGCTGTATTTTATTCCTCCTCTTTATGGTGAAGGTTTAAGTTTTACAAAAGATTTATTCGATGGTAATCATTTACACGCCTTAGGCTCATCATTTTTCGATGACTATTTAGATAACATCTGGGTTGTAATCGCCTTACTTATTGGTTTTACCATATTTAAAGCCATTGCCATGACTACCACATTTGCTGCTGGTGGTGTTGGTGGTGTTATTGTACCAACCATGGTAATGGGAAGTGCCTTAGGAAATGTTGCTGCTAAAATTATTAATAATCTAGGCTTAGGACATCAAGTTTCTGAAGCTAATTTCACCTTAGTTGGTATGGCCGGTTTAATTGCAGGAGTAATTCATGCACCTTTAACAGCTATTTTCTTGATTGCTGAAATTACTGGTGGTTACGAATTATTTATCCCATTAATGATTACAGTTGCCATTTCATATATGATTACAAAAAACTATATGGAGCATACCATATTTACAAAAGAACTAGCCGAAAGAGGAGACTTGTTAACAGACGATAAAGATCAAAATGTTTTAACATTAATGAGAATTGATGCTATTATTGAAAAAAACTTTGTGCAATTACATCCAGAAATGTCTTTAGGAGAAATGCTACATGAAGGTGTTGCAAAATCTAATAGAAATTTATTTCCGGTTACAAACACCAAAAGTGAGCTCGTTGGTATTATACTCTTAGACGACATTAGAACTGTTATGTTCGACCAATCTTTATACGAGTGTACAAGCGCCGAAACTTTTATGCATAATCCACCAGATTACATTATTTACGAAAAAGATACTATGCAAAAGGTTATGAAAAAATTTCAAAGTTCTGGAGCTTGGAATTTGCCTGTAATTAAAAACGGAAAGTATATTGGTTTTGTTTCTAAATCAAAACTATTAACAGCATATAGACAACAATTAATTAATGTATCCTCTTAGCAATTAATTTTGATTAATTTCGCAATACAATATCTTATAAAATGAAATATATTATCTGGTTTTTCTTTATTGCTTCTTTCACTTCTATAATTTGTGGTTACGCTTTAGATGTTTCGTACTCTCAAAAACTAATTGGCTATGGTGTATTGTGCTTGTTTTTTATTGTAGTCCCTTTGTTTTCATGGCACAGTTGGAAAGGCAAAGACCCTAAAGATTACATGTTAAACAAAGAAAATTTAGATAAAATGCGTGAACGCGAAAGCCGAAAAAAGTAATACACTCTCTGTATAGTTATTTGTTTTTAAAAGCACTAATTCAAGTTTCTCCTTTCAATAAAAAAACGTTTCATTAGCTTAGAAGCTTCTTCTTCAAGAATTCCACCTTCAATTTTAGTTTTAGGATGGAGCTTAGTCTTTAAATTAATACAACCACGATCCTCATCTCTAGCAGCATAAACTATTTTAGAAATCTGACTCCAATACAAAGCACCTGCACACATCTGGCAAGGTTCTAAGGTTACATATAAAGTGCAGTTTTTTAAATACTTACCGCCTAAAAAATTAGCAGCAGCTGTAATAGCTTGCATTTCAGCATGGGCTGTAACATCGTTTAAAAGCTCTGTAAGGTTATGTGCTCTAGCTATAATTCTATCTTCAATTACAATAACAGCACCTACAGGAATCTCACCTTTTTCGTAAGCCGCTTCTGCTTCTTGTAATGCTCGTTGCATGAAATACTTGTCGTCGTATGGTTTTATCATTTTATAAAAGTAAAAAAGGCAACCATAAAAATGGTTGCCTTTTGAATATTTGTTTAAAAATTATTTCTAATTTTTAAGAATCTTATCATTTGTATTAATTCCTTCTCCTTTAATAGTAAGAATATACATTCCAGATTGTAATGCACTAATATTTAACTGAGTCTCTGATGATAAATTAGCCTTTTTAGTTAACACTATTCTACCATTAATATCTGTTAATGACATTGTAACATCTCCAAAATTCTTCTTAACCTTAATGTTTAACACATTATTAGTTGGGTTAGGGAAAATTGAGTAATTAGAAGTATTAAATTCTTTTACACTTAAACTTGTACAATTTTGTAATGATGGTATAGTAGAAGGTGGCATTGTAAAGTCTTCAACTTGATCTTCCATTGCACTAGAACTTCCTTGAGAAGCACTAGCTCCTAAACCTCTTGCTGCAAAAACTTCCCAAATTAAACACTGGTCTTCACCTCCTGTTAAAGCTGTATCTGCTGCTAATAAAGCATTTCTACCATCTACCATTCCTGGACTACAGTTTAATAATTTTAAACCATCGATAACTAACTGCATAGCTTTGTTATTTCCACCTGTACCATTATAGACATCCGCATCAAAACCATATTTATCTATATAAGCCCAAGATAAATCCCACAAGACAGTAGACCAAACAAAACCAACGTTATGCACAACTGTGTTCCAATATATAGGATTACCATTTTGATCGTTACCTAAAAATGTATTATCATTTGTAGCTCCGTAAGTGAAATCATTTACAGCAAAATCTGTACTGTATTTCGCTGGTCTAATTCCAGCACCATCTACTGGTTGATTTTGAGAATAAGTAGCGATACCTCTTCCTGTTTCTGGTAAATCTGAAGCTTTCATTGTTAACATTAAAGCAAACCAATCTGACCAACCTTCTCCCATTTGTTCTGGGTTAAATAAACAAGAACTTGTTAAAGCTCCTCCAACTAATCTTGTAGAAATACCATGACCATATTCATGTGAAACAATACCATTATCTATATCTCCATCTATTACATATGGTCCCGGATCTGAAAGAGTTACATTAACAGTTTCTCCATTATTAAGTGCTGCTATTAAAGCATTACCTTCTAACTGACTCACCATAACTGAAGGAATTGTTACTTGGTTTCCAACTGCACCTGGTGCCATGTTAATTACAGGATCTGCAACGTTGTTAACAACTATTACTCCTATAGCCCCAGCATTTTGTGCAGATAAAGCTTTAACTCCAAACTCACATGCTCCACGTCTTAAAATAGCTATTTTCCCATTTAACTCAGCACTGTTAATTGCTGTATCACATCCATCGTTTACATCAGTAGAACCAAAGAAACCAGAATTATCATCTATTAAAAGCACTAAGTCTTCAGTAACAGGTGTTGAATTTAAAATTGCTCCAAAATTTGCTCTTCCAGCAGAATAACTTCCTGCTAACGAACCATTATTAACTGTTAAAATATCACTTAATGCTCCTGAAGCATTCCATAAAAACATTTGCATTCTTGGATTACTTCCATCTGTCGGTGTAGAGAAATTTGCGTTGTTGTTACCACTACCATCTTGTGCGTCAGCAAAAACAAAATCACCACCAGCACCACCATTTCCGTAATTGTTAAGCTGAAAATTTCCACTCACTTCGTCAAATCCATATTGGTACCAAACATCGTGCATTATATTATTCATATAAAACAAATTAGTGATAGCTACATCTCTATACCCTATAGGTTGCTGATCTGGACTAAAGGCAAAGTTAAAATCTAAAGAAGCTCCTCCTTCTGGTGCATAACCTACATTTGTATTATCTCCAGCAACATCATCTTTAGCCCATACATTATTACCTCTTGTAATTGTATACTCTGCACCTGCTAAACCATCTGTATCATGCCATCCAAAAGGAGAAGCATTATCATCTGCAGGGTCAGACACTAAAGTTATTGATCCATGATTAGGACTTTCTGTTGGTATTGCAAATACATTGTATTGAGACCCATCTGCCATTAACATGCTTTCATTCTTAAACAAGTTTACAGTTTTTGTTTCACTAAATGTATTATGTCCGTTGTGGTTTGTATGGCCATCATTTCCAAAATCACAGGATATAATATGCTCATCAGTTACTATAATATCACCGTTTATTGCGTTAACTCTAACACCATAAGAGTTTTTTCCATTAAGAGTGAAAATATTTAAATTCCATGCTAAAACTAAATTATCATTTTCTGTTTTTTGAAGTACTAATTCAACTGGAATATTTGATTGAGATATGTTACCTGTATTAAACACATACTTATTATGTGAGCTATCAATTAATTCAAGATTAGAAACACTTCCTAAATTATAATTATCAGCTACTAATTGTATAGCCTCTTGAGCATTTATAACTGGTGTTATAGCATTTACTTTTGATGCTACGTTTTGTACTAATCCATTATTATAATGAAAAACATTATTATCTCTAACAGCAACACTAGATATGGCATTATGTATTTTTATACCTTGATATGCTTGATTAACATAAACATGATTGATTTTTGTTTTTTTAGAAAAAAATGAATTACTAACTATTAAATTAGATAAATCATTTTCGGTTAAATCATATTTCTCCTTGTTTTGGTTTAACCAATTTTGAATTTGCGAACCAAATTCGTTATTAGCTAAACTGCTTTGCGCTTGCCCAATTTGAAACGCAAATAAAAATACAGTAGCAATTAAGCAAACAATGTAATTTTTCTTCATAATTTTGTATAGTATTTAAGATCTTTAAACAGTAAGTCACAAATATAACAAGCAACTTACAAATATTACAACTTTACTTTATATTTATTAAGAATTAATTCATTTTAAACAGTATTTTTTAACAATTTTACACTTTACTCATTAAACTAATGCCAAATCAGCTATTAAATGATATTGATTCTATAGAGTCATTAAGAGCATTAAAACAAGATAATCTTCCTGTTTTAGCTAGGCAACTTAGGTACTTTATAATTGAGGCTGTTGCAGCAAAAGCTGGGCATTTAGGAGCAAGCTTAGGTGTTGTAGAATTAACAATCGCTTTACACTATGTTTTTAACACTCCTGAAGATGAATTAATTTGGGATGTTGGACACCAAGCTTATGGTCACAAAATACTAACAGGCAGAAAAGATTTATTCGATACTAACAGACAAAAAAACGGTATTAGTGGTTTTCCAAAACGTACTGAAAGTAAGTTTGATAGCTTTGGTGTTGGACACTCATCCACATCAATTTCAGCAGCTTTAGGCATGGCAATTGCCTCTAAATTAAAAGGTGATTTAAAAAAACAACATATTGCAGTAATAGGTGATGCATCCATTGCTAGCGGAATGGCTTTTGAAGGCTTAAATCATGCAGGAGTTACAGACTGCAATCTATTAGTTATCTTAAATGATAACGCCATTGGTATAGACCCAAGTGTTGGAGCTCTTAAACAATATTTAACAAACGTTAAAAAAGGAACAGAAAAGCAAGACAATATTTTTGAAGCTTTAAATTTTAACTATTCTGGACCTATTGATGGACACGATTTACCGCTTTTAATCTCAGAATTAAATCGATTAAAAAACGTGAAAGGACCAAAGTTTTTACACGTGATTACAACAAAAGGAAAAGGTTTACGTCAAGCGGAAGAAAACCAAGTCATATATCACGCTCCAGGAAAATTTAATGCTAAAACTGGAGAGTTATTCGCTAAAACAAAAACGATACAAGCACCTAAATTTCAAGATGTTTTTGGGTATACAATTGTTGAATTAGCAAAATTAAATAAAAAAATTATTGGCATTACACCAGCAATGCCAACGGGAAGTTCTCTAAAATTTATGATGGAAGAAATTCCAGAACGTGCTATTGATGTTGGTATTGCCGAACAACATGCAGTAACACTTGCTGCAGGAATGGCTACGCAAGGTATGATGCCGTTTTGCAACATTTACTCTACCTTTTCACAACGCGCTTACGATCAAATTATACATGATGTTGCAACACAAAACTTACCTGTTATTTTTTGCTTAGACCGTGCTGGTTTAGTTGGTGAAGATGGTGCAACACATCATGGTGTTTTCGACATTAGCTACTTGCGTTGTATCCCTAATTTAATTGTTTTTGCTCCGCGTAATGAAATAGAATTACGCAATATTATGTACACAGCACAATTAGGCTTAAAACATCCAATTGCTATTCGCTATCCTCGTGGAAGAGGTACAATTATAGATTGGAAACAACCGTTTTCTAAAATTGAAATAGGTAAAGCCGAAGTATTAAAACAAGGTAATAAACTTGCTGTTTTAACCATTGGAACAATGGCAACAAATGTTAAGAAAGCTATTTCTTTATCTAATACACTTAAAGACATTTCGCATTACAATATGCGTTTTGTAAAACCTTTAGACATACAGTTATTGCACGATACCTTTAAAAATCATGATACAATAATTACCGTTGAAGACAACGCGACTAAAGGCGGTTTTGGAAGTTCTATTTTAGAATTTGCCGCAGAAAACAATTACAAAAACAATATTTACTTAAAAGGTATTCCAGATGTATTTATAGAACATGGGACTGTTGAAGAACTACAAGAATCTGTAGGTCTAGATGCGAAAAGTCTTTCTCTTTTTATATTAAACAAACTAGCTTAAATACTAAATCCTTTTATTTTTCTATATTGAATAATTGCTTGACTATCGCTTAACAGAGAGATATAATGGCAAACACTTAAAAGCCTTTCGTATAAACTTTCTTGATCTGTATTTATAGTTTTAGGCAAACCTTTAAGTATTAACTTATCGTAATTAGAAGCTGTATCATCAAAGCAATTATTTACCGCACTTGTATAGGTTTCAAGTAAAGTACTCAATACACCATAACCCGCAATTTCCTTATCTACAACCTCTGTAGATTGGTAGATTTTTTCAACACTCAACTTAATGATATCGTCAATTTGTGCTTCGTATTTACTTTTATCTAATAACCCTTCACTAAACGTACCTGCTAAAATAGCTTCTTCGTTTTTCATAAACATATCAATAGCTTCTTCAATTAATGCTCCAATTGCTAAAGCTCTTAAATAGCTAATACGGTCTTCGGTATTAGAAAGCGTGTGGTATTTCTCTGTTTTAATTTTGTCTCTAACCAAGTTTATTAAATACTCTAAAGCAAAAGCTTCTGGTATTAATCCTAAATTAATACCATCTTCAAAATCTATTATTGTGTAACAGATATCGTCTGCCGCTTCAACTAAAAAAGCTAAAGGATGCCTAGCGTAACTAATATCTTTTTCGCTTCTCTTTTCTAATCCTAATTCTTTTGCTACATCTATAAATGCTTCTTTTTCATTCTGAAAAAACCCGTATTTTTTATCTGCAATATGCTTGGTTGGTTTTTTAGGTAACGACTCTTTTGGATATTTTGTAAAAGCACCTAATGTTGCATAACTTAATCGCAAACCTCCTTCTCTACCTATTCTACTTTGAGTAACAATTTTAAATCCGTTAGCATTACCTTCAAAATCACATAAATCTTGGTATTCTTTTTCACTTAACCTCTCCTTATGCTCTTTTCCTTTTCCAGATTTAAAGAATTCACCAATCGCTTTTTCACCAGAATGACCAAAAGGAGGATTCCCTATATCATGTGCTAGAGCTGCTGCTGCTACAATAGCCCCAAAATCATGCGCTTGGTATCCATGAGTACTTTGTAAATGTGGATGTTTTTCTAATATCTTTTGTCCAACACGTCTTCCTAAAGAACGACCAACAACACTAACTTCTAAACTATGCGTTAAACGTGTGTGTACAAAATCGGTTTTAGACAATGGAATAACCTGAGTTTTATCCTGAAGACTTCTAAATTCTGAAGAAAAAATAATACGATCGTAATCGACCTCAAAACCTAAACGCGTTTCATCTTGTTCTTTACGTAATCTTTTATTTGTGTCGCCAAAGCGTTTTAACGATAGTAGTTGTTCCCAATTCATAGTAAGCTATTAAGTGGATGCAAGATATAAATTTCAATGTTAAATTAAGGTTTCCTAATTACAAAAAGACAACTTCTTTGATAACATTAAACTAACGTTTTGATGAAAAAGGTTTAACCTGTAGTTAACCTTGACTTTACATGTTGATGGTTTCTTTGCAGCAGAAATTAAACTATAAAATGAAACAATTTTTACTTACCATCACCTTACTAACATCATTACTTACTTTTTCTCAGAACAGTACTTCAATTTCAGGAAAAGTATTAGACCAAGAGTTTAACAACGAACCGCTACCTTTTGCAAACGTTTTAATTAAAGGAACTGATAAAGGAACGTCTTCAAATTTTGATGGACTTTATAAAATTGAAAATTTAGACGCAGGCTCTTATATTATTGAATTTAGTTTTATTGGTTACGAAACACAAAACATCCCTTTTCAAGTAAAAGCTAACGAAAGTAAAGTTTTAGACATTACTTTAAAAGCAAGTGCTGCTGCTCTAGACGAAGTTGTGTTACAAACCACTACAAAACGCGAAAGCGAAACGGCTTTACTTTTAGACCAAAAGAAAGCAGTCGACATTAAACAAAGTATTGGAGCTGACGAATTATCTAGAAAAGGTGTTAGCGATGCTGCTGGTGCAGTTGCTAAAATTTCTGGTGTATCTAAGCAAGAAGGATCTAGTAACGTTTATGTACGTGGCCTTGGTGACAGATACTTAAATACTACTATGAATGGCTTATCATTGCCATCTAACGATGTTAATAAAAAGAACATCGACTTAAATTTATTTTCTTCAGATGTTATACAAAATGTATCTATAAGTAAAGCATACTCTTCAAGGTTCTATGGCGATTTTTCTGCTGGAAACATAGATATAACTTCTAAAGAACATAAAGGTAATTTAGCTTTTAATGTATCTACTGGTTCTGGTTTTAATACAAATGCAATAGACAAAAACTTTGTAAGAAGTGAAGGCACAGGATATTTTGGTTACTATGGTAGATACGAACACAATCCTTTTGCTATTATTTTATCTCATGGTATCGATCCTGAAAATGTAAGCTCACCTATAAACATTAACTACGGAGCATCTATAGGCAACACGTTTGAGTTTAATGACGAGTCTCGTTTAAGTGTTTTCGCTACTGCATCTTTCGAAAATAACTACGAGTACAGATTTGGTAAAGCAGTAGATTTTTCGACTGTAGAAAAAAAGCGTTTTGATGCAGCCGAAGAATATGAGTATAGCACAACTACAACTGCTATGGCAAACTTAAACTATAAAATAAATAATGATAATAGTTTAAAGTTTAACTCTGTTTTTATTAATAGCTCATCAGACGAAGTTGGTTATTACGGTATTGATGGTAAAGGAAAAAACAGAGATGCAATTCTTAATACAGACGAAGGTTTTTACCAAATGAATGTTCAATTCGATCAAACTAGAATGTTTGTAAACCAATTATTAGGTAATCATAAATCTGGAAAGTACGAATTAGATTGGGGATTTGGATACAATAAAGTATACGCAAATCAACCAGATAGAAAGCGTATAAGTTTAGAAAACTACCACCTTGCTTTCGATAATGATTCTAATACAAACCCAAGTTTTTATAGTAATGTAGATTTCGATAATCAACGTTATTTTCAAAATATTGAAGACGATGAGTACAATAGTAAACTTAACTTAGCATACGAAGCTAATGAGAACCTTAAATTCAATTTTGGCTACAACGGAAGATATAAAACAAGACAATTTGATAACATTCGATATGGATATGACATACAAGACAATGGATATGCAGTAACAGATATAAATAACTTTGATAGCTTCTTTACCTTATCAAACATTAGTTTTGATAGCAATACAACAGGATACGATACTTCAGTAATAAACGGAATTCCTGTAAGCACAACAGATCCAAACCAAACTTTAGGCAACACTAACCTACCTGGTTTACCAGAAAACACTTACTCTGGTAAATTAAGTATTGCTGCTGGTTATGCAGATGCAGAAATTAAAGCTGGTGAAAAATGGCTATTTGTTCCTGGTGTTAGATTAGAATCTTTCGACCAGTCTATTAAATACGATGTTATTAACTTAGGTAATCAAGGAAATAGCGAACGCTCGTTTAAAGAGACTTTTATTCTTCCTACTTTAAATGTAAAATATGCTTTAAACGAAGATCAAAACCTACGTTTCTCAGCAAGTCAAACTGTTTCTGTTCCTGAATTTAAAGAAGTTGCTCCTTTTGTATACGAAGATGTATCTACAAGAATTGGTGGTAACCCAGATGTTTTAGGTTATTCTAAAATTTTAAATGTCGATTTAAAATACGAATGGTTCTTTAGCAGAAGCGAAATCTTCTCTGTAGGTGCTTTTACTAAACAAATTAACAATCCTATTAACTTAGTTGTAGTTGGTGATGCTACAGGAACACAACGTTATGTTAGAACTGGAGACAAAGCTACGGTTTATGGTGTTGAAGTAGAGTTAAGAAAAAACATTTTAGTTGATGACGAAGACAACACAAACTTATCTTTTGGTATTAATGCTACTTACATGAAAACTAAGCAAGACTTATATCCAACAATAGATGAAACTTTCGATTTAGCTTTTAATAAAACCGAAGACGAACTGCAAGGTGCTTCTCCATTAATATTAAATGCAGACATAAGCTACTCTCCAACTTTTAAAAATTACAAACCAGTAGCTAACCTAGTATTCTCTTACTTCTCTGATAGAATTGATGCTTTAGGATCTGGAGACTTAGGAAACATTGTAGAAAAAGGAGTTCCTACTTTAGATTTTATATGGAAAAACACCATAAACAAAGATTTTGAAATCAACTTTAGTGCTAAAAACATATTAGATCCTTCTATACAATATGTAAGAGAAGATGCTAGAGCTGGTGACATATTTGTGACTTCGGCAAACGGAAAAGGTATTACAGATTACAAACGTGGATTAAACATAAACCTTCAACTTAAATATAAATTTTAACTACAATTCTTAATTAAAAACAATTAAAAAAGAACACGATGAAAAAACAACTAATTTTAGGCTTAGCAATATTAGCTTCGGTATTTTCTTGCACAACAGACGATACTTCTGACATTGTAATAAACTCTACAACAAACAACACTACAGGTGGTGGAGGTGAAACAGATCCAGCAACAATTTTCTTATCTGGTACTTATACTGAAGATTTAACACTTGACGCTAACAACACATATAAAATTAATGGTTCTTTAATTATGTCAAGCGGAACAACATTAACTATTCCTCCTTGCATGACTATTGAAGCTTTATCTTCAGGTGCAGACGTTTATGTTGCCATTTCACAAGGTGCTAAAATTATAGCAAACGGTACAGCAAGTTGTCCAATTGTATTTACTTCAGATTCATCTAATCCATTAGCAGGAGATTGGGGAGGATTAATTTTATTAGGAAAAGCGCCAATAAACTCTGTAACAGGAACAGCTACTGCTACTTCAGAAATTGCTAGTTTACCTTACGGTGGAAATACTGCAAATGATAATTCTGGTTCTTTAAGCTATGTAAGAGTTGAGTACTCTGGTGGTGCAGCAGATGGACAATCTGAAAACAACGGATTTTCATTCTACGGTGTAGGAAATGGTACAACTGTAAACCACATTCAAGCTATCGAAGGAAAAGATGATGGTATTGAATTTTTTGGAGGTACAGTAAATGCAAGTTTTATCTCTGTTATAAATGCTGAAGATGACTCAGTAGATTGGACAGAAGGTTTTTCTGGAACATTAACAGATGTTTACATTTCTAATAGAGCTACAGATGATAAAGCAATTGAAGCAGATGGTTACAATACAGACTTTAGTAATGCTACTGGTATTTTTTCTAAGCCAACTTTAAACAATGTAACAATTATTGGTGAAGGTTCTGCAAACTCTTCAGAAGCTGTAAGATTAAGAGCAGGTACTCAAGGTATCTTTTCTAACATTCATATTACTGGTTACGCTGAAGGTTTTGATTTAGATGATGTAGATACAGGAAACGGTGTAGTAAGCGACGATTTACAAGTTACTGGAGTTACTTTTGTTGATGTTACATTAAACATGAAAAACGATACAACAGTTACTTTTACAATTCCCGATTTTTATACAAATGAAGGTACTGCAACTGGTACAGACTATGCTACTTGGGGAGCAAACTGGACTGTTGAATAACAACTAAAAACTTTACAAATAAAAAAAG
>NZ_LIQH01000033.1 GCF_001418085.1 Lacinutrix algicola
CTTTTTTTATTCTGTTTAATTTCAATAACTTAATTGTTATCAGCAACAGAAGCTTTTACTTTCCATTCGCTAACACTTGCAATAGCATTATTGTTATAATCTACTTCTTTTAAAGTGGCATCTTTCCAGATTAACCACTTGCCGACTTTTTTACCATTATCATAATTTGCAGAAACTTGTTTCTTGCCTTGTGCGCTATAACTAAGCCACTCTCCTTGTAATTTACCATCTGCAGTATAAGCGCCTGTTTGGCTTACAACTCCATTGTCATGATAATAAACAACTTCAATTAAGTTTGTGTCTTTGTTAAGTTTTAAATCTCGCTTATCTTGAGCGAAAGCTACCGCAGCAATTAAAAAGGCAATTGAAAATAAAATTGATTTCTTCATAATTATGGGTTTTAATATTATATCCCAAAGATAAGTAACACATAACATTAAAACAACAATTACGTAACATTAATTTAACATTGAGTTATTAAACTCTTGATAAACAGTCTTTTATTATTTAAATTTAACATTAAAAAGCTTAATAATTACTTAATATTAGCTTTACACTAACTTTAACTAAGGTTAGCATCTTTGCTATGTCTTAAGACAAATCAATTAGTTTTTCATATAATCTATTTAGTTTTTGTCGACTACATTATTATGATTTCTAATGAGGCTGTCTTGGCCAAGGCAGCCTTTTTTTACTTATATTTATACTGAAAGTTAATCATTTAGAAACATTTAGTTAACATTAGAATCGGTTATTTGCATCGACAAAAAACTAAAGATTATAATGAAAATTAAATTTATCCTTACGGCACTATTGGTGTGCGCGTTATTCTCATTGAATGCACAAGAAATTAGCGACACAAAATTTGGTAAAGGTTTAATAAATTTTACAGCTAAAGACAGTTCTTTTAGCATAAAGTTTGCACCACGCTTTCAGTTTCGATCAACATCTTCTTGGGATTATGATGGAAACCAATACGAAAGCCCAGACCATAATTTTATTATACGTCGTGCACGTTTAAAATTTAATGGTTTTGCATATTCTACTAAATTAAAATATAAAATAGAACTAGGCTTATCTAACAGAGATATTTCTGGAGCAAACGATTTTAACAGAAATACACCACGTATTATTCTTGATGCAGTTATTATGTGGAACTTTGCCGAAAACTTTGAACTTTGGGCAGGTCAAACAAAATTACCAGGTAATATAGATCGTGTAGTTTCTTCATCAAACCTGCAATTAATAGATCGTTCTTTATTAAATAGTAGTTTTAATCTTGACCGTGATGTTGGTGTTCAATTACGTCATAAATTAAACTTAGGTAGTCGTTTTTTAATGCGTGAAAAAATTGCTATTTCTCAAGGAGAAGGACGTAATGTTAGTGAAGGTAATATTGGAGGTTTACAATACACTGGTCGTTTAGAGTTTTTACCTTTTGGTGAATTTCAGTCTAAAGGAGATTATATTCAAGCAGCTATAAAAAGAGAAGAAACGCCTAAATTAATGATAGGTGCAACCTATAACTATAATCAAGATGCGGTTAGAGAACGTAGTGGATTAGGTGATTATATGTTTAGAAGCGACGACTCTTTATACGAAACAGATATTACAACAGTATTTGTAGACGCCATGTTTAAATACCAAGGCTTCTCCTTTATGGGAGAATATGCTTCACGAAGTGCTGAAAATGCTATTGCTATAGACTTAGATGGTACACCAACTGGAGATATTGTTTTAACAGGAAATGCAGTAAATTTACAAGCTGGATATATGTTTAAAAGTAATTACGAGATTGCTGCGCGTTTTACTACTTTAGATTTTGATACTGTAACAGGAACCGATCCTCAAGAACAATACACATTAGGTGCATCAAGATATATTGTTGGTCATAAATTAAAAGTACAAAGTGATTTAAGTTACACAACTTTAAATGGAACCGAAGATAACATCACTTTTAGAATTGGATTCGATATTCACTTTTAAACACGAATTAATAACATTGAGGTAACATTGCACTCGATAACACTAAAGATATTTGCAAACTTATTTTAATTAAAAATTATGGATAATATTTATTTATTTATGTTGATTGCCATTACGGTTTTAGCTGTAGCTGATATTGTAGTTGGTGTTAGTAATGACGCTATTAATTTCTTAAACTCAGCAATTGGCTCTAAAGCCATTTCTATGCGAACTATTATGATAGTCGCTAGTTTAGGTATTTTTATTGGAGCAGTATTTTCTAGCGGAATGATGGAAGTCGCTCGTAAAGGTATTTTTGTACCTAGTATGTTTAGTTTCGAAGAGATTATGTACATTTTTATGGCTGTAATGATTACAGACATTTTATTATTAGATTTCTTTAACACTTTAGGTTTACCAACCTCTACAACAGTATCTATTGTATTTAATTTATTAGGAGCTGCAGTAGTAATGTCTCTAATAAAAATTAACGCTCCAGAGAGCACACAGACTTTAGCAGATATTGGTAGTTATATTAACACTAAAAAAGCCGTCGAGATTATTCGCGGTATTGTAATGTCTGTTTTTATAGCCTTTACTGTTGGTGCATTGGTACAATGGGTCTCTCGATTAGTATTTACTTTTCAATATGAGAAAAAAATAAAAAACTTTGGAGCCTTTTTTGGTGCTTTCTGTTTAACAGCTATTACTTACTTTATCTTTTTAAAGGGATTAAAAGGGTCTCCATATTATAATGAGTTAAAAGGTTTTATTGAAGGTAAAGAAATCTTTATTATCCTTGGTAGTTTTTTACTATGGACAGGTGTTTCGTTTGCATTTCAAGCTGCAACAAAAAAATCAATCTTATTAGTAGTAATTGCAGTAGGTACTTTTGGTTTAGCATTAGCATTCTCTGGTAACGATTTAGTAAATTTTATTGGTGTACCAATGGCAGCTTTTCATTCTTACGAAGCATGGATTGCTGGAGGTATGGATAGCACAATGTCTATGTCTATATTAAGTAAAAAAATGCCTGCAGAGCCTTTTCTATTATTTATAGCTGGTGCAATAATGGTATTAACATTATGGTTTTCTAAAAAAGCAAAAACAGTTGCTGAAACAGAATTAAGCCTATCTCGCCAAGGTGATACACACGAAAAGTTTGAGCCAAACATGTTATCTAGAGGTGTTGTAAAAGGAACCTCTTGGTTATCTAACGCTATAAGCTCTGTTGTACCTAAGTCTCTTCAAGAAAGCATGGATAAAAGTTTTCAAAAACCTGAAGCGGCTTTAACTAAAGATCAAAGTATTGATGCTCCGGCTTTCGATATGATTAGAGCTTCGGTAAACCTAATGGTTGCTGGTGTATTAATTGCTATCGCAACCTCTATGAAATTACCTTTATCTACAACTTACGTAACATTTATGGTTGCAATGGGAACCTCTTTTGCAGATCGTGCTTGGGGAAGAGAAAGTGCTGTTTATAGAGTTGCTGGTGTCTTAAATGTTATTGGAGGCTGGTTTGGTACTGCTTTTGGTGCTTTTGTAGCAGCTGGTATTGTAGTATTCTTAATAAACTGGAATCCACAAGTAATGACTCCTATTTTATTATTAATAACAGGATTCTTATTAGTTAGAAACTACTTGTCTCACAAAAAATCTTCAAACAAAACAATTGATGAAGATAGCTTAAAGGAAACAGGAAGTAGTTCTGTACAAGGTGTAATACATGAAAGTGCTAGTAATATTGCTAGTGTTGTAAAGCGTGGAAACACTATTTATAGTAATGCGATTAGAGGTCTTGCAAAGCAGGATACTTCATTACTTAAAAAGAATAAAAAACAAGTGACTAAATTATCAGATGAGGTTGATAGTTTAAGAGATAACATCTTCTACTTTATTAAAAATTTAGACGAAACTAGTTTAAGAGCTAGTAGTTTTTATATTAATATTTTAGGGTACTTACAAGACATGACACAGTCTTTAGAATACATCTCTAAAGCAAGTCATAAACATATTAATAACAATCACAAAAATCTTAAATTTAGTCAAATTAAAGAATTAAAAGAAGTTAATGATGCATTAGAAATTTTATTTAATGATACTAAAAACGCTTTCGACTCTAGGTCTTTTGAGCAAATTGGAGATATTATTGGACGTAAAGAAGATTTATTAGATTTAGTAACTTCAAAAATTGTAAAGCAAGTTGCTCGTACAAGAACTGAAGAGTCTAGCCCAAAAAACACAACGTTATACTTTAGTTTATTATTAGAAACTAAAGATTTATTATCTGCAACAATGAACCTATTAGAAGAGTATTATGGTTCTCATGATAGTTCTGTAGAAATAGCAACTATTCCAGATTCAGAAGAATAGAACACACGCTTTAAACGTTAAAAAAGCCATCATTATATAATGATGGCTTTTTTGTTTTAAAAATTATATAAATTTAATTAGAATATAGCCGAATAAAGATCCCATTATAATAATCCAAATAGGACTTACTTTCGTTTTAAAAACTAAAATTGCAGCAATTAAAGCTATCACTATTCCTCTCCAATCTAACAATGTTTCTTTAGTCATCACAATTAATACAGATAACATAACAGCAACTGCCGCAACATTTACCGCATCTAAAAAATAACGTAGCATTTTAGAGTTTCTCATTTTTGGTATAAAAGGATTGAGAATTAAAACAAACAAAAAAGAAGGTAAAAACATTCCTGCTGTTGCTGCTAAAGCACCTGTAAATCCAGAAAGTTGGTAACCAATAAAAGTAGATGTAGATAATACTGGTCCAGGTGTAAATTGCCCTACAGCAATAGCATCTATTAACTCTGTTCTAGTTAACCAACCTCTTGTAACCAACTCTGCATCTAAATAAGCAAAGAGAACATAGCCACTTCCGTATAAAATTGCTCCTACTTTTAAAAACACTAAGAACACTTTTAAAGTAGATAGTTTTGTTAAAGCAAAACCTAGACTAGAAGAGAAAAGCATTGGCGAAAAACTATTTAAGGTTGAAATCCTTTTCTCTTTAATATAAAAATAAAGCGTTCCTAAAATTCCTGCGCTTAAAAGTGCTACAATTTCATTTACACCAAATAGTGTAACAATTAATACTAACACTCCTAAAACAGTTAATTCTGTTGTTTTAACAGCTTTCTTACCTAGCTTTAACACAGCAGAAGCTATAATTGCTAATACAGCAGGTTTAATACCAAATATAAATGGTGCGACTTCTGGTAACTCACCATACTTAACATATAAGTAAGCCAATAAAGCTGTTATAACTATTGCTGGAAAAATAAAAGATATACCAGCTACAAAAAGTCCTTTCTTTCCTGCACGTTCGTAACCACAATGCATAGTCATTTCTGTAGAGTTTGGTCCTGGAATTAAATTAGTGGTCCCAATAAGATCTAAAAAAGAATCACGAGTTAACCATTTTCGTTTTTCTACAACCTCATCTTCCATCATTGCAATATGAGCTGCTGGTCCGCCAAATGCAAAACAACCTAATTTAAAAAATACTAAAGCGACCTCTTTAAGCTTATTATTCATCGTTTCTTTTATAGCTTTAAAAATAGGAATAAATTAATCTAACACTAAACTAAAGAGTCTCCTATTTGTTAAAGTTTTTTTAAAATTAGTTTTAACGAAGTCTACAAATACAAATTCCACGTAACTATACTAAATTCTAAAACTTAATTATGACTATTAAAAAAACAGCAATCTCAGTATTCGCATTTATTATTTTAGCAAGTTGTGTTTCAAAAAAGAAATACGTTGCATTAGAACAAGAAAAAGGAGAGGTAGTTAGTGAACTAACTAAGACTAAAGTTGAGAAAGAAGAACTAGAAGCAAAATTCGCTAAAATTGAAGCTCGTGTAAGTGATTATAATGCTAAAATTAATTCTCTAGTAGCAGATAACGAAGGTTTACAAATAGAAAACGACAGTAAACTAGATATTTCACCAGATGGTACGGTTGCTTCAAAATTAACTAAGCAGCAAATGCGTAACACATTAACCAAAGTAGATTCTTACAAATTAAGTCAGGCTAAAACTTTAAAAGATTCTATGAATCTTGCTGTAGAATACAGTTTAAATCGTGTAATTGATACAAGCTCTTTAAATGAAGATGAAGATATATCTGTAAATATTAACGAAACCGTAGTAATGATTTCTATTAGTGACAAAATGCTTTTTAACACAGGAAGCTATAGATTAAGCAATAAAGCTAATGGTATTTTACAAAAATTAGCAGATGTTATTAATTCGGAACCAAGTATAGATGTTATGGTAGAAGGACATACAGATGCAAGATCTATTAGTACTGCTAAAGTTTCCGATAACTGGGATTTAAGTGTTTTAAGAGCAACATCTGTTGTAAGAAAATTACAAAATAGCTTTGGTGTAGCACCAGAAAAATTAATAGCTTCTGGACGTAGTAGTTACCAACCTTTAACAGATAATGATTCTAGAGAAGGACGTTCTAAAAACAGACGTACAAGAATAATTTTACTACCTAATATCGATAAGTTTTTTGCTTTAATGGCATCTAACTAATAAGGTGTTTTAATAACGATTAGGCATTATTAAACAAAACATTAAAAAAGCACTATAATATCTAAGTAAGCACTTGTGGCTTTTTTGTGTTTCTTAAAATCATCTCAAGTTTTGATTTGATATTAAAAAACGTAGTATCATTAGACTATTTTAAAGAAGAAACGGTATTAGAACAATTAACCTGTGTTTTAACAAAGAAGTCGTTTATTAAACGTCTACACTCGTTTAGTTTATCTTGATTTATACTGTAATAAAGGTTTTTACCTTTTACTGTTTGTTTTAGTAAACCTGTTTTTCTTATTTCTGCTAAATGTTGAGAAATAGTAGGTTGTGCCAACCCAATAGCTTTTACTAAATTATTACAATTAGAATCTTCATTCTGACTTATATATTGAATAATAGATACTCTAGCAGGATGACCAATCATTTTAGTGAAATTAGCAATCTGGTTTTGTTGCTCATCGAAAATATGTTTTTTTGTAAAGCCCATTGTATATATTTAATTGTGATATTGCAATATCACGTTTATTGATGAAATAAAAAAAGCCAAAGGTGTAATAACACTATTGGCTTTTAGCTTTTATTTAAAACCAAGGTTTTCTTCCTACTTGGTATGTGTTGTAAAATTCTTCATCTGATTTTGTTAAATACATAATTCCTTCAATTAAAGCTACAATTGCAACTATAGTTGTAGGTATACCACAAAGAAACCATCCAAGAATACCAACAGCAGCCATTATTATACCTTCTTTTTGATACCCAAGTATAAATTTATGAACACCTAACCATCCAAATAATATTGCTAAGACACCCGCAAGTATTTTTTTATTGTCACCAGATGCACTATTAAATGCTTCTTTTGCACTATCACTAAACTCTTTGGCTGCATCTTTAGCATCATCGGCAAGTTCATCCATAGATTCTTTTGCTTCGCCAGCTAACTCACTAGCTTTGTCTGCTGCTTTTTTAGCTCCTTCTTTAGCGTCTCCTAACATATCGTCAAGGCCATCTTTTAAATTTTTTTCGTCGGACATTATTTTAATTTTTGTAGTTGATTTATTCTCTAAAAGTACTAAAAAAAGTACCGTTTACAAAAAAGCTTTATCTATTGGTTCCCAAAGCTCAATTTTATTACCATCGTTATCGAGTATCCAACCAAATTTACCATAGTCGTATTCTTCTACTTTACCTACAATGGTAACACCTTCTTCTTTTAAAGTCGCTAATAGTTCGTGTAAATTTTCTACACGATAATTAAACATAAACTCTTTTTTAGAAGGCTCGAAGTATTTTGTGTCGTCTTTAAAAGGAGACCATTGTGTAGAACAATCATTTCCTTCTTTATCTTTTGTCCAGAAAGTACAACCGTAATCGTCTGTATTAAAACCTAAATGCTTATTGTACCAATCTTTAGCTGCTTTTGGGTCTTTACTTTTAAAAAATAAGCCTCCAATACCTGTAACTCTTTTTTTCATTTTATCCTGTATTTATTTCAGGATCTCATGAATTGAATTCCTGAATACTATTAAACTAATAATTATTTCTTAATTGCACTCTCGTAAATTTCAATCCATTCTTCTACACTTATTTTGCCTAGAAGCTCTTCAATTAAATTGTAAGGAATATCGTCTATTTTTTTAAACCTAACACAACTTTTACCCATATCTAGTTTGTACTTGCAATGTTTAGGATACTCTGCTACAAACCAATTATAAAGTTCCTTTTTAGCATACATTCCTGAATGGTATAATGCTATAAAATTTTTCTGTGATGCTAAATTAATAAAAGGCAAAGGCGGAAATGGTTTACAATGGTAGCCGTTTGGGTAAATAGATTTTGGCACATAATAAGCTAGCATTCCATAACTTATTCCAGCTTCTAAACCTTTTGGCATGTGCTTTATTATAAGATTATTTAACTTAGTAATTGCTGCTTTCCTGTCTTCTGGAAGTTGCCCAATATAATCTTCGGGAGTGGTTGCTTGAGAGGTCATATTAAGTATTAATATTTGAAGCTTAAAGTTAATAAAAATTTGCCTTTACCTTATCTACTATAGTTTGCGCTAATTTCTCTTTACTTTCAATAGTCCAACCAGCTACGTGTGGTGATAACAATACGTTTTCTGATTGAATTAAATATTGAAATGCCTCTGGCATATTACCATCGCTAAATAAGTTTTCGAAAGATGCTTTTTCATATTCTAAAACATCTAAACCTGCTCCTAAAATCTTTCCTTTTTTTAATGCTGACACTAAAGCTGAAGTGTCAACACTTTTTCCTCTTGCAGTATTTATTAACCAAAAGTCTTTTTTAAAGGCATTGATAAATGCTTGATTAACCATACCAACAGTTAAATCTGTTTCTGGTGTGTGCAAGCTTAAAACATCTGCTTTTTGTTGCAATTCTTCTAAAGAGACTTGCTTTACATTATTGTCTCCTACATCCGGTTTTAGGTCGTAACAAAGCACTTTTACATCGAATCCTCTAAGTTTCTTAGCGAATGCTTTGCCCATGTTTCCGTAGCCTATAAGTCCTACTGTTTTCCCGTCTAGTTCAAGTCCTCGATTGTCTTCTCGCAACCACTGGCCTTCTCTAACTTCTCGATCTGCTTTATTTAGTTTATTAAATAAAGATAACAGCATTGCTAGGCTATGTTCGCCAACAGCGTTTCTATTACCTTCTGGAGCTGCAATTAACGTGATGCCTTTTTCTTGAGCATAATCACAGTCTATATTTTCTAATCCTGCACCTACCCGACCTATAAATTTTAAGTTTTTTGCTGAATCGATAAAATCGCGATTGATACTAAAACGACTTCGGATTATGAAACCATCGTATTCGTGAATTATTTTTTGAATGTCTTCTTTTGAATCTGAATAGTTTTCGTGATTGGTGAAACCTAAATCGTTTAATTGATCTATTAAAAGCGGATGATTTGTGTCTAAATGAAGTATTTTCATATTGAAAGTAATGCCTATTCGTTTTGTTTTTTTTGACTGAACTACTTTAAATTAAGCAGTTTTTAAAGTTACGAAGATTTGCGTTAGTGGTAGAAACGGCATCCTTTTTTTTGTTGCATATATGCAAAAAAAAGATATAGTGGATAACACGACCTTTTGCAATACTACAAAGTTTTATAAACCTTGTAGTATTGCAAAAGGTAACGCCCAAAAAATATTAAAAGCCTAAAATAAATTTAGCTATTAAAAAATAAGTTAAAATACCAAAGACATCGTTACTGGTTGTAATAAATGGTCCCGTAGCAACTGCTGGATCTATGCCTCTTTTGTCTAAAAATATTGGTACAAATGTGCCAATTAACGCAGCCATAACAATTACGGCAACTAAAGCAATAGCAATGGTTATTGAAACGTTATATGGTGTACCGAATGCGAAATGAGTGATTAACAAACCAATTATTGCAATGGCAACGCCGTTTACTAAACCTAATAAAAACTCTTTAAAAAGGCGTTTTAAAATATTGCCGTCTAGACTGTTATTTGCAAGTGCTTGCACAACAATTGCCGACGATTGTACACCTACATTTCCTGCGGTTGCTTGAATTAATGGAACGAAACTTAATAGCACTATAAAACCTCCCATACTATCGTTAAAAGATTCTATAATACTTGCTGCACCTAAACCACCAAACATACCAATTAACAACCAAGGTAATCTTGCTATTGTTAGTTTTTTAATACTATCGTCTGCTTCTACATCTCGAGATATACCGGCTGCCATTTGGTAATCTTTTTCGGCTTCTTCTTTTATTACATCTACAATATCGTCTATGGTAATACGGCCGACAAGTACTTTATTTTCATCGACTACAGGAATGGCTTCCAAATCGTATTTTTGCATTATTCTAGCTACCTCTTCTGCATCTTCATTAACATCTACAAAATCTACTTTAGGAATATAAACTGTAGAAATGTGTGCCCGTGGTGAAGCCATTAGCAAATCTTTTAGAGACAAGCGTCCTATTAACTTTTCGTCTCCGTCCACTACATAAATAGAGTGTACTCTTGTTACGTTTTCGGCTTGCGCTCGCATTTCTCTTACACACTCTGTAATGGTCCAGTTTTCGTTGACTCTTACAAGTTCTTTCGCCATTAAACCACCTGCTGTATCTTCATCGTAGGTAAGTAATTCTCGAATTTCGGCTTTGTGCTCTTCATCTTCAATGTATGCAATAACTTCCTCTTGACGCTGTTCGGAAAGTTCGGCAATCATATCTGCCGCATCATCTGTATCTAGCTCCTCAATTTCTTCGGCAATCTCCTTTGTAGATAGTGTAGCTAAGATTTTCTCTCGATCATCTTCATCCATTTCCATAAGGATTTCGGATGTAATGTCACTATCTAAAAGTCTAATAATATATGATGCCTGATCTGTACTTAGATCTTCAAGAATCTCTGCTATATCTGCGTAATGGTATTCAGTTAATAAATCTAAAATACCGTTATCATCTTTAGAATCTACTAATTGCTCTACGCCTTCAATAAGCTCATCGTTTATTGAGAATTTGATGTTTTCGTCTTGTTCTTCCACTAAAGATATGTTTTATATTTTCCAATTAAAACTGACAGGTTACTGAGCGTTTTTTGGTTAATATTTAGTGTTAATCGATTTCTTTTTCGTCGTTTTCTATTAAACTTGTTAAATCAATAAAAGCTTGAACATCTAGCTGTTCTGGACGTTTGTCAAATATAACGTTTGCTTTTAGACTATCGCTTAATTCTAATGTTTTTAAACTGTTACGTAAGGTCTTTCTTCTATGCATAAATGCTTGTTTTACTACTCTAAAAAGTAATTTCTCATCGCAAGACAGCGTGAAATTTTCTTTACGTGTTAATTTTAACACTCCAGATTCTACTTTTGGAGGCGGATTAAATACTGTTGGAGGAACGGTAAATAAATACTCGGCATGGTAAAAAGCTTGAGTTAATACAGATAGAATACCATAGGCTTTACTACCTTCTTTAGAGCAAATACGCTGAGCCACTTCTTTTTGGAACATTCCAGAAAACTCTGGTATTTGATGCCTTAATTCTAATGTTTTAAAAACAATTTGTGTTGATATATTATAAGGAAAATTACCACATATAGCAAAAGGTTCGTCTCCAAAGGTTTCGGACAAATCGTACTTTAAAAAATCTTTTTCAATAATTCTTGGTGCAAGAGTTAGATAATTGTTTTTAAGATATTCTACACTTTCTGTATCTATTTCGATGGCATAAAGCGTTATAGGTTTTTTAAGTAAAAACTTGGTTAGAACTCCCATTCCAGGACCAATTTCTAAAACTTTATCGTATCCTTTTAATGATAATGCATCACCAATTTGCTCTGCAATTGTTTCATCTTCTAAAAAATGCTGACCTAAAAACTTCTTAGCTTTTACTTGGTGTGGATTGTGAAATTTTTTTGCCATATTTTTTTGTTTTACCACGAATACACGAATTTAATTAATGTGATTTCGCTTATTAAAATGGTGTGTAATTTAATTACAAGAATTTGAAACTATATTTAAATAAAATTATTATTTAACGTCTACAGTATATTCATCTACAACTTCTAGTTCTGTTCTAAAAGCGAGCATTTTATCTGCAAATAGTTTTGCACCTTCTGCACGTAATCGGTCTGCATCTTCTTTATAATATAAATCTAATGTTTCGCGAGAATGTGCCCTATATTGTATAGAATAGGTTTGTCCTCCCATTTCTTCTTCGATTAAAACTTTAGTTAGCTTTGCTTCTTTAAACTTACCAGTTGCTAATACTTGTGGAATATGTTCTTTAATCCATTTTAACCATTGGTCGTGAGCGCTGTCGTCTATGTTTACTGTAACGTTGTAAATTACCATTTTATATTGTTTTTGCAAATAACAGAAGTTCTTGGTCATCATCAAAAGGTTTTACTTTTTTTTCGAAGTAAAAATCTAGTTTTTCTAACAGTTTTATAGAGTTCTTGTTTATTTCGAGTGTTATTGCTACTAATTTTTCTATTTTAAATTTCTCTTTTGCTAATTTAATTATGGCTAGCGAAGATTCAAACCCGAAACCAAAACCTTCATATTCTGGTAACACTGCGAAACCAAGATCTATATTATCTAATGTCTCTCTTTTTATTAAACCACAAGTTCCAATAGGTTTTAGACTGTCTTTTAAACGTAAAACATAAAAGCCAAAACCGTTATTTTTATAACTGTTTAAATGCCCGTTTGCAATACTTTCTTCAGCTTGCTTTACAATTGTAATATTTCTATCTCCTATGTATTTTAACCAATGCGGTGTATTAACTAATTCCATAAAGAAAGCAGCATCCTTAATTGTAAACTCCGAGATAATTAGTCTGTTTGTTTTAGCAACTATCATAGTTTAATGTTATTAGTTAATTTATAGAAGTTAAATGATAATGTATTGCTACTATTTAATTACATTATCAATTAATAGCATCACCACGTAAAGCGCGATATTTTTTTCTTGATTCTACAAAATAAATACTATCGGCATGCTCGAAAATAACACTTTCGTATAACGCTTTTGCTTTTTCTGGTTGGTTTAATTTATTTGCATAAATTTCGGCTAAAGCATAAATAGCATCATCTACTAATATACCGTCTTTAAAATCTAAAATTATACGCTCATAATTTTCTTTAGCTTTATCAAACCGAGCTTTTTCTTCTAGCAACTGTGCTTGTTTTAAAAGTGTTTGAGCTACAATAGCTTCGGTTTTATAATCTTTTAATATGGTACTTAAAAGAGAAATGGATTCTTCTTTTTTATTCTGAAACGCTAACAAATCTGCTTTAGCATACCTTTTTAATGCAGTTTGTAAAGAGTCTTCAGTTTTATTATCTCCTATTAGTAATTTTAAATCTAAAGCATCGTTTGCTGTAAGCTGAGATGTAGAAGCCTTTAATATTTTAAGCTGAGATTCTGCCCATTTAAAATCGCCTTTATAATAACTCGTTTTTGCAACTTTAAAACGTGCTTCTTGAGAAATAGTACTATTTTTAAGACTACGTTGTATTTGGGTATAGTAAATTAATGCTTCATTAAATTTTTCTTCTAAAACAAGAATATCTCCTAACTCCATTTTAATTGGTGCTGAACTGTAATTATCTATACCAGATTCTAAACTGTCTTTTAAAAACGAAATGGCTTCTGTTGTTTTATTAAGATAAAAGGCTAAGAAATGAGCATAAGCAATTTGAATATTTAGAGTACGCCCTTGTTTTCCATAGGTCTCTAATAGTTTTATATAGCTTTGATTAATAGATTTATAATCATCTTTAGTCGCTTGTTCTGTTTCTATTTTAAGAAGATTATAATGTCCATTAATTTTAATGTCTATATCCTGAGTATTATCTACAATAAATTGAAAGATCTCTTTAGCAAGCTCTGGTTGCTTTTGTGTGTATGCAATATTTGCTAATTCCTCTACACGATATAGAGATTCCATTTCTCTTTTATAGATGGCCTTTTCTTGCGTAAAAGCTTTTTTATAATCTTTTTGCTGAATAAATAACCAACTCAACATATCGTTCCATTTTAAATCTGGATCGGTTTGTATTTTTTTAAGTATAATTTTTCTTAAAATAGTATTGTTTTCATTTTCTTTATTCTCACTTATAAAACTGCTAAATTCTCTTTTTATAATGTTTATGTAAACATCATTAATTTCAGAAAAATTAATATAACTGTTAAACATTTTTTCAATATCACCTTGCTCTCCATAAATACGAGCTAATTGCATATTAAAATTCAACTCTGGTTTTGCAACCATGGCTCTTTCGTAAGTTTGTATTGCTTGTTCTAATAACGAATAAGATTCGAACGCTCGACCAATCATACCTGCATAATTAGGCCTTGCATCTAATTCTTTTAAAGCCTTGTCATAAGAAACATTAGCATTTATTGTGTCGTTTTGCAGCTTGTAATTATAGCCTAATTGCACAAGTGCTGGAGGGAAATTTACCATAGCTAGATAATTCAAAATCAAAGATTCTGCTTCCTTATATTGCTCTAATTCTTGGTGTGTTTTTACTAACTGATCTAAATAAATTTTCTTTCTTTTGTTTTTAGAGTATAATTTTTGGTAAGAAATTAAAGCCTTTTCAAACTCTCCTTTTTTAAAATATTCATTTGCAACAATATCGTCTTGCGAAAACGCATTGAAGCAAAATAAAAAACAAAAAATATAAAGTAAACGCATAAAAAGTATTTGTGTAAATATAGCAAATGTTATGCCTTAAGCGAATATAGTAAATTACAAAAAAGCATAAAAAAAATGCCTGAACTTAATCAGGCATTAGCCAATCTAAATAAATGTGCTATTAATCATTATATTTAAAATGATTCAATTACTCGACTGGAGAATTTTCTATCTAAAAATTAATTATTTGTTCGCCATTACTATACTAATTGCTTTCTCTGTTTTCAATTTGTCGAAATCCGACGAAAAGACTTTCACAGCTAAAACAATTAACGCAGCAAGTAGGAATAAGCGTTTAATGTTTTTCATTTCCAAGGTTGTTACTATTTGGGAATTTAAATATGTAACAAATATCCCTAAAAAAGAAATAAATCAACGATTTTTCGTTAAACAGCGCTTTTTGTTAACACTTTATCGATGATAAAGTGTTTTTTAGAATGATTTTGTAATAAGATTCAGATATTAGTCGATAATAGAAAAACCTGTATATGGTATTAAAGCTTCAGGAATTTCAATTCCTTTTTCTGTTTGGTAGTTTTCTAAAATTCCAGCCAAAACTCTTGGTAAAGCTAAAGAGCTTCCATTAAGCGTATGTGCTAATTCATTTTTACCCTCACTATTCTTAAAACGAAGTTTTAAACGGTTAGCTTGGTAAGTTTCAAAATTCGAAACACTAGAGATTTCTAACCAACGGTCTTGTGCTGTAGAAAATAATTCAAAATCGTAAGTCATAGCAGCAGGAAAACCAGTATCTCCACCACATAATCTTAAAATTCTAAAAGGCAACTTAAGCTCACGTAAAATATCTTTTACATGCTCAATCATACCATCAAAAGCCTTATAAGAATTGTCTGGATGTTCAACTCTAATAATTTCAACTTTATCAAATTGATGCAATCTATTTAAACCACGAACATGCGCTCCATAACTACCAGCTTCACGTCTAAAACATGGCGTGTAACCTGTAATACCAATAGGTAACTCGCTCTCATTTAATAAAACATCTCTAAAAACATTTGTTCCTGGAACTTCGGCAGTAGGAATTAAATATAAATTATCTCTAGAGTCATGATACATCTGTCCTTCTTTATCTGGTAACTGTCCAGTACCATAACAAGACGCTTCATTTACCAAATGTGGTAATTGGTATTCTGTGTAACCGGCATCAGTATTTTTATCTAAAAAATAAGCAATAAGCGCACGTTGTAACCTTGCACCTTTTCCTTTATATACTGGAAAACCAGCTCCGGCAATTTTATTACCTAATTCAAAATCTATAATGTCGTATTTCTTTGCTAACTCCCAATGTGGCTGCGCTCCATCGTACAATTCAGGAATACTTCCTTCGTTAAAAATCTCTTCATTATCTTCTTCAGATTTTCCTGCAGGAACAGAGCTGTGAGGTACATTTGGCAATTGATACAATAAACTTTGTAGTTTATCTGCGGCGGCACTTAAATCGTCAGACAATGTTTTAGAATCTTCTTTTAAGGCACTTACCTTTTCTTTTAACTGGTTTGCCTCAGCAGCTTTACCGGTTTTATACAAGTTTCCTATTTCCTTAGATAAAACGTTAGATTCAGCCAAAGTGTTATCTAGTTTTGTTTGTAAACTACGACGAGAATCGTCTAACGTAATCACCTCTTCAACTATATCCTTAGCATCAAAATTTCTTTTTGCTAAACCTGTAATTACAGTTTCTTTGTTGTCTCTAATAAATGGTACTTGTAACATATTTTTTGTTTTTGGCGTTACCTAAAGGTCGGGCTGTACACTATATCTTTTTTACGAAAAATAAAAAAGGATGCCGTTTCCATCCCTAACGCGAAATTATAACTCTTGTTTTAAAGTGGTAAAAATAGTAAGATTTTGTTAGCCAAAAAACAAGTATTGCTAATTGTTTTTTAATTTTGAAGGTAATATCCAATCGTTATGTGTAAAGTAGTTCCATTCTACATTTGCAACATCTGTTTTTGGATCTATAAGTTGTCTATAGGGCCTACTATTTACACTTACTTTAGCGTTAACAAAAACTTGTATATCCTCACCTTTATTTTTGTATTCCTTTTTTAAATATTGTGCAAATTGCCAAATACCATCTGGCTTAGAACTTACCAA
This sequence comes from Lacinutrix algicola, assembly GCF_001418085.1. Classification (GTDB taxonomy): domain Bacteria; phylum Bacteroidota; class Bacteroidia; order Flavobacteriales; family Flavobacteriaceae; genus Lacinutrix; species Lacinutrix algicola. The sequence goes on from NZ_LIQH01000033.1 coordinate 16,872, forward strand.
ACGAATTTGCTTTTTGGTAAGGTAATCACTCAATTTAATTGGAGTTTCTATTTTTGTTTTAATATTAACCACCTTAAAACTTGTGTTTCCAGATTTAGAACGCAACATCATGCGCCAAGCCATTCTGTGCCCTTCTTCGGTCCATAGAACATTATCTTCTATAAAATGATGACGAATTGGCAATAGTATTTGAATAATAAAATAGAGACTCCCAAAAGCAACTAAAACAGGCTTGTAGCTTGGTACAATAATTTCTGCTTTAGCATAATATTCTTTTCTCTTTAAAAAAAGATTTTTAATCGTTTCTGGATTAAAAAAGAATAACGAAAAAGCTAAAGACAAATACGGAAAGACACCAACCTGAAAAACAATAGAGTTAAACAAATGAAAGAAAATTGAAGCGAAAAAAGCATACTTTCTAGTTTGTTTAAATAGTAATAACGGAATTATTAATCCATCAAATAAAATACCTCCATAACCAACAAGGTATGGCATAAAATTATTTTGTAAAAAACCACCAATAATAGGATAGTTAACCTTGCCTTGCATTAATATTTTTGGCATGGTTAAATCTAACCAATCAGGATACATTTTAGCTTTAGAAGCATAAGTATAAAGTATCAATAATTGAATTACAAAAATCCATTTACACCAAGCAGGCATAGAAATACTTTTAATTTTAGGATTTAATTTTACATCTAGAGATGCATATTTATTTGCAGGCAAAAGAACCATAAATGCACTAAGCAAAACCAATAAATAATAATGATTATTATAGGATGTTTTTTGCATAAAATACACAGAACTCCACATTATAAAAAACAAAAAGGTACTCACTCTATATTTATATCCAAGCATTATAAGCAAGCCAAAACTACCCATAACAACATAATAAACATACATCCAGTCACCTGGTAATGGCTGCAACCACTCGAAACCTAAAAAAGTAAATGTAAACTTCGGTTCTACAAGTGTTCTTGTAATCCAGCCTGTAAAAATTGCTCCAACAGATTCTAAAAAACACAACAACCCAAAAATAATTCTAAAAACTATTAAGGCACTATTATCAATCTGTTTAAAAAGAAATTTATTGAGCATAATCAATTATAAATTGCAATGCGTTCGTTTTATCTTTTAATAATTGTTTTTTAAGTACATCAACCGATTCGAATTTCTTTTCATCACGAAGTCTTTCTAGTAATTCGATAGTTAATGTTTTACCGTATATTTTTTCATCAAAATTGAAAAAGTTGACTTCTATTGTTTGTGTTTTTCCGTTAACAGTTGGATTTGTACCAATATTCATCATACCAAAAACTGTGTTTTTATCTATTATAGATTTCACAATGTAAACGCCTTGCTTTGGTATTAATTTATAATTTTCACTACTATTAATATTTGCAGTTGGAAAACCTATTGTCCTCCCTAAACCTTTACCTTCTTCAACAATTCCAGAAATAATAAAAGGATATCCTAAATAACTATTAGCTGTTTTTATATCTCCATCTAATAATGCTGTTCTAATCTTTGTAGAACTTACAGCAACATCGTTTATATCTTGAGCAGTTATTTCTTCAACGTCAAAATTATACTGCTTACCAAAAGCCTTTAAGTCGTCTATGTTAGCTGTTCTGTTTCTACCAAAATGATGATCGTAGCCAATTATTACATGTTTTACTTTTAATTGCTTCACCAAAATAGACTCGACAAATTCCTTAGCTGTTAATCGAGAAAAATCTTTTGTAAATTTTTTAACCACTAAATTTTCAAGACCAAATTGTTTAAGAATCTGCTCTTTTTCACTTAAAGTATTTAATAGTTTAATGTCCGCATCTTTTTGCAAAACCATTCTTGGATGAGGAAAAAAGGTGAGAATAGTTGGTAATAAGTCTTTACCCTTACCAACTTCTATAAGCCGTTGAATAATTTTTTGATGCCCAATATGCACACCATCAAAGGTGCCAATGGTTACTACTGTATTTCTATTATCGATTAGATCTGGTTTCAACGCTTAACAATTTAATTACAAAAATAGAAAAAGCGGATTGAAATTACTTTCAATCCGCTTTTAAATATATATTGAGTAAAAATTACTCTTTAATAAACTTGATAGTTTTAGTTGCGTTTGCTGTGTTTAATTTTAAAAAGTAAACTCCTTTTGCGATTGCACTAACATTCACAGTCTCTAAGTTAGTAGTAGCCGTTAAAACTCTTTGACCTGTAACACTGTATACTTCAACACTTTCTAAAGCTACATCTATTCCTTTAATATTTAAAAGATTGTTTGTAGGATTAGGATAAACTGAAATTCCAGATAAACGAAACTCTTCAACGCTTAATGCATCTAAAATATTTAAAGAGTAATCTTCTACTTGTCCAAAGAAACCACTCTCACAAGGATCGTAACTATTATCTACATTATTTGTATTTTTCATACCTACTCTCATAGTAGTTCCTCCTAACACTGCGTCTGCAGGTACGTTTATAGATAGAGGAGATCCAGTACTTGGTTGGTTAACCATATTATTAATTGTACCTAAATCATACTCTTCTCCAGCATCATTAAAACTACAGTTTTGGTTCCAATCAATCCAAACTCTTACTACGTAAAAGAAAGCTCCATTAGTATCTAAATTAACTGTAATATCATGGTCAGTACCTCTTTCAATATCAGTGCTTATTGCAGTAAAATCTTCGTAAGGTATACTAGTAGAAGCTGCGTTTATATTATTAATAGTATTAAAAACAACACCTGTAATTCTATCTGCATCTGTTGTTTCTGGAACCGAAGCACATGGTCCTGCTGAAGCACTTAAAGTAAAGCAATTAGAATCTGAATCATTACAATTACGAGCATCTCCTGCTGCCGATACAGATACATTAAGATCATGATCACCTGTAGAAGATGTCATACTTGGTAACTGTATAATTTCAGATTCTCCATAAGCAAGAATTCCAGACCAAATATAATCTGTAGACGTTCCGTTATCTATGTCGTAACTAATTGTTGCTGTAGTTAAACCTGCAGTTCCCCAGTTAGTAATAATAACAGCTGGATTTAAATCTGTACCACAAGCAACATTCGTACTTTCAACAGCTATTTCAACATCTACAGCAACAGATGCTGGAGGAGTTCCTGCATTAGAAGAAGTTAATGAACTTCTAGCACCACCAATAACCGCTTGAATTCTATCTTTCTGCCCTTGAGTATATGTATCCATACATGAATCATCTGTATAATCCATATAGTTTTCAATCATATCTACACCTGCATCTAAAGGACAGCTATTTGTACCTGCTGGACATCCGTAATTTGGAGCAGCAGTTGCAGGAGTATCAGCAACACTATCTCCTCCGTTACAACCACCTTGGAAGGTATGAAACAATCCTAAGTAGTGTCCAACTTCATGAGTCATAGTACGACCTTTATCATAAGGTGCATTTAAAGGGAACGTTCCGTAATCCGAACTACCAAAAGTTGTATAGTTAGAAACTACACCATCAGTACTAGCAGATCCTCCTGGAAATTGAGCATAACCTAATAAACCTCCATTATTAAAACCTACCGACCACATATTCATATATTGAGAAGAATCCCAAATTGTACCTGGCTTTAAAACTTGCATTTGAGCTGTTAAATTGCTATTTATTTGATCAGTATTAGCACCTACACCTGTAAGTCCATCTTGACAAATATTAACTCTATCTATTCCATTTGTTGGACAACCGTCTGGTGTACGCTGTGCTAATACAAATTGAACCTCTGTATCAACTCCACCCATTGAACTTTGACCAGGTGTTCCAGCCATCATTCTAAAATCTTCATTCAATACAGTAATTTGAGATACTGCTTGATCGTATGAGATGTTTGGCCCTGTACCTATAGGCTCTCCATTATGGAATACGTGTATAACCACTGGTATAGTTACAACAACCATGCTATTTGAGCTAGTTCTTTTAGCCTTAGATTTAGCAATTTCTGTAGCTATTAAAGACTCAAAAGCATCACTACCCATCATATTTGGGTTAGCCTCTAGTAATTGCGCATTGTATTCATCAGATCCACATCTGTCAATCTGAGTATCATTCTTACTTTGTGCCAACGTAATAGTAGGTAAGCATAGTAATGCAAGAAGTAATAATTTGATAGTAGTTTTTTTCATATCAAAAATGGTATAAATAAATTAAAATTAAATTTTTTTTTTAAAAATAGTGAAATTTTATTAGCCAAAAAACAAGCAGTTGTTAAATGTTTCTATTTTGAAGGTATTATCTTATACTTGTGTAAAAAAAGCTCCTATTGCATCTTATCCTCATCAAATTTCAGCTCATTTATACAAAATGATTAAGATTACAAAAAAAAGCGGATTGAAATTACTTTCATCGCTTTTAATATTTTTAGTTAAAACTACTCTTTAATAAACTTAATAGTTTTAGTTGCAGTCTCAGCGTTTAACTTTAAAAAATAAATGCCCTTTGCAATAGTACTAACATTTATTATTTCTAAGCTAGTTCTTGTACCATATACTTTTTTACCCGTAACACTATAAATCTCAATACTCTCTAATCTATCTTCTAATTCCTTTATGTTTAAAACATCTTTTGTAGGGTTTGGAAATATTGAAACTCCTGATAAAGCAAATTCATTAACGCTTAATGAATTTGTAGAAATATTAGTATTTTCTATTGATGCAAAATCACCTCCTGCAAATATAACATCACCTGTTGATGTTGTTAAACCATAAGAACCAATACCATAAGTACAACATATACCATCTCCATAAGCATCTTCGATTGTAAATGTGTAACATTCGTTAGGATCTACATCAAATATTTCTGTATAACTAGTATTATTTGCATAAGAATTTCCTGAATACAGAACAGTTCCTGCTCCATTTTTAAATTCCCATGAAGTTTCATCACCGTAATCATCGGTTAATAAATTTAAAATTATTTGAGGAGTTGCAGGGTAAGATGTTGCTGCAGAAAAACTTTTACTATCAGTATCATTACAACTACGTGCATCTGCTGAGCTATTTACATCTACAATATTAGCATTGAATACTTGTGTCCCTCCAGCTGTTGTAATAACTGGTAATGCGATTTCATCATATTCACCATAAGCCAAAGAACCTGTCCAATTATAATTCAATACCGTTCCACCATCTACATTATAAGAAATGTTAGCAGTAGTTAGATTGCTTGTCCCCCAGTTTGTTATTTTAATGTTAGCATTCAATTCTGGATTACAATCTCCAACAGATAAACACTCTACAGTCACTTCAGCATCATTTGCTTCAACAGCAGGAGCAGTTGCTCCATTAGATGTTGCTAAACCGCTTCTAGGACCAGCAAGAACAGCTTGAACCCTAGCTTTTTGTCCTGCAGTAAATGTATTCATACAAGTATCGTCTGTATAGTCCATGTAATTTTCAATCATGTCTGTAGTAGAACAAGATTGGTGTCCTGTTGGACAACCATAGTTTGGTGCATCTACAGCAGGTGTATCAGCTACTTCATCACCAACTCCTGCACAACCTCCTTGAAAAGTATGATATAAACCTAAGTAATGACCTACTTCATGGGTCATTGTTCTTCCTTTATCGTAAGGAGCAGAAGTATTAAATGTACCATCGTTGTAATCCGAACTTCCAAAATAAGTATGCCCTGCACTTACTCCATCTGTACTTGCTGCACCACCAGGAAATTGAGCAAATCCTAAAATTCCATTTAAATCACCAACATATTTAGAAGACCACATGTTCATATATAAATCACGATCCCAAATTGTTTGAGTTTTCCAATAATCTACATCACTACTATTTGTTCCATCTTGACATATATTAACACGGTTAATACCATTTGTAATACAACCATCAGGCGTTTGTTTCGCCATAACAAAGTTAACCTCTACATCTACTCCTCCAGCTGTACTTTGTCCAGGTGTACCAGCGAGCATTCTAAAATCTTCGTTCATAACTGTAACTTGAGAAAGAACTTGCGCGTCACTAATGTTTGCACCAGTACCTAATGGCTCTCCATTGTGAAGCACATGAATAACAAGAGGGATAGTTACTACTACCATATTGTTTCTATTGCTATTATTACTTGTTACTCTAGCAATTTCAGTATCTATTTTATTTTTGAAATATTCACTACCCATCATATTTGGGTTAGTTTCTAGCAATCTAGCATTATAGTCATCAGATCCACATCTAATAATTTGCCCATCATTACTTTTACTTTGAGCCAGCACTAAAGCAGGCAAACAAAATAATGTTAGAAGAAATAATTTGAAAGTAATTTTTTTCATAACGACACTGTGTGTTAAATTTTAGTTAATTTTCTTTAAAAATAGTGAAAATTCAAACTATAATACAAAATATCGTTAATTTATTTTCCATTAAAACTATTCATAGTATTGTTTATTCCTGCAAGACCAAAAGATTTTATTAGCTCTATGCTTTTGTCTAATCGTTCTTCTAATTGAGAATTTTCATCATCAGTCCATTCACCTAGTACGTAATCTACCTGCCTTCCTTTACTAAAAGCATCACTTATACCAAACCTAAAACGATTGTACTTTGTAGTATTTAATTTCTCTTGAGTATCTTTTAAACCGTTGTGACCGCCATCGCTTCCTTTCATCTTTACTCTTATACTACCAAACGGAAGATTTAAATCATCAGTAATAACCAGCAAATTCTCTAATGGTATTTTCTCTTTTGTTAACCAATATAAAATAGCTTTACCACTTAAATTCATATAAGTGTTTGGTTTTAAGAAAATAAAAGTTCTTCCTTTTATTTTATAGGTTGCGATATCTCCAAGTTTTTGAGTTTCGAAGGTTAATTCTTCTTTTTTAGCGAAGTAATCTAAAATTTTAAATCCAATATTATGACGTGTGTTTGCATATTCTCCACCTATATTTCCTAGGCCAACAATTAAAAATTTCTTCATAGGGTTTGTTTCTTCAACAATGCTTGTTTTCTTATTTCTTTTAAAATATTTAATAATACACTCAAACATATTTAAAATTATTTTAGTAAAAATAAAAAAGCATCCTGAATATTTCAGGATGCTTTAATAATTTCTTTAAAAGAATGAATCTTTATTCAGCTGCAGCTTCTTCAGTTGCTTCTCCTTCTTCTTCATCATCTTCATCTACAGTAATAGCAGCTCTAGAACGTCTTACTAAACATACTACAGTGTTATCTGGGTGCATGAATGTATACTTTTCTGATGCTAATTTACCAATATATAGTTTATCACCAATTTTAAGATCTTCAATGTTAGTATCGATAAAATCTGGTAAGTTTCCTGGTAAAGCTTTAACTCTTAAACTACGTTTGTTTTTACGTAAAACACCACCATTTCTAACTCCTCTTGGGTTTCCAACATAATTTACTGGAATATCCATAGTAATTTCCTTATCCTCAAATACTTGATAGAAATCTACGTGTAAAATTCTATCTGTAACTGGATGAAATTGGATGTCTTGTAAAATAGCATTAAAAGTTTCTCCACCTTCTAATTCGATTACAACTGTATGCGCATTAGGTGTGTACACCAATTTAGAGAATGCTAATTCAGCTGCTGAAAAATGTACTGATTTGTCTCCTCCGTATAATACGCAAGGAACCTGACCAGCATTACGTAAGGCTTTAGTTGCTTTGCCGCCCACGCTTTCTCTTTGAGATCCGTTGATTGTAATTGACTTCATTTTATTATTTATATTTAATTATTAATATACTTATTCAAATAACCGATTAAGGTTACATTAAAAATTTTGAACTAATCGATTTGTTAAAGTGTACATTATGCATTACTTCAGCAAATAAATCTGCACAACTTATAACTTTAATCTTTTTACTTTTTTGTTTTAGCGGAATTGAATCTGTTACAATTAGCTCCTCTAGCTTAGAATTTTCTAATCTTTCGTAAGCATTACCAGATAATATTGGATGTGTACATATAGCTCTTACACTTAATGCACCACGCTCCATCATTAAATCGGCAGCTTTAGTTAGTGTTCCAGCAGTATCAACCATATCGTCTACTAAAACTACATTTTTACCAGTTACATCACCAATTAATTCCATATGAGAAATCACATTAGCTTTGGCACGTTGCTTATAACATATTACTACATCACTTTCTAGTGCTTTAGAATATGCATATGCTCTTTTACTTCCACCCATATCTGGAGAAGCAATAGTTAAATTATCTAAATTTAATTCTTTTAGATAAGGTAAAAATACAGTCGATGCAAATAAATGATCTACTGGTTTTTCAAAGAACCCTTGAATTTGATCTGCATGCAAATCCATGGTAATAATTCTAGTAGCACCTGCTACTTCAAGCATTTTAGCAACTAATTTCGCTGCAATTGGCACTCTTGGTTTGTCTTTTCTATCTTGTCTTGCCCATCCAAAGTATGGTAAAACTGCTGTTATATGTCTAGCAGAAGCACGCTTTGCGGCATCAAGCATTAATAACATTTCCATTAAATTTTCAGAACTTGGATTTGTAGATCCAATTATAAAAATTCTTGAACCACGAATAGACTCTTCGTAAGATGGTTGAAATTCGCCATCACTATAAGTAGACGTAATCACGTTACCTAATTGGGCACCATATGCCGCTGCTATTTTCTCGGCTAAAGTTTTACTTTGCGTTATTGAAAAAATTTTTGCGTCTGGCTTAGTATTTGGCATCGTAAAAATGGTTTAAAGTAGTGGAAAACACTACGTTATTTTTAATGAGGTGCAAATTTATAACTTTTTTTTATCTATGAAGCATAATCCTTACTATTTTTAGGACAATTAATAAAAAAAGATATATTTTTGCATGCACAATTTGCTCAAATGGCGGAATTGGTAGACGCGTTGGATTCAAAATCCAATTTCTTCGGAAGTGTGGGTTCGATTCCCACTTTGAGTACAACAAAAAGCATCAATTTAAAAGTTGATGCTTTTCTCTTTTTATTATATATTTACGTCTCCCTAAATATAATTTACAATGCTTCAAGAATTATGGTTTAATATACAGTACGGAATTAATCACGTACTAGACATTAATGCTTACGATCACGTATTATTTTTAATCGTTTTAACCGTGCCTTATTTATTTAAAGATTGGAAACGCATTTTTATGTTAGTCACAATATTTACTGTTGGCCACACCTTATCTCTTATCTTGTCTACTTACGGAGCAGTTAAAATTTCGGGCAACCTTGTAGAATTCTTAATTCCTATTACTATATTAATTGTTGCTCTTTTTAACGTCTTCACTTCTGGTAAAGGAGCCCAGAAAGAAAAAATTGGTATACTTTTTATTTCAACGCTGTTTTTTGGACTTGTACATGGATTAGGATTTGCAAGAGAGTTTCAGTTATTAGTTGGTGGAGAAGATAACAAACTCTTAACACTTCTTGAATTTGCTTTAGGTATAGAAATAGCTCAGGTAATAATTGTATTTATTATTCTATTTTTAGGATATATAATGCAAACAGTCTTCAGGTTTAATAAACGCGACTGGATAATGGTTGTCTCGGCAATTGTTGTTGGTTTAGTAATCCCGATGTTACTAAATAGCCCTTATATAAGATAGAATACAATAAAGTTTTCATAAATCTTCATTAATTGAATTGTAATTAAAACACTAACACGCTATCTTCGTTGTTATTAGTGAAACATGCACTATGGATTCTCAATATTTAAGATTTACTCAAATAGTTTTTGAGTGCTTAAATACAAAAAGATAAGAAAGACCTAAAGTCAATATGTCAAAAATCAAACAGTATAAATACGATAAAGCCTATTTAAGAATTGCTAAAGAGTGGGGAAAACTATCTCATTGCGAACGCAAGCAAGTTGGAGCTGTAATTGTAAAAGAACGCATGATTATTAGCGATGGTTTTAACGGAACTCCAACAGGATTTGAAAACTATTGTGAAGATGACGAAGGCTACACAAAATGGTATGTTTTACACGCAGAAGCTAATGCCATTTTAAAAGTAGCATCTTCTACACAATCTTGTAAAGGAGCTACACTATATATAACACTATCACCTTGTAAAGAATGTAGCAAATTAATACACCAAGCTGGCATAGTTCGTGTAGTTTATAAAGATGGATACAAAGACGATTCTGGTCTTCGTTTCTTAGAAAAAGCAGGTATTGAAATTGTTCAAATTAAAGATCTTACTGCTTAAAAAGTTTAATACAAATGAAATTGAAAACAAAATACCTCCCTCTACTTTTAGGCGCGGCTATTGCGGTTGGTGTTTTTATAGGCGGCTCTCTAGATTTTAATGATAAATCTGACAGTCTTTTTACATCAAACAGCAAAAAAGACAAACTTAACAGACTTATAGATTACATTGACCACGATTATGTTGAAGATGTAAATACCGATAGCATTGTAGATGTTACTGTTAATGGTATTTTAGAAAATCTAGATCCACATTCTGTATACATCCCAAAAGAAGACATGCAAAGTGTTACCGAAAATATGAAAGGTGATTTTGTAGGTATTGGAATTAGTTTTTACACACACCACGACACTATTACAGTAATTAAAACTATAGAAAGCGGACCGAGTGAACGTGCAGGATTAAAAGGTGGAGACAGAATAATTACAGCAGATGGCGATTCTATATTTGGACGAGACATAACAAATGGAGACTTAGCTAAAAAGCTTAAAGGCAAAAAAAATACAGATGTCACTTTAAAAGTTATTAGAAAAGGAGAAGAAAATCCATTAGAATTTAAAATAACCAGAGACAATATTCCAATTGTAAGTGTTGATGCTGCCTACATGTTATCCGAAAATTTAGGTTACATAAAAATCAATCGTTTTGCAGAATCTACCTATAAAGAATTTAAAAAAGCATTAACAAGACTTAAAAAGGAAGGCGCAACAGAAATGGTTTTAGACCTTAGAGGAAATCCTGGTGGCTTTTTAGGTATTGCAGAAAGTATTGTTGATGAATTTCTTGAAGACGACAAACTCATTCTTTTCACAAAAAACAAAAGAGGCAAAATTGAAAAAAACTTCGCAACTGGAAAAGGCTCTTTTGAAGATGGTCATGTTTATGTTTTAATAGACGAAAACTCGGCATCAGCAAGTGAAATTGTAGCAGGAGCATTACAAGACAATGACAAAGGAACCATTGTTGGCCGTCGTTCTTACGGAAAGGGACTTGTACAACGCGAAATGCAACTGGGAGACGGAAGCGCAGTAAGACTTACGGTTTCTCGTTATTACACTCCTACAGGCCGCTCTATTCAACGCGCTTACGAAAAAGGAAATAGAGATTATTTTGACGATTATTATTCTAGAATAAATAGTGGCGAATTGCTAGACCCTGAAAAGATTGAAATTGCAGATTCTTTAAAATTCACGACGCCTAAAGGAAAAGTAGTTTACGGCGGCGGCGGTATAATACCAGATGTTTTTGTACCATTAGACGAAGGCATGCAAAATGAGACTATAACATTTTTAGACCGCAGAGGATTTATAAGAAGTTTTGTTTTCGAGCAATTAGAAAAAGACCGAACTATTTATAAAGACATCTCTAAAGAAGACTTTTTAATTAATTTTGAAGTTACAGATCAAGTGGTTGAAGATTTTCAAGATTATTTAAATGAAAAACGAAATACTAATATTGTTTTTATTGTTTACAAGACCGAAATGAAACAGTATATTAAAGCGGCTTTTGCAGATCAGCTTTTTGGAAATGGCACATACGAAGAAGTCATTAACCAAAAAGATATTATGATAAACGAAGTTATAAACTTGAGTTTAAATAAAGATTAGTATTCTTGCATTATAAGTATGCAAGAATACTTAGTGCTTATCGTGAACTTTAGTCTGCTTACCGTTATTCCAAAGTGTTAGAATATCTGTAGCAACATGTGCACCACTACCAGAAGCTATTGCAAATTGACTGCGCCAACCTGCCAATGTACCAGCCACATATAAATTATCATCAACTAAATGATTTATATTTTCTAGCCAAATTCTATCCTTTTCTATTGCTGCTCTTGGATGTGGTTTTATATAATCTTCTAAACCATCAATATTAAGTAAATTAGTATAGCCTACTGCAACAACAACACGCTTAGTATTGTATACTTTTTTATTAGTAGTAACTAAAAAGCCTTCTGCTATTTTAGAAATTCCATTTACTTTTTCATTTTCAATTTGAAGCACTTCAGGATACAGCTCTGTTAATTGCTGAACACCATCTGATAAAATATCCTTGCCTAATGTACCAGGTTTTAATCCTAACACATTATTAAACAAAGCATTTTGTAAATGAGAGCTTTTTTGATGTGTAATAATAGCTACTTTTCTACCTTCAGCAAATGGTTTTTTCAAACCAGAACCCAAAACAAGAGCACAAGACAAACCTGCTGCACCACCACCAATAATAAGAGTATCTAGCATTAGCCCTTGCTTTTTGCTTCAATTTTTTTAGAAACTCTTAAAACCTGAAGCAACAATATTGCACAAAGTGAAGCTACAATAGTAATGACAGCAATCATGCTTTCATCTTTAAAAAACCCTTGAAAATCTAGCTTTGTAGCATTGTAAATTATTAATCCTACTGCAATAATATTAAGTATAAGTGTAAATATTTTCATAATACAAATCTAAGCAAAAAGAATCTTAACGTTATGAGCAAATAGCTTAATTGAAATAGCTAATAATATAACTCCAAATACTTTTCTAATAATACTTATTCCGTTTTGTCCTATAAAACGCTCTATTCTACTAGATGTTTTTAAAACAATATAAATTAAAAGAACATTCAATAATACTGCAATAATAATATTACTTATTTCGTATTCTGCTCTAAGCGATAATAACGTTGTTAAACTTCCTGGACCTGCAATTAAGGGAAAAGCCAATGGAAATACAGAAGCCGTCATTGGGTTAGTATCTTCTTCCTTATATAAGGTAATACCTAAAATCATTTCTAATGCAATAAAAAATAATATAAGAGATCCTGCAACAGCAAAAGAGCTTACGTCTATACCAATTAAGTTTAATATGCTTTTTCCTAGAAATAAAAATGCAATTAATATTACTCCAGCAATAATTGAAGCCTTTTCACTTTGTATATGGCCTGCTTTTTTACGTAAGTCTATAATAATAGGAATGTTACCAATAACATCTATCACGGCAAACAGCACCATAAATACTGTAAATATTTCTTTAAAATCCAAACTCATAACTAAATTTCTTAAATTTTCGGCAAAAGTACTCCTTAATAAAAGATTTCCAAGATTAAATTAATATTAAATTATAGTTGAAATTTAATATCTTAAAATTGAAGAATTTCGTCTTATCTTTGTATTCCATTCGAGTTTAAATTAAGTATGTTTCAAATAGGAAAAACAATAGTATCAGAGTCTATTATAGAAAACGATTTTGTTTGTAATTTATCAGCATGTAAAGGTGCTTGTTGTATTGATGGCGACGCTGGTGCGCCTTTAACAGAAGAGGAAGCGGGAATTCTTGAGGATATCTATCCAAAAGTAAAACCATTTTTAAGACAAGAAGGAATTGATGCCATCGAAGCACAAGGCACTTCTATAGTAGCCGATTTTGGCGAACTAGAAACTCCCTTAATTAACGGAGCAGATTGTGCTTACGTTATCTTCGATGATAAAAAAACAGCATTATGCGCTATCGAAGAAGCCTATAATCAAGGAGAAATAACATGGAAAAAACCCATTTCCTGCCATTTATACCCTATTAGAATAAAAGAATACACAGAGTTTTCTGCTGTTAATTATGATAAATGGGAAATCTGTGACGATGCTTGTAGTCTAGGTAAAGAACTTCAAGTACCTGTTTACAAATTTGTAAAAGAAGCATTGGTTAGAAAATTTGGTGCAGACTGGTACACCGAATTAGAGAAAGTTGCAGAAACAATGAAATAGTTAATATATTCTTTTTTCACTCTAAGCCTTTTCTTTTATAATTTACTCACTTAGTATTTTTATTCAAAATTAAACTGATTACAGAATAACATTTAATGTTCTTTTACAGCATTTAACTATTCGTTTTAAAACAAATACTTTGCTGTAATAGTAATTAAATTAATGCTAAAATCTGCTTAGTGAATTTTAAAATATAATCAACAAAAAAACATACTTTTTTTTGAAAAAATTTAACTGATTGCTCCAACATTTTTTTGCTTAAAAAGCTTATTTTTATTGGCTTTTATTTTTTCAAATTCCCTTATTTTATTGCTTGTAGCACGATTTTCGTGTTTTTAAATTTCTATTAATCAGTGAATTATGTAAGTGTTCCGTAATTCACTGAAAGACAAGGCAGACACTACGTTGTTAAAAACTTGTTGACAACGTTTAGAAGAAATTCTTTCATTTTTAAGTACAATTGTCAATCTTTGTATAACGCAAAATAAAGTAGATTTTCTATTGTTTTATGTTTGTTAAAAAAGGAGAAATAGAAAATCAATTTTTTTCAAAAAACACGCTCTTTTTATTACCTAAGATAAAAAGAAAAATATAACACAATTTTACAGTTTTACTAAATATTTTTTGAATGAAGTACATTCAATAAACAACCCGCTATTTGATTGAAAATTATGGAAATTACACAAATTATAAAAAGAGATTACGAAACAACTCCTTTTGTTTTAAATAAAATCTCTAACGCTATAGAAAAAGCAATGCTTTCTGTAGGCAATGGAACGAAAGAAGATGCTCATGAGATTTCTTCTAACGTTTTAAAAACATTAATAGGTAGAAAAGAAGAAGATAGCAAATACCTTCCAACTGTAGAACAGGTTCAAGATCTTGTTGAAGATAAGCTAATGGAGAGCGCGTTTCACGATGTAGCTAAAGCTTATATTTTATACAGAGATGAGCAAACAAGAAACAGAAAAACAAATATTTTTGAAAAGCGCATAAACCTAAAGCCTTACGAATATCCAGCACTTAACGAATATGTAGATGCTATTAGACATTCGTACTGGATTCATTCTGAATTTAACTTCACCAGTGATATTCAAGATTTTAAAACAAAACTTACAATAGTAGAGCAAAATGCTATTAAAAATACAATGCTTGCCATTTCTCAAATAGAAGTTGCTGTAAAAAGTTTTTGGGGGGACTTGTATAACAAAATGCCGAAACCAGAAATAGGATCTGTAGGTGCAACTTTTGCTGAAAGTGAAGTAAGACATCATGATGCTTATTCGCATTTATTAGAAATTTTAGGTTTAAACAACGAGTTTAAAAACCTAAAAAAGAAACCGGTAATAATGCGTCGTGTTCAGTATTTAGAAACAGCATTAAAAAACGCGAAAAGCGAAGACAATAAAGAATTTTCAGAATCTATCTTATTATTCTCTCTGTTTATAGAGCATGTGTCTTTATTTTCTCAGTTTTTAATAATTATGGCTTTCAACAAAC
Source organism: Lacinutrix algicola (assembly GCF_001418085.1). Taxonomy (GTDB): domain Bacteria; phylum Bacteroidota; class Bacteroidia; order Flavobacteriales; family Flavobacteriaceae; genus Lacinutrix; species Lacinutrix algicola. The sequence goes on from NZ_LIQH01000033.1 coordinate 32,330, forward strand.
ATAAAAACATGCTTAAAGGTGTGTCTAATGTTGTTGAGGCAACGTCTAAAGAAGAACAGATTCATGGTGATTTTGGAATCGATATTCTTAAAATAATAAAAACAGAAAATCCAACATGGTTTGATGCAGAACATGCAGCTCAAGTACAAGAACTATGTAAAGAAGCGTTCGAGTCTGAAAGTAATATTGTAGACTGGATTTTCGAAGCTGGAGAATTAGATTTCTTACCAAAAGATGTTATCAACGAGTTTCTTAAAAATCGTTTTAATAACTCTTTAGAAAGTATTGGAATTGGAAAAGTGTTTGAAGTAGACGAAACACTTATCGCAAAAACCGAATGGTTTGATGATGAAATTATTGGGACTAAACATGGAGATTTCTTTGTTAAGCGATCAATAAACTATAGTAAAAGAACAAAAAGTATAACTAGCGACGACCTATTTTAATATGAGCAACGAAACGAAACAAAATACAGAGGCAAATTTAGGCCAAGATGCAAAAGCATCAAATTATGATGAATTAATTAACGCTAGAAAAGAAACTATTAAAGAAGCTACTAAGCAACCAGAGATTAAATGGTTGACAGAAAATAGCCGTAAATTTTTAGCTTCAGGATATTTAACAGGTGATACTACACCAGAAGAACGTATTAGAGAAATTGCAGAAAATGCAGAGTCTATTTTAAAAATAGATGGTTTCGCAGATAAGTTTTATGGTTATATGGCTGAAGGTTATTATTCATTAGCTTCTCCGGTATGGTCTAACTTTGGAAAAAGAAGAGGTTTACCAATTAGCTGTTTTGGTTCGCATATAGACGATGATATGGGAGATATTCTATATACACAGTCTGAAGTAGGAATGATGTCTAAATTAGGAGGTGGTACTTCTGGTTACTTTGGTAAATTAAGACATAGAGGCGCTCCTGTAAAAAATAATGGAGAATCTTCTGGAGCTGTACATATCATGCAACTGTTTGAAAAAATGGTGGATGTGGTAAGTCAAGGTTCTGTAAGAAGAGGTCGTTTTTCGCCATACTTGCCAATAGAACATGCAGATATTCATGAGTTTTTAGAAATAGGAACAGAGGGAAACCCAATACAAGAGTTAACGCACGGTGTAACTGTTGGGAATGACTGGATGCAAGAAATGATTGATGGCGATCAAGAAAAAAGAGCCATTTGGGCAAAAGTATTACAACGTAGAGGAGAGATAGGCTATCCTTATATCTTCTTTAGAGATAATGCTAACAATACAGCACCAGATGTGTATCAAGATAAGAATCATGAAATTTACGCAAGTAATCTATGTTCGGAAATCATGTTACCAACAAACGAAAGATGGTCGTTTGTATGTGTATTATCTTCAATAAACGTATTACATTACGATAAGTGGAAAGATACAGACGCAGTAGAAACTATGGTACAGTTTTTAGATGCTGTTTTAGAAGAGTTTATTACTAAGTTAGAAGATTATAGAGATTCTGATAGTAGAGACGATAGGCAAACGTTCATGTTCATGGAAAAAGCTTATAATTTCTCTAAGGAAAATAGAGCTTTAGGTTTAGGTGCTTTAGGATGGCACTCTTTATTACAATCTAAAATGTTACCTTTTGATAGTCAAGAAGCATTTAATTTAAATAGTGAAATATTTAAAACCATTCAAGAGAAATCTATCAAAGCATCTGAAGGATTAGCCGAGTTATTAGGTGAACCTGAAGTATTAAAAGGTTACGGAAGACGTAATACTACATTAAATGCTGTAGCGCCAACAACATCTTCTGCTTTTATTTTAGGACAAGTATCTCAAGGTATCGAGCCAATTTGGTCTAACTGTTATGTAAAGGATATTGCTAAAATAAAAACAACTATTAAAAACCCATTTTTAGTAGAGCTTTTAAAAGAAAAAGGATTAAACACTGTAGATACTTGGAAGAGTATACGTGATTATGATGGTTCTGTACAGCATTTAGAAGGATTAACAGATCAGGAGAAAGAGGTATTTAAAACCTATTCTGAAATAGATCAAATGACATTAATCTATCAAGCAGCAAATAGACAAAACCATATCGATCAAGGACAATCTTTAAACATAATGGTGCATCCAGATATGCCAGTTAAAGAGATTAACAATATATATGTTACTGCGTGGAAATTAGGAGTTAAATCTCTGTATTACCAACACAGTATGAATGCAGCTCAGAAATTCAAGCAAAAGAAAGAGTGTGCTAGTTGTGAAGGATAATTTAGTACTGTTTAAATAAAAGTTTAAGAAAAACCATCTTGAAATATAGATGGTTTTTTAAGGCTCAATTTTGAACTGTTAAAACCAGCATAAAGTATTGTTAAACAAAGGTTTCCATGTTTTTTTTAGTTAAAAACTTGTTGACAACGTTTGTCAAACAAATTAGCCTTCAAAGAAAAATTAAGAGTATTTTTATATAAATGATTGTAAAACAAATAAGGAGTTAGAAAAAAAAAAAAAATGGAATATTTCTGTATAAAGAAATATCCCACTTGGTTTTTTGTTTACAAATATAGGTGTCGGATCCAATTTTGTAGTACAACATAGAAATGAGGTTAACTCACCTCTCTTTTCGTTCTTCAAACCTACGAAATTAGAATCTTTCAGCCAAGTTAAATATTTCAACTGATAGCAAAATTGTTGATAAACCGCATTATATAAGACTTTATGTGTCTAATAATTTATCAACTAATCTGCTATAGTATGTTAACAACTAGAATTTCACTTAATTAAAGTGGTGTTCAAATTAAAAATTTAATAAACATGAAGAATAATTACGTAATATCAATAAATCAATTAGCAGCTTTTTCTAAAGCTACAGAATCTGGAAAAAAAAGAATCATTAAACAGCAGAAGCAACCAAATAAGTTTTTGGTTTCATGGTATCAATTGTCTAAAGCAAGAATAAAAAAATCAATTGCTAATAATTGTGATTTAGAGCCAGTTTTTAAGGGCATTGAAGAACTCAAACTTAGGAGACCTGAAAAGCCTAGACAGATTTCTGATAAGCAGGTTTCTTTAGAAGCATTGAGACGCTTTGTCAATATAAAGCTTCCTAAATTACTTAAAGATATACCACATGATTTAATAAAAAAAGTTCCTTCTAAATCCATAAAAATTAGTGGAGTAGAAATTATTATTTCACCAGATGTGATTTATAAACTTAAAATAAATGGTAAAGTTTATATAGGAGCTGTAAAGATTCACATATCTAAAAATAATATTTTTGATAACCAACAGTCTAGATGTATTTCAGGTTTAATATATAAGTACCTAAAAGAAGTTGTTGCATTAGAAGGAGAAGAAGTTTTAGAAGAGCTTTGTTTATCAATAGATGTCTTTGGTGACAAAGCAATTTCTACACCATATAATCTCCCTAAAGTCTTAAATGACATTGAGTTAATTTGTAAGAAGTAAAATCAATTTGGAACGCTGCCTAAATAACTGAACACCTCAATTTGAGGTGTTCAATTTAAAAGTTTAAATCTGGAAAAAAGAAACTTCTGTCCAGAACCTAATATTTTATTAGTTGAGTTTGAGATTTCAAATATATAAAATGATTAGGCAAAAAGAGGATTCATATTGTTTAATTAAATACCAATTATTATGGCGAAGGCTACAATAACTAAGCACAGAAGTGCAAAAACAGGTAGATATGTGACTGAAAGATTTGCGAAAAATCATAAGTCAACTACTGTGAAAGAAACTAGAAAAAAATAGTTTTAAAATTGAAAAAGCATCCATAATTAGGATGCTTTTTTATATACAAAATTCAAAACAACAAGACTACAAACCATAATCCAATGGTAAAACATCTCCAATTCTTTGATTTGCCATAAATCCACCAAACAATACTTTTTCTATTGGCGAGTGATTGCCATATGCATCTATAAAAAAGCGTTTTACTTCACTTTTAATGGCAGACTGCCTGCCTTTGCATAGAATATTAAGCTTTATAGGAATAACAACCTCAGTAACCTCTAAACTATCATTTTTATAAACACTAATGTGTAATGAAGGATCTACTTGATAGCTGCCTTTAAATATTTTAAATTTTTCTTCTTTAAGTCTATCATTTGCAACAGCTCTCATAAAATGCAATGCAGAGCCCATGTATGCTTTTTTTCTGTTTTTTAATGCGCGCTTATGCTTTTTTGAGTCTACATTTTCAAAAAAAGTTGTTCCAGAATAAGCTACAGAAGCTACTGTTTTAAACGCTTTTTCTAAATCTAAATTAGACTCTACATCTATATTATAATCAATATAGAAGTCTTTTAAATCGTATTTAACAACATAATCTAAAGCTTCATTTTTTACAATTATTGGTGCTTTAGCAGAAGCAATTAATTGTTTAGTATCTCTTTCAAAATTTAAAACAAGAGCATCTTCATTTAAAATAGTACACTTATTTGCAAATTCAGATCTTCCTAAAAACTCTCTTCTAAATTGTTTAAGCTTAAACTCTCTAGACCACTCGTCTTTACTATCTAAAAGAACCTCTTCTAAAGTATTAACATCTTCTTTTAGCTTAAACACCTTCTTAGTCTCAAAGTTTTCTATTGAAGTAATTTTTGTTTCATATCCTACAAAAGACACTACCAATGGTGCATTAATAGGCTGTTTTAATTCGATAAAAAATTCACCATCAAAGTTTGTAGTCGTACCTATAGAAGTATTATCGAAATAAACAGAAGCTCCAATTATTGGGTCATTAGTTTTTTCGCTTAAAACGACACCACTTAATTCTTGTGCAAATGAAGATAAGAAAGATAGAAATAATATTAAAAAGGAAATGTTTTTCATAGATATAAAGTTGTTAATCCTCTACTACAGTCCCTGGAAATTTACTTTCCAACTCTGCTTGAAACTCTTCCATTACTGGTCGCACGGTACTCTCTGGTAAATCGGATATTTTAATATACATTAAACCATCTACCGCGTTATTAAATAATGGATCGACATTAAAACCTATAAGTCTACAGTTTTGCTTAATATACTTTTTAAGAAGCACAGGCAGTCTTAAAGCTCCTGGTTCTATTTCGTCTATTATCTTATCGAATTTATTTAAATCTGCTTCTGTAGCATCAAAAACAAAATCTTTATCGGCATCATTAAGTTTTACCTTAAATTCCTTTTTAGGATGAACGTATTGAGCCACATAAGGATCGTAATAATGAGATTTCATAAACTCAATCATTAACGATTTAGAGAAATTTGAAAACTGATTACTAATACTAACACCACCAATAAGGTATTTATGTTCTGGATAGCGTAATGTAGTATGTACAATACCTTTCCAAAGTAAAAATAAAGGCATTGGTTTTTGTTGGTATTCTTTTATAATAAAAGCACGTCCTAACTCTAAAGACTCGCTCATCATTTTATACAACTCTGGCTCAAAACGGAATAAATCTTGAAGATAAAAACCATCGATACCATATTTTTCGAAAATTTTAGCTCCTAATCCCATTCTATAAGCTCCAGCTAATACTTTAGCTTCGCTATCCCATAAAAACATGTGGTGATAGTATGTGTCAAAATCGTCTAAATCTATAGCCTCATTTGTACCTTCTCCAACTGCTCTAAATGTAATTTCTCTAAGTCTTCCTATTTCTCTAAGTATGTTAGGAATATCTTGAGCTGGCGCTAAATACACCTCATAATTTTTGCTTACAAGTAATCGCTTATCCTTTTTAAGCAAGTTCTCAACCTCCTTAATCATTGTAGCAGAATCTACAGGAGTTACAATCTTTTTAGGTGTTTTAGGCACTTTTAAACTAGACGAAATACTACTTATTCTTTTCTCTTTTTGTTCGAAAGCATTAGATAACATATAGGTTTTACGTCTAATAAAATCTGTAAATTCTCCTAAAGTTTTATGTTCGTCTTGAGCTTTAACCGTAATTGGTTTTCCCACTCTTACTTTTATTGTTCGGTGTTTTTGCGTTAGCAACTCCGAAGGCAGTTTTGCTGTTCTAAAGATGTCACTAATTTTAGATAACTTATAAAATAGCTTACTGTTTTGAGCGTGAAAATAAATAGGAACAATAGGAACATTGGCTTTTTGAGCTAATTTCATGGCTGCTTCTTCCCATGGCTTATCTACCATTAATTTACCGTCTTTATAAGTAGAAACTTCTCCGGCAGGAAATATACCTAATGGATGACCTTCTCTTAAATGCATGATTGCATTTTTAAAACCAGCAATGCTTGACTTTACATCCTTACGATCTTCAAAAGGATTAACAGGCATTATATATGGCTTCATTGGCTCAATACGATGTAATAAAAAATTAGCTATTATTTTAAAATCGTCTCTTTGTTCAAGCATTAATTTTAATAACAATATACCGTCTATTCCTCCTAACGGATGATTAGAAACTGTAATGTATGCACCATCTTTTGGAAGTCTTTTTAAATCTTCTTCGGGAATTTCAAATTTAATTTGAAACTCACCTAAAATAGCATCTAAAAACTTTATACCGCTTAAATGTTTGTTACGACTATAGATTCTATTAAGTGTAGATATTTTTAAAACTTTCATCAATAGCCAGCCCGTAAACGTTCCAAATACTCCGTATTTTTCTAGGTTTATAGCTTTTGAAACTTCTTTTGCAGAGACTAAAGACATAGTTGTTTTTTCTGTTTTTTATAGCTTACAAATGTAAGCAATAGATTATTGAGTTACAATTTGTACTGTTTCTTGAAACAACTGCTTCAAAAACACGGTTTTATCTTGTTCTAAACTTTTTATTGCTGTTTCGTTGTAATGTCTAATGGTAAATAATGAAACATTTTCATGACATTCTACCTTAAATTTAGCTTTTAAATGTAACAGCAGTTTTTCTAAATTATTGAAGGTGTTTTCAAAACACACCGAAAAACTAATTGCCGAATTCTGTATCACATCAACCTTCATTTTATAAAGCGCTAACAAATTAAAAATCTCGCTTATATTTTCTTCAACCACATAAGAGAAATCTAAAGTAGATAAGGATAATAAAACTTGATTTTGTTTTAAAATAAAACATGGCACTTTAGGCTCGATACCTTGAGATTTATTAACAGTTGTTCCTGCATTTTCAGGATTAATAAAAGATTTTACATGTAAAGGAATTTCCTTACGCTGCAAAGGTTGTAATGTTTTTGGATGAATTACAGATGCACCATAAAAAGCAAGTTCTATAGCCTCTGTATAAGAGATAGTATTTAATAATTGTGTATTATTAAAATAACGCGGATCTCCATTTAAAACACCTGGAACATCTTTCCATATTGTAACACTTTGCGCATTTAAACAATATGCAAAAATAGCCGCTGTATAATCACTACCTTCTCTACCTAATGTGGTTGTAAAATTATTACTATCGCTTGCTATAAAACCTTGTGTAATGTACAAAGTAGACTCTTTAACTTTGCTAATAATACTGTTTTGGGTGATTTCCCAATTTACATTTGCTCGACGATAATAATCATCGGTTTTAATACATTGCCTAACATCTAGCCAAGTATTATTTATGTGCAAACTATTTAAATAATGACTAATAATAGTTGTAGAAACTAACTCACCATAACCAATAACTTGATCGTATATAAAATTATAATTCGGAGACTTATTACTTTTAAAAAACTGTAATAACTCATTAAAAAGTGCTTGGACAGTAATAAAAACTTGATCTTGTTGGTTGTTAAACAAATCCATCATAATAGTACGATGGTAGTTTTTCACAGTATCTAATTCTGCTATAAAAGTGTTTTTTTCGTTTAAATACTTGTCTATTACAACTTCTAAGGCATTTGTAGTTTTACCCATTGCAGAGACTACAATAAGCGTGTTTTCATGACCTACTTTTTCAAGTACTTTTACTACATTTTTTACACCATTAGCATCTTTTACAGAAGCTCCACCAAACTTAAATACTTGCACTATATATTGTTTAAATAATTTTTAATTCCATTTTCATTTAAATGTACAACATCCCAATCTCGCATAACATTTGCTCCTTTTTTTTCGTAAAACGTAATTGCAGGTTCGTTCCAATCTATAACCTCCCAACTTATGCGCTTAACACCCATTGCATTGCCATGTTTAACAACTTCGTTTAAAAGTTCGGTTCCTAAACCACTACCTCTCATGCTTTTTCTTACAATTAAATCTTCAAGGTGCAAAACCTCGCCTTTCCAGGTAGAATAACGCTTATAAACCAGTGCTGCACCAACTATTTCGTTCTCATTTTCTGCAACAAAGCAAGTAAATTTTGGCTGTTTACCATAACCATCTTCTTCAAGATTATCTACTGTAACTTCAACAGCATCAGGTTCTTTTTCAAAAATAGCGAGTTCTACGATTAGGTCGTGAACACTTTTCATATCATTTTTAGTTGCTAGACGTATTGAACTCTTCATATTTAAAACAATTTGGAAACCAAATATAGTTTAAAGTTAAATAAGGTAAGATATTAAGTTTTACGAAAACGCAATAGTTTGCTAAAAAAAACGATATTTGCAAAAGCGAAAGTCTAAAAATATGTCTAGAAAAAACCAAACGTTAGGAGAATTTATTATCGAAAACCAATCGTCTTTTAAATACACTTCTGGTGAATTATCAAGATTAATAAACTCTATTCGTCTAGCTGCGAAAGTGGTAAACCACGAGGTAAACAAAGCCGGTTTAGTAGATATTATTGGAGCTGCTGGAGACACTAACATTCAAGGTGAAGACCAACAAAAATTAGACGTATACGCTAACGAGAAGTTTATTCAAACCTTAACAAATAGAAATATTGTTTGTGGTATTGCTAGTGAGGAAGAAGATGATTTTATCTCAATAAACAGTCAAGACGAAAATAACCAAAACAAATATGTAGTATTAATAGATCCTTTAGATGGCTCTAGTAATATTGATGTTAATGTTTCTGTAGGTACTATTTTCTCAATTTACAGACGTGTAACACCTGTTGGAACTCCTGTAACTATTGAAGATTTTCTTCAAAAAGGAAATCAGCAAGTAGCAGCTGGTTACGTTGTTTACGGGACTTCTACTATGCTAGTTTATACAACTGGAGATGGTGTAAATGGTTTTACATTAAATCCTGCTTTAGGAACGCTTTATTTATCGCATCCAAACATGCAATTCCCTGAAGATGGTAACATCTACTCTATAAACGAAGGTAATTACAACCATTTTCCACAAGGCGTTAAAGATTATTTAAAATATTGCCAAAAAGAAGAAGATAATAGACCATACACGTCTAGATATATTGGTTCTTTAGTTTCAGATTTTCATAGAAACATGATAAAAGGTGGTATTTACATTTATCCAAAAAGTTCTAAGAATGCTGCCGGTAAACTACGTTTACTTTACGAATGTAACCCTATGGCTTACATTGCAGAACAAGCTAATGGTAAAGCAAGTGATGGCTTTACAAGGATTTTAGACATAGAACCAACAGAGCTGCACCAACGTGTTCCTTTTTTCTGCGGAAGTAAAAATATGGTAGAAAAAGCAGAGAACTTTATGCAAAATGCTCAAGAAGCATAGTATTCTAATAAATTTTGCTATTTTTACCGCAGTTTATTAAACGAAATGGTAATGGCAAAGAACGATAATAACACAAATAACAACGCAAACGATTCTACTTCTAAAATTGATGCGATAAAGCAGCTTATTTTTGGTGAAAACATCCAAGAATATAATCATGAATTTGAAGCTGTAAAACAAGACATCCTTAAAAAGAAAAAAGAATTAGAAAGCTTACTTGATGATGTTAAGGCGGAGTTACTTCAAAATATTGATAACTTAAGTACAGATATTAATATAAGAATTACCGAATTAGAAAACACCTTAGAAGACAAGGCAGATGTTCTTGAAGAGAAAAAATTAGATCGTAAACTTTTTGGCGATTTACTAATTAAACTTGGCGAGAAAATAAGTAACTAATTTGATTCTCACGCCATGAATCAAGACGAAAAACTTTCTATTTTAAAAGACATCTTACTAACAGATGAGCGTGAGTATGCAAAAAAAGTAGAAGAAAAGCTTAAAGTTGTTGAAGACATTGTAAATAAACAGAAGCAACTATCTGAGCGCGTAGATCCAATAATAGACCAAAAACTCGACGATTTTGTTTCACAAATACCCAAAACTTTAGGACCTGTAATTACAGAAGCATTAAAGACTGAAATTAAAAACTCTCAAGATGCTGTTGTAGAAGCTTTATTTCCAATTATTGGAAAAATGATAAAAAAGTATGTACAACAAGAAATGCAAATTCTATCTGAACAGATAAATGCTAAAATGAATAGTGCATTTTCTTTTGAAGGTTTAAAACGTAAATTTAAATCTAAAAGAACTGGCGTAAGCGAAACAGATTTAATGCTACAAGAACTCGCACAACCAGTAATAGAGCAAATTATGGTTATAGAGAAAGGTTCTGGCATAATTATTTCAGAATACTCTAAAACACAAGCCATAGACGAAGACATGGTCTCTGGTATGCTTACTGCAATTAAAAGTTTTGCAGAAGATGCCTTTGAAAAAGAAAACCAAGAGTTAAATTACATAGAATACGACAGTTTTCATATACACCTTCAAAATTTCTCAGAATATTACATTGCAGTAATTATTGCTGGCCCTTATAATATTGTTTTTAAAAGTAAACTTGAAGACAAGCTATTAGATTTTGCGCAAAACTACATAAACAAAGAAGACATAAAAGATAGCGATTTGTTTTCTAAAAAATTGAAATCGTTTTTCGAGTAACTATTTCTATATATAAGTAATTATACTATATCCTTTTCTTATTTTTGCCTAGCTATAACTATAGCATTTTTTTAATTAAAAAATTAAAGTTATATTTCTAAATGAAAATTTCTAAAAAAATAGTTTTATTAGGTCATTTTGGTGTTGGCAAATCTTCACTTATTAGACGTTTTGTAGAAAACACATTTTCTGAAGATTATAAAGTAACTATTGGTGTTCACATTTTTAAGAAAAATGTAACTATTCCAGAAAAAGGAACAGATGTTTCTTTAGTTATTTGGGATTTAGAAGGAAATGACGACATAAGCAATACTAGACTATCTTACCTTTTAGGTACTCATGCTTTTATTTATGTTTATGATGTAACAAGACCAGCAACATACGAGAAGTTAGAAAGCGAACTAAATTTTCTTAAAGAGAAACAAAAAAACACACCTATTACTGTTGTTGGTAACAAAGAAGATTTGGTTACCAAAGCATATATAAAGCAGAACAGCGATAATTTTGGTCGTTTAACAGATTTCTATGTCAGTGCAAAGACAGGAGGTAAGGTTGATTTTCTTTTTTCTAATTTAGCTGAGTCACTTATTAAATAGGCTAAAAACAGCTTTACAATGCTAGAAGTTTACAAGAAAAAATATATTAAACCAGTTCTACAATATTCAATATTAGATTTCGAAGGAAAAATAGTAGAATCTGATAATGCACTATTTTTAAATTTTAAGAATCAGTACGTAGGAGACATTCATCCTTTTTTTGAAACTTTAACGTCTCTTTTAATTGCAGAGGACAATGAAACTGTTTTTTCTTGTGTTCATTTAAATATTGAAGACAAAGTAATTACCGCAGATATTATTTTACAAACATTTGCTGATGCTAAAAACCCGTTATTAATCATTCACGATTTAACGTCACACTATAGCAATTATCAAACTACAGCGCAAGTAAGAAACGAGTCTGTTATCAACTCTCAAATTTTAGAGTTAAAAAATACATATTTAAAAGAAAAAGAAGTTTTTAAAAATAATTTCATTGCAAACTTTAGTCATGAGTTGCGAGATCCACTAACTGGTATTTTAACGTTTACAGATATATTAAGCAAAACCAATCTAGACTTAAAACAGAAGGATTATATTCAAATATTAAACTCTTCATCAAATTTTTTAAAAAAAATGATTGATGATATTCTAGACATTTCTAAAATTGAATCTGGAAACCTAGAGCTCTCTATTGAGCCTTTTTATCTATTAGAGTTATTAAATGAAATTAAGTTTAATTACAAACTTAAAGCTGAACAAAAAGGATTAGAGTTTAATTATAATTTTGATAGTAAATTACCAGAGATTATAGGTGGTGATGCTAAAAGGTTACAACAAGTTTTAACAAACTTATTAGATAACGCATTAAAATTCACAGATACTGGTAGCATAAGTTTTAATGTATCTTTAAACCAACTTAGAGCTCAAAAAGCAAGTATTCACTTTGAAATAGTTGATACTGGAATAGGTATAAAAGATGAAAACCTTGAAACCATTTTTTCTAGTTTTTCTCAAGTAAGTAACGACCACTCTTATAAAGGCACAGGACTAGGACTTGCTATTGTAAAGCATTTAGTAGAATTAACTAATAGTAAAATAAGTGTTTCCTCTAACTATGGAAAAGGCTCTATTTTTTCTACAAACATTAATTTTGTAGCAAACTCAACTTTAGTTATTAATAAGCCAAAAAACAAAAAAGAAGCAAAATTTGACGTTTCAAGAAAATACAACATATTACTAGTTGAAGACTCTGAAATCACACAACTTTCTGTTTTAAAAATTTTAGCATCACAAGGTCATTTTTTCTTAGATATTGTTACTAAACCCGATGATGCACTTGCAAGAATATCTAACATAGATAGTGAAGTTGATTTGGTTTTAATGGATATTAAGTTAAAAGAATTTCGTGGAGATGAAATTGCAAAACAAATTAGAAAACTTCCAGAACGTCACCAGAAAAAAGTACCAATTGTAGCGATGACGGCTAAAATTTTTAAAGAAGACTTAAAGCGTTATAAAAAAGCAGGGATAAACGATGTTTTAAAAAAGCCTTTTAACGAAAGACAGCTATTAGAAATAATTGCAAACAACCTAAAATAAGCAAAAGAACTTCGCTTATTTGTGTTTTAAAATATTATATCTTTATCTTTAATAAAATTATTGCTAATAATTATTCATGCTCGAGAATTACACTATTCCTTACAACGAAACTACAAACCAAATATTACTTATTAGTGATGAAGGAGTTATTATAGATGCTGAATCTATACTTTTTAAAAATTGTATTGGTAAATCTATAGATAGTTTACATCCTTTTTTTTACAGCATAGTAGGCCTACTAACTCAAAAGAACAAAACCTACAATTTTGAATGTGTGAATTTAGAATTAGATGGCACTAACTATACTATTGATGCTACTTTATACATTAACAACGAAAAAGAACCTTCTGTTTTTGTATTTCAAGAGCTAACAAAACAATATATTTTACTACAAAAAGCAGCTCAAAAAAGAAATGTTGCCGAAATAAAATCACAACTCTTAAGTTTTAACAATAGTATTTTACAAGAAAAAGAAGCCTTTAAAAATAAATTTATTGCAAATTTTAGTAGCGAAATAAAAACACCAGTTAATACTATAAACGGTTTTGTTTCACTTCTAGAAAATACCAATCTAGAACAAAGTCAGCGTTATAATCTTGATGTTATTAAAAACACTAACGACAAGTTAAAAACAATGATTAGCGATATTATAGATATTTCTAAAATTGAAGCAGACTATTTTCCTATACGCCCAATACGTTATAACCTTCACGAAGAATTAAACCTAATTACTACAATATTTACTCAAAAATGTAAAGAGAAAGGCTTAACATTAAAATATAATATTGATCCAGAATGTCCTAAATATGTTATTGCAGACAAGTATAGATTAGCACAAATTGTAAACAATATTATTGGTAATGCAATTAAATTTACGCCCACAGGAAGCATCGAACTAACAACCGAATGTGTAAAAAAAACCGATGATTCTGCTACCTTGTTATTTAAAGTAAAAGACACTGGAGTTGGTATTGAACAAAAGGAAATTGATTCTATTTTTAATAGTTTTCATCAAATCACAAATAGCTTAGTTAATAATGGTGTTGGATTAGGACTTACCATAACAAAAAAGCTTATTCATGCTTTAAAAGGTACAATAACATTGGAAAGTGAAATTGGTGTAGGCTCTACCTTTTCCATTGCTTTAGATTTTAAAATAGCAAAAAACCAAAAGGATGACGCAACAATAACTAAAACCTCGAAAACAACTTCTGAAAATGATTTTAAAATTTTACTTGCAGATCCCTTACGCGATAATCAGGAAAAACTTTTAACTATTATTAGCAAACTAAAAAATTGTGATGTTGTTGTTATAGAAGATGGAGACCAAGTTATAGAAGAGCTTTACAAGACTACTTTCGATCTTGTAATACTAAATCTTAAACTACCAACTACAGACGGCTTAGATACTACACGTTACATAAGACATTCAGAATATAAAGACATTAATAAAATTCCTATTGTTGTAATTAGTGAAAATCCTTCTAAAGAAGAAGAAGCCTATTGTAAGCAAAGAAGAGTAAACAGTTATATTGGGAAACCTTTTGTTAAAGCCGAAATACTAAGAAAACTAAAATATATTATACAAAAAAAGCAAGCTTAACAGCTTGCTTTTTTAATTATGTAAAAGAAGGAATTATCTATTCATTCCTTTTATTTCTTCTGTGAACGTATCTAAATCTACACCATTACTTACTAAAGTTAATGCTTTATCTATTACGTACTTTACGTTCTCTGGGTTAAAACCTAAACCAACAGCAATTTTACGTAATAAAACCTCTTCGTGATCTCCTTTAATATGATCTACGTAAACCATACGAGATAAATCGAACAAACGCTCTAAACGGCTATCGTAAGATGTTGGAGGATTAATTGGATGCGATTGGTAATCCTTTAATATAGTTTTATAATCGTTTTCACCAATGTCTAAATTACGAGCTAAACGATCTAAGAATGTTTTCTCTTCATCGCTAATAATTCCGTCGTCCATTGCCACTCTTACAATAGATGCAAAATGGTCTTCGTTACGCTTCTTAAATCCGCTATCAAATAAATCTGAAAATGACATATATTTTATTTTTTTTAGAGCGTCAAAGATAGTTAAACTTCAAATCTTTTGAAATGAAATCTTTCTTTTTTTAGACATTCATTTTACACCTTTTAACTCGAAAAAAAACACCATACTTTAACAAGTAGTTTAGAGCTAAAAAACGTTACGAAACAAAACGTTTATCGATAATTATAATTTCATAATTACAAATTCAAAAATCTATCTCTTATATTTGTTGTCCAATACTTTTATACGTGAGCAAATCTCTAATCTCGCAAACTTATGCACAGTCTTTGCAAATGCAAAAACTGAACTCTGCTATTGCCAAAACTCAAGAAAAAACAAATAAAACGCACATAAAAGGCCTTATTGGCTCTGCGCTATCATTTGTTATAAACGAAAGCTTTAAAATAGCCGAAAAACCTTTTCTTTTAATTTTTAACGACAAGGAAGAAGCTGCTTTTTATCTTAACGATTTAGAACAACTTATAAATGGTAAAGATGTTTTATTCTATCCTGGAAGTTACAGGAGACCCTATCAAATTGAAGAAACAGACAATGCAAATATACTTTTACGTGCCGAGGTTTTAAACCGAATTAACTCACGTAAAAAACCTGCTATAATTGTTACTTATCCAGATGCACTTTTCGAGAAAGTAGTTACTAGAAAAGAACTAGACCGTAATACTTTAAAAATTAATGTAGGAGATGATCTTAATATCGATTTTGTAAACGAAGTACTTTTTGAATACAAATTTAAACGAGTAGATTTCGTTACAGAACCTGGAGAATTTTCTGTTAGAGGTGGTATTGTAGATGTATTCTCGTTTTCACACGACGAACCTTACAGAATAGAATTTTTTGGAGACGAAGTTGATAGTATTAGAACCTTCGATGTAGAAACACAACTGTCTAATCAACAGATTAAAAAAATTGGCATTATTCCTAATGTCGAAAAAAAGTTTTTAAACGAAACTCGTGAAAGTTTCCTAAAATATATAGCCTCTAAAACAGTTGTTTTTACCAAAAACGTGGAAGTTCTTTTTTCAAGAATAGACGAATTTTACACAAAGGCTGAAGATGCTTTTAAAAACTTATCAACTGAAGTACAACATTCTGAACCAGAAGAACTTTTTTGTAATTCTTCATTATTAAAACGTCAGTTATTAGATTTTAATGTCGTAGAATTTGGTACAGATTCTTGGTTAAAACCTCAAGAAGAAATAGTATTTAATACTACACCACAACCTGCGTTTAATAAGCAGTTCGATTTACTCATCGATAACTTAAACAAAAGCCACAATAATGGTTTTACAAATTATATTGCTTGTGTTAGCGAACAACAAGCAAAGCGTTTTCACGACATCTTTAACGATGTAGAGCAAGATGTAAAATACCAAACTATTACATTATCGCTTTTTCAAGGTTTTGTAGACCACGAAAACAAAATGGTGGTTTACACAGATCATCAAATTTTTGAACGTTACCATAAGTTTCATCTTAAAAATGGTTACGCTAAAAAACAGGCCATAACCTTAAAAGAGATTACTAATCTTGATATTGGAGATTATGTAACACATATAGATCATGGTATTGGAAAATTTGGTGGCTTAAAAAAAATAGATGTCGAAGGTAAATTGCAAGAGGCTATAAAATTGGTTTATGGCGAACGCGATATTTTATATTTAAGCATCCATTCTTTACATAAAATCACCAAATTTAATGGTAAAGATGGTAAACCGCCAAAGGTTTACAAACTAGGTAGCAAAGCATGGAAAGTACTTAAAGAAAAAACAAAATCTAGAGTTAAGCATGTTGCCTTTAATTTAATAAAACTATACGCTAAACGTAAGCTTGAAAAAGGCTACCAATACAAACAGGATAGTTATTTACAACACGAACTAGAAGCGTCTTTTATTTACGAAGACACACCAGACCAAATAACTGCAACTGCAGATATTAAAGCAGATATGGAAAGCGAGCGACCAATGGATCGTTTAATTTGTGGAGATGTAGGTTTTGGAAAAACAGAAGTTGCCATACGTGCCGCTTTTAAAGCCGTAGACAATGGTAAACAAGTAGCCGTTTTAGTACCAACAACTATATTGGCATTCCAACACCATAAAACCTTTACAGAACGTTTAAAGGAGTTTCCTGTAACTGTAGATTATGTTAATCGTTTTCGTACTGCAAAACAAAAACGCGAGACTTTAGATAAGTTAGAAAAAGGCCACGTAGATATTATTATTGGTACGCACCAGCTAGTCAATAAAAAGGTGAAATTTAAAGATTTAGGCCTATTAATTGTAGATGAAGAACAAAAATTTGGTGTTGCAGTAAAGGAGAAATTAAAAACCTTAAAAGACAATGTAGATGTATTAACTTTAACTGCCACTCCTATTCCAAGGACGCTTCAGTTTAGTTTAATGGCTGCACGAGATTTATCGGTAATTACCACTGCTCCACCTAACCGTTACCCTATAGAAAGCAATGTTATTCGCTTTAGCGAAGATACTATTAGAGATGCTGTGAGTTATGAGATACAACGTGGCGGACAAATATTCTTTATCCACAATCGTATAGAAAACATTAAAGAAGTTGCCGGCATGATTCAACGCTTAGTACCAGATGCAAAAGTTGGTATTGGTCATGGACAAATGGATGGTAAAAAACTTGAAGAACTTATGCTTGCCTTTATGGACGGTGCTTTCGATGTTTTAGTAAGTACAACCATTATAGAAAGCGGTTTAGATGTACCAAATGCAAATACCATATTTATTAATAATGCTAATAATTTTGGATTAAGCGATTTACACCAGATGCGAGGTCGTGTAGGACGAAGCAATAAGAAAGCCTTCTGTTATTTTATTACACCTGAGTATTCTGCAATGACAGACGATGCCAGAAAACGTATTCAAGCTCTAGAGCAATTTACCGCTTTAGGAAGTGGTTTTAATATTGCAATGAAGGATTTAGAAATTAGAGGTGCAGGAGATTTATTAGGTGGTGAGCAAAGTGGTTTTATTAATGAAATTGGCTTCGACACCTACCAGAAAATACTTAATGAAGCTATTGAAGAGCTTAAAGAAAATGAATTTAAGGATTTATATGATGAAGACCCTGAAGATAAAGAATATGTAAAAGATATGACTATTGATAGTGATTTAGAGTTACTATTCCCAGATGATTATATTAATAATATAGCCGAAAGACTAAGCCTTTACACACAACTTAATAATTTTAAAACTGAAGAAGAATTAGCCAAATTTGAAACTGAATTAATAGATAGATTTGGAGAACTACCAACGCAAGTAGTCGATTTACTAGACAGTGTAAGATTAAAATGGATTGCTATTAAATTAGGAATTGAAAAGGTAATTATGAAAAATGGTAAACTTACAGGTTACTTTATTAACGATCAACAAAGTCGCTTTTACCAAAGTACAAACTTTAATAAATTATTAAAATACGTACAACAAAACCCTAGAGCTGGAAAAATGAAAGAAAAACAAACCAGAAAAGGATTGCGTTTATTACTTACCTTTGAAAATATTAAAACGGTAGAACAAGCGTTAGCAGTGCTTAAACCAATATTAAACTAAAAAATTATCTTTGGCAAAGTTTTTGCCTTACATGATATAAAACCATTAAAATGACTAGAAAAATACTTTTATTACTTGCTATATTACCTTCGGTATTATTCGCACAACATACCATTAAAGGTACTTTTACTCCTGCCGAAGATTTTAAATTTGCATTCCTATATCGTGTTACTGCAGAAACATCTTTATTTGTTGCAAATGCAGATGTGGCAGAAGATGGTACGTTTGAAATAGCGCTAGACAAAGCTACTATCCCAGGAACTTATCGTTTGGTTTATTCGCAACCTCAAGATCAATTTAATTTCGATTTTATTGTAAACAACAAAGAAGATATTGTTTTAAAATTTGATTTACAAGAAGGTTTATCTTTCGATAAGTCTATAGAAAACAAACTATACAACTCTTACAATAGAAGTATGGCTTTGGTAAATAAAAGCATACGTAATTATTATGGTGCTGGAAAAGAAGACAAAGCAGGTTATTCTAAGATTTTTAGCATTCTAAAAAATACTCAAGAAGAGTTTGAAAAAGCTTCAGAAGGTATGATTGCTAATAACTTTATAAAAGCGTGTAGTCCATACATTCCAAACGAATTAGAAGATGTTTCTACATTTTCTAAAAACATAAAATCTAATTATTTTTCAAATATCGACTTTGGAAATAAAATGCTTCAAGACTCTAACTTCTTAATTAAAACGACAATAGACTATGTTATTGGTTTTATAAACAGAAAAAAACCTGATGTTTCTTATATAGAAAACGTAAATACTGTAGTAAAAGCCATTGGAGACAATCCGAAAATTAAAGGTATTCTTTTAGAAATATTATGGAATCAGTTTTCTGTAGAAAATAACGAAGTAGTAGCTAACTACATTGGTTCTAAATATTTATTAGATATCGCTCGCGCTAATAACGATAACGAGTTAGCAAACAGTATTATCTATTTTAAAAATGCATCTATAGGAAATATAGGCCCAGATTTTAATATTGAAATAAAAGATGAAAACGATAAAATAGAAGTTTCAAAACTTAGTAAACTAGAAGGTTCTAACAACTATCTATTATTCTTTTGGAGTACAACTTGCTCTCATTGTTTAGACGAAATACCGGTACTAAAAGAGTACATACAATCTAAAACAAAAGAAGACATAAAAGTTGTTGCCATAGCTTTAGACAACGATCTATACCGTTGGAAAGATATGACTTACGAATATCCAGATTTTTTACACGTTTTTGGAGAAGGTAAATGGGAAAACCCAATTGGAGACCAATACAATGTAACAGGAACACCTAGTTATTTTGTACTAGATAAAGACAAAAAAATTATCGCTAAGCCAGATGACATTAACGCTTTCAAGAAATACTTTAATGGTTTAATTGAAGCTGAGAAAGAGTAATCTCTACTACTAAAATATAAAAATACGAAGCAAGTGCTTCGCATTTTTTATGCTATATATTTTAATTACAGTACTATTGCTTTAACCAAGAGTCTCTGTTTTTTAAAAGATTTCTGTTTTTATCTTCCGAAATACTGATTGTATATTTTGGGTTCGAAACTAAAGTTAACGCTGTTGTTTTTGTTCCCTTATTTCTAATAAACTTAATAGTTATTGTTTTCTTTTCTGAAGCATCAATTATTGCTTGAACCGTATTTGTTTCATCTACTTTAAGACCATTTACACTTACTAGTTCATCTCCTTTCTCTAATCCTGAAAGATAAGCTGGTGAGCCAATTTTTGCATTTCTAGACACTACATTCTTATTTAACGAGATACCTGAGAAATTACTTTTAGAGTCTTGTTCTATTTTTAATCCTACCGTTTTAAATAATGCTTTATAATCTGGCATCTCACTCTTATAAATATAATTATTGAAGAAATCGTTTCCAAAATCTTCACCAGCATAGGTGTTTAGTAAGTCGTTAAGATTTTTAATAGTATATGGTGTTTCAGTTTTTCCGTACGTACTCCATACCATCTTCATATAACCATCTAAATTCAAACCTTTTTCGCGTAAAGACAAATCTAAAGCCAAACCTAAAACACTTCCGTAAGAATAATAAGAGATGAATGTATTGTCTCTATTTACAGGGTCTATTGACGATGCTGCATCTACAAATGGCGCTTGGTAGCTCATTTCAATAGGATTAAAAAACTGTCTTGCAGGAGAATTCCATACGTAATTAAAAGTACCGTTTAATCCATTCACATAGTCTTCTGGAGTAATAACTCCTGCCCTACACAAAATAAGATTAGTATAATAACTTGTAAAACCTTCTGCAAACCAAAGTTCCCCACTCATGTTTGCTTCTTCAAAATTAAAAGGCTCTAAAGATTGTGGACGAATACGTTCTACATTCCATGCATGGAAAAACTCATGAGAAACTGTACCTATATTTCCTTTCATTCCGCCTTCGGCTAAACCTTCTTTATCTGTTAAAATAGTAGAGTTCCTATGGTATTACCGTTAAAACCAATTTTTATATTCTTTTTCAAGATTATATTTATAAGTCCGCTCATGCCTTCCGGATTGTATTTAGCAGACGGATTGGTAATTAATTCAATACGTTTTTATAGAAGTAGACGGTATTTGTTTTAGTAATTGTGCCGCAGGAATATTAGACAGTTTACCATCTACCATAACACGTACATTAGCATTTCCTCTTAAACTAATAGCGCCAGATTGAGAATCTACACTTACGCTTGGTAAGTTGTTCATTATATCGCTCGCAGTAGGCCCGGAAGTGGTTAAGTCTTTACCAACCGTAATTACTTTTCTATCTACATTTTTGTTGTATTGTTGAGACTTCGCCAGTAAGCTCCACTTCGTCTAAGCTAGTAGCCGCTTCGTAAATTTTGATTTCGCCAAAATCTATTTTACTAATTTTTTTGTCTATTGTTATTTCTCTACTTACCGTTTTGTATCCTAAATACTCGATACTTACATTAGTGGTGCCTTCTGGAATATTTTCCATGTAAAAAGTACCATCGTCTTTAGTAATGCTGCCAGTAATAATTTTTCCGCT
>NZ_LIQH01000034.1 GCF_001418085.1 Lacinutrix algicola
CTAGACACTACATTCTTATTTAACGAGATACCTGAGAAAATTATCTTTAGAGTCTTGTTCTATTTTTAATTCCTACCGTTTTAAATAATGCTTTATAATCTGGCATCTCACTCTTATAAATATAATTATTGAAGAAATCGTTTCCAAAATCTTCACCAGCATAGGTGTTTAGTAAGTCGTTAAGATTTTTAATAGTATATGGTGTTTCAGTTTTTCCGTACGTACTCCATACCATCTTCATATAACCATCTAAATTCAAACCTTTTTCGCGTAAAGACAAATCTAAAGCCAAACCTAAAACACTTCCGTAAGAATAATAAGAGATGAATGTATTGTCTCTATTTACAGGGTCTATTGACGATGCTGCATCTACAAATGGCGCTTGGTAGCTCATTTCAATAGGATTAAAAAACTGTCTTGCAGGAGAATTCCATACGTAATTAAAAGTACCGTTTAATCCATTCACATAGTCTTCTGGAGTAATAACTCCTGCCCTACACAAAATAAGATTAGTATAATAACTTGTAAAACCTTCTGCAAACCAAAGTTCCCCACTCATGTTTGCTTCTTCAAAATTAAAAGGCTCTAAAGATTGTGGACGAATACGTTCTACATTCCATGCATGGAAAAACTCATGAGAAACTGTACCTATATTTCCTTTCATTCCGCCTTCGGCTAAACCTTCTTTATCTGTTAAAATAGTAGAGTTCCTATGTTCCATACCATCTCCACTTACATTACCAATATAGCAAGCTAAAAACGTATATTTTCCATAATCGAAATTTGGTAACTCACCATAAACAGCTTCTTCAGCTAAAACAACTTTCTTTACTTTTTCGAAGTAAGTATCTAAGTCTTCTTCCAATCCTTTGTGGTGTAATACAAATTCAACTTCCTGGTTTTTAACTTTAAAACTTCTTTTACTATAATCACTTATCTCTGTTGGGCTATCCATAAAATACTGCAAGTTTGGCGCAGTATAAGTAGTTCCAGCTTTTAAAGATAATTGTGTTGCCACTTTCCAGTTTAAATCTGTTCTTGGCTTAAAGGTAATTTCTATTGGGCGCTCACTTAAACTTGGCGCATACATAAATGTAGCAGGAATATTAAGGTGTGCATGTGTCTCGTCTACCTGGCTGTATGTTCCATCTGCTCTATTGGCGAATAAAGTATAAGAAATATGTACGGTTTTATCGTGATTTAAAACTTCCCATGCTTGTGGACTTATTCGTTTTATTTCTAATGCTTCACCTTTACTATTAACTGCTTTTACATTATATATGTTTTTAGCAAAATCGTGAATAGCATAACGTCCTGGAGATGTACGACTCATTTGTACTAAAAGAGAATTTCCTTTTAAGTTTTTATACGAAACATCAATAGCCGCTTCGTGATGCACTGCATTCTCGAAACCTATTGAATAGCTTGTATTTTGAGCAAAAATTAATGTTGTAAAAAAAAGGGTAAGAATAGAAAAAACTGATTTCATTTTTTAAAGTAATATAGACGTTAGAATACTAATTGAGTTATACTTTTTTAATAACATTAGTTACAATACCCCAAATTAAGAAGTTGTTGTCTTCGGTAATGTTTATAATAGGATAATCTGGATTTTCTGGCTGTAACCAAACCTCATCTTTAGAAACTCTTAAACGTTTTACGGTAAACTCGCCATCTAGAAAGCAAACAGCAATTTTGTTATTTTGTGGCTCTAAACTTCTATCTATTACCAGTAAATCGTTATCATCTAGTCCAGCACCAATCATAGATTGCCCGCTTACTCTAGCATAAAAGGTTGCTTCTTTATTTTTTACAAGCTCTTCATCTAAAGACAAACGGTGCTCTTTAAAATCTTCTGCTGGCGATGGAAATCCTGCCGAAATACCTGTATCGAAAAACTGTCCTGCAGTTCCGTCTATTGTTTCTGGTGTAAAGAAGGTTAAGCTTCCTTGTTTGTGCGCTATCATAGGCTGTATATTTATTATTTCCGCGGAAGCGAAAAAACCTTTAGTTTTATTTCTTTATAAATTTAGTGCTTTTTGCGAGATTCTTCACGGTACACTAAGTAACATTTATTTAACCACTATAATATCGTTAATATTCGTGGTGTATTTTGGCGATAAACGTTCTTGACGCATTTTCCAAGTGCGTTTTAAATCTTGACTTCCTAATTTTATTTTATTGCCTTTAAACTTAGCATTTAAAAAATCTATAGACTGCATTAATGGTTGATGTTTTGGGTTTTGCGTATCGAATAAATTTAACTGAAAACTATCTTCGGAAACCAAACCTGTAACCACAACTCCTGCGCGTTTGTATTTTATACCTTCCTTAAAAATTGATTTAACAGCACTAACTGCACAGTTACTTATAATTAAAGATGAATTTGTTGGACTCGATAAATTAACGCTCACACTTGCACTATGTTGCTCTACACCTGCTTTGTGCCTGTCGCTACTTATACTTACAACAATAACATGGCAACTGGAACCTTGTTTGCGTAATTTTTCGGCACAACTGGTTGCAAAAGTCGATACGCGTTCTTTTATATTATCGATATCGGAATAGGTGTACTCAAAACTTCGTGTGGTTGCAATCGCTTTTTTTACAGTATCATACTCGTCTAACTTAAGTGTTGGAATACCTTCTAAATCGCGTTTTAATCGGGATTCTATAATAGAAAAATTACTTTTCACCCAAGCATCTGGTAATTGAGTAAAATCGTAAGCAGTATTGCAGCCTTTTGCTTTTAAACGTTTGCTTAAACGACGTCCAATACCCCAAACAGCATCAATTTTAATCCATTTAAGCGCTTTAATTCTTTTCTCGTCAGAATCTATAACATAAACGCCATTGGTTTCTTTTGGAAATTTTCTAGCAACCTTATTTGCTACTTTACAAAGCGCTTTTGTTGGCGCAACACCAACACAGGTTGGAATACCTGTCCATTTTAAAATGCGCTTTCGCATTTGGTTTCCGTAATCGTTAAAATTGTAATTATCGAAGCCTTTAAATTCTAAAAAAGATTCATCTATACTATACACCTCGATGTCGGGCGTAAACTGTTTTAGTATCTCCATAACACGAGAACTCATGTCTCCATATAATGGATAATTTGAGGATAAAACATGGACACCATTAGCCTTACAAAAGCTTTCCCATTTAAAAATAGGTGCTCCCATTGGCAGGTTTAAGTCTTTGGCTTCGTCACTTCGTGCGATAACACAACCATCGTTATTACTTAAAACAGCAACTGGTTTACCTTGTAAATTAGGGTTAAAAACACGTTCGCAAGAAGCATAGAAATTATTACAATCTACAAGTGCAAACATAGACTGCAAAGTTATAGCAAAAGTGATTTGTGTTTTAGGTGATAAAAAAATCTTATTAACTAAAAATTTTTACCATTTACAAAATGGTGTTTTACTTAACTGTGAATTATAATATTTTGCATTTCCTGTTACTTCTTCTCCTAACCAATTTGGTTTGGTAAACGCTTCTGTTTCATTGTTTAATTCTACCTCAGCAACAATTAATCCTACGTTTTTACCAAAAAATTCATCGACTTCGAAGGTGTGATTATCCACCTTTACATCATATCGTATTTTATCGATCATGCCTTTTTTACATAGCTTTAAAAGAGATTCTGCTTCTATTTTCGGGATTTCTTTTTCCCATTCGAAACGAGACAATCCGTTTTTAGAAGATTGGCCTTTTATTGTTAAAAAACCTATATCGCCTTTTAATCTTACACGAACTGTTCGTTTTTTATCTGTGCTTAAAAAGCCTTGCACAATTCTAGTTTGCTTAAACGCTTCACTTTTAAAAGCATTAGACTGGACTAAAAATTTACGTTCTATTTCTATCATATTAATTTAAACTCATTAGGTATTAGAGATTCCTGCGTGCTCAGGAATTAGTAAATTTACAGCATGCTAAACGATTTACCAATAAGAAAGATAATTCATGTAGATATGGATGCGTTTTACGCATCTGTGGAGCAATTGGATAATCCTGAACTTATAGGAAAACCTTTAGCTGTTGGTGGTAGCGGAACTCGAGGTGTTGTTAGTGCTGCTAGTTACGAAGCACGAAAATTTGGAGTGCGTAGCGCTATAAGTGGTGTAAAAGCAAGACGTTTATGCCCAGAATTAATATTTGTGCCACCACGATTTGATAGGTACAAGGAAATTTCTAAAAAAATTAGAGCCATCTTTTTAGACTATACAGATCTTGTAGAACCTTTATCTCTCGATGAAGCTTATTTAGATGTTACCGAAAACAAAAAAGGAAACCCGAGTGCTTCGCTTATTGCCGAAGAAATAAGAACTCGCATTTTTAACGAGGTTGGTTTAACTGCATCTGCGGGAATTTCTGTAAATAAATTTGTTGCTAAAATTGCTAGTGACTACAATAAGCCTAATGGACAGAAAACAGTAAATCCTGAAGAAGTTCTAGATTTTTTAGAGCAGCTTGATATTAGAAAATTTTATGGTATTGGTAAAGTTACTGCAGAAAAAATGTATCAAAAAGGTATCTATACAGGTCTTGATTTAAAGAATAAATCTTTAGAGTTTCTAGAGAAAAATTTCGGGAAATCTGGTACGCATTATTATTACATTGTTCGTGGCATACATAACAGCGAGGTAAAACCAAACCGAATAAGAAAGAGCTTAGCTGCAGAGCGTACTTTTAATAAAAATTTATCTTCGGAAGTGTTTCTGCTCGAAAAGCTAGAGCATATTGCCGAAGAAGTTTCTAAGCGTTTAACCAGAAGTAAAGTTGCTGGAAAAACAGTAACACTAAAGATTAAATACAGTGATTTCACATTACAAACACGAAGTAAAACATTGCCTTACTTTATAAGCGATAAAAGTGTGGTTTTAGAAACTGCAAAGGAATTACTCTACCAAGAAAAACTAAACAACTCTGTTCGGCTTTTGGGTATTTCGTTATCGAATTTAAACACCGAGAAAAAGATTAAAAAGATGGAACAGAAAAGTGTTAGTGCACAGTTAAAGATTAACTTTTAGAATATTCTAAAATATCACTTGGTTGGCACTCTAAAGCTTCGCAAATGGCTTCTAATGTAGAAAAACGCACTGCTTTTGCCTTACCAGATTTTAGTATCGATAAGTTGGCGGTTGTTATACCTATAATTTCAGCCAAGTCTTTGCTTTTCATCTTGCGCTTGGCAAGCATAACGTCTAAGTTTACTATTATTGGCATAGGTTATATTGTTAGTTCGTTTTCTTGTTGGATTTGGAAACCTTGTTTGAAAATAGCTAAAACAAATAAAGTAAATAAGCCAATAATAAAATTAGGTAAAGAAGGCATAACATTTAAATAAACCCATTGTTTAAACATTAAAAGGTCAAACAAACTATAAACTATCGGTAAACATATATTAAAAATTGCAAAAAACTTTAAATATTTGATTGATGATTCTTTAAAAATTAATTCATCTTGTTTTAACGATTTAAAAATTAAAACTAACAAATAAAATAATAGTCCTGTTTTTATAAATGGAAAAAGAAAAGAGATTAATCCTTTGGTATCCATCCTTACACTCCACCTACTATTCGTAAATGGCATATCAAACAAGTAGCTATAATAATCATTATATGTTTGAAGTTCGTAGTGACCAACAACACCTGAAACTATAAAAAATAGGATATATAAAACCTCTATCATTAGCAGGATTGAGAATACCCAAAATAAGAGTGACGAAACAGAGTACTTTCCAAACATTTTTAATTTCATGTTTTTCATAATCAATTTTTTAAATTATTTTCTTGTTTAAGTAAATCTTTTATTTCCTTTTCTAAGCGTTCAAAATTTCCTTTATCTGCATCTTCTTGTGTGATTGTAATTTCTCCTCCATCACGTTTTGGAAACGTTCCTGGAACCATTGTAACAGAAGTATAATTGATAATTTCTTTATTTGAAGTTATAAGATAGTTTGTTGGAAATCCAGTAATATGTCTAAATCCTGAAATATCAATTGTAGTTGCTTCACTCTGTTTTTTTTGAGAAGGAACAAGCACAACGTTATTATTATAATCTTCTGCAAACTCTTTTAATTCAGATTGAGTATCCCAAAATAAAAGTACAAAATCAACTTTTTCTTTATATTTTTCTACAATTTTATTTAAAGCAGGTATTTCTGCTTTACAAGGTGCACACCAAGATGCTGTGACTTGCAAAAATAATGGTTTCTTATTATTTGACGTTTTATAGATAATACTATCTACAGTTACAAAAGAGTAATCATCAATAAAGCTATTTATAACTAATACATTAATTGAATCGCTATATTTTAAGGCATTTTCACTATCGTTTTTATCCCAATACTTCTGTGAATCGGCTCGATACCTTTTTATTAATACTTCAGTGTCGGAAAATTTCTTTTTCTCATCCTGAATTGTTTTATCTTTTTCACATGATAATACGCATAGAAGAATTGATATTATTAATATATTCTTCATAATTATACAGTTAATTCATTTTCTTCCTTAGCAACTTTTGCTATTTGAAACACTTCACTTAAAACCATAAAAAACAAGCCTAAACACACAATAAATATATAAGGAGTCAAGCCTAAATTGATTTCAAGTTTTGATTCGAATATTAATTTAATAACAAAGAATAAAATAGTAGCAGAAATACCAGTAACTACTAATAAGTTTCCCATTTTACGATACGTAGCAATTACATAATCATGAAAAGGTTTTCGTTGTTGAAAATAACGCAGTGTTTTTCTAAAAAGATAAAAACAGTAAACACCTATTAATAATACAATCATCAAAACAAGAGTAGTTATAATTACCGAAGCACTAGAATTTGCAACTTCAGATGTATTCACATTTAAAACAGTTTCTGTAATTGATGGGTCTATAAATACAAATACTGAAACAAATAAGAGTAATAGAATTAAAGGAATACAAGTAACAATCCAAATAAAATCTACTAACGATTTTAGAATATTTAGTTTTTTCATTTTTATATAATTATCGTTTAACAATAACAAATATATAAAAATTATTGATAAACAATAATAAATTATTAAAAAACATAAAAACTCGTATTACAAAACCTTTATTTATATTTGAACAATGAAGACAACACTTAAATACATTAAAAGAGTTCCCGGTTGGAAAACAATTCTAGGAATAACAATAGCCTTTATTAGTCTTTATCTTATTATTTCTGGTGCATTTTTTGGTATTGTTCCAATAGCATATAGTGTTTTACTATTACAAACCAACGGTACAGAAATTAATCTACAGAACAAGACTTACAGAAAAATATATTCAATTTTAGGTTTAAGTTTTGGCAAATGGATACCATTACCAGAAGCTGAATATGTTTCAATATTCGCTACAACAGAAACAACAAAAGTATGGGCTAGTTCTGCTACAACGAATATTACAGATGCTATATACATGATTAACATTTTCCATAATACCAATCAAAAAATTGAAGTCTGTAATGCATATTCTAAAAAGGAGGCTTTCGATATTGGCGCGCACGTTGCCTTTACTCTAGATATTGATTTACTAGATGCTACAGAAAACAAAAACTTTAAATGGATGGATAGAAATCTTTATATAGAAACAGGGAAAATAGTATACATCGATTAATTAAGAATAATTTTTTGGTATCTTACAAATACACTCTACCTCTATAAAATTATGAGCGATACTTTTAAAACCATAGCAAGATTTCAATATTCCACCGAAGCTCAAATAATAAAAGGACGTTTGGAAGCCGATGGCATTCAAGTGTTTTTAAGCGATAATTTTACTATAGATACAGATCCATTAGTAAGTAATGCTATTGGTGGTGTAAAATTAAAAGTACTCGCTAAAGATGCTATGGAAGCGCAACATATTCTAGAATCTATTTCTAAGTACTCTTTAGACGATGATGGCAATACCATACATTGCCCAAATTGCAATAGCGAGAAAATAGAATTATTTTCCACCATAAAAGGTTTTAAATCTTTCTTCGGATTTATTTTTGGAGTACTATTTGGCACCTTACCAATAAGTGCAAAACACAAGTACAAATGCGAAACTTGTGAAACTGAATTTGAAATTAAATAGAATATTATTAATTCATATTTAAAATCGTAATTTCATAATACTATTAATTATCGTATAATTCCTGATAAACTGGATCTAGTAAATTAATAATATCAGTACTTGAATCTTCTAAAAAATAAAGTTGATTATACTGCCATTCATCATCTACTTTTTCTGCATTAACAACAATTACTCCTTCTCCATTAGGTCCTTTTATAGGTATATTTAATTCTGCAGTGCTATATCCGTTTTTATAACTATAATTTGTACTTCCCATACCATCACTCTCGATTGGCTCACCTAAAAAACCAATAACTTCTTCGTTTTCTATAGCTTGAGAAAAGGCATAAATATAAGGTTCGGATTCTGAAATAGAGTCCGATATTTTATAAAAAGCTCCAACAATTACTAATATTACAACGACAATTATAGACAGACAACCTCCTCCAAGTAACCATCCCCAATTTCTACTAAACCAACTCTTTTGTCTTGTTTCTTCCATATTAATTTCTATTAAAAGCCCTTCCGAATCTATCGGGATTAATAATTACATTCTTCAATATAAGTATTCATTTTCAAGAATTTGTTACATGAATAAAAATAAATTTCTAAGCATTATAAACATATTTTGTTAATCATTTTTATAATGGAAGAAAACTAGTGTCTGTAAAATACATTTCTACCTAAATATGAATGGCAAAAAATAGTTTGTAACAAATCAACTACAATAACTACATATAAATAGAGTGCAGATAAAACGCTCTTTACTTTTCAAAAAGTAGTATATTTCATTTTTTAACTAACAACGCTTTATTATGACAGATTGGTTCTTTAGCCTAGAATTATTTCCAAAAATATATTGGAGTATAGCATTATTAGGTTCAGTTATTTTCATTTTTACTACAATTTCTACTTTTATTGGTGGTGATGCAGACGATTTTGGTGATGTAGATTCAGACATTGAAGCAGATACTGGTATTGGTTTTCAGTTTATAACTTTTAGAAATTTAGTAGGTTTTTTTACTTTATTTGGCTGGAGTGGTATTGCATGTATAGATGCTGGATTCTCTAAACCATTAACAATAATTATCTCTTTAATTTGCGGATTAATTATGATGACTATAATGGCTGCCATGTTTTTTTACATGAACAAACTTAGCGATAGCGGAACCATGAAATTTAAAAATGCCATAAATGAAGTTGGCGAAGTTTATTTAACCGTTGGAGCAAAACGCTCTACAATAGGAAAAGCACACGTTAAAATCCAAGGTGCACTAAGAGAATTAGAAGCCTTAACAGACAGCGAAACCGATTTAAAATCTGGCACAGTAATTAAAGTAAAAGACATTACCGATAACGGCATATTAATTATAGAGAAATTAAACTAAAAAACCACAAAACTTATGATGTTAACCATTCAAGACGCCTTTAATTTTGGCTTTCCAATTGCAATTATTTTTGCAATCCTATTTGTTTTCGTATTTCTAATAGTCCTTGTTAAACGCTACAAACGTTGTCCTTCAGACAGAATTCTAGTTGTTTATGGTAAAGTAGGTGGCGGACAATCTGCCAAATGTATCCATGGTGGAGCAGCCTTTATTTATCCTGTAATTCAAGATTATCAATTTTTAGATTTAACACCAATTTCTATTGAGGTTAATTTAGTAAATGCATTATCTAAACAAAACATTCGTGTAAATGTACCATCGCGTTTTACTATTGGTGTCTCTACAGAACCAGGTATTATGCAAAATGCTGCCGAAAGACTTTTAGGTCTTAACCAAAACGATATACAAGAGTTAGCCCAAGAAATTATTTTTGGTCAGTTACGTTTAGTTGTAGCTTCTATGGATATTGAAGAAATTAACAACGATAGAGATAAGTTTTTAACTAACATTTCTCAAAGTGTAGAATCTGAATTAAAGAAAGTAGGTTTAAAACTAATTAACGTAAACATTACAGATATTGTAGATGAGTCTGGATACATTGAAGCTTTAGGTAAAGAAGCCGCAGCTCACGCAATAAACGCAGCACGTAAATCGGTTGCCGAGAAAACTAGAGATGGATCTATTGGTGAAGCAAATGCTGTACAAGATGAAAGAACCCAAGTTGCCGCAGCAAATGCACAAGCAGTAGAAGGTGAAAACACAGCCAAAATTGCAGTTGCAAATTCCGATTCTTTACGTCGTCAACGTGAAGCTGAAGCAGAACGCGTAGCAATAGCATCAGAAAAAGTACAAACAGCAAAAGCGTTACAAGAGTCTTATGCTGCAGAAAAGGAAGCAGAAACAGCAAGAGCAGATAGAGAACGTTCTTCTCAAGAAGCAGATATTATTGTACCAGCAGAAATTGATAAAAGAAAAGTAGAAATTGATGCTGAAGCTGAAGCTGAACAAATAAGAAGACGTGCAAAAGGTGAAGCTGATGCGATACTATTTAAAGCGCAAGCTGAAGCACAAGGTCAGTTTGAAATCTTAACCAAGCAAGCCGCTGGTATGGAACAAATTGTAAAAGCTGCCGGTAATAACTCTAAAGACGCTGTATTATTATTAATTGCAGATAAGTTACCTGAGTTAGTAAAAATGCAATCTGATGCAATCAAAAATATTAAAATTGACAAAGTTACTGTTTGGGAAAATGGTGGTGGAAAAGACGGAAAATCGTCTACTGCGAATTTCCTTTCTGGATTATATAAATCGGTACCACCTTTACAAGAAATGTTTAATATGGCAGGAATGGAATTGCCAGAATATTTAAAAGGTAAAGATGTAAAAAGTGATGCTGAAGCGGAAATTATAGAAGACAATAACCCAAAAGCATAATCAATATTAAATTTTAGAGGCTATTTAAAAATGTTATTCTGAATAAAATGAAGCACCTGTTAAAACATTAATTTACTGTTTTAACGCATTAAAACACTTCACTTTACTCTAAATACTATTTTTAAAAAGCCTCTTTTTCTATACAACACATTTAAAGTAAATACTTCAAGTTAAAAAATGAAGAAAAAAAAGGCAGACAACAAAAAAAGTATAGAAAAAGGTTGAATCCAACTCAAAAAATAGTTCTTACTATATTAAGTATATTTGCTATTGCTGCAATTTTTGCTGTTATTTTTCAAAATCCAGAAATTATTCTTTTTACTTTCTTTCTTGGGTTTCCAATAGCTTTTGCACTTGTAGGGATTTATATTTTACGCTCAAGAATAAGTTTTATAAAAAAGGCAGACACGTTTTTAGATACTTTTATGAGTTCTAATAATGATAATATTATTGCTCCTAATCAGCAATTCTATTTCAACCCAATGTATTACCATCTCTTTTTAATACTACTGGCTTTATTAAATATTCTTTTTTCAGAATTAGGAATGGAAAAATACAACGATTCGTTGTACAACCGTTTTTATGAAGATGTTTCTTTTCAAATAACAATTGCCTTTTTATTCGCTATTATTGGTTTTTTTAATCCTTATTTAAAAATTCCTCTACGTGTAAAAGACGCCATTAGAAAACGATATAAAAAGTTAGATAACCTTCTTTCAAATGACAGAAAAATATACACCTCCAGAGTTTTAGCTTGTATTATTGTTGTACTATTTTTTATTTATAAGGAGTGGTTAGTCTTTCCTAACCTATTTCAAGATAATTTAATATCTAAAGGTATTGATATCACTCTATTATTTTTTGTATTCAATAGTATCTTTCAAATGATTAGAAATGCAAAACAATTTTTACTCAGTAATATATTTAGAGTCATTAAATTATTTACAATTCTTACTTCTTCTCTATTCGTACTAGTACCTTTGGTTCCTTTAACAATCATTTCGCTTCATCTTTTAGATATAGATGAAAGAAATATCAACTTACTACCTTTTCCTTTTATAGGTTTTAATATTATTATGGTTTATGTAGAATACACTTTAAACAAAACAAATAAAGAGTCTAAAACAATTACTGAAACTAAATAACTTTAAAGTCAGAAAAAGTTTGGACAAAACTAATATAACGTACCTTTTAAATAGTAAATATTTTTACAAATTATACTAATTAATTTATATAAAAAATGCTTCAATTTTCATCGAAGCATTTTTATTTGAAATAGGATAAACTTATTTACAGTTTCCTGACATTTCTAATTTTTCAAATCCTACAATAAAAGCAGTTGCAGATACTGTAGTAGTAATATTTGTTACACCATTAGTACATTTACCGTTTAATTCTGCCATAGCAGTTTTTGCCTCTTGCTGAGTATCCATTGGTGTAAAACCAAAAATGTTAGTTGATTTTTTTACAACTTTCACTTCTTTCCCTGCAGATACATACTCTGAAGGTGTTGAAACTAAACCTGCAACTCCACAACTTGACATCATAACTGCAACAGCCATTAATCCTAATACTTTTTTCATCTTAAAAATTTTGATTTGTTAATATTGATAATCAAACATAATTCTTTTCCATTTAATAAATGAGTAAAAGGAAATGTTATTAACTGATTTATTTCTACACTAAATAACAAACCTACTACACTACCTCATCAAAAGAAATTTTTAAAATTTTAATAACGCTTTCAATTTCATCTTCGTTTAAATGCCCAAACCCTAATCTAATAGCACATAGATCTTTATTTTGATACAGTATTGTTTTAGGTAAAAATAAATCGTGTGTTTTAGCCTTTTCAGCCAATTTAATAAGCGATATTCTAGGTTCAAAATTTAACCAAACTGCCAAACCACCTGTTGGTATTTGCCAGTTTGCATAATCTTTAAAATAAACACTTAAACAGGCACACAAATAATCGCGTCTTTGCTTATAAATAGTAATGTTCTTTTTAATCAATCGGTGTATTTCACCTTCACTAATAAGCTCTGTTAGTATTTGCTTTTGTATTAAATCACCTTGCTTATCTAGTATTTGCAAATAGTTTTTGGCTTCATTAATAATGTTTTCTGGAGCGACTACAAATCCTATTTGAAAACTTGGAAAAAACGATTGTCCTAATCGTCCTAAATAAATAACCACACCTTGTCCATCAGCACTTGTCATAGGCACCATCGCAGAGCCACTAAACTGAAAATCGTAATCAAAATCGTCCTCTATAATAGCAAACTTATATGCCTTTGCTAGTTGTAATAATTTTAAACGCCTTTCCGCAGTAAGCGTTACCGTTGTTGGATATTGTCTATGTGCACAAACATACACACAACGAATACTATTTTTTGTAAAGTTTTTTTCAATAAAATCAACATCAATACCATGCGCATCTACAGGAATCGTTATAATGTTGGCTCCAGCTTGCTGAAAAATCATATTGGATTTATAATGACTTAAATGACCAACAAGCACAACATCGTTTTCTTGTATTAAAAGTTGAGAGACAATATATAAGCTCATTTCGGTACTACGTGTACTTACTATGTTGCTTGGTTTTATATGAAATCCTCTCGTGGCATTTAAATAATTACATAACTGTTTACTAAAAGTAGTATTAGATTCCGCTTGTGCTTGATTCCACTTCGAAACTAACGATGCACGTTTCATAGATGCACTATACCATTTAGAAAACTGATGTGTAGGATGCAATCTTAAATCAGGTTTCCCATCGTTAATTACATATTTACGTATTGAAGACTCTTCGGTAGAAGCTAAATTAAAAGACGATTGAAACGGAAATCCTGCTATTTCTGGATATTCTTTTATTTTTTCTAAGCCTTGAACCACACCTTTTATAGCAGCTGTTTTTTTTTCTGGCATTAAAACAAACGTTCCTTTATTAGCAACAATATCTACCCAACCTTGTGAGGCTAGCTCATCGTACACAGCAACTGCGGTATTTCTATTAATAGATAATAGCACACTAAATTTCCTAGTTCCCGGTAACGCAGTTCCTTCTGGTAAATAGCCACGCTGTATGGCATTAATAATTTCTTGAGCTATTTGAATATAGATTGCAGTATTCGGAGATTTTTCGAAATAAATTAAAGATTTTAATATGTCGTCAACCGGACTACTCATTGTTTTAAAACTGGACTACTTTAATGATCCGGAAAGTTACGAATTTTGCCGCGTTAAAAAACACCTATATATTTTATTATGAAATTAAACCCTTTTTTTATTTTACTTGCCATGTTAGCTATTACAACGCAAGCACAAGAATTCCAAAATCAAAAACTAGATTCTGTAATTATTACATCTACAAGAATAGATTTACCATTCTCAGAAAATTCTAGAACCATAACAGTAATTAGCCAAGAAGACATTAAAAAAAGTGCAACAACAAACGTTGCCGATTTATTACAACAAGTTGCAGGAGTAGACGTAAGACGTCGTGGGACTTCTGGAATGCAAGCAGATCTATACATTCGTGGTGGTGGTTTTGACCAAACATTATTATTAGTAGATGGCATAAAGGTTGAAGATTCTCAAACAGGACATCATACCATGAATATGGCTTTACCTATTGAAGTTATCGAGCGTATAGAAGTTATTAAAGGCCCAGCAGCAAGAGTATTTGGGCAAAATGCATTTACAGGAGCTGTTAACATAGTAACCAAAAAAAATATTGGAGATTTAGTTTCCTTAGGTGTACAGTCAGGATCTTATGGCCAACTTAATGGTTCTGTTATGGTTGGGAGTCAATTAGAAAAATCTTCGCATATAATTCAAGTTTCTAGAAATACTTCTCAAGGATATAGACATAATACAGATTATGATAATCAGAACTATTTTCTAAAAAGCTCATTCGATACTAACAAAGCTCCTATAAATGTGATTGCTTCGTTTCAAGAAAGAAAATTTGGTGCTAATGGTTTTTATGCTAGTCCAACAGCAATTAATCAATACGAAGAGACACAGGCTAGCTTAATTGGTATTACCACCAAAATTAAAAAAGAAAACTTAACTCTTAAGCCTAAATTATATTGGAAACGTAACCAAGATATGTACGTTTTTATAAGAGATAATCCTTCTGTTTATAGAAACTTACATATTACTAATAAAGTTGGAGCTGCCTTAGATGCTTCTTACAAGTCTAACCTTGGTGTAACAGGTTTTGGAGTAGATGTAGCGAAAGTGTACTTATCTAGTAATAATTTAGGATCTAGAAATAGATTTATGACAACCTTATTTTTAGAACACCGTTTTAAATTAGCAGATGATAAATTAGATATCACTCCAGGTATTGCTGTTAATTATTTTTCAGATTTTAAATTTCAAGCTTTTCCAGGTTTAGACATTGGCTATAAAATAAACGATGATATAAAAATTTATGGAAACATTGGTTACACGTATAGAATACCTACATATACCGATTTGTTCTATAGCGACCCAACAACATTAGGTGACGAAAACTTAGATCCAGAAGAAGCTATTGCTCAAGAATTAGGTATAAAGTACAACAATGGAAACTTTAATGCTTCTCTTGCTGCTTTTAATAGAGACTCTAAAAAACTAATCGATTTTGTAAAAGAAAACGAAGCCGATTTATGGCAAGCAACCAACATTAGAGATTTAAATACTAAAGGAATTGAAGTAAATGCATCGTACGGTTTCAAGCTTGCTGGTTATAACCAAGCCATAAAAACAGGATATACTTTTTTAGAAGATGATTTAAAAGCAGTACCAAGTAACTTCTCTAGATACTCTATCAACTCTTTAAAACATCATACAACAGCAAGCTTACAAACACAATTCTTTAAAAATCTTTCTCAAAACATTATTTATAAATATGCAGAAAGAACTTCTGGAGAGAGCTATGCGGTTATAGATGCTAGTGTAAATTATAATTTAAAAGCCTTTGAAATTTCTGTAATTGCAAATAACATTTTCAATACAGAATACACAGAAACTAACTTGGTACCAATGCCAAAAGGAAACTTGTTATTTGGTTTAAAATATAACCTTAAATAAAAGCATACTATAACTTAGTCAAACCACTTAAGCCCTATAGTTTTAAAACTATAGGGCTTATTTTTTTACATAAAGAAACAGAACCTTCAAATTATTTTATTTCCTATGAGCAAGATTAGACACAACTGGACAACAGCACAAATTTTAGATATTTACAACAAACCGATGATGGAATTGCTTTATGAAGCGGCAACTGTACACCGATTGCATCACGATCCAAATACAGTCCAGGTTAGCACATTAATATCTATTAAAACTGGAGGTTGCTCAGAAGATTGTGGCTACTGCCCGCAAGCAGCAAGATATCATACAGATGTAGAAGGAAACGACTTAATGACAATCCAACAAGTTAAAGCGCAAGCCTTACGTGCTAAGTCTGGAGGAAGCTCTCGAGTATGCATGGGAGCCGCTTGGAGAAATGTTAAAGACGGAGCAGAATTTGATCAGGTTTTAGAAATGGTTCGGACTATTAACAAACTAGATATGGAGGTTTGCTGTACCTTAGGAATGGTTACCGAAAATCAAGCTAAAAGACTCGCTGAATCAGGTTTATATGCCTACAACCATAATTTAGATTCTTCTGAGGAATACTATAAAGAAGTGATATCAACTCGTGGTTTTGAAGACCGTTTAAAAACAATAGATAACGTTAGAAAAACAAATGTAACAGTATGTTCTGGCGGAATTATTGGTATGGGAGAAAAAACCGAAGACCGTGCAGGAATGTTAGTCGCACTTTCTACATTAAACCCACAACCAGAATCCACTCCAATAAATGCATTAGTAGCCGTAGAAGGAACACCACTGGAAGACCAAAAACCTATTGAAATTTGGGATATGGTTAGAATGGTAGCTACTACAAGAATTGTTCTGCCAGAAACGCAAGTACGCTTAAGCGCAGGAAGAACACAAATGTCTAGAGAAGGACAGGCAATGTGCTTTTTTGCTGGAGCGAATTCTATCTTTGCAGGTGATAAATTACTAACAACTCCTAATCCTGAAATTGAAGGAGATATGGAACTGTTTAAAACTCTAGGTTTAAAACCGCAAAAACCATTTACAAAAAAAGAACAACCACAAACTATTGAAGCAAAGGATTCTAAATTTGAAGCCATGGGAGAAAAACCAAAATGGACCAGACCAGACCACAAAATAGAGCGTAATGAATTAGCAAAACAAAACCGAAAACCCTTAAAATAGTTAAAGTACTACAATAGACTTTTAGTTTTGTTAACTTTGTGGGCTAAATTAACAATACTTTAAACTTGAACCTTAATAATATACCACGTGTAAAGACTATTACAAAAGAAGACTTTATACGTCTTTATTTTAAACCACAGAAACCTGTGGTAATAGAACGTTGTATAGAAAATTGGCCTGCCTTTACCAAATGGAATTTAGACTACATGAAGCAAGTTGCGGGAGAAAAAACCGTACCGCTTTATGATGACAGACCTGTCGATTATAAAGATGGTTTTAATGAACCACATGCTAAAATGAAAATGAAAGACTATGTAGACTTGCTTAAAAGCAAGCCTACAAAATTTCGAATTTTTTTATGGAACATTTTAAAAGAAGTACCTCAACTACAACAGGACTTTAAATTCCCTGATTTTGGTTTACGCTTAATGAAAGGTTTGCCCATGTTATTTTTTGGTGGCACAAACTCGCACACCTTCATGCATTATGATATTGATTTAGCTAATATTTTTCATTTTCATTTTGAAGGAGAAAAACAAGTTATTCTATTCGATCAAGAGCAAAACAAGTATTTATACAAAATACCGCATTCGTTAATTGTTCGAGAAGATATCGATTTTTCTAATCCCGATTTTAAAAAATGGCCGGCTTTACAAAAAGCCAAAGGTTGGGAATGTGAACTTAAACATGGAGAAACCTTATACATGCCAGAAGGCTATTGGCATTACATGAAATATATAACGCCCGGATTTTCAATGAGTTTACGAGCTATTGCAAGGCGTCCAAAAAATTTAACAAAAGCTATTTATAATATAATTGTTATGCGTAATTTTGACAACTTAATGCGAAGTCTAAAAGGTCAAAAGTGGATTGATTGGAAAAATAGACAAGCAATAAAAAATACTAAATAAATTAAAAATGAAAAAAGTACTATTTGTATTAGCGTTCTTAAGTGTTTCGTTAATGAATGCTCAAGTGTTTGAAGGTAAAGGAGATAAGAAATTTCAAATTGGAGCTAATCTTCAAGATTATGCGTCCGGATTAAATGTTAGTTACGACTATGGACTTGGTGAAAACATTTCAGTAGGTGTATCGACAACATATGCTTTAAATGTTAAAAACAACAACGTTATTGATGCCGATTTTGGAGATCGTTTTGATATTAAAGCGCGTTTTAATGCTAATTTAGGAAACGTTATTAATATTGATGATAACTTTGATGTATATCCAGGTTTAAGTTTAAGCACAAAAAACTTTGGTGGGCACTTAGGTTTCCGTTACTTATTTACTAATGGTTTTGGAGTCTACACAGAGTTTAATACACCATTAGCAAAATATAACGAAACTCCAATTGGAGCAGAAAATATTCACAACCAATTTACAGTAAATTTAGGAGCTGTTTTCAACCTATAAAACAGACTTTACTTCTATAAAAAAGCCTTTCAGTTATAATTCTGAAAGGCTTTTTCATGAAGCTTTTTTTATGTTTTATTTTACCAATTCGTTTGCTTTTTCGTAAACCAAATACGACTCCCATCCTCTGTACAACAAGTAGTCTATTAGCTTCTTCTTTTTTTTAATTTATTGGTTTCCAATATCATATTCACTCTTTTTTCGGCTAAGTCATTAAAAACATCGATATACTCATCATCTGAAATTTCTTTAAGCGCAGCATTTATATTAATTTTGGAAATGTCCTTTCTCTTGAGTTCTTGAGTTAAACGAAAGCGTCCCCATTTTTTAATGTTGAACTTTCCTCGAACAAAGATTTTGGCAAAACGTTCTTCGTTAAGATAGTTGTGCTCCAAAAGATGAACTATTATAATATCTGTTGCTTCAGGTATCATATTTAAATCTCTTAATTTCTGCCTCACTTCTTTATGACAACGTTCTTGATAAGCACAGTAATGTTCTAGCTTTTTTTTAGCTTCATCGACTGTGAAGGATTTAAGTTTTTGGTGCATGCATCAAAAATACGCTATTAATATATAAACATAAGTTCCCTCTATTATGAAAAAAACTACCATTCTTTTAATTCTACTATTTTCTTGTGCTTTTGGATTTAGCCAAACAACTATTTATAGTGAAGACTTTTCTGGCCAACTTAATAAAGGAGCTTATTATAACAATACTACAGGATTAACAGAAACAGACTTAACTGGAGTTAATTGGACTATTGATGTCTCTGGAACTTCTTTTGATAGCAACACAGATAGATTTCAAGTTAGAAATGCTCCACGTTATCTTGAAGCCCGTGATTTAGATGGTCCTGCAATATGGTACTCTCCTACAATTAACATAAGTGCTTTTTCAGATATCCAATTTTCATTAGATGCGACAGAAAGCAGTCCTCCATCAGGTACCATAGGAAATAACCTTGAAAATGCAGATACTTTTACTACAGAATATAGTATAGATGGTGGTGCATGGACACAAGCAGGAAATAATGGTTTTATTCAAAATGATTATTTAGATACCGTAGTATCGCATAATGTTTTATTAAACGGTACTACTTTAGAGTTGAGAGTAACCATTGTAAATAATGCAGATGGTGAACTCATGCGAATAGATAATGTTTTAGTTGAAGGAATTGCTCCAACATCTCCAACTGTTACAATTAATCCGAGTACAAATACTATTGCGGCATTAAGTACTATTGAAAATAATGTGTCTTTGGTTGCTGAAACCTTTTCTGTACAGGGTAATGCACTAACTAATGATATTACAATTTCTACACCAGCAGAATTTATTATTTCTACAGCTTTAATTGGACCTTACGGTAATACTATTACATTACCTCAAACAGGAGGAACAGTAAATTCTACAACAATATACACTAAATTAGCGTTTGGTCTAGCTGTTAATTCTTACAGCGGAAACTTAGCTGTTAGTAGTACAGGAGCAACAACTGTTAATGTGGCTGCATCTGGAACAGTAATAGCACATACACCTGCTACTAATTGTGGTGAATTATTAATTTCTGAATATCACGAATCTGCTGTAGGTTCTCCAAACGAACGATATATAGAACTTTACAACCCAACAAATACCGCTATAAACTTATCTAATTACCAAATTGCTAGATTTAGAAATGGTAGAGTAAATTGGCATCCAGATATAAGAACTATACCTGCTGGACAAGGTACAATAGCTCCTTATTCTACTTTTTTAATTGCCAGAAATGGATCTACTTTATGTAGTACAGCAGATTATTGCCTTAATCATGCTATTATGAGTTTTGATGGAAACGATGTTATTGCGCTCCAAAATTCTAATGCAATAAACATAGACGTCATTGGAGAGCTAAACGTACTTAATAATTTCGCACAAAATGTAGATTTAGTTAGAAATCCAAATATACAAGCACCAACAACCACTTATAATGCTGCAGATTGGATATCAACAGCAGCTAATAATACTTCAATGCTTGGATGGCATAATAATGAATGTCTATGTACCTCAACTACAACTTGGGGAACCTCAGGTTGGAGTAACGGCGCTCCTAACACATCTACTGCTGCTATCATAAATGCATCTTACAACTCTTTTACTGATGGAAGTATAACAGCATGCTCACTAACGGTTAATACTAACGCCATTTTAACTGTTGAAGATCTTTCTTTTATA
The DNA here is from genome assembly GCF_001418085.1 of Lacinutrix algicola. Taxonomy (GTDB): domain Bacteria; phylum Bacteroidota; class Bacteroidia; order Flavobacteriales; family Flavobacteriaceae; genus Lacinutrix; species Lacinutrix algicola. Next base: position 20,819 of record NZ_LIQH01000034.1, read on the forward strand.
GATATAGAAACTAACATTATTGTATACGATAATGGAAAAATTATTGTTCAAAAAGATGGTTCTGTTGTACAAAACAATCCTAATGGAAAAACGGTAATTATAGATCCTACATTAGGAGAAATTAGTGTTACAAAAGAAACGGCACCAATTAATAACTGGTACGAATACACCTATTGGTCTTCACCTGTGGAAGGCGCAATAGTGCAAGATGTCTTTTTTCAAACAGATGCTAATAGACGTTTTTGGTATGATGCAAATAATTTTCAAGACTCTACAATGGAAACAGGAAACAACAATGGAACTGCTCCTGGACAAGACGATGTAGATGATAATGGAGACGTTTGGCAAATGGCTGCGGGTACTAATGTTTTATTGCCTGGTATAGGTTATGCAGCAACACTATCTCCTACCAGCTTTATCTTTGGTCCTGGTAGCCAATACGCTCATACTTTTGAAGGCCCTTTCAATACTGGAACTATTAACGTTCCTGTAGTTAGAAACGATACAGAATTAAACGATTTTAATAACAACTTTATTGGCAATCCGTATCCTTCTGCAGTAGATGCAGATCTGTTTTTTGCAGAGAATATAACATCTACAGGTATTTTAGAAGGTCCTATTTATTTATGGTCACAAAATACACCTCCTTCTGGAACTACTAATGGAAATTCTATCCTAAATTTTGATACTTCAGATTATGCTGAAATTAATGGAACAGCAGAAGTAGCAGGTGGAGATGGTGCTATACCTAACAGGTTTATACCTTCTGGACAAGGATTTTTTGCTAATTTTTCAGACACTTACCCAACGACTTCAGGCAACGTTGTTTTTAATAATAGCATGCGTGTAACTGGTAATAACGAACAATTCTTTAAAACATCTAACAATCAAAACACAAATACTAGAGACGTAATATGGCTTGACTTAACATCGGACAATGGTGTAAGAAATCAAATTTCTATTGGCTACCTAGATGGAGCTACCGCTGCTTTTGATGGTGCTTTTTACGATTCTTATAAAAGAACACCTGTTGGCTTATACGCTGTTTTATATTCTATAATTCCTGGAGATACTAAAAAAATATCAATTCAAGGTAAAGCTAGTAGCAATTTAAATTTAGACGAAGAAATCCCGATTGGAATAAGTACAAGTATAGATGTTCCGACTATATATTCTATTTCTATTCCTCAATTGGAAGGCGACTTCTTTAATAACAATACTATCTATTTAGAGGATTCATTAATGAATACTGTACACGACCTATCTAACAGTACTTATACTTTTACATCTACTCCAGGAGAGTTTAATGATCGTTTTAAAATTGTTTTTACAAACAATACACTTTCTACGGTTAATCTAGAATCTAGTCCTGAAAACTTCTCTATTGTTGAACTTCAAAATAACAATGTAAAGTTCTCTATAAACTCTAATAACTTAACAATTAAAAGCATTGAAATATTAGATGTATTAGGTCGCACAATTTATAATTTCCGTGGAAGCGAAAACACTGAGGTTTATAATTTATCAAATATAAGTAGTTCGGTTTATATTGCTAAAATTGAATTATCAAACGGTAAGATAATTACAAAGAAAGCTGTTAAGAAATAATAAATTATTATATAATATTTACACAGTCAAATTTTATTAATTTGGCTGTGCTTCTTTAAATAGGTTTGTGATAGAATTTCTTCTTTATTAAAAACATCGCCTTTTATCTACATAACAAAGTTATTTTTTGTGCTTTATCTCGAAAAAATGTGCTTTATATGTTCATCAGTTTTTACTTATCATTTACCTAATAAAAATTAACAATCACATAACTTTAAGTACTAGTTATTTAAGTACTTAAATGTATATTTACAATCCTGTTTTTTAACAAAAAATTTCCATATGACTAAAAACTACGCCCTAAGTTTAATAACCTTTTTATGTTCAATCTTGACTGGTTATGCGCAAGTATTCGATAATGATTGCTCTTCCTTAACGCCAGCAACTTGGACATTTAATAGTATCACCCAATCTGTAGGTTATTGGCTTTTGGATAATAATGCAGATTATGTAACAAGTGAAATTTTTGGCGCTTACGATAACTTATCGTTAGTTTCAAATTTAAGATCTTTTGGTAGCGGAACAAACCCTGAGTGTACTATTGAAATATCAACTGATGGTGGTACAACGTGGTCAGGTGCTAGCACAACTTATAGCTCACTTCCTAATAGTTATATGGATTACACATTTAATATTGGCACTTTAAGTGGTACAAGCAACAAAATTAGATGGAAACGTACTAATGGTACTAAAGGTTTAAGAATAAATACTATTACTTTAACAGGAGACACCATTTCTCTAGCAGGCCCAAACATCTCAACAAACCCAACAACACTTACAGAATTAGATTATGTAGTTGGTAGTGGTCCATCTACTGAACAAAGTTTTGATATAACTGGTACTTTATTAACAGCAGGAATAGATATAAATGCACCATCTAACTTTGAAATTGCTTCATCTGCAGCTGGCCCTTATAGCAATACTGTTAATATAACCGCTTTAAATGCAAATAGCACTAATACTATTTATGTAAGATTAATAGCTGGTTTGTCTGTAGCTCCTTATTCAGGAACTATTACTATGACTAACGCTACTTCAGGCATTTCTACCACACCAACAGTAGATGTAAGTGGAGATGTTGCAGCCGTGCCTGTAGTTCCTCAAATTGTAATAACTGAATTTGCAGGTAAAGGATATGGAGCGAATTTTAATGATGAATATATTGAAATAGGAAATTTTGGTTCAGCAAGTGTAGATTTAACAGGATGGACTTTAGAATATTACGAAGGAGGCTTAGAAGAAACAGTTGTGTTATCAGGCACATTAGCTCCTAATAGTGCATATGTAATTGCTGCTAGAAGTTCTCATACTGGTGCAATATCACCAGACATAGTAGCATCTTTTAGTATGAATAATGGAGCTTATGCAATACTAAAGGAAGGAACAACCGTAAGAGATGAAGCAGGTTCAAGCTCGGATAAATTTAATGACGATAATAATTATGAATTTATTGATTGCCCAAATGATAATAAACCAACAGGTAACTGGGATAATTTAGTAACAGGAAATGGAACACCTGGTGTTATTAATTGTAATACACCACAACCAGAAATTAACATACAAGGAAACGCAACAGATATTCCAACAGGAAATACAGCAATAAACACAGTAGACGATACAGACTTTGGTAACGTACTAATAACAGGAAGCACAAATGCTAATGTTTTTACAATACAAAACACAGGCGATTTAGCACTAAACATTTCAACCATTACATCAAATTTAGGCGATTTTATTATTAGTGGAGCTCCCACTGTTATTACAGCTAACTCAAGCGAGACTTTTACAGTAACATTTGATCCCTCTACAAATGGCACACAAACAGCTACAATAACTATTGTTAATGATGATGCAAATGAATCTACTTATACATTTAATGTTGAAGGAAACGGTACTGATATTCCAAATATAATTTTAGACTCAGAAAACCCTGCAGTTCCTGCAACAAATATAATGGCAGATTCTGGTGTTAACAACACTGTTATATACGCTTTTAATTTAGCAGTAAGTAACTTTGATGCAGAACTAACTGGTTTTAATTTTGTTATTTCTGGTACAGCTGCAAATACAGATTTCTCAAACTTTGCTGCATACTATTCTGCAGATGCAACATTTACAATAGGTACAGATACATTTTTAGACAACATAACTACAACTATAATAACGGGCACACAAACCTTTTCTGGCTTTTCTCAAACGATAGCAAATGGTAGTACTGGCTATATTTTTATAACAGCAAATTTACCTTGTGGAGGAACAAACGACACCATTACTGTAGACGCTATTACAACTAATGATTTAACGTTTACAACTGGAACAGTTACAGGAACAGCATATGCAAGTAGTACACATACTATTACAGGATTAGCACCTAATAATGTAACAGCTTTAACAACCTCAAACTGTCAAAGTGGTAGTGTAGACTTATCTTGGACAGATGCTGCTGGATGTGAGGATAACTATATAGTTGTAGCCTCTACAAGTATATTAACAACTGCTCCTTCTGGAAATGATAGCACCTATACTGCCAATACAGTTTATGGGTCTGGCACACCTTACGACTCTGGTTATGTAGTATATAAAGGCACAGGATTAAATACTAGTGTTACAGGCTTAACAAATGGAACACTATATTATTATACCGTTTTTACAAGAAATGGTAATAGCTGGAGTTCTGGAGTGAATGTTAATTGTACGCCTAATATGATTTATTGTGATGCAGGACCTACATCCAATAGTGACTCAGAAATAGAAAATGTTGTGTTAAATGGAGAGAACAACAACATAACCAATAATACAGAAAATGACTGTACTGGTTCTACAGGCGGTTTTGTAAATGATTTCACAAATCAAAGTGCAGATTTAAATGTAGGTGACACTTATACTTTAATTGTAGAGTTTGGTGATTGTAATAATGGCACACAATATGATGGTTCTGGTGGTGTTTGGATAGATTGGAATAACGATGGAGATTTTAATGATTTAAATGAAGAAATAGGAGTTCTGCCAGTTGCTGTTAATGGAGGAAATATTACTGAAAACTTTACAATAAACGTACCAGTTTCACAACCAATTGGAAGTTACAGAATGAGAATTGTTCAGGAAGAAGGAGCTTCTGCAACTGCATCTCCATGCGGCACATTTTCTTGGGGCTCAGTAGAAGACTACACCATAGAAGTGATAGATTCTTGCACACCAACACACACTTTCACTTCCATGCTACCCACAAGTGGTCCAGTAGAAACAGAAATTACGGTAACAGGTACTGGGTTTACTACTAGCACAACAGCTAGTTTTGATGGTGTAAGTGCCATAGTAGATTTCGTAAATGCAACAACGTTAATTGTACATGTACCATCAGGCACAGAAACAAATACAATTACACTTACAGAAGCAGCTTGTAATCTTCAAACAGGGATATTTACAGTTATAGAAGGAGCAGGATCATGCGTTACTTCTGCAGGTTCATTTTCTGATATAATCATTTCCGAAGTTTATGATTCAAATAATAATAATGCGTGGTACATGGAACTATATAACCCAACAGGAGCTACTATAGATTTAGCTGCAGATAACTATGAGTTAGAACGATTTGGTGATTATACAGATACTATTCCTAGTAGAACAGTTGATCTAACAGGTTCAATTGCAGCTTACAGTCTTTATGTTTTAAAATTAGGAGATGATGGAAATCCTTGTTCTACAATAATTTTTGATTATATAGAAGAAGCTCAAGGAATAAATGAAGCAGATAAAATAGTGTTAACAAAAGGAGGTAATGTACTAGATGTTGTACATACGCCTAATGAAAAAGGATATTCAATATTAAGAGACCCAACTTCAACAGGTCCATCATCGTCGTTTACTGCCTCAGATTGGACTACAGATTCTTTAGAGTATTGTTCACATCTTGGAATAGGACCAGAAATATTAGCTTCTTCTCCATCAATATCATCCATTTTAGATGCAAGCGACTGTTCTATTATAGATCTCTCAATTACAGCAACAGAAGGTGATACAGATACCACAGGAGATTTAACTTACCAATGGTATTTTAATGATGCCGTGAATAATACATGGACATCAATTACAAGTGTATTACCTGTAGGATATACAATTTTAGGGGAAAATGGAGATAACCTATTAATTGAAGGAGATGCTAATTCTATAACTAGCTTATACAACTACCAATTTTATTGTGAAGTTACTGAAGCTGGCACTTGTACAGATGTAAGTAATGCAGATCGTGTTACTAACAGCGCAACAACCACATGGTCTAGTGGATCTTGGAGTAATGGAGCACCAGATATTAATACTCAAGCCATATTAAATGACGACTATAATACAGATACTAGTTTTCAAAATGCAGGATTTATTGCTTGTAGTTTAATAGTAAATACAGGAGCAACACTTACAGTTAATAACAATAGAACTATTGAGATTGAAAATAATGTAACAAATAATGGGCAAATATTAGTTGAAACTAATGGCTCTTTTGTACAAAACAATGATGCTGCGACCTTTACTAATAGTATTAATGATAATTCTAAAGTAACTAAAAAAACAGCCACACTTAATGCTTGGTATGAGTACACGTATTGGAGTTCTCCTGTTGTTGGAGAACAAATTCAAGATGTATTATCATTAACAAATCCAGATAGAAGGTTCTGGTATAATGCTGCTAATTATAGGGATTCTACTAAGGAAGAAAATAATAATAACGCTACTTTATCTGGTCAAGACGATGTAGATGATAATGGAAATGATTGGCAATATGCAACTGCCTCAAGCGCCTTACAACCAGGAGTTGGTTATGCAGCAACTTTATCTCCAACAGCGTATAATGCTTTTCCAAATTCACAGTTCGATCATATTTTTGAAGGCCCTTTTAATAATGGAGTTATTACTGTTCCTGTTTATAGAAATACTGATGAAACAGATGATTTTAATAATAATTTTATTGGCAATCCTTATCCTTCGGCAATATCTTTTGATGCTTTTATGGATGAAAATGGCTACACGGCTGCTAATACAAGTGGCACTTTAGATGGCACAGTTTACCTTTGGTCGCATGCTACTACGCCTTCTGGAACTACTAATGGAAATTCGAATCTTAATTTTGAAACCTCAGATTATGCTCAAATTAATTATACTGGTGGAATTGCAGGTGGTGATAATAATAACGATGGTGTAATAACAGAGGCAGATGAGCCTGACAAATACATACCTTCTGGACAAGGCATATTTGTAAACTATCACGATTCTGGTGCTATCAATACCACTTTTACTAATACAAATGAAAATAACGATGTTATTGCACAAGGCACAGTTACCTTTAGAAACTCTATGAGAGTGTCTGGTAATAATTCACAGTTTTTTAAGTCTTCTAATATGCCTCTTGAAGATAATAAACTATGGTTATTATTAACATCAGACAATGGAATAGGTACTCAAGTTCTTATTGGTTATGTTGAAGGAGCAACTAATAGCTTTGATGGTGGACGTTTTGATTCTACTAGAAGAATAACCTCTGAAACAGCAGCTCTTTTCTATACAACTGGTGAAAATAGTAATACAAAATACGCAATACAAGGTAGAGCGATAGAGAGCCTAACTCTAGATGAAGTAATTCCTTTAGGAGTTTTTACTAGTATAGATGTTCCTACAATTTACAATATTTCAATTTCTCACTTTCAAGGTGTATTTTTAAATAATAATACTATTTACTTAAAAGACAATCTACTTAGTATAACGCATGATTTAACTATTAACGATTATGCTTTTACTTCTGAAGTTGGAGATTTCTCAGATAGATTTGAGATTGTATTTACTAACAACACTTTAAGCACATATAATTTTGAAGCTACCACTAATAACATCTCTATTATTGAGCTTCAAAATAACAATATAAGATTCTCTTATAATGGAAATGCTACAATTAAATCTGTAAAAATATTAGACGTATTAGGTCGTGAGATTTATAATTTCCGCGGAAGCGAAAATACAGAGATTTATAATTTATCAAATATAAGTAGCTCTGTTTATATTGCTAAAATTGAATTGTCCAATGGTAAGATACTAACTAAAAAAGCATTAAAGAAATAACCTTTATTACTGATAAATTAAAAGCTCCAATTATGGAGCTTTTTTTATAAACTATATTTTAGTGCAATTATTAAATTTCTCCCTGAAGCTGAAATTCCAGAAGAATACGCTCTATAACGTTGGTCTGTAATATTCTCTAAACTTGCTGTAATACTGGTAGATTTATTAAGCTGGTATTGCGTTCTAAAATTTAAAGTGTACCAAGAAGGTGAATATGGGTTTCCATCACCATCTAAAGCATATAAATAATCTTTTTCCCGCTCTGAAGGCGCTAATTGATTAAACGATAATGTATTATTATAATTAACAAAAGCATCTACTTTTAAGGCCTTGTTTTCCCATACTAAATGTGTATTCCCAAAATTAGGAGACACGTGTCTTACAGGCACTTCTACTCCATCGGTTTCTTCTGTTCCGCCAATAACGTTGTATTGAGAAGTAAGTTTAAATGTATCGCTAAAATTAATTTTGGCTCCAATTTCAAAACCATAAATCCAAGATTTTGATGCATTTTGAATAGACTGCACATTACTTAATTCTCCATTGTAAAAAATCTCTGTCTCACCATTTAAGTCTCCATCTCTACGCACTAAAGCATTATCTAAATAGGTATAATACGTTGCGGTATCTAGAATAAAAACATTATCGAAATTTAAGGTTAAACCTAATTCTCCACCATAGGCATATTCTGGGCTTAAATTATTATTTGGCACAACAACAGAACCTGGCTCAGAATCGAATACTTTACCAATATCGTCTATATTTGGCGCTCTAAATGCTGAAGAAAAATTAAGTTTCCATTGCAAGGTTTTGTTAGGAAACCAACTTACACCTGCAGTACTTGTTAAAGCACTTGAGTTATTATTTGCTTCGGTAAATGGTAGGTTAAGAAATATATTGTTTTTAGTAAAATCTGCATTAGAGGTTACGTTGTTATAACGCAAACCTGTTTGAAATACAACTTTAGTATTTGGCTTATACTTTAAACTAGCATACACAGCTGCAGATTGCCATGTTGAACCATCTGGATAACGCGTAACCGTTGGCTGATTAGTATTGGTTACAATATTTTCTTCGACTGCCACAGAATTTACAGTATTATGAATATACTCTACACCATAAAAAAGTGCTGTTCTATCTGTTAAACGTTTCTCTAAATCTAGATTAAATGAAAAGGCATCTACAGCTTCCTCCTTTACGTTTCTTGTATTTGATTGAAAATCTCTATCTACTCTACTTTCTTGAAAATTTTGATAAGCTACTGTTGCTTTAATTTTATCGTAAAGATTAGAGTTACTGCTTAATTTTGTTACATTTAAGTTAGTCATGAACCATTTTTGAGGTCCGTAATACCACTCTGCAGAACGCAAGCTTTCACCTCTATAACGAATTAACCTGTCGTACCGTGGTGTGTTTGAAGTCTCTGTATAGAAAAGACCAAAATCGAAAGTTAAATTCTCTTGAGCTTCATACCTTGCTTTTTGCATGATATTAAATTGATTATAACCAGAAAATTTTTGAATATTAGGGTTACTATTTTCTACAATAACATCTTCATTATTACTTGTAACAACATATTCTGGCCTTAAATAATCTTCTGGCCCATGGCTTCCCATTCTTAAATCTCCAAAATCTGTATAACTACCACTAGTTATAAATACCCATTTTTTAAAACCATAGTTTACATCTAAATGTGCAGTTTTTTCTTCGCTTGCAGAAGCGTACCTTAATACTGCATTCGTTTTAATATAAGTAGAATCTGTAAAAGATACTTTTGGTGTTTTAGTATAAAAACTCATAACACCACCTATAGCATCACTACCATATATTACATTTCCTGCTCCTAAAGAAACTTCTGTGGACTGAATAGAAAATGGATCTATAGATATAACATTTTGTATGTTTCCTCCTCTAAAAATAGCGTTATTCATTCTAACACCATCTACTGTTATGAGCAGTCTGTTGGTAGAAAAACCTCTAATCATTGGACTACCACCTCCTAATTGGCTTTTTTGAATATAAACTTGACCTGTAGCCTTTAAAAGATCGGCACTAGTTTGTGGGTTTGCGAAAGCAATTTCCGATGCGCTAACACTAGATATTTTTTTAGGTATATCTCTTTTACTTTCTTTAAATTTAGATGCTGAAATTACAATCTCCTCTAATCCTTGAGCAGTAGGATTAAGCAAGACTGTTGCATTAGCAATCAATATTTTTTTAATTGAAAATAATTTAAACGATAAATGTTTAAAATACACAATTTCTGAAGCCTTGAAAACATCTAAACTAGCTTTTCCGTCAAAATCTGTTACAACACTTTTCGACTTTGTTTTATTATAAATTGCTACACCTATAATTGGCTCTTGTGTTTCTTTATTTACAACAGTAATGTCTTGTGCCATTGCGAAAGCACTAATACAAAAAGCAAGAAAGGATACCAATAAATGCTTTTTATTTTCAACTAAATACTTCATTAAATATTTGCAGTGATTTTGGTTTTTTAAAACTCCCTAAATGTAATTCAAAATATACTAAAATGAGGTTTAAAAAAGATTGTCTTTGTTTGGCGTTTATTTTCACCTTTTCTAAAGCATCAAATGTTGTGCCTAACAACTGTTTTAGGAGTGTTAAATTTTCGTTCGAAATGGAGTACTTGTTTAATTGTTCATCTTGAAACTTCCCTGCTTCTAAATTAAAATATGGTGCATCTATTTTTGAAACATCGGGATAAAAGCCTAAATGCTTTGTAAGATTTAATAAGAATAATAAATGAAAATTAGAAAAACTTCCTTGTTCATCTAACCATTGTAATGCGGCTTCTAGATAATTAAACAAAGTGTCATTTTGCTCTTCTTCTTGAAGTGAACTTGAAAGTACCTCGGCTAAAAACATAACAATTGCACTCTTTAAAACATTAGTGTGTAAACTAGAATAAAGATGATTAATTTTTACTTCCTTTATATACTGAAGCCCTCTTGAGGGTTTAAAATCTGTTTCTAACTTTAGTTGTGTTAGCAATTGATAATATGCAACTTTTGATCCTTTTTTAGATTTTAAAACACCTCTTAATAAATAACTTACTATACCTTCTTTTTGAGTATAGCATTTAATTATTAAATCGTTATCGCGATACTTAATCTTTGAAAGTACAATTGCATTTGTAGATAACAGCATTATCTCACAATCATTAGTTTAAGCACTTTTGTTTCGAATGAATCTAAATCTGAAAGCATAACCAAATATACTCCAGTTGCTACCGTTCTACCAGACATGTTTTTTCCATTCCAAAGCGCAGTACCTCCATCTATTTCGAGGTTGTAACCACGAAACTTTGTGTTTGTTCTTGTCTCTGCTTCGGTTACTAAATTACCTTCAATATCTGTAATTTTTATGTTTACGTTTCCTGTAATTCCTTTAATTTTAATTTTTTTGTCATTAATATTAAAATTTGGTCTAACTGGATTTGGATAAACATAAGCTTCTTCAAGAGTACTATCTGGGACAGAAGTTTCACTATTAAAAGCTACCATACCTTGATCTGTTGCTATATAAACTAAACCATTAATATCATCTATTTCTATATCTAACACATCGTTAGTAGGCAGTGGAGAATTATCCTTTGTAAAGTGATAGATTGTTTCTTGACCATCACTAGACATATAATAAGCACCTGTATCTAAAGTCGCTATCCATTTATTATTAGCGCCATCAACTTCTATGTCTGTTACATATTGCTGGAAAAATAGCTCTCTAGGTGTGCCATCGTCTATAATAATAATCTCAGAAGGCTCATAATCCGGATCCTCAAAAAATTCATCTGTATTATAAATTACTCTAATACCTTTATATGTACCAAACCAAAGTTGATTTTGCTTATCTAAAACAACAGAAGTAATACCTGTAGATGGCACATTAGCCTCTTCTCTATAAATATTTTTTACTATAGGATTGCCGTTATTCTCCTTAAAACCTATTAAACCATAGTTATGGCTCCCAATAAAAACATTATTATTAGTATCGAATTCTATAGAGGAAAAACCTAAATTACTTGTTGCAGGATCGATAACATCTAGTAAACTATAGGAGTTCCAAACACCATTTGAAAACCTATTTAAAGCAAAATTTACTCTACCATTCATTACCCATAAATCTCCAAAAGGATCGTAATTACTAGCTAGTGGAAGATGGAAACTCCCTGCAAAAGGCACTATTGTACTGTTGTTTTGATTATACAATGTCAATCCTTCTGATGTTCTTTCTATAAGCCCTCTATAGTATGAACTAAAATAAACTTCTTCTGAATTAAAAGGGTTAATAGATAAATAAGATAAGTACCATGGATTTGTACTAATGGTAGTAAGCGAATCGTAAGAAATGTTTTGCCATTCATTTTCTACTAAGTGACTAATACCACTTTTAGCGGTACCTCCACTTAAATTATAAGTAATAGAGTGCCCACCATGTACAGCCCAAAGCTGATTAGATTGGTATCCAATTTGAAAAAACTTATTAGAAAGAGGACTTTCTGGATGTATTTCTTGAAAAGCTTCAGTATTACTAATTTCAGTTTTAAGAATACCAAAACCTGATTTACCAAGACTTTCTTGATTTTTAGTTCCAATAAAGATTTCATCTTCTAAAGAAACTTCGGCAGAAGAAAATTTGGTGTTAAATTCATCATTTGGAACTACTATAGCAATTTCAACAAATGGATCTACACTATAAACATGAACCTCGTCTAACGTAGTAACTACTAATTTACCTTCGGAATCCCTAATATCTTGAATTAACGCACTATAATCTTCAATTAACACTATGTTATCTGCAACAATCTCATACAATATAGTATTATTTTTAGCGACAAAAAGTTTACTATTAGAAGATTGGATGCCTACCCAATTTCCATTTGAAAAAGAAACCCATTGTTGATAATCTATTAAGTTTGCATTGTCTACATCAGCTTTAAAAATAGCCATTTCTGTAGCAGCATAAATATTACCTTCGAAAACTGTTGTTTGATTTACTACAATTTGAGAACCATTTGCTCCAATAAAATAAGTGTCTCCAAATTCTAAATTATTTATATCATATAAAGAGATACCATAATTAGTAGAAATATATGCATATCCATTATGGATATTAAAATGATTAATCCTCTTACTAACTGAAGGTATTGTTGGTTTTTCTAAAATATCTACAACAGTTTTAACCTCTTGGCTAGACTCTATATATATTTGAATTAATCCATTTTCAAAACCAATAAGTAACAATCCTGTTTCTTCAGCATAATGAATATTTGAAATGGTCTCACCAGATAATCCATTAATAGTAGATAATTTTTGTATTTCGTTAGATTGCTTATCGTAAATAAAAATAGCATTTTCTGCAGCACCAAAAACCTTAAAACTTCCTTGCGACACATCTTTAATATCTAAATAAGAAAAATGCCCAACCCAAGACTCTACAAAGTCTTGCCCAATTACCAATTGAGAAAGCACTAGAAATATTAATGTTAAAACTAATTTAATTTGGCGCATTTAAAAAAACTTTGTGAGTACTAATAATAAAAACCAAAAATACTATATTTTATTGTATTTTGGGCCTTGTTAATTTTTATGATACTCGATGCTATTTAGTAGTCCAATTTTTTTATTTGTTTTTCTACCCTTATGCTTATTTGTTTATTATCTATCTCCTAAAAAGTTTAAAAATTTCATACTACTTTTCTTCAGTCTCTCTTTCTATACTTGGGGAGAACAAGAATTAGTTGCTTTAATATTAATCTCTGCAATTATTGATTATTCTTGTGGAATTATAATAAGTAAAGGCCTAAGAAAATTAGGATTAACACTATCAATTGTATTTAATTTATCCATTCTTTTCTATTTTAAGTACTCGAATTTTGTTTACACGAATCTTACATCTTTATTTGAGATATATGATGTAACTTCTAAAAATGCTCAATACTTTTCTAGTATTATTTTACCTATAGGTATTAGTTTTTACACTTTTCAAACAATGTCTTATACAATAGATGTTTACAAAGGAAATGTAAAGGCTAACAAAAACTTTATAGATTTTGTAACCTACGTCACTCTGTTTCCACAATTAATAGCCGGTCCAATTGTTAGATACTCGCAAATTGAAAAAGAATTAAACCACAGAAAGACTTCTATTAATCAGTTTTCTGAAGGTATAGAACGTTTTATTATAGGTTTAGCAAAAAAAGTAATAATTGCAAACAACACTGCTTTTTTAGTAGATGGTATTTTTAGTCTACCAGTTTCAGAAATGTCTTCTTTGTTAGGATGGATAGGTGTTTTTGCATTTGGAGTTCAAATTTACTATGATTTTTCTGGATATTCAGATATGGCAATCGGTTTAGGAAAAATGTTTGGTTTTAACTTTCCAGAAAACTTTAAGTATCCATATACAGCACAATCTATTCAAGAGTTCTGGAAAAGATGGCATATTACTTTATCTACTTGGTTTAGAGATTATATTTATATTCCTTTAGGTTTAAAAAGCAGTTCTAAATCCTATCGAATGCTTATACTAATGTTTGTTTTCTTTTTAACAGGATTCTGGCATGGTGCTAATTGGAATTTTATAGTTTGGGGATTAATACACGGTCTGTTTATAATATTCGAGCGTTTTGGTTTAATAAAAGCGTTGAAGAGAGTGCACATTTCACTTACACATGTTTATGCCATGTTTGTAATTTTTGTTACTTTTCCTTTCTTTAGATGCTCTAGTATTACAGAGGCGTTTAAATATATAATGAATCTATTTACTTTCTCTACTCCTACTAATTTTGATTATTTAAATTTTTATTTGTCGAAAGAAATTATTGTTTGCCTACTTATAGGATTTATATTTTTCTTTCCTGTATACCATAAAATAGGATCTTATTTAAAACCTTTTAATAATCAATATAAGTTAAGTTATTTCAAGATTATTGGATTATTTAGTATCTATATATTATGTTTCATATACATATCGAAAGGCAATTATAGCCCATTTATTTATTTCAATTTCTAGCTATGAAACAAAAAAATATCAAAAATAAGAACGTTGTAATATTTACAATTATCGGTTTTTTAGTCCTTACATTAATTCCAAATGTTTTGATGCTTTCTGGCTTAGAAAAAAAATCTAAATTCTCTAAAACTGTTCACTATCCTGAAATAAATATAAAAGCACCTGCAAGAACAATTTCTAAAATAAAATCTTATTATTTAGATAACTACGGTCTTAAAAACACATTTATAAACGCTTACATCGATTTAAAAAAAAACACACTACACGAAGATCCAATTCCTTACAGAGTTGTAGAAGGTCATAATCAATGGTTCTTTTTAGGCAACTTCAATAATAAAGTTTTAGATAATTCTTTTGGAATGAATAAATATTCTGATATTGACTTATACCAAATGAAACAAAACATCTTAGATTTAAAAACCTATTTAAAAAGTATAGGTGTAGATTTCTACTGTGTTGTAATTCCAGACAAGAGCACTGTTTACAAAGAAAAACTACCTTATAAATTAACAGATAGAAAAACACCTCTTTCTCAATTTTTATCAATAATAAAACCAGAAGACAGTCTAAACATGGTCGATTTAAGACAAACATTAACCAAGCACAAAGACTCGACTACTCTCTACCATAAAACAGATACCCATTGGAATCATGCTGGTGCTTATTTAGCCTATGTTGATGTTATTAAACATTTAAAAAAAACAGATAAGCAAATAGAAGCAATTCCTTTACATCGCCTTAAAAAAAGAGAAGACTCTATACATGGAGATATTATAAGAATGTTAAATACTAATACTAAAGAAAAAATGACTCGATATGAAAAAAGTGAGTCTTCATTAGTAGAGAATATAGAAACCAATGATGCCTCAATCCATTTTATCAATAATAAAAAAGAGCTAAAACTATTAATGTACAGAGACTCTTATTCTAATTATTGGATAGATTATTTTAATGAAAGCTTTAATGAAACTGTTTACTATAGATATAATAGTGGTGTAATTAAAAAAAGAAATCTTATTAAAGCACAAACAGATGTTTTTATTCTAGAAGTTGGCGAACGCCATTTTGATATATTATTAAAAAACCTGAAACTAATTAATTAGCTTCAGGTTTTAATTTATCTTTTGTAAAAAACAACAACTACACTACACCTTGAGCTAACATAGCGTCTGCTACTTTAACAAAGCCTGCAATATTTGCACCTTTTACGTAATCTACACTACCGTCTTTTGCTGTACCGTATTTAACGCAAGATTCATGAATATCATTCATAATCTGGTTAAGCTTAGCATCCACCTCTTCTCTTGTCCAATTATATCTTAAAGAGTTTTGGCTCATTTCTAAACCAGAAGTTGCAACACCACCAGCATTAGATGCTTTTCCTGGAGCAAATAACACTTTTGCTTTTTGTAAAACTTCAATAGCCTCTGGAGTAGTAGGCATATTTGCACCTTCTGCAACAGCAATAACATTGTTTTTAACTAAAGCTTCCGCTTCTTCTTTATTTAATTCATTTTGTGTTGCACATGGCATAGCCACATCACAGTCAACACTCCATGGTCTTTCTCCTGCAAAGAATTTAGCTGAAGAATATGTATCTACATACTCGCTAATTCTTCCACGTCTTTCGTTCTTCAATTCCATAATAAATGCTAATTTTTCAGCATCTATTCCGTTTTCATCATATATGTATCCAGATGAATCCGACATTGTAACAACTTTACCACCTAATTCTGTTGCTTTTTCACAGGCATACTGAGCAACATTTCCTGATCCAGAAATAACTACAGTTTTACCTTTGAAAGAATCGTTTTTAGTTGCAAGCATATTTTTTGCAAAATATACACAACCATAACCTGTTGCTTCTGGTCTAATTAAAGAACCGCCGTAGCTTATTCCTTTTCCTGTTAATATTCCTGTGAATTCGTTTGCTAATCGTTTGTATTGTCCAAACATGTAACCAATTTCACGTCCACCAACTCCAATATCTCCAGCAGGAACATCTGTATTTGCTCCAATATGGCGAAATAACTCAGACATGAATGATTGACAAAAACGCATTACTTCGTTATCACTTTTTCCTTTAGGATTGAAATCACTTCCTCCTTTTCCTCCACCCATAGGTAAAGTTGTAAGAGAGTTTTTAAATACTTGTTCAAAACCTAAAAACTTAAGAATACTTAAGTTTACAGAAGGATGAAAACGTAAACCTCCTTTATATGGTCCTATTGCAGAATTAAATTCTACTCTAAAAGCTCTATTTACCTGAGTATTTCCTTTATCATCGATCCAAGGCACTCTAAATATTATAGTGCGCTCAGGTTCTACCATACGCTCTAATAACATTTTTCCTTGATACTTAGGATTCTCTTCAATAAATGGGATTACAGTTTCTGCAACCTCATGAACAGCTTGTAAAAATTCTGGCTCTTGACCATTTTTTTCTTTTACTAAATCTAAAAATGCTTGAATTTTATTTTCCATCTAACTGGCTAATTATGTTTTTAATAATAGAGATACTTGATTTATAAGACAAAGATACATTATCTTTAAAAAAGATGCTTATTTTTTTTCTTTTTCGCAACCTATAAATTTTATTCTATTTTTTTTTGTTGCATTTTATCTATAATACTTGTTTGTTTATCGTCTTTTCATATATTTGTTTGTTTAATGCCTCTAAATCTTGGACATAACCATGCTTAATTCAAAACAACTAGCGAAGCTAATTATCATTATCCTTACTGCTCAAACTTCTTTTGCGCAGCTAGGTTTCTCTCATGAAATAGGTGTAATTACTGGACCCGTAGCCTTTAAATCGGATTATGGGTTAAGAAGTGAATTTGAAACAAATGCAGGGAACACAGGGTTTGGTATTGGAATAGTGCATTATATAAACTTTGCTTACCAAGCAAGTTGTAACTGTTATACAACAGACAATTATTTTAATGATCACTTTAAATTAAGAACCGAAATTTCTTATAATAAAACAAAACTTAAACATTTTGGAGAATTTGTAGACCCAGCAAAAACCAGTTTGAGTGCACAGAGACTGAGAGGCCAAGAAGGTGAAGCAAACAATTTTGATATTGGAATGCAAATTGAATACTTTCCTTTAAGTATACGTTCTTTTCAAGCTTTCGCTTATAAATTAGCTCCTTTTGTTAGTTTTGGTGCTCATTATGTGTCTTTTAACCCAAAAGTTAGCTCTACTTACACTGGCCCAGGAAATACTTATTACACACCATGGTTTGTAAATCAAAACTCTAAACCCATAGATGTTAGCGGCGGCAGTACTTGGTCTGTAGTTTCTAGTATTGGAGCACGTTACAAACTAAGTACATCATCAGATTTAATGATCGATCTTAGAGGTCAATATTATTTTAACGACTTAATTGATGGTTTAGATCATGATTTAGTTTACAACAAAAATAATGATTGGCTAGTATGGCTTAACTTCGGATATATTTATTATTTAGATTAACCAATAATAAAATTTCATAAAAAAAGCTCAGTTTTAAACTGAGTTCTTTTTTTATGCGTTAAAGTAAATATTATCCTAACGCCTGCTTTAAGTCATTTATTAAATCTTCTTCATCCTCAATACCAATACTTAATCTAATTAAAGAATCTACAACTCCTATTTTCTCGCGTTCAGCTTTTGGAATACTTGCATGCGTCATACTTGCAGGATGTCCTGCTAACGACTCTACTCCTCCTAATGATTCAGCTAATGTGAAAATTTTTAAACTCTCAACCACTTTTATAGCTTCTTCATAATTATTTCCTTTTGTATTAAACGAAAGCATACCACCAAAATCTTTCATTTGAGCTTTTGCAATATCATAATTAGGGTGGTTTTTAAAACCTGGCCAATATACACTTTCAACTTTTGGGTGAGATACTAAATACTCGGCTATAGCCTTTCCATTCTCACAGTGACGCTGCATTCTAACGTGTAATGTTTTAATTCCGCGTAGCGCTAGGAACGCATCTTGTGGACCACAAATAGCACCACTTGCATTTTGTATAAAATATAACCTATCTGCTAAATCTTTATCCTTCACTATTAAAGCTCCCATTACCAAATCGCTATGTCCACCAATATATTTTGTTGCAGAATGCATAACAATATCTGCACCCAAATCTAAAGGTTGCTGTAAATAAGGCGTTGCAAAAGTATTATCAACAGCCAACAAGACATTGTGCTTTTTTGCAATTGTAGCAGCAACATTAATATCAATAATATTTAACATTGGGTTTGTGGGTGTTTCTACCCAAATTAGTTTTGTATTACTATTTATATAATTTTCAATATTTGCAGCATTTTCCATGCCTACAAAATGAAATTTAATGCCAAAACCTTCAAAAATAGAAGTAAACAAACGGTAGGTTCCACCATACAAATCGTTAGTAGAAACAACCTCATCTCCAGGTTTTAATAATTTCATTACAGCATCTATAGCTGCTAAACCAGAACCAAAAGCCAGACCAAATTCTCCATTCTCTATACTTGCAAAAGCATTTTCCAAAGCATGCCTTGTAGGATTATGAGATCTAGAATACGCATAACCTTTATGTCCTCCAGGTGTTGTTTGCGCATAGGTAGATGTTTGATAGATTGGCGGCATTACTGCTCCATATGCTTTATCTGGATGTTGTTTACCGTGAATGGTTTTTGTATTGAATTTCATGTGTTTTATCTTTTTCGTTTTTAAATCGTAATAACCTTAATTAACAAGACTTTAATTGTTAAAATCTCAATAAGGTTAATTGATAAAAACGGATTTTACTTCATCTAAAAAACAACTTTCAGTTTTCTTTTGATTACAACAAAAATAGCCTTTAATTCGTTGTATATAAATTGCATTAAAACCTTTTATCAATGTTTCATAACTCTTCCTTCAGATTAATAAAAATTTTTAGTCTAATCATTATCTCGAGTATCTGTTTTTCTTGTAAAGATGACGTTGTCCTAAATTTTACTGACACTTCTATTATAGACGAAGGAGAAACAACTATAGAAATAAACATCCCAAAAGCCGAAGGTAAAACTGAAGCTGCGAAACAAATTAATGCAACTCTTACAAATTTCGTGAATTCGGCACTAAATATTGAAGCTGTTTCTGAAACAAAAACAAGCACTCAAGAAAGCATTGAAGGTTTTAAAAAAGCATATATCGATTTTAAAACACAAATAGGAAAAACACTATACACCAATTTACCTTCTTGGGAAGTTTTAGTAGATGGTGAAATAATTTATCAAAACGAAACTTTAGTTTCTGTAGCTATGAACTCTAGTATTAATACTGGAGGAGCGCATAGCAATTTGATATTCAAATTTTACAATTTTGATGCTAAAACAGGTCTACAACTAGAAACTAAAGATTTAATAAATGATGTATCTTCATTTACAATATTAGCAAAAAAGTATTACGACAAAGAGTTACTTTCGGCAAACAACGATCGTATTGAAGCTTTTGAAACAGACACTTTTAACCTGCCAGAAAACTTAGGTTTTAGCGAAGACGGTGTGATTGTTTTTTACGACACCTTTAATTCTTCTTCTAATAATATAATAGAATTTACAATTCCTTATACTGTTGCTAACAACTATTTAAACTTTTAAAGCACGTAGCATTGCTAAAATATAACCAGCATGCATACCTTCGTGAATAAGAGCAAACTGTATCGCTTGGTTTACATTTGTTAATGTATTTCCAGTAGTAGACAATGTGTATTCATTAAAGGTACTAAAGACTTTAGAACTAAAATCTGCCTTTGTGTGTTCTATTGTAGAATACGCTAAAACTTTCAACTCATCAACCTCTTCTTGTGTAGCATTACCGTCTGGTGTAGTTCCTTTTTTATATTTTTCAATTAACGCTTCGCTTACATTTGGTTTTAACCCAGAAAGTTTATAAACCAAAATCTGCTCAGTTACTATACTGTGTCCTATATTCCAGATAATATTATTATTAAATCCATTTGGTATAGCATTAAGTTGTGCTAGTGACAATTCTTCTAAATAGGCTTTAAAAAAACCTCTAGTTTTTGCAAATACATCGAAAGTAAAATCCATAGTTCAAATTTTTTATAAATATAGTAGAATCTACTTTAAATGATTTTAATTTGTACTACTAAAATTATTGAGATGACTAATAAAGTATATTATTTAAAATCTTGCAGTACATGTATTCGCATACTAAAAGAGCTTGATTTACCAGAAAACGTAGTGCTTCAAAATATAAAAACTGAAGTTATTACCGAAGCTCAAATAGAAGAAATGAAGGAACTCGCAGGTAGTTACGAAGCTCTCTTTAGCAAAAGAGCAACACTTTACAAACAACGCGATTTAAAGAACAAAAACTTAACAGAAACGGATTACAGAAATCTAATTCTTGAACATTATACTTTTTTAAGCCGACCTGTTTTTATTTTAAACAATAAGATTTATATAGGTAACTCTAAGCAAAATGTTGAGGCTGTAAAAAATGCTTTAAATGATTAACATGTGTCCATTAAAAAACAAAACACATGAAAACTAGATATTGGGCACTAATTGCGGCATTTATAGTTCAGTTACTTTATGGTTTAAACTTCACGTTTGCCAAAGATGTTATAGCTGGTGGCTATATGAAACCTTTTGGTTTTATATTAGTTCGTATTACTGGAGCAACTGCTTTATTTTGGATGTTCAGTTTTTTAGGTCCTAAAGAAAAAATTGATCGCAAGGATTATTTAACCTTCTTTTGCGCTGCTATTTTTGGTGTTACAATAAACATGCTTACCTTTTTTAAAGGATTAGAGTTTACAACGCCTATTCACGCTTCGGTAATTATGATAACGACACCCATAATTGTGTTAGTATTATCTACTTTTTACCTAAAAGAACGCCTTACTCTTTTAAAAATTATAGGTGTAATATTAGGTTTCTCTGGAGCATTAGTGCTAAGCATTTATGGAAAATCGAACTTAGAAGGTGACAACGTGTTACTAGGTAATTTACTGGTTTTTATTAATGCTGTTTCATATAGTATCTATATTATAATTATAAAAAAATTAACCTATAAATACCATCCATTTACATTTATTCGTTGGTTGTTTTTGTTTGGATTAATTATGGTAATTCCGTTTGGATACAGCGAATTAGTTGCTACACAATTCTCAACCTTTACACCTTATATTATATTCTCGGTACTATTTGTAGTTGTTGGTGCAACATTTGGAACTTACTTATTAAATCCTTTGGCATTAAAACACCTAAAAGCATCAACCGTAAGTACATTTATGTACATACAACCGGTAATAGCTGGTATTTTTGCAATTACAATGGGAAGCGATAGTGTAACTTCTGTAAAACTAATAGCCTCCGCATTAATATTTGGAGGCGTATATTTAGTTACAAAAAAACCAAAAGTAAAATTAGAGCGTTAAATTTTTTGGCGCTCTACCATTTACTCTTGTATCTTCTTTAGTTAAAATTTTATAGTTTTTAGATTTTGGAAACGCATCTGCTAAATCCATAAGAACTTGTGGCAAATTGGTCATTTTTCTTGCTTTTAAATCTATCCAAGCTCCAAACATTTCGCAAAAAGCAATGTTCTCACCCTTATGATTATAAAAATTATGATCAAATTTAAAAAACGTACCATCTTCACTCAATCCCGAAACTTCTAAAGAAACAGTAATAGGTTGTCCCATAAATGCTTCTTTAAAATAATGCATATGCTCGTAAAAAACTACTGGCCCAATATTATGTATTGCTAGCTCTTTCATAGTAAAACCGTGCTCCATTAAAAAAGCCATTCTAGTATGACTCATAAAATTTGTGTAAGCAGAATTAGCTAAATGCCTATTAGCATCAACATCACTCCAACGTATTTCAAACTGTTTTTTGTACATATTTATATAGATTTTGAAATACAAAAATACTATTTTCTAAGGATTCTGTTTTCATTACCTTTGCACATCTTTATAAATTATTTTATGATACATTCAATGACAGGTTATGGTAAATCTGTATTACAATTACCAACAAAAAAAATTACAATTGAGCTAAAATCGCTTAATAGCAAAAATCTAGATTTGAATGCTAGAATGCCCTCTATTTACAGAGAAAAAGAGCTTTACTTGCGTAAGTTAATGGCAAAAGAGTTAGATCGTGGAAAAATAGATTTCTCTATTTATGTTGAAGCTACTGCTGAAGACACCTCGACTAAAATTAATACTCCAGTTGTAAAACAATATATACAGCAACTTAAAAATGTAGTTGATGGTAATGAAATTGAACTTCTTAAAATGGCTGTTCGTTTTCCAGATGCCTTAAATACTGAACGCGAAGAGATAGACAATACAGAATGGGCTAAAATTGAAACTGAAATTAAAGTTGCAATTGCTGCTATTAAAGAATATCGTTTAAATGAAGGTGAAGTTCTAGAAAGCGATTTTAAAAACCGCGTAACAACTATAGAAAACTTATTAGACCAAGTAATCGCTATAGACCCAGAACGTGTTGAAGGTGTGCGTGAGCGTTTAAAGAAAGGTGTAGAAGACCTTAGAGAAAAGTACGATGAAAACCGTTTTGAACAAGAATTGGTTTACTACATAGAAAAATTCGATATTACAGAAGAGAAAGTACGCTTAAAAAACCATTTAAATTATTTTATTGAAACTCTTAATTCTGATGATTCTAATGGAAAAAAATTAGCGTTTATTGGACAAGAAATGGGAAGAGAAATTAACACCATTGGTTCTAAAAGTAATTATGCTCCAATGCAGCAGTTAGTTGTACAAATGAAAGACGAATTAGAGAAAATTAAAGAACAATTATTAAACGTTCTATAGTCAATATAATTGACATTTAATTTTATCGTTTGGTCGCGCTTAGTCAAGACCTTTTTTTAATATTTTAAGAATACCCAAGTGAATAAAGACACAACTAAACAAGGCAAATTAATTGTATTTTCTGCGCCTTCTGGATCTGGAAAAACAACAATTGTTAGACACTTACTAAAGCAAGAAGCATTAAATTTAGCATTTTCTATTTCTGCTACTTCTCGCGAAAAACGAGGCACAGAGGTTCATGCAGAAGATTACTACTTCTTATCTGCAAACGATTTTAAACAACATATTAAAGACGACGATTTTCTAGAATGGGAAGAAGTCTATAGAGATAACTTTTATGGTACTTTAAAAACAGAAGTTGAACGTCTATGGGCTTTAGGTAAAAATGTTATTTTCGATATTGATGTTTCTGGTGGTCTACGTATTAAACGTAAGTTTCCAGAACAAACTTTAGCCGTCTTTGTAAAACCGCCAAGTATAGACGAGTTAAAAATTAGGCTTAAAAAAAGAAAAACAGAAAGCGACGATAAAATAAATATGCGTGTAGCGAAAGCTAGTGCAGAACTTGCTACTGCTCCACTTTTTGATGTTATTATTGAAAACGACCATTTAGAAAAAGCATTACAAGATGCAGAAAACCTTGTTGGGCATTTTTTAACAACTGAAAATAAAAAATAAACTAGTATCACTTCGAGTGATTTTTAAGCAACGAGAAAATTGTATCAAGAAGTAATTTTAAAAAAACCTCGATAAAAAATCAATTTCACTCAAACTGATAAATAATATTAAATTGAAATGAATATAGGTCTCTATTTTGGCTCTTTTAATCCAATCCATATTGGGCATTTAATTATTGCAAATCAATTAGTAGAGAATAGCGATTTAGACCAAATTTGGTTTGTAGTTACACCACATAATCCTTTTAAAAAGAAGAGTTCTTTATTAGATAATTTTCAACGTTTGGAAATGGTACATCTTGCTACTAAAGATTATGATAAGCTAAAAGAAAGTAATATTGAGTTTAATTTACCACAACCAAACTACACTATAAATACACTTACCTATTTACAAGAAAAACATCCAAACTATCAGTTTTCTTTAATTATGGGAGAAGATAATTTAAAGAGTTTCCATAAATGGAAAAACTACGAGATTATTTTAGAGAACCATAATATTTATGTGTATCCAAGAATTTCTAAAGGTGCTGTAGACACTCAGTTTACTGGACATGAAAAAATTCATAAAGTGGATGCTCCTATCATGGAAATTTCTTCAACCTTAATTAGAAATGCTATTAAAGAAGGTAAAAACATTAAGCCACTATTACCAAAAAACGTTTGGGAGTATTTAGACTTAATGAATTTTTATAGATAGCAGTTACTCTTATTACAGTTTGTAATTATACTAAAATCTGTTTTTCTAAGAAAAAACGGTTTCAAAACTCGAAATAAATTCTTACAAACAGAAAAAATTACGGTTTTTACCGTAATACAAATAGACTAAAAAGCTGTTTTTTCGATGAAATACACGAAATCATTAAAAATAATTTTGTGAACACTCTTTCTTTATTCTAATTTTGAATTAGAATTAGACTTAACATCTACTCTTTTATCCCTTTTTTAGATGTTCAATAAAAAAATAACACACTTTAATAATTAGAAATTTCTAATCTATTTAAAGTATAGCCATAGCAAATAATTTTTAGGTATTATTTGTTATTTTGATTAATAGCGTAAAAAGCCAACTCTCTCGAGTTGGCTTTTTTATTAAATATATTAAATCTAAATATGTTGCTTAAAAAAACCAAAGAAGATAGCCTCTCTGGTTTAATTAATTTTATAAAATATCTCAATCCGTTTTAAGAACTGTTTGTTTTATATTTAGTCTAAAACTGGAATACGTAATACTTGTCCTGGATAAATTTTATCTGGGTGCTCTAACATTGGCTCATTAGCTTCAAAAATCACAGGATACTTCATAGCATTACCATAAAATTTCTTAGCAATCTTACCTAAAGTATCTCCACTAACAACTGTATGAAACTGTGCTTCTGGCTCTACGTGCTCTACAGTCATTTTATCATCTACAGTAGCAATACCATTACTATTACCAACTACTAATATCGCTTTTTCACGAGTAGCTTGATCATAAGCTAATCCAGATATAGTTGCAGCATCATCATCAATATGAACACTTAGCCCTTCTACCTTTAAATCTAAATCTCTAATTGTTTCTTCTAATTTTCTTGCAGCAGCCTCTTCTACTTTTATTTCTGCAGCTACAGCTTCAGCAGCTTCTTCAGCATCAGTTTTTCCTATACCAAATACTTTAGCTCCTGCGTTTTTAATGAATGAAAATAATCCCATAATTTGTTTTGTTTTTAATTGTTATTGGTTAATTCTACTATTGTAAAGTTGGACAAAATCTAAATCAATCACAACTTACGTATATTAATATAATTATAAAACTCGATATAAAGTTAAAAAAACTGCTTAATGTGTGTTTTTTTAAGCAGTTTATCTTCTTATTTTTCTAGTTATTACAATTGCTTTCGTGTATTCTCTCTACTGTTTTCCTTTTTTACACTATGCTGCTTACGTTTCTTTTGTGCTGAAGTTTTAGACTTATTTAACGTCGTTCCTTCTTTTAAATATTCTATATAACCTCTGCCAGTAAACTCGTAAACAGTTCCAGATCCTATGTGATATAATTCAATTCTTTGATCGTTAATAACGCTAAGCTCAAAAATCTCGTTACTAAAATAATCATAATCTAACACTAAAGACTTTAAGTACAGATTACCATTTATGTTACCTACGTTATAATCTCCTGTAAAATCCCAATATAAATTGTTTGGATTAGTACCATATTGATCTTGAGAGCTTCTAAAAGCATCATCATTACCACCTGATAAAAACTGTAAGAAATTTTCATTATCAAACTCATTTAATGCACCATATTGGCTTGTATATGTTTTTTCCCAAGCTTCGTACTCTTGCATAAAATATTGAATGTTATCATAAAAAACGTAATTATAATCAAAGTTAGAACGTTGGTAACCATTTAAAAAATAAGATGTATCGTTAAACGGGTTGTATAATTCTATTGTATTGTAATCTACCTGATACACATCAAAACTATCGTAACCATCTATATCATGATCGACATCTAAAATCATATTATAGGCGTTGTAATAACCAATTGGAACACCATAACCGTTTCCTTGGCTACCAATACCAACTAAATTGTTGTTTGCGTATAACGTTCCATTTCTAAAAGAGATTGTAAACGCAATTTGTAAAAATGGAGACTGACCATAACCTATAGTTTCATTAACATCCACATACCACAACTCGTAAGAATTTAATAATTGATTTACAGATATTGCAGGAGCTGTATTATTTATATAATCGTCTTCTACAAGAACTTCTGTGTAACAAGAGCTTAATAAAGTTGCCATTAAGGCAAATACCGAAAGTAGTTTTAATGTCTTCATAATCGTTTCGTTTTATGGATTGATACTAGACTAATTTCAAAAGCTGTGCCAAAAATTTATCTCTATAGTTCTCAGTGTTTTACTAACAACTTATAATTGCGTAAATTTGTTTTATAATCGTACTGTTTATTTATGAGTCAACAATTAAAATACGCTGTTTTTGGATCTGGAAGTTGGGCAACTGCAATTGTAAAAATGCTTTGCGAAAACTTAGACGAAGTAGGTTGGTATATGCGTAGCGTTTATACTAAAGAACACTTATTAAAAGAACAACACAATCCTGCATATTTAAGTTCCGTAGAGTTTCATTTAGAACAATTGAAACTAAGCAACGATATTAACGAAATGGCTAACTATGCCGATGTACTTATTTTTGTAGTACCATCTGCCTTTATCTATTCAGAATTACAAAAGCTTACCGTAGACATTACCAACAAAACAGTGGTCTCTGCAGTAAAAGGTATTATACCAGAAACCGGAAAATTACTAGGCGAACATTTTCATGATAATTACAATATCCCTTTCGAAAATATTGGCGTTATCGCAGGACCATGCCATGCCGAAGAGGTTGCCTTAGAGCGTTTATCGTACCTAACAATATCATGTGCCGACCAAGACAAAGCACAAGCGATTGCAGATATGTTATCGAGCGATTACATAAAAACAAAAATTAGTGACGACGTAATTGGTACAGAATACGCCGTAATGCTTAAAAACATTTATGCTATTGCAGCAGGTATTGCACACGGCTTAGGCTATGGAGATAATTTCCAAAGTGTTTTAATGAGTAATGCCATTCGCGAAATGAAGCGTTTTATCAAAAAAATGCACAAAATGAAACGTAACATCAATAACTCGGCTTATTTAGGCGATTTATTAGTTACCGGATATTCTACTTTTTCTAGAAACCGCATGTTTGGAAACATGATTGGCAAAGGCTACACCGTAAAATCTGCACAAATGGAAATGAGCATGGTAGCCGAAGGTTATTACGCCACAAAAAGTGCACATTTATTAAATCAAAAAAACAAAAAGAAAACACGTTTACCAATAGTAGATGCTGTTTACGATGTGTTATACGAAGGTAAGGATGCTAAAAAAGTATTTAAAAAATTAACCGATAAATTAGATTAAATAGATCCCTTTGAAAAAAGGGATTTTTTTATTTTTGGCGTTACCACAAGGGTCGGGCTTTACACTATATCTTTTTTATCGTACCTCAAAAAAAGGATGCCGTTTCAATCCCTAACGCGAGCGAAACTGTAACAAACATGTTATATCGTTATCCTTATTAAAAGCTATTATTTAACGCTTACATAAGAAACGTAATTATCATGAAATTTAAAGCAATCCTATTATTACTTATTGTAATCACTTTTAGTTGTAAATCTAAAACAGAAAAAAAAGTTGATGCTTTTAAAGAAATCACAAAGCTTGTAGATATTTATGCCAACCAAACCTTAGAGAAAAACAATATTAACTCCTTAGCGTTTGCTATTTATAAAGACGGAAAAATCTATAAAAATTATTACGGTGAAATCGATAAAGGCGCCAACAATACTCCAGACGATAATACTTTATACGAAATAGCATCTATAACCAAAGTATTTGCAGGATCTTTAGCTGCTAAAGCTGTTTTAGAAAACAAGATTACTCTTAACGACGATATTAGAAAATACTTAAAAGGAAACTATTCTAATTTAGAATTTGAAGGCACACCAATAACCATTAAAAATCTACTTACACACACTATTGGTTTAAAAAATAAAACACCAAAAAGACTTAAAGAAGTAACAGATAGTGTAAACAACGGTTATTTTGAAAACAAATCATTTACCTACACTATTAACCATTTACTAGAAGAACTTAAAACCGTAACAGTAAATAAAAAGCCAGGAACCACTTATGCATACAACTCTGTTGGACCAGAACTAGTCGCTTATATTTTAGAACAAGTTTACCAGCAACCTTATTATCTTTTACTGCAAGATTTTCTAGATGAATTAAACATGAAAAACACCTATTTATTAGGTTCAAATTTTGATGATAGCCGAGTAGCAAATAGCTATAATAATGGCAAATTAGCTCCTTTGGATAAAAATCCATTACTTGGTGGAGCTGCTGGAATGATTACAACACTTCCAGATTTAATTACATTTATGAAGTTTCAATTAGAAAGTGATAATCCTATAATTAAAGAGTCTGTAAAAACTCTTTTTGAAGACGATGACGATAATCTTGTTGGTTACCTATGGGAAGGCCTAGGTATTGGAGAAGAAGAAGGTTTTTATTACTCAAAAACCGGAACATCAAGTGGTGTACAAAGCGGACTTTTATTATGTCCTGACAGTGATTACGGATTAATCTTAATTATGAATAGCAATTCTGATGTAGCATTAAATAATTGGCAGAGTTTATTTTACGGTACAGAAAACGAACTGATAAAATATCCTAAATTAAACAGTGTTGCCTTTCTAGAAAAAACATTATTGCATAATACCGATAATGGTATTAAAAAAATAAGACAACAAATTAAAGACACCACAAATTATTACACAAATAATGACAATATAAATGCCATAGCATACCAACTTCTTAACACTAAAAAAACTGAAGATGCTCTAAAACTATTCAATCTACAATTAGAATTGTTTCCAAATCATTTTAATTCTTACGATAGTTTAGGCGAATTTTATTTTACTACTGAAGATTACACTAAAGCGTTATTTAACTATAAGAAATCTTTAGAATATAATACGGAAAATGAAAACGCTAAAATATTTATTCAAAAAATAGAAGCGTTAACAGGCAAGTAAAGTTATTACAAACCAATTAACACTTCTAAATGTATAAACCATAATTGTTTTACTTACTCAACTACTTTTAATGGCTTAGACTGTACCACATCTACCTTTAAAATTTTAGCAAATCTATCGTTTGGGTTATCTAAAATATACCAAGTGTGCTGTGTTGTAGCTTCTAATTTTTTTCCATCTTTAGATTGTCCTTTCCAATCGAACTCTACCTTCATTTCAAACTCATTTTCCATAATTTGTTTCACTTCAAAATGCTTAGGATAATGCTCGCTATTAGATAACTGTGTTGGTGTACCGTTTAACCATGTCTCTAATTCTTTAATAGAAGTAATTTTACTTTGTGTAGAAAAATTCAACACAAAATCATCTGCTAAAACCTCCTTAAAAGGTGAAACATCTCCATCTAGATTTTCCATAGATGCAATCCAGTAATACATTAAAGACTTTACTCTATTAGTTACATAAGCATCTTCAAAGTTATCATTAGTTTCTCCTGTCGGCGTTATTTCAATAGACGAAAACTTAGGTAAATAATCCTCACCATTAATCAGTTTCGTGTTGTAATGTATCGTGTAACTTTTCTTTTCACCATCTGGTCTTATATTTTGATACCTAATATCTGCTTCTAATTTTAATCCATCTTCTATAGTTGTAACATTTACATGCTCTACATGGTGTGCATTTTGCCAACCTTTATAAGCCGTCAATCTTTCAGGATAATTCGCTTTTCCTTTCATTTCACCTGCAGCAGATTTCATGTAAATAGCATCGTCTAAAATATCTAATTGATTGTTTATACGTTTCTCATTCATCTCTCTTTCATATAACTGATACCATCTATGCAATTGTACTTTAGCTAAATGTTGTTCTCTAGTTGTTGGTGCTGTTGCTTTCATTTGTTTACTTTTATTTTGAATAAAACTGTTAATACTTGTTGCTACAACTTCTGGCACTTCTAATTGTGGCGAATGTGAAGCATTTTCTATAATTTCGATTTCAGATAATGGTATATCTCTATTGTAACGCTCTGCAACATTAAACTTTACAACAGCATCGTGTTTTCCCCAAAGAATTAAAGTTGGTGCTTTTATTTGATTTATGTTATTTTTTAAATCAAAATATTGACCGTTTTTTATTTGAGGAATAATATTATTATTTAAAAAATCGCGACTCTCATTAATTTGAGAGATGTACATTTTTTTAATAGGACCAGGTAAATCTGGCACTTTATAAAATACGCGAGACAAAACAGCGTTTAAATCGGTTTCATCTTTTAAAACACTACCAAATCCAGAATACACAACATGATCATCTAACGTTAAACCTGGCGCATTTAAAAGCACTAACGCATTTACTTTTTCGCGATGTGCAATAGCATAAGCAGCAGCCACATGTCCTCCCATAGAGTTTCCTGCTAGACTAAAATTTTCGACTTTTAAATTGGTTAAAAACTGATTTAAAAAATCAACTTGACCTTTAATACTTAAATCTGAAGTGTTATCTTTTTCATTCTCTCCCGAAGCTAAAAGATCTGGAATAATTAAATAATAATCGTTAGTTAAAAATGCAGCCGATTGCACAAAGCTATTTTTATCATCACCAAGTCCATGAAGCAATACTAATGTGTCTTTTGCAGTAGTATTATTGTTTGTATAATAATGAGTATTATAACTATTAACAGTTATTATTTCATCTGTTAATTTCGCTGCACTTGCATTTTGAGAGTAGGTGAAATCTACAATTTTTTGAGGAAAAAAGAAATATATTATCCCTATTCCAACTATAAGAAGTGCTAGAATACTACCAATTATTTTTAATATTTTTTTCATAATAGTCTTATTAATTATTATGATACAAATATCTAAAGGATAGCTATGTTATCCGTTGCCAAATGACAACTAATACTATTTATTAGCTATTTGATTACGAATTCTACTTAACGAAAATTTTGTTATTCCTAGAAATGAAGCAATATGAGTTTGAGGTACTCTATTTATAATGGATGGATTTTGTTCTAACAAACTTAAATAAGAAGCTTTAGCATCTTGGTTTATTAGCCGGCGCTGAAAATTAGTTTTTTCCAACAACGTCTTTGAGGTAATTTTTGAAATAATACTATTCCAGTTTTCAATTTGCTCTGCAAACAACTCCCAACCTTTTCTATCTATAATTAATACAAGACAATCGGTCTCTGCGGCAATAGTTCCAGAACTAAACGTGTATTCGTTAAAGCTAGTAATATTGGTTACAAATTGGTTTTCGGACATAAAATACGATGTAATCTCGTTACCTTGACCATCGTAAAAAAAATATCGAAATACACCTTCGATAATAAAACCAACTTGATTAGCTATTTTTCCAGTATGCAAAAACACGTCTCCAGCTTTGTACGCTTTAAACTCGACATTGTCTATTAGACACAGCTTATCTTTACTTGTTAAAGCTCCAAAGGTTTCTAGATATTCTATTAACTTATTGTTGTCCATACTTTTATTAATTAGGTTTTACAATCTAATGTAAAAGTATCTAAATAATCTACTTTACCAAAACACCACGTGCTTCCATTAAAGGAAGAGCCTGTAAAGCCTGCAGATTAATCGTGTTTTTTCTAAAAGTATATGTTTTATCGAACATTTTATTATCCTGAAAAAAAGTAACCTTAAATTGATTGTTAAGCGCAAATAAGTCTTCCTGCATCAATTCTATTTTAGCGTAACTTTTTTTAGGAAGCAAATCTACTTTCTTTCTAAAAATAGAAGTCATTTTCTTTTCAGAATAACCACTAGTTACTATTAACACCATTTCTAAATCAACATCTTTATCGTTAATTATATAAGCGTTCCAATCTTGCGTTTTGTAAATGTCGTTGTACTCGTTTACAATTGCAACGTAAACGCCTTCAACTTTTGGAATGTCAATGTCTTTTTTCATATTGCAAAAATACTAAACTATTCAAAATAAGAATTAGAATAGTTGCTTGTAATTATTCCTTTTAGATTATAAATTACTAAATGGTTAAAAAGTTCTTCTTCTGGGTATGTTTCTAATAAATTATTCTTCTTAAAAATCAATTTATCAATTCTTAAAAAATAAATATTAACTATTAATTCTATATTAACTTCTTCTTTTATATTCCCAGATTCTTGAGCTTGTTTAAGTAAATTGTAAACAATATTATTACTTAATTCTTCAATAAAATCATTAAAAACAGCACTAGCTTTTGGGTAATATTTTTCTAATCCAAAAAGAAAAGAGGGCTTAAAGTATTTTAAATACTCAAACCCTCTCTGGTAAATTAATATAACACACAAAATAGGATTTTTACCATTGCTATTAACAATCCCATTTATATCCTTTTTATACTCCTTCAATAAATTTTCAACACTAGCCGCAACTAGATCTTCTTTGTTATTAAAAAACGTATAAATTGTTTTTTTAGATATACCAAGCGTATTTGCTATCTCGTCTAAAGTAACATGTTTGCTACCAAATTGCGTAAATTTTGAAATAGAACATTTTAATAACTCTGCTTTAGTAATCATTTTAATTTATTTTATCTCCATCCACCACCAAGTGCTTCATATAAATCTACAATAGATACTAGTTGTTGTAATTTACTATCGATTATATTAAGCTCTGCACTTAATGCGCTTTGTCTTGCTGTTAATAAGTCTAAGTAGTTAGCATAACCATTTTTAAGTAAAATATCCGAATTGCTTTCTGCTTGACGTAAAGCCTCAACTTCATTCTTTCTAAATTCGAATTTTTTAGTTTCAGATTCATAAGAAAATAAAGCATTGGACACTTCGGTTCCAGCTATTAATAATGTCTTTTTAAACTGAAGTAAAGACTGCTCTTGTTGTGCAATAGCTACTTCTTTTTGCGTTTTTAAAGCACGTTTGTTAAATAATGGCTGCGTTAAACCGCCGACTATATTTGCAAATAAAGAGTTTGCATTAAACAATTTGTCTATTTCCAAACTCTGTAAACCTCCCGAAGCAGTTAATTTTAAAGATGGATATAAGTTACTTTTAGCAACGTTAGTTAACTCAAACGATTGAATTAAGTTATACTCTGCCGCCATAACATCTGGTCTATTACTAAGTAATGTTGCCGCTACTCCAAGTTTAAGTTCCTCTTCTATTTTTTGAATATCTAAACTACTTCTTTCAAAATTTTGAGCAGATTTACCTAACAAAATACTAAGTGTATTTTCAGTTTTAAAAATAGCAGTTTCAATATCTACCTCTAATGCTTTTGCACTATTAAATTGTGCCACATTCTGATCTACAGCAACCTGTGTTACTTGTCCAGCATCTTTTAAAGCCTTAATAGTTTCTACACTACTTTCTCTAGTTGCAATGGTTTGCTTTGTTATTTCTAATTGCGCATCTAAAGCCAATAAACTGTAATATGTATTAGCAATACTTGAAATTAGTTGCGTTTTCACCGCTTGATGTCCGGCTACACTTTGCAAATAAGCTGCTTGAGTTGCTCTTTTATTACTACGAATTTTTCCCCAAATATCTGCTTCCCAAGATAGGTTTGCTGTTACATCAAACTGATCTGTAGAAGTGTCTGTTAAAAACGCTCCAAACTGAGTGTTTTTAGACAGTTCTTGGTGTGTCCAATTTGTACCAACACTTACAGATGGTAAATAACCTGCTTTGCCTTGTTTAGCATAAGCTTCGGCAGCTACCATTTGTTGTATTGCAATGCGAACATCCATGTTATTTTGCAGACCTTCCTCTATATATTGTTGAAGATATTGGTCTGAAAATAAGGTTTTCCAAGATACATCCGCAATAGATACGCTGTCTGTTGGCAGGTTATCTGTTCTGTATAGTGCTTCAGTTTCTATATCTAATTCTGGTCTTGCATAATCTTGCGCCACAAAACAACTTTGTAACGTAAGTGCAACAACTAAAATTAGTGCTCCTTTACTAAAATTTCTATGTTTTATAATTGATTTCATCGTTTTATTCTTCTATAGTTTGTACTGCTGGTTTACTAGACATTTTTTCTTGTAACCACTGAAATAATATAAATAAGATTGGAATAACGAAAACTCCTAAAATGGTTCCTATAAGCAATCCTCCCACTGCACCTGTACCAATAGATCTATTTCCTTCCGATCCTACACCTTTTGCTAACACTAATGGCATTAAACCTAGAATAAAGGCAAACGAAGTCATTAAGATTGGACGTAAACGAGATTTTGCTCCATCTATAGCAGCCTCAACAATACTTTCTCCTTTTCGTCGTTTCTGCAGTGCTATTTCCACAATAAGTATGGCATTTTTGGCTAATAAACCAATAAGCATAATTAAAGAAATTTGGAAGTAAATGTTATTTTCTAGTCCTAAAAACTTAGTACTTATATAAGCTCCAAATACTCCAAATGGTAATGATAAGATTACTGCAAATGGTAATAAGTAACTTTCATACTGCGCACTTAATAAGAAGTATACAAACAGAATACTTAAACCGAAAATAAAGGCTGTTTGGTTTCCTGCACTTACTTCCTCTCTTGTTAAACCAGAATAAGCAACCGTATAATTATTAGGTAATTTTGCAACTTCCTCTTCAATAACTCTAATAGCATCACCTGTACTAAACCCATCGTTTGTAGCACCAGTTATAGAAGTAGAATTAAATAAGTTAAAACGTGTTACCGATTGTGGACCATATACACGCTCTAATTTTACGAACTGTGTAATTGGAGTCATCTCACCAGAATCTGTACGAACGTACATACTATTTAAATCGTCTACATCTGCTCTATCGTCTGGTAAAGCCTGGATATACACTCTAAACTGCTTCCCAAATCTAGAGAAATCTGAAGCGTAAATTCCACCAATATAACCTTGTAAAGTTGAGAATATACTATTAATAGGCACTCCTTTTTCCTTTGCTAATGGTACATTAACTTCCATTTCGTATTGTGGATAGTTTGTACTAAAAGACGATTGTGCATATTTTACTTCTGGATGCGACATTAAAGCCATTGCGAAATCTTTATTCGCTTGATCTAAGTCTTTAAACTCACCACCAAACTTATCTAATAAATTAACCTCGAAACCAGCTGAGTTACCAAAACCACGAATACTTGGTGGTGAAAAGAAGATAATATTTGCTTCTTTTATACCTGCAGCAACTCCAAATAATTTACCAGTAATGGATTGCACAGAAGTTGCAACATCTTCACGATCTGCCCAATCTGCAAGTTTTATAATACCAAAACCATAATTACTACCAGTACCATTAATTAAACTTCTACCTTTAATAAAGTTTACTGCAACAATACCATCGATATCTTTTATTTTGCCATATAAATCTCTAGAAACAGCATCTGTTCTATCTAAAGATGACCCTTCTGGTAATGCAATGTTTGCAAAAATAATTCCTCTATCTTCATTTGGTACAAATCCTGTAGGTGTTGTAGAAGATGCCCAGTAAATTCCAGCAAAAGCTAAAATTAATAATAAAGGAGAGATCCATTTTACTTTGTATAAAAACTGAAGTGATTTCCCATAACGCTCTATTGTTGCATTAAATCCGCGATTAAAAAGTTTATAAAAACGTTTTAATGGACTCTTACCTTTCAACTCTTCGTCATCTTTATGAGGCTTTAATAATAGCGCACATAATGCTGGACTTAAAGTTAATGCATTTACTGCCGAAATTAAAATAGCAATAATTAAAGTGACACCAAATTGCTCGTAAAATACACCTGTAGGTCCTGTTACAAACGTTACCGGAATAAATACTGCTGCCATTACTAAAGTAATAGATATAATAGCGCCAGATATTTCATTCATGGCAGTAAGTGTCGCCTTTTTAGGATCTTTTTCACCTTCATCTAATTTAGCGTGTACAGCTTCTACAACCACAATAGCATCATCCACCACAATACCAATGGCGAGGACTAACGCGAATAGCGTCAACAAGTTAATTGAGTATCCAAAAACATTCAAGAAAAAGAACGTACCAATAATAGAAACTGGAACCGCAATTGCCGGAATTAATGTAGATCTAAAATCTTGTAAGAAGAGAAATACCACTAAGAATACTAATAAGAAAGCTTCGAATAAAGTACTTATTACCTTTTCTATAGAAGCATTTAAAAACAAACTCGTATCGTAAGGCACAAAAACATCTAATCCTTCTGGAAGGTCTTTTTTAACCGACTCTAAAGTCACTTTAATGTTTTCAATAATTTCTCTTGCATTAGATCCTTTAGTTTGGAAAATACCCATAAAAACCGCTGGGTTACCCATACTCATGGCATTAGCAGCATAAGACTGTGCATCTAATTCTATAGTTGCTACATCGTTTAGACGTAGAAACTCTCCATTTCCTAAAGCTTTAATAACAATATCTGCATATTGCTGTTCGTGTTTAAAACGACCACTATATGTTAATGTATATGAAAATGCTTCACCATTATTCTGGCCTAAAGAACCTGCAGCTGCTTCCAAGTTTTGTTCTGCTAAAGCTGCTGTAATATCTGAAGGTATTAAACCATAGGTTGCTAATTTTTCTGGTTTCAACCAAATACGCATCGCATAATCCTGTTGAGAGAATAAACTAACATCTCCAACACCACTAATACGTTGCATTGCAGGTACTACGTTTATTTTTAAGTAATTCTGAATAAATGTAGCATCGTAGCTCTCATTTTCAGAATACATAGAAATAAACATTAAAGCACTTGTTTCTTGCTTTTGTGTTATTACTCCTGTTTGAAGCACCTCTTGAGGTAATAAAGCATTTGCTCTTGACACACGATTTTGAACGTTAACCGCAGCAATATCTGCATCTACATCTTGATCAAAATAAACTGTGATTTCTGCTGTACCTGTATTAGATGCTGTAGAAGTGATATAACTCATCCCTTCAACACCATTAATTTGTTCCTCTATAGGAATAATTACACTCTCTAAAACAGTTTCTGCATTGGCTCCAGCATAAGATGCCGTTACCTTAATTGTTGGAGGCGCAATATCTGGATACTCTTCTATGGGTAGACTTGATATACTAATAAAACCAAGTACAACTATGATAATAGAAATTACCGTTGAAAGAACGGGTCTCTCAATAAATGTTTTTAACATGACTACTATTTTTGTTAGTTACTAGTTTTTAAATAATACAGCTACAGGCTTAATCGCTTCATCAAAAGGTGTGTCTTTTGGAGCAATAGCCATTCCTGATCTTAATTTCCCTACTCCAGATACAATAAGCTTATCGCCTACCTTAAGTCCAGATTCTACAACATATAAGTTACCTACAGTACCTTGTACCTTTATGATACTAGATTTCACCTTATTATCTTTATCAACAGTAAAAACCATAATGTCTTTTTGTTGTTCGAATGTTGCTGATTGTGGTACAACAATAGCATCTTTATACTCTATTGGAAATCTAATTTTACCACTATTACCATTGGTTAAAATTTCATTTGGATTATTAAAAGCCGCTCTAATTTTTATAGTACCGGTCTTATCATTAATTTGACCTGTACTGGTTTGAATACGTCCAGTTTCAGAATACACTTTTCCATTCGCTAAGACTAAACTTAAGTCTGGCGAATTTTTAATACGCTCTGCTTTATTTTGTCCTTCAGATCTTTGTAAAAGATCGATATATTGCGCTTCGTTAAAACTAAAAAAAGCATAGACTTCGCTAATATCACTAACAGTAGTTAATGGGTTGCTATCGTTAGGGCTAATTAAAGCACCTTCTCTAAAATTAATAGCACCAACATAACCATCTACAGGACTTTTAATAGTAGCATAACCAATATTAGCAGAAACACCACTTAAAGTAGCTCTTGCTTGTGCTAGATTAGCTTTCGCTGTTTCTAGTTGCACACCACTAATAATATTTTTTTCTACTAAAGGAATCAATTTATCTACCTCAACCTGTGCTACATTAACTTGTGCTCTTGCGGCTCCGGCATCTTGACTTAAAGACTGTGTTTCTAATTTAAATAAAGCTTGTCCTTTACGTACTTTTTGACCTTCGTCTACTAATACGTTTTGAATATATCCAGAAACTTTAGCTCTTACATCACTATTTACTACACCTTCTATATTTGTTGGGTATTCTTGGTATCCTGTTACCGTTTTTGTTTGCATGCTTACTACTGGAAACGATGCTGGAGGAGCTGTTGCTGGTGCAGCTATTTGTTTTTCGCTGTTACCACAACTTAAAACGACTAAGAATATGCTTAGTGATAATAATGTATATAATTTATTGCTTTTCATTTTTAATTGTATTTAAAGGTCGAATTTATTGTCTATTATTTTTGTTCTTAATTCTTCAATTGAAGAGGATGCTCCATCTATATATTTGATATAATCTTCATGAAAAACTAGATCAAACTTATCTTCTTCATTCTCGATTTTATTATTATTAATGGCTTCTTTATAATCTTTAATTTCTTCATGTATTTTACGCTCTTCTTTCCAGTGATCCACCATTTTATCAATATGCTGAATAATGATATCTTTTTTAATTACAAAATATTTTTTACGATCTCCCGTCTTTGTGAAATACTGAATTTTATTTAAGTCCTGTAAATGATTTAAATGCGTTGAAATAGTACTTTTACTTGCACAAAGAATACTTACCATATCTTCGAAAGTTGCTCCTTTTTTACCTGTAAGTATTATATAAGATAATATACGAGCAGCAACAGGAGCTAATTGCTCTCTGTTTTCCAAATGCACGCCTAGTTTTTCGACCAAGCCCATTTTTTCTTTACAAACGTCATCTTTCATTTTAAAAAATTTATCCCTGCTTTTAGAATAAGATATTCCTAACACAGTAAATTCTTGGCAAAAATATTAAAGGTTCGGAACAAACCGAACCAAGCGAAGTTAAAAGATTGTTAAATAAAAAAAGCCCGAAGGCTTTCTTTAAATTATAACATAAGACAGACTATACTTCTGATTCTTTACTAGAACCTATACGAAGTATAACATAGCCAATAATTGCTGAAATAAAAGACCCAATAAGTATCCCTATTTTAGCTGAATCAATAAATTCTGGTGTGGAAGCAAATGCTAGACTACCTATAAATATAGCCATTGTAAAACCAATACCTGCTAAAAAGCCAACACCTATAATTTGTTTGAAACTAATATCACTAGGTACTTCTATCCATTTTAATTTTTGAGCAATAAATACTATAAAGGTAATTCCAATACCTTTTCCTAAAACTAAACACACGATGATGTTAACTACTAAAGCTA
Organism: Lacinutrix algicola; assembly: GCF_001418085.1. Taxonomy (GTDB): domain Bacteria; phylum Bacteroidota; class Bacteroidia; order Flavobacteriales; family Flavobacteriaceae; genus Lacinutrix; species Lacinutrix algicola. Next base: position 60,991 of record NZ_LIQH01000034.1, read on the forward strand.
TGTCTAGATTTTCGGAACCTGAAATTAACACACCTGCATTTGCAAGTGCAAAAATAGGAATGATAAAATAGGCAACCCAACCATGTAAATTATGCTCTAAGTGTTGTAAAGGTGATTGAAATTTAGCTGACCAATCGTTTAAATCATCTACATGCTCGATTTGTTCATGCGAAAGAATGGGCTTTTTAAGAACACTTGCATCTTTAATATTACTGTATACGTTTTCTAGTTCTGACAAGAACTTAGAGGTGTCAATTTTTTGTCTAATAGGCACAGAAAAAGCTAATAATATACCTGCTATAGTTGGATGAATACCTGACTTTAAAAATAAAAACCAAATAACAATTCCAAATATGAACATTATAAACTTTGAATAAACACCTTTATAAGACAAGAAATATAAAACGGCAAGCATGGCTAATGCAATTATTAACAATGTAATATTAATACTTCCGCTGTAGAAAATAGCGATTACTAAAACGGCTCCTATATCATCTACAATAGCAAATGCAGTTAGAAATATTTTAAGACTTAAAGGCACTCGTTTACCAAGCACATTTAAAATAGCTAAAGAAAAGGCAATATCTGTTGCCATTGGGATTCCCCAACCTTGTGCAGTATCAGGATTTTGATTTAAAACTAAAAAGAAAATTACAGGTACTAACATACCTCCTAAAGCACCAACCAATGGAAAGGCAATTTTTTTTGGTGTATTCAATTCGCCAATTAGCAACTCCCTTTTTATCTCCAACCCAATAAGAAAGAAGAATATGGCCATTAAACCATCGTTAATCCATAAAATTAAAGGTTTCTTAAACTCAAAAGTTTCTGTTACAATCCCTAAATCATACTGCCAAAGTTCTCTATAACTATCTCCATAAGGAGAATTTGCCCAAACCAAAGCTAGAATGGTAGCTAACATAAGTAGAATACCACTAAAACTTTCAATTTTTACAAATTTTTGGAATGGTGTAAGAAAAACTCTTTTAAGCATATAAATGGTGTTTTTTTCAAAATTAGGTTAATCTCAAATATAGGGATTCACACAGAAAATAGAAGAACCGCATATTGACTTTAAAGAATATTTAACATTGAAAAACAACTAATTACGATTTTTTACAACTTAAATAACATCAAGTGTATTACTTGTTATTTACAGGAGAATCCGCCTAAATATTTAAACTATTTCAAGAAAAAAATAATTAACAAAAAAAAAAGCCGACTGTTGTTTACAGTCGGCTTTTAAAATATATTTTATTCTAGTTTATAGTGCACTTTTAAATTGCTCTAAAAATCTAACATCGTTTTCGCTTAATAATCTAATATCTCCTATTTGATGTAATAACATGGCAATACGATCTATACCAACACCAAAGGCGAAACCTGAATATTCGTTAGCATCGATTCCACAATTTGTTAACACATTTGGATCTACCATACCACAACCTCCAATTTCTAACCAACCTGTTCCTTTGGTAATTTTATAATCGGTTTCAGTCTCTAATCCCCAATACACATCTATCTCGGCACTTGGCTCTGTAAATGGAAAGTATGATGGACGTAACCTTATTTTAGATTTCCCAAAAAGCTCTGTTGTAAAGTATTGTAATGTTTGTTTTAAATCTGCAAAACTTACATCCTTATCTATATATAAACCTTCTAATTGGTGAAAAAAACAGTGTGAACGCGCAGATATTGCTTCGTTTCTATATACTCTTCCTGGAGAAATGGTTCTAATAGGCGGTTGATTGTTTTCCATATAACGTACTTGCACAGAACTTGTGTGCGTACGCAAAAGGATATCTGGATCTGTTTGAATAAAAAACGTATCCTGCATATCTCTTGCCGGATGGTATTCTGGCAGGTTTAATGCTGTAAAGTTATGCCAATCGTCTTCTATTTCTGGACCTTCACTTACATTAAATCCAATACGAGAAAAGATATCTATAATATCGTTTTTTACAATAGAAATAGGATGTCTTGCTCCAAGAGACACTGGTTCTCCCGGACGCGATAAATCTCCAGATGCACTTACGTCTTCGGTTGCTCCTTCTAACTCTTCTTTTAAAGCGTTAACTTTATCTTGAGCAGTATTTTTTAATTGGTTAATTACTTGACCAAATTCTTTTTTATGCTCGTTTGCAACATTTTTAAACTCTGCAAAATAATCGTTAAGTAACCCTTTTTTACCTAAATACTTTATTCTAAAAGTTTCTACCTCTTCTTTGGATTGGGCTTTAAAACTTTCTGCTTCTGCAATGAGTTCTTTTATCTTATCTATCATGATATCGTTTAAATAGGTGGCAAATTTAATTAAAAATATCGTGATTTCCGGAAGGAAACAACGAAGTAATCTTTAAAAGAGAAAGAGATTGCTATAACAAATAGAAAAGGTTTGTTTTACAATGGCTTAATCTAGTCGTTGATTGCGTTAAGGATTGAACGGTTTGTTTGAGCTCCTCGCAGAGAGCGAGTAGTGAAAGCCTGACCCTTGTGGTAACGCCCAAATAATTAAATATATTCTGTTTCTAGAAAGTAATTTACAATGGCTTCTTTCATTAAAACGCTTTGCTCACCAGCTTTTAAGGTAGGCAATTCTTCTTTTATATGGTAATGTGGCCAGCCGTCTTCGTCTACGAAATCTAACTCGTAATAACCATAAGGAACTAGTAATTTACATATGGCAATGTGCATTAAGTCTAGCTTATGGTCTTTTTTAAACTTACGATCTAACTGCCCTAGTTCTTGGATACCAATTAGGTAAATTATAGCATCTAAATCTAGTTGATCTCCATCTGCAAATTGAATGGATAGCTTGCTTACTACCAATTCCCAACGTTCTTTTAATTCTATATCTCTAGACATAATTTTTTTCCATTTTAATGGAAATCTCATTTTAGTTAAACTAATAGTTAGCAAAGTTAATTTATATTTGTCTAAAATCTATTATTATGGCTGTTATTGATATTGTTTTAGGCGCTTTGCTTCTTTTTGGGCTTGTTCGTGGTTTTATGAAAGGTCTTTTTGTTGAAGTTGCTTCTTTGGTGGCTTTAGTTGCCGGAGTTTATGGTGCTATCCATTTTAGTTATTATGTGGCAGATTTTTTGCAAAGTAGAACAGAATGGGCAGAAAAAACGATAAACATTACTGCTTTTGCAATTACGTTTGTTATTATAATTTTAATTATTTCTCTAGCAGGAAAGGCATTTACTAAGCTTGCCGATTTTGCCTCTCTTGGTATTTTAAATAAACTACTTGGTGGTGTTTTTGGCGCTCTTAAAATAGGATTAATTTTAAGTGTATTACTTATTATTTTTAATAAAATGAATAACACAATTACCTTTGTAGACGAAGAACATATTAAAGATTCTATACTCTATAAGCCAGTAAAATCTATTGCACCAATAATCTTCCCAAATATTATAAAATCTGACACTGAAGAGGAGGAGGAGGAGGAAACTCCAGAAACAGAGGCTTAATTTTAATTTAAAATTAGCGTGTAGTTTATATCGTCTAGATCTATATAGTTATCGAAAACATGATTTTTACTGTAGAACAGTGCTTTTAACTCTTCTATTTCCTGCCTGTTAAACATTAAAACAAGATTGGGCTGTAAAGATGGTATTGGTATTTTACGTTTTACTTTTGAGTCCGCGTATTTTATTTCCCAGTAGTTAATTTCGATATTTAAGAGGTAGTTTTTAAATTTCTCATACTCCTCTTCATTAAACTCAAAACATATATTATTAAACTCTAAATGGTAAATATTACAGTTTTTACATATTGATAATTCGCCACTACTAACTTTTGATATTGTCTTTACATTATGGCACATAAATTTGTGTTTTAGATTAGTAACAATCTGTTTTAATTTGATTTCTTTCTATAAATTCACTTAACGGAAGGTTTAAGTGTTCTGTTGTAATTGTATTTAAAACCGTGAACACATCGTTTTGCATGGCTAACGATCCGCAAATCATAATCACACCTTTGTTTTTTAAAGCTTCTGCAATAAATAAAGCATCTTGCTTTAAGACGTCTTGCACGTAAGCTTTAGGTTCTTCTCTTGAAAATGCTAGTTTTAATTTATTGAGCTTTTTACTATTACAATTTTCATTAAGAGCATCGCGATATAAGTTAAACGAAGCGTTTTCCCTTAAACCATAATAAAAATGTGTTTCTATATTTTTGGTGTTTTGGTCTATCATTCCTAAAAAAGGAGCGATACCTGTTCCGTTGGCAATTAAGATTACTTTTGAAGCTTTTTTAGGAAAATGAAATGCCTTATTTTTAATAATTCGTGCTTTAAAATGAGCTCCTATTTTTAATGCGTTTAAAAAGCCTGAGCCTAATCCGTTTTCGTGAAGCTTTACGCTTAATTGAATGTTACCATCTACTTTACCAATGGAATACAAACGCTCTCTATAATCGTTTTCTGGGTAGATAGCGAGCAAATCTCCAGAGGTAAACGTATTGGTATTCGGTTTTAATGTAATTAAAAATGTGCTATCCGGATGCTCCTCTGCTATGGTTTTGCTTACCACCGTAAATGTGTTGTTTAACCTTGGTTTTACAGCTAGTTTTTCTTTTGATATTGTAATTTGAAGTTCACGCTTCTTATTAAAAAGTTCTATCCATTCTTGAAACGACTCTACAGATTTATCGTTGATTGTAAAAACAGGTAATTCTTGCTTAAACTGAAGCTTCATTTCGGCATCCACATCAAAGGCAAATTTGCAAAAATCCGGATAAGCCAACGATCCAAAACCTACAACCGAATAACTTATTTTCTGCTCTTGTTTTATAGACTTTAAACGCTCTAAAAACGCACTTGCATTTGTTGGTGCTTCGCCTTCACCATAAGTAGAAGTCATTATTATAAAATGTTCTGCTTTACTAAATGTGTTGTAATTATTAAGTTCTGCGATGTAAACCGTTTCTCCTGCTTTTATTAATTGCTGTTGTAATTGGTTAGCAAAAGGCATAGTATTCCCGTTTTCTGAACCCACTAAAATCACATACTTACAAGTATCTTTTTTATACTTATTTTTTAATTTAGATTTTCTTCGTTTTAGCGTCATTGCAAAACCAGAATAGATAAAAAATAAAATATTTGCAGTTGCGATTGCTAAAATAACTGACCATAAAATACTACCTTTTCCTGTGTGTAAATTGAGACTTAAAGCAGAAAAAACAATTACTAATGGTGTTTTAATTTCGCTTAAAATGGTTCCATTAAATTGATTGACTACTATTTCTCTGTCTTTAAGTGAAATGGTAAAATAGTCTTCGACATCATTAGAAAAAGGAAACTCAATACTTTTTACTTCGGAAAGCTTTGTGTTTTTAAAAACAGGAAACTCTTTAATATCGATTTTTGGTATTTCCGATAAGGTTTCAAAATCTATTTGATGTGAGCTTGTGTTTTTTGGAAGGACATCGAATTTTTCTAACGATAAATAAACACCTGTAATAGTAATAATGATTATTGGAATTAAAGACAAACGCCCTAAAACCACATGCCAATATTGATTAAAATTCTCGTTAACTATTTTAGAGAAAAACTTTTTAAAACCACCTTGCCTTTTTAGTATTAAAACGGTTCCTGAAACTGCAATTAAAAATAATAAGAACGAACATAAACCGACAAAAAAACGACCAATACTCTTTAAAAATAGCGATCTATGAAAATTAGTAACCCAATTAAAAAACTTAGACACTTCTATTTTATCTCCTAAAAACTGTCCTGTTCTTGGGTTTATATAACCGTTTACACTTTCGCCATCGTTAGTAATAACTGAGGCTAAAACAAACTGATTTGCATCAATTTGAAGATCTAAAACTTCGGGATATTCTGTTTTTAAATTCGAAAGTGTTTCGGCAAGCGTTATGCTTTCAAAATCTGATACTTTATACGGTTCCATTTGTTCTGAAATTGGCTGAAAAGCCAAAATGATTCCAGTTATAGAAGCTAATAAAATAAAGACAAAAGAAGATACAGCTAGTGTAAGATGGCTGTATCTCCAAATTGAAATGGTCATATTTTTTTATTTTGAAACTTCTTGTAGCATACTCGAAGTAACATGATAGAATTAATTAGGCATTAAACGTACATAACGGATAAAACCAGAACCTTCTTTTTTGCTTTTTACACTTTCTGATGTTAATGGAAATTCTACATCCTTTGTGTAATACTCTTGATCTTCTACAGCAGTTTCAAAACGAATACTGTAACCAGCATCTATTTTAGAATCTTCAATATCTATTACACTAATGCTTCTTGCTCCTCCGGCAATTGTAGCTCCTGTAATAGCATCTATATTTGTTCTTTTTTTACCATAGAATTTCCACCATTCTGAAATATCATGATACCACTCTTCATCGTCACCTTGAATGTATAACGTTTTTTCGTATTCGCCTTCTGGATTAATAAGTGAAATAACAACGTAAGCGCTTTCACCAGAATAATTAATCATTTGAATCATGCATTTATACGATGTCGATTCTGTTACTGTTGTAAATGATAGTGTTGAAATTGCTAGAACTCCAAGTACCAAAAGTGTTTTTATTGCTTTCATTAATTACTTTTTATTTTAAAAAATCTAAATCTGTTTTCTGTGCTTTTAAAATTTCGTTTTCAGAAGCTAAATCGTAAGGTGTCTCTCCAAAATCTGTAGTTGCGTCTTTTTTAGCTCCAATAGAAATTAAATATTTTAAGATTTCTGTGTTTTTTGCTTGTAAAGCTGCTAAATGCAAAGCACCGTTTCCTTCTTTGTTTTTAGCATTTACATCTATATTAAACTGCTCAATAAGTTTTAATATATTAATATTATTTTTTGGTAGTGCTAAATGGTATAATGTGTTTCCGTTTTCTTGTGTTTTAGTAATATCTAATCCATTTTTAGCTAAAACATCTAATTTTTGTTTAAAAACATCTTCTTTTTTAGTTGAAAACGACTTCATTAAATAAGCTGTTAAGTTGTTTTTATTAGCATCTAAAACAGAAACATCTGCTTTATTATCAATTAAAAAACCAACAACTTCTGGTGAGTTATTTGCAACAGCTAAAGCTAATGCAGATTCACCTTTTTTATTTACCTGATTTATGTTTTTTAAATCCTTAGATAATAGCTCTACCGTTTGTGTAGTATTTCTTCTAGCAGCATTTATAAAAGGTGTATTTCCGTTATTATCTACTGCATTTACATCTAATCCTTTATTAACGAAATAGCTAATAAGCTCTAAATCTTTACTTCTAGCAGCTAAGATATGTAATGGCGTTTCTCCTTTTATTGAAGCTTCTTTAGGATTTAAATCAACACTTTCTAAGTAATTATAAAAATCCAGAGTATTCGTTTTACCTCTGGTTCCATAGGCTGCAAAAATAAAAGCATTATCTGTACCTTTTACTCCTTTCTCTATTAGCTTATTTAACAACTCTATATTACCTGTTTTGGCAACATAATTAAATATACCATTACCATCTCTATCTACACTATTAATATCCACTCCTTTTGACGTAAAATAGTTAACTAGTGTAAAACCTTTATCGTAAGGTGCAGCAAGTAATAAAGCATTAGCGCCATTAGGTGTTAAATCCTTTTCTACATTAGCACCATTTGCAATACAAAGGTCGTAGACTTTTGTGTTTTGCTGTCCAGAACCTGCAGCGAAATTTAAAATGGTATTTCCTTTATCGTCTGTAATGTCTGTTTTTGCTCCTTTATTTAAAAGGTGCTCCATAAAGGCAATGTTTCCTTTGTAAGCTGCCCAGAAAATATAGGTTCTACCATCGTGCGTTAACTTATTGACCTCGTTTCCTTTTTTAGATTGAATGTGCTTTAAGGTTTCTAATGGTGCATCTTGTAAAATAGCATATACAACCGCATCAAAATTATTACTATTGGCTTCTGCAATATTATTACCTTCTTTTATTTTAGTTTCTACAGTTTTAACTGTTGGGTTTGTATTCCAAAAATCTCTGTCTAAAAACACGTTCTCTTGTGCAAATATTTGAGTAGTTAAAAACAGTACTGCAAGAGTTATTATATTTTTTAAAAATTTCATTTAGATTATTTTTTGTGCTTTAATATTGGATTTCAACTTATCAAAGTTACTATCTAAGTTTATTTCTTAACAAAAGATTCAATTAATGGATTAATTTCCTCAGATGTTTTATACTTTTCTTTATCGAATAAATACTTAAACAATACTTTATTATCTACTTTTTCTTCTAAGAATAAATCTTTATTTCTAGCAAAAACTTCATCCCATTTTGCACGTACTAAAGCCCACTTATTTTTTTCTTTTGCCCAATAGTTTTGTGCTGCAACACATTCGCTATCCTCTACTTTTTTGTACACATTATGTCCTTTTTCTTCGGCTATAATTTGGTAAGTACCTTCTTCGCTTAAAATTTTCTCATTGTCTTGATCGTGTATCCAACCTGTTTTAGTTAATTCGTGTCTGTTTGTTCTACCTGTAACATTATAGTCGCTACGTTGTGTGTATTCACGTCTTGGCAAAGGTGCAGTTGTAGTATTTTCCCAATAGTGTTTACCATCTAAATGAATCCAAGTTGCAGAACCTTCGTAACGTGGGCTATCGTCTACCTGAAATACTTTTTGAGACCATTGCCCTTTTACTTGTTTTTTATCCAATTTTGTGTATTTCCACTCGTTATCTCTAAAATACTCGTATAAATCTGTGTTTTCAAACTCCCAATCTTGTCTCCAGTGCTTTACTATGTATGGGTTTTCTTTAGAACCTACAATTAATAAATGTTGCATCGCTATTTTATCTTTTTCATCTTCTACAAGTTGTACCCATTCTAACCCTCTATCGTGTTTTGTTTTTGAAGCAACGTATGTAGAATCATCAGAATACTGAAAAGTTTCAGCGAAATTAAAGCTCACCTCATAACAACCACACATGCTTTTAATGGCTTTTTGATCTTGTTTTTTCTTGTTTTGAGCGTTTATACTCAACGGTATCGAAAGAATAATTGCTGCTAATACTACTAAATGTTTCATTTTTAAGCTATTTGGTTATGGTATAAAAAAAATATTAAAAATTTATTATTCTTATTTAGATTGAATTAAAATAAGATATATATTTGCAGCAAATATAAAATAGAATGATTCTAAATAAAAATAAAATCACCATTTATTTTTCACTTTTTTTAAGCTGTATTTCTTTTGCTCAAATAAAAAAAGACTCTTTAAAAACTCAATCTCTTGAAGAAGTTGTAATTACAGGTCAATACAATGCACAGTCTATAAAAAAGTCTATTCACAACGTTACTGTAATTAATAGAAAGCAAATTGAAAGTCAGGCAGCAAATAATTTAGCCGATTTATTAAATTTTAATCTAAATCTTACTGTTACTCCTAATGCACAATCAGGAAAATCTACTGTTTCATTTTTTGGATTAGATTCTCAATACTTTAATATTTTAATAGATAACATTCCGTTAGTGAGTGATAATGGCTTAGGAAACAATATCGATTTAACGCAAATAAATCTTGACGATATTGAGCGTATAGAAATCGTGGAAGGTGCTATGGGAGTAGAATATGGTGCAAATGCAGTTTCTGGTGTTATTAATATAATTACAAAGAAGAACATTAATAGCGATTGGAAAATTCAAGCCTTTGTACAAGAAGAAACCGTTAGTGATGAATACGAATGGTTTGATCAAGGAAGACATATACAATCTCTTAGTATTGGACATAATATAAACGAAAAACTGTTTGCTAGAGTCGGTTTTAATAGAAATCAATTTGCAGGATTCTATAATGGCAAACAAGGGCAAGACTATTATATAAACGATAATTTACGTGGTCATGATTGGTTACCTAAAACACAATTTAACACCAATGCTTTATTAAGTTATAATACAAATACGTTTAAGTTAGTATACAAATCGGAATATTTTAATGAGGTTATAAAAAACTACGGTACTACAGTTAGAGCTAATATTGATATCGAAAATCAAACAAGTAATCCAACGTCAACCGATAAAATTTTTACTATCAATAGGTTTGTAAATAATTTAAATTTAAGCGGAAGTTTAAGTTCTGGTGCAAATTATAATGCTTCATTCTCTTATCAAACACAGAAAAGAGATTTAAACGAGTTTACATACTTCATACTTAGCAAAGATAAAACCGATGAAATTGATGAAACCTACCAATCGAGTCATGTGTTTTATTCTAAAGGAGATATAAACAATCTTGTTAAAAGTGATTTTTTTAACTTTCAGTTAGGTTACGAAACCCGTTTTATAAAAGGTTTCGATACGCAAGCTTCGGGAGATATTTCCCAAGAAGAAAAAACCAGAAAACAAGATAATGTTGCGTTGTTTGGTTCTTCAGAATTAAAGCTAACTAATAAATTTTCTATAAGACCTGGTGTACGTTATGAGTACAATTCACTATTCGATTCTAAACTATTAGCCTCATTAAGTACACGCTATTTAATGCCTAAAGGTTTCGAGTTACGCGCAAACGTTGGCACTTCTTACAGAACACCAAATTTTGAAGAGTTATACTACTACTTTGTCGATTCTAATCACGATGTACAAGGAAATGAAAACTTGAATCCTGAAAAAGGATATTCGGCATTTTTAACCTTAAAGAAGAGAAGTTGGTTTAACGATATTTCTTTACAAAACACTATAAAACTTAGCTACATAGATCTAAAAGACAAAATAGATCTTGCTATTGTAAACACTACACCTTTACAATACGAGTATATAAATATTGATACTTATAAGCTTTGGGGAATTACACAAGAGAATAGTGTAAAAAGAGATAATTGGACCTTTAATCTAGGTGCAACATTGCAAGGTATTTCTAGAATTGCAAGTAATGAAGTTAATATAGATAATGACTTTTTATACTCTTACCAATTAAATACAAGTGCTACTTATAACGTTAAAAAATTGAATACTGCTTTTACATTGCTATTAAAGCATAATGGGAAGCAAAAAGACTATGTCTCTACTGGAATAGACGGTGATGGCAATTCTGTATTCGAAAAGACAACAACCGATGCTTATAGCTGGTTAGATGGTTCTATAAAAAAATCTTTTTTTAACAATAAAATTCAAGCAACCATTGGCGGTCGAAACCTACTAGATGTTACTAATGTAAACGTTAGTAATAATTCTACAAGTGGTGTGCACTCCTCTAGTAATAGTGCTCTATTGTTGGGTTACGGACGCTCTTATTACTTAAAACTATTATATAATTTAAACTTTTAAAACCAATTACAATGATTAACAAATTTTTTACCTCAATTTTATGCGCCTCTGTATTACTGTTCTCAAGTTGCAGTAGCGATGACGACTCAACACCTACACAACCAATACAAGTTGTAATAGAAGGTGCTGCCATATCTCCATTAGTTGGAGGTCCAAACGAACAAAATCAAGTTTATATAGACTTAAGTACAAATACAAGTACAGCCGTACAACGTGATTCTTGGGATTTAGGTTTTTATTCTGGATCAGAATTTAGAGTAGCTATAAATGGATCTATCTATATGGCAACTGCTGAATTAACCGTTTCTGATATAGTTGCTGTGAATTCATCTAATGCAGAGGTACAAGACTTACAAGCAAGAGTTGCTGTTGGTACTTTTCAAGCTGAAACTGCTGGATTTATAGATGCACCAACTGGTGAAATTAGCGGAACTGCTATTTCTGCTATTTCTGAAACTGATGTAGAAAACCATGTCTATTTAGTAAACTTAGGCTTTGAGGTTGGGACAGCAACACCTTCTAACGGAAGTGTTGAAGTTTCTGGTGCTGCCAGAGGTTGGAAAAAAATTAGAATTTTAAAAGACGGAAACAACTACGTTTTACAATATGCTGATTTAGATGCTACAACTTACGAAGAGGTTACTATCGCTAAAAATGCAGATTACAATTATACATTCTTTAGCTTTAATACTGAAACAGAAGTTAGCGTAGAACCAGTTAAAACAAACTGGGATTTAAACTTTAGTGTTTTTACAAATGAAATACCTGGTTATGGTGCTTATGGTTATTCAGATTTTGTAGTTAATAACACAAAAGCAAGCGCAACTGTTTACATGATAGATACAGATACCGAAGCTTTAACTTATGACGATTTTACGTTAGCAGATGTTGAAAATACAAATTTCTCAAACGACCAACGAGCAATTGGAAGCAGCTGGAGAAATGGTGGTGGACCAGGAACATTACCTTCTTTAAAAGAAAACGTGTTTTACATAGTAAATGATACCGATGGTAATTTGTATAAGCTTAAATTTTTAGCTTTAACAGATGCTTCCGGAGAACGTGGTTACCCAGAATTTGTTTATAGTTTATTACAATAGTCTAAATAAACACAATTAAAAAAAGAGTAGTTCGCTGCTCTTTTTTTTAACTCCAAACTCAATCTTTAGAATCATTCTAAATAACAAAAATATAATATTATGAAAAAACTCAACTTAATAATACTCTTACTCATTCTTGTGCAATATTCCTATTCACAACAGTTTACAGAAAACACAGCTATAGGATTACAAGGCATTATATATGGAGAAAACGCATGGTTAAACATAGACAATAATGGTAAGGACGAATTGCTAGTATCGGGCTATGACAGTGATTACAATAATACCTCAGGATTATATTCTTACCAACCTGAAAATTTAGGGTTAACAGCAACAAATATTGAAGCCTTTTCTAATGCTAATATTTCTACTTTAGATTATAATAACGATGATTATATGGATTTTATAATTAACGGTTACAACTCTAACGACGAAGAAGACGTTATTTTATATATAAACGATACTACTGGTTCTTTTACAGAACAAAACTTATCAATTCCAGGTACTTCTTCAGGTAAAATGAAAGCTGTAGATTTAAATAATGATGATCTTAGTGATATAATTATTACTGGTGTAGATGCTAACTACAACTACATTGCTAAATTATACCTACAAAATAGCGAAGGCTCTTTTACTGAAACTACTACTCCTTTTTTTGGAAACTCTTTTGGAAGCATTTTAACTTTCGATGCTAATAACGATGGCAATCTAGACGTATTACTTACTGGTTTTAGCAATAGTTACGAACCAGAAACTAAACTATATATAAATAATGGTGATGCTGTTTTTTCGGAAAAAATAAATACAGGAATTGCAGATATCTATTTCTCAACTTTAAGTGCAGCAGATTACGATAATGATGGTGATGAAGATGTATTAATCTCTGGATTTAATTCGTCTTACATACCATACACCGCTTTATATAATAATGATGGGGATGAAGGTTTTATCTTAGATACTGAAGCTAACCTAATGCAATTGTATTGGGGATCTACAAGTTTTGTTGATTATGATAATGATGGAGATTTAGATATTTTTATCTCGGGCGCAGACGCTAACACTTTACCATTCGTTAAGTTTTATAAAAATGAGAATGAAGAATTTATAGAAGACTTAGAATCTGAAATTGGGATTAGCGGAACATATATTAGTTCTGTTAATTGGTCTGATTACGATAATGATGGCGATTTAGACTTTGTATTAAGTGGGCTTGATGGCAATAATGACGCTATAACAAAAGTTTACGACAACCAACAAGAAAGTTTAAGCGTTCAGGACTTTACTTCTAATATAGAATTTACCATTTACCCAAACCCAACGACAAACAAGATTGTTAATTTAGTTTTTGACGAAAGTAAATTACTAGCATCAAGTAAGGTTAGTATATATTCAACCATCGGACAAAAAGTATTTGAAACAGATTTAAATAACAACACCTCTAATAAAGCTCTTTATTTAAAAACTTTAAATGAAGGCATCTATTTATTAAAAATTAGTTCTGGAGATTTTACTACAACTAAAAAAATTATTTTAAAGTAGTTTTAATGACATAAATAAAAGAGCCACTATTTTCATAGTAGCTCTTTTATTATTTTCTTTAATCTAAATGATATATTTCTCTAATGTTTTCGAGAATATTTTCGAAATCAATTTTTAAGTCTAATAGTTTTCCTGTATGAATATCGAAAACCCAACCATGTACTATTAAACCTCTTCCACGAGCTGCTTTTTGGATTGCTGCAGTTTTAATTAAATTTACACATTGCTCCTGTACATTTAACTCTATTAAGCGTTCGTACTTTTTCTCTTCATCTTCAATGGCATTAAGTTCTAATTCATGTAAACGGTATACATCTCGAATATTACGCAACCAACCATTTAAAACACCTAAATCTGCAGACTGCATTGCTGCTTTTACACCACCACATCCATAATGTCCACAAACAACCACGTGGTTTACTTTTAGATGTTCTACTGCATATTCTACAACAGACATGGCGTTTAGATCTGTACCAATAACCATATTTGCTATGTTACGGTGCACAAATGCATCTCCAGGTCCTAAACCCATTAACTCTTCGGCTGTAACTCTACTATCTGAACATCCTATAAATAGAAGTTCCGGATTCTGACCTTCACCTAATTTATCGAAATATTTTTCGTCTTCTTTAAGTTTAGACTTAATCCAATCTTTATTGTTTTCGAATACTTTATCTAAGTTCATAATTTTATTCTGTATCCTTTACATTATTCCTTACCCATTTTAAACACGTTTTAAAATCTTTAAAAATGTGGTCGTTGGGAATAAAATCTGGAATAATACCAATACGTTCCATCATGTATCTAGGTTGTTTAAGTAAGCCTACAAAAAGAACTTCAATATCCTTCTTTTTTAAATCCAACAGCATATCTTCCATAGCATACAATCCAGATTGATCCATATATTGCATACGTCCTAATCTTAAAATAACCGTTTTCGCAGTATTTGGAATTTGTAATGTTAACGCTTGAAAATCGCTTGTTGAACCAAAAAATAATGGCCCTTTTAAATGCTTAATAAAAACCTCTTCTTTTAATTGTTGAGGGAAACCTGTTTCGTCTTCCCAAGCTTCTTCTTTTAAAGATTTAACATCTGAACGCTCTGCTGTTAAGTCTCCTATTTTTTTCATGAACATTAATGATGCAATAATAAGACCAATACCAACAGCATAAATTAAATCCCAAAAAGTAGATAATAACAATACAATAATCATTATTAATACTTCCGAACTTAATTTTAATGGACCAAATTTAATATCCCTTGGTAAACTTGGTATTGCTTTAAGTCCTTTGTAATCCATAACACCAATACCTACTGTTATTAAAATACCTGCTAAAACAGCTGCAGGAATTTTAGAAGCTACAGGCCCTAATGCTAGCATAACTACTAATAACATAATACCAGCAATCATTCCTGAAAGTTTAGTTTTACCACCAGCGTTAATATTTACTACAGTTCTAATAGTTGCTCCTGCACCAGGAATACCTCCAAAAATGGCTGCAATACTATTTCCAATACCTTGACCTATTAATTCTTTGTTAGGTTTGTGCTTTGTTTTTGTCATGTTATCGGCAACAACACTTGTTAACAAAGAATCGATTGCTCCTAATAAAGATAAAGTAAGTGCCGTAAAAATATATGGCGTAATACTACCCAAAGTAAAGGATGTAAACATTTCTAATTTTGGAATTGGAATACCTCCCGGTATCTCCGATATTGGTCTGTAACCTAAATTAAAGCCATAGGCAATACCAGACATAACAATTAATGCAACCAATGTGCTTGGTATTGCTGTTGTTATGCGCTTAAAACCATAGATAATAAATATGGTGCCTAATGCTAAAATAAGTTCTAACCAATTAATGTTTTTTAAAGCTCTAGGTAATACTTTTAACGCGCCTACTGTACCAGAAGCTTCTTTAGCTGCTAGTGTTTGAGATTCGTTTAAAATTTGTTCTGAAGTAATCTGATCTGCACGTGTTATGGTTTCTTTGAAGTTCTCTAAAACCAAAATACCTTCACCTGCTTCTTCTTTTAGGATGTTCTCAAGAATAACCTCTTCTGCTTGTAGTTTAAATTGCTCTACAAATTCTACATCTTCTTTTGGATAATAACCAATAGAAGGTAATATTTGAGTAAGTAATATTATAACCCCAATAGCCGTCATGAAACCAGAAACAACAGGATATGGTATATATCTAATATATTTACCTAAGCCTAAAAAACCAAGTCCTACTTGTATTAAACCTGCAAGTAAAAAGACGGTTAAAATTGCTGGCAATGCTTTTTCTACACTCCCATCGTTAGCAGCTACAATTCCCGCTATAATAACCATTGAAACAGCAGTCATTGGTGCTGTTGGACCAGATATTTGTGTTGCTGTCCCTCCAAAAAGTGCAGCAAAAAAACTAATAAATATAGCACCATAAAGACCTGCTTCTGGTCCTAACCCTGAAGACACACCAAAAGCCAATGCTAATGGAAGTGCAACAATTCCTGCTGTGATACCTCCAAAGGCATCTCCTTTAAAATTGGAAAAAAAGTTTTTCATACATCTGGTTTTAGTTCTTGTCTTTCTAGTACTTCTTAAAAATTATAGAACGTAATAATATTTAATTGATCTCTGTTACTCGTTTCAAAAAACTGATTCATATAACCAATTTCTATTTTTAATGATTTATTAAACTTATAACCTAAACCTCCATACATTCTATTTCTATCGAAAACTGAAGATTCCGTATTTAAAAAAATCTCATTATAAGCTGAAAGATAATACTTGTTATTTTCTTTTCTGGTTAATGGTATATTAAAACCTAAAAAATAACGAAAACGCATTTTAAAATCGGCTTCCACAAAACGTTGCTCAAAACGATAACGATGACTTAAAGCTACGCTACCAATTTTTTGCTTGGTTGTAAATTGCTGAAATATACGGTGTTCGTTTACATCAATTTTCTCGTCTATTCCTTCAATATAATTCTGAGATAAAATATAACCATATCCTAGCAAAATATTGTTATTATTTTCTGATAAATTATAACCAATACCTGTTCTAAGTAATAATTGCTCTAAATCGTCTATTGCATTATAGCTTCGATATTGGACTTCATTATGGATATTCCATTTGCTATCAAGTTTCTTATTCCCGATATATACTAACCAATTTCCAAAATCACTTTCTTGTGCATCTATAAAATTAGGCAGCACTAACAATAATGTTAGTGCTGCCATAGTAATTCTCTTTTTCATTTTATTTTTAGATATTCTTCTATTCATAAAATTTTACTTCACCTGTATTTACATTATACATGGCGCCAATAATTTTAATCTCACCTGCTTTTTCCATTTCAGTAAGTATTGGGCTTTCTGCATGAATTCTATCAATCATTAACTCTACATTAATGTGTGATACTTCATCAACAAAATCTAAGTTTTTAGAAGTTCTTAAACTTTCGTCTTTAGGCTCAACAACTGCATTAACTGCTGGTGTTATTTTTTGAACTAACTTAGTTAAGTTACCCATTTCTGCATGATCACAGGCTCCTTTTACTGCTCCACAACTAGTATGACCTAATACAACAATAAGCTCTGTTCCTGCTAACTTACAAGCAAACTCCATACTACCTAAAATATCTTCGTTTACAATATTACCTGCAACACGTACACTAAAAATATCTCCTAAACCTTGATCGAATACCAACTCTGCTGAAACTCTAGAATCGATACAACTTAAAATAGTAGCGAAAGGAAATTGCCCTTCACTAGTATCGTTTACTTGCTCTAAAAGGTTTCTATTTGCTTTTAAATTGCTTTGAAATCTTTGATTTCCTTCTTTTAAATACTGTAATGACTTTTCAGGTGTCATTGTTGACTGCGTTTCTTTTGTATGTGCTTTCATAATGTCTTCTTTTAAATTTAAATTATTTTTATATTATGCTTCAGAAACTAATAATGAAACATTAACCTGACTTATCACTTTGTTTAGTGAGGTTTCAGTTGTGTTTTTGGTTTTACCTTCGGCTCTATCAACACACAATAAGTTAATATTATTTTTTAATAGATATGAAGAAAGTGTATTCATAGCATTAGCATTTTGCTCGAAAACATACTCCTCCATTTTTTCTTCGTTTTCTACAGAACCACTATTTATTTTATTTTGACTATTAACTATTTTAAAAGATTTTAAAGGCGATTTAGTATGCATTATTAAATCATTAGAAAACTTGTTTAAAATTTTATTAGAACCATTAAAAACACCTAAAGTCATCTTTTCGTTTGGTACTAATACGTTCTCATTACCCGAAATCATTACAATACCTTTAAACTCTTTTAAAATAAAACGAGTAATACTATCTCCAATTAATTGAAGCGGACTAGAATCTCGCTGTCCTAAAACAATAATATCTGGATTAGAAACTTTAATATAATTACGAATCTCTTCTTTTACTTTTCCAAAAGCATAACTTCCATTAACTTTTAAATTATAGTCTTTTGAAATAGAATCTACTATCCTATTAATGGTGTTTTTAGTATTATTATGTTCTTCGTTTAAAGTTCTAATAGCAGAAAACTGATTGTCTCTTTCTACTATATCTGTATGTTTTTTAACATGAAACAATGCAATTTCTGCATCTATCATTTGTGCTAAACTTACACCATTATTTATAGTGTTTTCGGCTGTATTTTTTAGGTCTGAAAGTACCAATATTTTATATTTATTACTCTTCATACCTTTTCTAACTTAAACTAATATTAGACTTAGGTCTTAACTGAAAAAACTCAATAAAACTTGGAGGATTTTCTACAACACCTCGTTTAGATACTAATTTAATATCAATATTTCTTTCTTTTGCTTTAAAGGCAAAATCTTCAAGAATCTCAACAATATCATAATCTAAATACCTTGTTTTAGTAACATCAAACTCTAAGTAAGTATCTCTTGGCAAACTATCTAACTCTTTTAAAATTGCTCCTTTATTAAAGAAAGTAACTTCTTCTGCAAGTTCCATTTTAATTTTGTGTTTACCATTACTATTATCTTTAATATGAAGAAAATGAGAGTTTTGGTAGCTTTTTAATAAAATTACAACAATACCGACCATTAATCCTAAACCGATACCTACTAATAAATCTGTAAACACAATTCCTATTACTGTGACAAAAAATGGTACAGATTGTTTCCAACCTAATTTATACATTTTAACAAACAATGCTGGTTTTGCTAACTTATAACCAACAATTAATAAGATTGCTGCTAATACAGATAATGGTATTTTGTTTAATACCGCTGGTATTAAAATTACAGAAATTAATAATAAGAAACCATGAAGAATTGCAGACATTTTACTCTTTCCTCCAGATTGAATATTAGCAGAACTTCTAACAATTACCTGTGTTATTGGTAATCCTCCAACTAAACCAGATAATATATTACCAGCTCCTTGTGCCAGTAACTCTCTGTTTGTTGGTGTTACATTTTTATTAGGATCTATTTTATCTGATGCTTCTACACATAATAAAGTTTCTAAACTAGCTACTAAAGCTATAGTAAAAGCAACTACCCATACTTCTGGATTTGTTATTGCTGAAAAATTAGGAAAACTAAATTGACCTATAAAAGAATCTAAACTATCTGGAACTGGCACACTTACTAAATGTGATGATGCAATAGCTAAACTATCGTTAGACTGTGTAACCAAGTAAAATACAATACCTACAACTACAGCGACTAATGGACCTTGAATAATATGAAAAATCTTTCCTTTTTTAGATAATACATTACTCCACAATAATAAAATCCCTAAGGCTATAAACCCAACAACCATAGAGCCAATAATTAAATTATCGAAAATATTGAATAGTGCTGAGAATGTGTTTTCTCCAGACGTTTCTATAAAACTATCTGCTCCTTCTGGTTCTGCATCGTAACCAAAAAAGTGAGGGATTTGTTTTAATATTATTATAATTCCTATTCCTGTTAGCATTCCTTTTATAACAGAAGACGGGAAGTAATATCCAATAATCCCTGCTTTTAATAAGCCAAAAACTAACTGTATTACACCTCCCAAAACTACAGCAACAAGAAAGTTTTCGTAACCTCCTAAAGTACCAATTGCTGTTAATACAATAGCAGCAAGACCTGCTGCAGGTCCACTAACTCCAATTTTAGAACCACTTAAGGCTCCTACTACAATTCCTCCAATAATACCAGCTATTAATCCTGAAAAAAGAGGTGCTCCACTAGCTAAAGCAATACCTAAACATAATGGTAATGCAACGAAAAATACAACGACACTTGCAGGCAAGTCGCTTTTTAATGTTTTAAACATTTATAATTTGATTTTATACTATTGAATAGTCATCAATAGTTATTTTTAATATTTTTTTGGGGACAAAAAATGTCCTAACGATAAAATATTAAATAAAATCAGGTGGTGGAGAAATGAGGTTTAAGTGAGGTTTTGAATAGTTTTTAAAAAAATAACACAAGTTATTCGTTTTTAAAACACTTCTTAAATAATCTAAATCTTCTTCGTTATCAGAGAAAAGCAGTTTTGCATGCTTAATTTCTTCTTCTTCCTCAGAAAGGCTATAAAAAACAGATATATCTACAGTATCATCTAGAGCCATAATTATAGATGGCGCAGTAATTATGGCCAAAAATAATATGGTAAAGAATATAGATATGTGTTTTTTAGGCATATTTAATTTATAATTCAAGACGCAAATATAATGTTAAAGAAACATTTAAAATGTTAAATAATATCTAAATATTATTTAATAATTTTAAATCTCCATCTTTTATCCAGCCTGTTTTACCATCACTAAGCTTAATTTTTTTCCAATTTTTTACAGTATCTAAAACCTGAACTTTAGTACCCTCATGTAAAACAAAAGCCTCGTCACTCCTCAAATTAGGTTCACTTTTTACTTTAGATTCTTTTGCAAAAATAATTGCTGGATTATTTTTTCGCACCAAACTGTAGCTGTAAAAAGTAAATACCAATGCTACTAATGCTAATACAATTGATAGTGTACTAGTAACAAAATAAAAACGTTTTTTTCCTGTACCAAAAGTAAAATAATACAGTAAATAAAATAACACAAACAGAACGACTAAACCAATAGAAAGCTTTGCCCAACCATCAAAAGACAAGGCATTGATTGCCTTTTTTACAAATCTAGTTAAACCTACTTCTGGTAAATTATCTATAGCATCAATTCTCATATTATTAGCAAATGCTAGATTACCTTGTATGTCCTTATCTTTAGGTTTTAATGCTAATGCTTTTTCATAATAATAAACTGAAGGTGCAATGTTATTAAGTTTATAGTGCGCATTTGCGATATTAAAATACAACTCTGCAGAGTGTTTATCTGTATTTAAAATCACTTCGTATCTATCTATAGCTTCTGCGTATTTACCTTCGTTATAAAGCACGTTAGCTTGATCGAAGATTTTCTCGTTTTGAGCCGAAAGACTTCCTATAAAAAATAAGAGTATGTAGAGTGTTTTTTTCATTGTTTAAGTATTCCTATATCAATAGAAATGAAAAATATTTTATCTAATCTGTTTATCTATTAGGTTAATTGCACTAGCCGATTTTTCATAGTCTTGTTGCATTGTAACCGTTGTAATTGGCGTATATCTTGCTAATTCACAATTTTCTAAAATATTTTCAAAATCTGTTACAACAGTATTTTCCACTTTGCGTTCTAACAAGAGTACTTTGATTTTATCTTTACTTAAATCGCTAGTTTCTATATTTAGTTTCGCCTTTAAATAATTATGTAACGCTTTTTCTAAAGCTACATAAAATGCTTCTTTTTGTCCTAATGCTTTTTTAGCCTCTCCTAAATACTTCTTCGCTAATTTATCTGCTTTTCGTAATCTATTACCAACTAGATCTCCTGCACGCTCTTCTTTTTTACGTCTAAAAATAATAGCTAAAGGAATTAGTAATAATGGAGACAATAAACTCGCCCAAAATAATTTTGACTTAAAGAAATACGTTTCTGTTTTTGAAATTAAATTAGCTTCTGTTTTAATAAACGCAAACTGATTATTATTTAAAACAATATTTTGTTTTTCGGCTCCTTCACTAATTAAAGCGTTATCTGAAGCACCGTAAACAGGACCTTCAAGAACATTAACAATAGTTTCGTTAGACGATATGCGCTTATAAGATTCGGTATTTAAATCGAAATAAGAAAATGAAATTGTTGGTATTGGGTATTTACCTTTATACTGTGGTACAATAGTATAACTATCTGAAATCTCACCTTGCATACCACCTAAGTTTGTACGTACACTTTCGCTATGTTCTGGCTCGTAAACCTCAAGAGAATTAGGCAATGTAAGTTTTGGTAAGGATAATAATTTTAAATTTCCTTTACCTGAAACTGTTACTTTAGCTTGCATAGACTCATTAGCATTAAGTTCGCTCTTAGATGTACTTAAATTAAATTTAAAGTCTCCAACTGCTCCAGAAAAATCTAATGGCTTCCCTACTTCTGGTAATGGCTTTACATCTATTGTTCGTCTTCCTGCAGACACAGGAACGTTAACTTTACTCATTAAACGCTGTCCAAAAATATCACGCCTTTTAGTTGGTATATCTGCGGTAACATCAAGCTTTAAAGGCTCTATAATTAATTTTCCTGTTTTTTGAGGATATAAAACTGTTCTACGTAAAACTACATATTGATAATCTTCTCCTTTGTACTGCCCTTTTTCTATTTTTAATCCTTTTGGATTAATATGCTGGCTCCAAAAATCGTCGTACTCAGGATTATCTGTTTCTCTCCAATTACTAACGCCAGTATTTGGTGCAACATATAATTTATAAACTACAGTAATAGCTTCGTTTAAATAAGGATTAACCTTAGAAACCTCTGCTACCAAATGAATATTATCACTAGCAACAGCCATACTTGGATCTTTTGGTTTCTGTATCTCTTTAGTAACTTTAACTACAATGGCATTAGTTTTATAAGTTTGACCATCAATTTCTATGCTAGCAGACTCTATCATTAAATTTCCTTTTCTTTTTGGAGATAAGAAATAGCTGTATGTTTTCTCGAAAGAGCGCTTTCCGTTTATCCAAGAATTACTAACAGATTGGTTTGGACCACCAACCACATCGAAACCATCGAAACCAGGAGAACTAAAGTTATCTCCATCTTTATTCATAGAAAAATCTACGCGTAAACGCTCGTTTAACCCTAAAGTTTTTTTACTTACTCTAGCTTGAAACTGCACCTGTGCTCCTACTATACTTGAAAAAAGTATAAAGAGTAAAATTGCTATGTGTTTTTTTAATTTCATTACTAATTTATTCTGGATTCCTATTCTCAAAATTTTAGGACAATATAAATATTCGAAGCTCAAGTTAGCAACTTCTTTACTTTTATCTACCAGTCTTTTTCTGTTTGTATTTTAGCACCTTTTGCTTTTTCGGCATTCATTTTATCTTGTACTTTCTGCTCTTGATTATCCATTGCTTCCAATAGATTTTTTATTTGCTGAGGCGATAATTTTCCTGGTTGCTGTTGTGGTTTTTGTTGCTCTTTTTTCTGGTCGTCTCCTTTACCATCTTTTTCTTTTTCTTCATCAGGCTTCCCTTCATCTTCTTTGTCTTCGCCTTCTTTTTTATCGTCGTCTCCTTTATCTTGATTATCTTCTTTATTATCTCCTTCGTCTTCCTTTTTATCTTGATCTTGCTGGTCTTCGTTTTCTTTTTTATCCTTGTCTTTATCGTCTTTATTATCTTCTTCTTGAGGTGGCTCTTGATTTTTAGCACACTCTTTAGCTAAAGCATAATTATAACGTGTTTCTTCGTCTAAAGGGTTATTTCTTAATGCATTTTTAAAAGCTTCTGCAGCTTCACTACACTTTTCTTCTTGCATTAAAATGTTTCCTATGTTATGAAAAGCGCTGTGCTTTTCTAATTTGTCTGTTGCATATTTTGCTGCTTGTTGATTACGAAACAAAGCTTCTTCAAAATTGCCTTTTTTGTAATAAGAGTGTCCTAGATTATAAGTTCCTGCGACACTTTCTGGCTTGCCAGAGATCGCTTTTCGGTATTCCATTTCTGCTGAAACAAATGCATCGCTACTAGCTAAATCGTTAGCATCACTAATTAAATTATTAGTTTTCTCATTTAACTTTTGAAGCGTTTCTTTAGCGTCCTCTTGCTGAGCAAAGCCAAAAGAAACAGTTAAAATTAATATGTAGGTTATTATGTTTTTCATGTTTACTTTACTTAAAATTGGAAACTGTTTTCTAATATTATTAAGCCTCTAAATATATGAAAGACCTGATTTTGTTTGTGTTAATGAATTTATAAAGTTGTTTAGTGTTCTCTATAAATTTTCATTAAACAAATTCAATTTCTTTAACCAAGCTGTTTTTCGTTCTAATAAAAAGATATCTATAAATAAAAGCAATATTCCAAAACCTAAAAACCATTGAAATTGAGATTCGTAAGCTGCAAATTGCTTAGATTCGAATTCGGTTTTATCCATTTTATTTAAAATATCTCTTATTTCTTCTACTACTTTTCCTGTATTATTTCCATTAATATAAACACCATTTGCAGATTTAGCAATGTTTTTAAGCGTCTCTTCGTTTAGTTTTGTAATAACAGTTTCGCCTTGTCTGTCTTTTTTATAATTTAAAATAACACCATTACGCTTAATAGGGATTGGACCTCCTTTTTCGCTACCAACGCCAATAGTAAAAATTCTAATACCAGCTTCACTAGCTTCTTCGGCTACTCTTGCAGCTGCTTCACTATGGTCCTCTCCATCAGAAATAATAACCAAAACACGATTGGTTTGCTGGTCGTCATCATAATATGTTTTTGCTAATTCTATTGCTTCATTGATTGCCGTTCCTTGAGAAGACATCATATCTGTATTCATGTTTTGAAGAAACATTTTTGCAGACCCATAGTCTGTTGTAATTGGCAATTGCGGGAATGCCTTACCTGCATAAGCTATAATTCCAACACGATCACTTGTTAAATTATTTATAATTTGAGTCACCAATTGCTTGGATTTATCTATTCTATTTGGTGCTATATCTTCTGCTAGCATACTTTTAGAAACATCCACTGCAAAAACAATATCAACACCTTCGCGTTTTACTGTTTCTAATTTTGATCCAATTTTAGGATTTACTAAAGCCATTGTTAAACTTGCAAAAGCCAAACATAAAACCACAATCTTTAATACAGATTTAAAGAGCGACTTATTAGGGCTTAATCGTTTTAAAATAGCCTGATTTGCAAACTTATTCTGCGTTTTACGTTTCCATAGTTGAAGCACTAAAAATAGCACCAAAATTATTGGAATAATTAGCAATGCCCAAAACCATATTTTCTCTTCTAATTGCATCTAATCTTTAATTTGTGCTTTTATAATTTATTAAACAAAACTTCTAAAAACAGTAATTCTCAACAATAATTCAAACAACAATAAAATGCCTGCTATCCAAACAAACCATCTAAATTTTTCTTCGTAATTATAGAACTTAAACTCTTCAATCTCCGTTTTTTCAAGCTTATTAATTTCGTCGTATATTTCTGCTAATTTTTTATTATTTGTTGCTCTAAAGTATTTTCCTCCTGTAACTTGTGCTATTTCTTTTAGTAATTCCTCATCAATTTCAACTTTAACTCTTCCGTATTGAAATTGCCCATTTGGTTTAATTGAAATTGGAGCCAAAGTCATCCCGTTTGTTCCTAAGCCAATAGTATATGTTTTAATACCAAACTCTACAGCTAGCTCACTCGCTATTTTTGGGTTTATAGATCCAGAATTATTTACTCCATCTGTTAGCAAAATAATAACTTTACTTTTTGCTTTACTATCTTTTAAACGATTTACAGATGTTGCTAAACCCATTCCAATGGCTGTTCCTCCTTCTATAACTGTATTATAATGAATATCGTTAAGAGAGCTTAAAACAATACTTTTATCGCTTGTAATTGGTGTTTTTGTATAACTCTCTCCTGCGTATTCTACAATACCTATTCGATCGTTAGGGCGTCCTTTTATAAACTGTGATGCTACTTCTTTTAAGGCATCAAGTCTATTAGGCTTTAAATCTTTTGCCAACATACTTGCCGAAACATCTATTGCCATAACAATATCTATTCCTCGTGTCGTTTTTGTTTTTGTAGAAACATCGACTGTTCTTGGTCTTGCTAAAGCAATTATTAAAAAGGTTAGCGCAACTAATCTTAGAGCAAATAATAAATGTTTTAGTTTTGGCAACCACGAATTAGTTACCTTAAAACCTTTTAAGCTTGAAATATTAAGTGCTGCAGTTTGCTGCTTATTCTTAAAAAAATACCACAACAAAGCTAATGGTAGCAATAATAGCAACCAGAAAAAACCTTTGTTTAAAAATTCTATGCCTTCAAACATTATTCAGTTTTTGGATTTAGTTCTATTGAATTTAATATACGTTCTACCATTTCGTCTGCATAAGCATCGTCTTCTGGAGAAATAACAATAACCTGCTGCAATACATTTTCTGCTGTAAAAAGCACAAAAGCAAATTTAGCTTCTCTTAATTTACTGCTTCCTTCAGATGGTATATTCATGGTACCGTAAGTTTTTAAACCTTCGGCTCCATTTACTGTTTTAAATTTAGATTTTAACGCTACAATATTTTTAGCACCCTTAGATTCTATTTCTTGTAGTGCTTTCTCTGATATTTCGGCTAAGTCAACCTCTGGAGTATTAGCTTGTTCTTGCGTTGCTGCTTCTCGCATTTGCTTGGGAAACTGTAATGTATTTACAGAGACGTAAAAAACATCTAGCATTGTTCCGTAAGAAAAACTAGTCGATTTAGGTGCATCTTCTTGACCATCTACAATTGGTGTTTCTATACGTTTTAAAACCTTTGGAGTTGCTATTATTATTGGCGGAACACCATAAGCACTTGTTATCCATTCGCCTTCTAACAACTCTTTATTTTCGTGACCTAAAATAGTATCCTTTACGTAACCAAAACCGTATTTATACCCAAAACCAATTAACGTGCTTAATAATAGAAAGCCAATAATACCAACGGTTAATACTATTTTTTTAGTTTTCTTTCTACGTTCTTGATTTTCTTTATATTGCTTATCTAAAAGCTTTTCTTCCTCTGTAGGCTCAGGCAATGCTTCCTTTACGTTATCTATTTCTAAATCTATAGTATTTCTATCTATCTCTGCCAAAGCAACATCGGGTGTCCCTTTTGCGAACTTTACTAAATCCGCACGTTTTAAAATGGTTTCTATGTTTCTAATATCGTTTTTACTCAACTCTATTTGATTACCATCTTTCAATAAATTCAATCTAGAAACGAGCTCATCTGTAGTACTTTCTAAAGCACGATCGTAAACTTTCTCGTCTAAATATTTTCTAATAATAAACGTTAAATCTGAATAATAACCTTTTAAGTTTTCGTTTTGAAGGTAACTAGTTTCATCTAAATTTTTCAAGGCTAACTTAGCACGGTCGTAAGGAGGTAATAAAGCTATTTCCTCTTCTTCGCTTAATGGTTTCACCCTCCAAATAAACCACCATAATAGAAAACCTACTAAGGCAACAATTAATAATATTAACAGTAGATATTTCCACCAATTGCCAATACTTTTTTCAACTTGTATTATTGGCTTAATATCATACAATCCTTGTTTTGTAGTATCTACAACAATTTCTCTAATTTCAACTTTTAAAGAATCTGAATAAAATTCTTTAGAACCAATTAATATTTTTTGTTTTGGAATAGTATAAACTCCAGAATCGAATTGTGTTAATCCGTATTTTTTAATCAGATTATATCTATCATTCTTTTTTGTAGTATCTATGGTGTAAGACTCAATCATTTCCATAGGAGAAAACGTTTGGCCTTCAGGAAAAATAACCAACGACGTTGTATCTACATCAACTTCAATTTTATAAGTAACTTGTGCACCAATTTTAATTGAAGTAGAGTCTATAGTTGCTTTAACTTGACCAAATGAGAACAGAGAAAAAAGAGCAAAGAAAGAAAACAAAACAATTGTTATGTTCTGTTTTGTTTCATTTTTAATATTTGATTGTATTATTTTCATTTTTATAATTAAAGTCTCGACTGTGCTCGACTAGGCATTTAACTTATCGTCTTTTAAAATATCCTAATAACTTTTTAACGTAACTTTCATCTACACGGCAATCTATGGTTCCTGCTCCAGATTTAGCAAAACTATCTTTATAATATTCAACCTTATCGTTGTAGAATTTACTGTAATTCTGCCTTACTTTTTTAGAACCTGTATTTACCAACATAAGTTCACCAGATTCTGTATCTTGCATTTGCACCATACCTAAATTTGGAATAGCCTCTTCACTCTTGTCGTAAATACGAATTCCGGTAATATCATGTTTTCCGGCTGCAATTTTTAATGTTTGCTTATAATCGTCAGCAATAAAATCGCTCAATACAAAAACAATTGCTTTTTTCTTCATGACATTTCTCATGAATTTTAAAGCCTCGGCAACGTTTGTACCTTTACTTTTTGGCTTAAGCTCAATTAACTCGCGAATAATACGCAATACATGAGAACGTCCTTTTTTAGGTGGAATATATAATTCGATTTCATCTGAAAATAAAATCAATCCTATTTTATCGTTATTTTGGGTTGCAGAAAAGGCTAAAGTTGCAGAAATTTCGGTGATGATTTCGTTTTTAAATTGTTGATCTGTACCAAACAACTCCGAACCCGAAATATCAACCATAAGAAGCATTGTAAGCTCTCTTTCTTCTTCAAAAACCTTAATGTGTGGTAGATTAGTTCTTGCTGTAACATTCCAATCTATATTTCTTACATCATCTCCATATTGGTACTGGCGAACTTCGGAAAAAGTCATACCACGACCTTTGAAAGTCGAATGGTATTCGCCTCCAAAGATATGATCAGACAAACGACGCGTCTTAATCTCGATTTTACGTACTTTTTTTAGTAATTCTTTAGTATCCATTTTCTTTTAATATGCAGCATTCAGTAAGCAGTCCAAAAAATGCGGAATTGTAATGTGTTTTCTCTGTGCAAATAGAATTCGAGTAAGCGACTGCCAACTAAAAACCTATTACTTCAAACTCATTTACGGTACCTCAACTACATTTACAATCTTATTAATAATGTCTTCGCTTGTTATGTTTTCGGCTTCAGCCTCATAAGTAATACCAATTCTGTGACGTAAAACATCATGCACTACCGCACGTACATCTTCTGGTATTACATATCCACGGCGCTTAATAAAGGCGTAACATTTTGCTGCTGTAGCAAGGTTAATACTTCCACGAGGAGAAGCACCAAAAGAGATTAATGGCTTTAAATCTTCTAACTTATATTGTTCTGGATAACGTGTTGCAAAAATAATATCTAAGATATATCTCTCAATTTTATCATCCATATATACTTCTCTCACAGCTTCTTGAGCTCTTAAAATTTGAGCTACAGAAACCACAGGATTTACTTTTTCCCAAGACCCTTTTAAATTGGCTCTCATAATTAACTGTTCGTCATCCTTTTTAGGATAATCAATAACAGTTTTAAGCATAAATCTATCTACTTGTGCTTCTGGCAATGGATATGTACCTTCTTGTTCTACAGGATTCATTGTTGCCATTACTAAAAATGGTTTATCTAAAACAAAAGTTTCATCACCAATAGTAACTTGTTTTTCTTGCATAGCTTCTAATAAAGCAGATTGCACTTTGGCTGGCGCTCTGTTTATCTCATCGGCAAGCACGAAATTTGCAAAAATTGGCCCTTTTTTAATAGAGAAATCATTCTCTTTCATGTTGTATATAAGTGTACCCACAACATCTGAAGGTAATAAATCTGGAGTAAATTGAATACGACTAAAACTACCATCTACTGCCTTAGACAACGTGTTAATAGCTAATGTTTTTGCTAAACCAGGAACTCCTTCAAGTAAAATATGTCCTTGACCCAAAAGACCAATTAATAAACGCTCGATCATATGTGTTTGACCAACGATTACTTTGTTCATTTCGTAGACTAGTAAATCGACAAAAGCACTTTCTTTTTCAATTTTTTCGTTAATTGATTTTATATCAATTGCACCTGTTTCTTCCATCTTTTAATAAATTTTAAACGTCCAATATAGTATCGAATATTAAGACATGCAAATTGTTAATAATTTATTTGCAATCGTGTTAATAATTGGTTAAAAATTCAAGCATTTAAAGGAAGTTATAGCTATTTCTTTGGTATTTTTAAGGTTTTATTAGCATTTCATAAAATAATTCCTGCTTAACAAGGGAATAAAAACTAAATATACCATTGAAAAAAACAGCATTAATTACAGGAGCAACAAGTGGGATTGGAAGAGCAACAGCTCACGAATTTGCAAAGCAAGGTATTAGATTAATAATTTGTGGTAGACGCCAGGAACGATTAGAAACCATACAAAAAGGATTAAACAAACTTACAGACGTACACATATTAAACTTTGATGTACGTGATAAAAAAGCTGTTTTTTCTGCTATAGAATCACTACCAGAAAACTTTAAACATATAGACATATTAATTAATAATGCTGGAAATGCACATGGCCTAGACCCAATACAAGAAGGAAACCTGGATGATTGGGATGCTATGATGGATATTAACGTAAAAGGTTTACTTTATGTAAGTAAAGCCGTGATACCGCAAATGACAGAAAGACAATCTGGACATATTATTAATATTGGGTCTTCGGCAGGAAAAGAAGTTTACCCAAAAGGTAACGTGTATTGCGCAAGTAAACACGCCGTAGTTGCTGTAACCGAAG
The DNA here is from genome assembly GCF_001418085.1 of Lacinutrix algicola. Taxonomy (GTDB): domain Bacteria; phylum Bacteroidota; class Bacteroidia; order Flavobacteriales; family Flavobacteriaceae; genus Lacinutrix; species Lacinutrix algicola. The sequence goes on from NZ_LIQH01000034.1 coordinate 91,742, forward strand.
GCATGCGAATGGACTTAAATCCATTTGGAATAAAAGTAGCAGCTATAAATCCAGGTCTAGTAGAAACTGAATTTTCTCAAGTACGTTTTAAAGGAAAAACTATAGCCGATAATGTCTACAAAGGATACAAAGCCTTACAACCGGAAGATGTTGCAGATGTTATTTATTTTGCAATTTCAAGACCGGCTCATGTTAATATTGCGGATGTTTTAATGTTTTGCACTGCACAAGCTAGTAGCACTATTGTAAAAAAAGAAATATGATAAACTGGTTAAAAATTGAGTGGCAAAACTTAGCTTCTAAATATTGTAATACTACTTTAGCCGAAGAACTTTGGACTGAAATTGAAACTAATTACACTAACAAAACCAGACATTACCATAATTTGACGCATATTTATAATATGTTGTTGCAAGCAGAAACTTACAAAACTGAAATTAAAGATTTAGACGCCTTACAATTCGCTATTTGGTATCACGATATCGTCTATAAATCTTCAAAAAAGGACAACGAAGAAAAAAGCGCTCTTTTAGCTGAAAAACGATTAAAATCAATCAATTTAGTCTTAAAAAGAATAGAAAATATCAAAAAACTGATTATCTCAACTAAAAAACACGAATTAGTTATAGATAAAAACAGAGACAACGCATACCTTTTAGACATAGACCTATCCATTTTAGGTTCAGATTGGGACACTTATCAAAAATACATTAGCAACATTAGAAAAGAATATAAGATCTATCCAGATTTTATATATAAACCTGGTAGAAAGAATGTGTTAAAACACTTTTTAGACAGAAAAACGTTATACTTTACAAATTCATTTAGAGGTAAATACGAAATTCAAGCTAGAGAAAACCTTAAAAAAGAAATAGAATTATTATGAGATTAAGAATCGTTGTATATATTTTTACCAGTTGTTTTGTGACTCTTTCATGCAAAACAAAAACTGAGAATACAATTGCAATTTCAAACACTTCTTTTTCAACACCAAAAGACACTCCTATTCTAAGTTATGTTATAAATCCCAAAAAGACGTCTTTAAAATTCTATTGGAAAAATAAAAAAGATAGTATTATTAAAACTTTTAAAAGTCTTAAAAAGGAAGTTGAAACCAATAATAAAGAACTCCTTTTCGCAATGAATGGAGGCATGTTTAAAAAAGACTATTCACCACAAGGCTTATATGTAGAAAAAGGTAAAACATTGTCCAAATTAGACACCATTAATAATGGTTTTGGAAATTTTTACTTACAGCCTAATGGCGTATTTTTAATTACCAAAAATGGCATACCAGTAATTACTAAAACACAGGATTTAAAAATTTATAAAGATATTTATTACGCAACCCAATCTGGTCCAATGCTGGTAATTAATGGAGTATTACATCCAAAATTTAACAAAGGTTCTTCTAATTTAAATACTAGAAACGGTGTTGGAGTCTTACCAAATGGAGACCTTTTATTTGCGATGTCTAAAGAGAAAATTAATTTTTACGACTTTGCTTCTTTCTTTAAAAATAATGGTTGTGAAAATGCACTATATTTAGATGGATTTGTCTCTAAAACATACTTACCTTCAAAACAATACAAAAAATTAGAAGGTGAATTCGGAGTTATTATTGCCGAAACTAAACTGACAAACACCAACTAATACAACTCCAAATTTCACAAAAAGTTACCATGATTAACAAACGTCTTTTAATTAAAAATTTACTAGCTCACAACGATGAGAATAGTTTTTATGATAAAAAACGAAAAATAGATATTGGGCAAAAAGAAGGAAAAGCTAAATTCTTAAAACATGTTTGCGCACTTTCTAATAGCAATCCTCAAAATAATTCCTTCATTGTTATTGGAGTTGAAGACGAAGACAACACTATTGTTGGTGTTGATTTTTTTGACGATTCTAAAATTCAAAATTTAGTAAATGCTTACCTCAGCAATCCTCCAATTGTACAATACGAAAACATTCCGTTTCCACATTTACCAGATCATAAAGTTGTTGGTTTAGTTACTATTCGAGCTATTGAAGACTTAACCTCCTTAAGAAAAAACATTTGGAAATACTATGGAGGCACTATCTTTTTTAGAGATGGAAGCATAAGTATGCCCAAGGTTTTTACAAGCGAAATTAAAGATGTAAATTCTAAAATTGTTGAAGCCATTGAAAACAACTCGCATAATAATATAGAACATACACTTGATAGTGTTTTCAATTTCATGAACAAGCGAAAAGACTACAATCCACAATATAAAGTCTTTAAAGAATATTTTGTTTTATGCTGGGCTGGACAGAAAAAAGAAGTTAAAAAAGAAGTGTTTTTCTCTCGCGTAGACATAGAACTTATTAACGAGCAGGTGCGTTTATTTTATTCAGCCTTAGACGAGGTTTCAATATTATTTGACAACGATAGTTTTAAAATTACAGAATACGTCTCCTTAGGACTTCAGAATAACAATAAATACTATCCGTTAGAAGAAACGGTTATTCAATTTCATGATAACGCGAGCTATACTATTGAATCTACTTTGGTTTTTCAGCCTCCTAAATTCAATACAAAAACACTACACCATATTTACAACTCCAATAATGCATTGTTAGACGCTTTAAAAAAAGGAAAGCCACTCACAGTATTGCAAGAAAAGGATGTTAATAATTTACCTGCCACATTTCTTCTTTGCTATTTAAATGGCTTTCACGAAGCCATAAACAAACTAATCGACGCTAAACCTTATTTAAAAAACCATAGCAATACTGCTTATACACACTATAAAGAATCACTTAGAATTTTACGTAAAGTAAAATACAATTAACAACATTGAAATAAAATTATAAAAAAAAACCGCTACTCCTTTTGAAGCAACGGTTTTGGGTTTTAAGATACTAATTGGTCTTTATTTTCCACCATCTAAAACATCTTGCCACTCTTTTAATTTTTGCCATTGTCCTAAAGCAGCCATCTTAGCCTGCTCTGGCCAAGTACCTGGCTTGTGTATCTCGAAACGCTTCCCTCCACTACTTAAAATTTCTTGACATTTCTCTACAGTACAATCTGCTAATCCAGCCCAAGTAGTTACATCGTGGTTGTGAAACAACTCTTTAATTTTTGGCCCAATACCCTCAACAACGGTTAAATCATCTTGATTTACTTTTTTTCCAATTACAGCTTTTGCTGCTACTGCATCGAAAGCGACTGCAATTACTCCACTAGAATTCTCAGAAACTGCCTCTGCAACAAAACTTGACACTGCTTTATTTTCTATTGGCGCTGCTGCTACCTCTCTAGAAGAATTACCTCCTGAAAATGTAGATTTTTTACTAGACTTACAAGCCTCTAAATCTGCTTCTAATTTTGCTATTCTATTTTTGTAAACATCTACGTCTATTTGCTTTGTAGTCTCATCACTACCACCACCTAAAAGTCGACCCAATAGGTAGCCTAAAATTCCACAAATTACTCCTACTAATAATGGTATTAACCAGCATGGTATGTTTGATATTAATAAAGTCATAATTATATACGTTTTTAATTGTTAGTTTAATGTTACTACTACTCTTCTATTTTTTGCCTGACCTTCGTCTGTACTATTATCTGCAATTGGATCGTCTGGTCCTTTAGAAGAAGAATTAATATTACTAGAAGAGATTCCGTTTCTTACTAAATAACTTTTAGCAAATTCTGCCCTATCTAAACCTAATCTCACGTTATTATCTCGATTTCCAGTATTATCCGTATGACCTATTGTTTTTATAGAAGCATTATCTGCCTTATCTATATATCTTACCATTTTAGATACTTTTTCACGCTGCTCTGTATTAAGATTTATTGATGCCGAAGCGGTATCAAAATACAATACTAAAGGATTAGCAACTATAGCATCATGAAGCTCTTTTAATTCATCAACTTGACTAGTATCATTAGCATCTCTAGTTTTAATAGTATAGGATAAAGGACCAAAATAAGTATTTGAAGTATCTGGCACCAAACTAGCATCTAGCTTACCATATGTGCTTATTACTTTAGAAGACACACCATGAGCTACAAAATAATTTTTAACAGCATTTGCTCTCGCTAATCCAAGATTAGGAAATGCTGATGTATTATTTTCATCACTAGTATAATGTCCTGTAATATCAATGCTTTTAGTAGGATTATCCTTTAAGTAGATTGATATCCTTTCTAATTGCGCTTTTAAACCTTCAGACACTGGTTCTAAAATAGAAAAAGCAGAACCTTTAAAATTAAAGTTCTCGTTAGCATCAAATTTTAAACTACTTTTCGAATCTATTACTGAAAAAGCATTTTTTGTTGCGGCTTTTACTTCTGGCTCTGTAACACTATTCTCGATTTCCGCCTCTTTATTTGAAGCTTCCAAACACGGCTTGCAACAAAAGAAATAACACAGAATAGTACCAAGAATAATGGTTAACAAAAGACCAAGAAGATAACTGGTTTTTTTACTCATTATAATTTTGATTTAAGTTAGTAACCCTCAAGTTATTAAAAAACCATTAAATTTTAACGGTTTTTTTAATAAATTAAAAATCAAGGTGTTAAAAATCGATTAAATCAATATTATTTAAGATAAAACAACAAATATATTTAAAATAGAAGTTGTAGTTATTTATTTTTAAAACTAGAGATAATAGCTTCTTTTCCAAATTGAAAATTTACACCCAAACCAATAATAGAAAATTGAGCGCGATCGAAACGTGATTGCAAATCTGAAGACGTTTTAATTTTAGTTTTATCGTTTCGATAAGTATAATAAACGTTAATAGAGAAATTTGGAGCAACAAAGTAATCTAGACTAACTTCAAAAGCTCTTATTTTTGCCTTATCTATCTGGTACGACTCATTACCAGCGTTATATTCATTTTTATGCCTAGCTTCTCCAAAAAGGCTCGCATTAACATTAAACGCTAGTTTTTCTACAGGACGGTATTCATATCCTAAAAATAAATAATGACTACCAACACGTGTTTTATCGTAATTACCTGTTATTTCAATATTGGTATTTTCGAAGTAAGAAAATCCCGAGGAGCCTCCTAAAAAGAAACCATCATAAACAAACAGTTTAAATTTTAAGGCATAGCCTCCTTTTCCTTTATAAGCCAAACCAAAATACTTATCACCAGATGGATTAACAACATTATAAGCAATACCAAAAGATCCCTTAACACCATAATCGAGCGTAGAATGACCTACACCATCATTATTATATTTAGGTTCTACCTCTTGACACCATATTGACAGTGTAAACATAGAAAACAATAAAACGGATACAAACTTAATAACTGAAGTTGATGTCATAATTTTCTTGATTAATTATAAAAGTTTCTATTGTTTCTGCACCACCATTAATACTATAACCAAACTCAATTGTTCCCGTTATAAAAGAGTTTGAAGTTTTTTCATAGTTAGGACTATCATCATTTAGAGTTCTAAATACAGATTCCACTCTATTACAATTACTAAGAGCTTCATCTAAAACACCGTTTACAAAAACCTCTTCACATAATGGGCTTTGGTAACTTATATAAAAGTCAAGAGCTGTTCCAAGAGCACTTGTTCTTGTAATATTTAAATTGATATTTGCTTTCTTTTTTAAACTAACCTCATCAAGGTTGAAAATAAAATTTTGAGGCTCAAAATCAAAAGTATCTGAAGAATAAATATAATTTGTACGCGAATCTCCTCCATCTACAAAAATGAAAAAATCTTGATCACTATCAAACAAAGACGTTACAGAGAAATCTCCATTCTCATCACTATTACTACTCCCTAAAAGATACTCTCTATCTCCATTTAAAGTAGGATAAAAACCTATAAACCTTGCTGCTTCAGTAAAAACACCGACAAATAAATTTGGAATAGCAATACTATTCTCATCTACCGTTTTACCAGTAGTCTCAATTCTAATATTTCTATCGAATTGCACTTCGCAACTAAAAACAAAAAATATTACTAATAGTATAAGCGTGGTTTTTTTATACATGTGTGTTTCGTTTGGTTAGTACTACTTTTTTATAGATGCAAGAAAACTAAAAAGGTTGCGTCTAAACATAAAAAAAACCACATCTTTCGATGTGGCTTAACAATATAACTTAATACTTAAATATTATAGGTCAAACTTAATACCTTGTGCTAAAGGCAATTCATCTGAATAATTTACAGTATTTGTTTGTCTTCTCATATAAACTTTCCAAGCATCTGATCCAGACTCACGTCCACCACCAGTTTCTTTTTCTCCACCAAAAGCACCACCAATTTCGGCACCCGATGTTCCAATATTTACATTTGCAATACCACAATCTGATCCTGCGAATGATAAGAACTTTTCAGCCTCTTTTAATTCGTTAGTCATAATTGCAGAAGATAAGCCTTGAGCAACACCGTTTTGAACACCAATAGCATTTTCAACGTCTCCAGAGTATTTTATTAAATATAAAACAGGAGCAAAAGTTTCAGACTGTACAATTTCGAAATCATTTTTAGCTTCAATAATAGCTGGTTTTACGTAGCATCCAGATTCATATCCTTCACCTTCTAAAACACCACCTTCTACTAATACATTTCCACCTTCAGCTTTGGCTTTTTCAATAGCTGCTAAATAAGTGTTTACAGAGTCTTTATCTATTAATGGTCCAATATGATTTTTTTCATCTAAAGGATTACCAATTGTTAATTGCCCATAAGCACCAACAATAGCATCTCTTACTTTATCGTAAACCGATTCGTGAATAATTAATCTTCTTGTAGATGTACAACGTTGTCCACAAGTTCCAACAGCACCAAATACAGCACCAGGAACAACTACTTTTAAATCTGCAGTTGGCGTAATAATAATTGCATTATTTCCACCTAACTCTAATAAAGATTTTCCAAAACGTTCAGCAACTGTTGCACCAACAATACGTCCCATTCTAGTAGAACCTGTCGCAGATATTAACGGAATTCTATGATCTGTAGTCATCATTTCGCCTACTTTGTAGTCTCCATTAATAATACAAGAAATACCTTCTGGTAAATTATTTTCTTTTAATACTGTAGCAATTATATTCTGACAAGCAATTGAACATAAAGGAGCTTTTTCAGATCCTTTCCAAACACAAACATCACCACAAACCCAAGCCAAAGCTGTATTCCAAGCCCAAACTGCAACTGGGAAGTTAAATGCAGAAATAATACCAACAACACCTATAGAATGCCATTGCTCACGCATAACGTGCCCTGGACGTTCAGATGGGATTGTTTGCCCATTTAATTGTCTTGATAAACCTACTGCGAAATCACAGATGTCAATCATTTCTTGAACCTCTCCATAACCTTCTTGCAAAGATTTCCCCATTTCGTAAGAAACTAACTTTCCTAAAGGTTCTTTTAATTCTCTTAATTTATTACCAAACTGACGCACAATCTCACCTCTTTGAGGTGCAGGCATTGCTCTAAAAGATGTAAATGCAGCTGTTGCTGATTCCATTACTTTCTCGTAGTCTGCTTTTGTAGTTGTTGTAACTTTTCCAATTAAAGATCCATCTGTTGGAGAATATGAAGAAATTGTTTCTCCACTTCCAAAGTTATTTAAACCTGTAGATGTTCCGTCGTTTACTTCTTTAACACCCAATTGTTTTAGTGCTTCTTTTATTCCGAAATCAGCTGAAATTGCCATTATATATCTTATGTTTTTATGAATTATTAAATTTTCATGTAAATATACTAATAAATCTGCGATTTATAAATTATTGCAATTTTAAAAAACGCACAATTAATTATCTAAAATCACAAGTCTATTTTATCATATTAAAGCAAAAAGAGACAACAGTAAACCCCCAATTTTCAGGGATCCTACTTTAACTGAATAAGGTCTATCTTTTCACTTTTTGTTTTTTTATCTTTGAAGTACAGAGAACTAATACATGATATTATTAATTCTAAGGAATAAAATTTTAACAAAATCATAACAAATACCCAAAGACCAAAACAAAACATTTAAGCGTAATTACATTAACAAGAATACTCTTACCTGTTTTCTTTCATCGCAATTAACTTCAAAATCCAACTCCTATGCAACTAAAATCAATTTTCACCCTGATACTCTGTATCTCCATGGCACTATCCTGTAAAAAGAAAGCAACCGAAACCGACAACCTTTTTAAATTTAAAGACTATATAAGCTATACAACTTCTGGTTTAGTTTCTAAAACAAGTAGTGTTCAAATCAGCTTAGCTAAGGAAGTTAAAGCGTGGGAGATTGGAAACGAAATTGACGCAAGCATAATCTCTATTTCTCCTAATGTTTCTGGAAATTTAAAAGTAGCCAATAAACACGCTTTAACTTTTACACCTAACGAAAATTTAAAACCAGATACAGAATATTCGGTAACCGTAAAATTAGATAAGATTTACAACGATATGCCTTCTGGTTTTTCAGAATATACTTTTCAATTTAAAACCATAGCACCTAACTTTAATGTAAGCACAAACAATTTACAATCTTACGACAAGGAATGGCAATATTTATTAGGCGTTGTAAAATCTGCAGATAATATTACCACAGAACAAGCAAAGGAATTAATTGAAGCATCACAAGGAGGGAAAAAATTAAATATAGAATGGAACGAAGAGCGCGTACCTGCAAGAGCTTTCGAATTTAAAATTGATAGCATAAGTCGTAAGATTGAGGATAGTGAGATTTTAGTAAAATGGAATGGAAAAGCAATAGACGCAGATAATTCTGGTGAAAATACAGTTATTATACCTGGTAAAAACAACTTTACAATTACCAAAATAGATGTTGTACAAAATCCAGAACAGTATCTATCTATCAACTTTTCCGATCCTATTAAAAAGCAGCAAAATTTTGATGGCTTAGTAACTATTCAGAATACAAAAAACCCAAAATACATTGTAGACGGAAATGTTTTAAAAGCCTATCCAGATTCTAAAATAACAGGAAATGTTCAAGTAGATATTTTTCAAGGCATAAAAAACACGGAAGGTTATAAATTGAAAAAACCTTTTTCTGAAACCATTTCTTTCGAAGAAGTTAAACCTCAAGTAAGATTAGTAAATAGCGGTGTAATACTACCAAACTCACAAGAATTAAAATTTAATTTTGAAGCCGTAAACCTTAAAAAAGTAGACTTAAGGGTTATTAAAATATACGAAGACAATGTGCTCCAGTTTTTACAAGACAACGAGTTACAAGGCGGTAATAACAACAGCATAAAACAAGTTGGTAGAAGAATAGCAAAACAAACGATTACCCTAATAAATGATGGCGTAGAAAACACTGGCAAATGGAAAACTTACAGTGCAGATCTTTCTAAAATATTTAATGCAGATCCGGGTGCGCTTTACAGAATTGAGTTAACTTTTAAAAAGGAATATTCTTTTTATGATTGCTCTGTAAACCAAAACATAACAAATTCTGAAGATAATGACGATTACTACGAAGACGAGTATTACGAAGAAGATTACTACGGAGATTATAATGAAAGCACAACTGAAGACGACAACCTTCGTGAAGAAGAATACTGGGATAATATAACTTACAGGTACAGAAGTAGAAACTACAACTGGAGAGAATACGACAACCCATGTCACGATGCCTATTATAATGAAGATCGCGAAGTGTCTCAAAATTTACTAGCATCAAACTTAGGTGTTATTGTAAAAAAAGGCGCAAATAACAATTACTACTTTGCGGTAACAAACATATTAAATACCAATATTGAAGCTGGTGCCAAAATAACATTATACAACTACCAACAACAAGAGATTTCTAGTACAACAACAGACCAAGAAGGTTTAGCAAAAACAGAAACTAATAGCCATGCTTCATTTGTTATTGTAAGCAAAGGCAATAATAAAACATATATTAAACTAAGGGACGGACAAGCTTTATCCCTTAGTAAGTTCGATGTTTCTGGAAACCATTTACAACGTGGTCTAAAAGGCTATATTTATGGCGAACGTGGTGTTTGGAGACCTGGAGACTCACTTCACCTTACATTTATACTAGACGATAATGGTAACAAATTACCTAAAGGTCATCCTGTAAAAATGGAAGTTACAGATCCTAATGGCAAATTAGCTTACAAGAAAATAACTAGCGAAAGTGTTAACGATTTTTACACCTTTACAGTACCAACTTCTACCGATAACAAAACAGGTAATTGGAATGCTAAAGTAAGTGTTGGTGGTGCTACTTTTTACAAAGGTTTAAAAGTTGAAACAGTAAAACCAAACCGATTAAAAATTAAAGTAGATTTTAAAGATGAAATACTCTCTGGTAGCGAAGCATTAAACGGAACACTTAACGTAAACTGGCTACATGGAGCACCTGCTAAAAATGTTAAAACCGAAATTAAAGCAAAATTTAGCAACGCATATTCTCCTTTTAAAAACTACAAAGAGTATGTATTTAGAGATCCTTCGCGTTCTTTTTCTCAAGAAGAATTAAATGTTTTTGAAGGCAATGTAGATGAAGACGGTTTTACCGAAATAAAGAACAAACTAAGCGTAGGACAAAATGCGCCAGGAATGCTTAACGTACAGTTTCTAGTACGCGCTTTCGAGAATGGTGGGGATTTCTCTATGGATGCTTTTACAAAACAATATGCGCCTTATAAATCTTTTGTAGGACTGCGTTCGCCTAAAGGTCGTGCTTACGGTTCTTTTTATACCGATGAAAACCAAACCTTTGACATTGTTGTAGTAGACGATCAAGGAAATCCTATAAAAAGAAACGGATTAGAAGTAAAAGTTTATAAAGTAGAATGGCGTTGGTGGTGGAACTCATCTTACGACAATTTATCAAAATACACATCGAGCTCGTTCCACAAACCTTTTATCAGTAGCAAAATCAATACAGATGCAAAAGGAAAAGCAAGCTTAACTATTAATGTTCCCGAAGAAGAAGGCGGACGTTATTTAATTCGTGTTTACGATCCTAAAAGTGGTCACGCAACCGGTCGTACAGCTTATTTCTACAAAAATTGGTGGAAAAAACAACCAAGCGGAGATAAAGAAGCTGCTAAAATGTTAGTTTTTTCAGCAGATAAAGAAAATTACAATGTTGGTGAAACAGCAAAAATAACATTCCCATCAGGAACAGAAGGTCGTGCATTAATTTCTATAGAAAACGGCACAGAAGTTATTGAGTACAAATGGGTAAAAACAAAAGCAGGAGAAACTGTTGTAAATATTCCTATTACTAAAGCAATGGCACCAAATGTGTTTGTAAACATTTCATTATTACAACCACACGCACAAACTGCTAACGATTTACCATTACGTTTATATGGTGTCATCCCAATTCTAGTTGAAGATCCAAACACTAAACTAGAACCAGAAATTAGAATGCCTAGCGTTTTACGTCCCGAAGAAGAGTTTACGGTTATTGTTTCAGAAAAAAACAACAAAGCCATGACTTATACTATTGCAATGGTAGAAGAAGGCTTACTAGATTTAACTCGATTTAAAACACCAAATGCGTGGTCTGCATTCTATGCTAGAGAAGCTTTAGGTGTAAAAACTTGGGATATTTATGATGATGTTATTGGCGCTTATAGCGGAAGTATAGATCAAATATTCGCTATTGGTGGAGATGGAAGTGCTGATGGAGGTAAAAACAAAAAAGCAAACCGCTTCAAGCCTGTTGTAAAAGTATTAGGTCCTTTTAAAATGGAAGCTGGCGGAAGAAAAACGCATACCATTAAAATGCCAAATTATATTGGAGCCGTAAGAACAATGGTAGTTGCAGGAAATACCAAAACTGAAGCTTATGGAAGCACAGACAAATCTGTAGAAGTAAAAAAGTCATTAATGGTTTTAGCAACTTTACCAAGAAAATTAAGTCCTGGTGAAAAAGTAACGCTTCCTGTTACCGTTTTTGCAATGGAACCTAACATTAAAAATGTTGATATTAAACTTAAATTAAGTAATGGTATTAAAATAATTGGTGAGCAATCTAAAAAATTATCGTTTGCTAAACCAGACGAGCAAATGGCTTATTTCGAGCTAGATGTAAGTCAAGCAAATGGCATAAACACAGTAGAAGTTATTGCTACCGGAAATGGTGAAAAATCGACTTACAAAGTAGAATTAGATGTAGAGAATGTAAACCCAATAAGTTCTAAAGCGCTCGATCAAACTTTAGAGAAATCTGCTTCAGTAAGCTTAGATTTCGATACGTTTGGAGTAGTTAATTCAAATAGTGCAACGGTTGAGTTTTCAACTATGCCTCCTATGGATTTCTCTAGAAGATTACAATATTTAGTACAATATCCTCATGGTTGTGTAGAACAAACGACGTCAGGAGTGTTTCCGCAGTTATATTTAAATGAGATTTTTGATATTCCGTTCAAGAAAAAACAAGAAATTCAATCTAATATCGAAAACGGAATTAAACGTTTAGGAAATTTCCAAAGACCAAATGGAGGTATGAGTTACTGGATGGGAGAAAACAATGCTAATGATTGGGGAACGAGTTATTCTGGTCACTTTATGATTGAAGCCGAAAAGCTAGGATTCGTACTTCCGCTCACCTTCAAAAGTAATTGGATAAAATACCAAAAAAAAGCAGCTAGAAGCTGGAGACCAAGCTACAAAACTTACAATAGCGATTTAGCACAAGCCTATAGATTATACACTTTAGCTTTAGCAGGAAGTCCAGATTTAGGAGCAATGAACAGACTTAAAGAATTTAGTGAGATTTCTAACGAAGCGAAATGGAGACTAGCAGCGGCCTATGCATTAGCCGGGCAAACAGAAGCTAGTAAAGCAATTTCTAAAACAGCAAATATAGAATTTGTAGCACCTAGATATAACTATTACACTTACGGATCTATAGATAGAAACCGTGCAATGGCATTAGAAACTATGGTATTAACTAAAGATTCTAGAATGCAGGAATTATCTAAAACCTTAGCAAAAGATCTATCTAGCAACCGCTGGATGAGTACACAAACAACAGCGTATAGTTTGCTTGCTATGGCAAAAATGGTTAAAGCCAATGGCGGAAAATCTTTAGACTTAGAATATACAATTAATGGTAAAACTGAAAGCATAAAGACAAAAAGTGCTATTGCACAAAGAGAGCTTAAAGTAACCAATGGCAATAACAAATTAAGCTTTAAAAATAAGCAAGACAATATTGTTTATGTTCGTGTTTTAAACTCTGGAAAATTACCTTTAGGACAAGAATTAGTAGAACAAAGAGGTTTAAGCACAAGTGTTGTTTACAAAGACTTAAAAGGAAATGCCATAGAAATAGACAACCTTAAACAAGGTCAGGATTTTATTGCAACCGTAACGGTTTCAAATCTTAAAAATGAACGCGTAACAGATGTTGCATTAACACAAATTTTTCCATCGGGATGGGAAATTGTAAACACCCGATTTACAGCCTTTGGAAATGCTGCCAAAGGAAGCGATGCACGTTTTACAGACATTCGAGATGATCGTGTTAATTTTTATTTCGATTTAAATAAAAAAGGACAATATGGAACCAATACTTTTAACGTTATGCTTAACGCATCGTATTTAGGAACCTATTATTTAACAGGCGTTCAAGCAGAAGCCATGTACGATAACGAATTTTTAGTACGTACAGAAGGAAAATGGGTAACTGTAGAGAAATAATCTAATTACTGCTTTGTTAAAATAAATTTGGCAAAGCAGTAATCTTAAAGCAAATAAAAAAACCAATGTCAATTAAAACGAAAACTTAAAAGGACGCTTTTAGAAACTGTTTCAAGTGATACCATACCAACTAAAATGTTTAACTGTCATATTAATTTAAAACACAAACATTATGAAAACGACAAAACATTTTATCACAGCAATTTTATTATTATTTGTAACATTTAGTTACAGTCAAGATTACGCTTATGTTACTGCAGACAGCGGTTTAACGATTAGAGAATTACCAGATATTGGTGCTTCAAAATTAGGAAGACTAATGTACAACGAAGCTGTTGAGGTTATTGAAAGAACAGACAAAAAACTAGTTATTCTAGATCAAGGCAAAAAAGTTGAAGGCGAATGGGTGAAAATTAAAATGAATGGCTACCAGGATTTAAAAGGCTATGTTTTTAATGGTTTTTTATCTGAAAATAAAATGGCCAAAATTGTAAATATCAAACTTACCGAAGCCGATATTCATATTAAAAATCTTGCCATTTATAATGATGATGATCTTTTAGATTTAACAACTAAAGACAATCTAAATATTGGAATTCATGTAAAAAACACGTCTGGAAAAAAAACTATTGAAATTAAAAACAATAATTACAAGAGTGTAAAAATTTTACAGCGCTACCAAAACACATTAAATATTTTAGACGAAACTTCTCTTTGTGATTTAAGTGAATGGAAGCAATACCAATCTGAATGGAAACCCATAAAAAAAATAAACAAAACTAGATTTGAAACACTAACTTATACTGATGCAGATGCAAAACAATTTGTTCCTTTTGCTATTGAAGATTTAAAAACTATTGTTGCAGAAAAATGTGGAGAAAATTGGATGGAAAGTATAAAAAACATAAGTAATACTTCTCAGTTCCCTATTAGCGTGTCTACAAATCAAGTGTTCTTAAAGTTTATCTTAACCGATTTTGAAGATAATGTTACAGAAAAAACAGTGACTTTTACAGTACCAAAGCACGAAAAATAGGCACAATTATTTCATAGAAAATAAATTATGAAAAACTTTAAACCATACTACGCAGTGATTTTTACTTCTACCAGAACCGAAGGCGACAACGGTTACAACGACATGGCAGATTTAATGGAAACTTTGGCTAAAAAACAAAACGGTTTTATAAGCATCGATTCTGCTAAAAACGAAGTAGGAATCACTGTTAGTTATTGGGAAAGTTTAGAAGCAATACAAAATTGGAAACAACAAAGTGATCATGCTTTAGCACAGCAAAAAGGCATAAAAGATTGGTACAAATGGTATAACGTACGCATTTGTAAAGTAGAAAATGAGTATGAGTTTAATAAATAGATTTGTCACTTCGAGTAATTTTCGAAGTATAAGAAAATTGTGTCGAGAAGCAAACAAAACAAATTCTCAATTCTTCTAAATCTTAAAATGAAAATAATAGCCTACATAAAACGTAATAAAATAAAGTCGATAATTATCGCTTCACTTTTACTTGCCTATTATTTTTGTTTACCTAGAGAACTCTTTAAAGACCCAACGGCAACAGTAATCACAAGTGCTAATAATACTTTATTAGGTGCACAAATTGCTAAAGATGGGCAATGGCGCTTTCCGGAAAACAATAATGTTCCATCAAAATTTGAAATTTGTATTATAAATTTTGAAGACGAATATTTCTACAAGCATCCAGGATTCAATCCTATCTCAATATTTAAAGCCCTAAAGCAAAATATTAATTCTGGCGAAGTAAAACGTGGAGGAAGTACACTTACACAACAAGTTATACGTTTATCACGAAAAGGACAATCTAGGACTTATTTTGAAAAAATTAAAGAAATAATTTTAGCAACACGCCTAGAATTAAGAGAAAGCAAAGATAAAATATTAGCTTACTATGCTAGCTATGCACCTTTTGGCGGCAACGTTGTTGGCATTGATGCCGCTTCTTGGCGTTATTTTAATAGAAATGCTCACGACTTATCTTGGGCAGAAAGTGCAACTCTAGCCGTTTTACCTAATGCTCCAAGCTTAATTTATCCTGGTAAAAATCAAAAACGATTATTAAAAAAACGCAATAGATTACTTGAAAAATTACTTGAAAAAGGAATTATAGATTCATTAACTTACAACTTATCAATAGCAGAAGGTTTACCTCAAAAACCATATCCTTTACCACAAATCACACCTCATTTACTTCAAAAAATAGCAAAGTCCAATTATGGTGAGCGCACACAAACAACAATAAATTACAAGCTTCAACGACAAGCAAACAACGTAGTTTACAACCATTATAATTTACTGAAACAAAATGAAATTCATAACATATCTGTTTTAGTTTTAGATGTAAAAACACGAAAAGTACTCACCTATATTGGTAATGCACCTACAACTAGTAAAAACCAAAAAGACGTTGATATTATAGACAAACCACGTAGTACTGGCAGTATTTTAAAACCATTTCTATACGCAGCAATGTTAGATGCGGGAGATTTATTACCAAATACACTAGTAGCAGATGTACCAACACAGTTTGGAAACTATGTTCCAGAAAATTATAATAAAGAATTTGATGGCGCAGTACCAGCAAGTCGTGCTTTGTCACGTTCTCTAAATATACCTGCCGTAAGAATGCTTAGAGATTTTGGCCTCGACAGATTCCATCATTATTTAAAAGACTTAAAGCTTAGAGACGTAAAATACAACGCCAATCATTATGGTTTGTCATTAATACTTGGTGGAGCAGAAAGTAATTTATGGGATTTATGTAAAAGCTATGCGAGTTTCTCCTCAACATTGAATCACTTCAACGACTCTTCAAGCGAGTATTTTTCTAATGAATTTTGCGAGCCTACATTCTATGCTTCGGAAACTATTAACTTCGGAGAAAAATCAACAGAAAAAACACTGTTTGATGCGGCTTCAATTTATTTAACCTACGAAAGTTTAAAAGAAGTAAACAGACCAGAAGGTAGCGAAAATTGGGAGTTTTTCGACGACTCTAAACAAATAGCATGGAAAACAGGCACAAGTTTTGGTTTTCGAGACGCTTGGGCCATTGGAACAACAAAGGATTACGTTGTTGGTGTTTGGGTGGGTAATGCAGATGGAGAAGGAAGGCCTGGTTTAGTTGGTGTGCAAGCTGCTGCTCCTATCCTATTTGATGTTTTCGATTTATTACCAAATAGCGATTGGTTTAACAAACCTTTTGACGAAATGCAAGAAATAAACATATGCAAAGAAAGCGGTTTTAGAGCAGGACAATATTGCGAGAATAATATTAAAAAGTTTGTTCAAAGAAGCGGGCTCAAAACAAAACCATGTCCTTACCATAAATTAGTACATTTAGACGCTACAAAAACACATCAAGTAAATGCATCTTGCGAAGATTTAAGCGGTATTACAAACACCTCATGGTTTGTATTACCCCCATTAATGGAATATTATTATAAATCTAAAAATCCGTTTTACAAAACACTACCTCCATACAGAAATGATTGCATTGGAAACCAACAAATTAGTATGCAATTCATTTATCCTAAAGACAATAGCACTATATTTTTACCGAAGGATTTTGATGGAAAAATAAATGCGCTCATTTTAAAAATAACACACTCAAAACCAGAGACAAAAGTATTCTGGTATCTTAATTCGCAATTTATCGGAGAAACCAATGGAATCCACGATTTACCCGTGATTCCCAACGAAGGAAAACACACCATTACAGTTGTTGATGAATTCGGCAACGAAATCACTAAAAGCATAGAAATTAGCAAATAAAAATGTTAATTTTATTAGAATAATTTTTATTCTCTCAAATAAACCATCCTTTCGTCGAATAAGATTGCACTTTATCTATCTGTAGGTAAATAGTTAGATAAATTAGTATATATTTAACATTCAATTTTGTAACAACATATCTAACACTAACCATAAAATGAAAAAAATTACTTTATTGTTGATTTTACTTTGTTTAAGTTTATCAATTAATGCTCAGACTTATCTAACCGAAAATTTTGATACAAGCATTCCTGCAACTTGGACAATAGATGATGCAGGTTCTACTACCGGAGATTCATGGATTTCTGCTATGCAAGGTGGAGGAAACTCTTTAGACGGTACAAATGGAGCTATTGCAGATAGTGATGCTAATGGAAATGGTGAGCTTTTATTAGAGACACTAACAACTCCTGTTTTTGACACCTCTGGAGCTACTGCTTTATTTTTAGACTTTAGTCAATATTATAATAATATTGGCACAGACTCTGCTATAGTAGAAGTTTGGGACGGCACTGCATGGGTTGCTATATTAACTCAAACAGCAAATGCAGGATCATTTGCCACACCAGACCAACAACATATTGATATCACTGCTTATTCTAATGCAGCAATGCAGGTTCGCTTTATATATAATGACAATAATGTTTGGGCTTGGTACTGGATGATAGACAATGTAATTATTTACAATGCCTCTTGTCCTAATCCTACAGCTTTAACATCAAATTCTATTGGTGCAACTACAGCAGATATTAGCTGGACAGCCGGAGGAACAGAAACAGATTGGGAAATTGTAGTGCAAGCAGCAGGATCAGGAACCCCAACAAGTAGTGGCACTCCTGTAACAACCAACCCTACTTACCAAGCTACTGGATTGTCTCCTGTAACAGATTACGATGTTTATATTAGAGCAAATTGTGGAGGAGACTTTAGTATATGGGTTGGCCCAATAAGTTTTACTACTGAATGCGCTGCATTTACTCCAGATTATATTGAAGATTTTGCAACAATTCCAGCAAGTTGTTGGGATGAAGCAGATAATGGAGATGCAACAACTGGTCCTTTAGACATTGGAAATGGCGGATGGAATCAAGATGGCTTTTTAAATAATGGCTTTCAAGGCGCTTATAGCATCAACCTTTGGCAATCTATTAAAAGTGATTGGCTTTTATCTCCAATGTTTGATTTAACAGGTGTTCCTTTTCAAGTTGAATTTGATTTTGGAGTTATGGATTTCGGCAGTTCAACAACTCCAGGAACTTTGGGATCAGATGATATAGTACAATTTTTAATTACAACAGATTTAGGCGCAACATGGACAGTGCTAGAAACTTGGGATACAAATACTGTTTTCCCATTAGCAGGACTACACCCTGTTTATGACTTAACAACTTACACAGGACAAACCGTACAATTTGCTTTATTAGGATCCGAGGGAACAGTTGACGATACTGCAGACATCGAAGCATCTGTAGATAATTTTCAGGTTAGAGCTATTCCAGCTTGTTCTGAACCATTAATGCTTGCTGTAACTAATGTTACAGACACTACAGCTGATTTTTCATGGACATCAAATAATGGAGAAACTCAATGGGAATATGTTATACAACCAGCTGGAACCGGAATCCCTACAGGAGCAGGAACTCCTACTACAACAAACCCATTATTAGAAACAGCACTTTCTCCAAGTACAGCTTATGAGTTTTATATATTAGCAGATTGTGGCACTGAACAAAGCCAATACTCTGGACCAATAAACTTTACAACATTAAATACACCACCACCGGCACCAACAGGTGTTACTTGTACTACCGGAACTTCTTCAACTATATTTACAGAAACTTTTGGAGACACTCAAAATGTAGATCCAGCAGGCTGGACAGGAACTGGTTTTGGTGGAACAAATGGTAATTGGAGAATTACAAATCCAGGTGGAAACTCAGGAGGAACAGGACCTGCGAATTCTTTCGACGGAAATGCAGGAGTACATTTAGAATATGAAGCTTCTGGAAACGCATCTACTATAGCCTCTGCTATATCACCAGCAATAGATTTAACTGCAGCAGCAGATGGAGCAGAATTAGCATTCTTTATGCATGCTTTTGGTGGAGACATAGGAACATTAAATGTTAATGTAGGAACAAGTGCTACAGGTCCTTTTACAACAGAATATACATGGATTGGAGATTACCAATCTACAGATGCTGAAGCGTGGGTGCCTATAGGAATTAACTTAGATGCTTATTTAGGACAGGTAATTTATTTAGAATTTAGCTATGGTGCTACAGGTAATGATTGGGAAGGCGATATGGCTTTAGACCAAATTACAGTAGAAACTTGTGGTAGTTTCTGTATTGCACCAAGTAATATTGCTGCAGCCAACATAACAGATACAACTGCTGACATCTCGTGGACTGCAAACAGTGGAGAAACACAATGGGAATATGTAATACAACCAGCCGGAACAGGTACTCCAACAGGACCAGGAACAGTAACTAATACGCCAGGATTTATGGCTTCAGGCTTATCTGGACTTGCTGCTTACGAAGTATATGTGTTAGCAGACTGTGGTGGATCTCAAAGTGTATGGGCTGGACCTTACAATTTTAACACAGATGTACAGCTTAATTTTACAGTTGACTGCTCGGTTGGTCCACAAAATATTAATTACTGTTACGATGCTAATGATACTAATGTGTTTACATTTACAAGCACAGATGGCTCAGCATTAAACTTTACAATTAATTCTGGAAATGTAGAAAACAACTGGGATGAACTTATAGTTCTTGACTCAGATGGTATTACAGACTTAAACATATTAACACCTTACGGAAACACTGGAGACGTAAGTGGTATTACATACCAATCTTCGGGAGATACTATTTCGTTTCAAATAACATCAGATGGTTCTGTTAGTTGTCAAAGTAGTACTACAATTAATCCACTAGATATTACTGTATCTTGTGCAACATGTGTAAACCCAACAGCAACTTATCAAGTAGTAGACGACTGTGATAATGGTGATCAATTTTTAGTAGATGTTAACATAACATCTATAGGAGATGCAACCTCTGTTTCTATAGAAGATAACCAAGGTAATCCAGCTGTATCAGTTACTACTGCAGGAACAACTCAATTTGGACCTTACCCTTTTAATACAGATGTTATTTTTACAGTTAGTAATAATCAAGATGTAAACTGCATAATTACAAGTTCTGCTTTTAACATCCCAACATGTCCTCCAGCAAATGACAACTGTGAAAATGCAACTGAAGTTGTAGCAAATGCAGATGGAAACTGTACAAACTTTGTAAGTGGTACATTATTTGGAGCTACAGCATCTGCACAAACAAATCCATGTACTGGAACCGCAGACGATGATGTTTGGTTCTCATTTACAGCACTAGGAACAGATCACGCAATTAGCTTTAGTAATATTGCTGGCCCAACTACATTTTTATCTCATGGCATATATGAAGGACCAGATTGCGATAACCTAACAAACTTATATTGTAGCACAGCAGACGAAAGTATTGCAAATGGGTTAATACCAGGAAACACATATTACATTAGAGTCTTTACTTTTAACGACACTCCTTATCAAGATGTAACTTTCGATTTATGCGTGTACTCTATACCTCCACCGATAACAACAGATGTTACTCAATACACTCTTACAGAATTAGTGGAAGATATTTTAGTAAACTCTCCTTGTTCAACTATTTCAAACGTAACCTCTTCTTCTGGATCAGATTTTGGAACAGATACTGGAATAGGTTATTTTGAAGCTAATGGATCTGGATTCCCTTTTGAAAGCGGTATTATAATGACAACAGGAAATGCATTAAATGCACCTGGACCTGAAACAGGTAACCTTAGTGACGGTGGATTTCCAGCTACATGGCCTGGTGATACAGATTTAGAAGCCGTAATAAATGAAGGACCTACAAATAATGCTTCAGTTATAGAGTTTGATTTCGTTCCTTTTATTGAAGATATGTCTTTTGAATTTATTTTCGCTGCTGAAGAATATGGAACTTTTCAATGTGGATTCTCAGATGCATTTGCATTCTTACTTACAGATACTGTAACTGGTGTAACCACTAATATTGCTGTTGTGCCAGGTACAACAACACCTGTATCTGTATTTACAATTAGAGATGATGCATATAATGCAAGCTGCCCATCTGCAAACCCTGAATTGTTTGATGCTTATTATGGAAATGGTGGACAACCAGCATTAACAAACCCAACCAACTTTATAGGTAGAACTGTTCCATTAACAGCTATGTCAACAGTTATACCAAATAGAATATACCATATTAAATTAGTAATCGCCGATGATGGTGATACAGCATACGATTCTGCGGTATTCTTAAAAGCAGGTAGTTTTGAAATTGGAGAAGTAGATTTAGGAGATGATATTCTTTTAGCTAATGGAAATGCAAACTGTGAAGGAGATGAAGTAACCTTAGATGTTGGCGTTCCCGTAGGAGACAATGCAACTATTACTTGGTACACTATCGATGAATTTTTAATTCAAGAACCTGTATTAGACGAAAATGGAGTTCCTGAAAGCGGTTTAACATTAGATGTTACAGAAAGTAACACTTACCAAGTAGAAATAGTTTTAAACTCAAGTGCTTCATGCTATGTAATTGATAATATTATTGTAGAATTTTTCCCTAATCCGATAGCAAATCCAGCTCAAGACATATTAGGTTGTGATGATGATGATGATGGGTTATCAGAATACGATTTAACCACAAACGATGCTATTATTATTGGATCACAAACAGACGTAACAGTTACTTACCATGAAACAGAACAAGATGCTATTGATGGAGTAAATGCTATTCCGAATCCAACAGACTATATATCTTCAGCTCTTACTATTTATTATAGAATAGGAAATGGCACTACTAACTGTGCTAAAAACGGTAGTTTTAATTTAACTTTTGGTACTAGTCCAGAAACGTCATTCGATACTTCTGTAGTTTATGAAGTATGTCCAAATGCATCTGCTCCAATTACAGTAACTGCAACAGCAGATAACTATACAGAATCTGAAGTTACTATTACATGGTACAACGAAGGAGTATTAGTTTCAGGTCAAACAGACTTAAGTATAGACAATGTTCTTACTGCCGGCACTTACACCATAGAGGTTATGTTTAACGCAACAGGATGTACATCAACTGAAGATATAACTGTTTACGAATTAGAAACATGTGTTATACCACAAGGTATTTCGCCAAATGGTGATGGATTAAATGATACATTTGATTTAAGTAGTTTTGATGTTCAACGTTTAACAATATTTAATAGAAATGGAGTTAAGGTTTACGAGAAGACAAATTATACAAACGAGTGGCATGGTCAATCTTTAGATGGCGATGAGTTACCAGTAGGAACTTATTACTATGTAATGGATTACCAAGGAAACAAAAACAAAGCTGCCTGGGTATATATTAATAGAGAAAACAAATAATCGAACCAACTAGAAACCAATAATAATACAGATGAAGAACATACTATATATAGTATTCCTAGTAGTTATAGGCGTACAAGCGCAGCAAGATCCGCAGTACACGCAATACATGTACAACATGAATGTCATTAATCCTGCATATGCAGGATCAAGCGAAAGTGTATCTATAGGCGCATTATATCGCAGCCAATGGGTAGGTTTAGAAGGCTCACCAAGTACCGGAACATTAGCCATTCATTCTCCAGTAGGAAACAGAGTAGGATTAGGTTTATCATTAATTAATGATGAAGTTGGACCAGTAAGAGAAACCAACGCTTATGTAGATTTCTCTTATACATTACCAGTAGGAAACATTACAAAATTAGCTTTCGGTTTAAAAGCCGGAGCTACTTTCCATGATATTGGATTAACAAGTGTAGAAACTATAGATGCTGATGATCCATTTTTCTCGCAAGATGTTAATGAGACTACAGCAAATGTAGGTGCAGGTTTATACTTATACCAACCTAACCGTTGGTATCTATCTGCTTCGATGCCTAACATTTTAAATGGAACACATTTAGATAAAGATGGTAGAAAATAGGATCTGAACGGAACATTTATTTGCAGCTGCAGGTTATGTGTTTGATTT
>NZ_LIQH01000035.1 GCF_001418085.1 Lacinutrix algicola
TTTTTTTGTTTTAATCTTCAATTGGTTTTTCCATTACAAAATCTTCCATAAATTTTGTAGTGTAGTTACCAGCTAAATAATCTGGATGATCCATTAATTGTCTATGGAATGGTATTGTTGTTTTAATACCTTCTATTACAAACTCATCTAAAGCACGTTTCATTTTATTGATCGCTTCTTCTCTTGTTTGCGCCGTTGTAATCAACTTTGCAATCATAGAATCGTAATTTGGAGGTATAGAATATCCTGCATAAACATGAGTATCTAAACGCACACCATGTCCTCCAGGTGCATGTAATGTTGTGATTTTTCCTGGTGATGGTCTAAAGTCATTAAAAGGATCCTCTGCATTAATTCTACATTCTATAGAATGTAATTGTGGTAAATAATTTTTACCAGAAATTGGAACACCTGCAGCTACAAGAATTTGCTCACGAATTAAATCGAAATCAATTACCTGTTCGGTAATTGGATGCTCAACTTGAATACGCGTATTCATCTCCATAAAGTAGAAGTTTCTATGCTTATCTACTAAAAACTCTACTGTTCCTGCTCCTTCGTACTTAATGTATTCTGCTGCTTTTACTGCTGCATCACCCATTTTTTTACGTAAAGCATTCGTCATGAATGGAGAAGGCACTTCTTCTGTTAATTTTTGGTGACGTCTTTGGATAGAACAATCTCTTTCTGATAAATGACAAGCTGTTCCTCTTGAGTCACCTACAATTTGAATTTCGATATGACGAGGCTCTTCAATAAGTTTCTCCATATACATATCGTCGTTTCCAAATGCTGCTTTAGATTCTGCTCGAGCAGATTCCCAAGCATTTTGCAGGTCTTCTGGTTTCCAAACGGCACGCATACCTTTTCCTCCTCCACCAGCAGATGCTTTAAGCATTACTGGATAACCAGTTTCTACTGCTACTTTTACACATTCTTCGAACGTTTCTATAACACCTTCACTTCCTGGCACACAAGGTACACCAGCTTCAATCATAGTTGATTTTGCATTGGCTTTATCGCCCATACGGTCAATCATTTCTGGAGAAGCTCCAATAAATTTGATTTCGTGCTCTGCACAGATTTTAGAAAACTTAGCGTTTTCTGATAAAAATCCGTAACCTGGATGTATAGCGTCTGCATTTGTAATTTCTGCTGCTGCTATAATATTAGACATTTTTAAATACGATTCGCTACTTGGTGCTGGACCAATACAAACCGCTTCGTCTGCAAATTTTACGTGAAGACTTTCGGCATCTGCAGTAGAATAAACTGCTACAGTTTTGATGCCCATTTCTTTACAGGTTCTAATAACACGTAGTGCTATTTCTCCTCTATTGGCAATTAATATTTTTTTAAACATAAATACTAGTAATTTTCAATATTCAAAAAACAAATCCCAATTTATTTGGGAGTTTGCGAATTGAAAATTGGGATTTATATTAAGATGGATCTACTAAAAATAATGGCTGATCAAACTCAACTGGAGAAGAATCATCCACTAAAATTTTAACGACTTTACCTGAAACTTCAGATTCTATTTCGTTAAATAATTTCATAGCTTCAATAATACAAAGTACATCACCTTCTGCAATAGTTTGTCCTACCTCTACAAATAATGGTTTATCTGGAGATGGTTTTCTATAAAATGTTCCAATTATAGGAGACTTTACAGTTATGTATTTAGAATCTTCACTTTCTGCTGGTGTAACCGGAGCTGCTGCTACAGGCGCAGGAGCCTGTGCTACTGGCATTTGCATTTGTGGCATCTGACCCATTGGCATTTGTTGCACAATTGTTGTCTCTTCAGATCCTGTTTTTATTGTAATCTTAACGTCTTCTGTTTCTAATTTAACCTCACTTGCACCAGATTTTGCTACAAACTTAATTAAGTTTTGAATGTCTTTTAAATCCATAATATTAGAGTTATTAAGTGTTTTTTGTTAGTTTTATTAAGAGTTGTAAGCCCACTTTAAATATATTGAGCCCCAAGTAAATCCACCGCCAAAGGCAGCAAAGATAATATTATCGCCTTTTTTTAATTGCGATTCGTAATCGTTTATTAATAATGGTAATGTTGCAGAAGTTGTATTTCCATACTTTTCTATATTCATCATTACTTTTTCACTGTCCAAATTAATACGCTTTGCAGTCGCATCTATAATTCTTTTATTAGCTTGATGTGCTGCTAACCAGGTAACATCATCGTTTGTTAAATTATTCCTTTTAAGAATTTTTTCAGATACATCTGCCATATTAAAAACAGCATTTTTAAATACTGTTTTTCCATCTTGAAAAACAAAATTCTCTTTTTTAGCTATAGTTTCTGCTGTAACAGGATATGAAGATCCGCTTGATTTTACTTGTAGAAATTCTCTACCAGACCCATCACTTCTTAGATATTCATCTTGTAAACCTAAACCTTCTTCATTGGGTTGGAATAAAACTGCTCCTGCTCCATCTCCAAAGATTATGCATGTTGCTCTGTCTTCATAATTAATCATTGAAGAATTTTTATCAGCTCCAATAAGTAATACGTTTTTGTAGCGTCCAGACTCAATATATCTAGCTGCTGTTGACATCCCAAAGAGAAAACCAGAACATGCAGCTTCTAAGTCGAAAGAGAATGCGTTTACAGCTCCTATTTGCGTAGCTGTGTATGCTGCAGTAGATGCAGCTTGCATATCTGGTGTTGCAGTAGCTACAATTACCAGTTCTATGTCTTCAGGGTTTACTTTAGATTTTTGTAGAAGGTCTTGAGCGGCTTTAATAGCCATATAGGAAGTTCCTTTGCCTTCTCCTTTTAATATGCGACGTTCTTTGATACCTGTTCTTGAGGTTATCCATTCGTCGTTTGTATCAACCATAGATTCTAAGATCTTATTGGTTAATCTATACTCTGGCACATATGCGCCTACAGCTGTAATTGCCGCAGAGATTTTACTCATATTTTTAAGTTAATTTGATCGAAAATTGCTAAAAACCATCAAAAGGAGGCGGTATTTTATTAAAAATAGCAGTTTTCAATTAATTACGTGCAAATTAAGTTGTTTTTAACTTAAAGAAAAATATATAACAAAAAAAACGCCCACAAGTGAGCGTTTTCTATATGCATGCATAGTATATTATGCAATATTCTCTTCTGCAACAGCGTTGTCAATTAAAACTTGACCTCTGTAATATAACTTTCCTTCGAACCAATGTGCTCTATGGTATAAGTGTGGCTCACCAGTTGTTGGGCAAGTTGCAACCTGTGGCGCAGTTGCTTTGTAATGAGTTCTTCTTTTATCTCTTCTTGTTTTCGAGATTTTTCTTTTAGGATGTGCCATTTTATTATTTTATTTATCCGTTAATAGTTTCTTTAATGTATTCCAACGAGGATCTGTTTCCTCTTGGTCTTCTTTTATATCCTTTTCTTTAGGACTTAATTCTTCTAATCTTTCAAGTATGTCTGAATCTAACGTACCGTCTTCAATTCCAGGATGAATACGTTTTGTTGGCATAGCTAATACAATAAGTTCATATACATATTGTTGTATATTAATCTCGTATTCTCCATGAGAAATAATAAGAATATCTATATTCTCATCATTGTATTCTTCACCAAACTTTACTACCAAATCGAAAGCATTTTCAATTGATTGATCATAAGGTTCGTTAGTAACGTCACAATTAACGTTAACTGTTCCTGAAACTTCAAAATGTAGTTCTAAAAGTGTTGATTTTTTAACAAAATCAACATCAACTTTTAAATTACTACTGTTAAAGTCTTCATACCCGAAATATTCAAAGAACTTATTTTCAATATTAAAATCAAATTGATGCTTTCCTTCTTTTAAACCTACAAATGGAATTGTAAACTCTTTCAATGGCTTCATTATCACATCTATTTTGAGCCTGCAAATATACAAATTTTTATTTATTGAGCAGACTTATTAACAATTTTTTGTTTACTTCTTTTTTGATTCGTATTTTCTTTCATCAAAACGCTTCCTTTTACTTATAGCTAAAGGGTTTTTATTTAACTCTTCGAATTCGTTTCTGTTTTTAAAAATACTTACTGCTGTAAAAAGTGCTTCTTTAAAAGAACTTATATCAGCGATACCTTTTCCTGCAATTTCGTAAGCAGTACCATGGTCTGGCGAAGTTCTAACTCTATTTAATCCAGCTGTGAAATTTACACCTTGTCCAAACGACAATGTTTTAAAAGGTATTAAACCTTGGTCGTGATATGACGCAATAATAGCATCAAAACTTTTATAATTATCACTTCCAAAAAAACTATCTGCAGCATAGGGACCAAAAACTAATTTACCACTTTCCTTAATTTTTTTAAGTGTTGGTCTCATTATAGTATCGTCTTCTGTTCCAATAACACCATTATCTCCTGTATGTGGATTAATACCCAAAACAGCAATTTTTGGTTTACTTATTCTAAAATCGGTTTTTAAAGAATTATAAACTGTATCTATTTTTTTTATAATTAATTCTGGAGAAATATGATTTGACACGTCCTTTACAGGAACATGATCTGTTAAAAGTCCAACTCTTAAAGTATCTGTAACCATAAACATTAAACTATCTCCTTCTAGTTCTTGTGCAAGATAATCTGTATGACCTGGGAATTTAAAAGTGTCGGATTGAATATTACTCTTATTTATAGGAGCAGTAACTAAAACATCAATCTCTTCATCTTTTAAAGCTTTTGTTGCAGCCTCTAAAGATTTTATAGCATACTCACCTATTTTAAGATCTTCTTTTCCAAAATTAATATTTACGTTTTCTTTCCAACAATTAAGCACGTTTACTTTTCCATGAACAATCTCCTTTGTTGTATTGATACCATTTAAATTAATGTTTAATTTAAAATAATTTTTAACAAAGGTCATTGTTTTTGTAGATGCAAAGATTACTGGAGTGTAAAAATCCATCATTCTATTATCTTCAAAAATCTTTAATACAATCTCTGAACCAATACCATTTAAATCTCCAATAGAGATACCTACAATTATTTTTTCTTCTCTCTTCATTAATAATGCTAACTATTGTTCGTAATTTTATACTCGCAAATTTAACCAAATAATACAGTTAAAAGTATGTTTACAGGAATTATTGAAACCTTAGGACGTGTTACAAATCTTAAATACGAATTAGAGAACCTACATATTACAGTAGAAAGTTCTTTTACAAACGAGTTAAAAATAGACCAAAGTGTTGCACATAATGGTGTTTGCTTAACAGTTGTAAATATTGATGGTAAGCACTATACAGTAACAGCTATTAAAGAGACACTAGATAAAACTAATATTAGAAACTTACAAGTTGCGGCTATTGTAAATTTAGAACGCGCCATGAAACTTGGTGACAGACTTGACGGACATATTGTACAGGGCCATGTTGATCAAACTGCAGAATGTATAAATATTAAAGAAACTCAAGGAAGTTGGTTGTATACATTTAAATACGACTCTTCTCTTAATAATATTACTATTGAAAAAGGTTCGGTAACAGTAAATGGCGTAAGCTTAACTGTTGTAAACTCTAAAAGAAACGAATTTAGTGTAGCTATAATCCCTTATACTCATGAGCATACTAATTTTAAAGCCTTTAAAATAGGTTCTGTAGTGAATTTAGAGTTTGATGTGATTGGTAAATACGTTTCAAGATTAAACGCATTAAATAGTTAAAGCACCTTTTTTCTATTACTATATACTTTATAAATACCATATAAAAGACCTGCGGCAAATAATATAATTAAACCTCCATCTACAGGAAGTCCTACAGGTCCTGATGGTCCTGCTGGAGGCGGTGGTGGATTCTGCGTCTGTGCGGAGCATACAAAACTTATTAATACAAATAAGATTGAGGCAAAAGGTTTTTTATTTTGTATCATAATTCAGACCGTAAATGTATAAAAAAAACTATCGTAATAAAACTTTAAACTATTAATTTGATAAAAAAAATCCATTAAGAGCTGTTTTTTGCCGACAAACAGTAAGAAACAACACTAATAAATAGTTTTATAAAATTATAATTCGATTAACTTATAATCAAAAAAAAACTCGAACATTATTTTATGTCATAACAAATAATAAAAATATTCTAGTAATTGCCCTTTAATATTAAAAGTAGAGTAATATTCTTTTACTGATTAACGATAATGTTCTAAAACAAAAAAGCCTTTCAAATAAATGAAAGGCTTTACAATTTTATGTGGTCCCACTTGGGCTCGAACCAAGGACCACCTGATTATGAGTCAGGTGCTCTAACCAACTGAGCTATGGGACCAAAATCGGTGTGCAAATCTAATATTATTTTTAAAACTCCGCAACATTTATTTCTTTATTTCTTGACAAAGTTCAATTAAAACTCCATTTGATGATTTTGGATGTAAAAAAGCAACCAATTTATTGTCTGCTCCTTTTTTGGGTGTTTCGTTTAAAATAATAAATCCTTCGGACTTAAGTCTCTTAATTTCAGATACAATATCGTCGACATCAAAAGCAATATGATGTATTCCTTCTCCTTTTTTTTCTATAAATTTAGCAATTGGACTATCTTCCTTAGTTGCTTCAAGTAATTCAATTTTATTTTCTCCAACTTGAAAAAACGAAGTATTTACACCTTCTGTTTCTACTTCTTCGGTTTTATAATAAGGTTCGCCAAATAGTTTAGCGAATAAATCGTTCGAATTTTTTAAGTTTTTTACGGCGATTCCTATATGTTCTATTTTATTCATTTTATACACTGTTTTATTATTTCCGCGAAAGCGAAAATTTTATTTTTATATTAACACCTTAATAATAAGGTATAATTTTTGATTTCAAAAATACTATAATATTTAAAAAGCGTATTTTTGCAGTCCAATCTTTAATACTAAAGTATTGGGAGTAATACAATAGATGAAAACAGAAGAAAGTCAAAGACAAAAAAAAATAGGATCGGTTTTACAACGCGATCTAGTAGATATACTACAAACAGCTGCCACACAAGGCGGTATGCGCGGTGTTATTATTTCGGTTTCTAAGGTTAGTGTAACCGTAGATTTATCGGTAGCGAAAGTGTATTTAAGCATTTTCCCAAATAACAAAGCGAAAGAATTGGTAGAAGGTATTAAATCTAATCAGCCGTTTATTCGTCATGAATTAGCACAACGCACAAGAAATCAACTACGTAGAATGCCACAACTTTACTTTTTTGTGGACGATTCTCTAGAACACATCGATAAAATCGAACAATCTTTAAAAGGAAAAGACGACCCATTAAAAGATCCAGACCTTTTAGGGAAACGTAAAAAATCGTAAACTCTTTGAGCTTTTCTACTTACATCGCAAAGCGTTATTTACGCTCTAAAAGCTCGAATAATGCGATTAATTTTATAACCTACATTGCCATTGTTGGTATTATTTTAGGTTCGGCATCTTTATTTGTTGTGCTTTCCGGTTTTGCTGGTCTTCGTGAGTTTACTCTACAATACACAACAATAATAGATCCCGATTTAAAAGCCGAAACCACTTTAGGTAAATCTTTTATACTAGAACCAAATAGCGAAGCTAAACTGAGGAAAATTGCTGGTATTGCAAGTTATTCTAAAATTGTAGAAGAGCGCATTATTGGATCTTTCGATGATAAAAAACAACCTTTATTTATTAAAGGCGTAGATTCTAATTATACACAGGTAAATAAAGTAGACTCTATTCTCTGGCAAGGCAGTTGGCTAACCAACAAAACAAGCCAAATAGTTGTTGGGTACGGTGTATCTAACAGTTTGAACATTGGCTTATTAGATTACGGAAAACGAATTACCCTATTGGTACCAAAGCCAGGAAAAGGACAAATAACCTCTCTAGAACAGGCTTTTAATAAAGTAGAAACAGTAAATGTTGGTGTTTTTACTGTGAACGAAAAACTAGACGACAACTATATTTTTGCAGCAATAGAAGTAGCACAAGAATTACTTAGTTTTAAAGACAACCAAATTACAAATATTGAATTTAAACTAAAAGAAGGCGCAGATGAAGATGAAGTAAAAGCTCAAATTCAAGCCATTTTAGGAGACAATATTACATTAAAAAACACGCAACAATTAAACGATGCATTAAACAAAATGCTAAATACAGAAAACCTTATGGTTTACCTGTTATTAACGCTAGTCTCTATTATTTTAATCTTTAATGTAATTGGATCTTTAATTATGATGATTTTAGATAAAAAAAGGACCTTGACTACACTATACAGTATTGGTGCAACACTAAAAGATATAAGACGTATTTTCTTTATTCAAGGAGCAGCAATGACCATTATAGGCTCTTTACTAGGTTTATTTATTGGCTACCTGATTTCTTTAAACCAAATATACGGACCTGAATTTCTAAGAGTTTACATTACTCCTAATTTACCTTATCCGCTTGCTATTAAGTTTGAAAACATGCTTCTTGTATTTATAACCATTACAATTTTAGGTATAATAGCCTCAAAAATTGCCTCGAATAGAATTACAAAAGATATGGTGAAAACGGGATAAATTATTTTAGAAAGCTTGAAGACTCTCTTAATCTAATCTAAAAATAAAACCTCCATTCTTTAATTAAAGAATGGAGGTTTTAAATATATTATAGTTGTTGTTTTTTATGGATTATTCTGTAAACTGAAAATCTCCAAATTTCTCAAGTACCTCATCAAAAGCTGCAAATACATCTACAGATGCATCACTTGTTACCATTTTCATTCTATGTTCTTTAAAATGTGGAATACCTTTAAAGTAGTTAGTGTAATGCCTTCTTGTTTCAAAAACACCAAGTATTTCTCCTTTCCAATCTATAGACATTTGTAAGTGCCTACGAGCAGCTTCTACGCGCTCTTGCATAGTAATTGGTCTGTAATGTTCTCCTGTTTCAAAAAAGTGTTTTACTTGCTTAAAAAACCAAGGATTACCAATTGTTGCACGACCAATCATGCAGCCATCTAAACCATATTCATCTCGCATTTTCA
This sequence comes from Lacinutrix algicola, assembly GCF_001418085.1. Lineage (GTDB taxonomy): Bacteria > Bacteroidota > Bacteroidia > Flavobacteriales > Flavobacteriaceae > Lacinutrix > Lacinutrix algicola. The sequence continues at coordinate 8,992 of NZ_LIQH01000035.1, forward strand.
TAGCGAGTTCAGGCGTGGTTACGTCTCCGTTTCCAAATACAGGAATGTGCATTCGCGGATTGTTTTTAACCTCTGCAATTGGCTTCCAATTTGCACTACCCTTATACATTTGCGCTCTAGTTCTTCCATGAATTGCAATAGCTTTACAGCCTACATCTTGCAGTCTTTCGGCAACCTCAACAATTCTAATAGAATCGTCATCCCAACCTAAACGTGTTTTTACTGTAATTGGAATATTGGTACGTTTTACCATTTCGGCAGTTAGTTGTTCCATTAAACAGATGTCTTTTAAAATACCTGCTCCTGCACCTTTACTTACTACCTTTTTTACTGGACAACCAAAATTAATATCGATAATATCTGGCTTAGAAGCCGTAACTATATCGATGGTTTCCAACATACTCTCCATGTTAGCTCCAAAAATTTGAATACCAACAGGTCTTTCTTTCTCATAAATATCTAATTTCATAACGCTTTTTGCCGCATTACGAATTAAGCCCTCACTACTTACAAACTCGGTATACACAACATCTGCACCTTGTTCTTTACATAAAGCACGAAAAGGAGGATCACTAACATCTTCCATTGGTGCTAAAAGCAATGGGAAATCCGGAAGTTCTATGTTGTCTATTTTAACCAAAGTATTCTGTTTTGTTGCAAAATTACATCTTTTTCTATTAATGTATTGTATGGCTTACTTAGGTTTTAAAAATCTTATAGCCCTAAACAGAAATTCTGTTATATTTATAAAAAATTAGCATTGCAAATTCCATTCGAACCTATAGTATTAGGCTACCATATAAACATTCATCTTGTTTTAGAGTATCTCGCGTTTTTTATTGCCTTTCGATATTATGTTTATTTACGTAAACGTTCTAAAGATGCTATTTCTGGAGGCAACAGGTTATCTATTATTTTAGGTGCAGCTATTGGTGCTTTGGTTGGTTCGCGATTGATAGGCTTATTAGAAAATCCTTTTGTAGAATGGACACAAGCTAATCTTATTAATTTATTAAATACTAAAACCATAATGGGTGGATTGTTTGGTGGATTAGTAGGTGTAGAATTCGCTAAAAAACGAATAGGAGAAACGAAATCTTCTGGAGATTTATTTGTGTTCCCTATTATCCTAGGCATCTTTATTGGCAGAATTGGTTGTTTTCTATTAGGTATAAAAGAGTTTACCTATGGAAAAGTAACAGCTTCAATATTTGGCATGGATTTAGGAGACGGTGTTTTAAGACACCCAACGGCTTTATACGAATTGGTGTTTTTGGTGCTTTTATTTTTCATTTTAAAATACCTTCAAAAAAAATAGCTTTAAAAAATGGCGAATTGTTTAAAATCTTTATGCTCAGTTATTTTGGATTCCGATTTTGTATTGAGTTTATAAAACCAAATGTGTTTTATGTTTTAGGATTAAGCAGCATTCAAATATTATGTGTAATTTGTTGGCTATATTACTATAAATTTATCGCTAAACTAATAAATAAGAACTCGTGATTGCTTCGCAGTTGAAGCGGCATCCTTTTTTGTTTTTTTCGACAAAAAAGATATAGCGGAAAGCCTAACCTTTAGGTAACGCCCAAAAAACTTAAAAACTAAAAAATGCCTGTTAGAAAATATACCTATTACGATTTTACTTTAAGCCTATGTCCTGAGTGTTTACAACGTGTTGATGCCAAAATAGTTTTCGAAAACGGCAATGTTTACATGCTTAAACGTTGTAAAGAACATGGTAATAGTAAGGTCTTAATTGCAGACGATATTGAGTATTATAAAAACATTAGAAACTACAATAAGCCTAGCGAAACACCTTATAAATTTAATACTAAAACCGATTATGGTTGCCCTTACGATTGTGGTTTGTGCCCAGACCACGAGCAACATTCTTGTTTAACAGTTGTCGAGGTTACAGACCGTTGTAATTTAACATGCCCAACATGTTATGCTGGCTCTTCACCAACTTATGGTAGGCACAGAACGCTAGACGAAATTAAGGCCATGTTAGATACTATTGTCGAGAATGAAAAAGAGCCAGATGTAGTTCAGATTTCTGGTGGTGAGCCAACTATACATCCGCAATTTTGGGAGATTATGGATTATGCAAAATCGTTACCTATTCGGCATTTAATGCTGAATACTAACGGTATTAAAATTGCAAAAGATCTCGCTTTCGCGGAAAGACTAAAAACCTATGCTCCAGATTTTGAAGTGTATTTACAATTCGATTCTTTTAAAAACAGTGTGCTTCGTGAACTTCGTGGAGCAGATTTAAACCACATAAGAGAAAAGGCGATTGCAAACTTAAACGCAGTAAACCTTTCTACAACATTGGTTGTTACGCTACAAAAAGGATTGAATGATAATGAAATTGGAAAAATTATAGAATATGCTTTAAAGCAAAAATGTTGTCGTGGTGTTACTTTACAACCAACTCAAATTGCTGGGAGATTAGATAATTTTAATCCAGAAACCGATAGAATGACGCTTACCGAAGTGCGTAGGAAGATAATGGAGCAGACTACTGTTTTTAATAGTGATGATCTTATTCCTGTGCCTTGCAATCCTGATGCTTTGGTTATGGGCTATGCTCTTAAACTAGGAGATGAAACTTTTCCTTTAACACGTTATATTAATCCGGCAGATTTATTAGATAATAGTAAAAACACCATTATTTACGAGCAAGACGAACAGCTTCAAGATAAAATGATTGAGCTTTTTAGTACAGGAAATTCCGTGGAAGTAGCAGAAGAAAATTTAAAATCTATTATGTGCTGTCTACCAAATATTGATGCTCCTAATTTGGGTTACGATAACCTCTTTCGTGTAATAATTATGCAATTTATAGATGCTTATAATTTTGATGTTCGCGCTATAAAAAAATCGTGTGTACATATTGTAGATAAAGACAATAAAATTATACCTTTTGAAACCATGAATTTATTTTATCGCGACGACAAAAAAGCACGTTTAGAAGAACTTAGAAACGAAATGTAATGTTGTAGATTATTCTTATTCTAGTACTATTTTTACCTGCTGCAGTATTGCTTTATTATGGTAGAGATGCTAAAAAGAATAGTGAAAAACAAAAAGAGTATTATTAATTAGCTATAGTCTGGCTAGTAGTAAGTTTTATTATATATGGGATAGTAATATTAAATAATTTATAAAATGAATACATTATTAATAGAGGTAGGAAATTTAGATGGTTTAGTTCTGTTAATTGCAGCAATTATGTTTGGACCTGCTGTAATACTAGCTATTATTGGCTTCTTATTACTTAAAAGAAATAAGAAAGCTGCAAAAGTGTTTTTTATACTTGCTGTTGTTTATGTACTTGTTAGTTTAGGTATTTGTGGTAGCATGATGGCTTAAAACAAAAACGACTCTACTAAAAACCTTTTTTTAAAATTAAAGTCACTAAAATCAAGTATTAGTTTCTATTACTCAATCGTTTTTATTCTATCGCGTTCTTTGTGGTTTATGTACTTCTCGTTAGTTTCAAGTGTACTGTTACCAAATTTATAACTAAACCCTAATTTAATATAGCGCGTATCTACATTTATAAATTTTCTATTTCGTTGATTTAAATAGTTTGTATTGATATAAAAATCAGATTTATTAAAAATATCTGCAACATTTAAAAACAACGCTCCGCGTTTATTAAAAACTGTTTTTGATACTGTAAGATCAGAAGTAAATTGTCCTTTAACCGTTTGTAATCCTTCTAAGTTTTTACCGATATAAGTTAAAGACAAATATGTTGATAGACTATTATCTTTCAGAAAATTAACACTTACACCTAAATCTGAGTAAACACTCCATTGATCAAGCTCTATGTTTTTATTCTCTATCTCTGTTTTCTCTGTTGTATTATAAACTGCATTAGTAAAATAAATAGAAGCCTTTTTAAATAGAGTAAAATAGGTTTCGTAAGCTAAAACTATTTCTGTCGTTTCTCCAATATTTTTAGGAGTATGGGTAACAGTATTGTTTATGTTGTCTTGAATAGGTAACTCATTAACATTACCATTTGTAGTTTTTAGGGCAACTTCAAAAGTATGTCTATCGTTAAATACAATACCTAAATCCCATCTGTTACTAAAAGACGGTTGTAAATTTGGATTACCAACAACAATTGTATTATCATTTAAAAAAAAATGAAAAGGATTTAAAGATTGGTAGCTAGGTCTTGAAATTGTTCTTTTGTACTTGGTATATATATTTATAGTTTCAGTTGTTTTATGGTTTAAAACAATGGTAGGAAACCACTCTAAATAATCTTGTTTATTAACATCATTAAAAGATTTACCTTCTAGGTCTGTTTGCTCAACTCTTAAACCTGCAGTAAAATTAAAATCACCAAATTTATCTTCGTAGCTAGCATAAGCAGCTAATACGTTTTCGTTATAATCAAAAACATTTGAATTATTTAAAACCTGTTCACCACCTATAATATCTAACTGTGTTAAGTCATTACTAGTCTCCACTATAGAACTTTTAAAACCAAGAGACAAAGAAGAATCTTCGCTATATGGGATGTAATAATCTGCTTGAGAAGTTAAAATTCCTATATTTTGACCTGAATTTGTTCTAAAAGCTGTATCAAAATCTGGACTATTATCTGCTAAAAAATACTGACTATTAACGTCTTGTTCTCTAGAATAATCAAAAGAAGTATAATGAGCATTTAAAGATAGTTTACTATTGTTTTTAAACTTACTTTCATAATCTGCATCAAAACTTAAATTATGTTTATCGTCTCTAGACAATGTATTAGCATTAAAACTTGACAATAAAACGGCATTCTCATTAAGAATTGTTGTTTTGTTTTTAGTACTATACTTAAAATATGGCGTTATTAATATGTTTGAAGATAAAGTAAATGTATTGTTATCGTTTATAAAATAATCTAAGCTAATGCTAGTGTTGTGCGTTTCGGACCAAGTATTTCTATTAATATTAGAGGTCCACAATTGGTCTAATGTATTACTATTGTTTAAAAAACTAATTTCATCATCATTATCTCGATTCACTTTATTTTTAGAAAAGCTGTAATTAGCAGAAAGGCTTATTTTTTTTGTCTTGTAAAAGTTAGAAATACCTGTATTATAATTCGGAAAAGCACCTTGTTTGTAATTACTAAAAACACGTCCTCTGTAACCTGTTATTAAATTTTTACCCATTATAATATTTAAAACAGTACCACTTGAAGCTTCGTATTTTGCACCCGGAGTTGTAATCGCTTCTACAGATTTAATGGAGTTGGCTGGTGTGTTTTCTAAAAGCTGAATAACCTCTGCACCAGACAAGTTAACTTTTCTGCCATTTATATAAACTGTTGGTATAGTTCTTTTAATTTTAATAGCTCCATCTGAAACAAAAACTGTTGGAGTACTTCGTAAAACATCTAAAAGATTACCTTCAGTTAATGCCGTATTTTCAACATTAAAAATAAGTCGATCTGCTAGTTTCTTAATTGTTGGTTTTTTTGTAATAATAGTTACACCTTCTAATGTTTCGGCAGACTCTTTTAAAGTTATTTTTCCTAAATTAATACTTTTAGAAAGTGTAATAATTTTGCTATAAGATGCATAACCAACAAATGATATGTTTAAAACATATTCACCAGCACTAAGGTTTTCAATAATAAAACTTCCATCTTCATTCGTGTTTGAGCCATCAATTACTTCAGATTTGTTAGAGGAAAGAATTGCAACATTAGCATATGCTATAGACTTTGTGTTTTCTTCAATAACTGTAGCTGAAATGGTCAATTCCTGAGCAATAACTTCTGTAGAAAAAAGAAAAATTAGTGAGTATAAATAATATTTCATTGGTGATTTTAACGAAAAAGCAAGATACTAATAGTTTTTTAATTTTTATTACGGATAAAACCGTATTTTTTTGGAGTCTGTATTCACAAGAAAAACTAAAAAAATCGTTAATAAATGCCTTATATTTGCAGACTCTTTACTTTTAGTAAGAGCATAAGATTATGAAGCACATTAGAAATTTTTGCATTATTGCACATATTGATCACGGAAAAAGTACACTTGCCGATCGTTTACTCGATGCAACAGGCTCTGTAACTGCTCGTGAACAACAAGCGCAACTTTTAGATAGTATGGATTTGGAACGCGAACGTGGTATTACCATTAAATCGCATGCCATCCAAATGGAATATACTTACGAAGGACAAGAGTATGTTTTAAACTTAATTGATACTCCTGGTCACGTAGATTTCTCTTACGAAGTATCAAGATCTATTGCTGCCTGTGAAGGTGCTTTATTAATTGTAGATGCTGCGCAAAGTATACAGGCACAGACTATTTCTAATTTATATTTAGCGCTAGAGAATGATTTAGAAATTATTCCTGTTTTAAATAAAATCGATTTACCAAGTGCAAACCCAGAAGAAGTTACAGACGATATTGTAGATCTTTTAGGTTGTGCTCCTGAAGAAGTAATTCATGCCAGTGGAAAAACTGGTTTTGGTGTAGAAAACATATTAAAAGCTATTATTGAACGTATTCCTGCTCCAAAAGGAGATCCAGATGCGCCACTTCAAGCGTTAATTTTCGATTCGGTTTACAATACTTTTAGAGGTATTGAAACTTACTTTAGAGTTTTTAACGGTGAAATTAAAAAAGGACAAAAAATTAAATTTGTCGCTACAGACAAAGAATATAACGCTGACGAAGTTGGTACTTTAAAACTAACACAAGTTGCAAAACAGAGTGTAAAAACTGGTGATGTTGGTTATTTAATTACCGGAATTAAAACGGCTAAAGAGGTAAAAGTAGGAGATACAATTACAGATTTTGCTAACCCAACTACTAATATTGTAGAGGGCTTCGAAGATGTAAAACCAATGGTTTTTGCAGGTATTTATCCTGTAGATACAGAAGATTACGAAGAGCTTAGAAACTCTATGGAAAAGCTTCAATTAAACGATGCTTCTTTAGTATTTCAACCAGAAAGTTCTGCGGCTTTAGGTTTTGGTTTCCGTTGTGGTTTCTTAGGAATGTTACACATGGAAATTATACAAGAGCGTTTAGAACGTGAGTTTGACATGACGGTAATTACTACTGTACCAAACGTATCGTACTACGCTTATACCAATAAAAATCCTGATGAGCCATTTATTGTAAATAACCCAAGTGATTTACCAGAACCAACAATGATTAATAGGGTTGAAGAACCTTTTATTAAAGCTACAATAATTACAAAAGCCGATTTTGTTGGTAACGTAATGAGCTTATGTATTGAGAAACGTGGTATGATTACAAATCAAACGTATTTAACACCTGTGCGTGTTGAGCTTACTTTTGAAATGCCTTTAGCAGAAATTGTTTTCGATTTCTACGATAGACTAAAAACGGTTTCTAAAGGTTATGCTTCTTTCGATTACCATCCAATAGGTATGAAAACATCGAAACTAGTTCGTTTAGACGTTTTATTAAATGCTCAACCTGTAGATGCACTTTCTGCTTTAATTCACGCAGATAATGCACATAATATTGGTAAGAAAATGACTGAAAAGTTGAAGGAATTAATTCCACGTCAGCAATTCGATATTCCTATTCAAGCAGCAATTGGAGCAAAAATTATTGCTAGAGAAACTGTAAAAGCCTTACGTAAAGATGTAACTGCAAAATGTTATGGTGGAGATATTTCGCGTAAACGTAAGTTACTAGAAAAGCAGAAAAAAGGTAAAAAACGTATGCGCCAAGTTGGTAATGTAGAAATACCTCAACAAGCATTTATGGCTGTTTTAAAGTTGAATGATTAATTCTATTATTAACAATTCGAATTTTAGATATAAAAAAACCTTCAGTTTACGCTGAAGGTTTTTTGTTTTATTGCTCTAACCATTTTCTAAACTCTGCTGTTGTAGAAGAACTGGTCATTACTTTATCTTTTAAGCCTTTTACTTTAATTAGTAATCTGTTTTTAAAATGACTTTCTAAATTTTCGATGTAATCTATGCTTAGAATTTCGCTTCGGTTTATTTTAAAAAATTTAGTTGGATTTAATTGTTGAATAATTGACCCTAAATTTTGAGAAATAATGTGCCGTTTTCCTTTAAAATCTGTAGCAATACAAAAATCTCCTGAAGCTTCAATTATACTAATTTCTGAAACATTTAAGAGTTGAATTCCTTTTGCTTTTTTAATTACGAAACGCTTTTTGTAGTTATTAGATTCTTCTTTTAAAGCAACTTTAAGTTCTGTAATTGTTTCGCTAGAAAGTGAATTATAATCGCCTTGTTTAAATAAAGACTGGTATTTTTCTATAGCCTTTTTAAAATCTGTTTGCGTATACGGTTTTAATATATATGCAATACCATTTGTGTTAAATGCTTGAAACAAATAGTCGTCGTGAGCAGAACAGAAAATAATTGGAGAATCGATATCAATTTCATTAAACAAGTCGAACGAGACGCCATCTAACAATTGAATATCCGACAAAATAAAGTCGTACTTATTGTTTACAAGAAATGCTTTTCCTTCTGCATTAGATCTTGCCCAATCGTGAGGAATATGCTCATTAAAATACTCGTTTACAAAAGAAACTAATTTTTGATATGCTGGTATTTCGTCTTCTAGAATTAAAATTTTCATTGTTCTAATTTTCGTCAATTAATTTAATAATTGGAATTGAAATAACAAATTCTTTATCTGTATTTATAATTATTACTTCTTTATCTGATAATAATTTATATCGTGCTTTTAAGTTTTCTAAACCTGTTCCAAACGATTCGTCTTTAGATAAGATTCTAGATTTTGTATTTGTTACTTTAAGCGTGTTTTCTTCAACTAAAATAGTTGTTGCTATTGCTTTGTTGTTTTGCGGCTTATTGTGTTTTACAACGTTCTCTAATAAGGCTTGAATTGCTCCTGTTGGAATAAACCTATCTGTAATGTCTGTGTCTCTTTCAATTTTAAAATCGTAATCGTTTCCAAAACGTGTTTTAATTAAAAACATGTAATTTTCTGCCAACTCAATTTCTTCAGACAACTCCATAACCTCAGCATCTTTGGTCTTTATTAAATAGCGATAAATTAACGATAGCCTGTTAATATATTCTTTTGCTTTTTCTGAATCACTATCTATTAAAGAATCTAACGTGTTTAAATTATTAAATAAAAAATGAGGGTCTATTTGAGAGCGTAATAATTTGAGTTCGTTTTCTTTTTGTTGTTTTTCTACAGTAAGAAGCTGTGTTTGGCTTTCGTAAAATTTCTTGGTTAAAAGTAACCCAAAAGGCAATCCCATTTGGTTTGCGCTTATGGATATAGATTCAATAATAAACCAAAAGGTTGAAGGGAATCGACTCCAATCATTATCTCCAGACCAGTAACCAACAACTTTATCTATACCTCCAATAACAATCATGGCTATAAGACTAAAAAATATAAAATTGAAATACTTTTTTTGCTCTATAATATATTTAGGTATTAGCCAATACATGAATATTGAAATTAATGCAAGAATCATTACTACATCTAAAGGGAAATCGACCCAATATTCTCTTATTAACGCATGACGATCGTAATAATCTAACGCTTGCATTGTGATGGAAATCACAAAAAAGATGGCTAATAATATATAATCGGATTTTTTTAGTTTTGTATTCATTCTAAAACGAATGTATTAATTATTATCATCAATTCTATTTTCTTCATCTTTAGAAGCATTACTTCTGTTCTTCTTTTTTCCATATTTAGAACCAAAACTATACGTTGCTCTTAGCTGAATATTTTGTCTTGATTGGTTGCTTTCCACATCTGCTTGCAAGTTATTATAGTTTATTTCACCTATAAAACCTCTATTTAGCATTTTATTGAAGCCTAAGTTTAGTTTAAGCCTTTCGTCTAAAAACTTTTTTCCAAAAGAAAAATCTAGTCCTGCAAACCAGTCTGTATCTATACCACCTTCTAAAGCTCCTGTGCCATAGTTTGCACTAAGTTCTGCACTAATTTCCCATGGCAACTCATAACTCGCTTGAGAAAACCACATTAAACTCCATTTGTCTAATTTTAAATTGTTTGGGTTAGACTCGAACTTATTATAATTTACAATAAAACCTGTATAACCTTCTACTCCTTTAATAAAACTTAAAGGTCCAAATAATCTAAAATTCCAGTTTTTACTGTCCGATAAATTAATGGTTGTTCTACTTATTTCGGCTGTATCATTATTTTGCGATATAAACTGAAACATAGCATCTTCTGTTTCGCTATAACCAACCGTAAAAAAAGGTTGCCCATCGTAGGTTAAATTAAACTGATAATTATTAGTAAAAGCTGGTCTTAAATTTTGGTTTCCAACGTCGGACGATAAGGGATCGTAATAGGTTACAAATGAATTTAAAGTGTTATAATTTGGACGGCGAATTCTATAACTATACGCAATACTTCCGCTTAAGTTTTCGTTTATTTTTCTACTCAAGGAAGCACTTGGAAATAGTTTATAAATTTTACGTTCTCGTGTTTCGTTATTACTGCTTGATGTGCCTTGAGTATTACTATCTTCAAAACGTAATCCTCCAGAAAAAGACCACTTTCCTTTGGTTAAATTTAATTTAGAGTAGAGTGCAAAAACAGTTTCATCTACTAAAAACCGATTACTTGCATTTGAGTTAAAATCAAAATTTCCATTATTGTTTTCGGTAAAAGACATTAAATCACTATCTGTATTTACATTTGAAAATTTACTACCAAAACTTAGTTTAAAATCTTCAGAAAATAGTCTTGAATAATCTGCTTTATAAGTTTTTATTTGATATTCTCCATCTTGCAAATAACGTTGATTTGTATATGGAATAGTACTTCCTAAAACTGAAGAAATAGTGTTTTTATTAGTGTTAGAATAATCTACAAAATTAAAGTCCATGTTAAATTTATGAGCGTCTGTTTTATACTCATAATATGGATTTACATTAAAAACAATTTGGTCTCTATCGTAAGTGTTTTGAGATAGTAAATAGTCTGTTGCAGTTTCACTAGTAATTATGTTTGAACTTTGAGAGGTTCTATCGGACTTTGTTGTGATTCTTCTTACACCAATTCCTATGGTGTTACTATCGTTTATATAATAATCTACGCTACCACCTAATCTAATACTTTGCGGATTATAAGCATCTATTGTAGCTTGATTGTATGTGTTATTACCAACAGATCTTTTAATAAACAAATCTTCTCGCCAAGTAGGACTTGAATACCCAATACTTGTTTGCCAATTTAGTTTGTTTTTATAGCTCGCTATCGAAGCACTTGTTCCATACTCAACACCTTCATCTTCACCAACCCAACCTACAACATTACCATGTGTACCTAGTTTTACATTTTTTTTTAAAATAATGTTTATTATTGGTCCAGAGCCTTCCGCGTCGAACTCTGCTCCTGGTTGTTCTACTAGTTCTACTCTTGCTATATTATCGGCTGGCATGTCACGAAGCAAAGTGTCCATATCCATGTACTCGGTAGTCTTGCCATCTATTAAAATTCTAATATTGCTTTTTCCTGCGTAACTTATTCCATTATTGGTTACAATAACACCCGGAACACGCTTCATTACATCTTGTAAATTAGAGTTTAACATTTCAGAATTTTCTAAATCTACTATTAGCTTTTCTGCTGTTTGCCTAATAACTGGTCGTTTGCTTTTTATAACAACTTCTCCTAGCGTTTGGGCTTCTTCTTTTAAAGTGAAGTTGACCGTTTTTGATTCTTGTACGAGTTGAAAAACGTCGCTCTTTTCGGTTTTAAAACCTAATAAAGAGATTTCTAAACTGTAATTACCTTGCTCTAGATTTTTAAACTCGTACTTTCCGTTATCATCACTAACGGTTCCTGTTAAAGGACTAGTGCTTCCTTCTTTATAAATAAGAACATTAGCAAAAGGCTGTGGCTGATTGGTATTGTCTAAAATAGTTCCGCTTATGTTTTGCGCGAAACTCAGCGTAATTCCGAAAAGGAAAGACAAAATAAATAATACATTTAATTTCATAATTGATTCGATTAAGATTGATGACGTAAATATATAATCATGAATCTCTTAATAGAAATACAATATGCCGAAATGGGTTAAAAAGGAGATGAACTGGTTTTATTATAATTTATTAAGCTATAATTTACTCTCTATTAAAGACATATAATCATCTACAGTACCACTTTTAGTATCTATAAAATCGTTTTTATTGCCGTATGGCCTGTATTTGTGTGTTGGTGTCACAGAAAACAAACCTACAGTTGTTGCTTTTGTTGCAGCTGCTAAATGCATAATACCACCATCTCCTCCAACAAACAGTTCTGCATTTGCAATTACTGCTGCTATTTCTCTTATATCTTTACTATAAAAAGAACCTGCTTTAAAATCTATTTGAGATACATTTTCTGCAGGTAGCACTTCTAAAATATTATAAGTCTCTCCAAATTTAGTTTTTAAGGCAGTATAAAAAGTACTCCACCACGCTTTAGAATAGCATTTATTTCCTGTAGCAAATGTGAAAATTAATATGGTTTTTTTTGAAGAATCAATAACTGAATTATCTAAAATCGTTTTACCATTTACAAGTTCGCTTTCGGTAAGTTTTAAATCTAACTTAGCTATAGGATCTGTAATTGTTGCATGACCAGTTTGCTGTAAATAATTTCTTAAATGATAAACATTGTTTTTAGCCATATGGTAATAATCGGCCTTTACTTCGTTTATTTCATTTTCTAACATTCCATAAACCTTATACTTAGCATTTGATAAATAGGTTAGAATTCTAGCAGAAGACGATCCTTTATCTCCACATATTACCAAATCGTATTTTTTTAATTTAACCGAAAAGAAAATTCTTAAATACTTAAACAACTCTTTAAACGGTTTCCTTGGTAATATAATAATGTTGTTTACATTTTCATATTCTTGAAAAACAGGCTTAGCAACTCCTCCTTTAACAATAAGGTCTATTTTACAACCTGGAAAAGTAGCTACCAACTCCTGTATTAAAGGAGTTATTAACAACATATTACCCAACCTTTGGTTTGGGCGGCAGATTAAAACCTTATTAATTTTTGTTTTTTTTCTGCCCTTTACTTTTTTATTAAAATGAGATTTACCAATATCTTGTGTAAATTTTGGCATTATCTTTTGTCTAATAGAATCAAATTTTAATAGGGACATTTTTATAATATATGTAATTGTTATAATAGGTATTATTAACTAATACCTTTTTAAATAATATTTCCTGCTAAAAGCAACATGTTACGCTTCTTCATTAGCAACCTCCTCAACATCAAAAGGTTTACCTAAATACACAAGATGAAAGTTTTCTCCTATTTCTTCGATGTTTTTATTATTAGATGGGATTATTTGTATTTCAGATTCATCATTTTTAATAAATAAAGGAATGATATCTTTATCGTTATTAGACATTTCAATTAAGCTATCGTAATGCGCTTTATCTCTTAATACTATTTCCTGAATACTTGGGTATTTTTTAGTGACATTACTAAGTGTATTAAAATCGTCTGTGTGCGAAAATAAGCCTTCTCTTGGGTTGTTATTATCGTCTATCATTTCGTCTACACTTACCAATCTAAAAGAACCATTTTCTCCAAACTGTTTGCTAAACTTATTAATAGCATACTTATTAACATCGTTACTTCCTGTTAATGCCATTAAATAACCAACATCGTTTAATTCGATATTATCCATTAAAGTATCAGAATAGATATTAGTATTTAATGCTTCTAACCCTAGTTCTTTTGCTTTTGCAATATTACTTGGGTTACTATCTATTAAAACAACATGTCTACCATTAGACTCTAAATAATGTCCAATAAGTCTAGAAACTTTACTTGCTCCCACTATTAATATACCATTAGATTTTTGTAAAAACACACCAATCATTTTTGCAAATAATCGCGCTGTAGTTGCATTTAATAATACTGTTCCTAAAACAATCATAAACACCAAAGGCGTTATATATTCTGCTCCTGGAACACCTTCTTTTGCTAATTTTAATCCAAATAAAGAAGCAATACCTGCTGCAACAATACCTCGAGGTCCAACCCAGCTAATAAAGATTTTTTCGTTAAATTTTAATGATGAGCCATATGTACTTAAAAATACACCTATTGGACGAATAATAAAAACAACAGCAGCAAATAATACTACTGTATTCCAATTGTAAATTAAATATAAATCCGACATGTTTATATTAGCCGCCAAGAGTATAAATAAGATGGAGATTAGTAAGATGCTTAAGGATTCTTTAAAGTATAATAGTTCTTTTAAATAAGGTGCATTAGAATTACCTAAAACCATACCCATAACAACAACAGCAAGTAATCCAGATTCATGTGCAAAAGTATCGGCTAAAACAAAAACACCTAAAACAGCAGCTAATGCGAATACATTTAATAAATAATGTGGTACTAAGTTTTTATTAATAATAAAGTTCATGGCATGAGCAAAAGTGAAACCAAAAGTAGCTCCAAACAATACAATTTTACCAAACTCTATTAAAGCTGTTTTTGTAAACTCTCCTCCTCCATCAACAGTAATAAACTCGAAAACTAAAACGGCTACTAACGCGCCTATTGGGTCTATTAAAATACCTTCCCATTTTAAAACTGTAGAAACATCTTTTTTTAATGGAATGTTTCTTAAAATAGGAGTAATTACTGTTGGTCCGGTAACAATTATAAGTCCTGAGAATAAAAATGAAATTTCCCAACTTAAATAAAATGCATAATGTGCTGCTACAGCTGCACCAAAAAAGGTAACTAAAGATCCTAAAGAAATTAACTTTGTAATTACTGGTCCTACATTTTTTATTTCGCTTATTTTAAGTGTTAATCCACCTTCAAAAAGAATAATACTAATAGCTAAAGACACAAAGTAAAACAAACTTTCTCCTGGAAAAAGCCCTTCTTTTCCGTTCCATATTGGTTCTATCCACTTAGTACCATCTTCACTTAAAAATTCTGCAGCTATTGGTCCTACCAAAAGACCAATTAGAATTAATGGTAAAATAGCAGGAATTTTAAACTTCCATGCCACCCATTGTGCTAATATTCCTAATATTATAATTCCTCCTAATTCTAACATATGTTCTATTAAATTTTAAAATGATAAAGTTAAAGATAATTAAATCATAATTACATCTTACGTTTCAAATCTTACATACTTGTTTCATTATAACAAAAAATACTATCTTCACTTTTTTACCAAATAATTTCTAATTGACTAAAAAACCATTTAAAACCATAGGTATAGGTGTTGCCTTTTCACCAAATCTTAAAGCTAACCTTTATGAAGCAGCGCGTTTAGCCTTGTTTTTTGACTGTAAATTAGTTTTAATTCATGTTGGAAAAGAGTCTGAAGACAAAATAAAAACACTAAAAATTATTTTAAATCATTTTAAAAAAGACAATTTAAACTACGAAGTCCTTTTTAAATCTGGAAATCCTGTAGAAATTATTTTAAATGCTTCGGAAGAAAAAAACATCGATTTACTAATTATTGGTGCCGCAAAACAGGAAAAATTCTTTACTTATTATATAGGTTCAATTGCTCGAAAAATTACGCGTCGTGCAAAGTGTTCTTTATTATTACTTATAAATCCTTCTTTAGAGCGTGTACCTTGCCAGCACATTGTTGTTAACGGTTTAATGGACCCAAAAACAGAACAAACAATTGCAACTGCTTTTTACGTTGGTGCTAAATTAAAAGCCGAAAAAATAACCATTGTTGAAGAAGTGAAACAAAATGAAATTCATGTAAAAATTGATGATGATAAATCGCTTAGAAAAACACAAATTGTAAAAGAAAGATTAAGTAATAGAGAGCGATCAAGAATTAAACATATTATAGAAGATATTCCCGAGGAATATACTAAAGATATTGCAATAAAATCTCAACCTATTTTTGGTACACAAGGTTATAGTATTGGGCATTATGCGCAAATAGCAAGAGCCGATTTATTAGTAATGAATCCGCCTACAAAAATGACTTTTTGGGATCGTGTATTCCCACATGATATTGAGCATATTTTAAACGAGCTACCAACCGATGTTTTAATTATTCAATGAGCCAAAAAAAAATAATATAAAACTGTTTTTTAAAACATTACCTAAAAATATTTTTTCTGGTTTTGTAGTTAGCCTTATTGCTCTACCTCTAGGATTAGGATTAGCAATGGCTAGTGAGGCACCTCCTATTTCCGGAGTTATTGCCGCTGTAGTTGGTGGTGTTTTAGTTTCAATTTTAGGAGGTAGTAATGTTACTATTTCTGGACCCGGAAACGGGCTTGTTGGTGTGCTTTTAGTGGCAATATCAACTTTAGGAATAGAAAGTGCATATGCTGCAATAATTTGCTCTGGTGTTTTACTTTTAATACTAGGTTTTTTACGTTTAGGAAAATTAGCAGATTTCTTTCCATCTTCTGCAATACAAGGTATGTTAGCTGCTATTGGATTAATAATTTTAGGAAAACAGTTTCATATTATGTTAGCCCATCGTATTAAGCGAGAAGACACTATAGACTACCTGTTAGAAATTCCTTTTACCATAAACGATGCTATACATTATGATAACACAGGATTACTTTATGCAGCAGCAGCAGGAGTAATAAGTTTTATTATTATGGTTTTTTATTCAAAAATTAGAAATAAGTATTTGCAGCTTATACCTGCTCCCATGTGGATTGTTATTTTATCCATTGCATTTAGTTATTATTTTGAAATTGTTGCGCACGAAAACAATCCTATTGCTCTTGAATATATGATTTCTGGTATTCCAGAATTTTCAGAAATTATTGAGCAACTTCCAATCATTAATTTTAGTAAAATTGGAACAATTCCTTTCTGGACAAGCGTTTTAGCGCTAACATTAATAGCAAGTATAGAATCTTTATTAAGTATAAAAGCAGTAGATAAATTAGATCCCGAAAAACGCCGTAGTAACGTAAATAGAGACCTAAAAGCTTTAGGTTTAGCAACTGTTGGTAGTGGTTTTCTTGGCGGATTAAATGTTGTAACCGTTATAGCAAGAAGCTCTGTAAATGTTAATAATGGAGGTACTAATCGTTCTTCAAACTTCTTTCATGCTACTTTTTTAGTCATTTTTATAGTACTTTTTAGTTCTCAATTACAGCGTATTCCTTTACCTGCTTTAATGGCTATTTTGGTTTACACTGGTTATAAATTAGCCTCTCCAGAGAATATTATTAAAATTTTTAAAATTGGTAAAGAGCAGCTTATTATCTTTTTCGTAACACTTATAGTTACGCTTAAAATTGGACTTATTTCTGGTATTGCTTCAGGTGTTTTAGTTACTTTTATCATTCACCTTTTACTTAATAAAAGTTTTGAGCTCTTTGGTAGAAACCTAATGAAGCCTAATGTGTTAATGTTTCAAGAGGACCGTAATTACTATGTAAGTGTAAAACACTTTTGTAGCTTTCTAAACTTTTATAAATTGAAAGCTAAGCTAGACGCTGTTCCAGAAACCGAAGATGTAATTGTAGATTTCTCATTATGTCAATTTGTGGATCATACAGTAATGGAAAACCTTAATAACTATCAAGAGTTATTTACAAAAAGAGGTGGTCATTTTGAAGTACTTGGGCTAGATTTACACGATACAGATTCTGAACATCCTTTTGCTTTGCGTCGCCTATTACCAGTACCAAACGTTATTAAAAACAGTTTAACACGTCGCCAAAAAACTATAGAAGAATTGGCTAAAGACTACCACTTAAATTATGTATCTAAAAAGGAAAGAGAGACTCATTTTTTAGATGGATTCTTGTTTTTTAGAACTAAAAAGATAAACTACATTTATAATCAATTATCTAATGAAAATGAAGCCATAAATACTTTTGATATCGAGTTTTCTGAAGGAGAATTTATAGCCAAAGAAGTCATCCGCTCAACCATGCTTCATATAAAATTAGATAAAAACATTCCAGAATTTACTTTAGATCGTGAAGGTTTTCTTGAAAAAGTATATGCTTTTGCTGGTTTTAAAGATATTCCTATTGCAAACCATACCGATTTTTCTAAAAGATTTTATTTACTTGGAGAAAACACTGAAGCTATTCAAGCTTTTTTTACTGATGAAATAACACATTTCTTCGAGAGTAACCCATACTATCATGTAGAGTCTAACGGGCACGATTTACTTGTATTTGGAAGAGAGAGACTAGCAAGTATTAAAGAAATTAAAGCACTTTACGATTTTGGGAAACGTTTACAACAAGTAGTTTCTTAATAAAAACTTAACGTTTACTCTCAATCCCTTTGTTTTTCATAATTTGCAGCTATGAATTTATATCCTATAAATGCCGGAAATTTTAAGCTAGATGGTGGCGCTATGTTTGGCGTAGTACCAAAATCGCTATGGACGCGAACCAATCCAGCAGATAGTAATAACATGATTGATATTGCTGCACGTTGTTTATTAATTGAAGACGGAAACCGTTTAATTTTAATAGATACAGGAATGGGAAACAAACAAAGCGAGAAATTTTATGGTTATTATCACCTTTGGGGAGACGATACTATAGATAAATCTTTAGCTAAATATGGTTTTCATCGCGATGATATTACAGATGTTTTCATGACGCATCTACATTTCGATCACTGTGGTGGATCTATTCAATACAATAAAGACAGAACACTTTTAGAACCTGCTTTTAAAAATGCTCATTTTTGGAGTAACGAGAAACATTGGCAATGGGCAACACAGCCTAATCGTCGTGAGGTTGCTTCATTTTTAAAAGAAAATATAATGCCAATGGAAGATAGTGGACATTTAAAGTTTACTAAACTTCCGCAAGGCAATTCTGAAGACATTCTAAAAAATTCTGCTTTAGGATTCGATATCTTTTTTGCGAATGGCCATACTGAAAAACAAATGATTCCAATGATTAATTATAAGGGTAAAACCATCTGTTTTATGGCAGATTTATTACCTACCGTTGGGCACTTGCCAATTCCTTTTGTAATGGGTTACGACACAAGGCCTTTACTGACTTTAGACGAGAAAGAAAAATTTCTCAATTTAGCAGCAGATAATAATTATTACTTATTTTTGGAACATGATGCACATAACGAAATAATTACTGTGCAAAACACCGAAAAAGGTGTACGTTTAAAAGACACTTTTTCAAGCAACGACATTTTTAATCTTTAATTTAACAACTAAACATTTTATAATATGAAATTAATTAATAAAACACTTTTGTTTTCTGTATTGTCAGCGACATTACTATCTAGCTGTGGTGGTGGAGCACCAATTTTAACAACTCCTGTTGAAAACATCGACACTTCACCGCTTAAAGAAGCAGCACTTACAGATGCTGAAGCTAAAAACTGGGGACATTTAGATCTTGCAAAAGATACTATTCCAGGAATGAGTGTTGATAAAGCTTACGCTGAAATTATTAAAGGAAAAAAAGGAAAAAAGGTTATTGTAGCAGTTATCGATTCTGGAATTGATATTTCTCACGAAGATTTAGATGGTGTACTTTGGACTAACAAAAAAGAAGTTGCTGGTAACGGAATTGACGATGATAAGAATGGTTATATTGATGATATTCATGGTTGGAACTTTCTTGGTGATGGATACGATGAACAGTTAGAATACATTCGTTTAGTAGCAAGTGGAGACACAAATGCTCCTAGATATGCTGAAGCTAAAGCTAAGTATGATACAGATTATAATGCAGCTCTAGCTGGAAAACAACAATACGAAGGTATTTACAACTCTGTTGAAAGTGCACATAAAGCATTAGCGGCTCACTTTAAAAAAGAAGATTATACATCTAAAGAAGTAGCAGCAATTACAACTGAAGATGCTACATTAAAAGCCGCTGCAGAAACTGCTACTGGTATGTATGGAAGAGGTGCTAAATCTTTACCAGCAGTTTTAGAGCAAGTTAAAGGTGGTGTAGACTATTATGGTGATCAAGTTGCTTTTAATTTAAATAAAGATTTTAAAGGACGTAAAACAGGTGATAATCCAGACGATTGGAATGATAAGCCAGGATATGGTAACGGAAACGTTATGCCTGTAAAAATATCTGAAAGTCATGGAACTCACGTTTCTGGAATTATTGGTGCAGAACGTAACAATGGTTTAGGAGCAAATGGTGTTGCTAACAATGTAGAAATTATGGCAATTCGTGCTGTACCTAATGGAGATGAGTACGATAAAGATGTCGCCAAAGCTATTCGTTATGCAGTAGATAATGGTGCACAAGTAATAAATGGAAGTTTTGGTAAAAGTTTTTCTCCTCATGCTGATTGGGTTAGAGATGCTATAAAATACGCAAGTGATAACAATGTAATTTTTGTACACGCTGCAGGAAACTCTAGTGAAGATGTAGATACAGAACCTAACTTCCCAGACGATAACGTAAATTATGTAGAAATTAGTAATACTTACATTCGTGTTGGTGCATTAGCTCCTAAATATGGAACTGCAATGGTTGCTGGTTTTTCTAACTACGGAAAACAAAACGTAGATGTTTTTGCTCCAGGTGCAGCAATATATTCTACAACACCAGAAAATGAATACAAAACAATGGGTGGAACATCTATGGCATCTCCTGCTGTTGCTGGTGTTGCTGCTTTAGTTTGGTCTCAATACCCAAAATTAACTGCTGCACAGGTTAAGCAAGTTATTATGGATTCTGGTTTAGCAATCAATACTAAAGTTGTTGTTGGTGGTAAAACCGAAGACGTTAGACCGTTTGGAGATTTAACTAAATCTGGTAAAATGGTAAATGTTTACAATGCTTTAATTATGGCATCGCAATTATCTAAGTAAAATAATAACTTTTAAAAGCCTCAGTAGTTAGTAATTACTGAGGCTTTTTTATTTAAAATAAAATTAAAATGAAAAAAGTTCTTCTTTTTAGCCTTTCGGCTTCATTATTTTTAATGGGTTGTGGCTCG
The DNA here is from genome assembly GCF_001418085.1 of Lacinutrix algicola. GTDB lineage: Bacteria > Bacteroidota > Bacteroidia > Flavobacteriales > Flavobacteriaceae > Lacinutrix > Lacinutrix algicola. The sequence goes on from NZ_LIQH01000035.1 coordinate 29,964, forward strand.
TCTAAAAGTATTTCTACAACTACAAATACTACTCAAAGTAGTGCAACAGCTGTTAGTTCTTCATCTTCAAAATCTACATATTGGCAACAACATGTAGACTATAAAATGGAAATTGATATGGATGTTAATAACTACCAATATCAAGGAAAACAGAAATTAGTTTATACAAACAATTCGCCAGACGTTTTAGATAAAGTATTCTATCATTTATACTTTAACGCGTTTCAACCAGGTAGTGATATGGACGCTAGGTTACAGTCTATTGTAGATCCTGATGGTAGAATGGTAAACGAAGTAAATGGAGAAAAACAAAGTAGAATTAGTACTTTAAAGCCTAATGAAATAGGTTACATAAATGTAACATCTCTTAAACAAAACGGAAGTACTGTTAAGCACATTACTGCTGGAACTGTTTTAGAGGTTACTTTAAACAAAGCAATACAACCTGGAGAAAGTGTTACTTTCGATATGGTTTTTGATGCGCAAGTACCTGTTCAAATTAGACGTTCTGGTAGAAACAATGCCGAAGGTGTTGCATTATCAATGACGCAATGGTATCCAAAATTATCGGAATATGATTTTGAAGGGTGGCATGCTTACCCATACATAGGAAGAGAATTTCATGGTGTTTGGGGAGATTTTGATTTAAAATTAACAATCGATAAAGATTATGTTGTTGGAGGTACAGGATACTTACAACCTAATCCTGTTATAAAAGGAGATAAAAAAACACTTCATTTTAAAGCACCTAATGTTCACGATTTTACTTGGGCTGCAGATCCAGATTATATTCACGATACAATGCAAGTGCCTAACGGACCAATGTTAAATTTCTTTTACAAAAAAGATTTACCTGCAGAAAACTTAGAAAACTGGAAAAATCTTCAATCTAAAACAGTTGAAATGATGCAGTATTTTAGCGAACATATTGGTAAATACCCATACGATCAATACTCTGTTATTCAAGGTGGAGATGGTGGAATGGAGTATGCTATGTGTACTTTAATTACAGGTAAACGTAAATTTGGTAGCTTAGTAGGTGTTACAGCTCACGAATTAGCACATACTTGGTTTCAGTTTTTATTAGCAACAAACGAAGCTAAGCACGAGTGGATGGACGAAGGCTTTACAAGCTACATTAGCGACCATGCTATGGATTTTATTAATAAAAAGAATGCCGATAATCCTGCTGCAAGTGCATACAGAGGTTATAACTACTTAGCAAAATCTGGAAAAGAAAAACCACAAAGTACGCATGCAGACCGTTACGAAACGAACATGGCTTACGGTATAACTGCTTATAATAAAGGTTCTGTTTTCTTAACACAATTAGGTTATGTTATTGGTGAAGACAATTTAAAGAAAACTTTAAAACAGTATTTTATAGATTGGTCTTTTAAACACCCAACACCAAACGACTTTATTCGTGTTGCAGAAAAAGTATCTGGTTTAGAATTAGAATGGTATTTAACAGACTGGACTACGACTACAAATACTATAGACTATGGTGTAAAAAGTATAAATGGTAACACAGTAACTTTAGAGCGTATTGGCGAAATGCCAATGCCAATAGATCTTGAAGTAACTTATACAGATGGTACTACAGAAAGTATTTATATTCCGTTACAAATGATGCGTGGCGAAAAGCCAACTACAGCTACTGTAATGGCAGATTGGTCTTGGGCTCACCCAACATACTCTTTTAAAGCTAAAAAGGCTGTTAAGAACGTAGAAATTGATGCTAAAAATATAATGGCAGATATAAATAAAGAGAATAACAAAAAATAATATAATTGTTATATTAGAAAACAAAAAGCTACACTTAGGTTGTGGCTTTTTGTATTTTAAAACTTAAAAAGATGAAAAAAATTTCAATACTATTGATTCTTGTTCTTGCTTTTAACTGTAAAAATGAAAACAAAACTGTCGAGATAGAAAAAGTAAATGCAACTAAAATCTCAACTCAGCATTCTGTTGAGAATGTTGAAACTAATATTACTTCTATTCCTTTTCTTGAAGATGTAAAAAATTTAGAAAATGACACTTCTAAAAATCCTATTCAGGACTTTAAAAAAAGTGTTGAAAATTCGGTTAAAGAAGTTATTAAAGTAAATAAGAATAATATCAAAGAATCTTTAATAAAAGCAAAAGATTATAAATACGCTGTTATTATTGTTGAAGACCATACCATAATTAAAATTACAGATTTAAGTAATTGTAAACCATCGGGTTCTTGGAATGCTTGTATGCCTATTGGTGAAGGTTATATTAAAAAAGGAGAATTGCAATATCAAAACGATTATATAAACAACATTATCGGTTTACCTGATGATAAAGAACGCCTATTATATTTATTTTAAAATAAAAAAGCTCATTTAAGATGAGGCTTTTTTATATAAACTACTTTCTATTTAAAGTACTTCTAATATTGCAGATGGATCTGCACGAAGTTTATAATCTTCTTTAAGGAAATGATAAATTATTTTTCCATTAGTATCTATAACATAAGTTGCTGCTATTGGTAATTCGGAATTTGAATTTCCTTGGCTTTCATCTAAACTAAGCCCAAATTTATTATATAAAGCAATCAAGCTTTCTGGTAATTTATAAACTAAACTTAAATCTCTAGCAAAATTATTATCCTTATCTGTAAGTACTTCAAAGCTTAATTCGTTTTTTTCTTGAGTTGTTAAGGAATTATCTGGGCTTTCTGGACTAATAGCAACAAGTTGTGCTCCTTTTTCTTTTATTTGTGGTAAAGCATTTTGTAATGCTTTTAATTCAATATTACAATAAGGACACCAACCTCCACGATAAAAAGCAATAACTAACGGCCCGTTATCTAATAAGCTTAAAGACTTAATAACCTCACCTTTTGCATTTGGTAAATTAAAACTCGGAAAAATATCTCCAGTTTTTAAAGCCTTAGCTGTTATTTTAGACATTTCTACATCTTCTATAGCATTTTCCATTATAACTTTTGCTTCTTCTGGGAGTTTAGCCGCAGACGCATCTGCATAATCTTTTAATAATTGTGTTAATGACATCGTTTTTCTTTTTGTGTAAGTCTGAATTAAAACCAAAACATTACACTTTTAATCTATTTAAAATAGTCGTTAAAAGGTGTCTTATTAGATTTTTTTATTTCAATAGCATTATTACCTTTGGAAACTATGAAACTGACGTATAATAAACACGAAAAACTTAAAAGCCAAAAAACTATCGAGCAATTATTTCTCGATGGAGATTCGGTTTCGGCATATCCTTTGCGGTTGGTCTATTTAAAACATGGAGATTCTCGTAAAGTTGGCGTTTCGGTTAGTAAACGAAATTTTAAACGTGCAGTAGATAGAATTCGTATAAAACGCTTACTTCGTGAAGCTTATAGATTAAATAAAACCATGTTAATTAATAATGAAGTTAACGATTATACGTTAATGATTTTATATATTAGTAAAGATATGCCAGATTTTGAGTTGATAAACATAAAAATGAAGGCACTTTTAACGAAGTTTCTATCTAAATAAAACAATACTCATGCGTGTATATCTATCCATTATTGTAATTCTAATATTATTTGGTTGTAATCAAGAACCAAGTTATTATAAAAATGATAGTGGTGTACTAGGTCTCATTAATGCTTCTAGTGATGATTATGAAATAGAAGACACTATTGAAGAAATGGAAGTGACTTACAATGTGTCTGTTCCAAAAGAAACATCTCAAAAAATTATAAAAGAATCTTATCTAGAATTCAAAACTAACGATTTAGATAAAACTTTCGATAATATTCAACGTTATGTAAAACAAAACAATGGTGTTATACAAAACGATAATGCTTCTAAAAATTATAACAGAAGCATTAGAACTCTTATTGTTAGAGTACCAACTAATGGCTTTCAGAACACTATAGATTCTATTAGTAGATCTGTAGAATATTTTGACAGTAAAAGCATTTCATCTAAAGATGTTACAGAAGAATTTATAGATCTTGAAGCAAGGTTAGGAGCTAAAAGAGTACTAGAAACACGTTATTTACAATTGCTTTCTAAAGCAAAAAATGTAAAAGAAATGTTAGAAATAGAGAGAGAACTCTCTAGTATTCGTGAAGAAATTGAAGCAAAACAAGGACGTTTAAAATACTTAAGTAATAGAGTAGCGTTAAGCACCATAAATGTAACCTTTTATAAAACCACAACAAGTTCTAAAATCACCCAATCTTATGGTTCTAAAATGGGAAAAGCATTAAAATCTGGTTTTAATGGTTTATCTTACTTTTTCCTTGGTGTATTAAATATTTGGCCATTTCTAATTCTACTTAGTATTGGAATATTTTTTATTAGAAAATGGTATAAGAAAAAAATGAAAAAATGAAAAAACTATTAAAACAAAAAGTTCTCATTCCTGTATTAGCACTTACAATATTACTTACAGGTTCTGCTTTTAAAACCTATAACAACGATTTTTTCGAAATTGCAAAGCAAATTGAAATATTCACAACTCTTTTTAAAGAACTGAATATGAATTACGTAGACGAAACAAATCCTGGTGATTTAATGGATAATGCCATTAAAAACATGTTAAACGAACTCGATCCTTACACTAAGTTTTATAACGAACAAGATGTAGAAGCAGCACGAATTCAAAGAACTGGAGATTATACCGGTATTGGGTCTCAAGTACGTATTTTAAAAGATAAACTATTAATAGTAGAACCTTACAAAGGCTATCCGGCAGATAAAGCAGGACTAAAAGCTGGAGATGAGATTATTAAAATAGATGGACAAACTGTAGTGGATTATAAAGAAGATGCAGGAAACCTACTTAAAGGTCCACCTAATTCATCTGCCGAAATAACATATCTAAGACAAGGTAAAGAAACAAATACAACGGTAAAACGAAGTGAAATTGAAATTGATGCTGTACCTCATTTTTCTATGATTGATGAAACTACAGGTTATATTGTACTTAGTAAATTTAACGCTAAAGCTTCGCAACAAACAGGTTATGCTTTAAAAGATTTAAAAGCTCAAGGTGCCAAAAGTATTATATTAGACCTACGTGGAAACCCAGGAGGTTTACTTAACGAAGCTGTAAATATTGTAAACTTATTTGTGCCTAAAGGCCAATTGGTAGTCACAACGAAATCTAAAGTAAAAAAATACAACAGAACGTATTACACAAAAAAAGATCCAATAGATACAGAGATACCATTAGTTGTACTTATTAACGGTAAAAGTGCTTCGGCAAGTGAAATTGTTTCTGGAACCATACAAGATTTAGATAGAGGTGTTGTTGTAGGTGCTAGAAGTTTTGGAAAAGGCCTTGTACAACGTCCTAAAAAATTAACCTATGGTACACAGTTAAAAGTAACTATTTCTCGCTATTACACACCTTCTGGTCGTTGTATTCAAGCTTTAGACTATTGGAATAAAGATGAAAAAGGAAATGCTGTTCGTGTAAAACAACAAGATTACCATGTTTTTAAAACTAAAAATGGTAGAAAAGTATTTGACGGTGGCGGTGTTTTGCCAGACGAAGTTTTAGACTATTCTAAAAATTCTGCAATTACAAAAGCTATTTTAAGTAATCAAAGTGTTTTCGATTACGCTACTAAATACTATTATAATCACAAAAATATTAGCGATATTAATAACTGGAAATTAACAGATTCAGACTTTAGTGATTTTAAAAACTTCTTAAAAACTTCAGATTTTTCTTTTGAAACAGATACCGAAAAATCACTTAACAAAGCATTGGAAGTTGCTAAAACAGAGAATTTAGACGATGATATACAACGTGACTATAATACTTTAATTAAGAATTTAAATAATTCAAAATTAAAAGCTATCGATGATAATAAATCTCAACTTATAGATTTATTAAGCGACGAAATAATAAAACGTTACGTTTACAGAGAAGGTTTATACGAATATTATAAGCTACATAACAAAGAGATAAAAAAAGCTACAGAAATACTAGCGAACACCTCTAAATACCAACGCTATCTTAACTAATAGATAGATTATTGAAATATACTTAATATCCTTTAAAAAGAAATGAAATACTTAATACCCATACTTCTATTTATTACTCAGCTTGGGTTTTCTCAAAATGAATTTACTCACGATGTTTATTTTGATACAGATAAGTATGCTGTTCCTTTAACAGAAGAAAATAGACTACTACTCTTTATTTCTCAGTTAGATACCATTGCTGTGGAAAAAGTTTCAATTTATGGATTTACAGATGATAGAGGCTCTAACGAATACAATTTAGAGCTGTCTCAAAATCGTGCAAATGCTATTAAAGAAATGTTTGCTGGTTATGGAATAGATCCTAATTTAATTACAAATGTTAATGGCAAAGGCGAAATACTTTTAAAGGTTTTAAATGAAAATGAAGTAAGCCAAATTCGTGGACTTAATCGAAAAGTAGAAGTTATAGTAAGTAAAAAACTTCCAGTCAAAGCAATTAAAGAGAATAATAAAGAAGAAGTTGAAATAGCAGAAGATACTAAAGAAAAAACAACAGACGATATTAAAAAAGGCACCATAAAAAAAGGTGATAAAATACGTTTGGATAAAATTTATTTTAAAACTAACTATAGCTATGTAACTTCAGATTCTAAAAAAACGTTACTAGAACTTGCAAATATTATGCTTGATAATAAAGGTGTATATTTTACTATTCAAGGCCATGTTTGTTGTACACAAAACAGTAGAGATGCAGTAGATAAAAAAACAGGAAAACGTAATTTATCTTTAGCTAGAGCTAAATATATTTATGATTATCTTGAAAGAAAAGGAGTCGAAAAAAAACGAATGAAATTTGTTGGTATGAGAAGAAAGTTTCCACTTGGAGGAGAACCAAAATTTGACAGGCGTGTAGAAATTTTAGTTACTTATGTTGGCAAAACTAATTAAGAAAAAATTATAATAGGCATAAAAAAACCATCTGTAAAATTTAGAGTGTTTTTTTATACTTTATATTTAAACATAGTCTTAATTAATCTATAATAACACTACTATTAATCGAATGCTTTTATTTTTTGTTTTAGTTTATGTTTTTAAACAAATAATAATGACGATTGGCTAAAATATTTATTATAACTATTTGGTATGCTTATATTTGAATTATAATTTAATATATTATACCAGTACCAAATATTTTTAAGTAAATAATTTTTAGTAGAGTTTTTACTTTTTAAAGTCAGTGTGTTATGCACTGACTTTTTTATTTTTTATAAAGCATTCCAATATGTGGTATACCGTCTTCTAAATACTCTTCTCCAATTTCAAAGAAGTTTAAATTATTATAGAAACGTTTAAGATAACATTGTGCCGAAATTTTTATTTCAGTAGTATTATAATGCTCTTTTATAGCTTTAATAGAGGCTTCCATAATATTATAACCGTATTTATACTGTCTTTCATTTTTATCGACAACTACTCTACCAATGCTTGCCAAATTGAAATAATCACCTGCTTTAAATAAACGCGTATAAGCAACTATTTTATTGTTTTTATAGCCAATAACATGTAATGCGTTTTGGTCTTTACCATCTATGTCTTGATAGACGCAATCCTGCTCTACCACAAAAACCTCGCTTCTTAATTGAAGTAAGTTATATAACTCTGTAGTTGTTAATTCCTGAAAGTTTTTTACTTTAATTTCTAGCATACTTAATATATTTAATCATTGAGAACTTTTTCATTAGAAAAAAATCGTGAAATTCTGTTTATTATTAGTTATTAAGGTTATCATATCGATAAAATACGCTTCACAATAATGTTTCTTTAATGAGATCCTTTTTTTAAAAAAGTGATTTATTAATCTTGTACTATCACATCCTTAACATCATCTTTTCCAAATTCTGGTTGAATATTAATATGATTGATTTCAAATTTATGAAACAGTAGTACTTCAATTTTAGAAAGAATAACATCAAATTCTGTTAAGGTTATATTTTTTTCAAAATCTACGTGAGCTTCAAAATGAGTTTCATCTTCATTTAATTGCCAAACATGTATGTGATGTACATTACTTATATCATCTATTGCATTAATTTCCTTAACAATTTCATCAATTGGTATGGAGTCTGGCGTAAATAACATAAGTACTTTGGTAGATTCTTTTAATAAATCGAATCCCATATATATAAGGTATACAGCAATTATAAAAGTAAGTGCACTGTCTACCCAAAACAGTTGATAAAATTTCATTAACAATCCACCAATTAAAACAGCTACACTAGCCATCATATCGGTGAGTAAGTGTAAATATGCACTTCGCATATTCATGTTAGATTTACTATCTTTTTTAAGTAATAAAACACTAAATCCATTACCTAAAATAGCAATAAAAGAAAGCCAAATTACCAAATCACTTTCTATTTCTTGTGGATTTTGAAAACGTTTAATTGCTTCTATAATTAATAAAATAGCTACAATTATTAAAGTAGATGCATTAATAAAAGCAGCTAATATTTCTGCACGTTTATAACCAAAGGTTTTATGTAAAGAGGCTTTTCGTTTAGAGAGTTTTTCGGCTATATAACTAACAATTAAAGATATAACATCGCTAAAATTATGTAATGCATCACTTAATAAAGCTAAACTTCCAGACAATAATCCACCAATAACTTGCGCAACAGTAATGACTATATTTAAAAGGATAGAGATTAATAAATTTCTTCCTTTTAAATCGTTGTGATCGTGCGTGTGGTTATGTGTGTGATTGTGTGCCAATTAACAAGGTATTTTATCTACACGGTTTTGGTGTCTTCCGCCTTCAAATTCTGTTTCTAAAAAAGTATCGACCATAGCAATTGCTTGTTGTACGGCTGTATATCGTGCTGGAATACAAATAATATTTGCATTATTATGCTGTCTTGTTAATGCTGTAATTTCATTAGTCCAGCAAATTCCTGCACGAATGCCTTGGTGTTTATTAGCAGTCATGGCTACACCATTTGCACTACCACATATAAGGATACCAAAAGTAGCTTTTTTATCTTCTACATCGTTAGCAACAGGATGTACAAAATCTGGATAATCTACACTATCGCTAGCATCTGTTCCATGATTTGTTACTGTAATTCCTTTAGCTTCTAAATGTTTAATAATGGCAAATTTGTAATCTGTTCCGGCGTGATCGTTTCCAATTGAAATTGTCATAGTAGTTTTTTTAAGTTTCTATAGTTATATAGAAATAGAGTTGTGTGTGTATTAAAGGTGTAAAGTTAATAATTGCTTGCAACTATTAATAAGTAATATTAATGAACTTATGTAAAAGTTTTATTTTTGTTAAAAACAGTAAAAATTAAGGATTAACTTATTATAAATCTTAATGTTACTTATGTTTTAGAAGTATTAAAACTATCAATTAAAGTTGTTTTCATTATTAAATAGAAATGACTGTTAACAACTTCACCTTTTAATAATGATTACTTGTTAATATCTTATCATTGTTTTTTAAAACTTTTATTAGGAATATCCAGTTTATTTTCCAAACCAAAACTTAAACTAGACTACCAAAAAAGTTAGCAGTTTTCTTTGGGTTATTTATCATTAAAAAAAATACACATACAAACAGAAAAAAATAAAATACTTATTAAAAATACGATGTGAACATAGGTTATTAACAGTTGTTAATAACCCTATTAAATTCTATTAAAATCAACACATTAAACAGTTAATAAAGTGTTAGTATTAACATAAAAGTAACCTACACAATGAAATCACTAAAAAGTTATACCGCTATTAACAAGCTATCATAATCATTATTTTTTTTTAAAATTTTAAAGAAAGAAAAGTAATATATAGTATATATGTGTATAACTCTAAAATTGAGTTTGATTTCAATTCTTCTTTAAACTTAAAATAGTAGAGTTACTTTAACTTCTTTGAATAAATTAAAATGTATTCTGTTTTATTAAATTTATATTTATAGAATAAAAACTAATAAGAGTTCTATTGTAAACACTTAATCTAATATGTTTTTACGTTAACTTAATATTAAAGAAACTTCGATTTAATATAAAAAACGTAAATTTGTATAAGCTTAATTAAAAAAGACACTTTTTATTGAAAATAAAAGAGCTTTATAAATTGTTCTTCTCGAGATATCGAGAAAGCATATCTTCTCCATCAATTAAGTTTTCAATAACAGAATCTCATTTAACTCAGAGATTCAATAGATTACAAATTAAATGACAAAAAAGAAACACAGGAAACCTTCACATAACAAGATTTCCAACCTTACAAATACAATTCTTAGTATTTTAAAAAAAGATAGAAATAAATCTTTCAACTATAAACAAATTGGTGCTATACTAGATGTTAACGATGCTAGTAGTCGTAACCAGATTATAAAAAAATTAGCACAACTTAAAGCTAAAGAAGAGATTAAAGAAGTAGATCGTGGAAAATTTCAAATAGCAAATAGTACAGAATACCATACAGGTATTTTTGATGCTGCTCAACGTGGTAACGGTTACGTTATTTGCGATGATTTTGAAGACGATATTTACATAGCATCTAACAATGTTAATAAAGCATTAAATGGTGACGAAGTAGAACTTTATGTTTACAAGCGTAGAAAACAAGGTAAACTAGAGGGCGAAATAACTAAAATTATTAAGCGTGCTAAAACTGAATATGTAGGTATTATTCAAGTACATGCTAAAAAGAATTTTGCTTTTGTAGTGGTCGATGGTAACAAAATGAAAACAGACATTTTTGTACCAATCAATAAAACTATGAATGCTGAAGATGGTGATAAAGTATTGGTTTCTATGGAAGAATGGCCAGAAAAAGCCGATTCTCCAAACGGAAAAGTGCTTAAAGTTTTAGGAAAAGCAGGAGAACACAATACCGAAATTCATGCCATTTTAGCAGATTACGGTTTGCCTTACGAATTTCCAAAAGAAGTTGAAGACTTCGCAAATAATATAGATTTAAACATTAAGCCAGAAGAAATAGCGAAGCGTAGAGATATGCGAAAGGATTTAACTTTTACTATAGATCCTAAAGATGCTAAAGATTTTGATGATGCTTTATCGTTTACCGTTTTAGAAAATGGTAATTACGAAATAGGAATTCATATTGCAGATGTTTCACATTATTTACAAGAAGGAACAGTATTAGACGATGAAGCTTACGAGCGTGCAACCTCTGTATATTTAGTAGATAGAGTAGTACCAATGTTACCAGAAATACTTTCTAATGGTGCATGTTCATTACGTCCACATGAAGAAAAATATACGTTTTCTGCTGTTTTTGAATTAAATAATAAAGCCGAAATTAAAAACGAATGGTTTGGTAGAACGGTAACATATTCTGATGCACGTTTTGCATACGAAGAAGCACAAGCCATTATTGAAAATAAAAATAATACCATTCCTGCCGAAGTTTCTTTAACAGGAAAAGAATATAAAACAGATCAAGCTATTGCAGATGCTGTTTTAAAAATGGACGAACTAGCAAAAATTATGCGTGGTAAACGTATGCGTGATGGTGCTATTTCTTTTGATAAAGTTGAAGTGAAATTTAATTTAGATGAAGAATCAAATCCAGTAGGCGTATTCTTTAAAACAAGTAAAGATGCTAATAAACTTATTGAAGAGTTTATGTTGTTAGCAAATAGAAAGGTTTCAGAATTTGTTGGAAAACAAAAACCAGAGAAAACTTTTGTTTATAGAGTGCATGACGAGCCAGATGAAAGCAAATTAATGGCCTTACAAGGCGTTGTTTCTAAATTTGGACATAAGCTTAACTTTAATAGTAAAGATGGTATAGCAGCCTCTTTAAATCAATTATTAAATGATGTTCAAGGTAAAAAAGAACAAAATTTAGTAGATACTTTAGCTATTAGAACCATGTCTAAAGCAGAGTATACTACCAAAAACATTGGTCATTACGGTTTAGCTTTCGATTATTACAGTCACTTTACATCGCCAATTCGTCGTTATCCAGATGTTATGGCACACAGATTATTACAACGTTATTTAGACGGTGAAAAAACTGCTAATGCAGAAATTTACCAAGAGCGTTGTAAACACTCAAGTAATATGGAATATTTGGCAACAAAAGCCGAAAGAGATTCTATTAAATACATGCAAATTAGATTCATGCAAGATCATCAAGATGAAGAATTTGTAGGTGTAATTTCTGGTGTTACAGATTGGGGAATTTATGTGGAGATTGTATCAAATAAATGTGAAGGAATGGTAAGAACCAGGGATATTAAAGGTGATTATTATGAGTTCGATAAAGAGCAGTTTGCATTAATTGGTAAGAAAACTAAAACCATGTATCAACTTGGAGACGAGGTTATTGTAAAAGTTAAAAATGCAGATTTAGTAAAACGTCATTTAGATTTCGAATTAATTGGTAAGCCAAAAGCTTAATAATTTATCACTTCGGGTGATTATATAAAAGAGAATTGTATCGAAAAGCTATTTAATAATATATTAGCTTCTCGATACTTTTTTTTATTTAAATTCTTATGTAGTTAAATAATAAATACTGTAACATTTTGATAAAACAGTCAACTAATAAAAAACAATAATTATGGTTTTAACAACAACAAACTCAATAGAAGGATTTAGAATAATTGAATATAAAGGCATCGTTACAGGTGTAAGCGTAAATGTTAGAAAAGCATCGTTTAGCTTTAAAATGGATAAATACTACGAATCTGTAGAAGTAACAATGAACGAAGCTCAAGAGCAAGCATTTCAAAAATTAAGTGATAATGCAGCAAAATTAAATGCAAATGCTGTTGTGGGTATAACGCTAGATTTAGAAACAAATCCTAATTTAGCAATGACTATGGTATCTGTTACTGGAACAGCTGTACACGTAGTTTCAGAAAAATAATTTTATAAAAGTGTAACACTTTTAGTTTTTAATACTCTTTAAAGAAACACTATTTACAATGAAAAAATTTGCATCGGTATTATTTCTTTTTATAACAATTTCTGTCTTTTCTCAAAATCCTAAAGAGATAGGTGTAGGAGATTTTACAACGGTTAAAGTTTACGATTTAATCCATATTAGTTTAGTTAAATCTGAAGAAAACAAAGTTATTGTATCTGGTGAAGATGCAGATGATGTAGAATTAATAAATAAAAACGGCATTTTAAAAGTACGTATGAAATTAGAACGTACGTTTGATGGTACCAAGACATTTGTTGCAGTACATTATAAAAATATAGAAGTTATAGATGGCAATGAAGGTGCTAAAATTTTTGGAAACGAATTAATAGTACAAGATAAAATTGAACTTCGCGCACAAGAAGGAGCAATACTTAGAATAGGATTAGATGTAAAAAATGTTGAAGTTAGAGCTGTTTCTGGAGGTATTATAGAAACCAAAGGAAAAGCTAAATCTCAAGAGATTACCATTAATACTGGTGGTATTTACCAAGGTAAAGAGTTTATTACAGAAAGTACTAGAGTTAAAGTAAGTGCTGGAGGAGAAGCAGATGTAAATTCTAGCGAAAATGTAGATGCTAAAGTAACTGCAGGAGGAGATATTTATATCTACGGAAACCCCAAAAACGTAAAGAAAAAACACACGTTTGGTGGTAAAATAAAAATAAAAAATTAGAGTTTAAATACTTTATTACTAAAAAAAGCTTCAGTTTTATCTGAAGCTTTTTTTTTATAAATTTATCTCTAAAACACTAATAACAGTTAATTCTTTACTTTAACCGCATAATTTCTTTACTTTGTAGTAACAAGAATTAATTTTTTTTATGATAGAAGATATTCAGGCAGCAATACCATTAGGCTTTTTTTTAGCTTTTATGATTGGTCCTGTGTTTTTTGTGCTTTTAGAAACCAGCGTAATAAAAGGTTTTAGAGCAGCATTAGCATTCGATTTAGGTGTTATTGTAGCAGATATATTATTTATTGCAATTGCTTATTTTTCAAGTTTTCAATTATTAGAAAACTTAAGCAATCAACCAGGTCTTTATGTATTTGGAGGTACTATTTTGGCTATTTATGGTTTTATTATTTATTTTAAAAAACCTAAAAAGGAAGCTATAGAAACTATGAAAATAGTGATTCCTAAAACAAACTATATTAAACTATTTATTAAAGGTTTTTTCTTAAACTTTATTAATGTTGGAGTATTAGTTTTTTGGTTAGGTATTATTATAGTTGTTGGACCTAGTTTAGAAAATGATACTAATAGATTTGTTGTCTTTTTTGGTGCCATGATTACTGCATATTTTGTAACAGATATTTTTAAAATTTTGTTAGCAAAGCAATTAAAAAATAAACTTACACCTAAAGCTATTATTAAGGTTAAACGCTTTCTTGGTCTTATTTTAGTAGTTTGTGGAACAGTACTTATTATTAAAGGTTTTCTTCCAAAGGATAAATTAAATCCTCAAGAAATTTTCGAAAAAATTGAAGAACAAACCCATTAAAAAAATCTTAATTTAATGGAATCTCAAGAACAAGTCAGACTTAAATATTGTAATAAATGCATTAATAAAAAAGTAGACGATCGTTTTGGGACACTCTGCGGATTAACAAATCAGAAACCTAATTTTAAATACACTTGTAAAGACTTCGTAAAAGGAAAGCCTAAAGCTACTTTTAAAGCTGCTACAGAGCCTAAAAGACAAGATCAGCCCTATATTAAACAAAATAGGAGAGAAGTAAAGAGTAAAAGTCCATTCTGGATTGGTGGTTCTATTGTATTAACAGTTGCTATCTTTCTTTTTAAAATTGCGCGTACTGTTTCGACTTTAGATAATAGTAGTCCTAAACCTTCGCAATACGAACATGATTATCTTAAAGAATTAGAAAGAGCTAGAAATAAAAGAAACAAAGTACCAACCATAAATTACCTAAGTAAAAGTAATAGTAAAGCAGAGTTTTCTAGAAAAATGGAAACAGATACTATTATTGTTTTAAATCCTAAAGTAAAATTAAAACTCCCTAAAAGATTTAGGTTAACTATTTACAACGAAGACAGCGAATTACCAATAAAAGCAACCTCTAGAGGTTATTATTTTATTTGTAATAAATTAAAAATAGATAAAAATTTAGGACAACTAGAACAATGGAAATCATTTAGAAATCAATTGATTAATAACTATCCAGGAAGTTCATTAGTTGTAAAAACGCCATTAACTCTCAATACAGCTACAAACGATTTAGACAGAATAGATTTCATAATTAAAAACAACTCTAAAACCAATGTTATTGGTACTGCTAGAATTGTAGATTATAATAACGAACGTTACTTTTTTCAGTTAGTTTCAGATGCATCAAATGCTGATCATACTATAACTAACAAGTACTTGAGGTATTACGTTAAGGTAAATTGATTTTATTAAAAGCGACTATAATTTCCTAAAAATTAAACATAATAAAAGAGTTACTTTTTCAACTAACTATTTTGATGTAATTATCAGATTAGAACTGCTAAAAATAATACTATAATTTTCTTAAAATTTAAAGCATAAAAAAAACCTCCAGCGTTAACTGAAGGTTTTTTGAGGTGTCGAGCGGATTCGAACCGCTGTAGATGGTGTTGCAGACCACTGCCTAGCCACTCGGCCACGACACCCTAATTAGGACAGCAAATATAAAAATATTTACCGTTCTAAACTATATAGATTAACTTTTTCTTTTCTCAGTCAATTCAATAGTTACCATTTCAACATCTCCGCCAATAGGTGGATTAATTTTACTTACAGCAACTGTTGCTATACTAACTTGTTTAGCTTCAGATAATATACGTCTTAAAATACGCTTTGCAACGTGCTCTAAAAGTGCACTTGGAGTAGCCATTTCTTCTGCTACAACTTTATTTAAAAAAACGTAATTTACAGTATCACTTAAGTCATCAGAACTTGCACTTTTTTCTAAATCTGCTTTTATTTTTAAATCTACGCGGTAATCGCAACCTATAGCTGTTTCTTCTTTTAAGCAGCCATGATTAGCGTGAACGCGGATATTTTCAACTTTAATTATTCCCATTATAGTATATTAGTTTGTAAAAAAGTCAAAGATATTACTAATTCTACTGGTTTTGGTTTTAAAAAACTCTGTATATGTACATTTTTTACAAGTAACAGTTGTAAAACTCTTATTCTGTATATTAAAAAGTTTAGAAAACAGCCTCCAGTGGCTTGCATTCGGTCTATTTCACAACTAGTATTAAGACATTTTGGACATTTGTAATTTATAGCGTAGAATTTAGTTTTAATAGTATTTAAACTATAAGTATTACAAACTGAATAAATGTTACGTAATTTTGTTAATTTTACATTCTATTTTAAGTTGATTTTATAGCAAATAGTCAATAAAATAAAGAACAAATTATGTCTACAGAAACAAAATCGCTCAACTTTTTAGAGCACATTATAGAAGAAGATTTAGCAAACGGATTATCTCAAGATAAATTACGTTTTCGTTTTCCACCAGAACCAAATGGTTATTTACACATTGGTCATACAAAGGCTATTGGTATTAGTTTTGGTTTAGGTGAAAAATATAACGCACCTGTAAACCTACGTTTCGATGATACAAATCCTGCAAAAGAAGAGCAGGAATATGTAGATGCTATTAAAGAAGATGTGTCTTGGTTAGGTTATAAGTGGGCAGAAGAGCGTTACTCTTCAGACTATTTTCAAGAATTATATGATTGGGCAATTTTACTTATTAAAGATGGAAAAGCTTATATAGATTCTCAATCTAGCGAAGCAATGGCAGAGCAAAAAGGAACACCAACACAACCAGGTGTAAATGGACCTTATAGAAATAGAACTGTTGAAGAAAATTTAGACATTTTTGCTAAAATGAAAGCAGGAGAATGTAACGAAGGCGAACATATTTTACGTGCAAAAATAGACATGCAGCATGTAAATATGTTAATGCGTGATCCTATTATGTATCGTGTTTTAAAGAAAGACCATCACCGTACAGGAAGCGATTGGTGTATTTATCCAATGTACGATTGGACACATGGAGAAAGCGATTATATAGAACAAGTATCGCATTCATTATGTTCGTTAGAATTTAAACCACATAGAGAACTTTACGATTGGTTTAAAGAGCAAGTACATGCTTTTGCAAAGGAGAAGTATCCTATGCAACCAAAACAGCGTGAATTTGCACGTTTAAATCTTACTTATACCATAATGAGTAAACGTAAATTACTTAAACTAGTAGAAGAAGGTATAGTTTCGGGATGGAACGATCCAAGAATGCCTACTATTTCTGGTTTACGTCGTCGTGGTTATACGCCACAATCTATTAGAAAGTTTGTAGAAACTGTTGGTGTTGCTAAACGCGATAATTTAATAGATGTATCTCTTTTAGAATTCTGTATTCGTGAAGATTTAAACAAAAAAGCAGACAGAGTAATGGCTGTTTTAGATCCTATAAAAGTAATTATTACTAACTATCCTGAAGATAAAGAAGAATGGCTTGAAGCCGAAAATAATCAAGAAGATGAGACTGCAGGTTCTAGAAAAGTACCTTTTTCTCGCGAATTATACATTGAGAAAGAAGATTTTAAAGAAGAAGCAAGCAGCCAATTTTTTAGATTAAAATTAGGTGGAGAAGTTAGATTGAAGAACGCTTACATTATTAAAGCAGATAGTGTTGTAAAAGATGCTCAAGGTAATGTAACCGAAATTCACTGTACTTATTCCAAGGATACCGAAAAGAAAGTTAAAGGAACATTACATTGGGTATCTATAAAACATGCTATTAAGGCAGAAGTTCGAGAATACGATAGGTTATTTACAGACGAAGCACCAGATAGTCATGCAGATAAAGATTTTATGGAGTTTATTAATCCTAAGTCTTTAAAAACAATTGAAGCTTTTGTAGAACCAAGTTTAGCTGAGTCAAAAATAGGAGAGCAGTTTCAATTTCAACGTTTAGGTTATTTTAATGTAGATACCGATTCAACTTCTAATAAATTAGTATTCAATAAAACAGTTGGGTTAAAAGATTCTTGGGCTAAAGTAAAGCCTAAAACAGCAGAGAATACACAACAAAAACAACCACAACCAAACAAGCGTTCTGCAATAGATCAAATAAAATCTTACGGTAAAAAGTACGATCGTATGCAAGACGAGCAACGTGATAAAGCTAAAGCTGAAATACAAGAACTGGCTAAAAATGTATCTTACCAAGATTTAGAATCTCTATTTGGAACTGCAGTTAAAAAAGCTGGTACACGTATTATAACTATGATAAGTTTAGGAGTTTTATTAGATAACGGATTAGAAAAAAACGAAGCGATAAACGATTTTATTTCTAAAGCTTTAGACGATAAAAATCAATTGTTAGTAACAGAAGCTAAAGCATTAGCTTAAATTATAACTTACACATATAAAAGCCTTTAAATAATATTTAGAGGCTTTTTTGTATCTTTAAAATAACTAACGAACACATAAATATTTATGGAATTTAATTTTTTAGCAATCTTAGTAGCGGCAATAACACCTATTTTAATTGGTTTTTTGTGGTATAACCCAAAAACTTTTGGAAACGCATGGATGCGAGAAGCAGCAATGACACCAGAAAAAATGAAAGGTGGTAATATGGCTATTATTTTTAGCCTTACTTTATTATTATCTTTTGTTTTAGCTTTCTTTTTACAGCAATTAACAACTCACCAAATGGGAGCTTATAGTTTAGCACAAGGTGAATTAGGAGAAACAGCAAACTATAAAGCTTTTATGGAAGAGTTTAAAAACGAATTTAGAACTTTTGGACATGGTGCTTTACATGGTGTTTTAGCAGGTGTATTTTTATTCTTTCCTGTAATTGCAATTAATGGAATGTTTGAGCGTAAAAGCTGGAAATACATTTTTATAAACTCAGGTTACTGGATTGTTTCTTTAGCAATTATGGGAGCAATTGTTTGCGGTTGGGTATAATATTGTAATTTTATAAAATATTAAATGAGACTGATGGATTTACCATCAGTTTTTTTATGGGTAAACTACAAGTTAAAATATACAATAAAGTTAAAGAGCTACCAGACTCCTGGAATGCTCTGCCTAATAATGATGTGTTTTTAAAAACATCGTTTTTAAGCGCTTTAGAGCAATCTTCGCCTAAAAACATTACATCACAGTATATTGGTGTTTTTAAAGCCGAAAAACTCGTTGCAATAGCTATAATACAGCGCGTAGAAATGTATCTCGAAGATATTTTTAGAAATAATAACGATAAGTATTTAACTCAAAAAGCAAAACAGTTAATATCTAAAATAGTTAGAGGTAATACGTTAGTTATTGGTAATATAATGCATACAGGACAGCATGGTTTGTATTTTAATGCTGAAGAAATAAGTTATAAAGAATATCTAAACCAATTAGCTGTAGTTATAGATATAATTAAATATAATTTAAAACAAGAGCAGAATAAAAAAGTACGGCTAATAGCTTTTAAAGATTATTTTGAAGACGATGCAATCCATAATAATCAAGCTTTTTTTAATTCCGAAAAACTTTATAAAGTACAAGTACAGCCTAATATGGTTTTTAATATTCCATATTCTTGGAACACTTTAGAAGACTATACTTCCGCGTTTACAAAAAAATACAGAGATCGTTTTAAATCGGCTAGAAAAAAAGGAAAACAAATTGTTAAACGAGAATTAACTATTGAAGATTTATATGCATCAGAATCTAAAATGTTTCAGCTTTATAAAAATGTATCAGACAATGCACGTGTAAATTCTTTTATATTAAACCAGAATCATTTTATAACGTTAAAAGAAGAACTAAAAGATAGTTTTAAAGTCTTTGGCTATTTTATTGAGGAAGAACTTGTGGGTTTTTTCACTTTAATTATTAATAATAAAACAGTAGAAACTTATTTTTTAGGGTATAACCATAAGTACCAACAAAAGCATCAAATGTATTTAAATATGCTGTTTGATATGGCACAGTTTGGTATAGAAAATAAGTTTGAGCAAATTGTTTATGCTAGAACAGCAATGGAAATTAAAAGTTCTGTTGGTGCAAAAGCTGAGACTATGCATATATACATGAAGCACACTAACTTTGTTGCTAATTCTATGCTAAAATTAATTGTTAAGTACTTAAACCCAGTAACTAAATGGGTAGAACGACATCCTTTTAAATAATAAATTTTGTATTTTTAATATACTGATAAACAAATATTTAAGTATTAATTAACAACAATAAATTCTTATTACGTATTAGTTTTTATAACTTTAATCTAGACAGAAAACAGATTATGGAAAATAGAAATCTTCTTACTAAAATAAGTACATTAACTAGAGAAATTGAAACTAAATATCCGGAAGTTTACGAACATCTTGACGAGATTCCGCAAACCATTCCAGATGTTGAAAATCCGGAAGTAGAAAAAAAAGAATTGGAGAACTACCTTAATAGTTTAGAAACGATAATAGAAAAAGCAAAAAAAAACCTGAAGTAAAATACTTCAGGTTTTTTTATTCTAATTAAGGCTATTCAATTTTTATTATTTACTAGCCTTTTTATTAAGTTTAGCTTCTTTCATAGCTTCACCAATTTCATTACTTGCTGCAAAACTTGCAACCATATCGTTAAGCATATTACTTCCTGCTTGTGGCGAATTAGGTAATAAAATTAGATTACTATTTGTTTCGCTACCAATAGCTTGTAAAGTATCGTAATGTTGTGTTACTACAATTAAAGCAGATGCTTCTTGAGAGTTAATACCAACTTTATTTAATACTTCTACACTTTCTTCTAAACCTCTAGCAATTTCACGACGTTGGTCTGCAATACCTTGTCCTTGTAAACGCTTACTTTCTGCTTCAGCTTTTGCTTTTTCAACAATTAAAATACGTTGTGCATCACCTTCGTATTGTGCAGCAGTTTTTTCTCTATCAGCAGCATTAATACGGTTCATTGCTTCTTTTACTTGCGCATCTGGATCGATATCTGTAACTAAGGTTTTAATAATATCGTAACCATAGTCAGACATTGCTTCATTAAGTTCAGATTTTACTGCAATGGCAACATCATCTTTACGTAAAAATACATCATCAAGTATCATTTTTGGTACTTCGGCACGTACAACATCAAATACATAAGAAGTAATTTGATCATGCGGATAATCTAATTTATAAAAAGCATCCTCAACTTTATCTCTAATAACTTTGTATTGCACAGAAACTTTTAGACGTACAAATACATCATCTTTAGTTTTAGTTTCTACAATAACATCTAATTGTTGAATTTTTAAACTTAAACGTCCAGCAATTTTATCTACAATCGGAATTTTAAATTGTAATCCAGATTGACGAATAGCTTTAAATTTACCAAAACGCTCTATAATGGCAGCAGTTTGTTGTTTTACAGTAAAGATTCCAGAAAATAAAATGATAAGACCGAAAAGTATAATCGGAATAAGAATAATTTTTCCCATAACAGTTTTTTAAGTGGTTAAAAAAGCTAATTATTAGCTTTTAAGATTAATAAAAATGAAATACTAATTTAAGTTATATTTGCTCATAAACACCCAAATTTCAGATGAAAAGAATACAACTTTCCTTATTAGTAGCACTTATGCTATGTTTCGTTACAAAAAGTTTTGCCCAACATAAAAATTACGACATAAAAAACGGCTTTGGTTTGTTTGGTGGTGTTACGCAATTCGATATTATAACAGATAATTTTGAAACCACTAAAGGCGATGGTTGGATAGGAGGTATGAGTGCTACTGTAGATCTTCCACACAAATGGTATAATGCAAGTTATGGTATGCAACTTTCAGAGAATACTATCGGTATTTCTGGCCGCACAAGTAATTTAGATTTATCTGCAAAAGAATTGGAATACAAGATTTTTACGGCGCAAATAGCTTTTCTATGGCATGCTAAATTAGCTGGAAGCTATTTAACTTTAGATTTTGGACCAATGTTACAATACAATAGCGATCTTGAGTTAAAAGACGACCAACAAGAGAATTTTTTAATTACAAATTACAATGCTTTAACAGCTAACGATATTACAGATATTTCTAATTTTAATGTAAATGGAGCAATAGGTCTAACCGCAGGATTTAGTATAATTAAGTTCAAAGCACAATATATTTATGGTTTTTTAAATACACTAAATGCTTTAAATTCTAATAATGATTTAGATTTATTAGGAAGTGATAAGAAGTTTAAAGGTAACCAGTCTATGTTGGCTTTTTCTGTTATGATTACTTTTTAAATAATTGTAACTATCTTGCAGTTAATTATTTATAGTAAATACTTAAATTTAAAATAATGAAACAAAAACTACTTTTTACCTTATTTACAGTTTTATGCTATGCTACAATTTTTGCGCAAAGCGAAAATGAAACCATTGCTCGCAATTGGATAGAAGACAATAAAAGCGATTTAAGTATACAAGATAGTCACACGCTAGATATGCAATTTAGTAGAGCTGGTTTGTCTGGTGAAACGTTTCGTTTTTATCAATTGATGAATGGTGTTAAGGTTTTTAATGCTGAAATAACTGTTCATGTTTCAAATAATAAAAGGGTTTCTTTTTCAGAAAGTTCTTATGATTATTCTATTGAAAGCATAAAGACTATACCTAGTATTTCTGAAAATCAAGCAAAAGAAACAGCTTTAACAAACTTAAATGTTTTAGCTTCTGATGTTGTTAGTTTAGAAAACGAAATATTTATAATAAAGCATCAAAATCAAACACTATTAGTACGTAGAGTTTTAGTAAATGCTTACTCTAAATCTGGAGCTTGGGAAGTTATGGTAGATGCTCAAAATGGTTCTGTTTTAAGTTCTAAAGATGTTGCTTTTTATTATAGTCACGGTAAAAAAGACAAAGAAATAAACACTCAAAAAAATAATACTTCAGCTTCCTTTATGGCAACTGGAACAGCTATGATTTTTGATACAGATCCTTTAACTGCAACTACAAGTCCTTATGGCGGACAATATGTAGATGGAAATGATGCAACTAATGCGGCTTTAGACGCTGCAAGAACTCCAGTTAATCTTTTAGATATAGAATTTGCAGGAGGAAATTATAGATTAAAAGGACCTTACACAGAAATAGCTGAGTTAACAGGACCTAACAAAGGTTTGTTTATTCAAAGTACAAGCAATTTTGAGTTTAATCGACAAGAAGATGGTTTCGAGGCTGCAAATGTATATTACCATACAGATAAAGCGATGCGTTATATTAATGTAGATTTAGGCATTACATTAGCACCATCTCAAAACGGAGGTGTTATTCGTTTTGATCCACATGGCGCAAATGGAGCAGATAATTCTTACTATACTAGTGGAACTTTAAATTTTGGAGAAGGTTGTGTAGATGATGGTGAAGATGCCGATGTAATTTTACACGAATTAGGTCACGGTTTACACGATTGGATTACGAATGGTGGTTTATCTCAAGTAAACGGTTTAAGTGAAGGTAGTGGAGATTATTGGGCTAACTCTTATAAAAGAAGTTTAGGATTATGGTCTGCAACCGATGCTGCTAGAAACTGGGTTTTTGGATGGGATGGCCATAATGCATGCTGGAACGGAAGATCTACAGTTTATGGTGCACAATATCCAGGTGGACTAGTTGGACAAATTCATGCTGATGGACAAATGTGGGCAACTACTTTAATGGAAATTTGGGAAGATATTGGTCGTGAAAAAACAGATAAAGCCTTTTTAGAAGGTTTAGGAATGACAAATAGCGGAACAAACCAGCAAAATGCTGCTATTGCTGTAAGACAAGCTGCTATAGATATGGGAGCAGCTCATGGTTATACATGTGATGATATTCAAGCAATTACAGATAGGTTTACAGCTCAAGGTTATAATTTACCTGCTTACACCTGTAGTTTAAGTGTAGATGAGTTTGCTGTAAATACTATTTCAATATTTCCAAATCCTACAAAAGGCGTATTAACTTTTAAAAATATAAAAGAAGACTATAGTGTTGATGTTTATAATATGTTAGGTCAAAAAGTAAAAGATCAAACAATAAATACAACAGCTAACGCAATGGATGTTTCAAATTTAGCAACAGGAACTTACTTTATTAAATTTAATGGTGTTGACACAGTATTAAAGTTTATTAAAGAGTAATCGTTAAATAATACACATAAAAAAAGCGAGCTATTATAGCTCTTTTTTTTATTTAATATGTTTCCGTTTTTATAAAACAGTAATCATTTTCTCAATACGTTTTATAGTTTCAGTTTTACCAATCATATACATAATATCAAAAACTTCTGGTCCTTGTAAAGCACCAACTAAAGCTAAACGTAAAGGCATCATTACTTTTCCAAAACCTATTTCGTTTCCAGTAATCCAACCTTTAATTTCTTTTTGAAGCGTTTCTACCTCAAACTCTTCAATATTAGAAATTATAGACACTAATTGTGTCATTAAGTCTTTAGTTTCATCTTTAAATGCCTTTTTAGAGGCTTTTTCGTCGTAGTTTTCTGGAGCAACAAAGAAGAAGCTGCTTAAAGCCCAAAAGTCGTTTACAAACGTTGCACGTTCTTTAATTAAACCAACAACCATTGCAATATAACTAGGATCGATAGTTGCTAATTCAGAATGATTTTTTTGAAAAGCTTCAGCTAATACATCATCACTTTGCTCTTGCATATAATGATGGTTAAACCATTTTATTTTGTCTGGATCAAAACGTGCTCCTGCTTTATTTACACGGTCTAAATCGAAAGCTTCAACTAATTCATCTAAGTTAAAAATCTCTTGTTCTGTTCCAGGATTCCATCCTAAAAAGGCTAAGAAATTAATTACAGCATCTGCAAAATACCCTTCTTCTTTATAACCTTTAGACACGTCTCCATCTGGAGAAGTATATTCTAATGGAAATACAGGAAAGCCTAATTTATCACCATCACGCTTACTTAGTTTTCCTTTTCCTGTTGGCTTTAAAATTAATGGTAAATGTGCAAATTCTGGAGCTTCCCAACCAAATGCAGTGTATAATTGCATGTGTAATGCTAAAGAAGGTAACCATTCTTCACCACGAATAACATGAGAGATTTCCATTAAATGATCATCTACAATATTTGCTAAATGATATGTTGGCATACCATCACTTTTAAACAAAACTTTATCGTCTAAAACGTTAGTATCAATTTTAATATCACCACGAATTATATCTTTAAGACGTAATGTTTCATCTTGAGGAGATTTAAAACGAATAACATAATCATCGCCATTATCAAGCTTTGTTTTTACTTCTTCAGCAGTAAGCGAAAGAGAGTTAATTAACTCTAAACGGTTATGCCAATTATAAATAAAAGTCTGTTTGTTAGCTTCGTATTCTTTTCTTTTAGCGTCTAATGTTTCTGGTGTATCAAAAGCATAATAAGCATTACCAGAAGCAATTAATTGCTCGGCATATTGCTTGTATAAATGCTTACGTTCACTTTGTCTATAAGGTCCAAATTTTTCATTCTTATTTGGTCCTTCATCAAAAGGAATATTACACCAATTTAAAGAATCTATTATATACTTTTCGGCACCTTCTACGTAGCGGTTTTGGTCTGTATCTTCAATACGTAACACAAAAGTTCCGTTGTATTTTTTTGCAAATAAATAGTTGAAAAGAGCAGTTCTAACTCCTCCAATATGTAAAGGTCCTGTAGGACTTGGTGCGAAACGCACACGAACGTTTTTAGACATCGTTTTGTTGAAAATTAACGCTTAAACATCAAAAATGTTTAAGTTACTTATAAATTATCATCCTGAACTTGTTTCAGGATCTTGACCGCAAAGATACAATTAACACATAATTATTAGAGATTGAATAATAAAATTGTAGTTTTATAAGTTGTAAACAAGCGGTTTTTATGCTTGTTTTGTAAATTAGAATGAAAATTAATGAGTAATTTCCAAAATATACAATCCAAACTAAACCAGTTTATTAGAAAATATTACACTAATGAATTAATTAAAGGTGTGATTTTATTTTTTAGTATTGGACTTTTATATTTATTAATTACATTATTAGTAGAACATTTTCTTTGGTTAGGTTCTACAGCTAGAACAGTTTTATTTTGGTTGTTTGTAGCCGTGGAAATTGCATTGTTTATTAAGTTTATTGCCATTCCGTTGGCTAAATTATTCAAGCTTAAAAAAGGAATTAATTTCGAAGAAGCTTCTCGATTAATAGGAAATCACTTTCCGGAGGTTAACGATAAGTTACTTAACGTACTTCAATTAAAAAACACAAATTCAGATTCTGAGTTATTATTAGCAAGTATCGATCAAAAAGCTTCCGAGCTAACACCAGTTCCATTTAAATTTGCTATTAACTTCAAAAAAAATGCTAAATATTTAAAATATGCAGCCATTCCTTTGCTTATTATTTTTGTTACAGCTATTTCTGGAAAATTAAATTGGTTTAGCGACAGTTATGAGCGTGTTGTAAATTATCAAACAGCTTACGAGCCACCAGCACCATTTCAATTTTTTATTTTAAATGAAGATATGCAGGCTGTCGAGAATAAAGAATTCCGATTAATTGTTAAAACCGCAGGAGATGTTGTTCCAGAGAACGCACAAATTACTTTTAATAACGAAACGTATTATTTACAACAACGTGGAGTAGGTGCTTTCGAATATGTTTTCGAACAACCTCAAAACGATATCACTTTTAATTTATCTGCTAATAACGTAGCCTCGAGACCGTACACAATATCAGTTGCACCAGTACCAACGTTACTTGGTTTCGATATGGTTTTAAATTATCCAAATTATACTAATAAAAGAGATGAAGTATTAAAAAGTACAGGAAATGCTGTGGTACCTACAGGAACGAGTATTACCTGGAAATTAAGAACTAAAGCAACAGATTATGCAACGCTTTATGCTAAAGATACTACGCTGTTTAAAAGTAATGAAAATGGTCAGTTTTCTGTTGTAAAAAGAGTGTATAGTAATTTAGATTATAGCATTGCAACAAGTAATAAACAATTAAAAGATTACGAAAACTTAGCGTTTAATATTCAGGTAGTTAGAGATGAATATCCAGAACTAAAATTACAATCTAAGGTAGATTCTTTAGATAATCAATCTCTATATTTTTTCGGAAAAGTTAGCGACGATTATGGTTTAAGTAAATTACAATTAGTGTATTATCCTACCGGAAATGATAAGGATAAAAAGGTAGAACCTATTTCAATATCTAAATCTAATTTTAGCGAGTTTATAAGTGCTTTTCCTAACAATTTAGAAATTACTGAAGGTACAAGCTACGATTTATACTTCGAGATTTTCGATAACGACGCAGTAAGTAAAAACAAAAGCACAAAAAGTAGTGTGTTTAGTTATAGGAAAAGAACTGCAGACGAAGAGGAGAAAAAACAATTAAAGGAACAAAATGAAACCATTAAGGATTTAAATAAATCATTAGACAATTTCGAAAAGCAACAAAAAGAATTAGAAGAATTGTCTAAAACACAAAAAGAAAAATCTGAACTTAATTTTAATGATAAAAAGAAGTTTGAGAATTTTATGAAGCGTCAAAAACAACAGGATAAAATGATGCAGAAGTTTAATAAAAAGCTTCAAAAGAATTTAGAGGATTTTCAAAAAGAAAATAAAGAAAAAGATCAATTTAAAGAAGATTTAAAACAACGCTTAAAACAAAACGAAGAGCAACTTAAAGAAGATGAAAAGCTAATTGAAGAATTAGAGAAATTAAAAGATAAAATTAATAAAGAAGAATTTTCAGAAAAATTAGAAAAGCTAGCTAAAAAAGCGAAAAGCCAAAAAAGAAGTCTTGAGCAAATGCTTGAATTAACGAAACGTTATTACGTTAATAAAAAGATGGAAAAAATTGGTAATGAGTTAGACAAGCTTGCTAAGGAACAAAATAAGTTAGCTAACGAAGACCCAAAAGAAAATACCAAAGAAAAACAAGAGGAGCTTAATAAAAAGTTTGAAGACATACAAAAACAATTAGACGAGCTTGAGAAAGATAATAAGGAATTAAAGAAGCCTATTAATTTACCGAGAGATGAGAATAAGGAAGAGAATGTAAAAGAAGATCAAGAAAAGGCATCTGAAGCATTAGAGAATAAAGAAGAATCTTCTAGCGAAGAAGAAAAGAAAAGCGATAATGCTAAAGCTAAGAAAAACCAAAAAGCCGCTGCTAAAAAAATGAATGAGATGAGTATGAAAATGCAAGCCCAAATGGGACAATCATCTAAAGAAGCATTAGAAGAGGATATTGAAATGTTACGTCAAATTTTAGATAATTTAGTTTTATTTTCTTTTGATGAAGAAAAGCTCATGAAACAATTTAATAGCATAGAAATAAATCATAATGAATATGCAACGTATTTAAAAAAGCAAAAAAATTTAAGAACACATTTTGAACATGTAGACGATAGTTTATTTGCAATGGCTTTAAGACAGCCAAAAATTTCTGAAGAAGTCAATAAGGAAATTTCCGATGTTTATTTCAATATAGATAAAGCAATGGCTGAATTGGCGGAGAATAATATCTATAAAGGAGTCGCATCGCAACAATACACAGTAACATCTGCTAATAATTTGGCTAATTTTTTAAGTGATGCTTTAGATCAATTACAAAATGCAATGTCAATGCCATCTCCAGGGCAAGGTCAAGGAGAAGGTGGAATGCCACTTCCAGATATTATTATGAGCCAAGAAGAGCTTAATAAAAAAATGGAAGAAGGAACAAAAAAGGGAGAAAGCGGTAAAACTAATAAAGGTGAAGGAGACAAGCCAGGAGATAAGTCTGGTGATAAACCTGGTAAAGGAAAAAAGCCGGGAGATAAAGGAGAAGGAGGAGAAGATGGTGAAAATGGAAAAGATGGTAAAGGAAAAAAAGGCAAAGACGGAAAAGGAGAAGGTAACGGCGAAGGCGAAGGTAGTGGTGGAAAAGGACAAGACGGGTTTAATGAAGATGTAAATGGTGAGTTATATAAAATCTACCAACAGCAACAATTGATTCGTCAAGCACTTGAAGAAAAGTTAGCTTTAGACGAAAAATTAGGAAAAGGAACTCCTTCAGAAGCGAAGCAATTAATAAAGCAAATGGAAGATGTAGAAGAGGATCTTATTAATAATGGTTTCACAAACGAAACACTTTCTAAGATGATGAATTTACAACATCAGCTTTTGAAATTAGAAAAAGCAACTTTTGAACAAGGACAAGAAAGTAAGCGAAAATCTGAAACAAATAAAAACGAATTTTCAAATAATACGAATAATCAAATTCCTAAAGCTAAAGAATATTTTAACACCACAGAAATATTGAATAAGCAAGCATTACCTTTGCAGCAAATTTACAAACAGAAAGTACAAGAATATTTTAAACAAAAGAATGATTAGTTTTAACTACGAAAACGATTTTAAGCTGCCTAACGAGACTCAAATCTCTAAATGGATATCATCTGTCATTGTAACAGAAAACTGTAAAGAAGAGGAGATTAATTATGTTTTTTGTGACGATGATTATCTTCACAAACTTAACGTAGATTTCCTAGATCACGATACTTTAACTGATGTTATTAGTTTTGACTACTCAGTAGGAAAAACATTACATGGTGATATTTTTATTTCAACTGAAAGAGTAGCGGATAATGCAAAAGATTTTGAGAACACTTTTGAAGAAGAATTACATCGCGTTTTAGTTCATGGTGTTTTGCATTACTGTGGCTACAAAGATAAAACAGACGAGGACGCAAAATTAATGAGGGAGAAAGAAAACTTCTATCTTAATACATTAAAATAGAATTCAGTAATTCGCAGTATATTTGCAAACTTTTTAAATTGAGATAATAATGTTTCACGTGGAACATTGTGTGTAGATTTAAATCATTTAGTATAAAATCCAATTTGAAATCATTTGATATTTTCGAATGTTTCACGTGGAACAATTAAAAAATTATGTTTAACGAAATTTACGACGTTATTGTTGTTGGAGGTGGTCACGCAGGAAGTGAGGCGGCAGCATCGGCAGCAAACATGGGAAGCAAAACTTTGCTTATTACCATGAACCTACAAAACATTGCACAAATGTCTTGTAATCCTGCTATGGGAGGAATTGCAAAAGGACAAATTGTTAGAGAGATTGATGCGCTTGGTGGATACAGTGGAATTGTAAGTGATACTTCTGCTATTCAATTTAAGATGCTTAACAAATCTAAAGGACCTGCAATGTGGAGTCCAAGAGTTCAAAGTGACCGTATGCGTTTTGCAGAAGATTGGAGATTGCTTTTAGAGAAGACAAAGAATCTGGATTTTTATCAAGAAATGGTTTCTGGCCTAATTGTAGAAAACGGAAAAATTGCAGGTGTAAAAACATCTTTAGGAATTGAGGTAAGAGCTAAATCTGTAGTGCTTACTAATGGTACTTTTTTAAATGGATTAATTCATATTGGAGATAAAAATTTTGGTGGAGGTAGAGCAGGTGAAAGAGCTGCAACTGGAATTACAGAACAGCTAGTTAATTTAGGTTTCGAATCTGGTAGAATGAAAACAGGAACGCCTCCAAGAGTAGATGGAAGGTCTTTAGATTTTTCTAAAATGGCAGAACAACCTGGTGATGCAGTTCCAGAAAAGTTCTCTTATTTAGATATTACAAAACCATTAGAGTATCAGCGTTCTTGTTATATGGCTCACACAAGTGAGTTGGTTCACGATTTACTTCGAGAAGGTTTCGATCGTTCTCCAATGTTTAATGGTAGAATTAAAAGTCTTGGACCAAGATATTGTCCAAGTATAGAAGATAAAATAAATAGGTTTTCAGACAAGAATAGTCATCAATTATTTGTTGAGCCAGAAGGTTGGAATACGGTTGAAATGTATGTTAATGGTTTCTCTACTTCGTTACCGGAAGATGTTCAATTTAAGGCTATGCGTTCTATAGTTGGTTTCGAAAACGTAAAGTTTTTTAGACCCGGTTACGCCATTGAGTACGATTATTTTCCACCAACACAATTAAAGCATACACTAGAAACTAAGTTGGTAGAAGGTTTGTATTTTGCTGGTCAAATTAATGGAACTACAGGATACGAAGAAGCAGCATCTCAAGGTTTAATGGCAGGTATAAATGCTGCGCTTAAAGTGAAAGAAAAAGATCCATTTATACTACAACGTAACGAAGCATATATTGGAGTTCTGGTAGATGATTTAATTACAAAAGGAACAGAAGAGCCTTATCGAATGTTTACTTCACGTGCAGAGTATAGAACACTATTAAGGCAAGATAATGCTGATTTTAGATTGACGCCAAGAGGATATGATTTAGGTTTAGCTAGTGAAAAAAGATTGAGACGAATGGAAGAGAAGCTTGATGCTTCAGAAAAATTTGTTCAGTTTTTTAAAGATACTAGTGTAACAAAAGAAGAGGCTAATCCGGTGTTGGAAGCTAAAGATTCTGCTGCTGTAAAACAACAAGGGAAGATGCATAAAATATTTGCTAGACCAAATATTACTATAGAAGATATGCGTAAAATTGAGTCTGTAGACAACTATATTAAAGAACATAATCTAGACAGAGAGATTATAGAACAGACAGAGATTCAGGTTAAATACGCTGGCTATATAGATAAAGAAAAGAATAATGCGGATAAGCTTTCTCGTTTAGAGAATATAAAGATTCCTGCTAACTTCGATTACTCAAAGTTGCAATCAATGAGCTTAGAAGCAAGAGAAAAACTAAACAAAATACAGCCTGTTACAATCTCTCAAGCATCAAGAGTTAGTGGTGTGTCTCCTGCAGATATTTCTGTGCTTTTAGTTTATATGGGTAGATAGTTTGTTGACCATTTTCTGTAATGTTTCACGTGGAACATTAAAATTAAATAGTTTTATTTTGAAGGAATCGTATTTTGTTTTCGTTTTGTTCTTTGCCTTTTTAGCTAATAGTCAAGCTCAAATTGTTTACGGTAATTATATTAATTAAGAAAAATTTGAAGATGGAATATATGTCAAATACGAATTAAAAATAGCTAGAGATTTTACCTTTAAATTTCATTTTCACCAAGACCAATTGTGTTGTGTGGATAATGAAATAGTGAATGGTAGTTGTGTTATTAATGGTCAAGAAATTACACTTATTCCGAAAGAAAAAAACAATACTAAAAACAAGGACCTTTTAAATTTAAAAGCCACAAAATTAAAAATTGTAAAGAATAAAAGTATTCAAATTTATTCTTCTAAAACAGTTTGGTTAAAAGATCTTGTGTTAAATAAAGTAGATTAATAATTAAATTACCTGTGAAAAACAATCATCAAATATATTTATCGGTTAAAGATTATTCAGTTTCTGGAGAAGAATTTCAATTAATTCCAAATGCTAAATATGGTTATTTAGAAACAACGCCTCAACCATCTTTAGATAATCTTGCTAGTTATTATGAAAGCGAGGATTACATTTCGCACACAGATAGTAAGCGTAATTTGTTTGAAAAAGCATATCATACTATTCGTAATATTTCTTTAAAAAGAAAACTGAAGCTTATTAATTCGTTCAATTCTGAAGAAAAAAAACTGCTAGATATTGGTTGCGGTACAGGAGCGTTTTTAAAAATAGCAAAAAATAATGCTTGGAAAGTTTACGGGATAGAACCAAATGAAAAGGCTAGGAGTATAGCTAATAAAAGTTGTAATGATTCTGTTTTTAATACTGAAAAGCTAGAATCTTTAGAAAATGAAAGTTTTGATGTTATTACACTATGGCATGTTTTAGAACATTTGCCAGATTTACAATCGCAAATGTCAACTTTTAAAAGACTATTAAAACCAAATGGCACTTTAGTTATTGCTGTTCCAAACTTTAAAAGTTACGACGCTTTATATTATAAAAACTTTTGGGCCGCTTTCGATGTACCTAGACATTTATGGCATTTCTCTAAAGAATCTATTTCAAATTTATTTAATGATGAAAACATGAAAGTGGAAAAAACAGTTCCTATGGTTTTTGATGCTTTCTATGTTAGTTTACTTTCAGAAAAATACAAAAGAAAAGCAATGAGTCTAGTACGTGCTTTTTTTGTGGGATTACGCTCAAACATAAAAGCAAAACGATCAGGAGAGTATTCTTCGCTTATTTATGTCATTAAAAACAGTAAAAACTAAATACTAAGCATCTTGTTGCTTTTGTTTTAGTCTGTTTCGTGAGATAAGGTTAAGATTTTCTAAAAAGGGCTTAAAACGTCTTATTTGAGTCTGTTTTCAATAAGAAAAAACTATTAAAAATAAATGTTATGATAGTAAACTTCTATAATAATCTTTTAGTGAGATTTTTTACAAATAAATTAGTTCTCTTTTCTATTTTTGCTCAAAACATAAAATTATTATAAAATGAAGAAAATATTATTAGCTGTTATTGTTTTAGTAACATTCGCATCTTGTCAAGATCAAAAAATTGGTTTTATTGATAATGCAAAAGTGATTAACGATATCCAAGAGAAAAAAGACGTAGAATCTAAATATGATGTTTTAAACGAATCGTTTAAAAAGCGTGCTGATAGTCTTGGAAAAAGTTACCAGTCTGAATATTTAGCATTACAGTCTAAAATGGCTAGAATGTCTCAAAGTAAACAACAAGAAGCAGGTCAGGCTTTTCAAGCAAAAGCGCAACAGTTTCAGCAAATGATGCAAGCAGAGCAGCAGCAATTGCAAACCGCTTATCAAGCAGACATTGATTCTGTTATTTCTAAAATGAAAGTAACAGTTAAAGATTTCGGTAAAACAAACGGTTATAAATTTATTATCGGTGCTAACGAGTCTACAGCTAATATTTTATATGGTGATGAGACTTTAGATCTTTCAGATGTTATTATCAAAGAAATTGATGCTAATTATAAAAAATAATTAGAGTTTAACCCTCTATTCTTAAAGCGCTAAATTACCATTTAGCGCTTTTTTTATGCATTAAACTCTTAGATTTCAATGCTTTTAAATAATTAACTATATTTAGCCTAATAATTTAACGCTATTAATTATTTTATTTAAGATGATGAAAAACTGTCTACCAATCAGTTTCATTGTCTTTACTTTTTGTGGCCTTTTATATAGTCAAGAAGCAGTTCCTTTTAAAGTTCAAAACGAATTTTATATCTATGGAGATGCTGCTGTTATAGGAAACAACATATTAAGTAAAGACGTAAAAGAGCCATTTAACGATATATCACTAACCAATGATGATATTGATATGGTTTTTGTTGATATTGATAATGATCCCTCTACTTTTAGCTCCAGTTCTGCGAGCTTAAAGCTACCCAAAAATCATAAAAAAATTGTCTATGCTGCTTTGTATTGGACTGCTACTTATAGTTACGAACAAGGCTATAGGCAAGAGTCTAATGGGCAATTTTTGTTTCAAGGAAAACGAATAACAAAAAGAGACGAGATAGATAATATAAAGCTAAAACTACCTGATGGCGAGTATAAAAAAATTAAAGGAACTGTAATTTTCGACGGAGACCAAGACACGGATTTTGCATTAAACTCTCCATATGTTTGCTTTGCAGATGTAACTAGATTGCTAAAAAATGCAGACTCTATAAACGGAGATTATACTGTTGCAAATGTTAATGCTACTAAAGGTTATGTTTCTGGTGGAAGTGCAGCTGGTTGGTTGTTATATGTTGTTTATGAAACACCTACAGTAAAACCAAAATACATTACTACTTTTAATGGTTTTGCGCATGTAAGTAATGCGCCTTTAAAGCTTAAATTCAACAATTTTAAAGCTTTTGATAAAGGAGACATAAATACTTCACTAATTTTTGCTGCTTTAGAAGGAGATTCTGCGCTTACAGAAGATAATTGTTTTTTGGTTAATCCAATAGCTGAAAAAGTTACTCTTTTAAGCACTAAATCTAGACCAAGCAATAACTTTTTTAATAGTAAAATAACATATAGTGACAAGGTTTTTAACCATAGATACCCTAAGAGTGAAAATACCTTAGGTTTTGATATTGTATCTATGGATGTACCAAATGGATCGAATGCTATTATAGACAATACTACTACAGAAATTGAAATGGCTTTTAATACAGAATCCGATAGATTTTATATGTTTTTTACTGC
Organism: Lacinutrix algicola; assembly: GCF_001418085.1. Classification (GTDB taxonomy): domain Bacteria; phylum Bacteroidota; class Bacteroidia; order Flavobacteriales; family Flavobacteriaceae; genus Lacinutrix; species Lacinutrix algicola. The sequence goes on from NZ_LIQH01000035.1 coordinate 65,049, forward strand.
ATTTCAAACCGAAATAAGTAAGACCTTTTACGAAGAGAAAAATAGTATTTCAGTTCCAAAAATTATTGAAGAAAAGATTACTCAAAAGACTGTTATAGAGGTAGAAAAAACTAAAAAAGAGAAGAAGGAATTAAAGAAATTAGTACAGAATAATAAGCAAAAAAAAGAAAAACTAATACCAGTAAAAAGCGTAGTAGTTAAAGAAAGTAAAAGTGTAGATAAGCCTACAAATGTTAAACAAGATGTTTATACGCCAAAAGAAGAACTTTCTAAAGTAGAAAATTACGTTCCTGTTCTTGAAAAAAAGAAAAAACCATTGCCTATTTGGTTGCAAAAAAATAAGACTGAGGAGATTGTAACTGTAGAAACCACTAATGTTTACCAACCAGAAGTTTTGCTTAAAGAGGCAGTATTCTCAATTAATTCTTTGGTAATGAATAGGGAGAATTACGAAAAACTACTTACCAAAGAAGATTACGTTTACGAAACGCAAAAGTTTAAGCGTATTCTTAATCAAGAACCTGCATTAATAGACGGAGTTGAAAAAGGATACTATATAATTGCAGGTTTGTTATACGATTTAGATTACGCAATAGCATACCAAAAAGAACTGCAAGATCAAGGCGTTAATTCTAAATTATTTAAAGATGTTTCTCAAGGTAAGTATTACGTTTATTTATATAATTCTATAAATTTTTACGATGTATTTATGCTTAGAAAAGCATTTATTAAAAGTGAGTTTTTAGAGCAAGTTTGGATCTTAAACATTAATATTGAAAAGAAGGTTATAAAAAGATTATAACCTACTTAATGTCACTGATTTTTTTGATTTATTGCAAAACAAGTATTTGTAAATCAATTATTTGTGGTTTTTTTATTCAGATTTTTTGTGAAGTAACCTAGTTAGTTTTATAGATAAATCCGTAAGAATTATTTTAGAATTTCCATTACGTTCAATATGATAAATAGCATCTTGTAGTTCGTTTGAAATATCTAAAATATTGTTATTATGTACAAATGGAGCAAAGTTTTCAAGTTTAAACTTTTCATTCTTAATTTCCATATAAACTAATGCTTCAGCATTGTAGTTTAATAACAATGCTTGACGGAAAAAATCTAAACAAAAATTAAGAAAATGCTTTTGTGTTTCACGACCGGTTTTGGCAATGTCTTCACTCCATTTTATTAGATCGTGAATGGCAGCTTTGTTTCCTTTTGCTTTAAATGCAGCACGAATCCAGAAAATAAACCAATCTTCAAACTGGGTATCTTCGGTATCGTTATAAACTAAATCACAAGCTTTATTATAATTTCCATTAGCTTGATGTGCTAATTTAGTAGCTACAGCTTCATTTAAATTATAATTCTTAATAAGCGCATTTTTTATATCAATTTCAGCTAAAGGAGGGAAGTGTAAAAGTTGACATCGAGATCTAATAGTATTAATTATTTGTTCTTCTTCTTCAGCAATTAAAATAAAAACAGTCTTATTTGGTGGCTCTTCAATAAGTTTTAAAAGTTTATTGGCTGCAGCAGTATTCATTTTATCTGCCATCCAAATTAACATCACTTTATATCCGCCTTCGTAAGATTTTAGCGCAAGAGATTTAATAATATCTTGAGCTTCATCTACACCTATTTGGCCTTGCTTGTTATCGACTCCCAATTGTTTGTACCAATCAAACAAGTTTCCATAAGGTTGCTTCGTTAATAGATCTCTCCATTCGGTTAAAAAATGACTAGAAACTGGGTGTCTTTTTATTTTGTCGTTTGTTGTAACAGGAAAAGCAAAATGTAAATCTGGATGCGAAAAATTATTAAATTTTAAGTTGCAGGCAGCATTACCGTTACTATTTTCTCCTTCTGTATTAGAGCATAAAATATATTGCGCATAGGCAATAGCCATTGGTAAAGTTCCAGAACCTTCTGGGCCAATAAAGAGTTGAGCATGAGGTACACGACCATTATCCACACTTGTTGTAAGGTGTTTTTTAATATGAGTCTGACCAATAATTTCATTAAAAAGCATACAGCAAATATAGTTTATACCAATTATAGTTTAAATTTAAGCTTAAGGAAATTATTTATTTTTGTAAAGTATTGTATTAAACGTCACTTTTATAAGCCATATCCCAAAAAGGTGTCGTTGTATTTGTATATATTTACAGATTAAAAGTGTTATCGCTATTTTTAAAAAAAATAAACCAATATTAATGAGATTTTTATTACTGTTATGTATTTCCTGTATTGGATTTAATAATGTCTATTCGCAAGAAAAACAGGCAATTAAAGAACATTTGGATTACGATGGTGTGGACTTTAAATCGGTAAACGAATTTTATATTTATGGTGATTCTAAAGCTATTGGAAATAGTATTTTAGGAGAACATAAAACTAATGATTTCGATGATATGAATGTTAGTAATGATGATGTAAAAATGAAATACATCGACATTGATAATGATAAATCTACCTTTAGCTCAAGTGCTGCTAAATTAAAACTTCCTGATAATTTAAAAAAAGTAAGTTATGCTGCTTTATATTGGACAGCAACTTACAGTCTAGAAGAAGGAAAAAGAAGAAAATCTAAAGATAGCTACGAGTATAGAGGAGATTTTAGACAAAATAGAGCTATAGATACTATAAATTTTAAAACACCAAATGGCGAATACCAAACAATTGGCGGTAAAGTGCTTTATGATGGCTCTAAAAATCCTACACATGCTATAAATTCACCATACGTTTGTTTTGCAGATGTAACAGAAATATTAAGAAATGCTGATGAGCAAAACGGAGATTACACTGTTGCCAATGTAAAAGCATCTCGAGGTTATATATCTGGCGGTAGTGCCGCAGGATGGATGTTATATGTTGTTTACCAGTCTCCTACAGATAACCCAAAGTATATTGCATCTTACAATGGTTTTGCACTTGTAAATAATTTACCAGTAGATATTACTTTTAAAAATTTTAAATCTGTAGATCAAGGCGATGTAAAAACGTCTTTAGTAGTTTCAGCATTAGAAGGAGATATAACTCTATCACAAGATGAATGTGCAATTATTAAAAAAGATGGTACTTACCAATCGCTTAGTAATGGTGTTAGAAATCAGCAAAACTTCTTTAACAGTAGTATTACAAATAACAGTTTATTAAACACAGACCGTATGCCTAGTAGTAGAAATACATTAGGTTTTGATATTGCAGAGTTAGAAATACCTAATTATAACAACTCGATTATAGATAATAATATGAGTTCTACAACGCTGCGATTAAAGACGCGTTCAGATCGTTTTTATATGTATTTTGCAGCATTTCAAACCGAAATTAGTCAAGATTTCTTTGAAGATGTAATTGAAGAAAAAGAACCAGTAAGTAAAGTATCTACAATAGAGCCAGAAGTTATTAGAACAACTCAAGCCGAAGCAGAGAAAAGTAAAAGAAAATACGTGTGGAAACCACCAGGAAAGTTAGGTTTTAATTCTATAGCTTTTAAAACCTTGGTAGCAAAACGATCAAAACAACTTAAGGATGTTAGTAATGGATATTATGTTGTTACAAATGTATTTTCAGCAGGCACTCGAGCACGAAAATGGGAAGGTTACCTTATTAAAAAAGGTTACACACCAATTACAATTACCAATCCCAAAAATAATTGGCAATATGTAGCTGTAATGCAAACAGAGAGCGCCAAAGAAGCCTTTACTAAACAACAAGAATTAATTCAAGAATATCGTTTTAGAGATGCTTGGATATTAAAAATAAACTTAGATTAAAAGCATAAAAACTAAAGTATGAAGACCTTAAACGATTTCAATTTTAAAAACAAAAAAGCATTAATTAGAGTAGATTTTAATGTACCATTAGATGCTACTTTTAAAGTAACAGATGCTACAAGAATTTCTTCGGCTAAACCTACAATTATTAAAATTTTAGAAGATGGTGGAAGTTGTATTTTAATGTCTCATTTAGGTCGTCCAAAAGGAGTTCAGGAAGAGTTTTCTTTAAAGCATATTGCAAGTAAGGTCGAAGATATAATTGGTGTAGAAACTAAATTTGTATCAGATTGTGTTGGAGCTGAAGCTGAAGAAGCCGCTGCCAATTTAAAGCCTGGAGAGATATTAATATTAGAAAATCTACGCTTTCACGAAGAAGAAACAAAAGGAGATCAAGACTTTGCCGAAAAACTTTCTAGGCTTGGAGATATTTATGTGAATGATGCTTTTGGTACCGCGCATAGAGCACACGCTTCTACAACGGTTATAGCACAGTTTTTTCCTGAAAACAAATGCTTTGGCCTTTTATTAGAGCAAGAAATTAAAAGTATTGACAAGGTTTTAAAGTCTGACGATAGACCTGTTTTAGCTATTTTAGGAGGAGCAAAAGTCTCCTCTAAAATAACAGTTATAGAAAATATTTTAGACAAGGTAGACGATGTTATTATTGGAGGAGGAATGGCATTTACATTTGTAAAAGCTTTAGGTGGAACTATTGGAAATTCGCTTGTAGAAGACGATAAATTAGAAATGGCTTTAGATATTTTAAAGCAAGCCGAAGCTAAAAATGTTAACATACACCTACCTGTGGATTCTGTAATAGCAGACGCTTTTAGTAACGATGCTAATACTCAAGTTTGTGATATAAAAGCAATTCCAGAAGGTTGGATGGGATTAGACGCTGGCCCAGAATCTAGAAAGCAATTTCATGAGGTTGTAATGCATAGTAAAACAATTCTTTGGAATGGGCCTTTAGGTGTTTTCGAAATGGAAAACTTCGCTAATGGAACAATAGCACTAGGAAATTCTATTGCCGAAGCAACCAAAAAAGGAGCTTTTTCTTTAGTTGGTGGTGGAGACTCTGTAGCAGCAGTTAAGCAATTTGGTTTCGAGAAGAAAGTAAGTTATGTAAGTACAGGCGGCGGAGCAATGTTAGAAAGTTTAGAAGGTAAAACACTTCCAGGAATCGCAGCTATTTTAGAATAAAATAGCATTATATTATTTCTGTTATTATTGCGTTATATCAATTTAAACACAATCCTTTTTAAATGACATTAGTTTCAAAACATATAGTTGTATTATTTTTTGTTGTCTTCGGATTGCAATTGCATGCACAAGATTCTTTAACAGTAAAAACAACAAAACTGTCTGAATCCGAATTAGTTGCAGGCGAAAACTATGTAATAGATACAATAGTAGACGGAAAAGCCTTCTATAAAAAATCTATCGAGCCATTAAAGCAAATAGACCTAACCAAAGAGTTAGAAGACCATGAATTAGCATCTGAAATAGATAAAAAATGGATGGAAGAGCTGTATAGCACTTCACTTTTCGATACCATCTATCGAGATGTAACAGATTTAAAATACAAAGCTGTTTACTATCCGGAACTATCTACAGACACTCTAAAGGCAAGATTAGAGCGTTTAAATGCAAGAACTCCATTTAATGTAGAGTACAATCCGCAATTAGAAAATTTAATTAAACGTTGGTTAAAAACTAGACACCAATCTATGGAACGTTTAATGGGATTAAGTAAGTATTATTTCCCAATGTTCGAGCGCGAACTTGATAATTATGATATTCCTCTAGAGATGAAATACCTCTCAATTGTAGAATCTGCTTTAAAACCAAGAGCAAAATCACGAGTAGGAGCAACAGGTTTATGGCAATTTATGTTTGCTACAGGTAAACAATACGGACTAGACGTAAGTAGTTATGTAGACGAACGTAGCGACCCTATAAAATCAACAAAATCGGCAGCAACATATTTAGCCAGATTATATCAAATTTTTGGTGATTGGGATTTAGCTTTAGCAGCTTATAACTCGGGACCTGGTAATGTAAGTAAGGCAATAAGAAGATCTGGTGGTTATACAAATTATTGGAATATTAGACCAAATCTTCCACGTGAAACAGCTGGTTATGTTCCAGCTTTTCTAGCAACAATGTATATTTTCGAGTATGCAAATGAGCATGGATTTATTCAACACAAACCGCAGTTTAATTATGTTGAAACAGATACTATTCATGTAAAACAAATGATTACTTTAGATCAGGTTTCAGAATTTACAGGTGTAGAAATGGAAAAGCTTCAATTTTTAAACCCATCTTATAAACTAGATGTTATTCCATACATAAAAGGAAAAAACTATACCTTAAGGTTACCTAGAGACGTGGTTGGTAAATTTGTTAATAATGAAAAGGAAATGTATGCTTTCGCTAAAGCGGAATTTGATAAACGCGAAAAACCATTACCACAGCTTCAAAATGCAGATACTAAAACTAGATATAAAGTAAGGCAAGGCGATTATTTAGGGAAAATTGCTAGAAAATTTGGAGTACGTGTTAGTCAATTAAAACAATGGAACGGTTTACGAAGTAATAACTTAAAAATTGGGCAAAGGTTAACTGTATACCCACGAAATCCTTCAGCTGTAACAAAAGCAGCTAGTAAGCCTAAAAGTACCGTAAACTTTAAGGGAACGACGTATAAAGTTAAAAGTGGAGATTCCTTATGGAGCATTTCTCAAAAATTTTCAGGTGTTTCTGTTCAGGATATTAAAGATTGGAACGATATTAGTGGTACTAGGTTAAAACCAGGCATGACTTTAAGAATGTCTAAGAGCTAGTAAAACTAAAAAAAACAAATTATGCGTAAACTTATTCTATTAGTAGTAATTGTAGCTACTACATTTTCTTGCGGTAACGATGGTAGTTCAGCAGGTATAAAAATACTACCAGATTCGGCAGGTCCAGTTAATAAAATAGCAATTGTTGTAGACAATGAGCTTTGGAAAAACACAGTAGGAGAAACCATAAGAAGCGTTATGGCTCAGTCTATAGATGGATTACCACAACCAGAGCCAATATTTTCTTTAAACCAGATTCCTACTCAAGTTTTTACAGGTTTTGCAAAACAAAGTAGAAGTATTTTAAAAGTTGAGCAAGGAGAGGCTAGTTTTAAAATAGAGAGAGATGTACATGCAAGACCTCAAAAAATTGTAACAGTTTCTGGAAAAGATATTGCCGAAATTAAAGCGCAAATAACTAATAATGCAGATAATATTGTTGAAGCTTTAAAAGCTGAAGAAATAAGATATAAGCAAATGCAAATGTCTAAATCTTTATCTGGTACTAAAGATATTCAAGAGTCTTTAGGTTTAAAAGTTAAATTTCCATCTTACTATAGAGTAACTAATACTGTAGCAAAGCCAGAAGATAAGTTTCATTGGATTAAGCGCGATATCCAAACAGGTTATACAAATGTCTTGTTTTATGAGTTGCCTTTAAATGCAATTAAAAAGGATGATAGTTTAGTAAGTCAAATTATTAAAATTAGAGATTCTATTGGTAAAAAGTATATCTCAGGACCAGTTGATGGTAGTTATATGGCAACAGAAATGGCATATGCTCCACATGTTTACGAGACAATAATAGATAACAAACCAACTATAGAAGTTAAAGGACTTTGGGATGTTAAAAACCAATTTATGTCAGGGCCTTTTATTATGTATTTAATAGAAGATAAAGTTAATAATAGATATGTAGTTGCCGAAGGTTTTGCTTACGCACCATCTGTATCTAAACGTAATTATGTTTTTGAACTGGAGTCTATTATAAAATCTATTAGAATAAATTAAGCTTTTTTAATAAATATAGAACATAAAAAA
>NZ_LIQH01000036.1 GCF_001418085.1 Lacinutrix algicola
ATGGTTTTTTTATGTTCTATATTATAGAAATTTATTTTTTTTCTTCAGCTTTTCCCTCTTCCTCTTTACTTGCGTCTTTAAACTCTTTAATGCCGCTTCCAAGACCTCTCATCATTTCAGGTATTTTTTTACCTCCAAATAACAACAAGATTAAAACTACTACTAAACCAATTTGCCAAGGGCCAATCGCTCCTAAAAATATGCTTAATGATATCATAATAACTGTATTTAAGGTGCAAAGTTAGTAATTAAAGTTTAATTATAGCGTTTAAAAGCTAATTTTAGCATATTGTTAAAGTGGTGAAGTTAAATTTTTATTTACTTTTGTTTTAAGATGAAATCAAATGCCTAAGAAGAAAAAGAAATCCAAAAAAATATCAAAGAAACTACTTCACAAGTATCGTTTAGTTATATTGAACGAAGAGACTTTTGAAGAAAGACTGGCTTTTAGACTCACACGTTTAAATGTATTTGTATTGCTAGGTGTTTCATCTATAGCATTAGTAGCTTTTACCATTTTGTTAATTGCTTTTACACCTTTAAGGGAATATATACCAGGTTATTCTTCAACAGCTTTAAAAAAGCAAGCAGTAGAGCTTAATTATAAAACCGATTCACTACAGCAAATTATTACGTACAACGATAAATACTACGCTTCTATAAGGAAAGTTTTAAAAGGAGAAGTAAGTGCTGTGCAGTTTAATAGAGATTCTATAATAGAAGCGGCCAAAATAGATGCAAGTGAAATAGATTTATCTGCAAGTAAAGCAGATTCTATTTTAAGAGAAAAAGTAGATAAGGAAGATAAATATAGCCTTTTCGAAACAGCAAAATCTAAAACCAATTTCGTGTTATTTCCACCTGTAAATGGAGAAATTAGCGAAGAATATAATGCAGAAGAGAAACATTTTGCTGTAGATATAGTGGTTGCTAAAAACACTCCTGTTAAAGCCACAGCAGATGGTACTGTCGTTTTTTCAGAATGGACTGCAGAAACAGGCTTTGTTATATTAATAGAGCACAGTTACGGATTATTATCAGTTTATAAGCATAATTCTACACTTACCAAAGAGCAAGGCGATTTAGTAAAAGCAGGCGAAGTAATTGCAACATCAGGAAATACTGGAGATTTTTCTACAGGGCCACATTTGCATTTCGAATTATGGAGTGATGGTTATTCTGTAAACCCAACCAATTTTATAGATTTTAAGAAATAGTGAAAAGAACAACTCAAGTATTAACAAGCGTTGTAATTATTTTAATATTTTTTTCGTGTAAAAGGGAAGAGGTAAATACTTTTAATAGTCAAATTACTTCACAAGAGCTTTTAAATAAAACTGAAGCGTTTAGCAGTGAAACAGTAGATTTATACAAGATTAATTATAAATCTAATGGTTTAAATATAGAAGGATTCATTGCAAAACCAGAACAACACAATACCAACACAAAATTACCTGCAATAATTTTTTGCAGAGGAGGGAATAAAGATTTTAGAGCAATAACCGAAAACAGTTATAAATACTTTAATTTTTTAGCATCGCAAGGTTATGTGGTGTTAGCTTCACAATTAAGAGGAAATAAACCCAGTGAAGGCATTGATGAGTTTGGAGGAAACGATGTAAACGATATTTTAAAACTAATTTCTATTGCAAAAGAATTAAACTTTGTAGAAGCAAAAAATATTCATATTTTAGGTTATTCCAGAGGAGGAATGAATGCTTATCAAGTTTCTAAATTAACAGATGACATTAATAGTATTGCTGTTGTTGGTGCACCAACAAATCTTTTTAAAGGCGCTAAATTTAGAAACGAAATGTATCATAAGGTTATGAAACCATTAATTGGAGATTCTATCCAGTTTCGGGAAGAATACATTAAAAGATCATCTGTATTTTGGCACGATAAAATAAACGAACCCATTTTAATTCTTCATGGAAGTAATGACTCTAAAGTTGTAGTCGATGAAGCACAACAAATTATAGATTCGTTAATAGTATCTAATAAACAAGATTTTAAATTTAAAATATTTGAAGGCGGAAACCACGGCCTATCAAACTATAACCAAGAAAGAAACGACTTGATTTTCAACTGGTTTAAAACACATAATAAATAATGTTATCATTAAAAGCAGCTTTAGCAAAACCGTTTGCAAAACGAGTATATAAAAAGGTTCAAAAATGGGCTAATAATCCGGTAGAAACTCAGGAGAAAGTCTTTAGAGATTTAATTAGTGGCGCCTCTCAAACTGCATTTGGAAAAGATCACGATTTTAATACAATAAAAACTCATAATGATTATGTAAAGCATGTTCCTATTCGGGATTACGAAGCATTAAAACCGTATGTTGAAAGAGTAGTTGCTGGAGAAGAAAATATTCTTTGGAAAGGGAAGCCGTTATATTTTGCAAAAACTTCGGGTACTACTTCTGGTGCAAAATATATTCCAATTACCGCCGAGAGTATGCCTAATCACGTAAACGCGGCAAGAAACGCAATCCTATTATACATTCATGAAACCGGAAACTCTAAGTTTGTAGATGGTAAAATGATTTTTTTACAAGGGAGCCCAATTCTAACAGAACAAAACGGAGTACAATTAGGAAGATTATCTGGTATTGTAGCGCATTATGTACCAAAATATCTTCAAAAAAACAGATTACCGTCATGGGAAACTAATTGTATTGAAGACTGGGAAACAAAAGTAGATGCTGTTGTAGATGAAACATTAAATCAAGACATGACTATTATTTCTGGTATTCCATCTTGGGTGCAAATGTATTTCGAAAAGCTTGAAAAGAGAACAGGTAAAAAAGTTGGTGATATTTTTAAAAACTTCAATTTATTTATTTTTGGAGGTGTTAATTACGAGCCTTATAGAGCAAAGTTCGAAAATTTAATAGGTCGAAAAGTAGATAGCATAGAGTTGTATCCTGCGAGCGAAGGATTCTTTGCTTTTCAAGATAAGCAAGACGAAAAAGGGATGTTGCTTCAGTTAAATTCTGGAATGTTTTACGAATTTATTTTAGCTGAAGAATTCTTTGAAGAAAATCCAAAACGAATTACTATAAAAGATGTTGAACTTGGAAAAAATTACGTTTTAATAATCTCTACAAATGCAGGATTATGGGCTTATAATGTTGGGGATACAGTTATGTTTACAAGTATAAAACCGTATCGCGTTATAGTTTCAGGTCGTATAAAACATTTTATTTCAGCCTTTGGAGAGCACGTTATTGGTAAAGAAGTAGAGCACGCATTAAAGGAAGCAACAGAAGACACATCGGTTAGAATAAACGAGTTTACGGTTGCACCTCAAATAAACCCAGAATCGGGCTTACCATATCACGAATGGTTTATAGAGTTTGAAAACGAACCAGAAAACATTTTTGCTTTAGCAGAAAAAATAGACCATGCTTTACAGAAACAAAACAGCTATTATTTTGATTTAATTGTTGGTAAGGTTCTACAACCTTTAAAAATTTCGGTAATTCAAAAAAATGGATTTCAAAATTACATGAAATCTATTGGTAAGTTAGGCGGACAAAATAAAATTCCACGTCTTGCAAACGATCGTAAAATTGCAGACGCTTTAAAAATAGAAATAATACTTAAATAATACTATCTTTGTAAGCTAAGGAAATTTAATGAGTAAGATAAAAAAACACGAAAGAACAAGAGCGCAGGAAAGCTCGAACGCAATTGAAAGAATGTACATTACGATGAGACATTTATTTAATCGTGGGTTTTATAAACCTATGGGAATTTCTGGTGAAACTTTACGAGAAGCTCTTTTGGTTTTAAGACCAGAAATTTATGGATCGATTGCTGATGAAAAAGCAGAATTAGAAGGTCTTCTATATGTTATAGATAGACTTCCAATAGGTATTGAAGAGTGTCGTTTTATTAACCTTACAAGTGATGAAGGTTATGGAGATTCTCATTTTGAAGCTATAATTCCACCTAAAAGAAGACGTAATTGCTACCGTATAGACGAGGAGCAAATGAATATAGAAATTACTAGAGGACGTAGTGAAATCTATGATATATTAACGCATTTAACATTTCTATTTGTTGAGTCTCATAAAATTCTTAAACGCGTAGTTATAGACGATAAAGGTGCTACAACCAGAGATTGGATTAAGTTAGAGGCTGCTGTTTTAAGTAAAAAGAAGCTTACTAAACAAGAGCGTGAAATAGCAATAACACATACAGCTAATATTTTAGGCCGCACTTTTAAAGAACTAAGTGATGTTTATAATGATTTTGCAACACCTAAGCACCCAGAACGTTTACTTGAAATTGTATACTGGTTAGGTAAATTAGCAATAGACGAGGTTATTAATAATAACAAACGTACCATTACATTTAGTCCGGTTTTACGAGAACGCTTAGGGCATCATATTCATGGAGAACGATGGGCTAATACAATAAAAGAAACACTTAAAGAAAACGGTTTATTATCAAGACCAATACATATTATTAGTGCGAATTTACATAGTGTTATGAACACGTTGTATGCTCCACAAGCTCTAAAAACATTAGCATCTAAAAAAGATATTTTTGATATTTATGAAGATTTAAGTAGCTCTGAAAACGAAAGCTTGCGTAATAAAGTAACACAAAAGGCGTTACAACAAGGCATGATATATATCAAGGATACCTCTGGAACAAATATAAATGTACAGATTTTTGATACAGCAAAACTAGACCTAAGTCTTACAGATTTGGGTATTAAAAAAGCTGATAAAAAAGGAGAGGAACCCGTACTTTTTGTAATGGATTATGCTTTTGGAGAACAAGCATACGAAACAATAGATGAGTTTTTAAAACCTTACGAAGAAGAAGAAGGTAAAACACACTTAAATATTGAATCTATTTCAATAATGGGAAAAGCCGGTATTTTAGAAGGCGGTAAGGGAGATATTATGATTCCTTCGGCACATATTTTTGAAGGTACTGCAGACAATTACCCATTTAAAAATGAGTTAAGTAAAGCCGATTTAGAAGGGCAAGGTGTTGATATTTATGAAGGTAGTATGATTTCTGTATTAGGAACATCGCTTCAAAATAAAGATATTTTAAAGTTCTTTTACAATTCTACATGGAATGTTATTGGCCTCGAAATGGAAGGAGCACATTATCAAAAAGCAATACAAGCAGCATCAAAAGTACGTGGTAGCATAAATCCCGACGTAAAAGTAAGATATGCTTATTATGCTAGTGATAATCCATTAGAAACAGGAGGTACATTAGCATCTGGAGGTTTAGGTACATCAGGTGTTAAGCCCACATACTTAATAACTAGAAAGATATTACAACAAATATTTAATTAATTACAGTAATATAAAAATATGAGTCAAGAATTACCATCGAATAAAAACACCAATGAAGAGGTAGATTTAATAGTGTTTTTTAATTTAATTGGAAACGGGATTAATAAGTTTTTCTTTTTTATAAAGTCTATATTTATTTTTATTTACGGATTATTCATTTCTACACTTAGAGAGATTTTTATAAACATTAAATTAGTAATAAGTATAGCAGTTTTAGCACTAATAGTAGGTTTTGGTTTAGATTCTCAAAAAGAAAAAGTGTTTTACTCTGAAATGTTTGTAGTCCCAAAATTCCAATCTAAATATGAATTAATTAATAATATAAGTTATTATAATTCTTTAATTAGTGTTAAGGATGTTGATGAATTATCCAATCAATTTAATATAAACGAAAAAGAAGCACAATCTCTTATTAATTTTGAAGTTGAAATAGGACCAGAATCTAAAAATGAGCAATTGGAAAGCTTTAATGGATTTTTAAAAACATTAGACAGTGTAACAAAAACAAAAATTACTTTTGAAGACTATTTAGAAAATAGAAACTTATACACGGCTAATATATTTTTATTAAGAGCTCGTTCTAAGAATTATAAGATTTTTAAAAAATTAGAACAAGGGCTTTCAAAGTCTATAAATAATGAGTTTTCTAATTCAGAAAAGAAAAAGAGAGATTCCGTTTTGGTCATAGAAAAAGAAAGTTTAGAGCACACTTTAACAGAAGTAAGAATCATGAAAAATACTTACTTAGATATTTTACAAAAAGAATCTGAGAAAAACACAGTATCTTCTAATTTAGCTAATACATTAGGTTTTCAAGTTGAGAAAACAGAAACAAAAGAAGATCAATTATTGGCTAAAGAGATTGCTATTTTAGATAAATTAAACACTATAAAAAAAGAATTAGTAGTTAACGATGAGATTTTTTCTAAAATATCCTCATTCAAAGAAAAAGGTCTACTAGAAGATATTTGGTATAGAAAATTTAAAATAATAGTACCGTTTTTAGCATTATTGATCTTAGCTTTGACAACTTCAATATTCAAATTCTATAAGCACGTAATTAACTATAAATAGTTATTAAAAACAAGTATTTTATAAATGAAAGAGATTAATAAACCAGAGTTAAAACCAGATAATGAAGAAATAGATTTAATTGTATTTTTTAATCTTATTGGAAACATATTAGATAAAATCTATATGTTTTTTGCTTCTACAGTTAAAATTATTTTTGCATTTATTATTAGTACTATTAAGATTGTAGTAAATGGCTGGAAAATAATTTTAGGAGTATTATTAGTCGCTTACTTAGCTGGTTATTTTTTAGAGAAATCTAAAAAAGACATATATACTTCAGATATGTTGGTAAGACCATATTCAGGTTCTAAATTTCAGTTGGTTACTAATATTGGGTATTATAATGCATTAATCGAAAGTAAAGATTATAAGTCTTTATCAAGGATTTTTAATAAAGGAAACGACAGTGTTGATGTTAGGTCTTTATTAAATTTTAAAATAGAACCAGGACCAGAAACTGAAAATGATAGAATTTTACAGTATCAAGGTTTTGCAAAACAACTAGATTCTTTTTCTCTTAAAAGAACGTCTTATGATGACTTTATTGAAAACAGAAGTATCTTCTCGGGAGATTTATTTTTAATTACAGTTAATTCAACAAAAAAAGATGTTTTTAAAGACTTAGAAGATGGTATTAGTGTTGCTTTTAATACAGATTACTCTAACACTAAGCGTAAAAGAGATTCTACATATTACGAGCTTGAAAAAGAGAATATTTATGCTGCTTTAAGAAGAGTAAACGAGTTGCAAACAATCTATATAGATGTTTTGCAAAAAGACGCAAAAAACACAACATCAAGTTTTAAAGTCGGAGAATTACCATTTACTCAAGAAAAAGCAGATACAAAAGAATATGAACTTTTAACAAAAGAGCTTAATTTAAGAAACGAACTTAGAAGATTAGAAGAAAAGCGAATAACTCAAGATGTTATAGCAGATATAATTTCTAGTTTTCAACAAGTTGGAAATAAAGTTAAGGTTTGGTACAAAAGTTATACAGTTGTTTTCCCTACTTTGGCATTATTGTTACTTGCTTTATTTTATTTAATAATGAGAATAGTAATATTTGTAAATAGATATGAAGAGTAAATATATATTAATTACTGGAGGTGCTGGTTTTATAGGCTCTAATTTTATTCCTTATTTGTTAGAAAATAACAAATTTTTAAAAATCGTTAATTTAGATAAGTTAACTTATGCTGGAGATATTTTAAATTTAGAAGAGGTATCAAATAATAGTAATTACACTTTTGTTCAAGGAGATATTTGCAATAGATCTTTAATAGAGTCACTATTTAAAAAATATAATTTTCAAGGTGTTATACATTTTGCAGCAGAATCTCATGTAGATAACTCAATTAAAAACCCAGGAGCTTTTGTAGATACTAACATTACAGGTACCTTTAATTTAGTTGACGTAGCAAAACAATACTGGATGGATGGACCTAACCAAGTAAAAATAGAATTTAAAGAAGCAAGATTTCATCACATTTCTACAGATGAGGTTTATGGAACACTTGGAGAAGCTGGTTTATTTACAGAGGAAACTCCATATGCACCAAACAGTCCGTATAGCGCATCAAAAGCAGCCTCAGATTTTATTATTCGCAGTTATTTTCATACTTATGGTATGAATGTGGTTACAACTAATTGCTCTAATAATTATGGACCTAAACAACATGATGAAAAATTAATACCTACTATTATTAGAAAAGCTATCTCCGGAGAAAATATACCAATTTATGGAGATGGGAAAAATATTAGAGACTGGTTGTATGTTTTAGACCATTGTAAAGGCATAGAATTAGTATATAAAAATGGTCGTATAGGAGAAACATATAATATTGGTGGTAGAAACGAAAGAGATAATTTACATATTGTAAATACTATTTGTGAAATTTTAGACAAAGTACAACCGTCTAAAAACTCATATAAAAAGCAAATTACTTTCGTGACAGATAGACCTGGACATGATTTTAGATATGCCATAGATGCCAATAAAATAGAAAGAGAACTAAGCTGGAGAGCCGATGAAAATTTTGAGTCTGGCATTAGAAAAACAATAGACTGGTATCTAAATAAATATAACACATGAAAGGAATAATATTGGCAGGAGGATCAGGAACACGTTTACATCCATTAACATTGGCGGTAAGCAAACAGTTGATGCCTATTTATGATAAGCCAATGATCTATTATCCTTTATCTACATTAATGTGGTCTGGAATAAAAGATATTTTAATAATTTCTACTCCACATGACTTACCATTGTTTCAAGCTTTACTAGGAGATGGTAAGAAATTTGGGTGTAATTTTGAATATGCTATACAGGAAGCCCCAAATGGACTAGCAGAAGCATTTATTATAGGATCAGATTTTATAGGAAATGATAAAGTTGCTCTTATTCTTGGAGACAATATATTCTATGGTACAGGTTTAGAAAAGCTACTACAGGAAAATAATAATCCAGAAGGAGGTATTATTTATGCTTACCATGTACACGATCCAGAACGTTATGGTGTGGCAGAGTTTGATAACAATGGGAAAGTAATTTCTATTGAAGAGAAACCAGAGAATCCAAAATCTAATTTTGCAGTTCCTGGCATTTACTTCTATGATAATGAAGTTGTAAGTATTGCTAAAAACATTAAACCTAGTCAAAGAGGAGAGTTAGAAATAACAGACATTAATAAAGAGTATTTAAAGCAAGGAAAATTAAAAGTAAGCGTATTAGATAAAGGAACGGCTTGGTTAGATACAGGTACGTTTAAATCGTTAATGCAAGCATCACAATTTGTCCAAGTAATTGAAGAAAGACAGGGTTTAAAAATAGGAGCTATTGAAGAGGTTGCTTATAGAATGGGTTATATTAATAGATATCAATTAGAAGAGCTTATTAAGCCATTAATTAAAAGTGGTTATGGCAAACATCTACTTAGTATTTTAGAACACTAAATCAAGAGTTAAATGAATGTTTTAGAAACTAAATTAAAAGGCTGTTTTGTAATAGAACCTAAAATTTTTGAAGATAAAAGAGGTTATTTTTTCGAAAGTTTTAATTTGAAGCAATTTCAAAAACTTACGAAATCTAATACTGTTTTTATTCAAGATAACGAATCTTATTCTACTAAAGGAGTTTTAAGAGGCTTACACTACCAAACAGGTAAATACGCACAAGCAAAATTAGTTCGTGTTGTAAAAGGTAAAGTTTTAGATGTTGCCGTAGATTTAAGAAGAAATTCTAAAACATATGGAGAGCACTTTTCGATAGAACTTTCTGAAGAAAATAAAAAGCAATTATTCGTGCCTAGAGGTTTTGCACATGGTTTTATTGTGTTAAGCGACACCGCTATCTTTTCTTATAAATGTGATAATTATTATAATAAAGATTCAGAAGAAGGTGTTATTTATAATGATGTAGATTTAAATATAGATTGGAAACTACCTGAAAATGAACTTATAGTTTCTGAAAAAGATATAATATTACCAACACTTAATAATGCTGTTTTACCATGAAAACTAAAATTCTTGTAACTGGAGCAGATGGACAGTTAGCCAAAACAATAAAAGAGCTTTACGTTAAAAACAGCGATAACCTTCAGTTTGATTTTGTTAATAAAAAGGAATTAGATATCACTAATTTTAAAGAAGTCTCTACTTTTTTTTCTAAAAATGAGTTTGATTATTGCATTAATTGCGCTGCATATACAAATGTAGAGCAAGCGGAAGAATCTACAGAACTGGCTTTCAAAATTAATGCAGAAGCGGTAAAGCACTTAGCAACAGTATGTAATGAAAAGAATATTATACTTTTTCATATTTCTACAGATTATGTCTTTGATGGTAAAAAAAATACACCTTATAGTGAAACCGACATAACTAACCCAATTAATCAATACGGTAAGTCCAAATTAAAAGGAGAACAGTATATAAAAGAGATTCTTAAAGAGCACTATATTATTAGAACTTCTTGGTTATATTCCAGTTTTGGGAAGAATTTTGTAAAAACTATTGCAAATAAAGTTAAGGAGAATGCAGATTTAAAAGTTACGACTTCAGAAACAGGAACACCAACCAGTTGTATTGATTTAGCTAAAGTAATTTATGAGTTAATAACAGTAAAAAAAGTGCCTTATGGAACCTATCATTTTAGTAACGAAGGAGAAGGGTCTTGGTTTGATTTTGCAAAACAAATTGCTATTCAATTTAAAGAGTATAATTTAAATCAATTACAATCAGTTGATTTTTTTAAAACAAAAGCACTTAGACCAAAATATAGTGTTTTGTCTAAAAATAAAATTAAACTTCATTTAAAAGAACCCATTAAAAAATGGGAGAAAAGTGTTGTAGAGATTTTATCAGGTAAGTCATTATTAAACAAATAATATGCTTAAAAGTAAGAACTTTTTTTTATTCTTTTAAAAATAGTACTTTTGCTGCCAAATAGATCTAAGTATTTAATATTTATAGATTTAAATTTAGACCATATATAGATGAATAATAAAATAGCCATTATTGGACTTGGATACGTTGGGTTACCTTTAGCTGTAGAGTTTGCTAAAAAGCATAATGTAGTAGGTTTTGATATTAATAAGAAAAGAGTTGAAGAGTTAAACTCTGGACACGACAGTACATTAGAGGTTTCAGATACAAATTTAAAAGCAGTTTTTAAGAAAGACGAAAAAGGACTTTTAATAAGCTTTGATGCTCATGAAATTGCAGACTGTAATGTTTATATCGTGACTGTTCCAACTCCAGTTGATAAAAACAATAGACCTATTTTAACTCCTTTAGTCAAATCTTCAGAAACAATCGGTAAGGTTTTAAAAAAAGGAGATATCGTTATTTATGAATCTACTGTCTATCCAGGAGTTACGGAAGACGAATGTGTTCCAATTTTAGAGAAAACAAGCGGACTTAAGTTTAATATAGATTTCTTTTGTGGTTATTCTCCAGAGCGTATTAATCCAGGAGATAAAACACATACTGTTGCAAATATTAAAAAAGTAACCTCAGGGTCTACTCCAGAAATAGGTGTGGTTGTTAACAATTTATATGCTTCTATTATTACTGCAGGTACGCATTTAGCACCTACAATTAAAGTAGCCGAGGCTGCTAAAGTAATAGAAAATGCACAAAGAGATATTAATATTGCTTTTGTTAACGAATTAGCTAAAATTTTTAACAAATTAGATATAGATACACACGCCGTCTTAGAAGCAGCTGCTACAAAATGGAATTTCTTACCATTTAAACCGGGTTTGGTTGGAGGACATTGTATTGGTGTTGATCCTTATTATTTAGCTCAAAAGGCGCAAGAAGTTGGGTATCATCCTGAAATTATTTTAGCAGGAAGACGATTAAATGATTCAATGGGAGAATTTGTAGCCACAGAAGTTTTAAAGCTGATGGTTCAAAATTCAATAACAGTAAAAGATGCTAAAGTCTTAATGTTAGGTATTACTTTTAAAGAAAACTGCCCAGACATTAGAAACACTAAAGCTATTGATGTTTATACTGCTTTAGAATCTTTTAATATGAGCGTAGATGTTTACGATCCTTGGGCCAACGAAGCAGAAGTTAAACATGAATATGGTATAGGTACTATTTCTGAAATTACAGAAACTTACGATGCTATAATTCACGTTGTTTCTCACGACAAGTTTGCAAATATAGATCTGCAATCTTTAAAAAATAAAAATTCTATAATTTATGATGTAAAAGGTAACTTATCATCTAAACTAGTTAATAAAAGATTATAATGTACGCAAATAAATATCACGATAAAGAATTAAACAATTACTCCTTTTTAATAACAGGTGGTGCTGGTTTTATAGGATCTAATTTAGTAGAGTACTTACTTAAATATAACGCTAAGAGAGTTGTTATTTTAGATAACTTTTCTAATGGTCATAAAAAAAATATAGAAGCGTTTTTAGAAGACTCAAGATGTGAACTTCTTGAAGGAGATATTAGAGATTTAGAGACGTGTAAAAAAGCAATGATAGATGTTGACTATGTTTTACATCAAGCAGCTTTAGGATCAGTTCCAAGATCTATTGGAGACCCATTAACGTCTAATGAAGTAAATGTAAACGGTTTTTTAAATATTATACATGCAGCAAAAGAGTCTAAAACTGTAAAAAAAATGGTTTATGCTGCCTCTTCTAGTACTTATGGAGATAGTAAAGCATTACCTAAAGTTGAAGATGTTATTGGTAAACCGTTATCGCCCTACGCTATTACAAAATATGTAAATGAATTGTATGCAGATATATACTCTTCAACTTACGATTTTCATACTGTAGGTTTAAGATATTTTAATGTATTTGGGCCTAAACAGGATCCTAACGGAGCTTATGCAGCCGTTATACCTCTTTTTATGGATGCTGCTGTTAAGGGTGGACCTATCAACATTAATGGTGATGGAGGACAAACAAGAGACTTTACTTTTATAGAAAATGTAGTTCAAGCTAACATTAAATCTATATTTTCTAGTTTGGATAAGCATGAAGTATTTAATGTTGCAGTAGGAGACAGAATAAATATTAATGGATTATGTGAGTCTATTAAAAAGTTAGCAAACTCAAGTAATGATGTTAATTATGGTCCAAATCGAGCTGGAGATGTAAGAGATTCATTAGCCGATGTTAGTAAAGCTAAAAAATTAATAGGATACAATCCTAAATATAAATTTCAAGATGGTTTAAAAATCACTTTTGATTGGTTTATAAAAAACAAAGACTTTCTGTCATTGGAAAAGTAATCTTTTATGATTTTTTCTAAAATTAAACAATTAAGAGACCCAGCAAATTTACTTTTTTTGCTGGTTTTTTTTCCTATATTACCTTTTGGTATATCATCTATAACTTTGATGTTATTTGTGTTTTTATCCTTAGTATTTAATTATAAAAATATAAAAGAAAACTATAATAGGGGAGCTTTTAAGCCTTTTATAACACACACACTGTTTTTTATTATATTAGTTTGTTCTTTATTTTACACTACTAATTTTAATAAAGGTGTAGAAGAAATTAAAAGAATACTACCATTGTTCATTTTGCCTTTTATTTTATTTTTTTGTTATAAAGATCAAATTAAAAAGAATATCCCAGTTATATTAAATTTGTTTGTTTTTGCAAATTTTTTATACATTATATATTTATATAATTTCATTGTTTTTAAACTCTCTCCATACAAAGAGTTTGGTTTTAGACATGAAATTTATCCTATTAAGTTTATAAAATCCTTCTTCATCCCTTTTAATAAAATTTTATTGAAGGCTATACATGTTGATTACCAACCACCATATTTAATTTTTCATAAAGCTTACATGTCTATGTTTGTTTTGTTTTCTATATTTATTTTAGTTCATCAGTTCACAAAAACTAATAAAAAAGTAATTAAGCTAATATATACGCTGTTAATAATGCTTTTTTTGATTGTTATTTTTCATTGGTTTTCAATGCCAAATATATTTGTATTAGGACTTGTTTCTTTTTTAGGCATTATAAAAGCTTTAAAGCTATTGAAATATAAAATAATTTTTATTTCAATATTATTAGCTTGTTCGTTCTTTTTTTTAAAGATTCCAGTTGTTAAAAATGTAATAAACACTAATGCTATTGTAAATACCAATTATAAGCAGTTATATCAATTTGTTAAAGGTAGTTTTAGTGACTCTAATACTAATTTAGTAGGTAGAGCAGCAATTAATTATTGTAATGTAAAATTAATTAAAGAAAAACCTTTAACTGGTTATGGTGTAGGTGCTGCTAATAGCAATCTTCTAAAGTGTTATGAAGAAAAGGATTATAAAGCCGAATTTAATGGAAAACTCAATAGTCATAACTACTATTTTCATATATACCTTTCTGCAGGCCTATTAGCGCTTACAGCCTTTTTATTTTTAATTATAGATTCGGTTATTATGTCAATATCCAGAACTAGTCTTTTATATTTGTCTTTTTTAATAATTATAATTGTAAATATGGGATTTGAAAATATTTTATTCCGTTCTCATGGGATTCTATTTTTTTCAATCTTCAATTCATTACTTTATCTTTTCGTTAAAAAAGAAAATTTAAATTATTATAAATGGAAATAGTCTTTTTATTATACAGTTTTATTTTAAAAATAAGTATACTTCTATTTGTTTTTATCTTTGGTTACTTAAAAAGAAGTAGTTATTTAATAAGTAATACAAAATTTATATTCTTATTTGTTTTGCATTTTGCAATGTGTATAATTAGTTGGATGTTATCTAGGGAGTCTAGTGATGCAATAACATATTATAATACTGCTTTGGCTAGCTCTAGTTGGCTCTCTTTGTTTGGTACAGGTGCGAGTTTTATTAAATTTTTAATATACCCTTTTGTAAAATATTTAAAATTTGATTTTCTACTATTATTTATTCTTTTTTCATCTATTTCTTTTTACGGATTCTTAATCTTTAATAAGATTTTAATGAAATTAAAGTCTGATAAGCCTATCTCTATATTTGGTATAAAAGCATCTAACTTAATATTATTTTTACCTGGATTTCATTTATGGACAACTCCAATGGGTAAGGACAGTTTAACTTTGTATTTAACAATGGCACTCTTTTATAGATTTCTGTTTCCGATAAAGCAAAAATTTATAAGTATTATAATTATAATAGTTGGCTTATTTTTTATAAGATTCTATATAATAGTATATTTAATTTTGGGTTTTGCTTTATACCAAACAATCAATGCTTTAAAAAAAACTAAACATTTTTTGTGGTTTTTAGCTTCTTTTGTAGTTGTTTCAAGTATATATCTTATTGCAAAATTTAAGTTTAATATTGATTTATTTGATTACTTAGAAGATAAGCTTAATTTCATAACAAGATACGCGGTAAAAAAGATTGAATTAGGTTCTTATATAAACCCTAAGGAGTATAATATCTTTCAAAAGATAGTTATTTATTTGTTTGGCCCTGATTTAATTTCCGCAGAAAACTCAATTCAAAGGTATGTTGCTTTAGAAAATATAGTATTACTATTAATAATAATTAAAGGAGTTTTTTCTTTTTCTTTCAAGCAAGTTTTTCAAAATGCAACTATAACTGTTTTGTTTTTTTATAGTAGCATATTTTTGTGTGTTAATGCTTATTTTATTTACAACTTAGGTTTGGCAAACAGGCAGAAATTCATGATTATACCGGTAATAATGATTATAATCTTTTACATTAATTTTAAAAAACAAAGTTCTAGGCTTAATGAGCATTAATAAAGATTCAAACCTTATAAAAGATATTAATAATAAAACCAAAAAAGGATTTAAATGGATTTTAATTATTAACATCTTAGCTGCGCCTATACAATTTTTAATTAGTTTAATGTTAGGTAGAGTTTCTCCAGAGCTTTTAGGTAAATATGGTTTTCTAGAAATACTATTAAATTTAGTAATTACGGTAGGGATGTTTGGAGGCCCTAATTTAATGATAAGATATATTCCATCTATTAGTAAGGAGAATGTTGCTTTATTTATTTCAAAATATATTAAATACTCTTTTTTACTTTTAATAAGTATTTTTATATTATTTGGATTACTAAATCAACTTTCTTTCTTTGATTTAGAGTTTTTATTAGGAAAAAGCACACCA
This sequence comes from Lacinutrix algicola, assembly GCF_001418085.1. Taxonomy (GTDB): domain Bacteria; phylum Bacteroidota; class Bacteroidia; order Flavobacteriales; family Flavobacteriaceae; genus Lacinutrix; species Lacinutrix algicola. Next base: position 16,038 of record NZ_LIQH01000036.1, read on the forward strand.
CCATTACATTTTGTTAAATGGATTGTATTGTGGTCTGTTTTATATTTATTGTATTATATACTAAACAGTAGTCAAAGTGCACTGTTAAGGCTTAAAGACTTTGCTATAGCCTCTAAAATGTACTTTTTTATAATGTTTATAATGCTTATTGTTTTTTACTTCTATGGAGTTAGAAGTTGGGAGTTAATCTTTTTTAGTTCTATTATAGCAATTATTTTTTCTATAGTTTTTATTTTAAAAAAGAATAGTAAGGATTTTATTGTTTTTAAAACAAAGGAATATAAGTTTCCTAAAGGTTTTTGGAGGTACTCGGTTTTAATGTATATATCTACATTTTTAACCTTTTTATACGAGAAATTAGACCAAATTATTATTTTATTTGTTTACGATCTAAAGTATTTAGGTATTTATTTTGGTATAATGAAAATTGCTTTTATTTCTAAAATGATTCCTCAAATAATTAATAGAGGTTTAATATCTAGTCTTTCTAGTTTAATTCAAATAAATGCTTTAGATGAAATTAAGGCATATTATAATAAGATTATAAATGCTAATTATTTAATATGTGCTTTAATTTCTATTGTTACTATTTTATTTAGTGATTTAATTCTAAATCTGTTTGGATCTACATTTAGTGATTACCGCCTTTTGCTATTGTTGTTTGTTATAACAGCATTTATCGATTTTTATGACACATTAAATGTAAATATTTTAATAGTTAAAGGGGAGGATAAAAAAGTATTGACAAATACTATTTTAAAGAATATTACTTTTCTTATTAGTGTATTTATATTACTACCAATATTTGATTTAGAGGGATTAGTTTTAGCAAGAATTATATCTTTAATATTTGGTGTTGTTTATACGAAATATTCATTAAATAGAGTAAATTACTATTTTGTGCTTCCTATAAAAACTTTATTTATTATTTTATTGATTGTACTTGTGTATTACTCAGGTAATTTCAATATTTTTATTGAAACCTTATCCGGTATTATAGCTATTGCAATTATATTAGTTTTTAATAAGGTAGAATTATTAAATATTATCAAAAAAACAAAAATTTGGAAATAAGTGTTGTAATAATCGGTAGAAATTGTGAGAAATTATTAACTAAAAACTACATCAATAGACCACATACAGAGTTGTCTTTTGCAAAAGAAATAATTTATGTAGATTCTAATTCACAAGATAATAGTATTAATATAGCAAAACAATTAAATTGGAAAGTGATAAGTCTATCACCAGCAAGTAGATTGTCTGCTGCAGCTGGTAGAAATATTGGCGCCAAGTATGCTGTTGGAGATTATATCTTGTTTATGGATTGTGACATGGTCTTAAACTTGAAAGAGAATATTACAATTAATGGATTAATAGAAAAGCATATTAAAGGAACCACAGTAGGTATAGGAGGTCTTACATTAGATATTTTTGAAAATGGAGACGAGCGTTTGAGGTTAAAAAGAAATAATGATGGAGAAAAATCAGATACTTTTGGTGGATTTGTACTCCTAAGTAGAAAAGCATTATTAGAAATTGGGAATTGGAACCCAAATGTAATAGCTAACGAAGAAAACGAATTGTACGCACGGTTATTAAAAAACAACTATAATGTAGTTTTATCAAGAGAAATGCATAATGAGCATTATACAGATAATCCAAAATTATCTATTCAATTATTAAACTTATACTTACCATTAACATCTAAAGCAAAAAAATTTTACGGAGCACCAGGTATGGGATTAAAATCAGCTATAAAGCATGGTTCTGCATTTCAATATTTATATTACTTTAATAGCGAAACAATACTAAGTTTTATTATTTTCCTTTTGTCTATTGTTACATTACTTATAAAAGTATCTTTAGTTTTTAAGTTTTTAATAATTTTATTTTTATTGTTTTTTTTAATTTTTTGGACACTTAAAAAACGTAGTATATTTTTTCTTTTACTATGCCCATCATATTTTATGCAATTAGTTATTGGATATTTTAGGTACGAAGACAAAGAAGTAATTTATAAAGTTTTAAATTAATTATGGACAATCTTTTTTTTAAATTACCTAATGTTTTACAAAACATAATAATCTCTTTGTATAACACTTATCTTTATAGTAAGCGCTATGGAGGGAAATATAAACATTATAAAAAAAAGTTTTTAAAGCAACAAAGTTATAGCTTAGAAGAGCTTCAAGATTATCAGAATAATCAGTTTATTAAGTTTTTAAACTATGCAGAAGTGAATTCAGCATATTATAAAAAAGCATATAAAAACATTGATATAAAAAGCTTTAAAGATGTGAAAGACATAGCTAAGCTACCAATATTAAATAAAGAAGATTTAAGAACTCAAATTGATAAAGTTTACACAATAAAACCATCTCAAGGAATAGTATCGAAAACAGGAGGAACAACAGGGAAGCCTCTTAAAGTAGTTTTTACAAAAGATGATGCCAATAGAAGATATGGCTACTTAGACAATTTTAGAAATAATTATGGCTATAATCTTGGAAAAAAAACTGCCTGGTTTAGTGGTAAGAAATTGTTGTCAGAAAGAGATATTAAAAAAAATAGATTTTGGAAACATGATTTTTTAAATAAAGTAAGATATTATTCTACATTTCATATTAACGAGACATATTTAAAGAGCTATTTAATAGACCTTATTAATTATAAACCCGAATTTCTTGTCGGCTTTCCTTCTACTTTATTAGAAATTGCAAATTTTGGTATTCGTAATAATATACAATTCCCTACTAACGTCGTTAGAGCTATATTTCCAACTGCAGAAACAGTCACAGAGGAAACAGCATTAGCTTTATCAGAATATTTTAATACAACAGTATTGGACCAATATGCTTCTTCCGAAGGAGCTCCATTTATTTTTCAGTGTGAAAAAGGAAATTACCATTTAGATATTAGAACAGGTGTCTTTGAGATATTAGATAGTAACGATGTTGAAGCAGAAGAAGGTAGACTAGTTGTAACTTCTTTTACTACGCATGGAACACCTCTTATTAGATACGATATAGGTGACAGTGTTGAAAAATCAAATAGCAGTAAATGCAATTGTAATAACAATAACCCAATTATAAAGAAAATATTAGGTCGCGAAAATGACTATATTTTTTCTCAAGAAACTGGTAAGATTAATTTAGGAAATGTATCAAATACATTAAAAGGTGTTAGTGGTATAAAGAGGTTTCAGGCAATACAAGACGTTTTAGATGAAATAACAATTTTAATAGAAAAAGACAATACGTATAATTCTAAAAACGAAGAGTTTTTTCTTAAAAACTGGAGAGATCGTGTTGGTGCTTCCATGAAAATTAACTTAACTTATGTAGATCATATTCCTACAGAAAAGAGTGGTAAATTTAGAATAGTCAAAAACCTAATGAGCATTCATGATTAATTATTATCTTTGAAAAAAAACAAATGAAAAATATATCAATAATTTTAGTAGCGTTTCTACTTTTAGGTTGTAATAACAAGAAAAAAGACGATAAAGGATCAGAGTCTGTAGCTAAAATTAATTATGATTTTACTGTTTTAGCAAAACTAAAAACAGATAAAGAGGATAGATTTCAATTTGTCTTAAAAGATATTGATAATGAAACAACTATAGAAAAAACAGTTGTAAAAGTATCTGAGGATTTTCAAGATGTTGTAGGTAAAGTTAAGGCTAAATATGATTTTGAATATCCTACAACCTTATACCTTGGATTAGGATATTTACAACCTAAAACTATCATTTTAGAAAGCCTAGAAATATCCTATAAAGGTAAATCACACATATTTACGCCTAATGATTTCGAAGAATACTTTACAATAAATAAATTTGTAGAGTTTGGTGATAATTATGGAGAATTAATTACAAAAACTATAGACGGTCAACATGTACCAATTTTAGGTTTAAATAGAAAAGGAATAGATTTAATTAAATAGCTAACAACTATTTGTTTAGTTGTGTGTTTTTCTTTTAGCAAAGCCTTGATAGTATAAACTAATAATCTATTTGTTTAAATGAATTTAATTCTTGCAATTTTATTATTGGCTGTAATATCATATTATTTCAAATTGATGTTAGATAAAAGCAATAATCTATTACTCTTGTCTTGCATTTATATAATTCATATTTTATCTCTATTTTTTAACTATAAAGTTAATTTAGAAGCTAAATTAGATAGTTATAATTTTTATACAATGGCACTAGATGCCGATTCAGCTTTTATTCTTTTACAACCAGGAAGTCGTTTTATTTCTTTTTTAATATATCCCTTAGTAAAATTAAATATTGAATACCTTACTTTATCTTGTTTATTTGCAACACTTAGTTTAATTGGATTTCTAAAAATTATTAAACTTTTTTTTCCATTAGATACTAAACTAAAAAAAATAGGGATGTGTTTTATGTTTTTTCCTTCACTACACTTTTGGTCTTCAGGTTTATCTAAAGAAGCATTAGTTTTTTTTTTCATGGCACTAATTTTAGAACAGACAGCTAAGGCTAAAACACTAAGTTTGGTAACTGTTATTTCTTTACTTTTAATATTACTTATAAGGCCTTATCTATTTATACTTTTATTATTAAGCTTATGTGTTAAGTTTTTAGTTTTTGAAACTGTTACAAGAAAAAAATTAATCAAAAACTTAGTTTCATTTGTGCTTTTAGGCTTATTTTCAATACCTTTCTTAAAATTTTTTCTAAAAATTAAAGTTTATAGTTTTTCTGAAATCGAAAAAATTTTCAATAAAATTAATTTATATAGTGTTAATACAGGAAATACTAGTATAAATTTAGATAGAACAAATTATTTAGATAGAATAATTATAGTTCTATTTAGACCTTTGTTTTTTGACTCAGTTAACTTTTATCAACTACTAGTTTCTATCGAAAATGCATGTTTCTTGTTGTTTTGTGTTCTTATAACATATTATGGAATAAAAAGAAAAGTTATAATAGATAGTCTTACTTTATATTTAATTTTGTCGAGTGTTTTAATTATATTGTTCTTAAGCACATATATGTATAATTTAGGACTGGCTTCAAGAATGAGAGTAATGTTTTTACCATTTATAGTTTTAGGAATGGTATTAATGTTTAGTTCCAAAAAAACATCTTTACATGAAAAAAAAATAATTAGAGTAACAACCATACCATTATCTTTAGAAAAACTCTTAGGAGGACAAATGTCTTTTATGAAGGAGTTTTATGAAGTAAAAGCGGTATCGTCAGATAATAACTATTTACAAAAAGTAGCACAGCAAGAAGGAGTTGAAGCTTACCATATAAATTTAACAAGAAAAATAACACCGTTTAAAGATCTAGTTGCAGTTTGGAGAATGTATAGATTCTTAAAAAAAGAAAAACCTTTTATTATACATTCTCATACACCCAAAGCAGGTTTGGTATCCATGTTAGCCGCTAAACTAGCAAGAGTTCCAAATCGTTTACACACCGTTGCTGGTTTGCCTCTATTAGAAAGTACAGGTGCTAAAAGAACTCTGTTAGATGTTGTAGAGAAGCTAACTTATAAATGTGCGACTAAAGTTTACCCAAACTCTAATGCTTTAAAAAACATAATTGTAAACAATAAATTAGCAAAAAACACCAAATTAAAAGTTATAGGTCATGGTAGTTCTAATGGTATAAATTTAGATTATTTTAACTCAAAACATTTTTCAATAAAGGAAATCGAAAAATTAAAAAGCAAATTAGAAATTAGTGAAAATGATTTTATATATATATTTGTTGGTAGAATAGTTAAAGACAAAGGAATTAATGAATTAGTAGAAAGTTTTGTTGAGATAAATAAGGATAATCATCATGCTAAACTGTTATTGGTTGGACCTTTCGAGACAGATTTAGATCCTATTAAAGCTCATAATTTTAAAGAAATAAAAGAGAATAATAATATAATAGAAGTAGGATTTGTTAACGATGTAAGACCTTATTTTTTAGCATCCAACGTTTTAGTGTTTCCAAGTTATAGAGAAGGTTTTCCTAATGTTGTTTTACAAGCAGGAGCAATGGGGCTACCAAGTATTGTTAGTAATATCAATGGTTGTAACGAAATAATTGAAGAAAATAAAAACGGAGTTATTGTTCCCGTTAAAAATGTTTTTGAACTAACTAATAAAATGAAAGAGTTTCTTCTAAGCGAAGCTTTTTATTTAAAGCTTAAAAAACAGGCGAGGTCTAGTGTAGAAAATAGATATGACCAAACCTATATTTGGGAAGAAATTTTAAAAGAATATAAAGAATTAGAAAATGTATAAAAACTTTATTAAGCGTACTTTGGATTTTATTTTTGCTTTAATGGGTTTAATAGTGTCTAGTCCAATATTTTTATTTTTAATTGTGATATTAATAATTAGCAATAGAGGCTCTTGCTTTTTTTTTCAGAAGAGACCAGGTAAAAAAGGAGAAATATTTAAAGTCATTAAGTTTAAAACTATGAATGACAAAAAAGACAAAGAAGGGAAGTTACTTTCAGACGATAAGAGGTTAACTAAACTCGGTAAATTTGTTAGAAAAACATCTTTAGACGAGCTACCTCAATTAATAAATGTATTAAAAGGAGATATGAGCCTAATTGGGCCTAGACCATTATTACCAGAATACTTACCTTTGTACAATGTCACTCAAAGCAGGAGGCATAATGTTAAACCTGGAATAACAGGTTGGGCACAAGTAAATGGTCGAAATGCAATAAGTTGGGCTAAAAAATTTGAATATGATGTTTGGTACGTTGACAATTTGTCGTTCGCATTAGATATAAAAATTTTATTAAATACTTTTCTTAAAGTTGTTAAGTCTGAAGATATAAATACTATGGGTCACGCAACAACAGAAGCCTTTAAGGGTAATAACGAAGAATAAAATGGGAGCAGAAATTACAGCCATAGAGTATCATTATCCAGAAAAAGCGATAACTAACGTTGATTTAGCAAAAGAGTTTCCTGATTACGATTTTTCGAAATTTGAAAAAAAAGTTGGTATTAAAACACGTTATGTGGTTAATGAAGATGAAACAGCTTTAGATTTAGCTTGCAAAGCTGTAAATAAGCTCTTCGATAACGGAATAGATAAAAGCAAAATAGATTACCTTCTCTATTGTACACAAAGTCCAGAATATATTTTACCAACTACGGCATGTATTTTGCAAGATAGAGTTGGATTAAATAAAACTATTGGAGCTTTCGATTTTAATTTAGGATGTTCAGGATATACCTATGGATTAAGTTTTGCAAAAGCATTAATAAACTCCAATCAAGCAAAAAAAGTGCTTTTAGTTACTGCAGAAACGTATTCTAAGTTTATACATGAAAAAGATAGAACTAACAGATCTATTTTTGGAGATGCTGCGACAGCAACAATTATAGAAGCTTCAGATCAAGAGTGTGTTGGAGACTTTTTATTTGGCACAGATGGTAATGGGCACGACAAGCTAATTGTTAAAAACGGAGGAAGTAAAAATAAATATAATGCAAATTGCGCTGTAAAAGACTATGGTACTGGTAATCAATATACGGATAACCATATATACATGAATGGGCCTGAGATTTTTAATTTCACTGCAGGTCAGATTCCTAAATTCACTAAAGAGGTATTGCTAAAAAACAATATTGAAAAAGAATATATAGATCAATTTGTCTTTCACCAAGCAAATGCATATATGTTAAATTTTATGCGTAAAAGAATAAAAGTAGAACCAGATAAATTTTATATTAATTTAGAAAATGGTGGTAATACGGTTTCGAATACTATTCCAATAGCATTAAAAAACTATTCTCAAAATATTACAAAACAAGAAAGTATAATTGTACTTGGTTTTGGCGTAGGGCTTTCGTGGTCTGGAGGATTAATTAAATTAAATAATAAATTATAATTATGAAAAAACAAGATTTTATAAACGAATTAGCAGAAGAATTAGAAGTAGAATCTCAAGTAACTGCTGAAACAGTACTTAAAGATTTAGACGAGTGGGATTCTATGGGAGCAATGATTTTAATTGGTTACGTATCAGATAATTTCGACGTTACTTTAAACGCAGACGATATTGAAGCATTAACGACATTTCAATCGCTAGTTGATAAAATTGGCGTAGAGAAATTTTCATAATTAAACTACAATGACTCAAAAATTTGAAAATATATTTATCGAATCTATTGCAGCCTGTGTTCCAAAAAACAAAGTTGGAAATGATAATTTCTCAAACCTATTAGGTCCAAAAGAAATTAGAAAGTTTGAAAGAACAACAGGTATAAAAGAAAGACGATATGCTAGTATTGATACTACGGCTTCAGATTTAGGATATAAAGCAGCAAAGCAAATATTAGAAGATAAAAAATGCGAATCTCAAATTACAGCATTAATTTTTGTTAGTCAAACAGCAGATTATAAAATACCTTTTACCTCAAATATTCTACAAAGTAGATTAGGATTACCTCAAAACATATTATGCCTAGATATTAATGCAGGTTGTGCCGGTTTTGTTCAAGGATTAAGTACAGCTTATGCTTTAGCAGCTACAACATCTGGTAAAGTTTTGTTAATTGTTGCCGAAACCTTATCTAAAATACTTTCGAGTGAAGATAGAAGTACTTCTATGTTATTTGGTGATGGGGCTTCTGCTATTTTAATTAGCAAGAGTAAAGAGTTTAGTGGAGAATCAAATTTTAATTTCTTTTCAGATGGAGATAATGCTGATGCTATTATGATTCCAGAGGGAGGATACCGTAATCCCATTAACGATAAAACTTTAAACTGGAAGGTGGACGACAAAGGGAATAAAAATCAAGGCATTCATCTTACAATGGATGGACCAAAAGTATTTGATTTTACATTAAGGGAAATCCCATCAAGTGTTGATAAGCTTATTAGTGAGTTTAATTTAAATAAAGACGAAATAGATTTATTCTTGTTTCATCAATCAAATAAATTTATAATTAATCAAATAGCTTCTAGGTTAGGATTACCAAAAGAAAAGGTGCTTATAAATATAGATCGGTTTGGTAATACAAGTGGAGTTACAATTCCTCTGCTAATAGTAAGTGATTTCGATAAAGAAAACATGCCTAAAAAAATACTAATTAGTGGTTACGGATCTGGTTTAAATTGGGGATGTGGCTGTATTGCAATGCATCCAAAAATGACCATTTATAATTTATTAGAATATTAAATACTTAAATACATGGACCTTTTATATCCAAGCTTAAAGAATAAATTAATTTTAGTAACAGGAGCTACTTCTGGTATAGGTAATGCTTTATGCAAACATCTATTGAGCCAGAAAGCCAATGTTATAGGAATTGGTAGAGATATTAGTAAACTTGACGAACACCTTAAGAATAATAAAAATTTTACTTTTAAAGTAATCGACCTAGCTCAAATAGAAGCAATAGAGAGTACTTTAAAAGAAGTTAATCAAGAATTAGGTAAATTAGATGGTTTAGTACACTGTGCAGGTAAAGAAGAAACAATACCTCTAAGTGTCTATAAAAGTGAGAAAATTAAATCTATTTTCGAGATTAATGTATTGTCAGGAATTGAGTTATTAAGAGTTTTTTCTAAGAAAAAATTTAGTAATGATAGTTCTAGTGTTATTTTATTATCTTCTGTAATGGGAGAATTAGGACAACCCGGAAAAGTTGGTTATTGTGCAACAAAAGCTGCGGTTTTAGGTGTTGTGAAAGCTGCGTCTTTAGAATTAGCTAAAAGAAAGATTAGAATTAATGCTATATCACCTGGTGTGGTAAAAACACCAATGACTCAGCAACTTTTTAATCAACTTTCTGAAGAAAATATTAAAGAAATAGAAAATATGCACCCTTTAGGAACTGGTAGTGTAGAAGATATAACACCTTTAATGTTATTCTTGTTGTCTCAACAATCTAAATGGATTACTGGTCAAAATATAAAAATAGATGGAGGATACTCAATTCAATAAAACGTTAGCTATTGTCGGGGCTGGTGGTTTTGGAAGAGAAATGGAAAGCTGGATGTTTCAGTCAGATTTAGTAAAAAATTATGATATTATTGGTTACCTTGATGATAACCTAAATTCTTTAGACGGTTTCGAAACAGATCTTACGATTATCGATAAAATATCTCTTGAGACACTTAGAAAAGCAAAAAACATCATAATTGCTATTTCTAATAAAGACGTGAAAAGTGTTATTTTAAACTACTACAAAAAAGATGGAGGATTTAATATTTTAAATTTTCAGCATTCATCAGCAGTTGTAGGTAAATATGCAAAACAAGGTTTAGGTTTTATAGCCACTCCAAACACAGTAATCTCATGTAACACCCAGATTGGAGATGGCGTTTTTATTAATTCAGGATCTCAAGTAGGTCATGATGTTCAAATTGGAGATTATGTCTCAATTATGGCAAATGTAGATCTTGGAGGCGGAGCAATTATAGGGGACAATGTATTTATAGGCACAGGTGCAGTTATTCTTCCTGGTGTTAAAGTGTGTGCTAATGTTAAAATTGGAGCAGGAGCAGTAGTACTGCGTAATATTAAAAAAGAAGGAACCTACTTTGGTAATCCTGCAAAAAAAATATTCTAATATGAATTCAAAAATATGGCTATCCTCACCACACATGGGAGGAACAGAGCAAAATTATATAAAAGAAGCTTTCGATACCAACTGGATAGCGCCATTAGGACCAAATGTAACAGGTTTTGAAAAAGATCTAGAATCATATTTAAAAGAAGATACGCATGCGGCATGTTTATCGTCAGGAACAGCAGCAATTCATTTAGCATTAGTTCAATTAGGAGTAACTTTAAATGATGAAGTATTATGTCAAAGCATGACATTTTCAGCATCAGCAAATCCAATAATGTATCAAGGAGCAACTCCTATATTTATTGACAGTGAGTCTGAAACATGGAACATGTGTCCTGTACATTTGGAAACTGCAATAAAAGATAGAATAGTAAAAGGTAAAACGCCTAAAGCTATAATAATCGTACATTTATATGGTATGCCTGCAAAAGTAGACGAACTGTTATCGGTTGCTTTAAAATACAATATTCCTGTTGTTGAAGATGCAGCAGAAGCTTTAGGTTCAACTTACAAAGGAAGAAAATGTGGAACCTTTGGAGATTATTCTATTCTGTCCTTTAATGGTAATAAAATAATTACTACTTCAGGAGGAGGAGCAATGATTTGTAATACTGAGAAGAAAAAACTAAACACAATATTTTTAGCAACTCAAGCAAGGGACCAAGCACCGCATTACGAGCATACACAAGTTGGATATAACTACAGAATGAGTAATATTTGTGCAGGTATTGGTCGTGGGCAAATGGAAGTCTTAGATAAACATATAGGCTTTAGAAGAGATAATAATACATTTTATAAAGAATTATTTAAAGATATTAAAGGTGTAACCGTTTTTAGTGAGCCGTCAGATAATTACTATTCAAATCATTGGTTAAGCTCTATTACCATTGATGAGTCATCAAAAATAACATCAGAACAATTACGTTTATTACTAGATGAACACAACATAGAATCTAGACCATTATGGAAACCAATGCATTTACAGCCTGTTTTTAGTAAATACCCATATTATGGAAATAAAGTTTCTGAAAATTTATTTTTAAATGGATTATGCTTGCCATCGGGTTCTAATCTTACCAATGAAGATAGACAAAGAATAAAGAAAGCTATTACATTAGCATTTAGTTAAAGTAAATATTAATTCTGATTTTTATATGTATAGTGTCCTGCAATACTATGTTTAAAAAAAACAGATAAGTAGTGTGTTTCTATTTTACTAATAGGAATAATACTTATTCTTTTTCATACATTTTAATTTAGATTTAAAGGGTAATGTTGACTCTAAGTGTTTTTTTATATAGAGACAGAATCAACTAGTTGGTTTAAGATGTTTGGTGCTAATAATAATAATAATAACTCAATCGGTTTACTAGATTCTTATTACATTAAGAGAGTATTATTGGTTTTGTTTAGTCCATTCCTTTTTGATGCTAAAACCCAAAAGCAATACTATGCATCTATTTAAAATGTATTATGGTTTATACTTTTCTTCTTATTTATCTTATTATAATTATCTCCTTTTATGGTATATATATGTATAATTTAGGGTTAGCAAGTAGAATGAGAGTGTTGTTTATTCCATACTCTATCTTGTTGTTATTAATACTAATTAAATACGAATTCAAGATTATAAAGCATTAATAAATAAATATTTAGGTATTAATGCAAGGGAATAGCTTTATATATTTCTATATTGTAATTATAATTAGGATATTTGTAAGAAAATATTATATCACTTTAAATGTTTAGAAAACTTAAACAAGCGCTATTTCAAGTTTTAGAATCTAGTCGTAAAAAGATAGATTTTAAAAATATAAGTTATTTGCCTAGATGGGCAATACTATGTTTCGATAGTGCTATATTATTAATTGCTCTATTTGTTACAAAAATAATTATTGGAAATTTACAAAATGAGAATATATTTTTTTCATATTTTCCTACAAGCCAAGAATTAATTGTAATAATAGTAAATGTTCTATTTTTTATATTTTTTAGAACATATGCAGGTTTAATTAGGCATTCAACATTTATAGATGCGGTAAAATTCTTTTTAGCATCTGCTGCAACATTAGTTACAACTTTAGGAATACATTATGTATACTTTTTAGTTACTAAGAGAAGTGTTTTTTTAGTTCCAGAGATTTTGGTTTACGCAATCATTTCGTTTTGTGGATTATTCCTTTTTAGAATACTAGTAAAATATGTTTTCGAAGCCTATGTAAGCTATCAAGAAGAAGAAGAGCGATTAAATGTTCTCGTTTTTGGAACAGGCGAAAATGCAATAGCAATTGCATCTGCTTTAAAATCAGAAAAACCTTCACGTTATAAAGTTTTAGGTTTTATCGATAAAGCAGGTAAAAATAAAAGTAAAGAAATATTAGGTCTTCCAATTGTTCACTTACATAGAAAAGCAGCTGTTACTTTAAGAGCTAACAGTGCACAAGCTTTAATTCTTGCAGATAGTAGTCTAACAAAAGAAGAAAGTATTGCAATTGTAGATAATTGTCTTGAGTATAATTTTAAAGTATTTAGGGCGCCTTTAATTTCAGATATAGAAAACAATAAAAGCTTATCTACTCAAATTGAGAAAATTCAGATTGAGGATATTCTAGAAAGAGACCCAATAAAATTGGACAATAAACTGGTTGCTAAAGAAATTTATAACAAATGTATTTTGGTAACTGGAGGAGCAGGGTCAATAGGTAGTGAAATTGTAAGACAAGTTGCAAATTATAAACCTAAAAAACTGCTTATTTTAGATAATGCAGAAACACCTTTATATAAAATTCAACACGAAATAAATCAAAATTTTCCAAATTTAAATTTTGAAGCTATCATTTCAGATGTAAGAAACAGAGAAACTATAGATACTGTTTTTAAAACACACAATCCAGATGTTGTGTACCATGCAGCAGCATATAAGCATGTACCTTTAATGGAAAAACATCCATCTCAAGCGGTATTTGCAAATGTAATAGGATCAAAAAACGTTGCAGATATGGCGCATAAATATAGTGCCGAAAAATTTGTTATGGTGTCTACAGATAAAGCTGTAAATCCAAGTAACGTTATGGGAGCATCTAAACGTATTGCAGAGATTTATATTCAAGCACTTCAAGGAAAACTAAAAACAGATAATAAATCTACAACTCAATATGTAACTACAAGGTTTGGTAACGTTTTAGGATCAAATGGATCTGTGGTACCATTATTTAAAAAGCAAATTGAAGAAGGAGGTCCTTTAACAATAACACATCCAGATATTATTAGATATTTCATGACCATTCCGGAAGCCTGCCAACTAGTAATAGAAGCAGGAGCAATGGGAAATGGAGGAGAGGTTTTTATCTTTGATATGGGAGAAGCTGTAAAAATTATAGACTTAGCCAAAAAGATAATACGTTTAGCTGGGTTTACACCTTATAAAGAAATAGACATTAAAGTTATAGGATTAAGACCTGGTGAGAAATTGTACGAAGAGTTACTTAACGATAAATCGGAAACCTTGCCAACATACAATGAAAAAATAATGATAGCTAAAATTAAAAGCCATGATTATGAGTTTGTAAACAACTTAATTCTTGACCTTGCAGCTATTGCAGAAGATGGTAGTAAAAATGAAATAGTACTTAAAATGAAAGACATTGTGCCAGAGTTTTTAAGTATGAATTCCGACTTTGAGAGATTGGATAAAAAAATAGTTTAATAATTAATAATACATTTTTAAACGTTTCATTCACATGAAGCGTTTTTTTTAATATTATAGAATAAGTCTTTAAATGAAAATAGCAGTAATTGGTACAGGATACGTAGGTTTAGTTACAGGAACATGCCTTGCAGAAACAGGAAACGATGTCCTTTGTATAGATATAGATGAGAATAAAGTAAAGCAAATGCAGCAAGGTCAAGTACCTATATACGAGCCGCATTTAGATGTTTTATTCGAAAGAAATATAAAAGCCAATCGTTTAAGGTTTTCAACAGATTTAGCTGAAGGTTTAGAACACGGTGATATTATATTTCTAGCCTTGCCAACACCAGAAGATGATGATGGCTCTGCCGATTTAAAATATATTTTAGGAGTAGCCGATGATATTGGAAAACTAATTAAAGATTATAAAGTTATAGTCGATAAAAGTACCGTTCCTGTAGGTACATCAGAAAAAGTGGAAGCTGCAATTGCTAAAAATGCAACAGTAGATTTTGATGTAGTTTCAAATCCGGAATTTTTAAGAGAAGGTTTTGCAGTAGACGATTTCTTAAAACCAGAACGTATTGTTGTTGGAGCTAGTAGCGATAAGGCAATAAAGCTTATGGAAAAACTTTACAAACCCTATGTACGTTCAGGGAATCCAATAATTGTAATGGACGAGAAGTCTGCAGAGCTAACTAAGTACGCTTCAAATGCTTTTTTAGCAGCTAAAATCACTTTCATGAATGAGATTGCCAACTTTTGCGAAAAAGTAGGAGCAGATGTCGATAAAGTTAGAATAGGTATGGGAACCGATTCTAGAATTGGAAAACGTTTCCTTTTTCCTGGAATAGGTTATGGAGGTTCATGCTTTCCAAAAGATGTAAAAGCACTTCATAAATCTGGATTAGAGAATAATTATAATTTTCAAATTCTTGATGCGGTTATCAATGTAAATGCAAGACAGAAATTAGTTTTGATTCCTAAGATTGAAGCACATTTTAATAATGACTTAAAAGGAAAAAACATTGCTATTTGGGGATTAGCTTTTAAACCTGAAACTGATGATATTCGTGAGGCACCAGCGCTTTATATGATAGATAGTTTACTAGAATCTGGAGCAAACATTACGGCTTTCGATCCAGAAGCGATGCCAAATGTAAAAAGAAGACTCGGAGATAAAATAACCTACAAAGAAAGCATGTACGAGGCTTTAGAAAATGCAGATGCTTTAGTGATTTGTACAGAGTGGAGTATTTTTAGAACTCCAGATATAGATAAAATGAAGGAGGCTATGAATGGCAGTATAATTTTTGATGGCAGGAACTTATACGATGTGAAAGATATTGAAAACGAAGGATTTAAATATATATCAATAGGAAGGTAATGGGTTTAAAAACAGTATTAATAACAGGAGCAGCAGGTTTTTTAGGATCTCATTTATGCGATCGCTTTATTAAAGAAGGTTATAAGGTTATAGGTATGGATAATTATATAACTGGAGATAAAAAAAACCTAGCTCATCTTCAAGAGCATGCTAATTTTAGTTTTATCGAACATGATATCACCGAATTTATAGAGATTGAAGGGAGTGTGGATTATATATTACATTTTGCATCACCAGCAAGCCCTATAGACTATCTTAAAATACCAATTCAAACACTAAAAGTAGGTTCTTTAGGGACGCATAACTTATTAGGTTTAGCAAAAGCAAAAGGTTCTAGGTTGCTTATCGCATCGACATCAGAAGTCTATGGAGATCCTTTAGTGCATCCTCAAACCGAAGACTATTATGGTAATGTTAATACTATTGGACCAAGAGGCGTTTATGATGAAGCTAAACGTTTTCAAGAATCTATTACCATGGCTTACCATAGATTTCACGGAATAGAAACAAGAATTGTTCGCATTTTTAATACTTATGGACCAAGAATGAGACTTAACGATGGTCGTGTTATACCTGCTTTTATGGGTCAAGCACTACGTGGTGAAGATTTAACGATTTTTGGAAAAGGTTTGCAAACGCGTTCTTTTTGCTATGTAGATGATCAAGTGGAGGGTATTTACAGATTGCTTCTAAGTGATTATAGCTATCCTGTTAATATTGGGAATCCACATGAAATTACAATAAAAGACTTTGCCGAAGAGATTATTAAACTTACAGGTACAACTCAAAAAGTAATTTATAAAGATTTGCCAGTAGACGATCCTATGCAAAGACAACCAGATATTTCTTTAGCTAAAAAAATATTAAATTGGGAGCCAAAAGTAGGAAGGGGAGAAGGAATGAGAATTACTTTCGATTATTTTAAAAACCTGAGTGATGATGAGCTTTATAAAAGTGAACATAAAGACTTTTCAGGCTATAATAGCAAATAGTAAATGGAATATATACGCGGAAGATATTCGTGGTTAATAAGACCTATTTTGGTGTCTTTCGATATCTTTATTGTTAATCTTCTGGCGTATTATTTTTTAAACCTTAACGTTGAAAATCTTCATTTTTTTTCTTCTGCGGTTTTTAACAACAAGCACTTATTATATATAGTATATAGTATTGTGTTTTGGCTTTTATCTACTTCTTTTATTAGCTTCTATAATGTTTATAGATATACATCTGTACTAAATATATTATCACTACTAATTAAGCAATTTTTAATATTTTCATTTTTAGTTTATGCTTTTATTGGTGCTTTTAGAAGTGTTAATATTCAGGCTTTTGTGACCTTTAAATATTTAATATCTATTTTTTTAATAATTGGTTTTGTAAAACTTTTAAGCTATTACCTACTTAAAGCTTATCGATTAAAATTAAAAGGAAACGTTCGACGTGTTATTATTATTGGTGACACCGATGGTGCAAATGAATTGAAGTCGATTTTTAATCAAAAAAAGGAATTAGGATACAGGTTACTAGCACGTTTTAGTAACGTTAAATCAAAAGGTGTCAATGGAGATATAAAAGAAAGTTTTAAATTTCTAGAAGAGAATAGTGGTATCGACGAGATTTATTGTGCAATGGATGAGCTTTCAGAAAATCAAGTAAACGATTTTGTAAAATATGCTAACATTCATCACTGTAATATTAAATTTATTCCAGAAACAAAAAAGCTGTTTTCTAAGCGTCTAAAGACAGATTTTTATAATTATCTTCCTGTATTATCAATAGATGAAGTAGCTTTAAATCATGATTTTAATAAGTTAGTTAAAAGAACTTTCGATATTTTATTTTCAGTATTTATTATTGTTTTTATACTATCTTGGGTTTCTGTTATTTTGTTTGTTTTAATAAAACTGGAGTCTAAAGGACCATTATTTTATAAGCATAAACGTAATGGTATTAACTATAAGGAGTTTAACTGTTATAAATTTAGATCTTTAAAAACAATTAAAGAAGTAAAAGGAACTTATGTACAGCAAAATGATACACGCGTTACCAAAATAGGTAAGTTTTTACGTAAAACAAGTATAGACGAGTTACCTCAATTTATTAATGTACTATTTGGAGATATGTCTGTTGTTGGGCCAAGACCACATATGTTATCTTATACCGAAGAATACTCAAAAAAAATAGACAAGTATAATTTTATTTTTCGTCATCATGTTAAACCAGGTGTTACAGGTCTTGCTCAAATAAAAGGCTATAGAGGAGAAATTAAGAACGATGAAGACATAATAAATAGGATTAAATTCGATAATTTTTATATTGAAAATTGGTCTATACTATTAGATTTCAAAATTATTATTCAAACCACTTTAAATATATTTAAAGGCGAAAAAAAAGCTTATTAATTTGAAATGAGCATGTTAAAAATGTTATCATTAAAAGAAATGATTAATAGTAAATAGCATGTGATAATCAAAAAGTAAAAAAGAAGTACATGAAAGCACTCGTCTCAATAGTCACTCCTCTTTATAATTCCGAAGCGTTTATCGGCGAAACCATTAAGTCTATATTTAACCAAACTTATACAAATTGGGAGTTGCTTTTAATAGACGATTTTTCTAACGACGATACCATTGGTGTTGTTAATGATTTCATCTTAAAAAACAAGAATATTAAGCTTATTAAAAACGAAACAAACCAAGGAGCAGCAATATCTAGAAATAAAGGAATAATAGCGGCAAAAGGCGATTACATCGCTTTTTTAGATGCAGATGACCTTTGGAAGCCAGAAAAACTAGACAAGCAGATAGCCTTCATGCAAAATCAAGATTGCGACGTTTGTTTTTGCAGTTATGAGCAAATAGACGAATCTGGAAAACCTCTCAATAAACTAGTAAAGGCGTTACCGGTTTTAACATACAAAAAATACTTAAAAAGCAATTATATTGGTAATTTAACAGGAATATATAACGCAAAGAAACTAGGTAAAATAACATCTGCTAACTTGCGTAAGCGCCAAGATTGGGTGTTATGGTTAAATGCTTTAAAAGCTTCTGGAAAACCGGCTAAAAGTCTACAAGAATCGTTAGCTTTTTACCGTGTTCACAAAAACTCGATGTCTTCAAATAAGATTGCCTTATTAAAGCATAATTATTGGGTTTATAAAAAAGGTTTGGGTTTTTCTACATTAAAAGCAACGTACAGCATGCTTATATTTCTTTGGGAGCACTTTTTTGTAAAAAAGAAGCAAACAATTACTTTACGTAAGAAATAAACTGTTTCACTTTTCCGCTTTTTGCACGTTCTAAGCTATCTTTTCTTTCAAAAGAGACCTTTAAACCAGGTTCTAAATAATTGTCTAAAGCTTTTTTTATCGTTACTTTTTGAGCTTCTGTAAGTGCTTCTTCGGCAACATAACTTACTTTAAACGTATCGAGTTTAAATTGCTCTAGCATAAATTCTTTTATTTTAGAAGCATCTTCAATAACGGTTTTCGTTACGTAATACATAGTAAATCCAGCAGCAGTTTTCCCGCTAGGTAAGTTTAAAGTATCGTTAGTTCTACCAGCTAAAGATGCTAAAATAGGTTTACTTAAAGTGCTTTGTTTAGATAATGTGCCAATATCACCTAAATCGTAGCGAATAAAAGGATGCGCTTTATTGTAGAGCGATGTTATTACTATACGGCCTTGCTCTCCAAAAGGCAAAATGTTATTGTCTTGGTCTAAAATCTCAACATATAAATCATCACTATTTATTAACCATTCATCTTTTTTATTTTGAAATGCTATTAAGCCTAATTCAGCACAGCCATACTCGTTAATTACAGGAACTCCAAATTGTTTTTCTAATAGCTTTTTGTCATTTACAAATAAGGTTTCAGAAGTAGCAATACAGGCTTTTAAACTTTCACATTTGTCTTTTAAAACAATATTTTCTCTTTCTAGATATTTTCCAAAAAGAGTTAACGCATTTGAGTAGCCATATAGATATTCATAATTAGATTCGTTAAATAGTTTAACATTTTTAGAAAGTTGTTTGTCGCTCATATCAAAAACTGAAAATCGAAACCTATTACTAAGTTTGTCTTTTAAGCGTTCTTTAAAATAACTTATTTTATTTAGAGGAATTCCATAAAAACGAGCTTGTTTAGAGCTGTTTAAATCTAAATTATGCCAACTGTACCTATCCATGAATATAGACCAAGATAAAGCATGACAAAATTGATCTTTAGCAAAAGATAGTGGATAACCTGAAGAACCTGAAGTATTATTAATCTGGCAATTCTTTTTTGAATAGCCTTTGGAAATTCTATTTTTTAAAGGCTGTTGTAAATCACGTTTAGTTAAAGTAGGAATACTATTCCAATCTTTAACGTTAGCATTACCAATAAACGATTTGTAAAACGGATTATGCTCTAAGTGATATTCTATAATTTCAGCTCTTTTATCAAGAATATATTGTTCTTTCTTTGTGGCGTTTAAAGCTTTAATATTGTATAAAGCCAGCTTCGCTTTTTTAATTGGAAAGCCTTTTAGTTTTAAAGAAAGATCAAATAAATTCAATTGTAATAGTTTCAAATAATAGAAATGTAAATTAAAGAAATATTATTTAATATACGCGCCTTTTTAAAGGAAGGTAGATTTCAATTGAAAAACTAAATTTGAGATGCTTTTTTTAATTCAAAACAGTATTTTTGTGGAAACAACTACAACTATGAATATTTTAATACTAGGTTCTGGAGGAAGAGAACATACAATCGCTTGGAAACTTGCACAAAGTAACAAATGTCGCAATTTATACGTAGCACCAGGAAACTCGGGTACAGCTGCAATTGCAACTAACGTTCCTATAGGTGTAACAGATTTTCAAGCCATTAAAGAAGTAGTGTTAAATAACCATATTACTATGGTAATTGTTGGTCCAGAAGATCCTTTGGTATTAGGTATTCATGATTTCTTTTTAGAAGACGAAGCGCTTAAAAACGTTGCAGTTATTGGACCTCAAAAAGCTGCTGCAGAATTAGAAGGTAGTAAAGAGTTTGCTAAAGAATTTTTGTTTAGACACAATATTCCAACTGCTGCATACCAAAGCTTTAATGCAAGTACTGTAGAAGAAGGTTATGCTTTTTTAGAAACACTAAATCCTCCATACGTGTTAAAAGCCGATGGGTTGGCTGCAGGAAAAGGAGTTGTAATATTAGAAGATATAAACGAAGCTAAAGCGGAATTAAAAGCCATGCTTGTAGATGCAAAATTTGGTAATGCAAGTACCAAAGTTGTTATCGAAGAATTTTTAGATGGTATAGAATTAAGTTGTTTTGTACTAACAGATGGTAAAAACTATAAAATTTTACCAACTGCTAAAGATTATAAGCGCATTGGAGAAGGTGATACTGGTTTAAATACTGGTGGAATGGGAGCAATTTCTCCTGTGCCTTTTGCAGACGATGTTTTTATGTCTAAGATAAAAGAACGTGTTGTTATTCCAACAATTAATGGTTTTCAAAAAGACAACTTACCTTATAAAGGTTTTGTATTTATTGGTTTAATAAAAGTTGGCGACGATCCTTTTGTAATAGAATACAATGTACGTTTAGGAGATCCAGAAACGGAAGTAGTATTACCACGTTTAAAAAATGATTTAGTTGAAGTTTTTCAGGCTGTTGCCAATCAAACTTTAGATAAAATTAACATTGAAATAGACGAGCGTGCTGCTACAACAGTTATGCTTGTATCTGGCGGTTATCCTGAAGCTTACGAAAAAGGAAAAGAAATTTCTGGTATAGAAAACATAGAAGGTTCTATTGCTTTTCATGCAGGAGCGCAACTTAAAGATAATAAGGTTGTAACCTCTGGAGGACGTGTTATGGCAATTACTAGTTACGGTGAAACGTACCAAGAGGCCATAAAAAAATCTTATCAAAATATAGAAAAACTACACTTTGATAAGATTAATTATCGAAAAGATATTGGTTTCGATTTATAAACTAAATAAATTAGTTTCTATAAAAAAGAATGCGAAGAGATACTTTTATCTTCTTCGTTGTTGCTGTCAAATTTCTTTAGTTGTAACATCCAGTAAACCATTGCTACTGCACATATAATCATAAAGAACCAGTTAATACCATTTGCAAGAAACCAGTTTTCTAGCTCTAGTGCTCTAAGTGCGTCTAAAGGTGCAAAAGCAACATTTACAAAAAAGTCCTGTAGAGCGTAAAATAAATCTTTCATAAGAATAGTAGTATATTTAAGAGACAAAAATACAAAAACCGATAATGATAACAAGTTTTTTTAGTAAATCTAAACCAATTAATTTTTTAATTGTTTTTTTACTGTCCTTATTAGCTTTATTTGTAGCGATATATAAGTACTCTATTTTTACTTTTACTGTAGTCTCGGTTTCTAAATTAGCAGCTATTTTTTTATGCTGTTTTTTGTCCGTTTTATTAGTAGATTTTATAGTTGCTAAAAACTCCTTATCTCAAAAAGGAAATGCCGAACTGTTATTGTTTAGCCTGTTTTTACTAGCTGTTCCACAAGTTTTTTTAAATTGGAAAATTATATTATCTAATTTTTTAATACTTCTAGCCTTTAGGAGAATTATTAGTTTAAGAACACAAAACGAACACATAAAAAAACTATTTGATGCTAGCTTTTTAATTGGGTTTGCAAGTCTATTTTACTTTTGGTCACTCCTCTTTTTTATACTAATTTTTATTGCATTATTATTTTATGCAGAGTCTGAAGTCAAAAAATGGATAGTACCATTTGTTGGTTTACTTACAATAACTATGATGTCTATAGGTCTTTCTATAGTTGTAAACGACGATTTTGGTTCTTTGTTAAATATTAATCCATCGGTTGGATTTAACTTTAATGCCTATAATTCTTTACAATTTATTGTAGTTATAACCATGTTTTCGTCTTTTGGTTTATGGGCTTCAATTTTTTATTTAAAAGACATTAATAAGAAAATGAAAAGCTTTAGAGCAGCATACAAAATTGTGTTTGTAGCTTTTTTAATTGCTACAGTTTTAGTCATTATTGCACCAAAAAAGAACGGAAGCGAATTTTTATTCTTGTTCGCTCCATTAGCTATTATTATATCAAACTATATAGAAACCATTGAGGAAAAATGGTTTAAAACGTTGTTTGTGATTCTACTTTTGGCTATTCCGGTGGTGTTATTAATGCTGTAATTTTGCACCAAAAGCTAAATCTCCTGCATCACCTAATCCTGGTACAATATATCCTTTGTCATTAAGCTCTTTGTCTATGGTTGCTATCCATAAATGTGTGTTTTCTGGAAAATTTTCAGCAATAAAATCTATGCCTTCTTGCGCGCCAATTACCGCTGCTAAATGTACTTCTTTGGGAGTGCCAAATGGTTTTAAGGCTTCAAAAGTGGCAAGTAAAGATTGTCCTGTTGCTACCATTGGATCTGCAAGAATTAGTGTTTTACCTTCTAAGTCTGGACAAGCAAGATATTCTACAACAATTTCAAATGATTCTGGGTTTTCTAAATGGTGTCTGTAAGCAGAAATAAAAGCATTTTCGGCTTTATCAAAATAGTTTAGTAAACCATTATGTAAAGGAACTCCTGCTCTTAAAATAGAGCACAATACTATTTCATTTTCAATAGCTTGTACTTCAGTTTTAGCTAAAGGAGTGGTTACTTGCTGTGTTTTATAGCTTAAAGATTTACTTATTTCGTAGCTTAAAACTTCACCTATACGTTCTATATTTCGTCTAAAGCGCATACTGTCCTTTTGAACGTCTACGTCTCGTAATTCGGAAATAAAAGTATTTAAAATTGAATTTTCGTCAGATAAATTGTGAATATGCATTGTTGTGAATGTAAGTATTGAATGGTAAAGTTAAATATTTATGCGTAATTTTACACTTATAAAAATAAATCAATATGTTTTCAACTAAAGCGAATGCTATTTTTCAAGATGTAATAGCAACTTACCATAAAATAAATACTGTAGACCAGCCGTTTACTAATAAATATGATAAATCAGATTTATTAGAGCATTTGCTATACAGAAAATGTTGGATAGATACTGTACAATGGCATTATGAAGACATTATTCGTGATCCACAAATAGATCCAGTTGCTGCCTTAACGTTAAAGCGTAAAATTGATGCTTCTAACCAAGACAGAACAGATATGGTAGAATATATTGATAGCTATTTTTTAGAAAAATATAGTGACGTTACTTCAAAAGAGAATGCAACTATTAATACAGAAAGCCCAGCTTGGGGAGTCGATAGACTTTCTATTTTAGCGCTTAAAGTATACCACATGGAAGAGGAGGCAAATAGAAAAGATGCAACCGATGCGCATAGAGCTGCATGCCAAACAAAATTTGATATTTTATTAGAGCAACGTGTAGATTTATCTACAGCTATAGATACATTATTAGAAGACATTAGTAATGGTGATAAATACATGAAAGTGTACAAGCAAATGAAAATGTATAATGACGATGAGCTTAATCCTGTACTAAGAGGATTAAAGTAATCTTATTATTTTCACTAACTTTATAAAATACTCCTTTCCTTTAATTTAAAGAAAGGAGTATTTTAATTTTACAGCATAAATTTTAAATAAAAAGACAGTAAGATAATGCCAAAACCAAAACATATTTTAGTAATTAGGCTTTCTGCAATGGGTGATGTTGCAATGTCTGTTCCTGTTTTACGTGCTTTTTCTCAACAACATCCTAATATCAAACTTACCGTTTTAACACGAGAATTCTTTAAACCTTTTTTTAGAGATTTAGAAAACGTTACTGTTTTCTCTGCAGATTTAAAAGGAAGGCATAAAGGCTTTTTAGGATTATATAAATTGTCTAAAGAGTTAAAAATCTTAGGTATTGATCAAGTTGCAGATTTGCACAACGTTTTAAGAACAAAGGTTCTTAAGGTTTTTTTCTTCGGAAAAACTTTTAAACAAGTTAATAAAGGAAGAGAAGAAAAGAAAGCTTTAGTTGAAGGACATAAATTTGAACAACTTAAAACTACACACGAACGTTATGCAGATGTTTTTAGAAAATTAGGTTATACAATCAATCTTTCTTACCTAAGTTTTCCTGAACAAGCTAAATTAGACCAAAGCATACAAGAGCTTTTAGGGAAAGATATTAAAAACTGGATTGGCATTGCACCTTTTGCTCAATATCAGTCTAAAATGTATCCTTTAGATTTGTTAGAACGTGTTATAGCAACATTATCTAAAACGCATAAAGTTCTATTATTTGGAGGAGGCGAAAAAGAGGTTAGAGCTTTAGATGTTATCCAAAATAAATATGAGAATGTTATTAATCTAGCAGGAAAACTCTCTTTAGATCAAGAACTAAATGTTATTTCTAATCTAGATGTTATGTTGTGTATGGATTCTGGTAATGCACATATTGCAGCAATGCTGGGTAGAAAGGTAATAACAATATGGAATGTTACACATCCTTATGCTGGATTTGCACCATTTAACCAAGTAGAAGGTAATAGTTTATTGGCAAATAGAAATCAATTCCCATTAATTCCAACGTCTATTTATGGTAACAAATATCCAGAAAATTATAAAGAAGCTGCAAGAACAATTGCTCCAGAAACTGTAATAAAGAAGATAGAATCTGTATTGTAAAAAAAAAGCCTCACTTAAAAAGTGAGACTTATCGGTTTATAACGTTTTAAATATATCTACTGTTTTATCCCTTAAACTAACAAATTTTAGCGTTACAACCTGTTACAAATCTATGTAGTTTGTCGGGATAATTTTACTATAACAATCTTATTATTCGGTGTTTCGACAAAAAGAGAAAAAAACAAGTTAAAGCGCCTTTTTTAACGTTTTTCTATTAAACGTCATCATAATCTACAACAATTTTAGAGCTTACAGGTTGTGCTTGGCAAGTTAAAATTAAGCCTTCTGCAACTTCATTATCTGTTAAAATATTGTTTTGTCTCATAGTTGCTTCTCCTCCTGTAACTCTAGCGATACAACTACTACAAATACCACCTTGGCAAGAGTAAGGAGCATCTAAATCCTTGTCTAATGCAGCTTCTAAAATAGTTTGAGACTGAGACATTATAAAGGTAGCCTCTTCATCGTCTACTATTACTTTAATTTCAGTTTCTCCAGTATTTATAGCATTTTCTATTGCTTGCTCAGTTTTTGCAACTTTAAAAAGCTCGAATAATACTTTGTCTTTAGACACATTATTTTCAGTTAAAACATCTTTTACTGTATGTATCATGGCTTCTGGGCCACAAAGGTAAAAAGCATCTATAGTAGTGTGCTTGTATTTGTTTTTTACAATAAGATTAACTGTACTCTTTTCTATTCGACCAAATAAGGCATCTTCTTCTTGAGACTGGCTAAATACAAATTTAGTATCAAAACGTTCCTTGTATTCGTGATGAAGTTTTAATATTTCATCAAAAAAGATAGTGTCTTTAGTTGTTTTGTTACCATAAACCAATACAAATGTACTGTTTGGTTCTTCTTCTAAAACAGCTTTAGCAATACTTAATACAGGAGTAATACCGCTACCAGCTGCAAATGCGGCTACTGTTCTGGTTTTAGAACTATCTGGAGTAAAAGTAAAGCGACCTTGTGGTGCAGCAACTTCTAAAACATCTCCTTCTTTTAAAGTGTTATTTACGTATTTAGAGAATGTACCGTTTTCAACTTCTTTAACCGCTACGGTAATGTCTCCGCTTTTTGGCGATGAGCATAAAGAGTAGTCTCTACGCACTTCTTTTCCATCTATAGTAGATTTTAAAGTAATGTATTGTCCAGCAGTAAAGTTAAAGGTCTGCTTTAAATCTTCAGGAATATTAAAACTTAACGTCACGCATTGATCTGTTTGACGTGTTATATTCTTTATTGATAATTTATGAAAATGTGACATGTGTTTATTTTTTGTAAAAATAGTGAAGCTTGAAACGAATTAAAATCAATTATGAAAAAAATAATACCTAAGTTTTACATGCATAAGAAAATTATGTATATTTGATTATGAGTAATTCTAAATTATACAAAGGCAGTTTAACTACTATTATTTTAAAACTTTTAACCGAAAGTGATAAAATGTATGGGTACGAAATCACTCAAAAAGTTAAGGAGTTAACTAAAGGTGAATTAAAAATAACCGAAGGTGCATTGTATCCTGCGTTACATAAACTGGAAGCCGGAGGCTTACTAGATGTTGAGGTGAAAAAAGTAGATAACCGTTTAAGAAAATATTATAAATTAACAGAAAACGGAACCAAAGAAACAGCGAGCAAATTAGAAGAGTTAGCAAGCTATATTGCTACTATGCAAGCGTTGGTTAATCCTAAGTTTAATTTAGAATAATGGTGGAATTACGCAAAGAAGATATAAAGAAAATTGACGAATTTTTAATTCGTCATAAAGTTAAGTTCATAGATGTTCGTTTAGAATTGATAGATCACTTAGCTTCAAAATATGAATTAGAGAACCAAAACGAAAAACTGCATGCTTTTTTAATTAGAAATCGTGATTTTATTAAAACCTTTACTAAAGAAAGGCAGAACAAAATTCATTGGGCCTATCAAAAACAAATAATTAAACAGACAGCTTTGTTTTTTTATAAACCAAAGTTTCTAGTTTTCACTGCGTTAATAACTCTTATTTTGCTTAACATAAGAGAGTTAAATACTGATAAAATTACACTTTGGCTGTTTTTAGGTTCTGTCATTACACCACTTGCAATTACACTTTATAAACAAATTAGGGCTTCTTCAAAATTAAAAAAGATTCAATCTTATCAAACAGTTTGTAGTATAATGTCTTTACCAAGTTTGTTTTTGTATATGTTTACTCCTATTGAAAATCACTTACCGTTTGATAACGATTTATTCTATATCTATTGGTTTATAGCTTTAATTATAGGCATATCTGGACTAATTGTTTTTAATAAGCTTCTTAAAAAGACTTACGAAAACTACAGTAAAATTGTAATCGCATAATTAATATGAAATTAAACGAAGTTCAAATACAAGATTTATATAGATTTACAAGAAGTCATTTTGTAGTATATTATGATTTGCAAACAGAACTTGTAGATCATTTAGCAAACGATATCGAAGCCATGTGGGAAGAACAGCCGCAATTATCTTTTGAAGACGCCAAAACTAAGGCCTTTAAAAAATTCGGCATTTTTGGTTTTATGGAACCCATAGAGCAAAAGCAAAAAGCTATGAATAAAAGGTATATGCGTTATTTGTGGACAGAACTTAAAAAATGGTTTGCACTACCTCAAATTGTAATAACAATTACCATGTTTTTAGCGTTTTATTTAGCTTTTACAACAAGTTATGCTAAATACTTTGTTTTTGGATTCTATATTTTAATTGCTATTTGGAGTGGTTATAAGGGTGTTTGTTTAAAAAGACAATTTAAAAAAAGAAAAGAAGCTTCCGATAAAAAATGGATGTTAGAAGAAATGATTTTTAGACAAGCCAGTGGTTCATCTTTCTTTTTACTATTGCAGCTTCATAATGTCTTTAATATCTCTGATGGTTTTTCAGATAATAATTATATAGTATTGGCATTTGCAAGTATTTTTACTTTCTTAATTTTAATAAGCTATATAAGCTTAGAGTTACTGCCAGGAAAAGCAGAGGAGCTAATAAATGAAACCTATCCAGAATTTTCTTTGTAACAATTTCTATATTTTTGATACTTATCTATTAAACCAAACCATAAACTATGTTTAAAAAATTTCTAAGTTTAGAGTGGAAGCAATTTCGTCGTGCTTCTTACTTTAAAAAAGGTCTTGCTATTAAAATTTTAATGGCCTTTATAGTGCTTTATTTTGGAGGTATAGCTTTAGCATTTGGAGCAGGTGTCTTTTTTATTGCTAAAAAAGCAATACCAGATGTAGATCCAATAGAAACGGTTAATAAGTTTCTTGTGTTTTGGTTTTTGTTCGATTTGCTCTTCCGTTATTTTATGCAACAATTACCGGTAATGAACGTAAAACCGTTAATGGTAATCCCTATAAAAAGAAGTACTGTTATTCATTTTTTACTTGGTAAAACGAGTATTTCATTCTTTAATATTTTACCACTCTTTATTTTTATACCATTTAGTATTGTTATGTTATTTCATGGCTATCCTGTGCTTAATGTTTTAGGCTGGTTTATTTCGGTTGTGGCTATAACGCTATGTTTAAATTTTACTAATTTTTTAGTGAATAAAAACAATGTCGTATTCTATAGTATACTAACTGTGTTAGCAGTGTTTGTAGGATTAGAATATTACAATGTTTTTAAAATATCAGAGCCTATTGGTAACGCGTTTAATTTCTTATATAACAACCCATACATTGCACTTTTACCAATAGGAATTTTAGTATTACTTTATAAAGCAACATTTAATTTTATTAAAAAAGGATTTTATTTAGACGATGCAGTTTCTAAAAAAGTAAAAGAAGTAAATGCAACAGATTTATCTTGGCTTAACCGTTTTGGAAGTGTTGCACCTTTTATAAAAAATGATGTGAAGCTAATTTGGAGAAATGTAAGACCAAAACAAGTAATGATGATGTCGTTTATGTTTTTATTCTACGGCTTATTTTTCTTCACACAAGATACTTATAAAGAAATGCCTGCGCTTTTAGCCTTTGCATCTATGTTTATAACCGGCGGATTTTTAATTTCATTTGGCCAATTAGTACCATCTTGGGATAGCGAATATTATAAAATGCTAATGAGCCAAAATATACCATACAAGCAATATTTAGAATCTAAATGGTATTTAATGGTTTTTGCAGTAATTATCTCTTTTATTTTAGCAACACCTTATATTTATTTTGGGTGGGATATTTATGCCATGATTGCTGCTGGAGCAGTGTTTAATGTTGGTTTAAATTCATTTATTACACTATTTGGAGGTGCGCTTAATAGAGTACCAATAGAGCTTAATGTTAAAGCGAAGGCATTTAGTAATACTAATGGGTTTAATCCTGTTCAGTTATTAATTAGTTTGCCAAAAGTGTTTTTACCAATGATTTTGTTCTATATCCCATACAAGCTTATTGGCTTTAATGCAGGGCTTATTACTATTGCTTTAAGTGGCGTTTTAGGTATTGTATTTAGAAAGTATATTTTCAATTTTATTGTTAATGTCTATAAAAAAGGAAAGTATAAAACCATTGCCGCTTTTTCAGAAAAAAAATAACCAACAGTTAAACGTATTACAATCATGATAAAAACATCAAACCTTACAAAAACATACAACGAAGTAACCGTTTTAAACATAGAAAATTTAGAAATTCCTAAAGGTCAAAGTTTCGGATTAGTAGGAAATAATGGAGCTGGTAAAACAACCTATTTTAGTTTACTATTAGACCTTATTCAACCAACAACTGGATTTATAAAAAGTAAAGACGTGTTAGTTAGTGAGAGTGAAGATTGGAAACCATTTACTTCTGCTTTTATAGATGAAAGCTTTTTAATTGGTTATTTAACCGCCGAAGAGTATTTTTATTTTATTGGTGAACTTAGAGGTCAAAATAAGCAGGATGTAGATGCCCTTTTAGCTCAATTTGAAGATTTCTTTCATGACGAAATTCTAAACAAAAAGAAATATCTAAGAGATTTAAGTAAAGGAAACCAAAAGAAAGCTGGTATAGTTGCTGCACTTATTGGTAATCCAGAAGTAATAATTTTAGACGAACCTTTTGCTAACTTAGATCCAACAACACAAATTAGATTAAAGGGGATTATTAAAGATTTAGCACAAACAAAAGGTGTTACTGTTTTAGTTTCTAGTCACGATTTATTACACGTTACAGATGTTTGTGAGCGTATTGTAGTTTTAGAAAAAGGAGAAGTAATAAAAGACTTAGCTACCAATCCTGAAACTTTAAAAGAGTTGGAAGCACATTTTTCGGGAGTAGCTGAGGTTTAATTTTCTTATTGGATTGTTGCTAATAATTAGTAAATTCAAAAAAGATGCTTATTTTTACGTGCTTATCTAAGGGTTAACAATATTCGATTAAGTTTAAAGTTATCTAATTAGACTAAATACAACACCGTTGAAAACAGTAAAAAAATCCATATTACTTCTAGCAGTTTCTGCCTTAATAATAACTAGTTGTTCGCGTAAAAACGACAGTTTTATTAGTAGAAACTACCATGCTGTAACTACAGAATATAACACATTATATAATGGTTTTATTGCCTTAGAGAAAGGGAGTGAAACTCTTAATGAGGCTTATAGAGATAACTATTGGGATATTTTACCTGTAGAGCGTATGCAAATTCTCGATGAAATTGTAATGCCTGGTCAGTCTAAAAACGCAAACTTTACTACTGCAGAAGAGAAAGCAGTAAAAGCCATTCAAAAACACGGCATGAATATTCAAGGAAAAGAATATAATCCACAAATAGACGAAGCTTATCTTCTTTTGGGTAAATCGCGTTATTTCGATCAGCGTTTTGTTCCAGCCTTAGAAGCTTTTAACTATATTTTATATAAATATCCTGCGAGTAGTAATATCAATCAAGCACGAATTTGGAGAGAAAAAACCAACATGCGTCTTGAAAATGATGAGTTGGCTATTAAAAATATTAAAACACTTTTAGAGCAAGAAGAACTAGAAGGTCAAGATTTAGCAGATGCAACTTCTACAATTGCGCAAGCATACATAAACACAAAATCTTTAGATAGTGCTTTAACACAAATTGTAATTGCTGCAGAGTCTACAAAAAAACGTAATGAAGAAGGTCGATATTACTTTATTCAAGGTCAGTTGTATAATGCGCTTCAAGATAAAGATAGTGCAAATATTGCTTTTGATAAAGTAATAGATTTAAACCGAAAAATTCCTCGTAAATACTTAGTAAGTGCTCACGTAGAAAAAGCTAAAAACTTTGATTACGAAAAAGGTAACAAACTTGAGTTTATAGAGCATTTAACAAAGCTCGAAGAAGATAGAGAAAATAGACCTTTTTTAGATCAAATCTATCACCAAATAGCGCAGTACCATGTTAAGCAAAATGTAGATTCTTTAGGTATTGCTTATTACAACAAGTCCATTCGTACCAATTCTCAAGATAAAATTCTAATGGCAAGAAATTACGAGATTCTTGGAGATATGAGTTTCGATGTTAACAATTATAAAGTCGCAGGAGCTTATTACGATAGTACTATGACTAAAATGGTACAAAACAGTAAGCCATATAGAACCATTAAGCGTAAAAGAGAAAACTTAGACGATGTTATTTATTATGAAGGAGTCGCTGAGGTAAACGATAGTATTTTGCGTTTGGTTAAAATGAACGATAATGCAAGAAAAAGTTATTTTAAAAATTATGTTGCCAAACTAAGAGAAGAGAAAGTAGCAGAAGCAGAGCGTTTAGCTATAGAGGAACAGAAAAAAGGATTGGCACAAAATAATGCTGGTCAAACACAAAGTAATTCCTTTAAGCCAAAAGGAGGATTACCATCAGCATCAAGTTTTTATTTCTATAACGATCAAACGGTTGCATACGGTAAAAATGAATTTCAACGTATTTGGGGAGATAGAGAAAATACTGATAATTGGAGATGGTCAGACGGTTCTAGGGCTGCTCAAATCATAACAAGTTCTAATGCATCTGTTGAAAACACAGAAGACGATCAATTACTAGATATAGATTATTATATAGCACAGATTCCTTCGGAAGAAAAAGCAATAGATAGCATCTCTAAAGAACGTAATTTCGCATATTACCAATTAGGATTAATATACAAGGAGAAGTTTAAAGAGTACGACTTGGCAAAATCTAAGTTTACCGATTTGTTAAACAATAATCCAGAAGAGCGTTTAATACTTCCTGCAAAGTACAATTTGCTAAAAATGTATGAAACTTTAGGTAGAACTGCAGAAAAGGATATCCTTAAAAATGAAATCATTACTAATTATCCAGATTCTCGTTATGCTAAAATATTGAGCAATCCAGAAGCAGCATTAGCAAAAGACGATAGTAGCCCAGAAAGTATTTACGAAGATACCTATAAGCAGTTTGAAGCTCAAGAATTTGAAGCTGTTATAAAAAAGTGTGTAAAGTATGTTGGAGCCTTCGAAGGAGATGATATAGTACCAAAGTTCGAGTTGCTTAAAGCTTTTGCAAAAGGAAGATTACATGGTTTCGAAGCTTATAAGCAAGCAATTAATGAGGTTGCTGTAAATTATGCTAATACTCAAGAAGGAATTCAAGCACAAGCGATTTTAGATACGTCTATAAGAGGATTAGAAAAATCATCTTTTGAGGAGGATGCATCAGCGACAAAATGCAAAGTAGTTTATCAATTTTCTAGTTTAGAAAAAACGGAGATAGATATTTTTAAAAAGACTTTAGACGAAACATTAAGTGAAGCAAAATACAATAGCATGTCTACATCTATAGATGTTTACAGTAAAGATAAAACCTTTGTTGTTGTGCATGGATTAAGAAGTATAGAAACAGCAAAAGGATTTTTAGACTTATTTCCTTCAGAATTAAAGGATAAAATTGATCGTTCTTTTTTTGGAATTTCAACTAATAATTACAGAACGCTTCAAATTCATAAAAATTTACAAGCTTACTTAACTAACCAATAATACCAAATAAAAAATAACCTATTTAGGGTTCTTTTAAAGTTTGTATGGTAAAGTATCGCATAACCTTAAAAATATAATAGCAATGTTTTCTGAGAATAAAAAAGGCAAACAAAACGAAAATTCTTCAATTCAAAATTTAATAGCCAAAGGCACAAAAATAGTTGGCACGTTTTCAAGTGAAGGTGATATTAGAGTAGATGGTGTTATAGAAGGAGATGTTATAACGCCAGGAAAAGTTGTTGTAGGTAAAACAGGAGAAATTCATGGCTCTTTAGAAAGTAGTAATGCGCATTTTGAGGGTAAGTTTACGGGTAAGCTAAAGCTTACAGGAACTTTAACCTTAAAAGCATCTGCGCATATAGAAGGAGAAGTAATAACAGAGAAGTTGGCAGTAGAGCCTGGAGCAACATTTAATGTAACATGTGTTATGAAATCTACAGTAAAAGACATTAAAGGTGAGCAAAAAACCAAAAAAACAGCTTAATCAATATTTAAAGTTTACGTCTATAGCTATTCAAATGGGTTTAACTATTTATTTAGGAAGTAAGCTTGGAGAATGGTTAGATGTAAAGTTTGATAACAATAATCAGCTTTACTACAAAATAGTAACCTTAATAGCTGTTTTTGTAGCGGTAGCTTCCGTCATATTTCAAGTGTTAAAAATAACCAACAAAGATCAAAAAACTAATAAAAAATAATGGTAAAACGTATTCTTTATGTTGCCGTATCTCTAGCCGTTTTACTGCTGTTAACATATAATCTTCACAATTATTTAAATACATCTATATTATCCTTTTCATTATTAAAAGTATATTGTTATCATGCTATAGCAGCAATAATTGTTTATGCTTCTGTAGATTTTGTAGCGAGTAAATTGCCAAATCAAGCAGGCTATGCTTATTTAACACTTATGTTCTTTAAAATAGGAATATTTGTTCTAATGTTTCAAACAACGGTGTTCGAAAAGGAGAGTTTAACACAGCCAGAACGTATAGGTTTGGTGGTGCCTTTATTCATTTTTTTAATAGTTGAAGCAATAGCTGTTGGTAAGCTATTAAACAGTAAATAGTTGTAAAGAAGTATTTGGTTTATTTTAAGAAAAAATTCTAGTAGAAAAAACTGAAATAAAAAGAGTTTGCGATTTGAAATTATTCCGTACATTTGCACAAAATTTGAAGGACGTAAATTTCATTATTTAAAAAAAGTATGGCGGTAGCAACAAAAACTATCAAGTTTATAGCGGTATTAGTTTTGGCATTATCATCGTTTTCGGTATTTGCCGAAGGTGGAGATCAAGATGAAAAAGGTAATTTAATAGATTCACCTGAAGAAATTAAAGAATACATCGCTCATCACTTAAAAGATTCTCACGATTTTCATCTATACACAGACAATGCGTCTGGTAAGCATTGGGGATTCTCATTACCAGTAATTGTATGGACTAAAGATGGTTTAAAAACATTTATGTCTTCAGCATTTCATCATGACGACCAAGGGAAAGTTGTGGTAGAAAAAGGAAATGCGCGTTTAGTAAAACTTCACAGTAAAATATACGAATTAGAAGCAGGAGCAGCAACTGTTAACTTTGATGAGTCTCATCATGCAACAAATGCACATAAAGTATTAGATTTTTCTATTACTAAGTCTGTATTTGGAATGTTATTAGCAGGATTGTTAATGTTATTAGGTTTTGGTGCTTTAGCTAGAAGTTATAAAAACGGTAAATCAATTCCAACAGGATTTGGTCGTGTATTAGAGCCGTTAGTAATTTATGTTAGAGACGATATTGCAAAGCCAAATATTGGAGAGAAAAAGTACCGTAAGTTTATGGGCTTTTTATTAACAGTATTCTTTTTTATATGGATATTAAACTTACTAGGTTTAACACCATTAGGATTTAACGTTACAGGACAAATAGCAGTAACAGCTTGTTTAGCTATTTTTACTATGGTTATTTATATGTTTAGTGGAAGTAAAGATTTCTGGGCACACACATTATGGATGCCAGGTGTTCCAGTAATATTACGTCCAGTATTAGCAGTAATAGAGCTAGTTGGTTTTGTTTTAATTAAGCCTTTCTCTTTATTAGTACGTTTATTTGCAAACATGACGGCAGGACACTTTGTTGTAATGAGCTTAATAGCATTAATGATTACAATGAAAAAATCATTTGGTGTTGTAGGATCTACAGGTATGTCTTTAGTGTTAGCATTATTTATAACAGTTATTGAGCTTTTAGTAGCATTTTTACAAGCGTTTATTTTCACGATGTTATCATCGTTATTTATAGGTATGGCAGTTGAAGAACATGACCATCATTAAGAAGAATTTGTTTAATTAATATTTATAAAAATCAAATTAGTATGTACAATTTAATTGGAGCAGGATTAGTAGTAATCGGAGGAGGAATCGGATTAGGTCAAATTGGTGGAAAAGCAATGGAAGGTATTGCACGTCAGCCAGAAGCAGCAGGGAAAATTCAAACTGCAATGATCATTATCGGAGCCTTATTAGAAGGTTTAGCCTTTGGTGCATTAATCTTAGGAGCATAATCCTAAAAAGAAAAGAACAGCTTTCTGCAACGGTTGGTTGCAGAAACTGTTTTTAAAAATTAAACAAAAAGAATTTAAGTAATCTATATAGTATGGAAACTTTAATAAATGATTTTTCAGTAGGCTTATTTTTTATGCAAGCCTTTATCTTATTAATATTAATTTTATTAATGAGAAAATTTGCATGGAAACCAATTTTAGACGCTTTACAAACGAGAGAAGATGGAATCAAAAATGCATTAGATTCAGCTGAAAAAGCTAAATTAGAAATGCAAAATCTTCAAGCAGATAACTTAAAGTTATTAAATGATGCTCGTGCAGAACGTGAAGCAATGCTTAAAGAAGCTCGCGACATGAAGAATAAAATGATTGACGATGCTAAAGTAGAAGCACAAACGCAAGCAAATAGTATAATTGCTCAAGCGCAAGCAGCTATCGAAAGCGAAAAGAAATCGGCAATGGCAGAACTTAAAAATCACGTTGCAGGTTTATCTGTAGATATCGCAGAGAAAGTAGTACGTGAAGAATTAGCAAACAAAGACAAGCAATTAGCATTAGTTGATTCTCTATTAGCAGAAGCAACACTTAACTAGTAGTTATGGCAGGAACAAGAGCAGCAATACGTTACGCAAAAGCAGTGTTAAGCTTAGCAACAGATCAAAAAGCAACAGATGTTGTTAATAATGATATGAAGCTAATAACAAACACTATTGCAGCAAGTAAAGATTTAAGCGATATGCTTAATAGTCCTGTGGTTAGTGCAGCAATAAAAAAATCTGCTTTATTAGAGATTTTTAAAGGCATTAATTCTTTAACAGTAAATGCTATAGATTCATTAATTGCAAATAAAAGGATTGTATTACTTAGTGAAGTTGCTAAGCAATATTCCTTATTATTCGATAAATTAAATGGAACTGAAGTTGCAACTGTAACAACAGCATTACCATTAACAGACGATTTAAAAGTAAAAGTTTTAGCAAAAGTTAAAGAACTTACTGGAAAAGAAGTAGCTGTAGAAAATATTATAGATGAAACTATCCTAGGAGGTTTTATATTACGTGTAGGAGATTTACAATACGACGCAAGTATTACAAATCAACTAAACAAACTAAGAAGAGAATTTACATTAAACTAAGATATTTATATATCTAAATAAATAATAAGATGGCAGAAGTAAAACCAGCTGAAGTATCAGCAATCTTAAAACAACAACTTGCAGGATTTGAAGCTAGTGCTTCATTGGACGAAGTTGGAACAGTATTAACTGTAGGTGATGGTATCGTTCGTGCATACGGATTAGCTAACGCTCAATATGGAGAATTAGTAGAATTCGATGGTGGATTAGAAGGTATTGTACTTAATCTTGAAGAAGATAACGTTGGTATTGTACTTTTAGGAACATCAGTAGGAGTTAGAGAAGGTTCTACAGTAAAACGTACTAATCGTATTGCATCTATTAAAGTAGGTGAAGGTATTGTTGGTCGTGTTGTAGATACATTAGGTAACCCTATCGATGGTAAAGGACCAATTGCAGGAACAACTTATGAGATGCCTTTAGAGCGTAAAGCTCCTGGAGTTATCTATAGAGAACCAGTAACAGAGCCATTACAAACAGGTATTAAAGCAATTGATGCTATGATCCCAGTTGGTAGAGGACAACGTGAGTTAGTTATTGGTGACAGACAAACAGGTAAGACTGCAGTTTGTATTGATGCTATCTTAAACCAAAAAGAATTTTTCGATGCAGGTGAGCCTGTATATTGTATATATGTTGCTGTAGGTCAAAAGGCTTCAACAGTAGCACTTATTGCTAAAACTCTAGAAGAAAAAGGAGCTTTAGCTTACACAACAATAGTAGCTGCAAATGCATCAGATCCTGCTGCAATGCAAGTATATGCACCTTTTACAGGAGCATCTATTGGTGAGTACTTTAGAGATACTGGTAGACCAGCTTTAATTGTTTTTGATGATTTATCAAAACAAGCAGTTGCTTACCGTGAGGTATCTTTATTATTAAGACGTCCACCGGGACGTGAAGCGTATCCTGGAGATGTATTTTATTTACACTCAAGATTATTAGAGCGTTCTGCAAAGATCATTAATAATGATGCTATTGCTAAAGAAATGAATGATTTACCAGATTCATTAAAGCCAATCGTAAAAGGTGGTGGTTCTTTAACAGCATTACCAATTATTGAAACTCAAGCAGGTGACGTTTCAGCATATATTCCAACAAACGTAATTTCGATTACAGATGGACAAATTTTCTTAGATGGAGATTTATTTAACTCTGGTGTTCGTCCAGCAATTAACGTAGGTATTTCTGTATCTCGTGTTGGTGGTAATGCACAGATTAAGTCTATGAAAAAAGTATCTGGTACTTTAAAATTAGATCAAGCACAATACCGTGAGCTAGAAGCTTTCGCTAAGTTTGGTTCAGACTTAGATGCTGTTACTTTAAACGTAATTAATAAAGGTAAACGTAACGTAGAGATCTTAAAGCAAGGTCAAAACGATCCATTTACTGTAGAAGATCAAGTAGCTATTATTTATGCTGGATCTAAAAACTTATTAAAAGACGTTCCTGTAAATAAAATTAAAGAATTCGAAAGAGATTATCTTGAATTCTTAAATGCTAAGCACAGAGGTGTTTTAGATACTTTAAAAGCAGGAAAATTAACTGACGAGGTTACAGATACATTAATAACTGTATGTAAAGACCTTTCAGCTAAATACAGATCATAATTAACATTCCTACTTTCATGTTTGTGGAAGTAGGAGTTTAATATTCATATTTTCAATATGGCTAATTTAAAAGAAATACGTAATAGAATATCTTCAGTATCTTCAACGATGCAGATTACTAGTGCCATGAAAATGGTATCTGCTGCAAAGTTAAAGAAAGCACAAGATGCTATTACAGCAATGCGTCCTTATTCAGATAAGTTAACAGAACTTTTACAAAGTTTAAGTGCTACTCTTGACGCAGATACTGGAAGTCAGTATTCTGAAGTAAGAGAAGTTAAAAATGTGCTTATTGTTTCAATTTCTTCAAACAGAGGTTTAGCAGGAGCTTTTAACTCGAACATTATCAAGCAAACTAATAATTTAATTGAGAATGTTTATGCAGGTAAAAACGTTTCTGTAATTGCTGTAGGAAAGAAAGTAAACGATGCTTTTGCTAAAAAAGGTAATGTAATTGCAAATCACAGTGAGTTATACGATGATTTAACTTTCGATAATGTTGCGACCCTAGCAGAAATGTTAATGGATAAATTTGTTACTGGTGAATTCGATAAAATCGAAATCATTTATAACAAGTTTAAAAATGCTGCAACTCAAATTATAATGACAGAGCAGTTTTTACCAATTGTTCCAGTTGAAGGAGAAGTAGTTGTTAATACAGATTATGTTTTCGAACCATCTAAATTGGAAATCGTAGAGCAATTAATTCCAAAGTCACTTAAAACTCAATTATACAAAGGTATTAGAGATAGTTTTGCAAGTGAGCATGGTGCACGTATGACAGCAATGCATAAAGCAACAGATAATGCAACTGAACTTAGAGATCAGTTAAAATTAACTTATAACAAAGCACGTCAGGCATCTATTACTAACGAAATATTAGAGATTGTTGGTGGAGCAGAAGCTTTAAATAATTAATACTTGTTATTCTACACTTGAAGTAGAATTTAAAATAATAAAAACCTTGTTCTTTTTGAGCAAGGTTTTTTTGTATTTAAAACCTTTTGAATTAATTTATAGATTAAGAGCGCGCATTTTGCTCTAAGAGGTCTTAATTAAAAATGGAATGGAAATTATTTAATATATTTAGAATCAATTAATAATTATGAAATACCTTAAAACGTTTACAGTTCTAACTATGTTTTTTGTAATGCTAACGAGTTTTACGCAGTGCTCAAGCTCAAAAACGATAAATGATTTAAAGCATGATCAGCAAGTCTTAAAGCTTGAAGAGGATGCCTCATTCACCTTGTCTGATACCTATTTTCAAAGTTGGGTTTCAGGTGTAAAAGGAGGAGGTTCTGGAATTCATATGTATATAAACGTTATAACTATTAGCAATAATGTATTATTCGATAGCGTTTACTTTAGAGGCTTAAAAGCTAAAGTTGAAATTAGCAAAATGGGTTACATAGCTAGTTTTACAACAAAGGCAAATCAAAAACAAGATATTGTTATGAGTAACAATAAAAATGCTGAGTATGGAAATCAAATACCAACTAAACAAGACTTTCCTTTCGAATTAAAAGATAATGAAGCTGTTATTAGTTATTGGGAGAACGCTACATCAAAATATTTATTAATAAAGAATATTAAAGAAAAAAGTAAAATTGAGTATCCAAGTGCTCCTCCAAGACGTTAATGCAATTAACATTGTAATTCTTCATTATTTACAGTACATTTAAGCTAATTATTACAAATAAATTTGAGCGGATTTAAATCTCTTTTTAAACAAACATTTATATACGGTTTAGCAACTGTGTTACCACGAATGTTAAGTTTTATTCTGGTACCACTTTATACAGACCCAAACGTATTGTCTACTGCAGAATATGGACGTGTATCTTTTATATTCGCCTACTTTGTGCTTTTTAATGTGGTTCTGGCCTATGGTATGGAAACTGCTTTTTTTAGGTTTTTTAATAAAGACGAAAATCAAGACAAAGTAACAAGCACATCTGCAATTTCATTAATAATAAGCTCCTTTGCTTTACTAGGTATTGCTTTTCTTTTTAGACATCAAATTTCTGCACTTATAGATATTGAGCTTAAGTATTTAAATTTAATTTTCATTATTCTGTTGTTAGATGCTTTGGTAATTATCCCATTTTCATGGTTACGCGCAACTGCAAAGCCTATGCGTTATGCTATTATTAAAATATTAAACGTTGCTATTAATCTAGGTTTAAATATTTTCTTGCTACTCTATTTAAAAGACCTAGCATTAGAGAGTTCTCTTTTTAATAGTATTTATATACAAGATTTCGAAATCAGTTATATTTTTATTTCAAATTTAATAGCAAGTGGTGTTACACTACTTTTATTACTTCCTTTTTACGCAAAAATTAAACTTAATTTTGATGTTGTATTATGGAAAAAAATGATGCGATATGCAATGCCTGTTTTAATAGCAGGAATAGCCTATTCTGTTAATGAAACTTTCGACCGTATACTATTAGAAAAATTATTGCCAGCTAACATTGCCGACGAGCAAATAGGTATGTACTCTGCATGTTACAAACTAGCATTGTTTATGACCTTGTTTGCAACAGCGTTTCGTTTAGGTATAGAGCCTTACTTTTTTAGTCACTCTAAAACAGAAAATCCTCAAAAAAATTACGCAAAAATATTAGAGTACTTTGTTGCCTTTGGTTCTATAATTTTATTAGGTGTTGTTGTCTTTGCTGATGTATTAAAACCTTACATTATTAGAAGTGAAACGTATTACGAAGCTATGTGGATTGTTCCATTTATTCTTTTAGCTAATTTTTGTTTAGGCATATATCATAACCTTTCGGTTTGGTATAAAATTACAGACCGCACTAAGTTTGGTGCTTATATTTCAATATTTGGAGCTATAATTACATTAGCTTTAAATTATATTTTAATTCCTATTATAGGTTTTAAAGGTTCTGCAATAGCAACACTTTCTGCTTATGGAATGATGATGTTGTCATCTTTTTTCTTCGGAAGAAAATACTATCCTATTCCGTACAATTTAAATAAGATTGTATTGTATTTCGGACTTTCAACATTACTTTCTATGGTGTATTTCTATAATTTTAGAGGTAATTATATTGTAGGAATTAGTGTATTAATTGTATTTTTAGCCCTTGTTTTTCAGCTTGAAAAAAAAGAATTAAAACAATTATTAAGTAAAAAATAATATGTCATTCAGAGTAAAATCATGAATTTCATAAAAACAGTTTATTCCCTTTAGGAAAATAGAATATAAAATGGATATTAAAATTATAAATAAATCTGCTCACGCTTTACCACATTACGAAACTGTAGCATCTGCAGGAATGGATTTAAGAGCAAATATTAAAGAAAGCATTACATTACAACCAATGGAACGTGCAATTGTACCAACAGGGTTGTTTTTAGAGCTTCCAATAGGTGTAGAAGCACAAGTACGACCAAGAAGTGGTCTAGCCGCAAAAAAAGGCGTTA
Source organism: Lacinutrix algicola (assembly GCF_001418085.1). Lineage (GTDB taxonomy): Bacteria > Bacteroidota > Bacteroidia > Flavobacteriales > Flavobacteriaceae > Lacinutrix > Lacinutrix algicola. The sequence continues at coordinate 58,076 of NZ_LIQH01000036.1, forward strand.
CAGTGCTTAATGCTCCAGGAACAATAGATGCAGATTATAGAGGAGAAATAGGTGTAATTTTAATTAATTTATCTTCTGAAACATTTATTGTAGAGAACGGAGAACGTATTGCACAATTAGTAATTGCTAAACATGAAAGAGCAGAATGGCAGCAAGTAGAAACACTTTCTGAAACCGATAGAGGTGAAGGCGGTTTTGGAAGTACAGGAATAAAATAAGAGGAAATTTGTAAATACGTTTCGCTTAGCGGAAATAAAAATAATATAAGATGAAAATAATAGTACCAATGGCAGGTAGAGGATCTCGACTGCGCCCACATAGTTTAACAGTACCAAAACCATTAATTCCAGTTGCTGGACAGCCTATAGTACATCGTTTAGTAAAAGATATTGTAAAAGTATTAAACCAACCCATAGAAGAAATTGCTTTTGTTTTAGGTGATGCTGCTTGGTTTGGAGACGATGTTGTAAAAAGTTTAGAAGCATTAGCTACAGGTTTAGGTGCAAAAGCATCTATTTACAGACAAGACCAGCCATTAGGAACAGGACATGCTATTATGTGTGCAAAAGAGTCTTTATCTGGACCAGCAGTAATTGCTTATGCCGATACACTTATTCGTGCAGATTTTAACTTAGATCCAGAAGCAGATGCCGTTATTTGGGTGAAGCAAGTAGACAAGCCTGAAGCTTATGGTGTGGTTAAATTAAACGAAAATAAAGAAATTGTAGAACTTGTAGAAAAGCCAGAACAGTTTGTTAGTGATCTTGCAGTAATTGGTATTTACTATTTTAAAGAGGTTTCTGCTTTAAAAGACGAATTACAAAAAGTACTAGATAATAACATTATTAATGGTGGTGAATACCAAATTAATGACGGAATTAAAGGTATGATGGCCAATGGTAAAACCTTTAAAACTGGTGAAGTTAGTGAATGGATGGACTGCGGAAATAAAGCTGTAACGTTAGAAACCAACCAACGTATGCTTGGATTTTTAAAAGCCGACGGAGAGGAGCAATTAATAGCCGATTCAGTTAAAAACGAAAACTCAACTATTATAGAGCCTTGCTATATTGGAGAAAATGTAATCTTAAAAAATGCAACAGTAGGACCTCATGTTTCTATTGGAAATAATTGTATTATCGAAGACAGTACAATTAAATATAGTTTGATTCAGAATGAAACTACAATTAAAAACGCTAATTTAGATGAAGCCATGATTGGTAACCATGTTAAGTACGATGGTAAATTTACTAAAATTAGTATTGGAGATTACTCTATTTTAGAATAATCTAGTTCCTGAAAAATCAGGAATATTGTAATTTTTTGGAATAATTTTTGAACTGTAATTCAGAGCGAAAGCGAAGAATCTAACATAAATGAATAAACTAAGCTATATATTACTTTTTATCTTCGGAGTACTCCTATTTCCGGTAGTTACTTCTGCGCAAGTAGACTTTAATGCAACACCAAATGACGATTTAGGAAATGTATCGGATGAGTTTCAGGAATTATTCTATAAAGCATTACAAGAAAAGGCAATCGAGAACTACGATAAAGCCATTAATGCATTGCAAAAGTGTATTGAAATAGACGATTCGGAATCTATTTTATATTTTGAGTTAGGTAAAAACTACAATAAACTTAAAAACTTTGGAGCAGCAGAAGATGCACTTAAAAAGGCAGTAAGCAAAGAACCAGATAACGAGTGGTATTTAGACGAGCTTTACGAAAGTTATGCACAGCAAAAAGATTACGACAAAGCCATAAAAACAATAAAGCAATTAGTGAAATATCATCCTGATTATAAGGAAGACTTAGCTTCATTGTACGTAAGGACTAAAAAATACAAAGACGCTTTAAAAGTATTGGATGATATAGATGAGGAAATGGGTGTCTCAGACGAAAGAGACCGTTTAAGGAATCAAATTTATAATGCTACTGGGCAAAAAAAACAGCAAATAAAAACGCTAGAAGAACGTGTAGACGAAAATCCTGAAGCCGAAAAAAACTACTTAGCTTTAATTTTTAGATACAGCGAAAGTAACGATACTAAAAAGGCATTTGAAACAGCTAAAAAACTATTAGAGGTTCATCCAGAATCGCAATTAGTGCATTTAGCATTGTATAAATTCAATTTAGATGATGGTGAAGCAGCAATGGCTATAAAATCGATGAAAGTAGTTTTAAATAGCAGGCAAATTAAACCTGAAGCTAAGTTAAAAGTGCTTGCAGATTTTGTAAACTTTGTAAATAAGAATCCGCAGTACGAAAAAGATTTAGTTGAAATAACATCTTTGGTTAGCGAAAGCGCTGCCGATACCAAGACTTTTATCGAGATTGCTCAATATTATTTAGCTAAAAAAGATAAAACAACGGCGATAGAATATTACACAAAAGCTCAAGCTCTTGAACCTGATAATTTTGGAATATTAAGGAATATTATTTTATTGCATATCGATTTAAAAGCCTTTGATAAAGCGGAACAAAAAAGTAAAGAAGGATTAGAAAAATATCCTTCGCAACCAGTACTTTATCTTACTAATGGTGTTGCTTTAAACCAATTAGCTAAATACGATAATGCTATCGAAACACTTGAAACTGGCTTAGATTATATTATAGAAGACAATAAAATGGAAGCCGATTTTTATAAACAGTTAAGCAAAGCTTACACTGGTTTAAACAATTTAGCTAAAGCAAAAACGTTTAGTGATAAAGCCAAAAAGTTAGAAACTCCTAAGTAAATGACATTTAAACCTCAAATAGTATCGCTAATACTTATACTTTGTATTGGTTTAGTAAGTTGTAGATCTGCTAAAACAATCACAGATAATGGTACCTTAAATGCTAATTTTTCTGCACGTCAAATTATAAAAAACAACGATAAGAGTAATTCGAATTTTAATACGTTAAGTTCAAGATTAAAAATTGAATCTACCGATGGTGATAAGTCACAATCTGTTTCGGTTTCTTTAAGAATGGAAAAAGATAAAACCATTTGGATGAGTAAACTCGGTATAGTAAAAGCATTAATTACACCAAAAAGAGTTGCGTTTTATAACAAGTTAGATGGTACTTATTTTGATGGAGATTTTACTTATTTAAGTGAGCTATTAGGTACAGAATTAGATTTTTATAAAGTACAGGCTTTACTTTTGGGAGAGCCTATATTTAAGCCAAATACAAAAGACTACGAAGCTTCAGTTTATGAAAATTCGTATATGCTACAGCCTAAAAACCAAGAAGATTTATTTGAAGTCTTTTTATTGTTTAATCCTACCCATTTTAAAATGGATTCTCAACAAATAGCGCAATCTAAAGAGCAACGTCATTTAGAGATAAACTATTTAGCATATCAAGAAGTAGAGAAAGAAATTCTTCCTGAGCGCATTAAAATTATTGCAATCGAAAACGATAAAGAACTAAAAATTGACCTTGAATATAAAGGTATACAATTAAACCAAGATCTAAGGTTTCCGTTTAAGGTTCCTTCAGGATACGATCTAATAGAATTAAAATAATGCGAGAGTTTCAACATAAAATATTAGTGTTTAGCGTGCTGTTTTTTTGCAGTGCTTTTGTTTTTTCGCAAAGTGGAAAGCAAAAGGAATTAGAGGCTAGACGTATAGAATTGTCGCGAGAAATTCAGCAAATAAATGCACTGTTAGCTTCAAATAATTCTAAACAAAAATCGGAAGTTTCACAAATAGAAGATCTTAATCATAAGGTTAGTGTTCGAGAGAATCTTATTAAAGTAACGAACCAGCAAGCAAATTTATTAACGCGAGAAATTAATACCAATCAAAAACAAATTACAGCAAATCGTGATGAGCTAACGGTTTTAAAAGATGGTTATTCTAAAATGCTTCAGAAAGCATATAAAAATAAGAATAAGCAAAGTCGTATTATGTTTTTATTGTCTTCAACAAACTTTAAACAAGCCTATAAACGTGTTCAGTATTTAAACCAATATGCAGATTACCAAAAGGAGCAAGCCGATAAAATAAAGCTTAAAACCATTGCACTTCAAGAAGCAAACACCAATCTATTAGTTCAAAAAGAAGCAAAGAGCAAACTAATTACAGAAAATAAAAAAGAACAAAAGACTTTAGAAATTGAGCGTAAGCAGCATGAAGTTATTATGGCGTCTATTAAAAAAGACTTAAATAAATATACGGCTCAAATTAAAGCTAAGCAAAAAGAAGCAAAAAGAATAGATAACCAGATAGATAAGTTAATTAGAGATGCTATTGCAGCTTCTAATAAAAAAGCTGGTGCTAAAACAACAACAAAGTCTAAGGGTTTTGCATTAACAGCAGAGGCTAAGGCGCTTGCTGCAGACTTTTTAGGTAGTAAAGGGAAGTTGCCTTGGCCTGTGGAAAAAGGTGTTGTAAAACTACGTTATGGTAAGCAGCCGTCTCCTGTAGATAGAAATTTAACTATTAATAGTAATGGTGTAAGAATTTCTACCGAAAAAGGAGCGAAGGTGCGTGCCGTGTTTAATGGAGAAGTTATGGGTATTTTAAAACCTAAACGTAGTAATCCTATTGTAATGGTAAAGCATGGTAACTATATTACTACGTATCAAAATCTTGGTAAAATATTTGTTAAGACTGGCGATAAGGTAACTACTAAACAGGAAATTGGAGAGGTTTTTACTAATCCTACAACAGGTGAAACCATTTTAAAATTTAGGATTGATAAGGATAATAAAACTCAAAATCCTTCGAGTTGGATTTTTAAGATGTAGCATTCCTGAGAACGGAGCAATATTATCCTTTTTATCTTAATTTATTATCAAAATATTTTAAAGCTATATTTCTACTCAAATAAAGCCTTCAGCTCTGTTGCATCATGTGGCTTCATTTTTCCAGCTAAAACTAAACTTAGTTGTTTGCGTCTTAAAGCGCCTTCAAAACGTTCAATTTCTAATTCTGTTTCGGGAGTTAATTCTGGTACACGAACAGGTCTTCCTGTTTCGTCTACAGCAACAAAAGTATAAATAGCTTCGTTAGCCTTTGCTTTTACACCAGATTCTCTATCTTCTATCCAAACATCTATATAAATTTCCATAGAGCTTTTAAAAGCGCGAGAAACTTTTGCGTCTACAGTAACAACACTTCCTAAAGGAATAGCACGATTAAAAGCAACATGATTAACCGATGCTGTTACTACAACACGTCTAGAGTGGCGACGCGCACTAATACCTGCAGCACGATCCATTCTTGCTAATAGTTCGCCACCAAAAAGGTTATTAATTGGGTTGGTTTCACCAGGTAAAACCATATCCGTCATTATTGTTCTTGAGTCTTTTGCTGTTCTTGCTTCCATAATATTCCCTGCAAAAGCAGGAATCTGTTTAATGAGTTTTTCTTAATAGACACTTTGTGAATGTAGTATTTAGAAAAATTTCAAATTTAAAAATGCAAAGGTAAGCCGATTTAAAAATTCAGCCTTAAGTTTTAGTAAATATTAAGAAAAAGAGTTTAGTTTAAGTTTTTAACTAATAACCAAGCAGATTCATTATTGTTTTGACGAATAGAATTTAACTCACGTAGCGCTTCATTTCTATCATTAAAACTAGCGTAAGCAACTTGATGTAAACCGTATTTGTTAATACCAATTTTTCTAGCTTTAAAACCTTGATCTTGAAGTTGTTTTACTTTTGTAAGACAGTTTTCTTCTACTCTAAAAGCACCTGCAACTATATGGTAATTTCCAGATTGCTTACTTACATTTAATGTTGCAGCAGGCAATGGATTACTAATAATAAATGTAGCTTCTTGAATTTTAGTTTCTAACTGTGTATTAGCTTCTTCTTGGGCAACCTGGTTTTGAGATTTAATCTCATTTACATAGTAATTTCCAGAAACTAAGCCACTAATAGTTAATGCAATTAATGCAATAGCTGCATATTTAAGATAAGGCTTTGTTTTTCGTCTTTCTGGAGTAATTGTTAAAGGAATTACTTTCTCTATTGCTTCTACTTCTTCCTTGTAAACTTCACGTGTTACAGCAGGAGAAACTAGTTGAGATAATCCAAAAGCATCAGTTAAGTAATTTAAGTTATAACTAGGGTCAAATTCAATTTTACCTTCAATATTAAGCTTTAAATCACCAATATTTTCAAGAGAAAGAGTATTACCTTCAGTTAAATTAGATTTAAGAGATTTTACACGTTTAGCAATTTTTTCGTTAGCAGTTTCAAACGGAATTTTTTCTATATCGGCAATGTAACGTGCTAATAAGCCATCGTTAGTTTGTATTTGCTCATTAAACGATAATCGTTTTTTTGGCGGATAAAAGGCATTTGTAGTTTCGTGAACAGTTGCAGATACGCGTTGTGATAAAAATGCACCAAACTCAGGTACAGTAACACATTCGTAACGGTATAATAAATCGCTTATGTAAGTCTCTAATTGCATAGAAACAAAGTTAAGATTTTTTGTTAGCCAATAAAATGTAGGCTCTATTAGTTATTAACACCGTTAAAATTCTTTTATTGTAGTCTCAAAATCAATTAGATAAAATGACGGAAAATGACTTAATATACATATTAGCGCTACAAAATGTCATTAAAATTGGTGATGTAACAGCAAAAAAACTCATATCGCACTGTGGTTCTGCTGAAGCTGTGCTTAAAGAAAAGAAACAAAATCTTTTAAAAATTGACGGCATTGGGAGTGTTACAATTTCCGATTTATTTAGTCGAAACCATTTTGAAGCAGCAGAAGCTGAGCTTAATTTTATTAAAGCTGAAGGCATAAAAACGCACTATTTTAATTCCGATTCATATCCTGAAAGATTAAAACACTGTATAGATAGTCCTATTTTACTTTTCGAAGCTGGAAATATAAACCTTAATAAAAAACATATTATTAGTATTGTAGGTGCACGTAAAATTACAACTTCGGGTATTGCCTTTTGTAAAAAATTAGTAGAAGAGCTTGCTATTTACGATCCTGTAATTGTTTCTGGTTTTGCTTATGGTACAGATATTACTGCGCAAAAGGCAGCCATAAAACACAATTTGCAAACTATTGGCTGTTTGGCTCATGGGTTAAACCAAATCTATCCTAAAACTCATAAAAAATATATGGCAGAGGTAGAAGGTAATGGTGGTTTTTATACCGACTTCTGGAGTACTGCTAAATTCGATCGTAATAATTTTTTAAAACGTAATCGCATTATTGCAGGTATTAGCGAAGCAACTATAGTTATCGAGTCTGCTAATAAAGGAGGTAGTTTGGTAACTGCTGATATTGCAAATTCGTACAATCGAGATGTGTTTGCAGTTCCTGGTCGCACAACAGATTCGCAGAGTGTTGGTTGTAATAATTTAATTAAACAGCAAAGAGCACATTTATTATCTACGCCATTAGATGTGCCTTACATACTTAATTGGCAATTAGAAGACAATAAAAAACCGGTAATACAAAAACAGTTGTTTATAGAGCTTGATGATAACGAAAAAGTAATTTACAATTATTTAAAAGATAAGGATAAAGTAATGTTAGATATTATAGCACTAAACTGTAATATGCCTACTTTTAAAATTGCTGGTTTGTTGTTAAATATGGAATTAAAAGGTGTTGTTAGACCTTTGCCAGGAAAATTGTTTGAGGTTATTTAGTTATTTGTGGGTTCCTGCCTCCGCAGGAATGACAAAATCTAATCTTCAAAATAATCCATACTTTCATGTGTTTTTTCCCATTCAGCTTTGCGAGAAAAGAATGCTTCCAAATAGGTGTTCTCAAAAGCGATTTTTTCTTCTTTGGTGAAATTAGGATGGTATTCTGTAGCAAGTTTTTTGAGCTTTACTTTATTGTCTAAAATTCTTTGGTAAGTAATAGTTTTATCATTGTCAAATAATAGAATAATGGTGTTCTTATCAATGCTTGATATTTGCATACCTGTTAGTTTTGTATTATCTAAATCAATTAAATGGAGTATATTATCTTCGTAAACATAGCTATATCCATGGCTCATTCCTATTGGGTAACTGTATTTAAAAAAAGACTCTTCGTTTATAAAAAATTCATTATAGTATAACGCTTCTCCTGAATTTGTTGCTTCAAGATACCAATTGCCAGTAATGTCAATTTCTTCCTCTTGAGCACTGCAAGAGAAAACTAAAAGCATTAATAATATTGAAAGAAATTGTTTCATAATTATCTAGTTAGTATGAATAATATATAATTTGTTACTTAAAGAATAAAATTATTAATTTTCAGACAATAGTATTTCGTTACCTCTAATAATTATTTTCTTTTTATTCGATTTTTCTATATTAACTTTCGTTTTTGTAATCACTGTAACTAGGTTGATTTCTGTGTTTTTTTCAGAAGTTTTTAACTTGTTAACTATAATTCTTAAAACAAATGTCTCATCAATTAAATAACTGTCGTAGTCTTCCGAAATTATTTTGTCATCAATTTTAAAGATAATTGGATTCTTGTTTAAATTGAGGTGTTTTGCAGAAAGAGTATTTAATGATATAAAGTTTGACTTATATCCTGCCTTCATTTTTATTAAAATCTTTCCATAATATTCTTTGCCTTCTATTTTAAAGGTCGTTTTCTCAATATTAAGACTTTCAATTTGTTCTTGATTTATAGTTATTAGTGATAAGTTAGTGCTAATAAATTTACTATTCAAAAAGACTCCTGTTGGTTTATTGTTTTTTTTATATGTTATACTATCATTATAATATACTGTTATTTCTGAGTTTTTAGAATATTTAAACTTTTTAAGTGCTTTTTTACCTGTTAGTGTTTGACTAAAGGATAAAGAAGTGATAAGTAAGATTATTAATAATGTAGTATTTCTCATTGTATTAATTTTTAACAAAGATTGAATATTTATTAAAACTAAACGAGAGCCAATGAGTGAAAGGCTCCTTTGAGTGAGTGAAAGTTTACTCCATAAAAAAAGCCACTATTTCTAGTGGCTTCTGTAAACTTGCTCCTCTTCTTAGGCTCGAACTAAGGACCCTCTGATTAACAGTCAGATGCTCTAACCAACTGAGCTAAAGAGGAGTGTTTTTCGCTATTGCGAGTGCAAATATATATTCTTTTTTAGTATCTGCAAAATTATTTTTAATTTTTTTAATTAAAAATTGCTTTAAAGATGTCATTTCCGTTCGCAAACAGCACCAGGCCTATTAAAATAAAGAAACCAGCAGTTTGTGCATATTCCATAAATTTATCACTTGGCTTGCGTCCAGAGATCATTTCGTACAGTAAAAACATAACATGCCCTCCATCTAAAGCAGGAATTGGTAATAAATTAAGTACACCTAACATAATCGATAGAAAAGCTGTAATGCTCCAGAAAGTTTGCCAGTGCCAGTAATCTGGAAAGACATTTAAAATGGCGTAAAAACCACCAACACCTTTGTAAGCACCAGTCTCTACATTTCCTATTTCTTTAAGCTGTCCAAAGTATTTACCCATTTGGCCAGTAAACTTATTATAACCTCCTGCAAAGCTCTCTCCAAAAGAGTACTCTTTAGTTTTCATTTTATAATAGCCAAGCTTCTCCATTGTTTTAGAATCTGCTCCCGAATAATATACAATACCTAGGTTAGCATTATCATCTATTTTTAATTTTTCAGTAATTAACTTTTCGTCTCTTAAAAGTGTAACCTCTACTTCTTGACCTTTTAAATCGTTTAAAACAGGTTTTAATTGATCTATATATTTTATTGTTTTTCCTCCAACAGTTCTAATAACATCTTTGTCTTTAAGGTTTGCTCCTTTATTTGCAGATGTGTCTGAAGCTTTAACAACCATCAATGGATAGCGCATTTCGAATAAATCTCTACGTTTACTATCTGAAAACTGACCTAAGAAATCTACAGGCATTGTAATGGTTTGCTCTACACCATCCCTAATAAATGTTATTGTTTTTGCTCCAATAAAATTTCCTTTTATATCCGAAACGTTTTCAACTACATAATCACCAACCTTTGTAATATTATCTCCAGTTTTAAAACCTAAATCTGTTAATAATGGATTTTCAACTAAATAACCATCTTGAATAGTGCTAGCGTCTCTAAACTGATCTCCGTAAATAAAAGACAGGAAAAAGTAAATAACATAAGCCAATACAAAGTTTACAAACACACCACCAAGCATAATAATTAAACGTTGCCAAGCTGGTTTAGATCTAAATTCCCAAGGTTTTGGTTCTTCGGCCATTGCTTCGGTATCCATGCTTTCGTCTATCATTCCCGAAATTTTCACATAACCACCAAGCGGTAGCCATCCAATTCCGTAGACAGTTTCTCCAATTTTTTTCTTAAAAAGAGAAAATTTTACATCAAAAAACAAGTAGAATTTCTCTACTCTTGTTCCAAATAATTTTGCTGGTATAAAGTGCCCAAGCTCGTGAAGTATGATTAATAGTGAAAGACCCAGTAAAAACTGAGAGATTTGTATAATAATTCCCATGTAGTTTATCTATTCATTTTTATAACGCCCAAAAGTAAGTATTTAGACTTAGTTTTAAAAGCTATTGCTTAATTGCTTTGTCTTTTAATAGCAATTTATGAGCCAAAAAAATGGGTTAAGAAACGTTTGCGTTGTATTTTTGCAAAATATCCACTAAATTTTGCTTTTATGCTTTCTTTTTTTAAAGATTATAAAAAATTTGCGATTGGATTTTTTATCCTCTCAGCTGTAATTGTTTTAATAATATATAACATTCTTAATGTTGAAAAACCATTACCTATCTACCAACCCAATAACGTTGAAACGACTTTGGTTGACAGTACAATTCAGCATGTAAAAAGGTATCATAAAATAGCCGATTTTAGTTTAATAAACCAAAACGGAAAAACCATCACCCAAAACGATTACAAAGATAAAATTTACGTAGCCGATTTCTTTTTTACTACTTGTCAGACTATTTGTCCGATAATGACAGATCATATGGGTGTTATTCAAAAAGAAATATTAAAAGATGATGATATTATGTTGTTATCTCATTCTGTTACTCCGGTTATCGATAGTGTTGCTCAGCTTAAAAAGTATGCAATAAAAAAAGGAGTTAACGATGCTAAGTGGAACCTTGTAACAGGAGATAAAAAACAAATTTACGAGCTTGCAAGAAAAAGTTACTTAGCTGTAAAATCTGTAGGTAACGGAGATAAGTACGATATGATCCATACCGAAAATTTTATGCTTATCGATAAAAAACGTCAAATTCGTGGTTTTTATGATGGCACAGATCCAGAAGCCATTTCTCAGCTCTTAAATGATATAGAAAAGTTAAAACGCATGGAAAAACAATAGTTTTTAGGTTTTAAATTTTTAGCTTAAGTTTTTTCTCTTACTTTTGCTTCTTTAAAATCAATCTAAATAAGCTTGCAACATACAATAGCACATTTAAAACGCGGAGAAAAAGGAATAATTACAGATGTCTCATCAGTATTAATACCTTTAAAACTTCTTGAAATGGGATGCCTTCCTGGTAATCTTGTCGAGTTAGTACAAGTTGCACCTTTTTCAGATCCATTATATCTAAACATTAATGGAAGTCATTTAGCAATTAGAAAAGAGACTGCTATTCACATTTTAATAGATAGAATAGATGAGTAAGCAATTAAATGTAGCCTTAATAGGAAATCCTAATACCGGAAAAACATCAGTTTTTAATGCTCTTACTGGTTTAAACCAGCAAGTTGGTAACTATCCAGGTATTACCGTAGAGAAAAAAGAAGGTATTTGTAAGCTACCACGTGGCGTAAAAGCTCACATTATAGATTTACCGGGTACGTATAGTTTAAATGCATCGTCTTTAGACGAAAACGTAGTTATAGAATTACTTTTAAATAGAAACGATAAAGATTTTCCAGACGTAGCTGTTGTTGTTAGTGATGTAGAAAATCTTAAACGTAACCTTTTACTTTTTACACAAATTAAAGATCTCGAAATTCCTTGTTTGCTAGTGGTAAACATGGCGGATAGAATGCGTAGAAAAGGTATTACCTTAGATATCGAATATTTAGAACAGCAATTAGAAACTAAAATAGCGGTTATTAGTACGCGTAAAAACGAAGGTATAGATAACTTAAAACAACAAATTGCTAATTATAAAGAACTCTCTATTAAGCCTTGTTTAAGCGCATCGGATATTGATGTAGAGTACTTTAATAGATTACGTAATGCTTTTCCTAATCAACTGTTATATAAATTATGGTTGGTTATTACTCAAGATGTAAATTTTGGTAAAACAGATAGAAAAGTTATAGATGCCATTGCTAGTTTTAAAACAAAATCTGAAGGTGACTTAAAAAGACTTCAGCAAAAAGAAACTATAAAACGCTATCAGTTTATTAACAATGTTCTTAAAAAAGGACAAACTATAGATGCGTCTCAAGCAACAGATGTACGTGCAAAATTAGATCGTATTCTAACGCATAAAATTTGGGGATATGTTATTTTCTTTTTTATTCTTTTAACTATTTTTCAAGCTATTTACGATTGGTCAAGTATACCTATGGACTGGATAGATTCCTCTTTTGCATCATTAAGTAATTGGGTGAAAGATACCTTCCCGGGAGGAGGGAAGGTAACAGATTTAATTGCCGAAGGTATTATTTCTGGGCTTGGTGGAATTGTTATTTTTATACCTCAAATTGCATTCTTATTCCTTTTTATCGCCATCTTAGAAGAAAGTGGGTATATGAGTCGTGTGGTATTTTTAATGGACAGAGTCATGCGTCGTTTTGGACTAAGCGGTAAAAGTGTTGTGCCCTTAATTTCGGGTACTGCTTGTGCTATTCCTGCAATAATGGCAACACGAAATATAGAAAGCTGGAAAGAACGTTTAATTACCATTTTAGTGACGCCTTTTACAACCTGTTCTGCGCGTTTACCGGTATATTTAATTATTATTTCATTAGTTATTCCGGAAGGACGAATATTAGGTTTAAGCTATCAAGCATTAACATTAATGTTATTGTATTTAATAGGTTTTGGTGCAGCAGTTGGTTCGGCTTGGGTTTTAAATAAAATTCTAAAAATAAAAAGTAAGTCGTTTTTCGTTGTCGAAATGCCAAACTATAAAGTGCCACTTTTAAAAAACGTAGCATTAACGGTTTTAGAAAAAACAAAATCTTTCATCTTTGGTGCGGGAAAAATAATTTTAGCAATTTCAATTGTCCTTTGGGTATTGGCTTCTTATGGGCCAGGTGAACAATTTAATAATGCCGAAAATATTATAACAGAACAATACGCTCAAGATAATTTAAGTACAGACGATTTAGAACATAAAATAGCATCACACAAACTAGAACATTCTTTTATTGGTATTGCAGGACATGCTATTGAGCCAGCCATTAGACCTTTAGGTTACGACTGGAAAATTGGTATTGCCATTGTAAGTTCTTTCGCAGCACGTGAGGTTTTTGTAGGTACGCTAGCAACTATTTATAGTGTAGGTAGTGATGACGAAGAAACCATAAAAAACAGAATGGCAGGCGAAATAAATCCAATTCTTGGCGGACCATTATTTAATTTTGCTTCAGGAATTTCACTACTATTATTCTATGCTTTTGCCATGCAATGTATGAGTACTTTAGCAATTGTAAAAAAGGAAACCAATAGTTGGAAATGGCCAGTTTATCAATTTACAATCATGACGGCTATTGCATATATTTTTGCATTAATAGCATATCAATTCTTAAAATAATGAGCACAACACTTCAAAATATTATCGTTTTAATAATCTTAAGTTTTGCTGTAGGATTTCTTGTAAAGAAGTATTTCTGGAAAAAGAAGTCTAAAAAAACTTGCGGAACAGATGATTGCGGGTGCCACTAAACAGTTCAAAAAAATAGAATAACATTTTTTTTAAGCTATAAGTTTTGGGCGTTTTAACAGGCTGTCACTACTCGCTTTTTTTGAGAAAAACAAAAAAGAGCTCAAACAGACCGTTCCATCCTTAACGCACTTACTCAAACATAAAAAAACCTCATAAGTTTTAAGCTTATGAGGTTTTTCTATTTTATTTAAATAAAAATTAGTTTCTAATATCTAATTGAATATAGTAGTCTTCAGGCTTAATTTTAATATTATGTTTTGGATACGGAGCAATATTTAATCCAGAAATGTTAAGTGTTTCAGATGAAAATAAATTACCGGTTAAAATTTTTTTTCTATTAGGAAAAGTAATTTTCTTTTGTTCTAATTTTTGACCATTTTTATAAACATCTACTATTGCTATAGCTTCACCAGCCCAAACACATTGCACGCCTGTAGGGCAGCGAGAATCGCTTTCTAAACTAATAAATTTTAATTCTAAATCATCTATACTAATGGTTTTACCATAGATTAATTTAGAAACAATTTTAGGTGTTTTTACTTTAACCGTTGTAGAGTCTTGAGCAAACGAAAATAGCATGGTAAAAAATACTAAAACGGAAAGTAAATATTTCATAATTAAACAGTTTTTAAAAATAGATTTTTAGCAACATTTTGAGAGACTGTAATTTCACGATTATTTATTTCAATTTTAATAGACTGATCAAAAGGTTCTTTATGTAGTAATACAATTTCTGTTCCTAAAGCTATAGCATTAGCGTCTAAATAATTTAAAAAAGCAGAAGATGTATCTTTAACACCAACACATTTGTATTTGTTTCCTAAAATGGCTTGTGATAATAATATTTTTTCAATTTGTTTAAAATTACCATCTCTATCTGGTATTGGGTCACCATGTGGATCGTGAGTTGGGTGTTTTAAATAAGCATCTAATTGGTCAATTAGTTTTTCAGATTTTATATGCTCTAAATCTTCAGCAACTTGGTGCACTTCATCCCATTTAAAATTTAGTTTTTCAACTAAAAAAACTTCCCAAAGGCGGTGTTTTCTAATAATGCCTATTGCAATTTTCTTTCCTTGTACAGTTAAATTTACACCTTGGTATTTTATGTAATCGGCATAACCTTTCTCTGCTAATTTCTTTAACATATCTGTTACCGATGAGGCTTTAGTTTGTAAAGCTTCTGCAATAGCATTTGTATTTACCGTTTCTACACCTTGTTTTCCAAGGTGATAAATAGCTTTAATATAATTTTCTTCAGTAAGTGTAATCATAGGTTTATATAACAGAAACAAATATAGTAATATAATTTTCTAAAATTTAAATTTAGATTAGTCTAAATTTTTATTTACATTTGTGCAAAATATAAATTTCATGAAACGAATAACTACTTTTATTTTTTGTTTAGGCTTGTTTTGTCAAGCTCAAAATACAGTCGCTATTTCTGGAGTAATAACTTCCGAAGGAGAAACATTACCATATGCTAATGTTTATTTACAAGGCACAACCTTAGGAACAACAAGCGAAGAGGATGGTTCTTTCGAGATTAAAAATGTGCCTTCAGGAGAATATAAAATTATTGCTTCGTTTACAGGTTTTAACTCAAGAAAAAAAAGTATAATTGTTTCTAATGCTAATAGTATTGTTAATTTCGATTTACTAGAAAATCAAGCTTTAGGTGAAGTTGTAATAACAGGAACGTTAAAAGCGGTTAGTCGTTTAGAAAGTCCGGTGCCTGTTGAGGTGTATACACCTGCTTTCTTAAAAAAGAATCCAACGCCAAACATTTTCGAAGCACTTCAGAAT
The DNA here is from genome assembly GCF_001418085.1 of Lacinutrix algicola. Lineage (GTDB taxonomy): Bacteria > Bacteroidota > Bacteroidia > Flavobacteriales > Flavobacteriaceae > Lacinutrix > Lacinutrix algicola. The sequence continues at coordinate 73,709 of NZ_LIQH01000036.1, forward strand.
GTAAACGGAGTAAGACCACAGCTAAATTGTAATGTTTGTAATACTGGAGATATTCATATTAATGGTTTAGAAGGGCCTTATACTTTGGTTTTAATCGACGGTATGCCTATAGTAAGTGGTTTATCTACTGTTTATGGTTTGTCAGGAATTCCAAATTCTTTAATCGAACAAATTGAAATTGTAAAAGGTCCTGCGTCATCACTTTACGGCAGTGAAGCTGTTGGTGGTTTAATAAATATAATTACAAAACTTCCAGAGCATGCGCCTATTGTTTTTGCAGATAGTTATGTTAGTGGTTGGGGAGAAGTAAATGCAGATATTGGTTTTAAAACAAAAGTTGGTGAAAAAGCGACACTTTTGTTTGGTACAAATTATTTTAAATATGATAATCCAATAGATAATAACAACGATAATTTTACAGACTTAACGCTGCAAGACCGTATTTCGGTATTTCAAAAATGGAGTTTTAGTAGAGAGAGTAAAAAGAAATTTTCTCTTGCAGGACGTTTTTTTTACGAAGACCGTTGGGGAGGAGAATTACAATGGAATAAAGGTTTTAGAGGTGGAGACGAAGTTTATGGTGAAAGTATTTATACCACACGATACGAGTTGCTTGGAGAGTACCAATTACCAGTAGAGGAAAACATGAATTTTCAGTTTTCATATTCAGATCATGACCAAAATTCGGTTTATGGTAATGTGCCTTATTTAGCACAGCAGCGTATAGGTTTCGGGCAGATAACTTGGGATAAACCTTTAAAAAATCATGATTTACTTTTTGGCGTTGCAGGACGCTATAATTATTATAACGACAATACTACAGCAACTGTAGAAGCAGATAATATTATAATTCCATCTGTTTTTGTGCAAGACGAAATTACCTTAACTAAAAAACAAAAAGTACTTTTAGGACTGCGTTATGATTACGATAAACGTCATGGTTCTATTGTAACGCCGCGAGTGGCATATCGTTATAAACCTACAAGCGATGATATTTTTAGAGTAAACGCAGGAACAGGGTTTAGAGTGGTTAACTTGTTTACCGAAGAGCATGCAGCCTTAACAGGTTCTCGTGATGTTATTGTAGAAGAGGAGTTAAAACCAGAGCAATCGTTTAATGTAAATGTTAATTACTTAAAAAAAATATACACTAAAAATGGAATGCAATTTACAATAGATGCTTCTGCTTGGTATACTTATTTTTCTAATGCTATTATTCCAGATTACGGCACCAATCCAAATCAAATTATTTACGATAACCTAGATGGTTTTTCAGAGTCAAAAGGTTTTAGTTTAAATGTTGATGCAGTTTTTGGTAGTGGAATATCAGGAGGTTTGGGTGTTACGGTTCAAGACGTTAATCAAACAGAAAATGATGTAAAAACTAGGTAAATATTAACAGAACGCTTTACAGGTACTTGGTCGTTTTCTTATAAAAATTATCCAACAAATTTAACGTTCGATTATACGGGAAATATTTATGGCCCAATGCGATTACCAACTTTAGGTGATTTAGATCCAAGACAAGAGTATTTGCCAACATGGAGTATTCAAAACATTCAAGCTACGTACGATGGTTTTAATAATTTTGAAATATATGGTGGTGTAAAAAATATTTTAAATTGGACACCAAATAATAATAATCCATTTATTATAGCAAGAGCAAATGATCCTTTTGATGAAGAGGTGCAGTTTGACAATCAAGGAAACGCACAAGTAACAGCTAATAATCCTTATGCGCTTACTTTTGATCCTTCGTATGTTTATGGACCAAACCAAGGGAGACGTGTTTTTCTTGGTCTGAGATATACTTTAAACTAATTGCATCATTTTTAGTACCTTCACAACAAATTTTTAGACTCATGAAAAAAAACATAATAATATTACTATTAGCCGTCATTACATTTGCTTGTAAAAACGATGTTAAAGAAGATACAGGTAAACTAAATGTGGTCACTACAACAACAATGATAACCGATTTGGTTAATAACATTGGTGGCGATTTAGTAAATACACAAGGTTTAATGGGAAGTGGAGTAGATCCGCATTTATTTAAAGCAAGTGAAGGTGATGTGTCTAAATTAGTAAATGCAGATGTTATCTTTTATAATGGCTTACATTTAGAAGGAAAGCTGGTTGAGGTTTTCGAGAAAATGGGAAGCAAAACTACAAATACAATAGAGCTTGGTGCAGCTTTAGATAAGTCTCAATTAATAGGTTCGGAATATTTTGCTTCAAATTACGATCCGCATGTGTGGTTTAATATTGCTTTTTTTAAGCAATTTGCTAAAAAAGTTACTGCGGTTTTATCTGAAAAAGATCCTAAAAATGCTGCTACTTTTTTAGAAAATGAAACACTATTTCTTAAAAAATTAGAAACGTTAGAAGAAAAGGTTTTAACAACTATAGAAACACTTCCAAAAGAAAAAAGAATACTTGTTACTGCGCATGATGCTTTTAATTACTTTGGGAAAAATTACGGTTTTAATGTTGTCGGTCTTCAAGGTATAAGTACAGCTACAGAAGCCGGAGTACAAGATGTTCAAAAATTAGCTACCTTTATAATAGAAAATAAGGTAAAAGCTATTTTTGTAGAAAGTTCTGTGCCAAAACGTACTATTGAAGCATTGCAAGCAGCTGTTAAATCTAAAGACCACGAAGTTGTTATTGGAGGTACTTTGTATTCTGATGCGCTTGGTAGTGCAGGAACTGTAGAAGGAACTTATATAGGAATGTTTGAGTATAATGTGAATACAATTGTAAATGCCTTGAAATAAATTAATGAAAATAATTTTTAAATTACTAGTTTGTATTGTTTCTATGTTTGCCTATTCACAAGAATATACTTGTGATGTAGATTCAAACATTTTAGATCTACATGAATTTGTAAATTTAAACTTAGATTCTATTCAGAAATATTCTAAGGTTAAAATAATTAAAGCTACAATTGAGTTTGATGCTGAAGGTGGGAATACAATAGATTCTGTTTCTTATTTAGGTTTTTCAGATTTGAAAATAAATGAGAGTAGCTTATCTTTAGAAGTCAAGATTTGGAGAAAGTTAGATTTATATATAAGGCAACAATATAGATTTTGTCCTAATTTAAATATGGATAATGAAGATTCTCATATTAGTAATATTGAGTTTTACTTTACCGTAGATAAAAGCGAGTTGCCAAATGCTATAGCTAGTATAAAAAAGAATTATAAAGGAACAAATGAGTATTATAGAAACGAAATCAAAGAGGTTTTCAAAGACAGTCGTTATAAATTAAAAGTAAAGGAGTTTTTTATTAATAGAGATAATAAAGGCTTCAGTTTAGACAGTCAGCTAGATTTTTACAATTCTAAAGTATTAGAAATAGCTCCAAATTATTTCGTTCTATTCAAGATAATTATTACTTCAGAAGACGGAATACTAAGTCAATATTTAGATTATAAATTATATAAAGCAGGAGCAAACTTCTCTAATTTAATATATAAAGACTCTGTATCTGTTAATGAATCTAACTTAGCAATACTAGAGTACGGAATGAGGAATAAGAATGCTAAAGAAAGATTTCAAATTGAGATTAATTTTGAATAACATGAGTAAACAAATAGCAGTTAAGGTAGACGATTTAACAGTAGCTTACAACTATAAACCTGTACTTTGGGATATTGATTTAGAAATTCCGGAAGGTGTTTTAATGGCTATTGTTGGACCAAATGGTGCTGGAAAATCAACCCTTATAAAGTCTATTTTAGGTATTTTAAAACCTATTGCAGGTAGTGTTACTATTTATGGTAAACCATACCAAAAACAGAGGCAATTAGTTGCATACGTACCACAAAAAGGAAGTGTTGATTGGGACTTCCCAACTACAGCCTTAGACGTTGTTATGATGGGAACGTATGGAAGTTTGGGGTGGATTAAAAGACCAAGACAAAAAGAAAAAAAAGCAGCTTTAGAAGCTTTGGAAAAAGTTGGAATGTTAGCCTTTAAAAATAGACAAATTAATCAGTTGTCTGGTGGACAACAACAGCGTATATTTTTAGCACGTGCTTTAGTGCAAAATGCATCTATTTATTTTATGGATGAGCCATTTCAAGGTGTTGATGCAACAACAGAAATTGCTATTATTAATATTTTAAAAGAATTAAGGAAAGCAGGTAAAACCGTAATTGTTGTACATCACGATTTACAAACGGTTCCTGAATATTTTGATTGGGTAACGTTTTTAAATGTAAAGAAAATTGCTACAGGTCCAGTTAAAGACATTTTTAATGATGATAATTTAACAAAAACCTATGGTATTAATTTTAAAGTAAGTGTTCAAGAATAATGGATATCCAAGAATATTTTTCATTAGTCTTTAGTGACTATACACTAAGAACCATCACACTAGGAACTGCAATTTTAGGAGCAGTAACAGGAATGCTTGGTAGTTTTGCAGTGCTTAGAAAACAAAGTTTACTTGGTGATGCTATTTCGCATGCCGCTTTACCAGGAATTGCAATCGCTTTTTTAATTACTGGAGCAAAAGATTCTAATACATTGCTTTTAGGTGCTTTGGTTAGTGGCTTAGTTGGTACGTTTTGGATTAGAAGTATCGTTAAAAAAACACATTTAAAAAGTGACACCGCTTTAGGTTTAATTTTATCTCTATTTTTTGGTTTTGGTATGTTATTATTAACGTTTATACAAAAACAACCTAATGCTAATCAAGCTGGTTTAGATAAATATCTTTTTGGACAAGCAGCTACTTTAGTAGAAAGCGATGTTTGGTTAATGGCTATAGTTACTGGCTTGTGTTTGTTTGTTTTGTTATTGTTTTGGAAAGAATTTAAACTTTTATTATTTGATGCAGATTACACTAAAACATTAGGTTTCAATACTAAATTTATAGATATATTAATTACTAGTTTTATTGTATTAGCCATTGTTTTAGGTTTGCAAACTGTTGGTGTAGTTTTAATGAGTGCTATGCTTTTAGCACCTGCTGCTGCGGCAAGACAATGGACAAATAGTTTGGCAACAATGGTGTTTTTGGCTGCTATTTTTGGAGCTTTTTCTGGTGTTTTTGGAACAGCAATTAGTGCAAGCCAAACCAATTTATCTACAGGACCAGTAATTGTGTTGGTAGCTTCGGTTTTTGTATTGTTTTCTTTTGTGTTTTCACCAAGTCGTGGATTGCTATTTAAGCAAATACGATTTATTAAAAACAGACGCGATTTAGAGTTACATAAAACGTTAGCCTTTATGCATCATATTGCAGAAACACATGAGAATGTTTCGCATCCTCATGCTATTAAATTATTAAATAGCTTTCAAGGTTATACGCGTAAAACACTTCAGAAATTAGTTGAAATGGATTATGTAGAACTAGAAGGAAATATGTGGAGTTTAACCAAAGTTGGTTTTGAAACTGCCGAAAATTTATATACTAAACAATCTACAGAAGATGAATAACGCTCAAATAGAAATACAGCTTATTGCGAGTTTAGTGGCCATTGCCTGCGCTATTCCTGGTACATTTTTGGTGTTACGTAAAATGGCGATGATAAGCGATGCTATAAGTCATTCGATACTTCCGGGTATTGTTATTGGTTTTTTTATAACACAAGATCTTAATTCGCCTTTATTAATTTTATTTGCTGCTTTTACTGGTATTATTACAGTTGTTTTGGTAGAGTATATTCAAAAAACAGGATTGGTTAAAGAAGATACTGCTATTGGTTTAGTGTTTCCTGCACTGTTTAGTATTGGTGTTATTTTAATTGCCAAAAATGCCAATGATGTGCATTTAGATGTTGATGCAGTGCTTTTGGGAGAATTGGCTTTTGCACCTTTTGATAGGTTATTAATTTCTGGAGTAGATGTTGGACCAAAAGCGTTATGGATTATTGGTGTTATTTTGTGTATTACGGTTGCGCTTCTTATTGCTTTTTTTAAGGAATTAAAAGTAAGTACGTTTGATGCTGGTTTAGCTGCTTCTTTAGGGTTTTCTCCTGCAATTATTCATTATGGGCTTATGAGTGTAGCTTCGGTGACAACTGTTGGTGCTTTTGATGCCGTAGGTGCTATTTTAGTAGTCGCTCTTATGATTGCACCTGCTGCTGCTGCCTATTTGTTAACTACCGATTTAAAGAAGATGTTAGGGCTCGCTATCACTTTTGGCGTTATGAGTGCTATTTCTGGTTATTGGTTTGCGCATTGGTTAGACGCTTCTATTGCTGGTTCTATTACTACTATGTTAGGTTTATTGTTTTTGCTCGTGTATTTGTTTGCACCAAGTAAAGGTATAATTGCTGTTATGTATCGCGAAAAGCAACAACGTACTGAGGTGTCTTTATTAACGTTTTTACTGCATTTAAAAAACCATAATGAGTTAGAAGAAAGACATGTTAATCATTTACGAGAACATATTAATTGGCAAAAAGTACGTGCCAAAACTGTTTTGGAATTAGCACTTAAGAATAATATGATTGTTGTGGATAAAAATATTGTTTCACTTACCAAAAAAGGTGATACGTTTACCTCTAAAGCGATTGATTATATTATTACCAATGAAGATACCCAGATTGAAGACATGAAAGATGACTTCTTTTTGTTTAGAGGTTAATTAATGCTTTTACAAATAAAAAACCAGCTACAAAATTGTAACTGGTTCTAATTTATATTTACTGTCCTTGGTCTGCGTTAGCGATTGAAGCATTGTTGAAGCTCCTCGCAGAGAGCGACTGCGGAAAGCGCGACCTTTAGGTAACGCCCAAATTATTTTTATTTATCCGAATAAATACTGTATTACTGCGACTGTAAATTGCTTACTAAATTTCCGTAACTCTTAATGTGTTTACCATTCCTTTTTCTTGAATTGGCATGGCTGCAAGACTAATAAGCATGTCTCCTTTTTCAAGGTAGCCCATGTCTTGAGCTAATTTATTTACATCTTCTATCGTTTCGTCTGTACTTACAAACTTATCGTAATAGAATGCTGTAACTCCCCAAAGTAGGTTAAGTTGCGTTAAAATTCGCCTGTTAGATGTGAATACTAATATATGAGATTTTGGTCTCCAAGCCGAAATTTGAAAGGCTGTATAACCACTATTTGTTAGTGTTGATATGGCTTTTGCATTGATATCGTTTGCCATATGCGCTGCATGATAACAAATAGATTTCGTGATGTAACGTTTTGTACGAATATGTGGAGGCTCTCCGGGTACGTTAATTAAATCACTATTTTCAACGCTGCGAATAATGTTTGCCATTTGCTTAATAACTTGTACTGGGTATTTACCAACACTTGTTTCTCCAGATAACATTACTGCATCAGCACCATCCATTACAGAGTTTGCAACATCGTTAACTTCTGCACGCGTTGGCGTAAGGCTATCGATCATTGTTTCCATCATTTGTGTAGCAATAATTACTGGTATTCTTGCTTTTTTAGCACGTAATACTAATTGCTTTTGTACTAATGGTACTTCCTCTGCTGGAATTTCTACTCCTAAATCTCCACGAGCTACCATTAGACCATCGCAATAAGCAACAATTTTATCGATGTTTGCAACACCTTCTGGTTTTTCAATTTTAGCAATAATTGGAATTTTATGTTCACTATGCTTTTTAATAAGCTCTTGTAGTATCATTAAATCTTCGGCATGACGCACGAATGATAATGCTAACCAATCTACTTTTAATTCGCAAGCAAATTTAGCATCTTCAATATCCTTTTCTGTTAGAGCAGGTTGAGAGATGTTTGTGTTTGGAAGGTTTACACCTTTTTTAGACCGTAATGGACCACCTTGTATAACTTTAGCCTTTACTTCTGATACTTTATCTGAAGAAATAACTTCGAAAATTAATTTTCCATCGTCTAAAAGAATACGTTCTCCTGCTTTTGCATCTTGAGGAAACTTGTCGTAAGTCATGTAAACACGTTCTTTCGTGCCTTCAAAACGTTCTCCAGTTGCGAAAATAATTTCATCTCCTGGTTGTACGTATACTTCGCCTTTCATTACACCAACGCGTAATTTAGGACCTTGTAAATCTGCTAAAATAGAAGCGTTGTAACCAAATTCATCATTAAGTTCACGTATCATTTGTACGCGTTCTTTTACATCATCATAATCTGCATGCGAGAAGTTTATTCTAAAAACGTTAGCACCTTCGTCTAACATACCTTTTAAAACTTCTTTGCTACTTGTCGCAGGACCTAAGGTCGCTACTATTTTGGTTTTCTTTCTTAACATTAGTTGAATATTAGTTGATCTTTAGATTTTAAGCTTTCAGGAGTTATACTGTAAGCTGTAATAACTTGATCTATTTTTAGTATTTTTTCTAAAATGAGTTTTTCTTTTTTAGAATTAAACTCATTATTAATCTTTAACAAGTAATTGGCCTTGCTAAACTCTGGCACCAAATGGTGTGTTTTTGTTACAGTTGGATTAAAACTAAATAGTGAATCGGTATTGTTATCCGTTTGGCTTGTAGTTACTTTACAAGTGTTAGATACTAAATTCCAAGTTTTAAATTGTGTATCGTCCTGCCATTCAAAAATAGAAAAAGCTGTTTTATTATTGTTGTTATCGATATCATTGTCTTGCCTTACTAGCTTCAATTCTAAAGCTTTATTAAGTAAGTAAGCTAAGCGATAATCTTCAATAGTGCAATGAATACCAATAAGCGAGAAGTCTTCCTCTTCTAAAAAATCATCTAAAACGAGTTTTTTAATTGCCATATTGATACTAATTTTTTCTTTGACAGAAATGTAAATATAGTATTTAAAATGGTTTGAAGTGGCTAATTTTAGTGAATCTTAACAAGAACATAACACGAAAACGTTATAGTTCACTTTTAATTTATTTTGAAGTAAGAAAAGTAACAATAACTTATGAAAAAGCTTTCGAAATTTGATTTTGAAACACAAAAAAAGCGCGTTTTGATGCTTTTTCTTCTGCTTTCTTTTTAGAAGTTGCTCTACCTTTTGATACTATTTTATCGTCTATAGATAGTTTTACAGAAAAATGACGAATATTATCGTTGCCAGTATCTTCGTAAACATTATAATCGAACGTCTTTTTTTCTTTTTGGCACCATTCAATCAATAATGATTTATAACTAATAACCTTTCCTTCAAGCTGCTCTATATCTACAAAAGGTGTAATAACACGTTTGTAAATAAATTTCTCACAAGCTTTATAGTTACCATCTAAATAAATAGCACCTACTAAGGATTCGAATAAATTACCATGAATATTATCACCAAACTGCCCTTTTGGAATTTTACTTTCTACTAATTTGATAAGTTTTAAGTCACGACCAAGCTCATTTAAATGTTCTCTACTTACAATTTTAGAGCGCATTTTTGTTAGATAACCTTCGTCACCACTAGGCACTTCAATATACAAGTGATGCGCTATTACAGAACTTAGCATAGCATCGCCTAAAAACTCCAAGCGTTCATAATTTATAATATGACCATTCTCGTTTTTAATATTCATAGAACGATGTGTAAACGCTGTTTTAAAGTGTTTAATCGTTTTAGGTTTGTAGCCTATAATCTCTGAAATGGTTGTAAAGAATTCTCCTTTTTCTTTTTTAGATTTTGAGAATATGTTTCGAATTCTTTTCATTAAAGCTTTAATCTAACTTTTTAAATAATACACAAGCATTATGTCCGCCAAAACCAAAGGTGTTACTCATCGCGACTTTAATTTCGCGTTTCTGAGGATGGTTAAGCGTTAAGTTTAAACTAGGATCTATTCTTTCGTCAACAACTGTATGGTTAATTGTTGGAGGCACGATACCATGTTCCATTGCTAAAATAGATGCAATAGACTCAATAGCACCAGCTGCACCTAATAAGTGACCAGTCATTGATTTTGTAGAATTTATATTGATGTTTTTAGCGTGATCACCAAAAACTTCAGTAATAGCTTTAAGTTCTGCAACATCACCAAGCGGTGTAGATGTTCCATGTGTATTAATGTGGTCTACATCTTCAGGTTTTAAACCAGCGTTTTCTAAACAGTTTTTCATAACTGCAATAACACCTATTCCTTCTGGATGTGGAGCTGTCATGTGGTAAGCATCACTAGACATACCGCCACCTAATACTTCAGCGTAAATTTTTGCGCCTCTTGCTTTTGCATGTTCGTATTCTTCAAGAATAATTGCTCCAGCACCTTCACCTAAAACAAAACCATCTCTAGTTCCATCAAAAGGTCTTGAAGCTGTTTCTGGGCTTTCATTTCTTGTTGATAATGCATGCATAGCATTAAATCCGCCCATTCCTGCAATAGTTACAGCGGCTTCACTACCACCTGTAACAATAACATCGCAATGTCCTAAACGAATATAATTTAAAGCATCTATCATTGCGTTAGCAGATGATGCGCAAGCAGATACAGTTGTGTAGTTAGGTCCCATAAATCCATTTTTAATAGATATGTTTCCTGGTGCAATATCTGCAATCATTTTTGGGATAAAGAAAGGATTAAATCTTGGTGTACCATCTCCAGCGGCAAAGTTTAATACTTCGTTCTGGAACGTTTCCAATCCTCCAATTCCTGCTCCCCAAATAACACCAACTCTTAATTTGTTGATGGTATCTAAATTTAGGTTTGAGTCCGCAATAGCCTCATCAGATGCGACCATTGCGTACTGCGTAAACCTGTCCATTTTTCGCGCCTCTTTTCTATCTAGAAAATCGGTTGCGACAAAGTTTTTTAACTCACAAGCGAATTTTGTTTTAAACTTTTCAGTATCAAAATACGTTATAGGCGCAGCACCACTTTTACCTTTAAGTAGGGCATCCCAATATTCATCTTTGGTGTTTCCAATAGGTGTAAGTGCTCCTAGACCCGTAACTACAACTCGCTTTAGTTCCATAAATATTAGTGCTTATTTTGCAGCTTCAATGTATGATACAGCTTGACCAACTGTTGCTATGTTCTCTGCTTGATCGTCTGGAATTTGGATATCGAATTCTTTTTCGAATTCCATAATTAATTCAACTGTGTCTAATGAATCTGCTCCTAGGTCGTTCGTGAAGCTAGCTTCAGTTACAACTTCGTTTTCATCAACACCTAATTTGTCTACGATTATCGCTTTTACTCTTGATGCAATGTCTGACATAATTTTAATTTTTTTAGTTTTAATTAAGAGGCAAAAATAAAAAACTTTATTTTAAAACCGATCTTTCTATTAAAAAAGACTCCGAAAGTTAATAATTTATTTCGAGGAATTTCTGTTTTAGCCCGTAATTGTTAATAATTATTCTTTTTTTGTTTGAAGATTTAACATTGAATTCTAGAAAATGAAACGTGTAGTAATTTTTGCGTCCGGAAGCGGAAGTAATGCTGAAAATTTAATAAGGTTTTTTCAAAATAGCGACAATGCGTCTGTTATTCAAGTATTAACTAACAATCCGCGTGCCAAAGTTTTGGACCGCTGTAAAAAACTGAAAGTTAGCGCCTTATCTTTTAATAAAATAGCCTTTAGTGAAACCGAAGATGTGCTTAATATCCTAAAGTCTGCTAATCCAGACCTAATAGTTCTTGCGGGTTTTCTTTGGAAATTCCCAGAGAAGATCTTAAGACATTTTCCTAATAAAGTAATAAATGTACATCCAGCTTTGCTTCCAAAATTTGGAGGAAAAGGCATGTATGGAATGCATGTTCATGAAGCCGTTGTTCGAGAAAAAGAAATTGAAACGGGCATAACAATTCATTACGTAAATGAACATTATGATGAAGGTGCAATCATTTTTCAAGCAAAATGTAAGGTTTTAACTACGGATAATGCGGAGGATATCGCTAATAAGATTCATGAATTGGAAATGAAACATTTTCCTGAGGTTGTAAATAGTTTATTAATTTCAGAAAATAAATAAGATTTCCATTTTCACGGAAACGTAAGAGATGAGTAAAAAGAAAAAATATTATACCGTTTGGAAAGGACATAAAACTGGCGTTTTTAAATCCTGGAAAGATTGTAAAGTGCAAATTAAAAATTACGATGGTGCACAATACAAATCTTTTGCTACTGAAGATGCTGCTAATGAAGCTTTAAATGGAAACTATTTCGATTTTATAGGAAAAAACAAAAGTTTTAAGACAGAATTGTCTGCAGAGCAACTAAAAAAAATAGGTAAGCCTAATTATAATTCTATTGCTGTAGATGCTGCTTCAAGTGGAAATCCAGGAATTATGGAATACCGTGGTGTCGACACAAAATCTAAAAAACAACTCTTTATTCAGGGTCCTTTTGCGCAAGGCACAAATAATATTGGTGAGTTTTTAGCTTTGGTTCATGGTTTAAGTTTTCTTAAAAAACACGATAGTGATCGTATTTTATATACAGATTCTAGAACAGCTATGAGCTGGGTGCGTAAAAAAACATGCAATTCTAAATTGCAGCGTACTGCGAAAAATAAACCTGTTTACGATCTCGTTGATAGAGCTGTGATTTGGCTAAAAGAGAATGAATATAAAACTACCATTGTAAAATGGGAAACTAAAGCTTGGGGAGAAATACCTGCAGATTTTGGGAGAAAGTAGTTTAGTTAAGCCAAATTTTAAAGTCTTTTGCTCTTTCTCTACTCACTATAATTATAGTTTCGTTGTAGTTTTTTAATTCAATTTTAAATCTACTGTTTGTGTGCGTAGTTACATTCTCTATCGATTCCTTGTTGATAATAAACTTTCTATTGACTTTAAAAAACTGATTGCTATTTAATTTTGTTTCTAAGCTAGAAAGCGCATCGTTTATTATATAATTAGAATTCTCGCTCCTTAAGTAAGTGGTATTGTCTTCACTGTAAAAGCAATCAATAGTTTTAGTTTTTAATATTTTAATTTTCTTTCCTATTCTTACAGCAAATTCTGTTTTGTAAACCTGAAGGTTTTCGTTTTCAATAACCTCTTTTAAAGTCATTAATTCTTTTTCGTTTTTATAGAATGTATTAGCTTTTATTATTGACTTTTCAAGTTCATTTTTATTAATAGGTTTTAATAAATAGGAAATACTATTGTAATCGAAAGCTTTTATACTGTATTCGCTAAATGCTGTTGTAAAAACAATTGGACTCGTAATTTTAACCTGTTTAAAAATTTCAAAACATAAACCATCAGCTAAATGAATATCTAGAAACAATATATCTGGATGTTTATTATTTTGAAACCATTGTATTGCAGATTTTACCGAAACTAAACTAGCCACAATTTCATAATTAAAAGTATTTAGCATGCGTTCAAGTCTTCTGCTTGAAGCTAATTCATCTTCTATAATTACTACTTTCATTACGCTTCTGGTTTTAATAATGGTAATTTTATTGTGAATTGATTATCGGTTTTAATAATAATCACTTTTTCATCTGTAAAGTAAGCGTATCTGTTTTTAATGTTTTCTAATCCTGTAGGTTTGGAGGTTTCAATTGATATTTTTGGATGTAAAGTATTTGAAACTGTTAGAAAATTTTTTTCGATAAACAGCGTTATGGTTACTAGTTTTTCCTCACTTAGTTCGTTATGTTTTACAACATTTTCGAACACTTGTTGTAAAGCCATTGGTAGCATATAATACGATTTGGTTTCTTTTACATTAGAATTGAATATTAAAGCATTTTCGAAACGTACTTTTAACAACGCAATGTATTTGTTTGCAAAAGCTAGTTCGTCTTTTAAAGTTACTAAATCTTGAGTCTCTTGGTCCAAAAAATAACGATACACTTTAGATAAGTCTTCTGAGAATTTCACTGCTTTTTCTTGGTCTTCTTCAATTAAGCCTGTTAAAACACTAATATTATTAAATAGAAAATGCGGACTTATTTGCGATTTTAACTGTTGATATTTTAATGAAGCTTCAACACCTATTTGTTTAAGGACTTGTTTCTCTTGTTTGTTGATTAGATAGATGAAATAGGTGTGAATTGAAACAGTAATAACTAAAGGAAAAGGAATAGAAAGGGCTACAGAAAGTAGAAAACTTGTTTCAAAAATTCTAAATCCTAGAAATACAGTTGGAAATAAAATCAGATTTGCAAAATATACTATTACTATAGCTATAATTTTTTTTGACTTAAAAAAACCTTTATAAACGTAAAAAAAGGAGAAACAAGTAATTGAAGAAGTTATAAGATAAAAAAATATTGTTTTTGTTAATTGTCCATCTGCATATTTCGGCGGATTATTAGACATTAAAGGAATGCCAATAAGTATAAATATTGTTACAAGAATGATAATAATTAGGATTATTACAGAGCTAATACTTAGCTTTTTAATTTTCTTCGATTTTGTTTCGCTTTTACCTATATAAATAATCAAAATATTTAATAAAAGCATAATTACAGATCCTACAGCGTTATTTAAAGCAAGACCTGCTGCTCCATGATAAGAAGTTTTGTCATAAGGTATCATACTAAATCGTATTATTAAATAAACAGTTGCAAAACAAATTAATGTAGGAATTAAAAAATGTTTTATTCCTTTAAAACTTCTTTTCTATAAAACAGTATAGACAAGAAAGTTGGTATAAAGAAGAGGGCGATTGTTATTCTAGATATTTTTTTAAAATCTGTAATTGTAGATTCTAAGCCTGCATTACTAACAGCAGCCAAAAAACCAATTCCATTAATTACAACAGTTACAATCAACGCATAAACAAAAGCTTTTTTTAATTTTTTCATATCAAGTTTTATTAATTCAAAGCAAACATCTAAGATTTAAAGCTTCAAAAAAAATAAAGAATAGCGAACTGTTCTTTTTTGTAAGTGAATTGCTAATATCTGTAAAATAACTTAATAGATTTCAATTTTATTCCGAAAGGAAAATCAAAAAAATGCGACTAAAAAACCTATATTTGCACTTTAATTTTTAAGAACGCTTTATGAGCAAATTAGTAATAGTAGGTACAGTAGCTTTTGATGCTATTGAAACACCATTTGGTAAAACAGATAAAATTCTTGGAGGAGCAGCAACTTATATTGGTTTGTCTGCATCAAACTTTGATAACGTAGATTCTGCTGCAGTTTCTGTAGTAGGTGGCGATTTTCCGAAGGAATATTTAGACCTTTTAACCGATAGAAAAATAGATATTGAAGGTATAGAAATTGTAAAAGATGGTAAAACTTTCTTTTGGAGTGGAAAATACCATAACGATATGAATACTCGAGATACATTAGCAACAGAGCTAAATGTATTAGAGCATTTTACACCTGTTGTTCCAGAAGCATATAAGGACGCAGATATTGTAATGCTTGGGAATTTACATCCATTAACACAGCAAAGTGTTTTAGATCAAATGTCTAAAAAACCTAAATTGGCTATTTTAGATACCATGAATTTCTGGATGGATATTGCTATGGACGATTTAAAAGCAGTATTAAAAAACGTAGATGTTATTACCATTAACGATGAAGAAGCTCGCCAATTATCTGGTGAATATTCTTTAGTGAATGCTGCAAAGAAAATTCATGAAATGGGACCACAGTATGTAGTTATTAAAAAAGGAGAGCATGGCGCTTTACTATTTAATAACGGAGATATGTTTTATGCACCAGCTCTACCTTTAGCAGAAGTTTTTGATCCAACAGGAGCAGGAGATACATTTGCAGGTGGTTTTTCTGGATATCTTGCTAAAACAGGAAACATCTCTTTCGAGAACATGAAAAATGCAGTAATATACGGTTCTGCTCTTGCATCCTTTTGCGTAGAGAAGTTTGGTACAGAACGTATGCTAACTTTAACAGATGCAGAAATCTTCGAGCGCTTACAGCAATTCAAGGATTTAACACAATTCGAAATAGAATTAAAATAAAATAAAAAACGCGCTCAAAACTGAGTGCGTTTTTTATTTCATATAATTTAATAAACATTATTTTTTACAATATTTTTGTAAATTAACATACAACTCTCAACAACACAACACAACAACAATGAGTGATGCTTTAAAACACGAGTGCGGAATTGCACATATTAGGCTTTTAAAACCATTAGAATTTTATAAAGAAAAATACGGAAGCGCTTTTTACGGAGTGAATAAGATGTATTTGCTAATGGAAAAACAGCACAATCGTGGACAAGATGGTGCAGGATTTGCCAGTATTAAATTAGATACAAAACCAGGCGAACGTTATATAAGTAGAGTGCGCTCTATCGAGCAGCAACCAATTCAAGATATTTTTGCTCAAATTAATGAGCGTATTAATAATGAATTAGAAGCGCATCCAGAGTATAGTGATGATGTCGCTTTACAAAAACAAAACATACCATACATTGGCGAAGTACTTTTAGGTCATGTGCGTTATGGTACTTTTGGAAAAAATAGCGTAGAAAGTGTACATCCGTTTTTACGTCAAAATAACTGGCAACATAGAAATCTAATTCTAGCAGGTAACTTTAACATGACAAATGTAAAAGAGTTATTTAGTAGTTTGGTAGAACTTGGTCAACATCCAAAAGAATACACAGATACTATAACCATTATGGAGAAAATAGGACATTTTCTTGATGATGCTGTTAGTAAAATTTACAAGACACTTAAAAAAGAAGGTTATAAAAAAAGTGAATGTTCTCCATTAATTGCAGAGCGCTTAAATGTTGCAAAAATACTTAAGAGGGCTGCTAAAAATTGGGATGGAGGTTATGCAATGGCAGGAATGTTAGGGCATGGTGATAGTTTTGTTTTAAGAGATCCTTCTGGTATTCGTCCAGCTTATTATTATAAGGATGATGAGGTTGTTGTTGTTGCTTCAGAGCGACCAGTTATTCAAACTGTATTCAATGTAGAGTTTGATGATGTAAAGGAGTTAGATCCTGGACATGCCATTATTACTAAAAAATCAGGAGAAGTTTCTATTAAGAAAATTTTAGAGCCTTTAGAGCGTAAAGCGTGTTCTTTTGAACGTGTATATTTTTCTCGTGGTAGTGATGCAGAAATATACCAAGAGCGTAAAATGCTTGGAAGGTTGTTAATGCCAGAGGTATTAAAAGCAATTGGAAACGATACAGCAAACTCTGTGTTTTCGTATATTCCAAATACAGCTGAAACATCTTTTTATGGAATGATTGAAACTGTAGAAGAATACCTTAACGAGCGTAAAACTCAAGCGATTCTAAAAGGTGATGGAAAGCTAGCAAAACAGCAGGTTATCGATATTTTAAAAGAAAGACCACGTATAGAGAAAATAGCAATTAAGGATGTTAAGTTAAGAACGTTTATTACTGAAGATAGTAGTAGGGACGATTTAGTAGCACACGTTTATGATGTTACTTATGGTGTAATTAAGCCAACAGATAATCTTGTTATTATTGATGATAGTATTGTTCGTGGTACAACATTAAAGAAGAGTATTATTAAAATGATGGATAGATTACATCCTAAAAAAATAGTAGTAGTTTCTTCTGCACCACAAATTCGTTTTCCAGATTGCTATGGTATTGATATGGCTAACTTGGAAACGTTGGTAGCTTTTAATGCGGCTTTAGAGTTGTTGAAGGATAATGATAAATACGATTTAGTAGAAGAAGTTTATCATAAGTGTATAGCACAAGTAGATTTACCAGATAAGGATGTTAAGAATTTTGTAAATGAAATTTATAATCAATTTACACCAGAGGAAATTTCGGCTAAAATATCTCAATTATTAAGTGATGAGTCTGTAAATGCTGAAGTAGAAATTATTTTCCAATCTGTAGAAAATTTACATAAGGCTTGTCCTAAAAATTTAGGAGACTGGTATTTTACGGGAGATTATCCAACAGTAGGAGGTAATCGAGTGGTAAATAGAGCCTTTATTAACTTTTTCGAAGGAAACAAAGAGCGTGCCTATTAAAGGATTATTTCGCTTTAACTAACTTTAGTACTTTTAGTCTAAAAGATTACTTAGGTAACTATTTTTAGTATACATTTATAATACCATAACATAAGTAGGTTAAGTTCATGGTAGATTTGGGGCAAAAAAGGTGAACTCTCGTTCACCTTTTTTCATGTCTTATTGTTTGATAGATTATATCTTGCTGATAATCAATTTATTCAGAGTATTCAGTTAGGTGTTATTCATCAGGTATATTTACCATTTGTCTAAAAAAATAATTTTATTACAAACACTTCGCTATATTTGAGCTTACCATAACATAAGTAGGTTAAGTTCATGGTAGATTTGGGGCAAAAAAGGTGAACTCTCGTTCACCTTTTTTATTTGTAAAAAATTGAGATTTCTAAATGTTTTAGTAATGCACTTGGGATTATTAAAAAAGCTGCTCATGGCATAGAACAGCTTTTAAATAATTATTGATGCTTAATTATAATTGAGATACTAGATATAAGTTTAACCAACTAAATAACTTAAAAACTAAAATTTATAACTGATACCAGTATATACACCAATAATATATGGTTTAAAATTTCCTGAGGTTTCATTATAAGCATTAATTTGATACTTAAAAGTAGGAGTAAAACTAAACTTGACAGTATTGTTAAATTTATAATCTATTCCTATTCCAGCATTTGCACTAAAGCTTACGTTGTTAATATTATTTGCTTCACCAATTTTAGTTTTTCTTCCTTCTACTTCTGTTACAACTTCATTATCATTTAAAAAGAAGGTGCTAAAACCACCAATTAAGTTTAAGCCAAAACGTTTTCTTGCAACTGTGTACTCAAGTTCTAATGGTACCTCTACATAGCTTAAACGTTGACTTAGTGCTGCATTTAAGTTGTTGTTAATAACACCACTAATTTGTTGTACAGAAAAACTATTTGTGCTTAATACAGATATATTTTGGCCATTACTAGTTGGTGCAAAATTAATGTTACGCAAAGGAGAACTATTGGGAGTAGTACTAACATTCTCGTAAATAATTACGTTTGCGGTATCATAACTTAAGTTTAATTTATTAATACCAGAACGTATTTTTAATTTGTTGTTTAGAGCATAACCAACATTAATACCATAACTAGTATTAATTTCTCCATTTTTAGGGTTGTCGATAAATTGATCATGAATGTGAGAACCTTTGCCAAGAGTATTGTAGTAAACAGGTGCGATATTTGCGTTTACAGACCACCTGTTTACATTTTCTTTTTCCTCTTCATCAAGAGCTTCATTCTTGGCAAGAGCCTCTTCGATAGTGTTAGACGTGTTTGCGCTGTCTGAGTCTACCATTTTTTCTTTTTCCTTTTCACTATCTGTTGACGCAACTGTTGTATTAGACGTTGCAATATTATTTTCTAAACCATCTAATGCTTTAGTGTTTATTTCATTTTTATTATCAGCTACACGGGTATTATTTGTAGTCGTATTCTTCGAATTATTACTGTTTACAACAATGTTTTTTGTAGCTGTATTGCTGTTATTAAAATTAGTTTTATTAATGTTATAAGTAGTGTTGTTCTTATTCTTTAGAGTGTTATTTTGTGTATACTCCTGCGTATTGCTCAAAGAGTTTTTAATATTTTCTTTTTCTGAATTATCAGCAATGTTATTCCTATTATTGTTGGCGTTATTTTTATTTGCTAGAGATGTGTTGTTACTTTCTTTAGAATTGTTTTCAGTGTTATGCAATTGAGAACTTAGGTTGTTACTTCTCTCTTTATTTATTTTTGATGTATTATTATCTAAACTAATTTTGTTTGAGGTAACTACCGTATTGTTTTTTAATTTGTTTTCATTACTAACTTCATTATCTATGTTTTTCTTGTTTTTACTTGCAACAGATTTATTTGCAGTGGTTTTAACCTTGTGAAGGTTCTTTGTATTGTTGTTGGTGTCAATAACCGTTGTATTAGTGTTTTCTATGCTTTTGTTAGTAAACAGTAAGTTTCCAACTGCAAAGAGTAAAATTAATGCAGCAGCAGCAGCTCCTACAAGTCGTAACCAAATAGGAAATTTTGTTTTGGTTTCTTCTTTTGGTTGTTCTATTTTATTTTGAATATTATCCCAAACATTAGCATTTGGTTTAACTTCAAAATCCTTAAACTTTTCTTGAAAAAGTCTATCTATATGTTTTTTATCACTCATTTATAAAGATTGAGAATGTGACCTCGTTTTATACTCTGTTATTTTATCTTTTAAAATATGTCTAGCTCTAGCTAAGTTAGATTTAGACGTTCCGGTTGTTATTTTAAGCATTTCTGCTACATCTTGATGCGAATAACCATCCATTACATAAAGGTTGAATACTAGCCGATAACGGTCTGGTAATTCTTGAATAATTTGTAATAAATAATCTATCGAAATGTTATCTTCATCTTCAATTGTTATAGCCTCATCTTCAATTAAATCTTCGTTTACAATATCAAAAACACCTTGCGTTCTATAGCACTGTAGTGTTGTGTTTATAGTAACTCGTTTTAACCAACCTTCAAAAGAACCTTTGTTTTTATATTGTCCTATTTTTTTAAAAATAGTAATAAAAGCATCCTGTAAATTATCTTCAGCTTCAGCATAATTCCTTGAATACTTCAAGCATAAAGAAAATAATTTACTCGAAAAGAGTTTATATAATTCACTTTGTGCTTTAGCATCATTAATCTTACAATTATGTATGAGTTTGTCTAAGCTCAAAATTAATTACACGTTTTAATTAGTATTTATTCTAATACAGGAACTTCTATTGTTAGGTAAATGTCTTCTTCGTTATCATCTTTGCCTTGCCAAAATTTAAAAATATAAGAGCCTTCTTCTGTTGCTTTAAAATTAAAAGATGCTTCTAATTCTGTTCCCAAATCTGTACAATTACCATTGCTTTGAAAAACTGTACCAATTATAACAACAGTTCTTTCATTATTATGCTTTTTATATATAATATCGTTAAAAGCATGGCAGGTTGTAGGTCTAAGATACGTAAGGTTAATTTCGTAAATTTCATCTAACACAAACGCGTCTGGTAATACAGCCGTTTCAATAGGCATTGGGTCTTGATAGGTAACAAGAGAATCATCACTTACACTACAGGAAAAAGTCGCAAAACCAATTAATAAAATAAGGATCTTTTTCATTTTTAAATTTCGTGTTTTAATACGTGTGTTTCTATATAGATGTATAAAAGTCTGAAAGGTTGCGTCTAAAAACAAAAAAATCCCGAAAATTTTCGGGATTTTAATTAATATACTTAAAAAAGCAATAAAAAATAAGATGCAATTCTATTGCATATCGTCTTTAATAGCTTGTTTTATTTTTTGTTCAAGTTCGTCAAAAAGCTCAGGATTGTCTTTTATTATTGCTTTTACAGCATCTCTACCTTGACCTAATTTTGTATCTCCATAGCTAAACCAAGAACCTGCCTTTTTAACAATCTCTTTTTCTACTGCTACATCTAGTATCTCACCTACTTTACTAATACCTTCTCCGTACATAATGTCGAATTCAGCTAGTTTAAATGGAGGAGCGACTTTGTTTTTAACAACTTTAACTCTAGTCTTGTTACCAAGAACACCACCGTCTGTGTTTTTTATTTGAGTAGAACGTCTAATATCTAAACGAACAGATGCGTAAAATTTTAAAGCATTACCACCAGTTGTTGTTTCAGGGTTACCAAACATAACACCAATTTTTTCACGTAATTGGTTAATGAAGATTACTGTACAATTAGTTTTGCTAATTGAACCTGTTAATTTTCTTAAAGCCTGAGACATTAAACGTGCATGAAGTCCCATTTTACTGTCACCCATTTCACCTTCAATTTCACTTTTTGGTGTCAATGCAGCTACAGAATCTATTACTACAATATCAATAGCTCCAGAACGAATTAAATTATCTGCAATTTCTAAAGCTTGCTCACCATTATCTGGTTGTGAAATAATTAAGTTATCTATATCTACGCCAAGTTTCTCTGCATAAAAACGATCGAAAGCGTGCTCTGCATCAATAAAGGCAGCAATTCCACCCGCTTTTTGAGCCTCAGCAATGGCGTGTAATGTTAATGTTGTTTTACCAGAAGATTCTGGCCCGTATATTTCAATAACACGACCTCTTGGGTATCCACCAACGCCTAAAGCGATGTCTAAACCTAGAGATCCAGAAGGTATTGCTTCAATATCTACTACTGCAGCATCACTCATTTTCATTACCGTTCCTTTTCCGTAAGCTTTATCTAATTTATCTAAAGTTAGCTTTAGTGCCTTTAGTTTTGCTTCTTTTTCATTGCTCATAGTATGTTTTTTTTGCTTTTATTCGTGCTAAAATACTACTTTTTTAATCTTTTTTTTAATTTCTCACGCAACCTTTTAAACATTTTTGCATCTATTAATAAAGGTGGGAAAGTTTTGGCTATGAAAAAGAAAAATTAACCTCATTTTTTAAGAGTTCATGTTTAATTTATAAATGTAATCATGAAATATTTAAAAAAAGTACTAACATCAAATGCATTAGGCGTTTCAATTACTGTTTTACTCAACAGTAGCTGTAAAGCCGATGGAGGTTAACTCGTTTATTTTTTAGAAATAAAAAATTAATAACGAGTTAGTCTATTAAAAGTCCTTTGCAGAGCGCAAAGGACTTTTTTTTGTTTAAAATTTGATTTCATAAAATCAAACTTGGTAATATAATATAAATCAATACCTTTGTAGCTTAACCTCAAAACACTTCCTCTTTAGGTAGTTAGTTGAGAATTCTTTAACCTTAAAAACTAAGTATAGCATGCAACTGTACAACAAATTAAGCGCCAAAGAGAGGGCAGAGCTTATAGAAGAAGCTGGAAAAGACCGTTTAACATTATCGTTTTACGCCTATGCCCAAATTGGCAATCCACAACAATTACGAGATAATTTATTTATTAAATGGGATAGTTTAGACGTTTTAGGACGTATTTACGTGGCCCAAGAAGGGATTAATGCACAATTATCTCTACCGGCAGAAAATTTTGAAGCATTTAAAAACCATTTAGATAGCATAGATTTTTTAAACGGAATTAGATTAAACATTGCCGTGGAGCAAGATAATATGTCTTTTTTAAAGCTTAAAGTAAAAGTAAGAGACAAAATTGTTGCAGATGGTTTAAATGATGAAACGTTTGATGTAACAGACAAAGGTGTTCATCTTTCTGCTAAAGATTTTAATGCTATGTTGGCAAACCCAAATACGGTTTGTGTAGATATGAGAAATCATTACGAAAGTGAAATTGGTCATTTTGATGGAGCTGTAACACCAGATGTAGATACATTTAGAGAAAGTTTGGATATTATTGAAGCCGATTTACGTGAGCATAAAGAAGAAAAAAACCTTTTAATGTATTGTACAGGTGGAATACGTTGCGAAAAAGCAAGTGCATACTACAAGCATAAAGGTTTTAAAAATGTGTATCAGCTTGAAGGTGGAATTATAGAGTATACAAGACAGGTAAATGCAGACGGTATTGAAAATAAATTTATTGGAAAAAACTTTGTTTTTGATGATAGACGTGCCGAAAAAATAAGCGACGACGTAATTGCTAAATGCCATCAATGTGGTGATCCATTCGATATCCATACCAATTGTGCAAACGATGCTTGCCATTTGTTATTTTTACAATGTGATGCCTGTAAGGAGGAAATGAATAATTGTTGCTCAACAACCTGTCAAGAAATTCATGCCTTACCTTTTGAGGAACAAAAAGAATTAAGAAAAGGGCAAGGGAATAGTAACGATATCTTTAAAAAAGGAAGAGCAGACCATTTGCCTTATAAAAAGGATTTAAGGAATATTTTCGAAACCTTTAAAAAAGACTAATACATTCAATGTTTTAGATATAAACCTGAGAAAGCTTTCTCAGGTTTTTTTATATTTTATAAGTCATAATAATAATCTTATCTTTACCGTTAGATTTTATTGTAAGCTGATGGCAGAATATTTCAGCTTCAATTAAAATATTATTAATCGTCTTCTGATGTTTTAATCTAACTTTTATTAAGTGGTAAAACATTCAGAATCAATATATCTACACATATGGCTTGCGCTAGTTGCACAACTAAAGACGGCTCACCTAAGGGCTGCAAAAATAATGGTACTTGTGGTACAGACAGTTGTAATAAGTTAACCGTCTTCGATTGGTTAGCAAATATGTCTGTTCCTAACGGAGAAAAACCTTTCGATTTTGTTGAGGTTCGTTTTAAAAACGGAAGAAAACATTACTATAAAAACACTGAGAATTTAACATTAGCCATTGGAGACATTGTAGCTACTCAAGCACAATCTGGTCACGATATTGGTATGGTAACCTTAACGGGTGAATTGGTTCGCGTACAAATGAAACGCAAAAAAATCAATGAAAAGCCAGAAGATGTTCTTAAAATATACAGAAAAGCATCTCAAAAAGATATAGACATTTGGAGCGATGCACGTGATAAAGAAGAGCCAATGAAGGTTCGCGCTCGACAATATGCTATCGAGTTAAAACTTCACATGAAAATTTCTGATATAGAATTTCAAGGAGATGCTAGTAAAGCAACATTTTATTATACAGCCGAAGAACGTGTAGATTTTAGAGATTTAATTAAAGTCTTTGCTCGTGAGTTTAGAACGCGTATAGAAATGAAACAGGTTGGCTTTAGACAAGAAGCTTCACGACTTGGTGGTATAGGTTCTTGTGGTCGCGAATTATGTTGCTCTACTTGGTTAACAGATTTTAGATCTGTAAGCACCAGTGCAGCACGTTACCAACAATTATCTTTAAATCCTCAAAAATTAGCAGGACAATGTGGTAAGTTAAAATGTTGTTTAAATTACGAGTTAGACTCGTATCAAGATGCTTTAAAAGCATTCCCGAAAACTGATATCAAATTATACACAGAAAAAGGAACTGCTGTTTGCCAGAAAACAGATATTTTTCAAGGTCATATGTGGTATGCCTATGAAGGAGAATGGATGAATTGGCATAAGATAACCACAGACCAAGCCAGAGAAATTATTGATATTAATAGAAAAAAAGAAAAAGTTGCTAGTCTTGAAGAATATGCATCAGAGCTAGAAGAGGAAGTTGCTGTAGCTTTCGAAAATGTGGTTGGTCAAGATAGTTTAACACGTTTCGATGGCCCAAAAGGCAATAAAAAACGTAAAAACAATAAGAGCCGCAATCGCAATAAGAATAATAACGCAAATAGTACAGATAAAAAGCCTCAAAGTGGGCAGCAAAATAAACCAAAGCCAAAACCTAAGCCTAGGCCAAATCCTCAGGCTAAGTCAAAACCAAAACCAAAGCCAAAACCGAGATCAAATCCTCAGGTTAAGTCAGAAACAAAACCAAGACCTAAACCAAAACCGAGGCCTAAACCAAGACCAAGACCAGAAAGTAAGTCTCAAAACAAGCCTCAAAATAAAGATAAAGATGCAAAATAAGTTGTTTTATTGTTTTTTATTATTGTCTTTAATTTTAGTGTCTTGCGATACTAAAAGTGTGTTCGATAATTATGAAACTGTTCCAGAAGTATGGAATAAAGATAAAACCATAAGCTTTAAAGTTAGTCCTCCAGACTCAACAAAAGCCTATGATTTGTTTGTTAATTTGCGCAATACTAACGCCTATAAATACAATAATCTTTTTTTAATTGTTGAAATGAATTTCCCACACGGAAAAAGAATTGTCGACACATTAGAATATAAAATGGCGAAGCCAAATGGTGAGTTCTTAGGAAAAGGCCTATCTAGTGTAAAAGAAAATAAATTGTGGTATAAAGAAGGCGTAGTGTTTAATGAAACAGGCGAGTATACAGTAAATATAAAACACGCTATGCGTGAAAATGGAGAAGTTAATGGTATTGCTAATTTAAAAGGTATTACAGATATTGGCTTTAGAATAGAAAAAACAGAATAAAACAAAGGCTTTTAGCGTTTTGTGTTAAACACAACGGTAGTAGTACACATAATAACTTTAAATACATTAGGCACTTATTTAAATGGCAAAGAAAAACACAAAAACAAAAGAAACACAAGATCATCAAGGCTTCGAAAAATACGTTCGTTGGTTTTGGATGTTATTTTTAGGCGGTATCCTTTCTGTAGCATTATTGTTTTTATTAGCTTCTTGGAGTGTATTTGGTGAATTACCAGATTATACACAATTAGAAAATCCAGAAACTAATTTAGCAACAGAAATTGTTTCTAGTGATGGTGAAACTTTAGGTAAGTTTTATTTCGATGATAATAGAACTCCAGTAAAATATGGAGATTTATCAAAAACCTTAGTAGATGCATTAATTGCTACAGAAGACGCTCGTTTTCATGAACATTCGGGAATAGATGCAAGAGGAACTTTAAGGGCTATTGCCTATCTAGGTTCTAAAGGTGGAGCAAGTACTGTGTCTCAACAATTATCTAGACAATTATTTGTTGGTGTAGCTTCTAAAAATATTTTTGAAAGAATTACTCAAAAAGCCCAAGAATGGGTAATAACTACAAAATTAGAGCGTCAGTACACTAAAGAAGAGATTATCACTCAATATTTTAATATTTACGATTTTGGTAATAATGGAGATGGAATTCGTTCTGCTTCAAATATTTATTTCGATAAAGAACCAAGCGAGTTAAGTATTAAAGAAGCAGCGATGTTGGTCGGGATGTTTAAAAATTCATCGTTATATAACCCAAGAAGAAATCCAGTTGGTGTAAAAAATAGAAGGAATGTTGTGTTATCCCAAATGGAAAAATACGGATACATAACTGAAGAAGTAAAAGATTCACTTCAAAAAACTGAATTAGATTTAAAATATTCACCACAATCTCATAGAGACGGTACTGCTACATACTTTAGAGAGTATTTAAGAAGCTGGATGAAAGATTGGACAAACGAGAAAGCGAATAGAAAACCAGACGGTAAAAAATACAATATTAATAGCGATGGTTTAAAAGTATTTGTAACTATAGATTCTCGTATGCAAAAGTATGCCGAAACAGCAGTTGGTAGACATATGCCTAGATTGCAAGCCGAATTTTTTAATCAAAATACACCAGAACGTAATGCTACAGCTCCATTTCTAGATTTAGATAAATCTGAAGTAGAAAAACTCTTAAAAGATGGGATGAGAAGAGGTGAGCGTTGGAGAATACTTAAAAAGCAAGGAAAAAGTAATAAGGAAATAGAGGCATCGTTTGAAAAGCCAACAAAAATGACTGTTTTTAAATGGGTAGATGGTAAGGCTAGTGAAGTAGATACTATCATGAAGCCTATAGATTCTATGCGTTACTATAAATCATTTTTACGTACCGGGATGATGAGTATGGATCCACAAACAGGACATGTAAAAGCATGGGTTGGTGGTATGAATTACAGACATTTTCAATACGATATGGTAAAACAAGGTAAGCGACAAGTAGGTTCTACCTTTAAGCCATTTGTTTATGCAACTGCTATAGATCAATTACACATGTCGCCTTGCGATAAGTTACCATTATCTCAAATAACAATTGAGGCTAATAAATACGGTAATCCAGAGCCTTGGTCTCCAGGTAATGATGGAGGTGATTATGGAGGAGAGAAAACACTTAAAGAAGCATTAGCAAAATCGGTTAACACTATTACAGCGCGTTTAATGGATAAAGTAGGGCCACAGCCAGTTGTAGATTTAGCTAGACGTTTAGGTATTACTTCAGAGATTCCAGAAGTGCCATCAATTGCGTTAGGAACTCCAGATATTAGTGTTTACGAAATGGTTGGAGCATATTCTGCTTTTGCAAATCAAGGTGTTTATACTAAGCCGGTAATGATTGAGCGTATTGAAGATAAAAACGGAACGGTTTTATACCAATTTACACCAGAAACTAGAGATGTTTTAAGTGCCGAATCTGCTTATGTAACTGTTAAGCTAATGGAAGGTGTTACTCAAAGTGGATCTGGAGCTAGATTACGTAGAACATGGATGCCAAAAAAAGGAGTTTATCCTGAAATTATAACAGGATATCCGTATGCGTTTAAAAACCCAATAGCAGGAAAAACAGGAACAACACAAAACCAAAGTGATGGTTGGTTTATGGGTATGGTTCCAAACTTAGTAACAGGTGTTTGGGTTGGTGCAGAAGATAGAGCAGCACACTTTAAGAGTGTAACATATGGTCAAGGAGCAGCAATGGCACTACCTATTTGGGGAATGTATATGAAAAGTTGCTACGAAGACGAAACCTTAGAAGTTTCTACAAAAGCTTTCGAGAAGCCTAAAGATTTATCTATAGAAGTAGATTGTGATAAATACCAAGAAGATAATCCTGATGGAGATAACGATACACCAACAGAAGCAATTCCTGATGGTCTAGAGTTATAGATTATAATTTATTTAGCAATTCGTTTTGCTTGAAAATTTACAAGCCATTCTTTTACAGAATGGCTTTTTTATTATATTAAAAATCGTGTTTTTATAAAATTACGGTTTTTACCGTAACGCAAGTTTACTAAAAACCAATGTTTTCGATAAAACACACAAAATTTTCAACAAAAATTTCTGTTGCTCTCTATGTTTTATATAAGTTTATAAAATATTCAATATTAGTATGAGATTTAAGCAGTCTTAAATTAATAGAGAACACAGTAACCTATGTAGGTTTATTTATCAGTAATTTCTAGCTTCTTAAATTTTATTAACCAGCCAGTATAAACTAAAAACTGGTTTAAAATTTTAAATTATGAAAAAATTAAAGAAATTTTTCGGAGTATTTGGTGTGGTTTTACTTTTGATGAGTATGGATTCGAATGATGTTGTTAAAAAAGAAACTTGTCGTGAACTAGCATCTATTCATGCAAATAATTTATGTTGTTATTATGCTGGAGAAAATTATACGACAGCTCAGTATAATGCTGTTTATCAGGAAATTGTAAAAAGTTGTCCATAATAAAATAATATGAATATTGATTATTGTATCTAAAACGAGATTTTTTTAAGTATAAACTTAGGAAGACTTTGAAAACAAATACGAACTTAATTATCCTAATAAAATTATTAGGATTTTTTAATATATATATATATATATATAATGAAAAAAGAATTTATAAATCTTTGTTTTGCTCTTTTTTATATAAGTGTCAATGCTCAAAATATTGTTGTAGATTATTCAGTAATGTTAAACAAAGAAGAAAGAACAATCATTGATGAAATATTAGAAACCTTTGTTTTTAAATTACAAGCAAATGAAACTGAAAGCCTCTTCAGACTTGAAGAGAACTTACAGATAAAAGAAGAATTTAATTATAATTTAGCAAAAGCATTAATAGTTGATGGTGATAATGAATACTATACTAGTAAGGTATCTAAAAGAGCTATTACACAAAAAAAGTTTGCTGATAACTTTTTTATAATAGAAACAGAACTAAATGGTTATAATTGGAAGATAACAAAACAAACCAAAAAAATTAAAAATTATACATGTTATAAGGCAACTAGAATTATACAACAAACTCTTCATAAAAAACAACAAATTATTGATGTAGAAGTAGTAGCATGGTTTTGTTCTGAAATAAATTACTCTTTTGGTCCAATAGGAAATTATGGTTTACCTGGTTTAATTCTTGAATTAAATATAGGGAATTTAAATTTTTATGTTAAAAAAATTGAATTTAATGACGATTGTATTACTATTGAAGAACCTAAAAAAGGACAAAAAGTAAGTGAAATTGAATTCAATAATATTGTTAAAGAATTTGTTGAAAATTAGAACTATTGTATTTATGGTAAAAATCCTGCTACTCATAGCAGGATTTTCTCTAAACGCACAAAACATAACAGTTTCAGGCAAAGTACAAGACAGCCTTAAAACACCATTAGATTACGCTAATATTTTAGCAGTACCAGAAAGTGATAGCGAACTCCGTTTTGCTATTACTAAAGACAATGGCGACTACCAATTAAAATTAGAGCAAAACCAAACCTATAAAATAACAGTAAGTTATTTAGGCTATTTACCTCAAGATATAACAGTAAATACTACCACAGAAAACCTCACCAAAAACTTTACACTAAAAGTAAACCATAACCAACTCGATGAGGTAACATTAAACTACACACCACCAATTACAGTAAAAAAAGATACTACTATTTATCGTGTAGATAAATTTACAACAGGAGAAGAGCGCAAACTAAAAGATGTTTTAAAAAAATTGCCAGGAGTAGAAGTCGATCGTGCTGGAAATGTAATGGTTCAAGGTAAAAAAGTTACCAAAGTATTAGTAGAAGGCAAAACCTTTTTTACTGGTAATAGTAAGCTTGCAGTAAACAACATTCCAGCAGATGCTGTAAACGAGATAGAAGTTTTAGACAATTACAACGACGTTGCCATGCTAAAAGGTTTACAAGACAGCGAAGACCTTGCTATGAATATTAAACTAAAAGAAGATAAAAAAAACTTTGCTTTTGGAGATGTTGAGGTTGGAGCAGGTATTAAAAACCGTTATATAATACACCCAAACTTGTTTTATTACAGCCCAAAAACCAATATAAACCTAATAGGAGATTTAAATAATACAGGCACAAAAAGTTTTACGTTTAGAGATTATTTAGAGTTCGAAGGTGGTTTTGGGAAACTAATGAGCGATTCTGGTGGCTACTTTAATTTATTTAATAGCGATTTTGCGCAGTATTTAGCAAATCAAGATTTTAAAAGCAATACTAACCAATTTGGTGCTTTAAACATAAGGCAAGCTATAAGCGATGTTACAGATATTTCTGGTTATGTTATTTCTAGTAAAGCAAAAGTAGAAACCCAAAACAACACCATTAACCAATACAATTTTGGAGAACCTTTTACAGAAAACAGAATAACTACAAATAATGCCAATACCTTTTTTACAATTGGTAAAGTAACCATAGATTACGATCCAACATACAAAGAAGACTTTGCTTATAATAGCTTTGTAAAAGTAACCAATAACACTAGTAATGGTTTAATAAATACTAATAGTATAAACCAGAACAATTCTATTAATACACTTACAGATATTGTAGGATTAAATCTTAAGCAAAACGTAAGTTATAGTAGAAAACTTTCTAAAAAACACACAGGAACGTTAGAAGCAACTTACAATTATAAAAACGATGAGCCTCTAGTAAACTGGCTTACCAATCAAGAAATTTTACCAGGATTAATACCATTACAAACCGATGCCGTTTTTAATATTTTGCAAACAAAAACCGTAAAAACGCACAATGCAAGTGCTATTGTAAAAGACTATTGGGTTGTAAATAATTTTAACCATTTGTATACGAGTTTAGGTGTAAATGCAGCATTCAATAGTTTCGAGAACCAAGATGTACAAGAGTTAAGTAATGGAGAAATTAACAATTTTAACTCAGCTGGTTTTGGTAACGCTTTAAAGTACAATTTTATAGATACGTTTGTTGGTTTAGAGTATAAATTCCAAACAGGTATTACTACTTTTAAGCCAGCTTTATATTATCATTTTTACAATTGGCAAGTTAACCAGCAAGACTCTCAAATTAGTAAAACAAAAGCTCTGGTTTTACCACAGCTTATCATTAAAACGGAGTTTAATTCTAGTCAGAAATTAAATTTCAAGTATAAATTAAATGCACGTTTTCCAACCGTAAACCGTTTGGCAAACAATTTTATGTTATCTAGTTTTAATAGTGTGTCTCGTGGGAATCCAGATTTAGATAATACGTTATATCATTCAGCAAGTTTAACATATTACAAATTTAGTTTGTTTAAAAACTTAAATTTAAACTTGAGTACAAGCTTTAATAAAAAGGTTAAGGATTATAAAAATGTAACGCAGTTAGATGGTATTAATCAATTTAACACATCAATTTTATTCGAGCAGCCAGAACACAGTTGGAACGTAAGTGGTAGAATAGCAAAAAAGATAAAGAAAATTAAATATAAGTTTAGAGGCAGTTACCGCTATCGCGATTTCTTTCAAATTGTAAATACCGAAACCAAAAAAAACATATCTAAAAATGTATCTGGAACATTAAGTGCAGAAACATCTTTTAAAAAGCATCCAAACATAGAAATTGGGTATACTAAAGATTTTAATAATTATCGCTCAAGCGGAAGCATTTCTAAGTTCGAAAACGATGCTTTCTTTGTAAACATTGAATACGATTTTTTAGAAGATTTTATTTTTAAAGCTGACTATAATTTAGATAACTACCAAAATAAAAGTTTAAACATTAAAAACACTTTCGATAATGCAAATGCATCACTTTTTTACCAAGTAGAAGATAGCGCTTGGGGATTCGAGATTAATGCAACCAATTTGTTTAACACAGAATTTAAACAAGGCAATAGTTTTAGCGACTTTTTAATTAGTGACAGTCAAACTTTTATTCTACCAAGAATTATCATGTTTAAAGTGGCTTATAAATTGTAAATGCTGCTCGCGAAAAGGATGGAACAGTTTGTTTGAAATCCTTTTTTTTGAAAAAAAGATTGAGTAGTGATAGCCTGCTTTTTGCTTTTTCAGCAAAAATTCGCCAAAATAAGAAACTAAAAAACCTCACTATTTCTAGTAAGGTTTTATATTTATAAGCGTAAGCAAGTGCTTAATTTTATAGTATATTAATATTGAGAACCGTCATGTTTTCCAACTTCAAAACCATGTTTTCCAAGGTATTGGTTTCCACTATCAATGGCACCACCTTCCATAGTTGTTCCCATAGAATCGTTCCAACGGTTTAAGTATCCAAATAAAGAAATAACACCTAGCATTTCTACAATTTCACCTTCCGTCCAATGTGCATGTAAACGTTCTTTTATATCTGCATTAACTGCATTTGGTACTTGCGAAGCTGCTAGTGAAAAATCTAAAGCAGCACGCTCAGCATCGCTAAAAGCTGCATGTGTTCTATACTCCCAAATATTATCTAACTGCTCTTGTTCTGCACCATAACGCTCTGCAGCTCTAATAGCATGTGCTTGACAATAACGGCAACCTGTGGCATTACTAGAAACCCAAGCAATCATGCGTTTTAAGGCCGAGGTTACTTTACCTTCGTTAGCCATTACGGCTTTGTTTAAATTTATAAAAGCTTTAGAAATGGCCGGTCTGCGTTGCATGGTAAGCACAGAGTTTGGACAAAAACCTAAAGTTTCATTAAAGAACTCTGCTAGTTTTTTAGTTTCTAAATCGTGTTCGGCATCTAATGGCGTTACTAATGGCATATATTTGTTTTTTAATAGTATTTTTGAATGTATCAATTAACGAAAAAATATTCAATTATGGCAGATAAAGTAACAACTGTTTGGAAAGAAAAAATGATTTTCGAAAGCGATAACCCAAGTGGTTATAGTTTTAATTTAGGTGTGTCGGAAGAAGATAACGACCCTTACAAGTCTTTAAGGCCTAAAGCAGCAATGCTATCATCTTTAGCAGCATGTTCTGGTTTAGATGTTGTTTCTGTTGCCGAAAAAATGAAAACAGAGTTTAGCGATTTTAAAATAGAAGTTGTTGGAGAACTAACAGACGAGCATCCAAAAATATACCATACAGTAACTGTAGATTATCATTTTTATGGTAGCGATTTAGACGAGAAAAAGATAACAAAAGCAGTAAACCTTTCGGTAGAGAAGTATTGTGGTGTTATGGAAATGTTTCGTCAGTTTTCTAAAGTGGAAACTAAAATCAATTTTCATAATAACTAAACTTTTAATCATTCAGAGCGAATAGAGGATTCTCATCTAAAGAAAAGATTTTTCGCTGCGCTCTGAAGGTTATCTTAAACGAACATGAGTTCGAGTAAGCAAACTATTTACTTTTTACTTAACTATGCGTTGGACTTTAAAACCGAAACCAAATCTTGAAACTGTACAATTTTTACAGCAAGCATTGCAGGTCGATGAGCCCGTTGCAGCACTTTTAGCGCAAAGAGGAATAGAAACTTACGAGCAAGCTAAAGATTTTTTTAGACCAAGCTTAAGTCATTTGCACGATCCTTTTTTAATGAAGGACATGCAAAAAGCGGTCGAACGTATTGAAAAAGCGATAGCAAATAACGAAAATATATTGGTTTATGGCGATTACGATGTAGATGGTACAACAGCAGTATCGTTAATGTCTTCATATTTAAAAAGCGAATATCCCAATGTTGCCACTTACATTCCAGACCGTTATGGAGAAGGTTACGGAGTTTCTTTTCAAGGTATCGATTTTGCCGAAGACAATGAGTTTTCTTTAATTATTGCGCTAGATTGTGGTATAAAAGCTATTGATAAAGTCGCTTACGCAGAAGAAAAAAACATCGATTTTATAATTTGCGATCACCACAGGCCAGGAGATCAAATACCTAATGCAGTAGCCGTTTTAGATCCTAAACAAAACGATTGTAATTATCCTTATAATGAACTTTGTGGTTGTGGTGTTGGTTTTAAACTAATACAAGCCTTAGCTTCTAGAAAAGGAAAAACGATTGAAGATTTAGTGGAGTATCTAGATTTGGTAGCCACAGCAATAGGCGCAGATATTGTACCTATTACTGGCGAAAATAGAATTTTGGCTTATTTTGGTTTACAAGTTATTAACCAGCAACCAAGAGCTGGTTTTAAGGCGATAATAAATCAAATTAAAAAAGAAACACTAACTATTACAGATGTTGTATTTGTTATTGCACCAAGAATAAATGCTGCTGGCAGAATGAAACATGGTCAATACGCGGTAGATTTATTAACCGAAACCAATGTTGAGGCTGCTGAGATTTGTGCAAAAGAAATAGAAGATTTTAACACCGATAGGCGTGAAACAGATAGACAAATTACAATTGAAGCTCTCGAGCATATTGAAAAACAAAAAGAACAGAAAAGGATTACTACTGTTGTTTATAGCGAAGACTGGCATAAAGGTGTTATTGGTATTGTTGCTAGTAGATTAATAGAAACGTATTACAGACCAACATTAGTGTTTACTAAAAGTGGCGATAAATTAGCCGCTTCTGCACGCTCTGTAAAAGGATTCGATGTTTATAACGCGTTAGAGGCTTGTTCTGAATTTATCGAGCAATTTGGAGGCCACAAATACGCTGCTGGTTTAACGCTTAAAGAAGAAAACTATGAAGCCTTCAAGCAAAAATTTGAAGAAGTAGTAGAGGCTACAATCGATAAAAGATTATTAACTCCAGAAATATCAATAGACAGACAAATAGAACTTAATGATATTTCAGATAAATTTTACAGAATATTAAGTCAGTTTGCACCATTTGGACCAGGTAATATGTCGCCAGTTTTTATGAGCGATAATCTTAAAGATACCGGTTTTGGTAAATGTGTTGGCGAAGATGATAAGCACTTACGAATTACTGTAAAACAACCCAATAGTAATCAAATAGTCTGCATCGGTTTTGGGTTGGGCGATAAGTTAAGTGTGGTTAAAAGTACTAAACCTTTTAAAGCTACTTATTCTATAGATGAAAACGAGTGGCAAGGTAATGTGTCTTTGCAGTTGAAATTGCGAGATATTCAAGAATAAAAAATAGTGTTTTAATACAATGAATAAAATTAAAAACGACCCGTACGCGGCATTGCGTTTTAAAGAATTTAATACCTTTTTAACCATGCGTTTTTTCTTAGTTTTTGCATGGTCTATGCAATTTATTGTTATAGAGTGGCAGGTGTATGCTTTGACTAAAGATCCTTTATCGCTTGGTATTATTGGTTTAATGGAAATTATTCCGGCTTTTACTATGGCATTATTTGCTGGGCATATTGTAGATCAGCGCGAAAAACGAAATCTACTCGCTATTTGTTTAGCAGCTTTTTCTATTATAAGTTTTGCTTTGTTTTGGCTTACTTCAGAAACGGTATCTCAAACGTGGTCTAAAAACAGTTTATTATATTCTATTTATGCTTTAGTGTTTTTTGGTGGTTTTTTACGTTCGTTTTTTGGACCAACTATTTTTTCTTTGGTGGCTTTAATTGTGCCAAAAAAAATATACCCAAACGCTGCAACGTGGAATAGTTCTACTTGGCAAATGTCGCGTGTTTTAGGTGTTGCTTTTGCAGGTTTCTCTATTGGTTGGATTGGTGTACATTTATCTTTGTGTATTGTCTTTTGTTTAGTAATGGCAGCGTTAGTTATGGTGTTTCAAATTTCTAAAAAGCCAATATTAAATCCTAAAATTGGTGAACCTATAATGCGAAGTTTAAAAGAAGGAGTCAGTTTTGTATTTAAAACAAAAGCAATATTAGGCGCTATAACGTTAGATATGGTTTCAGTTTTATTTGGTGGAGCTGTAGCACTTTTGGCTGTTTTTGCAGAAGATATTTTAAAAGTAGGACCACAAGGTTTTGGTATTTTGGTTGCAGCACCTTCAGTGGGTGCCTTTTTAACAATGTTGGTTACAGCGTATATTCCTATAAGTAAAAATGCAGGTATAAAGTTACTTGTCGCTATTTTTGGATTTGGTATTTGTATTGTAGTCTTTGGTTTATCGTCTACATTTTGGATTTCGGTGGTTGCACTGTTTTTTAGTGGTGTTACAGATGGTGTTTCTATGGTTATTAGGCAAACCATTCTTCAGCTTAAAACACCAGATAATATGCGTGGTCGAGTATCTTCAGTAAATTCTATGTTTGTTGGTAGTTCTAACGAGTTAGGTGCTTTTGAAAGTGGTGTAACAGCAAAACTAATGGGAACTGCAACTGCAGTTGTTTTTGGAGGAACCATGACGTTAATTACAGTGGTAACTACAGCTATTGTATCTCCAAGTTTTAGAAAACTAGATTTAACTAAAGATTTCGAATCTAATGAGGAATCTTAATGGTTACAGCAGTTTGTAAATTCAAATTCTCTTATATTTGTTTTCGCTAATAATCTGTTTTTATTTTAAATAAATACCTCCATGAAAAAAATACTTCTTGTTATACTTACTGTTATTGTTTTAGTTTTCGGATACTCTCAATACAAAGAATACCAGCGTTTTCATCCTAAAAACGCAAATATAGAAACCTCTCAAAATGTAGATGTCAACTACCATAATCAAGAAACAGTTTTTAATTATTATGCAGCCTTAGAGAAAGCAAATAATTACATGCAAATGCAATGGAGTGCTAATGGTATAGATGTAAGGAGTCCGGAAAACGACGATGAACAAACTACATTGGTAATTACAGAGTATGGAAAAAAACTAGCAGAAATAAAATATTATCAATCTATTTTGGAGCAATCAAAAACATTGAAATCTCAAGGTTTAGATAACGATGGTATAAAGTTTTTAGAAACCAAAGGTCTATCAGTAGATAATTATAACAAAGCAGAAGATAAGCGTAAGCAAAAACAATTATTACTCGATATGATGCCGCAAAAAGCATTGTTTATGGGAGAAAAGAGTCCATTTGTATTCGAGATACAGAAATTATTAGTAAAAAAAGGTTACGATATTTCATTAGATGGGGTTTATCAAATTATTACATCTGATGCACTTAAAAGTTTTGAAGAAAAGAACAATTTGTTTCCAGATGGTAAAATAGACTTAATGACTTTAGATTTATTGCTAAATTAAATGACTATATTTATAGTGTATCTTAAATTATTACCCGTAATTTTTAAATTGTAAAAACCTATAAAACTGATACCTAAAGTAATTTTTAAAAACCTCGCATTTTTGTTAGGTAGTTTTAGCATCGCTATTTCTATGACAACATATAGTTGGCTCGAGTTTTACTCTAAACCATTATTTCATGTTGTTCTATTAGTTGCCTACAGTCTTTTTTCAAAAAAAATTAAGCCTTTATTTTATTTGTTTTATCTAAGCGCTATAACTGTAGAGTTTATGGATAAGTCTGCTATCGTTTTTAATATTATATGGGTTATACTAGTATATTCAGTATGTTTTATTAGCGGTGTTGTGTTATTATTTCCATTATTAAAAAAAGGAAAACTAAGGCTTATAGGTGTAAATCGTCTCTTTGTTATTATAATAATTGTTTCTTCAGCGTATATTATTCTCTCTACTTATTTAACATTTTTTAGTGAGCTTAATACTAGTTTGTTTTTTGCTTTTGGAATACTTCCGTTTACAGCTTTTTTAGCGAGTTGTTTTTATATCACCTCTGTTTACAGTCACTCTAAGAGTATTTATTTGTTTTTAACAGGTATTGGATATAGTATAACGTGTATTCTTGGTCTTATTATTTTGGCTTTGCAAGTGAAGAATGTAATGCTTTTGGGATTAGTAAATTTAAGCACAACAATAGCCCAATTTTGTTTTGTCTTTTTTATGATTGATTTTGACGAAATACTTAACCATAAAAATTTTACAGCTTTCGAAGTTTAGTAGTTTTTTAATTTCATAGTTTCACCATCAAACACACCGTAGGTATAATAACTTACCCAATCTCCCAGGTTTACGTAGCGCGATTTGTCGTTTAGTTTAATATCTAAAGGCAAATGTCTGTGACCGAAAATAAAGAAATCTCTGTGCTTGTTCTCTAATTTACGTTTGCAATATTGTGCTAACCACTCATTGTCTTCTCCAAGAAATTTAGCATCATCGTCTCCCGAAATCATTTTATTTTTAACCGAAAGGTGTTGCGCTATGCGTATACCAATATCTGGATGTAACCATCTGTACAGCCATTTAGAAACAGGATTTGTAAACACTTTTTTCATGCGTTTATAACCTTTGTCTCCAGGACCTAAGCCATCGCCATGACCAATAAAAAATGAAGTGTTATTAAAAGTGAATTCTTGTGGTTTGTGGTAAACAGGAATATTTAGTTCTTCTTCAAAATAACCATTCATCCATAAATCGTGATTTCCAACAAAGTAATGGATTGGGATTCCAGAGTCGCTAATTTCGGCTAGCTTACCTAAGGTTCTTGTAAAACCTTTAGGAACTACGGTTTTATATTCCATCCACATATCGAACAGATCACCAAGTAGAAAAATTACAGCAGCATCTTTTTTTATCTCATCTAGCCAAGCAACAAACTTTTGCTCGCGAGGAAAAGATAACTCCTTTGTAGGAGCTCCTAAATGATTATCTGAGGCGAAATATATTTTTTTTCCTTTTGGAATTTGCATGTTGTAAATATAATTAATTACTGAAATCGAAGGAATTTATAATTATTTGGGCGTTACCTAAAGGTCGGGCTTTCGCAAGTCGCTCTCTGCGAGGAGCTTCAACAATTGCTCAATCCCTAACGCATCTACTTGCCGTTTTATTTACCTTCACAAAAACTATAACTTATTAATAAAGAGATTCTTGCCTTCGCAGAATTCTAGTTTTCACTTGCATACCACTCCGCATAAGAACTATCGGTTTCCTGAAGTTTTAAAGAGTGTAGTTGTATGTTTTCTGGTAAGCGATTTTTAATTTTCTTAGCAAAATCAATAACCATCATTTCACTTGTTGGCTGGTAATCTACTAAAAGTACATTGTGACCTCTATCTTGAAGTTCTTTTGCTAGCTCTACATGTGGTGTGTTTTTATTAAACACAGTGGCATGATCGAAGACGTTTACAATTTCTTCTTTTACAATCTTTTTAAGATCGGTAAAGTCTATAACCATCCCGAATTTTACGTTTGTACTGTCCGATATTGGTTGTCCAAAAACGGTTACAGAGAGTTTGTAACTGTGTCCATGAACGTTTTTACATTTTCCGTCGTAGCCATAAAGTGCGTGACCAGTTTCGAAAGAAAAAAGCTTAGTTATACGTATGTTTCCCATTATCTACGGTTCTTGTATCTATTGTAAATATAGATTATAATAATAACGAAGGCTAAGATGGCAAAAAAGCCACTTCCTCCTAAAAAGTTTAATATTTCCATTTTATTTTATTTTTTTGGGCCAGAGGCTTGCGCCAAAGTTAATTCTTTTGTGATAGTGGTAAAAATTCTTTTCTAAATTTTATGATTAATGGTAATCCACGAACCGCAATCCATAGCGTTAATGCTATAAAAATGCCTGTTAATTTTAAATTGTAGTGGTGCAGAATGTAAAGTGTAGGTAGGAAAACTAAAAATGTAGATGCTAATAGTAGGTTTCTTAAATCGGCCATTTTACCAAGCCCTTTAAACATGCCGTCGAAAATAAAAGCTAAAGCACATAAAGGTTGCATGGCTAAAACAATCCAGAAAATGCTGTAAAATTGGTCTAAAACTTTTGGTTCTTTTATAAATATTTCACCAATAGAATAGTAAAAAAGAGCACCCAAAACAGCGATAATTAATCCTATAGCAATGCCATATTTTATAAGTCTATTACTTAAAAGTATTAGTTTATTGAATTCTTTACCTCCTATTAGTTTTCCGGAAAGAATATTGCCTGCGCTGGCGTAACCATCTATTAAAAAAGCACCTAGAAACCATAAATTTATGGCAATGGTGTATGCTGCAATATATTCTTTACCATATCCTGTTGCAAATCTAGTCGCGAAGTAAAGTGTTGCGTTTAAGGCTACAGTTCTAATAATTAGATTACCAATCATTAGTAAAAAGCGTTTTATTTCTTTGTTAAAAGGGAAACTAAAAACTAATGGTATGTCTGTTTTTTTAAGAAGATAATAAGCCGATAGTAATGCCATTAAAAATTGAGCCGTTATACTTGCATAAGCAGCTCCTTTAATATGCATTGCAGGAATAATGTTTGCTACGCCATAAACAAATGCATAATCTAAAATAATGTTTGTAACTGCACCAATTATTGCAATAACCATTGGGTAATAGGTGTTTTGTAAACCTCTAAAGGCACCAAAAACAGCAATAGTAAATAATGTAAAAGGAAAACCAAATACACGAATATTATAATAGTCTACAGAATAATCTAAAATTAAATTTTCAGCATTATAAAGTTTAAAAATAGATTCGGCAAAAGGATAAGTGGTCGCTATAATTAATATACTTAGTGATGTAATAATAAAAATTGCTTGGGCTGGTAGGTTTTTTATTTCATCTAATTTATTTGCTCCTAAATATTGCGAAACTATAGACGAAATAGCACTTCTTGTTTGTCCAAATACCCATATTAACATAGATAAAAAAGTAGAGACAATACCAACAGCAGCAAGAGATTCTGTTGCATTTAGGCTTACATTTCCAACTATTGCAGCATCGGTAAGTGATAGTATAGGTTCAGACACTCCTGCAATAAGTGCTGGAATAGCTAATTTGTTTATATGTTTTATGCTTATATTAGTACTCAAAAGGAAATGGTTTTTAGAGAATGCGAATGTCGGAAGATTTAGTATAAAAACTGTATTTTTGTAGTCTAAATAGTCTTAAATTTATATATCATGAAAAATATTTTAGTACCTGTAGGATCATCAAAAAACGCTAAAAGTCATTTGCAATATGCCGTTGATTTTGCTAGAGCAACAGGCGCTAAACTATTTGTTGTGCAAGTTTATAACTTCTATACAAAAGCAGGAACAATGATTAAAATAGATCATATTCTTGAGCGAGAAAGTAAAGCTTTTTTAGAGCATCATGTGTCGCAAATAGACCATAAAGGAGTGGAGGTTGTTACTAAAACGTTTAAAGGAAAATTAATTGATACCATAAACTTAATTAGCAAAGCTTTTGATATTGATATGATTATTTTAGAGCCAAGAACAAACTCTATTAAAGATGAAGTTTACTTAGGAAAAACATCTGGAAGAATTATCAAGCAAACTAATATTTCAGCTTTAATTGTACCTGAAGACTACGTTTTTAAGCCAATTGATTCTGTTTTATTTGCTTTAAAATCTGCAGTTATTAAAAGAGAAGAAGCTTTAAATCCATTAAAATCTATACAAAAGAGTTTTAATGCTAAAGTAGATTTACTACTAGTAAAAACGCCTTTTTATAATGATGAAGACTTTAATGTTAGTAGTGAATTAGAAAGTATTATAACTAATATTACAAAATCTGAAAACCCTACTACTTACCAAGGTGTTTTAGAAAACTATAAAGCTAGTAATCCAGATATGTTATGCGTTGTAAGGCGTAAGCGTGGTTTTTTTAAAAAACTATGGGAGAAAAATATTATGCTTAAAAAAGATTTTCATGTAAGCGAGTTTCCAGTGCTTGTACTTAGTGGTTTAAAATAACCATTTTTACAGGTGTCTCTAATTTTATTTACATTTAAGCCATGATGGATAGGCTTTAAACCTTCCGCTTGTATAACATAAAAAAAATCAGTTTTGGAAATCTAATTACACGTAGCAATTGTTTTTAGCTTTTTCTATGATTTATTATTTTTAGTGACAGTAGTTTACTTGTTTTCTTTACAAGCTTATCGAATAAATGATTTCTATAGTATTTCCTTGTTTTCCACTGCGTTACTGTGGTCTGCTCTCGATGGTATGTTTTTCAATACCGATTGACTTTAAGAGGCTTTATAAATGAACAGACTATTTTAATTACTGTATTGTTAGCAATTTTTAAAAATAGAATATATAAGTAGAACTATTAAAAGTACTTTATGGTGTAATAATAGTATAAGGAGTGTTAATGTTTATTAATAACGAGACCAAAGCTTTTGTGATAGTGTTACGTATGTTTAATATTAGTTATGAATTAAGAATTTTTATTAATTCAATTATTGCTGTTACTGCAGATGCTACAGATGCGGCAAGGCAAAAAGTAATGGATGTTTGAATGGATAATTATATTACAAAACCTGTTAATAGAGAGATGCTATAAAGAAAGATTAATGAGTATATTAAAATGTTTTAAAGGTAGCATAGTCCTTATGAAATTTGCCCTATACACTTTTCTATAACTTGTGTTAGCGCTTTTGGAGGTAACTCTTCTATCCAAGGATGTTTAGCTCCAAAAACATGATCACTATTTTCAATAGGAATTAATATGCTTTTCGGATTCCATGAATGAAGAGATTCTGCTTCATAAAACTTAACAGATGGATCGTCTTTTGCATGAATTATAAGATGCGGAATTTGTAATGATTTTTCAGCCTTTTCTATATTTAACCTTTTTTCGTTTGCCTTAAAATTCGTGTAAAATTGATAGTTATGAGGCATTTGTTGTTTAGTTCTTCCATTTAAAACATATTTAACACCATCTATTTTCCATTGTTTTATATCTCCAATTGTTGCTGTGCGTTTTGCAAGGTCGCAAACACTAGCTAAAGTTATTAAATTTGTAATTCTTGAGTCTTCAGCAGCTTTAATAATAGAAATTCCACCACCTCGAGAGTGCCCAATTAGGGTTATGTTTTTTGAATCTATCTCATGTTTGTATTCGTAATTTTTGGATAAAAAATAATTTAAAATAGAATCTATATCGTCGAGTTCTTTAGTGTAATTGTTTTCCGCGAAAGCTTCTAAATCTGGAAAATCTATAGGATTTTCAGTTGTGCCTCCATTATGTGAAAAATTGAATTTAACAAAGAATGTTTCTGATTCTCTAAAAAGTTCGGCCATTAAATTCCAGCTTCCCCAATCTTTAAAACCTTTATAGCCATGACAAAAAATAACGAGAGGTTTTGGTTTTTTATTTTCA
Source organism: Lacinutrix algicola (assembly GCF_001418085.1). Classification (GTDB taxonomy): domain Bacteria; phylum Bacteroidota; class Bacteroidia; order Flavobacteriales; family Flavobacteriaceae; genus Lacinutrix; species Lacinutrix algicola. Next base: position 117,044 of record NZ_LIQH01000036.1, read on the forward strand.
TTAAAAAATACATCAAAAACAATTGGTTTTTGCTCTTTTCTGCTTAAAACTTGATTCTTTACATTCATTATACCTCTTTTTCAATAAAATTAACATCTGGATTACAAATTTCAATAATTAGGTTTTTTAATTCTTCAAAATAAAAATCTAAAGTTTCTTGGGTAATTAGAGTTTGTTTATTTCCGCCTCTTTGTTGTTCTTTTTTTGTGAATTTTAAAAAGCCTGCACTAAGGTTTTTAAATGAAATGATACCTGCCTCGATTGGGAAATCTAAAGGTTTCAATGCATTCATCATATAGGCATAAGCTAAAATTTGAAAACTCTTACTAAATTTTTTGTAATCTGAATTTATATCTTCCCAATCTACTATTGCAACCTGTCCAGAATCTACCTTTCCTGTTTTGTAATCAATAATCCTAGTTATCCCATTGTACTCGTCTACGCGATCTACAGTCCCTTTTAATTTAACTTCAAAATCTAATTCTGGAATGTTTAATGGTATTTCTGTACGAGACTCTAGAGCTATTATTTTAATTGTATTACCTGCTGTTAGGTCTTCGATTTCTAAATTTAAAAAGTTTAGAACGTAGCGTTTTGCAATTTCAAATACAATTAAATTTTTACCTTTTGTCATGTCTCCATCTGCATAAGCCTTTTGGAAAAATTTAGTAATATTACTATCGATTTTAGGTTTCATGTTCTTAATGTCCTGTACTTTTAGCTGCATACCAATAAAAGGTAAGTATAGTGCTTCTAGACTATCATGAACTACGGTTCCCATGGTGTTTGCTGCTACAGTTTCTTCTACATCTTCAAGATCCTTTATCCCTAATAGTTTTTGGTAATAAAAATCTAATGGGTTTCTTGTGTAATTTGTTAATGATGAAGGAGAGAAGCCTTGTTTAGCAATTTCTTTTAATTGATTTATAATAGCTTCTGTTTTAACAATTTCCTTTAATTCGACATTAAAAGTAGGTACTTGAGGTGTCATTATCTTATGGTTAAAATCATGAATATCTTCCAATTCTAATTGATTTATAAAACGACTTTTTTCTCCTCCAGTTAACACATCTGCTTCAGTGTTATAAAGTATATAAACGTTTTTTGCACGTTGAAGCAATCGGTAAAAGTGATATGTGTAAACGGCATCCTTTTCTTTGTATGTTGGTAGCTCGTTTTCTATTTTAACATCAAACGGTATAAATGAATTGTTAGATTTACCAGATGGTAATACGCCTTCATTAACACTTGAGATTATTACAGTCTCAAAATCTAGTACTCTAGATTCTAACATTCCCATGACTTGGAGGCCTTCTAGAGGTTCTCCTTGAAAGTCTAAAGTTTCGCTAGAAAGTAACTCTTTATAGATGCTAAATAATGCTGATATATCATTTATATGCTTATAGCTTTCATTAAGTCTAAAGAGCTCGTTAAATAGCTTATTAAAGCGATATAAGTATTCTAAAGAGATTAAGTTTTCTTCTTTTTTAAATGATAAGTGTTCTTTTACCTTATTAATTATTTCGAAACAGTTATTAATAGATTGATTTGCATTATTCTTCCAATTACTAAACAGAAGTTCTAATATTTCAGAATTACCATTGTTATATGTTTTTAAATCTTCAAGCGATAAATATACTAGGTTATTCTTTTTTATTATTTCTATTAGAATAGAGGCGTTGTTAGTTTCTTCATTAGCAAATAAAGGTCTTATAAACTGATGAGATAAAAGGCTAATAATATCTTTGTAATAGTATTTGTCTGATACTTTTTTATGGATAGCAAATAATTGTTCAAAAAGTGAGGCAAGTGGTATTGAGCTTAAAGGAAAGCCCATTGTAATATTAAGTTTATCTATAGTTTCGGGTATAGAGTTCAATACAGGGATCAAAAGGTTTTCATCGCCAAGAATAACAGCTGTACTTTTTAATTTTGGATTTTTTGTTTCTATTAATTTTAAAATAGAACCAATGGTTTTTGCTTGTCCAATATTTTTAGGAACACCTAATATTTCAATATTTTTAGATTCCGAATAATGATTAGTTATCCAATTAAATGGATTTTTTTCGAAATATTTCCAATTCTTTTTATGTGCTCTAGTAAATAATCCTGCATCATGAATTGGGTTTTCTATAAATACTTCGTCTATATCCCAAAACACTTCTGCTAATTCACTTTTAAGTAAAGCTTGGATAATAGTTTCCTCAGCAGTATTTAATGCGTTAAAACCTAAAAAAATGTGTTTTTGTGTACTTGCTAAGCAATAGTTATCTATGTTTTCTACAGCCTCTCTATAAATTAAACCTTGATAGCCTGTTTTTTTACTTATTAAGGCTTGAGTATAATGTTTGTAGTATAGTTTTAATTTGTCCCAAAACTTTAGATAGTTTTTTACAACTTCTGTTTTGTCATCCTCTAAAGACCAATGATCTAGTTCTTTAATGGCTCCTAAATAATCGAATATTTTATCTTGAGGAATAAGATAACGATCTATTTCATTAAAATCTTGAAGTAATATTTGTGCCCATTTAGAAAAGCTTTCGAATGGTTCTTGTTCCTTCTTTGGAGTTAATGCTAAGTAAGAGTTGTAAAACTCGAATAATAGTTCTGTATTCGTAATAGATTTTAACTGCGCTAATTCTTCTACAAATTCCTCTATACTAATAATAGTTGGAGAGAATATGGTTTTGTTAACAACAGTAGAAAGTTCTTGCCTTAAAAATACTCCAGCACGTTTACTAGGTAATACAAAGGTAAGAGTAGATAAGTTTTCTCCTTTGTCTTTAAGGTTTTTTAATACATCGAAAATAAATGATTTCATTGTATAAAAATAAAAAACGCTTCGGTAAACCGAAGCGTTTTTAAAAACTTATTTGAAAGTATTGAGAAACTTATTTTTTAAGTTTAATCTCAGTACGTCTGTTGTTAGCTCTACCGTTTTTTGTAGCATTAGAATCTACTGGGTAATCTTCACCAAAACCGTAAGATGTTAATCTAGCTTTAGAAATACCATTAGCGACTAAGTAATCTCTTACTGCGTTCGCTCTTCTTTCAGATAATAACTGGTTAGAAGATTTTGCTCCTACACTATCAGTATGACCTTCGATAGAGAAGTTAGAGTCTGGGTATTCTTTTAAGATTGCTGTAATATCTTTTAAAGATTGGAAAGCTTGTTGTTTGAAACTTGATTTTCCAGAGTTAAATAAGATAGTTCTAGCGTATGCATTTAATTTTTCGATTACTTCTTGAGTTGGTTGAACAACTTCAACAACTTCAGGACAACCGTTGTTTGCAACTGTACCTACAACTTTAGGACATTTGTCAACATTATCAGTTACACCGTCACCGTCAGTATCAGGCCAAGGACATCCATTGTTTGCAGCTGGACCAGCTTTTTTAGGACATTTATCTTTAGCATCAGTTACACCATCGCCATCAGCATCAGGACAACCGTTTAAAGATTTAAGACCTTTAACAGTAGGACAATCGTCGCTACCATCTACAACTCCGTCACCATCAGTATCAGGACATCCGTTAAACTCAGCTAAACCAGCTTCGTTAGGACAAGAATCTTTAGAATCTTCGATTCCGTCACCATCAGTATCAGGACAACCGTTGAAAGCTTCTAAACCAGCAACTTCTGGACAAGCATCATTCTTATCGAATATACCATCACCATCAGTATCAGTTCCTCCAAATTTCACAGCTATTCCTGCAGAATGTTGAAAGTGAGTATCTAAGTAATCTTCAAAAGCGTGCTTGTATTTAGACTCTACGAATAATCCAATGTTATCAGATACCCAGTAAGTTAATCCAACAGAACCATTTAAAGTACCAGCACCATTGTTGTTGCTACCACCATATCCGTTGCTATTTAATGGACCTTCTTCAACCCACGTGTAACCACCACCAATACCAACTGTAGGGTCTAATCTTTTACTTTTGATTATTTCAGCGAAATGATATCTTACGTTACCATCTACAGCATAATAATTTAAATTTGATACAGATACATCACCGTACTTTTCAATTTTGTTGATAGAACCACCAGCTTGTAAAGAAAAGTTGTTACCCATATACTTAGATACAGATATTGTAGATAATGAAGGAAGAATATTCCAGTGATCTTCTACATTAAAGTATTCATCAAATACTCCAGCATCAAACGAATCCTCTCCTGAGAAAAAGTCTACCGCGTTAATTCCAAAATTAATAGCCCAAGGATTGTCTTGGTCTTGTGCATTCACATTACTAAAACTTACTACAAGTACTAGAGTGAATAATAATCTGCTAAGATTTTTCATATTCAAAAATTTAATTTTTAAGTGTTAATTAAAAGCAAAAATAAGTTGTTAAACATTATTAACAAAGATAAATATATAAAAATATTTATTAATTTATTAAAATATCTTAATTATTGGTGCCTATTTAATAATTTTAAGTGTTTTTCCAACCTTTATAAAAGCTTCAATAGCCTTGTCTAGATGGATTTGTTCGTGTGCTGCAGAAAGTTGAACTCTAATACGTGCTTTTTCTTTAGGCACTACAGGAAAGAAGAAGCCAATAACATAAATACCTTCTTTTAATAGCATGTTTGCCATTGTTTGAGATAGTTTAGCATCATATAACATTACAGGAACAATTGCCGAGTCACCATCAATAATATCGAAACCAGCAGATTTCATTCCTTTTTTAAAGTAATTGGTATTGCTTTCTAGTTTATCTCTTAAAGAGGTATCGTTTTTAAGCATATCGAATACCTTGATAGAGGCGCCAACAATAGCAGGAGCTAAAGAATTAGAGAATAAATAAGGTCTTGAACGTTGACGTAAAAGGTCTATTACTTCTTTTTTTGCAGTAGTATAACCACCCATTGCTCCACCTAATGCTTTACCAAGCGTTCCAGTAATAATGTCTACACGACCCAATACTCCTTTTTCTTCTAAAGTACCTATTCCTGTTGCGCCAATAAAACCAGTTGCATGGCATTCGTCAATCATTACCAATGCATCGTATTTATCTGCTAAATCACATATCTTATCTAGAGGTGCTACTAATCCATCCATAGAGAAAACACCATCTGTTACTATTATTTTGTGTCTTGCTCCATTTTTATTAGCATCAATTAATTGTTGCTCTAAGTCTGCCATGTCGTTATTTTGGTAACGGTAACGTGCGGCTTTACATAAACGAACACCATCTATAATTGAAGCATGATTTAAAGAATCTGAAATTATTGCATCCTCTTTTCCTAATAAAGGTTCAAAAACACCACCATTAGCATCGAAGGCTGCTGCATATAATATTGTATCCTCTGTACCGTAAAAATCGGCTATTTTTTGTTCTAATTCTTTGTGAATGTCTTGAGTACCACAAATAAAACGAACAGAACTCATTCCAAAACCATGAGTATCCATAGCATCTTTTGCTGCTTGAATTACATCTGGGTGAGACGATAAGCCTAAATAGTTGTTTGCGCAAAAGTTTAATACTGTTTCTCCTGTACTTAAAGTAATCTCTGCACCTTGTGGTGATGTGATTATACGTTCTTCTTTGTAAAGTCCGTTATCTTTAATGTCTTTTATTTCTTGTTGTAAGTGTTGTTGTATTTTACCGTACATGCTTATTTTTTATTAATTGATTGTACAAATTTATAAAACATTAATTATAAGTTTTAATTGTTATGCCCTTATTAATGTATAAAAGGAGTTTTTTAGTGACTTTAAAATCCATTTCTTCTAAAACGTCTTGGTAATCGTGTAATTGGTGTTGGTATTTAGGATTATGTAATCCTGTTTTGTAATCTATAATTACTGCTTCATTTTTGTTGTTTATTACCAAGCGGTCTGGTCTGTATAATTTACCAGTTTTAGAAATAATATCACGTTCGTTATAAATGGTGTTACCTTCTGTATAATAAGATTTTAAATCAGGATGATTTATAATTTCTAGTATTGATGTTTTTAAAGCTTTTGCTTGGGTTGTATTTATTGTTCCATTGCTTTCAAAATCGTTAATTGCAAAATCAACATCGTTTTCTGTTTTTATGTGTTCCATAATATCATGGACCAAGTTCCCTTTTTCTATAGCATCTTCGTGTTTGGTGTCCCAAAGATATCCAGAGTTTGCAATTACTTTAATATTATGATCTTCTTTTGCTGTAGATATAAATTCTTGTTGTTCTATGGTTTTAATACTTAGTTCTTTCTCTTTTGATTCTGTTTTTTGTGGAGTTCCAAAACTATAAATGGTTTCGGTGTCTTTCCAATGTCCAGTATTCATTAAATAATCTATTAGTAGACCAGAGTAAGATTTTAAGTTTAATTCTCCTTTTTTATTAATGTCTTTTTTTCCTATAATATATAATTGTTCTACAGGCCTAGTTAATGCTACGTATAATAAATTTAGACTGTCTAGCTCTAATTCGGCTTGATGTCTTGCATAAATAGATTTGCCTTCTTCTCCATAAGATTCGAAAGTTTTATTGTAATTTAATAAAGCGTATTTAAAGCCGTTATAGTTTTCAGGATTTAAAGTAAACCATTCTTTAGGCTCAATGTCTTCATATATATTAATATCAGCATACGGGAAAATAACAACCGGAAATTCTAAGCCTTTAGATTTGTGAATAGTCATTATTTGTATCGCATCTTGCTCTTGTGGTGAAACAATACTAAGCTTATCTTTTTTAGAGTTGAAATACTCTAGGTAAGAAGATAAGTCTGAAATATTTTTTTGTGAATATTCTAAAACTGTATCCAAATAAAATTGAACATAAGCGTTTGATGTTTCTACTAATTTGAAGCTTCTTACAACCGTTTCAGCTAAATCGAATAACCCTTGTTGTACTAATAGGTTTGGGTTAATGTTAATTTCGAAAGTTTCAAAGCTTTTGAAAAAATCTTCTGAATCTAAAAATAAATGTTTCTTAAAAAAATCATGTTTGTCTTTAATGGCATATTTATCAGCTAAAAAATCTAAAATATTAACTTTGCATTCTGTATCATTTGGGTTTACTAACACCGTAAGTACATTATTTATTAGTTGTACTTCTGGTGCATTATTAATAAGCATTGTTTCACTAGACGTAATCTTTAGATTTTGACCACTAAGAAATTCAGCAATAGCAATTCCATGTTTTTTCTTTCTAACAAGAATACAAATGTCTTTTAAGGCGTAGCCATTTTTTTGACAAGCTTTAATTGTATCGTAAACGTGTTGCGTGTAAATTTCATCCTTATCAGTGTCTTCATCTTGAAAATCGATAAAATTAAGATTTACATATCCTTTTGTGTCTTTAGATGGTTCTTGATGTGATTGTTCATAAAGATTTGAATAGTCTTCCTTTGAGAGTGCATGAGTAGAAATATGCTTAAACAACGCATTATTAAAATTAACGATAGTTTCAAAACTTCTAAAATTAGAGCCTAGGTTTTTAACATCTTGTTCTATATAGAATGGTTTCGAAGTTTTATTAAACAACTCCATAAACTGTTCTGCTTTACCACCTCTCCATCTGTAAATTGCTTGCTTAGCATCACCAACAATCATGGCAGTTCCTTTTTCAGATTTAATATTTTCTCCAGATAAAGTGCTATCCACTAATGGTGTTAAATTTTCCCATTGCATTTCCGATGTGTCTTGAAACTCATCTATAAAATAATGCTTGAATTTTTCACCCATTCGTTCGTATATAAAAGGCGTAGGCTGACCTTTTATTTCCTTGCTAATAATTGCGTTAAACTCGCTAATTAGCATTTTGTTTTCTTCAGTTTTAATATCTATTAATTCCTTGTTGATAACTGTTAAAACAGATAGTGGTGTAAGATTTTTGTATATGGCTATTGGTAATAAATAGCGTTCTGGTAAGGTTTTAGATTTGTAAAACAATGTTTTTAGCTCTTCAATTATGCTTTCAATACTTTGTTTAGTGTCAGCTGTGGCTTTTGCTGTATAGTATTTTTCGTTCTCTAAATCAGTAGCTAACCTGCCTTCAAAATTTAAATCACTTATTTTGATGTTTTTCAGTTTAATAAAATGTTTTGGAAGGTCGCTATATCTAAAATGATTTTGAGGAATGTTATTATTTTCAATTAGAGTTAAAGCCTTTTCACCAATATCTATACATTCTTTTTCAATGTCTTTAATGGTCTCTTTTAAAGTTGTTTTAAGTAATGAGAAATCATTAAGAGATTTATCATTCAAGGTTTTTACATATTCTAAATCACTTTCTTTAGTTAATAGCTTTGCTATATTATTAAAATCTCTAGAAACGTCCCAACTTTTATCATCGTCAGCTTTTTCTATAGCAAAGTCTACTAGTATTTTTGTTAGCTCCTTATTGGTTCCTGCTTTAGCTATTAAACGATCTACAGCTTCATTTAATAAGGACTCTGTATCTAATTCTACTTCAAAATTTAATGGTAAATTTAAATCGTGTGCAAAGGTTCTAATTAGTCTGTGGTTAAAACCATCAATAGTAGAAATATCGAAAGCAGCATAATTATGCATAATGGTGTTTAAAATATCTTTAGCTTTTTTTTGAAGCACCTCAGGTTTCATCTTTAAATCTTCAACAATATTTGAAAACATTGGATGCGGATTTTTTAAAGAATCGTCTTCAGAAAAAGTCTTCAACATCTCTAAAATACGTGCTTTCATTTCACCAACTGCTTTATTGGTAAATGTAATGGCAAGAATATTTCTGAATTGATAATTTCCTGAAGCGGAAAATAAAATTTTAAGATATTCCTTAACTAAAGTGAACGTTTTACCACTTCCTGCAGAGGCATTATAGACTTGAAATGAAGAGTTTGACGACATTTAATATTTTTAGTACAAGATAAAAACAATTCGGGTGAAGATTGCTGAAATTTCATTTTTTTAAGAAGAAATCAGAACCGTTTAAAAATCACGTTGTTAAAGTATTATTAAAACAAAAGACATAATATGGGTTTAATTTTTAATTGATTTGTTAAAGTGTTAAATTTACACTCAAAGAATTATTAACATAAACATATAAAATTATGGCTTTCGAATTACCGAAATTAAAATACGCTTACGACGCTTTAGAACCAAATATCGACGCTCGTACAATGGAAATACATCACACTAAACACCACAATGGATATACATCTAAATTAAATGCAGCTATTGAAGGTACAGATTTAGAAGGAAAGACTATAGAAAACATATTAACTAATCTTGATATGGAAAATAAAGGCGTTAGAAATAATGGTGGTGGTTTTTATAATCATTCATTATTTTGGGATGTAATGAATCCAGAAGATAAAGGGCGTTTATCTGGAGATTTAAAAGATGCAATTGAAGCAGCTTATGGCTCTGTAGATGCTTTTAAGGACGCTTTTAGTAGTGCAGCTGCAACACAATTTGGTTCAGGTTGGGCTTGGTTGTGTGTGCATAAAGGAGGAAAGGTTGAAGTGTGTTCTACACCAAACCAGGATAATCCATTAATGCCAGGTGTAACTTGTGGAGGAACTCCAATATTAGGTTTAGATGTATGGGAACATGCTTACTACTTAAATTACCAAAACAGAAGACCAGATTATATTAATGCATTTTTTAATGTAATTAACTGGAACGAAGTTGAGAGACGTTATGCTTTAGCAAAATAATCTAAACATACTTTTAAAACAATATTTTAAAGGAGCTAATAATTTTATTAGCTCCTTTTTTTTGGATTAAATTAAGTAAAGTGAGGTTGTAATAAAAAAAGCCACAACATATGTTGTGGCTTTTTTCTGGTTTTAATAAAGTTGGTTAAACAGGTTATTAAGTTCTAATTGGTAGATGGTCCACCACTTATAATTTTAAAATCAGAACGTCGATTAAGTTGATGATCTTCTTCTGTACATGATTTTTTACAATCTATTAAAGGCTCGCTTTCTCCTTTTCCATTACCAGAGATTCTTTCAGCATTGATACCTTTTGAAATTACGTAAGCAACTGTTGATTGTGCTCTTCTTTCAGAAAGGCGAAGGTTGTATCCATCTTTACCTCTATTATCTGTATGAGAAGTAGCGTAAATAACCATATTAGGATATTTATTCATTACTAGTATTAACTTATCTAATTCGTTTGCTCCTTGTACTGTGATGTCAGATTTATTAAAGTCAAAATAAATAGGCTCTAATACTACACGGTCTTCAATAATAATTTTTTTAATTGGTGTTAAGTCAACACTTACATTTAAGGTTTCTTCTTTTGTACCTGAAACAGTTTGAGATGCATCTTCAAATTCTTCTTTTGTTATTTTTAAACTCGTTTCAATTTCACAATCTGTTTTAAAGCTTACAATACCTTGTGCATTTGTAGTTGCAGTATCTAACACGGTTCCTTTATCGTCGTGAAGTGCAACTGTTGCGTTAGGGATTTTTTCTCCTGTTTCTGCATTTTCTACACTTACAATCATGTCAACATCGCATAAAGGCTTTATTTCTTTTATTGCATAAATGTCATCGTTTCCTTTTCCTCCAGCCCTGTTAGAAGAAACATATCCATCTTTATCGTTGTTGATAACAAAAGCAAAATCATCGGCTTTACTATTAATAGGTGCTCCAATGTTTTTTACAGATTCTGTTCCTGATAAGTCTGTATAGAAAACATCAAGATTTCCTAGGCCTAAATGACCGTTAGAAGAGAAGTATAAATATTCACCATCACCTGCATAAGGAAACATTTCTTGTCCTTGAGTATTTACTTTTTCTCCAAGATTTATAGGTGTGCCAACCATTCCGTTATCTTGAATAGGAGCCATGTAAATGTCGAACATTCCAGAACCTCCTGGCATGTTAGATGCAAAATATAGTGTTTTTCCGTCTAAACTTACAGATGGATTTTTTACAGAGTAATCTTTATTATTAATACTTAAAGGCTGTATGTCTTCCCACTTGTTAACTCCAGATTTTGTAGCTTTAAATAAATGAATGACACTTATTTTAGTATTAGTTAAACTGTCTTTTTCGTATAGATTTTCAAAGAAACTTTCTCTTGAGAAATACATAGTTTTGCCATCTGGAGAAAAAGTAGTAATACCTTCATGGTATTTTGTGTTAATTTTACCTCCAATTAATACTGGTTCTGCATAAGTGTCTCCTGGAGTTGCCTCTGAAGTATATATATCTAAAAATGGCTCTTCGTTCCATCCATATTTTTTTCTACTATTATTTCTAGCAGAAGAAAAATATAATTTTCCATCTTGTATAACACCGCCGAAATCTGAAGCAGAAGAGTTAATGTCTAGGTTTTTAGCTGTAAACTTTTCTTCTTTGGCCTGAAGTTTTGTTAAATAGTCTGGATTGGCTAAAAACATAGTAGCTCTATCATCTTGAGGTTGCATCGCTGCAAACTTGCGCATTTGTACATTAGCCTCTTTATACTTTCCGTTTGCTTTTAGCATTTCAGAATATTTAAAAAGCATTTCTGGTTCTTGAGAGGTTTCTAAGGCTTTTGCATACCACTTTTCTGCTTCTACGGTGTTAAAAATATTGTAATTAGACTCTGCTAAGCGTCCATAAACGTAAGCATCTGCCTCTCCTTTTTCTGTTAATTTAGTATAATCCTCTATAGCTTCTACAAATTGATATTTCGCAAAATGCTTATCGGCTTTCTTTGTTGCCTTGGTTTGCGCTGTCACGCTAAAGCTACTTAGAATGACTAGTGTTATAATTAATTTTAAGTGTTTCATCTGGTCCTATCTTTTTTGTTAGCTTAAGTGGTTTAGAAATAACGTGGTGAACGTGATACTTTTTTTGGTAAATCGATATCGAAGTTTATAAAGATCTCGTGAGAAGCATCTGTAACGACGTTTAATTCTGATTGAATAGCATCGTAAGCATAGCCAATTCTCATTGATGGTGAAACCATAAAGTTTACCATACCACTAAAAGAATCGTCTAGTCTGTATCCTGCTCCAATTTCTACAACATCGTACATGAATAGATTTAGGTTTACATCATAACTTATTGGTGCATCGAAAGCAAACTTCATTAAAGCGTGTGGCTTTAATTTAAAGTTTTCTGACAAATCAAACACATAACCTGCAGCTGCAAATAAATGTTCCGTTTCAGATCCTATTTTTCTACCATCTTTATCTAAATGTGTTCCATTTAAAATGTTAGGCATCGAAGCAGATAGATACCAACGGTTAGGTTGGTATAAGTATAAACCTGCACCTACATTTGCTGTAGTCTCATTAACATCTTGCGAGAAAAATGGATCATCAGCATCTATAGTTTCTACACTTGTTAATCCAATATCATGGAAAGTAGCTCCGGCTTTTAAACCGAAAGCTAATTTTGTAATGTTTCCTACTGGTAATGTATAAGAGAAATCTACATAAGCGTTGGTTTCTCTTACTGGTCCAACTTCATCATTAATTAATGATAAACCTAATCCTACTCTGTTTCCTACTGGAGAATGAATCGCTAATGTTCCGGTGCTTGGTGAGCCTTCTAAACCTACCCATTGACTACGGTATAATGCGCCTATGGAAACACTTTCGCTTGATCCTGCGTATGCAGGATTAATGACATTCATGTTGTACATGTATTGCGTGTACTGCGGATCTTGCTGCGCTTGTACGCCTATAACTACTAGGAATACTATATATAGTATGTTCTTCATCTGTATTATTATTGGTTTCTAGTTGGTTTGATTATTTGTTTTCTCTATTAACATATACCCAAGCTGTTTTGCTTTTGTTTCCTTGGTAATCAATTACATAGTAATAAGTTCCTACTGGTAACTCATCACCATCTGAAGATTGACCATACCATTCGTTTGTATAATTAGTCTTCTCGTAAACCTTAACTCCATTTCTATTAAATATTGTTAAACGTTGAACATCAAAACTACTTAAATCAAATGTATCATTTAATCCATCACCATTTGGCGAAATACCTTGTGGTATAACACAAGATTCTAATTCATAAACCGTTACTTCTTGACTTGATGTACATTGAGCACCGGCTCCATTAAATGTTACCATTATTTCGTAATCTCCTGCTAAAAGCACTGTATCTAAAGTAAGACCTGTTTCTCCTGGAATCACAACACCTTCGTAAGACCATTGTATATTAACTTCAGATTCTGTATAGTTATCTGCAGTTGGCGCTAATGTAATAGGAGCGTTAGCATTAGGACATACCTCGTAAACTGTACTAGCATTAAACGTAGTACTAGGAACATCTTTAACTATTATATTAAAGGTTGTTGTTTTATAACAATCTGACGCTGCGTTATTTTGTATTCTAACAAAAATTGTTTGAGTACTAGAAGTATTCGAATATGGAGATACTAATGCATTTACTCCTGCATCTGCGTCTACTTCAGATTCATGGTAAGTAACCACAAATACAGTTGGATCCTGCCCATTAAGAACAGTTGCTGTGTTTTGTTCAAGATCGAATTCTTCAACACCATCTCTAGATTCGTCATCACATAACTCTAAATCATCTACATCAGTAATGTCAGGAAGTGCTCCTAAAACTACTAATTCGAATGTTGTGTTAGTACTTGCACAACCTGATCCTGATCCTACTGAGTCAACATCTTCTACTCTTACAAAAATTATTGTTCCATCTGTAGCAGAATATGGTGATACTAATGGGTTATTACCTGTCTGCGCATCATTTAAAGTTGCATGGTATGTTACTAAAAAGTCATTTGGATCTTGACCTGGAGCATTTAATATAATGCTTGAAAGTCCATTTAAATTAAAGTCTTCTACTCCATCACCAGATTCATCATCACAGGTTGTAATTGATACTTCATCTTGAGGAACAATATTTACTGTTGCTGCTTGGTATAAGTTAACAATTACTGTTTTGGTATCGTTACCCATACATTGATTATCGTAAGCAGTTACAGCATAAGTATTAGATTCTGTAACCGTAATTGAAGAACCTGTTAAAGCTGGATTTAAGATACCGTTTTCATACCACTCGTATGCATCGGCAAAAGGAGAATCTGCTTCTAAAACAATAGAATCATATCCGCATAAATTAGCTATAGATGGTGTAGTTTCATCGTTATCTTCGTCAATAAACACCGCATCAGCACTAATTATATCTACCTCTATTTCACCACTTAAAGTTCCTGCATTTGGATCTGGGTTATTAGGATCTAAATTTGTTTGGTTTATTTGTATAATTCCAGGATCTTGATCATAATTAGTAATAAGTACAATATAAATATCTCCTGCCACGGCACCAGTAATTATAAAATTCTCTACTGCTGCTGCAGAAAAACTACATGCAAAAACTGGAGTTGAAGGATAATCACCACCTGAACAATAATCATCTCCTGCATTGAATGGTCCCCAAACTGCAAAATCAACATCTAACTCATCTCCTATAGGGTTTCCTAAAGCATCAAATGCTGTGTTCTGGACCATTTCTATATCTATATCTCCCGAAGTACCAATTTCAACAATACTAAATGTTGGATTAGGCGAAGAACCTAAACAATCTATTGCACCAAGACCTGGAATAACACCAACAGTGTTGAAAGTATATAAATCGTCTCCTCCTGGACAAAGATTCTCTGTCGCATCACATGTTATGTTTGCTGGTGCTTCATATGGTGTAATACACAAATCGAAAGTTGTTGTTTCAGCATTTGAACCGCCAGAAAAGATTCTAATAAAATATGTATCTCCTATTGTTAAAGCTGGTGTAACACTTGCTAATTCTGCATCAGTACATGCTATCTCTACTAAAGCATCACAAGCACCTTCGTATAATGCATGATCTATATCAAAAGTATTACTTCCTTGTATGTTTGCTAATGCTATTAGTTGAAATTCGCTTGTAGCTACAAATTGAAACCAAACATCATCATCTGCATCACCTCCACAAGTAGAGTTAGGAACTCCAGAAGGCGTTGCTTCTAATAGCGTTCCTGGTGTACTCATTTCGCATAAAAAACTATCATTTACAGCAGCTACTGTTGCATTACCACAGTTATCATTTGCTGGCGGACATGCTGCTAATTGTAGTGCAGAACTTGTAATTATACAATTTACATCTTGATCGTTACTTACTGTAAAAATAATATCAACGTTAAAAGGATAAGGTCCAAATTGCGTTATTCCTGTTGCAGAAACTGACACAGCCGGATTACCTTGGTTATCTTCTATAGAAACTGAAGCTGCGTCTCCTAAAGATGTTACGCCTACATCTACTAAGAATTGATCACCATTAGCACAATCATCAACTACTTGATAAGTTGCTGTTGGGTTTATACAAGTTGCACAAGACACAGTAATATCTAAAGGATTAATGGTAGTACTACTTTGACAACTAACAGAACCATCTGATGCTATTGTGAAAGAAATAGTATCTCCTGTTGATTGAAAAGTTAAACCTCCTAAATCACCTCCGTTAGTATCATTAAATAATTCTGTACCATCAGTATCATAAACAACTAATTCATCACAACATGATTCTACATTTCCAGAATTAATTGTAAAGTTTAATGCAGAGCCATCTGTACTTGTAAATGTAAATACGTTAGTATCGTTACTGTCGTAACAATAGTTAATATTTTGTGGACCTACAGCACAATCTACCGCGAAGTTAAGTTGCACATCTGTATTAAAATTATAAGGTCCAGCCCAAACACTTTGAGCTCCTCCGCAATCTGCTAGTACATATACTTCGTAAACAGCAAGTCCAGATAAGCCTGAAGCCATAAATCCTGGCGTATTAGTTACTGTTCCTGGTCCTGTTGGAGTACCTGTTCCGGCTGGTTGTATTACATATTCCCATTGTGTTTCTCCACTGTTTGCTGTCCACGAGATATCAGCAGTTGTATCTGTTATATTAACTGCAACTATATTACTTGGTGCAATACAGAAACTACCACAAGTTTCTACTGTAATTTGATCTAGAGCAATATCACCCTCAAAACCATTACCTGTAGCGCCATAGCTAAATTCTAAATAAACTACTTGTCCTAAATAAGCATCTAAATTAATTCCTATAGGCACCCAAACTTCTGCATCTGTAGATTGATAATCTCCAATCCATGTGTATTCTGTTGTAAATGGTCCTGCAACACTTGTTCCTACATTAACATTTAATGTTCCAATATCATCACCAAAAGCATGCATAAAGAAGGCTAATTCTGCTCCATCTACTGCTGTAGTTAAATCGATTGCTGGTGATATTGCCGAAGCTATAGTAGATGCATTTCCAGAAGACTCATATTCTAAATGTACTCCTGCATTTCCGTCGAAAGAATTTGCTGGGCCTGTTCCTGTAGAGTTAGCATTTGAATTTGTAATTCTCCAGCTTCCATTTGCTCCGTCGAAACCAGTTCCTGTCCAACCTAATGGATCTACATTTTGAGTATCTCCAAAAGTTTCTGTAAATATAGTTGATGAAGTTCCACTTGCACAATTAACACCTAATGGTGCTGGTGGTGGCGTGTTTAATGTTGTAAAATTAATTGGGCCAAAATATTGACTTTGTCCATTACCACAATCTGCTAATATATAAAACTCGTAAGCTGTACTTGCGATAAGAGTTGTTACTGAGGTAGGATTTGTTGTAGTAACAGTTCCTGCTCCTGTAGGAGTTCCTGTTCCCGCTGGTTGAACAACGTATTCCCATTGTGTTTCACCATTGTTTGCTATCCATGAGATGTCTGCATTTACATCTGTTACATTAGTTACAACAATATTACTTGGAGCAATACAGAAGTTACCACAAGTTTCTACTGTAATTTGATCTAAAGCGATATCGCCTTCCCAATCATTACCTGTAGCACCATAACTAAATTCTAAATAAACTACTTGTCCTAAATAAGCATCTAAATTAATACCTATAGGTATCCATGCTTCTGCATCTGTAGATTGGTAATTTCCAACCCAAGTATATTCTGTTGTAAATGGTCCTGTAGCACTTGTTCCTACATTAACATTTAATGTTCCAATATCATCACCAAAAGCATGCATTAAGAATGCTAATTCTGCTCCATCTACAGCTGTAGTTAAATCTATTGCTGGTGATATTGCTGAAGCTATATCAGATGCATTTCCCGAAGCTTCATATTCTAAATGTACTCCTGTATTTCCATCGAAAGAATCTGCTGGGCCTGTTCCACCAGAATTCCCACCTGCGTTTGTAATGCTCCAATTACCATTTGATCCGTCAAAACCAGTTCCCGTCCAACCCAATGGATCTACATTTGGAGCATCTCCAAAAGTTTCTGTAAATATAGTTGATGATGTTCCACTTGCACAACTAACCCCTAATGGTGCTGGTGGTGGTGTGTTTAATGTTGTAAAATTTATTGGCCCTACCCAAATACTGTTACCATCTGCTCCTGTACAATTTGTTCTTACATAAGCTTCATAAGCTGTACTTGGTGTTAAGCCTGTAACATTGTATGGCATATTATTAGTTGTAGAAACACCTGTATCTGTATCTGCTGGTGTTCCTGTTCCTGCAGCTTGCACTACAATTTCCCATGCTGTTCCAATTCCCGCTACCCATGAAACATCGGCAGTAGACTCACCTAATGTCGTTGCTGTTAGACCTGTTGGACTTGGGCATGTTACATTAAAAACCGATACATCATCGAAAGCTACTCCTTCATCAGGAACAGATCCATCTGATCCAAAAGCAAAACGCAATATTACACTAGATTGCCCAGCTAAACCTGCTAAGGCATTATTAGCTGTTACCCAACCATTAGAACCTCCGCCATCTCGTCCAGTCCATCCTATTTGCTGACCTCCTGGATTTCCGTTTATAGTTCCATCGTTGTACCAGTTACCTGCATCTCCTAACGCCCCAACATTTACCCATGTTGTTCCTCCATCTATTGAAGATTGTAAAACTGTACCATCCCAACTATTTTCTGATTCCCACCAAATACTAAAAGAAATAGCAGGTGCTGTTACTGTAGAAAAGTCAAAAACAGGACTAGTAACTGTTGACGACTCTGAACTATTATAATTCCCAGTTAAATTTGTTGCCCAAGAATTTGCTCCTGAAGCTGCACTATTAATAACTGCAGAGGCTGGTGTTCCCAAAGCCCATGTTCCGCTTGTTGCATTATCTGCAACCCATCCTCCATCTCCAGATTCGAAATCCTCAGAATAAGGATAAGTAGTAATTTGTGCATTGACATTGAACCCAAAAAGCATGGTTGCAATTGCCAATAAAAGTGTAATTTTTTTCATCGTTGCTAATTTCAATTAGTTTAAGTAATGTACTAAACTAAATAAAAATTTAATCGTAGGTTATATAAGTTTGCCTTTATAGATTAAATACTCTTATTAACGATTAAAGGTGTTAATTTAAAAACTATTCGATTCCCTTATAAAAAAAAAAAAAAAAAACACACACACAACTGCTAAATTCTATTTTATGGTGCAGGATTTGGTAATATATTATGAATCTCATTGATAGCATCCAATAGCTCTTTACTTAAATCTATATTTATACTATTAATATTTTCTTTAAGTTGCTCTAAATTTGTTGCTCCTATTATATTACTTGTTAAAAATTCTCTTTGATTTACAAACGCTAAAGACATTTGAGCTAAAGACATATTATTAACTTCGGCTAACTCTAAATATTGCTGCGTAGCTTTTGTTGCTTGTTCACCACTGTATCTTGCAAATCTTGGAAACAGTTTTAATCTTGAATTTTCTGGTGCTGTATTTTTAATGTACTTTCCAGACAGTACACCAAATGCCATTGGAGAATACGCCAGTAGTCCTATATTTTCTCGCATTGCTATTTCGGCCATATCTCCTTCGAAAACACGGTTAATAAGTGAATATGCATTCTGGATTGTTATTGGTCTTGGTGCGTTATTTTTTTTAGACTCTTCTATAAAACGCATAGTTCCCCAAGCTTTCTCATTTGACAAACCAATATGACGAATCTTACCTGTTTTAATAACAGCATCTAAACTTTCTAAAACTTCTTTAAAGTTATCTTCCCATTTATCGTTTGGGTTATGTTTATAATCTCTAACTCCAAAAGTGTTTGTCTCTCTTTCTGGCCAATGCAATTGGAATAAATCTATATAATCTGTTTGCAATCTTATTAACTCATTGTCTACAGCTTCCTTAATACTTTGCTTAGTAAAACCTGATGTTCTAATATGTGCTGTATAATCTCCGTTTCCGGCAATTTTAGAAGCTAAAACTACTTTATCTCGATTTCCATTTTTTTTAAACCATGTTCCAATAATCTTACTTGTTGCTCCTTGTGTTTCTTTTGTTGCAGGCACAGGATACATTTCGGCTGTGTCTATAAAATTTACACCTTGATCTATTGCGTAATCTAACTGCAAATGCCCTTCGGCTTCTGTATTTTGGTTTCCCCAAGTCATAGAACCTAGGCAAATTTTACTCACTTTTATATCTGTGTTTGGAAGTTTTGTGTATTTCATAGTTTTAATAAATAGTAATTTTTCTCTAAATATAAAAAAAGACCTTTCTTTAATAATATAAAGAAAGGTCTAAATGTTTGTTAAGGTATATTTTTGTTTAGAAAATATCTGCTGGTAATCGCGTTAAGGATGGAGGCATTGTTGAAGCTCCTCGCAGAGAGCGACTGCCGAGAGCCTGACCGAGACAATGCTTTTTTTTAGCATTGTCTTGGTAACGCCTAAAAATTAAATTTCGTTTAACAACTTAGAAATCTTATCTAATTTTGGAGTTAAAATAACTTCTATACGTCGGTTTTTGGCTTTCCCTTCTGCGGTATCATTACTTGCAATTGGCAAAAACTCTCCGCGTCCTGCTGCTGTAAGATTTTCTGGATTGATATTATTATTTTCTCTAAGAATTTCTACGATTGCAGTTGCTCTTTTTGTAGATAAATCCCAGTTTCCTTTAATTTGACCTGACCCAGAATAAGGCGCATTATCTGTATGCCCTTCTATTAAAACAGCAATTTCTGGGTTATCACCCAATACGTTACCCAATTGTTTTACTGCCTTTTTTCCTTCTACACCTACTGCCCAACTTCCTGAATTGAACAACAATTTGTTTTCCATAGAAACGTAAACTTTCCCGTTGCGTTGCTCGATGGTAAGACCTTTTCCTTCGAAATCTGTTAATGCGTTTGAAATTGCATTTTTTAAGCTAGTCATTGCTGCATCTTTTGCTGCGATAACGCTTTCTAATTCTGCAACTCTATTAGATCGTGCTTCAAGTTCTTTTTTTAATTGTTCTAATCTCGCATTTTCTGAAGCTAATGCTTGCTCCTTCGCTTCTAACTGAGCTAATAATTCTCTATTTTTTTTAGAATTGGCTGCAATTGCAGATGAGCTATTAGATTCTAAAGCGTCGTAAGATGCTTTAAGGTTTTCATGCTCTTTAACTAATACCTTATAGTTGGCATTCAAAAGATCTTTATCTGCTGTTGTATTATCGAAATCTTCTTTCGTGAATTTTAGTTCGTTATCTGCTTTGGTTTTAGCTTTTAGTAAATCGTTATAATCGTCTTGTAAGCTTCTATTCTCTTTTTTTAATGCAGCGTATTTGTCTTCTAAATTTTTATAAACTTTTGGAGACACACATGATGTTGCTACGAGTAATAATAAGGCTATGACTGTGAATTTGTTTTTCATTTTTGGGACTGTTTTTATTTTTTATGCGTTTAAGTTTTCTAGTTCTACTAGTATAGGACAATGGTCACTATGTTTAGCTTCTGTTAGTATAACGGCTCTTTTTATTTTTTCTTGTAATGGTTTTGTAACCATTGCATAATCTAAGCGCCATCCTTTATTGTTTGCTCTAGAATTTGCTCTATAACTCCACCAGCTATACTCTACTCTTTCTGGGTTTAAGTATCTAAAAGAATCTACTAAACCACTTTCTATAAAATCGCCTATCCACTCACGTTCTACCGGTAAAAACCCTGAAACATTTTTCATTTTTGGATTATGAATATCTATTGCTTCGTGACATATATTATAATCCCCACAAACAACAAGATTAGGTACTGTATCTCTTAAACCTGTTATGTATTCTTGAATTTCTGCCATATAATTAAGCTTAAATTCAAGTCTTTCTATATTGGTTCCAGAAGGCAAATACATGCTCATTACAGAAACTCCATCGTAATCGGCTCGAATATTTCTACCTTCAAAATCCATGGTTTCAATGCCTGTACCGTATTCGACATGGTTTGGTTCTGTTTTACTTAAAATAGCAACACCACTATATCCTTTTTTTTGTGCGCTATACCAATAATTGTATTTGTAACCTGCCTCTACAAACAACGATAAATCTAATTGCTCTTCCATAGCCTTAGTTTCTTGAAGACATACAACATCTGCATCCGTACTAATTAACCATTCTATAAAACCTTTTTTAATTGCAGCACGAATTCCATTTACGTTATAAGAGATTATTTTCATGTGTTTGTTTTTTTTATTTTTTCTACTATTACATGTTGTTTGTTATTAATTGTAAATACAAGATAATAACGTTTTAACATGCGCGTTTCATTATATATTGTTGTTATTTCTGCTAAAATAAATAATGCGTTACTTTTACAACATTAAATAACTCCTAAATTAAACACAAACTATTAACAAAATATATTGCCTTGTTTTTAGTTTAACTACCATATGAAGTTTACCGCTACTCTTTTTATTTTTTTATTTGGAATTGCTGCTTTCTCACAAGATCGCAATGTTAATTTTAGACAAAAAACGGTAGCTAAAACCGAAACGATTACCATAGACAGTGTAAGCATAAACTCTAACAACTTCTCTATTAAACTTAAAGACTCTACAATTATAGACAGTACTTATTATTCTGTAGATTTCTCTAAAGCTATTTTAACTTTTAAAAAACCGATTACAGCCGATTCGTTAATAATAAACTATCTTAAATATCCAGAATATCTTACGAGAGTTTATCAGCAATTTGACGAAGCTATTATAGTAGAAAACAATGATAAAGTTAACAGGCTTTACAAAATAAAACAATCTAACACAGAAAATGATTTCAAACCTTTTGATGGCTTAACAACAAGTGGAAGTATTTCTCGAGGCGTTACTATTGGAAACAACCAAAACTCTGTATTAAATAGCGAGCTAGATCTACAAATTACAGGAAAACTAAACGATAAAGTTTCACTTCGCGCCTCTATTCAAGACGCAAATATTCCTTTACAAGAAACTGGTTATTCCCAAAGACTAGATGAATTTGATCAAGTTTTTGTGGAGATTTTTAGCGACCGATGGAATATAAGAGCTGGAGATGTAGATTTAGAAAATAACGATTCTTATTTTGCTGAATTTTCTAAACGCGTACAAGGTCTTTCGTTAAGAGCAAAATTAGGAGAAGAAGATGCCGAAACTAATCTTTTTGCAGCAGGCGCTTTAGTTCGTGGGCAGTTTACTACAAGCCAATTTACGGCACAAGAGGGAAACCAAGGTCCTTATAAATTACAAGGTCAAAATGGCGAATTGTTTGTACTAATTGTTTCTGGAAGTGAAATCGTTTATGTTAATGGGATTATAGTAGATCGTGGCGAAAACGAAGATTATATTATAGACTACAACGCAGGCGAAATTATCTTTAATTCTACATTTCCAATAACCAGCGAAATGAGAATTACTGTAGACTACCAATTTAGCGATAGAAATTACTCGCGATTAGTAGCTTATGGTGGTGGAAATTATCAATCTGAAAAATTTAAAATTGGAGCTTCTGTATATTCTGAAAATGATGCTAAAAACAATCCTTTACAACAAAATCTATCCACAGACCAAGTTAATGTTTTAAGCGAAGCCGGAGACGACAGATCTCAAATGGTAGCGCCTTCTAGCGTTCAAGAAGCCTTTAACGAAAACCGCATTTTATACAAAAAAGAGATAGTTAATGGTGTGGATATTTTTGAGTTTTCAAACAATGAAGACGATACTTTATTTAGTGTTCGCTTTACAAATGTTGGAGATAATATAGGTAATTATGTAATAAGTAATATTAATGCAATAAATACTATTTACGAATATATTCCACCAATTGCTGGAACTCCTCAAGGTAATTTTGAACCAATTATACAATTAGTTGCGCCTGTAAAACTTCAAGTTGCCGTTGTAAATGGAAGTTATACACCTTCAGAAAAAACAACCATAAATTTTGAATTTGCAGGAAGTAAAAACGATTTAAACTTATTTTCTAGTTTAGATGATAATGATAATAATGGCTTTGCAGGAAAACTTAGTGTTAACCAATATATTATTAAACAAGATAGTTTGTGGAATTTAGATGCTTTTGTTGACACCGATTTTATTCAAGAAGAATTTAGAAATATTCAAGGTCTATACAATCCAGAATTTAATCGCGATTGGAATATTAACGCAACAACCTCTAATGGATTGAACTCTAATTTTGGTGACCAAATTTTATTTACCGCTGGAACAAGAGCTTTTCACGATAAAAAAGGAAAAGCTGACTATTTGTTCGAGCACCTTGGTTTTCCTAATAATTTTAATGGTAATAAACATACCGTAAATGCTAAATTATTTCTGAAGGAAAAACTAACGTTAACTACAACCACTAGTCTTTTAAATAGTAACGCTACAGAAACAACCTCAACTTTTTTACGTACTTATAATGAAGCCCGTTACAGCCTTAAAAAGAGTTGGATTGGTGGAAGACTTTCTGCCGAAAATAACGAACAAAAAGATGTTACAACAGATGAATTTACGGAGTTGAGCCAACGTTTTAAAGCCTACGAAATTTTTACGGGAATTGGTGATAGCACTGGTGTTTTCACCGAAATTGGCTACAAATACAGAGTAAACGATAGTTTACGAGACAACAACCTACAGCGTGTTAACCAATCTAACACCTATTATTTAAACTCAAGATTAATAAAAAACGAGCGCACAAACCTCTCTTTATTTGCGAACTATAGAACGTTAAAAAACACTGACGAAAACGCAGAGGACGAACAATCCATAAATTCTAGATTATTATTTAGTCAGCAATTTTTCAAAAACATTATAAATTGGAATACGGTTTTCGAAACCAACTCTGGAACCTTAGCACAACAGGATTTCACTTACGTAGAAGTAGAACCTGGTCAAGGCGCTTACACCTGGAACGATTATAACGGTAATGGAATACAAGAACTTGAAGAATTTGAAATAGCACAATTTCAAGATCAAGGCTTATACATAAGAGTACTATTGCCAAACCAAGTTTTTATAAAAACACATCAAAATAGATTAAGTCAAGCATTAACTTTAAATCCAACCAATTGGATAAACGAAGACAATAAAAGCAAAAAATTCCTGTCTCATTTTTATAATCAAAGTAGTTATTTAATAGATCGAAAAATTAAACGCGAAGGCAATGCTTTTAATATTAATCCGTTTGAAAGTGATGAAGATAACCAACTAGGACTTCAGCTTAATTTTAGAAACGTTTTAAGTTATAATCGCAGTAAACAACATTACACAACCTCTTATACGTATTTAAGTAACCAATCTCGAAATGTATTAACTGTTGGTTTTATTGCTAACAGTTTAAAAAGTCATCAATTAAATTTCAATCATAAATTTGCCACAAGTTGGTTGGCTAATTTTCTTGCAGGCTTTGATAAAAACGAAAGTGAAAGTGAAAATTTTGTTACTAAAAACTTTAAAATAGATGAAGAACGCTTCAATCCAAAATTATCCTATTTACTAAACGACAATATCCGTTTCGATGTATTTTACCAATACACAAACAAAGGAAATACTATTGGTGATTTAGAAACTTTAAACCAACAAAAATATGGCTTCTCTTTTGCCGTAACTAAAAACGTGAAATCTGCTATTTCTGGAGAGTTTAATGTGTTTTCTAACGCTTTCGAAGGCAATGCTAATTCACCTGTGGGCTACCAAATGCTTGAAGGTTTACAACCAGGAAAAAACCTTACTTGGAGTTTATTAGCACAACAAAAAATTACTAAATTTTTAGATTTGAATTTGACTTATTATGGTAGAAAAACGGAAACTAGTAAGACTATCCATACTGGCAATGTACAGTTAAAGGCTTATTTTTAGTAATATTTTATTTTACGAGTCCAAACATAAAGTGATTTTCCATTAACTATCTTGGTGATTTTAGTCCAGTTTCCTTTACGGTCGAATTTATATTTAAAATCTAGTATTTTTGCTTTGTTATTTTCTAAAACGATTGTTTTTATTATGTAATCATCTTGATTGTAAAATGTTTTAACTGAATTAAAAATAGAATCCTTAGTTGCAGTTTCTTCTTCATATATTTTGCAACCTTTATCATTATAGCTGTATTTATCTGTTTTGTAATCGGTTGTGTCATTCATTATTCCAAAACGCTTCATCTCTATTAAGTTGTTTTGGTTATCATACTTCCATACAGTTTTTGAGTACACTTTATTTGAAGATTCATTATAATTTAATTGAAGAATTTTATTTCCGTTTTTATCGTAATCATACTCAAAGAGATTTCGCTCTTTCTCTTTAAATTTTAATTGAATATATTTCCTATACTTTCTAATAGTTTTCCCTTGCGTATTTAGCTCATTTATTAATGAATAATCTTCACCATCTTCATCAATAATTCTTGTTTCAATTATATTACCATTTTTGTCTAAAACAAAATACCAATGTGAAAACTCATTTGGTTCGTCGCTATAATAATAACTCATAACTATTGGTCTATTCTTTTTATTATAATGAAACTTAGTTAACCAAAATTCATCGTCCCAATACACTTCTTTTAATTCTATTAAGTTTTTATTTTCATCATAAGAATAAAGAAATGTTCTTTCTAATTCATTTGAAAAATCAAACCAAAATTCTTTTTCTTTTACACCTGTTTTTTTAAATATTATTTCACAATTTATGTAACTCATATCTCTATCTGTAAAGAAAGTCTTTAAATTAATATTTCTATACCTTATGGTGTTCCTAAATATATTGGAACGGTATTCGGTAAGTCTTTTAGGTACAGTTTTCTCTAAAAAAAACTAGTTCTTCTTTGACGGACCTAGGATTCCCATAAATTGTATCCATATTCTTTTGCGCAAATACAATTGAAACAAAAAAGAAGATAAAAAGGTTTAAAACTGATTTCATAACTGGTTTACATTAGTCTTTCAAAGATTGTAAAACTATTCAATTTTAAAAAGCTTTAATGAGTTAACAATCCTTTTTAGTGAGTAAAAGCTTATTTTTAAGTCATTTGTAACCTATGTTACCATTAAACATTTCAAATTTTGTAAATTTGTGTATAATTATGAGCAAAATTTTAGCCATCGCATATTCATTTTTGATTCTCATTCAGAGTTTCAACATAAATTTGGAAGATATTTCTAAGTTTAGTGCATTGCTAGAACATGCCGAATTTCATGAAGAAATGTATGGAGATACATTTTTTCAATTTTTAGCAGAACATTATGGAGATGCTAGAGACACACACGAAAATGACCACAAAGAGCATGAAGACTTACCATTTAAAGATGGTCATCACATGTGCACGCATATTAACACCTCTTTTATAAGCGTTACTAATAATTTTGAACTCATCTATCACGAGTTTATCGAAATCCCTTTCAACTTCAACTATAACGAATCAATTACAGATTCTGAAAAAACAGCTATTTTTCAGCCACCCAAATACGCATAATTTATTTTAGATTTTAATCCTGTTTTATAAAACAGGCATTTATTATTTCTTAAATTATTATGACTTATGTTAACAAACATTATCAAATTCAGCTTACATAACAAGCTGATTATATTCCTATTTACTGCCTTTATTGTAGGCTTCGGTATTTTTTCTTTAACCCAAATACCCATTGGTGCAGTACCAGATATTACCAACAACCAAGTACAAGTTATTACAACGTCTCGCAATCTATCTACTCAAGATGTAGAGCAATTTATCACCTATCCCGTAGAGCTAGAAATGGCAAATTTACCCGGTGTTGAAGAAATTCGTTCGGTTTCAAAATTCGGGTTATCTGTGGTTACTATTGTGTTTAATGATAACATGGGTACTTTTTTACCTCGTCAACTTATTGCAGAAAAAATAAAATCAGCATCAGAGCAAATACCAGATGGGTTTGGCTCTCCAGAAATGGGACCAATAACTACCGGTTTAGGCGAAATTTACCAATATATTTTAGATGTAAAACCTGGTTATGAAGATACATATACCACTACCGATTTACGCACTATTCAAGATTGGATTGTTAGACGTCAACTCTCAGGAATTCCTGGCGTGGTAGAAGTCAATACTTGGGGAGGTTTTTTAAAACAGTATGAAGTTGCCATTAATCCTAACAAGCTAACAGCAATGCATATTTCTATAGCAGAAATTTACGAAGCCTTAGAAAAAAATAACAGTGTGTCTGGAGGTGGTTATATTGAAAAAAACAACAAAGCTTTTTTTATTCGTGGAGAAGGTTTAGTGGGCTCGCTAAAAGATATTGAAGATATCGTTGTAAAAAATGATGGCTCACCTATCTATATTAAGGACATTGCAAAAGTTGGTTTTGGCAGTGCTACGCGTTTTGGGGCCATAACAGGAAATGGTGCAGGCGAAAAAGTATTAGGACAAATAATGATGATTAAAGATGGTAACTCTAAAGAAGTTATCGACACCGTAAAAAAACGCGTTGCATCTATACAAAGTACATTACCCGAAGGTGTTTACATCAATGGTTTTTTAGAACGTAGTGAATTGATTGGAAAAACCACTTTCACCGTTGCTGAAAATTTAATATTAGGATCCCTCATCGTCATTTTTGTAGTGGTATTACTTCTTGGTAATTGGCGTTCGGGTCTAGTTGTGGCTTCTGTAATCCCATTAAGTTTATTGTTTGCTATTATACTAATGAATCAATTTGGTGTCGATGCTAATTTAATGAGTTTGGGTGCTATCGATTTTGGTATTATTATAGATGGCGCAGTAATTATTGTAGAATTCATTGCGTTTCAAATCATGTCTAAAACGGAACATCTAAATGCCATAAGCAGGAGTGAAAAACAAACTGAAATTGATCAAATAACATTAAAAAGTGCTTCAAAAATGATGAATTCTGCCATTTTTGGGCAGTTAATCATCTTAATAGTGTTTATCCCAATACTCTCTTTAACCGGCATTGAAGGTAAAATGTTTAAGCCCATGGCCATGACCTTTAGTTTCGCTTTAATAGGCGCTATGATTTTGTGCTTAACGTATATCCCAGTGGTATCATCATTATTCTTAAAGCCTAGCAAACAATCTAACAAGAATATTTCGGTTAGATTAATGAAATGGCTAAACACTATTTACCAACCCATTATTAATTGGGCATTATCAAATAAACGTATAGTGCTTGTACTTTCTACATTTTTACTAACGTCTAGTATTTGGATATTTAGTAAAATGGGAGGTGAATTTATTCCCACTTTAGATGAAGGTGATTTTGTTATCCAACCTGTTTTAAAAACAGGAACTTCTCTTGGAAAAACTATAGAAGTTACCACTAGAATAGAACAAATACTGCTAGATAATTTTCCCGAAGTAGCTCAAGTAGTGAGCAGGATTGGAGCTGCAGAAGTACCCACAGACCCAATGTCTATGGAACAGAGTGATGTTATAATAAAACTGAAACCTAAAAGCGAATGGACGTCTGCCAAAAACAAAGATGAATTAGCCGATAAATTTAAAGAGGCTCTTGCTGTAATTCCAGGAATGGAAGTTGAGTTTACACAACCCATAGAAATGCGATTTAACGAACTAGTTACTGGAGTTAGAGCTGATGTTGCCATCAAAATTTTTGGTGAGGATTTAACTATTTTAGCTAATAAAGCAAATGAAATAAGGGAACTTATTGAAAATGTTGCTGGCGCTACAGATCTTTCAGTTGAAAAAGTAGAAGGCCTACCTCAAATGAGCGTAAAATTTAACAGAAATAAAATTGCACGTTATGGTCTTAATATTGCCGACGTTAACAATGTTATCTCAATGGGATTTGCAGGTGCAACCGTTGGAAATGTTTTTGAAGGCGAAAAACGATTCGATTTAGTCCTTCGTTTACAAGAAGGTAACAGAAAAGATATAGAAAGTCTTCAAAATTTATATGTGGATACACCTAACGGAAATAAAATTCCGCTAAGTGAATTAGCTACAATCAAATACACTACAGGTCCCGCTCAAATATCACGTGATGACACTAAAAGACGTATAGTGGTTGGTGTAAATGTGAGAAATCGAGATTTACAATCTGTGGTTCATGACATTCAAGATATACTAGATACCAAACTAAAATTACCTGCTGGTTATAGTATTACCTATGGCGGACAATTTGAAAATCTACAAAGTGCGAAAGACAGATTATTAATCGCTGTTCCTGTTGCATTATTACTGATTTTTATCTTGCTGTATTTTGCCTTTAATTCTGTTAAAGATGCATTAATTGTATACTCCGCCATTCCGCTTTCTGCAGTTGGAGGCGTACTATTACTTTGGATTAGAGATCTACCATTTAGTATATCTGCCGGTGTTGGTTTTATAGCGTTATTTGGAATTGCGGTTTTAAACGGAATTGTATTAATCGAACACTTTAAAGAACTAAAAGAACAAGGTTTCTCCAATATTAATGAGCGTATTAAAAAAGGAACTACCGAGCGTTTACGGCCTGTATTACTAACAGCCGCAGCCGCAGCGCTAGGATTTTTACCTATGGCTATTTCTACAAATGCTGGAGCAGAAGTACAACGTCCTTTAGCAACCGTTGTAATTGGCGGTTTATTTACTGCAACATTATTAACCCTAGTTGTTTTACCTGTTTTATATGCTTGGTTTGAAGAAAAAAAGACTTTAAAATGAAGAAAAAGAGTATAATCACAATTATAATATTACTACTTACATTTAACATTCAAGCGCAAAACAAACCATTAACAATACACGAAACTTTAGAATTAGCACTTGAAAATAACGCGAGTTTAAAAGCAGAAAACCTCAAAATTAATCAAGCAAACACACTAGTTCGCTCGGCTTTTACTTTTGATAAAACGAGTATCTATTATAACTATGACGAAAGTAATTTAGCAATAAACAACAAACCTTTAAAGGTTTTTGGTATCTCGCAAAACTTTAAATTTCCAACCGTTTATTTTGCTGAAAAAAAATTAAACGAATCTAAAGTTACCATACAAGAAACTAATTACAACTTGCAGTTACAGCAAATTAAAAAGCAGGTTTATGCTAATTATTATCAATTAAGTTATGCGAAGAATAAAGCAGAAAACTACAAATATTTAGATAGTCTATATCAAGATTTCGCAAGAAAAGCAGAACGCAGATTTGAACTTGGTGAAACTAATTATTTAGAAATGATTACTGCACAATCTAAGCAAAAACAATTAGAAACGTTTTATAAACAAGCCCTTCAGGAAGTAAACCTATCTAAAGCCCATCTTACAAAAGTGGTTCAAACAGACTCCATTACTATTGCAAATGGTTTACTTGAAAAACTTGAGATAGAGAATTTATCGGTAAATCAAAATATTGGTCTATCGGTTTTTGATGCCTCAATTAATTATCGAAAAGCAGAAACGAAATTAGAAAAGCAGAGTCTGTTACCCGATATATATGCTGAGTATTTTCAAGGGACAAACGCTAGTTTAAACGGCAATATAAAAGGTTATCAATTAGGCTTTAAAATCCCTATATTATTTGGTGGTCAACGTTCAAAAATTAAAGCTTCAAAAATTGCGAAGGAAGTTATTGTTGAGCAAAAACAAGATTACAAAGCGCAGTTAAATGCCGAACATCAATCGTTATTGGCGAAGCTTCAGCAGTATGAAGAAGCTATAACCTATTACGAAACACAAGGACAAACGCTTTCTGAAGAAATTATAAAAACAGCAAACAGAACCTTTAAAGAAGGTGAAATTGATTTCTTTCAATACATACAGAGTTTAGAAACTGCAAAAGATATTCAACTTAATTATTTAGAGCAATTAAACCAATACAACCAAACCGTTATCACCATCAATTACTTAATATTATAAAACTAACATGTTTTAACGTTTCTTATTAATTAAAAGGAATAATAGATAACAACTTGCGACCATTAAAAAACAATAAACATTCAACACATGAAAAACATATATATAATACTATTTTCAATACTTTTAGTAGCCTGCGGAAATTCAGAAAAAAAAGACACTAATATTCCTGAAACAGATACACATAATGACGAAATCACCATTACAAAAGCACAATTTAAAGGTGAAAAAATGGCATTTGGAACTTTGGAAGAATACGCTTTTAACCAAATCGTAAAAGTTAACGGAATGATAGATGTGCCACCACATAACAAATCTAGCGTGACAACTTTTATTGGTGGATACATTACCAAAACACCTTTATTAATTGGAGACAAGGTAAAAAAAGGGCAACTTTTAGTCACTTTAGAAAACACCGAGTTTGTCGAAATTCAGCAAAACTATCTAGAAGTTTCAGAACAATTAAGTTATTTGAAATCCGAATTCAACAGACAAAAAACGTTATTTAATGAAAAAATAACTTCAGAAAAAAACTATCTAAAAGCCCAAAGTACTTACAAAAGTAATTTAGCACATTACAACGGGTTACGTAAAAAACTACAAATGTTAAATATTAACCCAAGTAGCGTAGAACAAGGACGCATCTCTTCCTCTATAAATTTGTATGCTCCCATAAATGGAAGCGTTACAAAAGTAAATGTAAGTAACGGAACGTATGTGTCGCCAAGTGATGTGATTCTTGAAATTGTTGATATCGATCATATTCACTTAGAATTATCTGTCTTTGAAAAGGATATTATGAAAATAAAAAAAGATCAGAAAATCCAATTTAAAATCCCTGAAGCTTCTGATAAAACATACGATGCAGAAGTCCATTTAGTTGGAACCACTATTGATGAGCAAACCAGACGCGTAAAAGTACATGGGCATGTTGAAAATGATAAAGACAACTTTATAGTCGGCATGTTTGTAGATGCTGATATTATTATTGACAGCGTAAAAAGTCTGGGACTACCAACAGAAGCTGTAATAGAAGTTGGTGACGACTATTATGTTTTAATTTTAGAAGAACAAGATGATGCTGAATTTCATTTAGAAAAAATTAAATTAGAGCTTGGAAAGCAAGCTGAAACTAACGTAGAGATTTTAAATCCAGCTGCTTTAAAAAACAAACAAATAGTAGTTAAAGGTACAAGTATGCTATTAAATGATAGCGAAGGCGGACATAGTCATTAGTATTTATAAAAAATTAAATGAATAATCATAAAACAGAAGCACACAACCATAATCATAATATGATTTTTGGTAAAAAAACCGAACTTTATTTTGCTATACTTTGTGGCACTTTTTTAATACTTGGTTTTGTTATTGAAAAACTAACCAATTTATCAACATGGACGTCATTAACAAGTTACATAATCGCCTATTTTTTTGGAGGTTATTTTATATCTATTGAAGCCTTTCAAAAAATACGTAAAGGTGGTTTTGATATAGATTTTTTAATGATTGCAGCAGCAGTTGGCGCTGCATATATTGGTAGTTGGGCAGAAGGTGCTTTACTTCTGTTTTTATTTAGTTTAGGTCACGCACTTGAACATTATGCTATGAATAAAGCTAAAAAAGCTATTAAAGCTTTAAGCGATTTATCTCCCAAAACAGCACTAGTAAAAAAAGGTAATCAAATAATAGAAACAGTCATTGAAGACTTAAAAATTGGTGATATAATAGTTGTTAAACCAAATACAAAAATAGCAGCAGATGGTGTTATTGTTTCTGGAAATAGCAGTATTAATCAAGCACCAATTACAGGAGAAAGTATGCCTGTTGATAAAACTGCAATTACAACACTCGAAAACTTACCAGAATTTAAAAATATTGATAAAAAACATATTGCATTTACTGGTACAATTAACGGAGATAGCAGTATTCAAATACACGTTTTAAAACTAAGCCACGACTCTACTGTTGCAAGATTAATTAAAATGGTTAGCGAGGTAGAAACGCAGAAATCACCAAC
The DNA here is from genome assembly GCF_001418085.1 of Lacinutrix algicola. Lineage (GTDB taxonomy): Bacteria > Bacteroidota > Bacteroidia > Flavobacteriales > Flavobacteriaceae > Lacinutrix > Lacinutrix algicola. The sequence continues at coordinate 150,108 of NZ_LIQH01000036.1, forward strand.
ACAACGTTTAACCAAGAAATTTGAAAAATGGTATGTGCCAATTGTTATAATTGTGGTTATTCTTTTATGTTTTTCCTACTTAATTATAGACGAAACATTTAACGAAAGTCTATACAGAGCAATAACCGTTTTGGTAGCAGCCAGCCCTTGTGCTTTAGCAATATCTACACCAAGTGCTGTGCTTAGTGGAATTGCACGAGCAGCACAAAAAGGTGTTTTAATTAAAGGTGGAAAAGCGTTAGAAGATTTAGGAAGTATTACCACTATTGCTTTTGATAAAACAGGAACTTTAACCGAAGGAAAACCGAAGTTAACTAACGTTATTACTTTAAATAATTTTGATGAAAACAAATTTTTACAAATAGTTTTAGAGGTAGAAAGCTTAAGTAATCATCCACTCGCAAAAGCAATAGCCAAAGACATTGCAACACTACATAACATTAGTTTTAAAAACACTGCTACAAATATTGAGGCCATACAAGGCAAAGGAATTACTGCTTTATATGAAAACACTAAAGTTTTTATTGGAAATTTAAAATTGATGCAAGATGAAGCTATTACTGTTACTAATTCTGTAACCTTAAAAATGGACAGTCTTTTGCAAAATGGACATACAGTAATGCTTGTGGCTTTTAAAAAAGAAATTATTGGTATTATAAGTGTTATGGATCTACCAAGAAAAACAGCTGAAGCTACACTTAAAAAATTAAGCACTATTGGTATAAAACGCATGATTATGCTAACTGGAGACCATCAAAACGTTGGAAATACTATTGCACGGCAAATTGGCTTAACAGAAGCAAGAGGTAACTTACTGCCAGAAGACAAAGTTGCTGTTATTAAAAACTTATTAGCAACAGATGGAAAAATAGCAATGGTTGGTGATGGCGTAAACGATGCTCCTGCAATGGCCTTAAGTACGGTTAGTGTTGCAATGGGAGCTGCGGGAAGCGATGTGGCTTTAGAAACTGCAGATGTAGCCCTAATGTCTGATAAAATTGAAAACCTACCGTTTGTTATTGAATTAAGCCGTGCTTCTAAACGTATTATAAAAGAAAACATTTTTATAAGCTTAGGTGTTGTAGCTATACTTGTTCCTGTTACTATTTTAGGACTAACCAATATTGGTTTAGCAGTTATATTTCATGAAGGCTCTACTGTTATAGTCGTTTTAAATGCTTTACGATTATTAGCCTATAAGGAACATTTATAAAAGCAGAAAACAGCTTTAATAAAAACGCCAAATAATGTGCGTTTTTTATTTTTAATACTTCTGTTTCCACATAAGTTTTACATTTTCATTAACCACTCTTTTACATCAACTTCTTTTTTTATGATGTCCTTAAGCTCTGAAATAGCAACGCGCCTTTGATCCATTGTATCTCTATGACGAATAGTAACTGTTTTATCTTCTAACGTTTGGTGATCTACTGTAATACAAAATGGTGTACCATTTGCATCTTGACGACGGTAACGTTTACCAACGGCATCTTTCTCATCGTAAAACACGTTAAAATCCCATTTTAAATCTTCAATAATTTCTTTTGCTACTTCTGGTAAGCCATCCTTTTTTACTAAAGGAAAAACGGCTGCTTTTACAGGAGCTAAAACTGCTGGTAATTTTAAAACGGTTCTTGTTGTATTGTTTTCTAATTCCTCTTCCATTAAAGCATTAGAAAATACTGCTAAAAACATACGATCTAAACCAATAGAAGTTTCTAAAACATACGGTGTGTAGCTTTTATTTTCTTCGTGGTCGAAATACTGTAGTTTCTTACCAGAGAACTCTTCGTGTTGTTTTAAATCGAAATCTGTACGAGAATGTATTCCTTCTAATTCTTTAAATCCGAAAGGGAATTTAAATTCTATATCTGTTGCAGCATCTGCATAATGTGCTAATTTTTCATGGTCATGAAAACGGTAATTATCTTGTCCCATTCCTAAAGAAAGGTGCCATTTCATTCTCGTTTCTTTCCAGTGCTCGAACCATTTTTTCTGTGTTCCTGGTTTGATGAAGAATTGCATTTCCATTTGTTCAAACTCACGCATTCTAAAAATAAACTGTCTTGCAACAATTTCGTTTCTAAATGCTTTACCTGTTTGCGCAATACCAAAAGGAATTTTCATTCGTCCTGTTTTTTGAACATTCAAGAAGTTTACAAAAATACCTTGAGCTGTTTCTGGACGTAAATATAAATCCATTGCTGTTTCTGCAGAAGCTCCAAGCTTGGTTCCAAACATAAGGTTAAACTGCTTAACGTCCGTCCAGTTTCTACTTCCACTTAATGGACAAGCTATTTCTAACTCTTCAATTAATGCTTTAACATCTGCTAGATCTTCAGCTTCAAGAGATTTACCTAAACGTGATAGGATACTATCAATTTTTTCTTGATACCCTAAAACACGAGGATTAGTGGCTATAAATTCATCTTTATTAAAAGCATCTCCAAAACGTTTGGCTGCTTTTTTAACTTCTTTATGAATTTTCGCTTCAATTTTAAGGCAATAATCTTCAACTAAAACATCTGCACGATATCTTTTTTTAGAATCTTTATTGTCTATTAACGGATCGCTAAAAGCATCTACGTGCCCAGAAGCTTTCCAAGTGGTAGGGTGCATAAAAATTGAGGCATCGATACCTACAATATTATCATGCATTTGCACCATGGCTTTCCACCAATAGTCGCGAATGTTTTTCTTTAATTCTACTCCATTTTGTGCGTAATCGTAAACTGCACTAAGTCCATCGTAGATTTCACTACTTTGGAATACGTAACCGTACTCTTTTGCGTGAGAGATTACTTTTTTAAATTGATCGTCTTGATTTGCCATAGCTACAAAAATATAAAACCGTTCCAAATTTGGAACGGTTTATTTAATAATATTAATGGATAATTTTTATTTTAACTCAATAGTCGTTCTTCCTAATTTATTTCCTTGATGAAATATACTAATAAAATACGTTCCTTTTACTAGCGTTTCTGTTCCTTTTTCTATTAAAGCACAAACCTCTAAATCTTTATTATTATACGCTACTGTTTCTACATCAGAATAAATTAAAGAGGTATTACCAAAGTTAACTGTCCCCTTATCTGCAATAACATTCATTTTAGAATCTAACACTTGTATATATAATGACTTGTCTCCTTTAGCCAATAATTCATTTTTTAGCAATGTAAAGCACACTTGAAATTGATTTGTCTTAATTGCTTTTTTAGTATCTATTACCTTATTAGAAGACGAAACTCTTTTAACACCTTCTGCAACGATATTGATAATTTTAAACTGCTTTGCGATTTCTAAATCTTCTTTTAAATTTATATTTCTTTTTGAAAGCGTTTTATTTTTAGTCTGCAACGTATTCGCGACTCCTTTTGTCTCGTCTAAATTAGCTACAATACTATCTGTTACTAATTTAAGCTCGGCATTTTCCGACTCTAAAGAATCAACCATTGATAGTAATAGTAGATTCTCTTTTTTTAGCACTTTAATCTGTGCCTTATACTTAGAAATTTCACTAAAATTAAGGTCTGTTTGCTTAACAGAATCTAAAATTTTTATGATTTTATATTTTGTTTCCTCTAACTGTTTTCCTATCGATTCATTACTTACATCTATAGCATTGTAACTTGAAATCATTTCGGATAATTCACTTTGAACAAGATGTTTTTCTTGCTCAAGAAAAGCATTACTTTCTTTAGCGTTATAATAACTTGTATAGCCCAAAGCACCTATAACAATTAGTGCAACTGCTAAAGAACCTATAATTATTTTATTGTTAAATATTTGAGGGTTTATTATCATTTTATTCTACTAAATAGCAAGCGAATTTTTAGCGATGTAGATTCTTAAAATAGTTTTGTTTTAATATTTTAAGAGTATTGATTAATGGTTAAACAATTTTTAAAACTTAGGTTTGGTTGCACAATTATAGCTATTATTATTATTGATTATTAAATTGTTAGCGTATTTTCGATGAAATACAAAATTATTTCTTCTACAACATGTTTAGAGCTCTTATAAACCTATTTTTCCCTAAAGTATGCTTAACGTGTCAGCTACAATTAGTTGACAACGAAGAGCACTTATGTACAGATTGCAGACACTCTTTACCACTTACCAATTTTCATTTAACTCAAGATAATTTTATTGCAAAACTATTTTATGGAAGAGCTAAAATTGAAACAGGTACAGCTTTACTAAGGTTTGAAAAAAAAGGAATAACACAAAAACTTATACATCAATTAAAATACAAAGAGCAACAGCAAGTAGGTACCTTTTTAGGTTTATGGTTAGGCACAGAACTTGGTAAATGTGAAGATTATGCTAACATAGACATTGTTATTCCTGTGCCATTACATAAAAAGAAATTAAGAAGTAGAGGTTACAACCAAGTTACTAAGTTTGGAGAAGAAATAGCAATAGCTTTACAAGCTGATTATCTGGATAATGTATTACTTAAAGTTACTAATACTAAATCTCAAGTTACTAAAAACAGGTTCTCGCGGTGGACAGGTAAAAACGATACTTTTGCATTAGCCAACACTCAAAAAATAGCTGGAAAACATATTCTATTAGTAGACGACATTATTACTACAGGAGCCACTTTAGAAGCCTGTATGCTAGAACTAAATAAGGTAGAAAATTTAAAAATTAGCATTGCCACAATGGCAATTGCTTAACATTATTTATTTAAAATAGTTAAATTCTTTATAAATACACGCTTTAAAAAAGCGACTATTTATGTTACTTTATAAATATGTTGTTATTTTGCAAACAATTACAATAACTATGCAAAACAGATTTTACAATATTTTATTTTTTATTACAATTGCATTAATAATTGCTAGTTGTGCCAATAGAGGTACACCAAGTGGTGGAGAAGTAGATGTTGCTCCTCCGGTTATTGTAAAATCTGTGCCAGAAAATTATACTACCAATTTTAATGCTAAAGAAATTAGAATCTATTTTAATGAGTATATAAAAACAAAAAACTTATCTAAGCAGCTCGTTATTTCACCACCAATGCAAACACAGCCAGACATTACTCCTCTTGGTTCTGCAAGTAAATATATTACTATTAAAATTTTCGATACACTACAGCCAAATACTACTTATGCTTTTAATTTTGGGAATAGTATTGTAGATAATAACGAAGAAAACCCATTTAAATATTACAGATATGTTTTTTCAACTGGATCGTATATAGATTCTCTTTCTGTTAAAGGCGTTATTAAAGATGCATTAGTTTCTGAAGTAGATGATTTTGTTTCGGTTGCTTTATATGAAATGGATTCTACATATTCTGATTCATTAATATATAAAAGAGAACCAAATTATATCACCAATACATTAGATAGTACTACTAATTTTAAAATTGAAAACGTAAAGGCTGGTAAATATATGCTTCGTGCTTTAAAAGATAAAAATGGTGATAACAAGTTTCAACAAAAAACTGAAAAAATAGCGTTTTACGAAACACCAATTACGCTACCACAAGATACCTCTAAAACTTTTGAACTTGAATTATTTGCTGAAACACCTAGTTATAGAGCTGCTAAGCCCAGTTTAGTTGCTGGTGAAAAAATAATTTTTGGATACGAAGGCGATTATAAAAATACTAAAATAGAATTACTGTCTAAAGTTACCGATAGCTTTAAAGGACGTTATTATAAAGATGAAAAAACCGATTCGCTTTTATACTACTACAACCCAAAATTAAAGGTTGATTCTTTAATATTTAAAATAACCAATCGTAAGGTTATAGACACGTTTACAGTAAGAATAAAAGATAAAGAACGTGACTCTTTAATAGTAAGCTCTAGCCCTAAAGGAGCTATAGGCATTGAAAAAGACTTTTTTATAACATCTAATATTCCTTTTGAAAGCATTGATGAAACAAAAATTGCAATTCGTGACAAAGATTCTGCTTTAGTAGATTTTAAAACAGAATATGATAGCTTAAAAAACAGTTATGTACTTAAGTTTAACAAAACGGTAGATAACCAATATAAAATACAAGTTCTTCCAAATGCTTTAATCGATTTGTTTAACAACACAAACGACACACTTAGTTACAATGTTAAAACACTAACGAAATACAAGTACTTTGGTGCTAGAATAACAGTTCTTAATGCAAAATACCCTATAATTGTGCAGCTTACGGATTCTAAATTCGAGGTTATTGCAGAACAATACATTGATAAAGCACAACCAGTAGATTTTAATTTCCTGGAACCTCAAAAATTCTTTTTACGAGTTATTTACGATACTAATAAAAACGGTAAATACGACACAGGTGATTACTTAAAAGGGATACAGCCAGAACGTGTAAGTTATCAGCTAGAAGTTATTGAGGGCACAGCTGGTTTTGATGAAGTTATAACATTTACACTGTTAGATTAAAAGCATCCTTATCGTTTAAGAAGCCTAAATGCCTTCGATTTTTTTCGATGTGAGATTTATTTAATGTTACAATTTCTGTAATTTCTTTTCCGTTATTATCGTTGGTGAGTTTTTCACCTAAAACATCGTAAACTGCCGAATGTCCCGGATATTGAAAACTATTACCATCAAGCCCTACTCTATTTACACCAATACAATAAGTCATATTCTCTATTGCTCGTGCTTTTAACAAAGCATCCCAAGCTGCAATTCTTTGTTTTGGCCAATTAGCAACATAAAGCAATACATCGTAATTTTCAGTATTCCTAGCCCAAACAGGAAAACGAAGATCATAACATACTTGTGGACAAATACTCCAGCCTTTATACTCTATAATCACTTTTTTGGTTCCCGAAGTAAAGACTTTATCTTCACCGGCAAGGGAGAAACTATGCCTTTTATCATATTGTATTATTTCACCATTTGGTTTAACAAAAAGAAGTCTATTATAATATTTGGCGTTTTCTAAAACAGCAATACTACCAACAATAGCAACTTGCTTTTGCTTAGCTAAATCTTGCATCCAAGCAACAGTTTCACCTTGCATGGTTTCGGCAATAGCTTCAGCATCCATGTTAAAACCAGAAGTGAACATTTCTGGCAAAACAATAAGATCTACCACTTCAACTATTGCTTCTATTTTAGCTTGAAAGTTAATGCGGTTTTGTACCGCATTCTCCCAAACTAAATTAGATTGTATAATTGCTATGTTTAATGCATCAGCCATATTAAAGTTTCTCTAAACGTTTTTCTGCTTTAGTGATATTACTTCTTAATTTTTCGAATTTCTTCTCCCATTTTTCATGATCGTCTGGAGAAAGTTTCCCTTTTCTTTTAAGCTTTTCGAATTTTTTATTTTGAGACTCGTACTTGTCTTTTGCTTTGCTTAAACTCTTCTCGGCAGATTTCACCTTGTTTTCGGCTTTTTCCTTCTTTTTTAATTCTTTTGTAATCGCTTTACGTTCCTTTTCGGCTTTTTTAAGCGCTTTCTCAGTTTTCTCTTTATCTTTCTTAACCTTCTTTTCAGCGTCTTTTATTTTCTTTTCTTCTTTGTCTTTTGTTTTTTCAGCATCTTTTAATTCTTTCGCTACTCTTTTTTCTTCATCCTTAATTTTCTTAAGCTCACCTTCCTTTAACTCAATAGCATCCGAAACTTGCTTTGCTTGTTCAAAAATGGCTGCTTTTTCTTCTTCAGTAAAAGAAGTAGAAACATCCTCTCCATCTAAAAGAATTTTACTCTTTTTAACTTGGTATGTCTTACCATTACTTAAAACTTCTTGTGCACTAATAGTAAAGCTTAATCCTAAAAAGAAAGCTAGTAAAATTACTTTTTTCATTATTTATATATTTTAAAATTTTTAATTAAAATTGAATAATCAAATATATTGCCAAATAATAATATTGCTATATATTATTAATAATTTCTGCTGCTTTTTTTAATGTATCGTCTGTTTTAGCAAAGCAAAAACGCAATACTTTATCATCCTTATTATTATCGTTAAAAACTGATAATGGTATTGCAGCTAAACCGTGATTAATTGTTAATCGTTTTGCAAAATCGACATCGTTTTCTTTGGTGATTTCAGAAAAATCTAACACTTGAAAATACGTTCCTTTTGCTGGAATATATTTAAAACGAGAGTCTTTAATTAGACTTAAAAACAAGTCTCTTTTAGTTTGATAGAATTCTGAAAGTCCCAAATAGTTATTCGGTTCTTTTAAATAGTCTGCTAATGCTTTTTGAGTTGGATGATTTACACTGAACACATTAAACTGATGCACTTTTTTAAACTCATCCATTAATTCTTTTGGAGCACAACAATAACCAACTTTCCAACCTGTATTGTGAAACGTCTTACCAAAAGAGGCTGTTATAAAACTTCTCGATTTTAAACCCGGAAACTTACAAGCGCTTTCATGCTCGAGACCATCATAAATAATATGCTCGTAAACTTCATCACTCAAAACAATGCAATTGGTGTTTTCTGTTAGTTTTTGAAGTGCTAACATATCGGCTTTAGTAAAAACACTTCCACTTGGGTTTTGTGGTGTATTTATAATAATCATTTTAGTTTTTGAAGAAAAATGAGTCGATACTTCTTCCCAATTCACTTTATAATGTGGCGCATTTAATTGAATAGAAATGGTTTTTCCGCCATTAATTTCTATTGCAGGTTCGTAACAATCGTAAGCTGGACGAAAAATTATTACTTCATCGTTAGGTCTTATAAAAGTAGAAATTATAGTATAAATAGCCTGCGTTGCTCCGGCAGTTACCGTTATTTCGGTTTCAGGATTATAAGTCGAATTGTACAACAACTCCATTTTCTTTGCAATGGCTTCGCGTAATTCCATATTTCCAGGCATTGGTGCATACTGATTGAAACCAGAATTCATGGCTTGCGAGACTAAATCTATTAGTTTTGAATCACTTTTAAAATTAGGAAATCCTTGAGACATATTAATAGCATTATGCTCATTCGCCAAAGCACTCATTACTGAAAATATAGTTGTCCCAACATTAGGGAGCTTAGATAGATGTTTCATACCCTAAATATAACTAGAAATTCGATGAATTTTAACAAATTTTAGTTCTCGATTTTTTATATTTGAGGCTATTCAAAAAAACAAATCGACTATGAAATTTTTAAAATTCATTTTACTATTAATTACAGTTAACGTTTCGGCGCAGCAAGGCGGAATGTGGATTCCTTCACTTTTAGAAGGCATGAACGAAGACGAAATGACAAATCTTGGTAGTAAACTAACAGCCAAAGATATTTACGATGTTAATAATTCTAGCTTAAAAGATGCAATTGGCCACTTTAATGGAGGTTGTACTAGTGAAATTATTAGTGATCAAGGATTAATTTTAACCAATCACCATTGTGGTTTTGGTCAAATACAATCGCACTCATCTTTAGAAAACGATTATTTAAAAGATGGTTTTTGGGCAATGAATCTTGAAGACGAATTACCAAACGAAGGTTTATACATAGAGTTTATAGTTAGCATTCAAGATGTAACGTCTAAAGTTCTATCTGGCGTAACTGAAGCTATGACAGAAAAAGAGAAGCAATCTCAAATTAGCAAAAACAGTAACGCAGCAGAAAGCGCAACTACTAAAGAGGATTGGCAAGACACTAAAGTAAAATCTTTTTACAATGGTAACCAGTACTTTCTATTTGTAACAGAACGTTTTGAAGATATTCGTTTAGTTGGTGCACCACCAACAAGCATTGGGAAATTTGGTAGTGATACAGACAATTGGGTGTTCCCAAGACATACTGGCGATTTTTCTATGTTTAGAATTTATGCAGATGCTAATAATAAACCAGCAAAATATAGTAAAGACAACAAACCATACAAGCCAAAACACTTTTTACCAATCTCTTTAGATGGTATTGAAGAAGGTGATTTTACACTTGTTTTTGGTTTTCCTGGACGTACAAACGAGTATTTACCAGCAGTAGCTATCGAGCATATTACAAAAGATTTTAACCCAAGTAATATTGCTATTCGTGAAGCAGCTTTAAAAGTAATTGACAATGCAATGAAATCTAGTGATGATGTACGTATTAAATACGCATCTAAGCAAGCAAGAATTGCAAATGCATGGAAAAAATGGATTGGCGAGAATTTAGGAATTGAGAAAAGTAATGCAGTAGCAGAACGTCGCAAATTTGAAGCTGAATTTACCACTGCTTTAACAACAAAAGATTTAGTTAACAAATACGGAAGCATTTTACCAGAATTTGAAAACCTTTATAAGGATTTTGCTGATGTAAATATTAAACGTAGAAACTTTATTGAAGTGTTTATTGTTACTAACGAGTTAATGCAAATGACGTTTAGAGCTTACCAAATGGAAGCTGCCATAACGAGCAATCCAGATATTTTTGAGCGTGCTAAAACAGGAACGGTTGATATTTTAAAAGGTATTCATAAAAATTACGATGTTACTGTAGACAAAGGTGTTTACAAGGCTGTTATGCCAATGTATACTTCTAATGTAGATGCTTCAATTTACGATAAAACAGCTTTTACAAATTTAGAATCTACTTTAGCTTTATTTAAAGGTGACCAAAAAAGCATATTAAAAAAGCTAAATAAAGATGCAGCTTACAAATATGCTAAGCCAATTATTGAAGATTATTACAAAAATATTGATCCTCAATTTCAAGAAAAAAATGAGGTCATAACAGCATTACAAACTAAGTACATGACTGCCTTAATGGTGGCTTTACCAGATGCACGTTATTTTCCAGATGCTAACAGTACATTGCGTGTTACTTACGGTCAAGTACGTGGTTATGCTCCAAGAGATGCCGTTTACTACGAGCCTGTAAGTTACCTTGATGGTGTTATTGAGAAGTTTGTACCTGGCGATTACGAATTTGATGTACCAAAAAAATTACGCGATTTACACGCAGCTAAAGATTACGGACAATATGCAGATAAAAACGGAAAAGTACCTGTTTGCTTTTTAGGAACAAACCATACTACAGGTGGAAACTCTGGAAGTCCTGCTATTGATGCACACGGAAATCTTGTTGGTTTAAACTTTGATAGAGTTTGGGAAGGCACAATGAGTGATATGAACTACGATCCTGAAATTTGTAGAAACATAATGGTAGACGCACGTTACGTGCTATTTATTGTAGATAAATTTGCAGGTGCAACTCGTTTGATTGATGAGATGAAATTAGTACATCCTAAGAAGAAGTAAACTCTTTTTAAATAAATTAAAAAACTTCGTAAGTACTATTCTTACGAAGTTTTTTGTTTTTAAATATGATTACAAGCTATAAAAAGTACGATTTAAACTTAAGTAATCTTTAATCGTTTTAGCAACTCTTGCTTAAAGCTTCTTCCTATTGGTAATTTGTTACTACCAATATAAATAATGTTACCAGCTATTTTATCCACACAGTTACTGTTTATAATAAAGGATTTATGAATTTGAATAAAATTGGTTTCTGGTAGTTTTTCAACCCAACTTTTAAGTGAATCTATATAAGATAACTTTTGTGTTCTTGTAACTATTGTAATATAATTTCTATCGCTTTCTAAAAACAAAATATCATCTACAATAACTTTATGATGTGTCTTATCTACGTTTAAAAATAAGATTTCACTATTGGTTTCTTCGGAAGTGTTTTGTGATTTGTCACTAAATTTTTCGGTTTTATTAATAGCTTTTAAAAACCGATCAAACGAAAATGGCTTCACTAAGTAATCTACAATTGTTTCTAAAGAGAAACTCTCTGCAGCATAATCAGGATATGCAGTCGTCATTATTATAGCAGGCGGATTTTTTATGGTTTTAATAAAATCTATTCCTGAAATATCAGGCAAATTAACATCTAAAAAAACAAAATCTACTGTTTCATTTTTTAAAAACGAACGTGCTTCGGTAGCCGACTGAAAAGCGCCTTTTAATTCCACATTTGGCAGCTTCCTTAAAAAGTTTTTTAGGATGTTTTGAGCCGGAATTTCATCTTCTATTATTATACAGGTCATTGTTTATTATTTTAAATCCTCTATTTGTCATTCCTGCGAAGGCAGGAATCCATTTGTAATTATATCTCTTTATCTTGTGGATTCCTGCCTTCGCAGGAATGACAGAAAAGTTATTTCAAATTTAATTTTAGAGTCACAACAAACTGTTCGGCTTTTTTAATATCGAAACTATAAGTGTCTTTATAAATTAATTGCAATCGTTTTTCTAAATTCTGTAAGCCTATTTTAAAATCTGTTGAACTTACTTTTTGTTTATTGTAATCGTTACTACACACACATTCTAAAACACCATTCTCTTCAATAATACTAATAGAAATATCGCTATTTAATGTACTATGTTTAAAGGCATTTTCTATTATCGTAATTAATAATAAAGGTGCAATTTTCACACTATTAGAATGGGCTTCCGTTTTATAAAAAATCTGTTTTACACCTTCTGTTCTAATGCGTTGAAACTTGATATAATTATCTATAAACTGAAGTTCTTTTTCTAGTGAAATAGTTTTAGCATTACTTTCGTATAACACATGTTTTAAATTATCTGAAAGCATTAAAATAAGCTCTGGTGTTTCTGCTGGTTTTTCTATTGAATACGAGTAAATAGTATTCAAATTATTAAACAACACATGCGGATTTATTTGCGACTTCAAGAATTTTAACTCCATCTCTGCATGCTCTTTTTTCACATGCTCCACTTCGGCTTGCTTATCAATAAAACGATACAAGACCCAAACAAAAGAGAAAAATATTAATGGAACCAAGGTTTGCCATAGGTAATCACTAAGGCATTTCATTATCGAACAACCACATTGTGCAAATACATTACAATACAATTGTGTTGCAAAAAAGAAATTATAGCGAATACAAACACATAAGGTATGTACCATTTTTTCTTAACAATAAAAGGCAACAACACGAAGTTATTAGCATAAACAATAACAACAAGTATTGATAAATACTGTAAAAACGGATTCTCTTTCCAGTAATACTTAGAAAAAATGGATAACGACACAAACACAAAAAGCATCCAAAATAGGATGTGTACCAATAGTTGCGAGCCGTGTTTTTTAAAGAAGAATTGTTTCACAATTGAAATGTACTTAGAATTGGCTTAACCGTCAAAAAAGGGAGTATAAAAACCACATTTAATGATGCAAACAGCATCTTTAAGAACTCTTTCTAAACAATCTCCATCTTCTTCAACAGAAAACTAGCATTCATATTCTGACAAATTCCTTTTTTAAAGGTATAATCGAAATACAACTCATCGTCAATAATCTGCGCATCGAAATAATGGTTTTTAACCTCTTCTAATTCTTTTTCAATTTCGCAAAGACTTAAATCGTGCGTAGCAATTATCCCTGTAGCGTTACTTGCTACTAACTTCTCCACAAATTTGCGAGACCCTATTGCTTTATCTGTACTGTTAGTACCTTTTAAAATTTCATCTAAAATAATAAAGTAACTATCCGTTTTAATAGCATCTACAATGTATTTTAAACGTGTTAATTCCGAAAAGAAATATGAACTATCATCTGTTAAAGAATCGCTTGTACGCATGCTTGTAATTAGTTTTACAGGAACATACTCACTAGATTTTGCGCAAACAGGCAATCCAATGTTAGCCATAACAATATGTAAAGAAACCGTTCTTAAAAACGTACTTTTTCCAGCCATATTAGCACCTGTGATAATAAAAAACTGTTCGGTTTCTATATTAAAATCGTTATCTACACGTTTCTCTGTTTTTAATAAAGGATGGCCTAATTCTATTACTGTTGTTTTTTTACCAGCTTCCAAAATTTTAGAATACACATACTCTTTATGATTAAAAGCGTAGTTTCCTAAACTGTTATAAGCATCGAAAAAGGTAACCACTTCAAACCAATCTTCCACTTTATCATGATACATTTCAATCCATTGCTCGATAGCAAAACTATTTTTTATATCTGTTAGAAAATAACCATTTCCAAAAATAGCAGAAATAAGATTGTTTCTATTATCTAAAGCATCCATTGTCTTAGACAAATCGGTTAAAATAGCTGATGCCTTTTTACCTTCTAATTGAATGTCGCTTTGTTTCTTTTGAAGTATTTCTGAAGTAAAATTTTCGTTTTCGATAGCATTTAAAAGCTGAGCATATTGTCTAAACGTATCACGAATTTTGTCTGTATTTGAAGCTAAATCGTTAATTTTTTTTAGATACTTGCCAGTAACCGCTAGCCCTATTAATAACCAATACCCAAAAAATTCTATAGAAATTATTTTTGTAATACCTAAAATAAGTAGCAATGCTGAAACACCAACAAATACTATAGGCAATCGCTTTAAAACTTTAGGCAAAAACGATTTGTGTTTGTGTAACCAAGAAACAATTTGGTCTGGTTTTGTTTCTACTTTTATCAAGTTTGCAGTAGCCTGAAATTGCTGTCTCCATTTTGGCTTTGCAGACAATTCTTTTATTGCCTCCTGCCTTTGTTCTATGTTTAAAATATTGTTAGCCTTAAGCACATTTGATAAAGCTAAAGCTCCGATTTTTGTTGCTGTTCTGTTTATAAATTGAAAGAAAGAACCACGACCAAACAAATCGATATCTAAAGCATAATTATGAAGCGGATCTTGAAATTCTAAGCCTTCATTTCTATCAAAAAAGTCACCAGAACCAATTTTCAGTTCTTCTTCATTTATAGCAAGTAATGCTTTTTTTAAAGCATATTCAGACTTTAAAGCAGTGTGTTTGGATAATAAAAACAGAAACACAAACACACCAATTAAACCACATCCTAAAGCTATTTGCCAATTACTAAACGTAAAATAAACAACTACAATTGTAGCTATAAAAGCTAATAGTCTAGCAGTACTTAAAACTGTAAGTTGCTTATGTAATTTTGAAACCTCTGCCTTATAAGTTTCGAGTTGTTGTTGATAATATTGAGTTGAATCTTGCATTTTTTTATAATTCTATAGCATCAAATTTTGTAAAAACTTGAATAATTGTTTCTACTGCGTCCTGGTAAAATTGGTTATCAATTCTTTCAAAATCATCAGTTGGTTTGTGGTAATCTTCATGATCCGCAACTCCAAAATAGATAAAAGGAATATCTGCTTTATGAAACGCAGCGTGATCACTAGAATTAGTCCAGTTATCTCCATCACCCAATCCTTCGTGACCAATTAGTAAATCTACTTTACCTAAATCCTTAAAGTTTTCTATTGTTGGTTTTAAATGTGGATAATATCTTGAGCCCACTGCGAAGAGTTCGTTTCTATCGCTTCGGCTAATCATATCCATATTTAAGTTTAAAACTATATTTCTTTGCTGAATAACGTTATCGTTCACAAAATGATAAGCGCCTTTTAAACCTAATTCTTCACCATCGAAAGCAGCTAAAATAACATTATGCTTTGGTGGGTTTTTCTGGAAGTATTCCGCGAAAGCGACTAATGCACTTATACCTGAAGCATCATCGTCTGCACCATTATATATCTTTCCGCCTTTTACTCCTTCGTGATCGTAATGTGCCGATAAAACTATATACTTATTTGTATGTTCTGTACCTTCAATTAATCCTAAAATATTTTCAGCGTCATATTTACCAAAAGTAAATGGCTGACCAAAATCTAATCCTAAAGGTTTTACATCTTCTTTTTTGAAAGCTTTAATAATATAATCTTTAGCTTTTTTTGCACCTTCAGTTCCCGTTCTTCTTCCTTCAAAAGCATCAGAAGATAACGTTTTAATGTTTTTAAGTAAGGTTTTAGTTGAATATGAATAATTCGCTATTGGAGTTATATTCTGAACCTTTTTTGGTGTCTCTGCTGTTTGTGTTTTACAACTTACAAGCGAGATACCTAATGCTAATATATATAGTGGATATGTTCTTTTCATAGTAAAAATAATTATAGGTAAAGCTAACAAAAAAACCCAAGCGATTGGCTTGGGTTTTTAATTATTTAAGACTCTTCGCTAATGCGATGAGTAACATTCCTGTCCTTATTATCCTTTTAAGCTAGCTGCTAAATACTCACGGTTCATACGTGCAATATTCTCTAAAGAAATTCCTTTAGGGCATTCAACTTCACAAGCTCCAGTGTTAGTACAGTTACCAAAACCTTCGTCGTCCATTTGCTTAACCATGTTTAATACACGATCTGTAGCTTCAATTTTACCTTGTGGTAATAATGCAAACTGAGATACTTTTGCTCCAACAAATAACATTGCCGATGAGTTTTTACAAGACGCTACACAAGCACCACAACCAATACAAGTTGCTGCTGAAAAAGCATCGTCTGCATCTTCTTTGTTAATTGGAGTTGCATTAGCATCGATAGTATTTCCTGATGTATTTACAGAAATAAATCCTCCTGCATGTTGAATACGATCGAAAGAACTTCTATCTACAATTAAATCTTTTACTACTGGAAATGCAGTTGCTCTAAAGGGTTCGATAGTAATAGTATCTCCATCTTTAAACATACGCATGTGTAACTGACATGTTGTTACACCACGATCTGGTCCATGAGCTTCTCCATTAATATATAAAGAACACATTCCGCAAATTCCTTCACGACAATCGTGATCGAAAGCTACTGGCTCTTCATCGTTATTAATTAATTGTTCGTTTAAAACATCTAACATTTCAAGGAAAGACATATCTGGAGAAATATCGCTGACTTTATAATCAACCATACTTCCTTTATCACTAGCGTTTTTTTGACGCCAAATTTTTAACGTTAAATTCATATCCATAGCTTTCCTTATTTGTATGATCTTTGTTTTAATTCAATATCCTTGAACTCTAATTCTTCCTTGTGTAACACAGCGTCGCTAGGTTCTCCTTTATATTCCCAAGCAGAAACATATGCGAAATCTTCATCGTTACGTTTTGCTTCTCCTTTTTGCTCACCATCTAACTCTACTGCATCCTCTCTAAAGTGTCCTCCACAAGATTCTTCTCTGTTTAAAGCATCTTTAGCGAATAATTCTCCTAATTCTAAGAAATCTGCAACACGACCAGCTTTCGCTAATTCTTCGTTGTATTCTTCGTTAGTTCCAGGCACTTTTACTTCTTTCCAAAATTCTTCTCTTAACGCTTTAATTTCAGCAATAGCTTCCGTTAAACCTTTTACATTTCTAGACATCCCTACTTTGTTCCACATGATTTTCCCTAATTTCTTATGGAAATAATCTACAGAGTGAGATCCTTTATTCGTTACAAAGAATTCTAATTGTTTTCTAACATCGTTTTCAGCTTCTTCAAATTCTTTCGAATCTGTAGAAATTGGTCCTGTTCTAATATCGTGAGATAAATAATCACCAATAGTATATGGTAATACAAAATAACCATCTGCTAAACCTTGCATTAATGCCGAAGCACCAAGTCTGTTTGCACCATGATCAGAGAAGTTTGCCTCTCCAATACAGTATAAACCAGGAACAGTTGTCATTAAGTTATAATCAACCCAAACACCACCCATTGTGTAGTGTACTGCTGGATAAATCATCATTGGTGTGTTGTATGGATCTTGATCTACGATCTTCTCATACATTTGGAATAAGTTTCCGTATTTATTTTTGATTACTTCTTGTCCTAATTTTTTAACAAGAGCAGCATCATTTTCGTCTAAACCTTTAACGTGAGCCGTTTCCTTACCGTAACGTTGAATTGCCGAAGCAAAATCTAAGAATACAGCTTCTCCTGTTGCATTAACTCCAAAACCAGCATCACAACGTTCTTTTGCTGCACGAGAGGCAACATCACGAGGTACTAAGTTTCCAAATGCAGGATAGCGACGCTCTAAGTAATAATCTCTATCGTCTTCAGCTAATTCTCTAGGCTTTAATGCACCAGATTTAATAGCCTCAACATCTTTCATGTGTTTTGGTACCCAAATACGTCCATCATTTCTTAAAGACTCAGACATCAATGTTAATTTAGACTGATGATCTCCAGAAACAGGAATACATGTTGGGTGAATTTGTGTGTAACAAGGGTTTGCAAAATAAGCACCTTTTTTATGCGCTTTCCAACCTGCTGTTACATTAGATCCCATCGCGTTAGTCGATAAGAAAAATACGTTACCATAACCACCAGTTCCAAGAACTACAGCGTGAGCCGAGTGACGTTCTACTTCTCCAGTAATTAAGTTACGTGTTATAATGCCTCGAGCTTTTCCATCAACCTTAACAACGTCTAACATTTCGTGACGGTTGTACATTTTGATTTTTCCACGACCGATTTGACGGTTCATAGCAGAATAAGCTCCTAATAATAATTGTTGTCCTGTTTGTCCTGCTGCGTAAAAAGTACGAGATACTAATACTCCACCAAACGAACGGTTATCTAATAATCCACCATATTCTCTTGCAAAAGGAACACCTTGAGCAACACATTGATCGATAATATTCGCAGACACCTCAGCTAAACGATATACATTAGCTTCACGAGAACGGTAATCTCCACCTTTTACAGTATCGTAAAATAATCTGTAAGTAGAATCACCATCTCCTTGGTAATTTTTTGCTGCGTTTATTCCTCCTTGCGCTGCAATAGAGTGTGCACGTCTTGGAGAATCTTGAAAGCAAAAAGCTTTTACGTTATATCCAAGCTCTGCTAAAGTAGCAGCAGCCGATCCACCAGCTAATCCTGTACCAACAACAATAACATCTATGTTACGTTTGTTTGCAGGGTTTACTAAGTCGATATGATTTTTATAATCTGTCCATTTATCTTTAATTGGACCTTGAGGTACTTTTGAATCTAAACTCATAGTAACTATATTTTTTAGTGGTTTAAAAAGTGAAAAACAGCAATAAAGATGAATCCTAATGGAATCCCAATTGCATAAATTTTACTAAATCTTTTTAACCCTTTTGTGTATTTGTTATTTGCTCCAACAGACTGAAAAGCCGAATCGAAACCGTGTAGTAAGTGTAATGCTAAGAATACAAATGCAACTACATAAAGTACAACTCTCCATAAATCTACAAATTTATGTTGTAGCTCTTCGTAGTATCTAAACCCACTCTCTGCGTTGTTTGGATCTATAAGACCAGACATATCACCAACAATAAACTTTGTGTTTATTTCTGGAAACCAGAAATCGTAAAAATGAAGACAAACAAATGCTAAAATTGCAGCACCACTCCAAATCATGTTTCTACTCATCCAAGAAGAATTTGCTCCTCCATTGTTTTTTGCATAACTAATTCGTCTTGCCTTGTTGTTTTTAATTTCTAAAACAAATCCCATTACAAAATGAAAAACAACACCGAAAATTAATACCGGTTGCAATACATATTGTACTAACGGAAAAGTTCCCATAAAATGAGAAACATCGTTAAAAGTCTCAGGACTAAATACCGAAAGTATGTTTATTGAAAAATGTTGAAGTAAAAAAAACATTAGAAAGAGTGCTGAAAGTGCCATCGCAAACTTTCTTCCTATTGAAGAATTTAAAATTCCGCTCATTATTTTTTATAGTTTGATTATAATATATACAAATATACTAAGCCATGCTTAGTCAAACAAGTTTTACTAGTTTTTAAAAATTTATTTAGAATGAGTTTACTTTAGATAATATCTAATCTATTTCTACAGGTATAAAATTAATCCAAAGCTGATTCCTATCTCTAAATCGATTAAAATTGCGCATCATAAAAGGTGCATTATAAGTTAGTTTATTATTAAAATAAAGCTTCCCATTTACATATACTTTTATTGCTTTATTTAAATCTACCATTTCTGGCGAAATATTAATATTTATCGATTTAATTCTTGAAGTTTCTAACCTAAATTCGTTATTACTATAACTTGCTTTTATTTTTCCTGATTGCCTTGGAAAATCGAATGCTTTCTCATTAACCTCAACTTCTACTAAGCTATCATTATCGGTAAGCTTAAACCATTTGTTAATATCAAAATTCAAGGTTTTTTGCCATTCTTTTTTAGGCTGAAGCGTATCTAATTTTGCATTTGCAATCCAATCTAAAGCTCCATAATTATTGTCATCAAACTCCCATTGAATATCTTTTGGAAAAGGATTCCTTTTTCTACTAACAAGATCTTTAAATAAAATATCGTAAGCTGGTTCAGAGGCTTCGAAAGCCGGAAACCAATGCGGAAAACCATTATAGCGATAATCTTTATAATCGACATTTAGAGATACCATTAACTTATTTAAACTGTCGTTTGCATTTGGCGGATAGTAATAATCTTGGTCTGTAGAAAAATTAATATAAGAACGTGATAACACATTTTCTATAAAAGTGCCACCTGTATACACTTTTGGATGTGTATTAAAACCATAAAAGCCTGCAAATTGAGTTGGCTGCTTTACCAAGTATGAAAAAGAACCGGTTGCTCCATTAGAATGCCCTGAAATGTGAATTCTATTATCGTCTATATTTAATGCCGTTTTAAGTTGATTTACCATTTCTGGAATCATAAAAAAACCATCATCTCCAACCATCCAATTAAAATTCTTATCACCTTTCGGAAAAACTAAAATAACATTATCAGCTTCTGCTCTTTTAGTATATCTAGCATTATCGTAAATTAAATTGAGTTTTGTTTCAAACTCTGAAAGCACATTACCTCTAACCGCTCCATGTAAATAAAACAATACAGCGTGTTTCTTTTCAGGATTATAATTCTTAGGCAAATGCACAAAATAAGAAGTACTTGTTGTATCGTTTATTTTAAATGAAATGGAATAATCCTGCTTTTGCTTAGGCAAATAATTGTTTGATGATTTGAGGTATTCATACAATTCGGGAGTTTCAAAACCACTTATCTCTGCACCTTTTTTAGCGCTAAAAAATTCAGCTTCATCCGTTTTTAATTTTTCAAAAAACAGCTTTTTATCCAGTATCGCTTTTTCTTTTAACGCTACCCATCGATCCTCTTGCATTAGGTTTTTATAATCACCTTCAGCATATTCACCTAAAATATAATCCCAACCAGGATAACCAAACATATCTTCTTCAAGCTCTGCTATTGGCTTTAGGTATTTAAAAGCTTTATCAAAGTCATTTATACCACTAGCAACAACACTCGCTTCGTAAACCGAATAGTCGTCTATGCTATCTGGATATTTAGCAAATGCTTTTTCGTAAAGCTGAAGTGCTTTTATATGTACCGTAGAATCTTTATCTAGAGACAACTCTTGAGCCGTTTCAATAATTGATGTGTAAGATTGTTGTTTAGCACAGCCAAACATCACGAAACAAAAAGCAAAACCAATAAACAATGTCTTCATAATAAATATATTTATTATTAAGGATAGATTTATTCCTCTATTGTTACAGTTTTAAAACTATTCGACCTCCAAACCTTTAGTAACATTTTCTATAGAAATTAAATAACTTCCTTTTGGGAGATAATACTTATCGTTTTTAGCCTTATTAATGTCTATTGTAGTATTCTCTTTTAATAGTTTTTTTCTTCCTTTTTCTGAAATTGTTAAATCGTAATCAACATAATTAAAACCTTTATCAACATCGACTTCTATCGTTTGTAAAACTGAGTTTTTATCACTTTTAATTTCAATCGTTTTTTTGCCAGAATTATTAGCATAAAACTTAATCTGCGTTGAAGGCTCATAAGGCTGCATCCATTTACTCCAGCTATTTCCCCAACGTCCGTTAGCTCTTATTTTTTCGGTTTCAAAAATTGTAATTGTATTGTTTTTTAAACTCGCATTCATTTTTTGAAGCGGCTCGACATTGGTTTTGTAAATACTTCTTCCGTGTGTTGCAATTAACAAATCGTTACTCCCTTCGTGCATTACAATATCGTGTACTGCTACCGTTGGTAATCCGTTAGAAAAAGCCTCCCAAGATTGTCCGCTATTAAAACTAACGTAAACTCCATTATCTGTACCTAAATACAGTAGTTCTTCATTTACAAAATCCTCTTTAATTACATTAACTGGCGAAGTAGGAATATTTGACGCAATAGACTTCCATGTTTGTCCGTAGTTGTCTGAAACATAAACGTAAGTTGAAAAATCATCAAATCGGTAACCGTTTAAAGTAACATAAACACGTTCCTTTTTATGTTTTGAAGCAATAACTCTAGTCACCCACAAATCCTTAGGCAAACCATTACTAATATTATCCCATGTGTCTCCAGCGTTTTTAGTTACTTGTATTAGTCCGTCGTCACTTCCTGTGTACATTAAACCAAACTCGAAAGCCGATTCGCTAATTGTAGTTAAAGTACCGTAAGCTACATTTCCTTTTTTTCCGCCTTGCGTTAAATCTGGAGAAATTGACTTCCAAGTATCTCCTTTATCCATAGAACGCATTAATTTATTGCCTCCTAAATATAAAATATCTTGATTGTGTTTTGATAAATGAATAGGTGTTTGCCAATTAAAACGGTAAGGTGTCTCTCCTAATTCATGCTTTGGCTGAATGTATTTTTGTTCACCTGTTTCTCTATTAATTCTATAATAATTACCAAATTGATAACCTGTGTACACAATATCCGAATTACGATTATCAATCTCAATTTGCATACCATCGCCTCCCATTAAAGACTCCCAAGGATACATACCGGTTTGGTGCCATCTTTTATCTTCTGGCGCATTATGTGCACCAACCCAAACACCATTATCCTGCAAACCACCATACACACGGTAAGGCTCTTGGTTATCTACATTTATAGCATAAAATTGCCCAACTGCTGGCGAGTTGTTTTTTATCCAGTTTTCACCATCATCGTAACTTATATTTACACCACCATCGTTACCATTTACTAAGTGTCCAGATTTTTTAGGATTTACCCAAAGTGCTTGATGATCTGCATGTACATTCTCTTTACTAATAGATGTAAAGGTTTTTCCGCCATCTTTAGATTTTAAAATCGGCACTCCCATTACGTAAATCCCATCTACATTCTGTGTATCTACTCTAATTTCACCAAAGTAATACCCATAACTATAATACAAATCGTCTAAATAATCGTCGTGTGTTTTCTGCCACGTTTTACCACCATCTGTACTTTTGTAAACCTCAGCTCCTATTACAGGCGTATCAAACAACATAGAATTAGCATCTTCTAAATAATGCGCTAAATCTATTGGTTTTACGTTTCCGCTACGTACCATTTGTTTTACGTTTTCGGCTCTATACTTTTCTTGAAAACCATTTGTTTTTAAAAAGGCATTCAATTTTTTATCTTCAAGACTTAAAAAATCTTGAGTACTCATCGTTTTAAAATCTTCTTTTTTAAAACCTCTTGTTTCTTCTTTTTTTCCTTCGGAAGGTCTCCTAAACTGACTATCGTGCAGTGCATAAATAGTAGTATCATTGTACATTGCCAATCCTATTCTACCAACACCATTTCCTGTTGGAAAACCACTATTTTCTGTAGATACTTTTTCCCAAGTTTCTCCAGCATCTGTACTTTTATAGATGGCCGAATTATTTCCGCTACCATCAAAATTCCATGCTTTTCTGTTTTTAGTCCAAGACGAAGCAAACATAACATTGTAGTTATTTGGTGCATGTTGCACATCTATAATACCACTTACATTATCTACAAATAAGTTTTTGCTCCACGTTTTTCCGCCATCTTTAGTTTTATAAATGCCTCTGTCTTCAGATTTGGAATACAAAGCACCAGTAACTCCTATTACAACTTCGTTTACATTATTTGGATTGATTAAAATACGACCAATATGCTGAGAGTTTGGCAAACCTACATGCTCCCAAGTTTCGCCATTATTAGTAGACTTTAAAATACCAATTCCCGAATAAGACGATCGAGAAGCGTTATTTTCTCCTGTACCCACCCAAATTGTTCGCGTGTTCCAATCTACAGCAATATCGCCTACATTTTGCGTTTGCGCACTGTCTAGAATTGGTGTAAAAGTGGTACCATTATTTATAGTGTGCCACACACCTCCAGAAGCATAACCAGCATAAAACTCTGCAGGATTTTCTGGGTTTACTGCTAAATCTACAACACGACCACTCATTACTGTTGGTCCAATATTTTTAAAAGGGACATTTTTTACTAAAGACTCCTTTTGCAACACTGCTTTTTGCTGAAGTGCTTGTTGTACAGCTTCGGCATTTATTTGAGGTTGTTGTGCTTCGGTTTTAAGAATAACCAAAAAAGATAAAGCTAAAAAAATATTGAATTTCATAATATATATTTTTAAAAGTTTGAAGGTAACGATTATGTTAAATCTGAGCAAAACAGAAATGCTTTTAACCAATAAAATGTTATTTTTACACTTGCTAAGTATTTCCGCTTGACGGAAAATAAAATTCAAATAATATTAATATCATTCCCATTCTTTTATGGGAATGAATAAATAAATTTCTTCATGAAATACAACAAAATAGATTCTGCCCTTTTTATAAAAAACCGTAAAAACTTTGGTGCTCAAATGAAGCCTAAAAGTATTGCGTTTTTTAACTCTAACGATATTTATCCTATTAGTGCAGATAGCACAATGCCTTTTGAGCAGCATAGAGATATCTTTTATTTAAGTGGCGTAGATCAAGAAGAAAGTATTTTGGTGCTTTTTCCAGATTGTCCGAATCCTAAAAACAGAGAAGTTTTATTTTTAAAAGAAACTAACGAACATATTGCTGTTTGGGAAGGTGAAAAATTAACTAAAGATGCAGCATTAGCAACTAGCGGAATTAAAACTGTTTACTGGTTACAAGATTTAGAAAAAGTAGTGTTTGAAATGATGACACAAGCTGAAACTGTTTACATAAATACAAACGAGCACTACAGAGCAAATGTAGAAACGGAAACTAGAGAAGACCGTTTTACTACATGGATAAAAAACAAATATCCTGCGCACAGTGTTGCAAAAAGTAACCCAATTTTACAGCGTTTACGTTCTGTAAAAGACCAGATAGAATTAGACTTAATCCAGACGGCTTGCGATATTACTAACAAAGGTTTTAGACGTGTTTTAAATTTTGTTAAGCCTGGTGTTATGGAATATAACATTGAAGCTGAGTTTATGCACGAATTTTTAAACAACCGTTCTGATGGTTTTGCATACACTCCAATTGTAGGTTCTGGAAACAACGCTAACGTTTTACATTATATAGAGAATAATCAAGAGTGCAAAGCTGGTGATTTAATATTAATTGATGCTGGTGCTAAATACGCAAATTACGCAAGTGATATGACGCGTACTATTCCTGTTTCTGGTAAGTTTAACGACAGACAAAAAGCGGTTTACAATGCTGTTTTAAGAGTAAAAAATGATGCTACAAAAATGTTAGTTCCTGGAACTATTTGGGCAGATTACCATGTTGAAGTTGGTAAATTAATGACTAGCGAACTTTTAGGCTTAGGCTTACTTGATAAAGCTGATGTTAAAAATGAAAACCCAGATTGGCCAGCATACAAAAAATACTTTATGCACGGAACGTCTCACCACATGGGATTAGACACGCATGATTACGGTATTTTAACTGAGCCTATGCAAGCAAATAATGTATTTACTGTAGAGCCTGGAATTTATATTCCAGATGAAGGTTTTGGTATTAGATTAGAAGACGATGTGGTTATCCAAAAAACTGGAGCACCTTTTAATTTAATGCGTGATATCCCGATTGAAGTTGAAGAGATTGAGAGTTTGATGAATAAATAAACTCTTTTATTATATAGAAAAAAAAAGCGAGCTTAATAGGCTCGCTTTTTTTGTTTCTTGAAACTTGAGTTTTTAATATAAATAGTCGAACTTCGTTTGACTTATGATATAAAACGCTGAAATGATTTTATATTAAGAAAACATTGGTAGTAATTTTATAAAACTATGATTAACAACAATATACTAATTATATTTACAATAATTATAGTAGGTCTAATTATTATGGCAATAATCGTTGGTCCAGACAAAAAAGAAAAATCAAAGTCAAAATTCTCTGCAAAAAATGATATCAATGCTGAAAACGTTAATGATAAATTAGTAATTATCAGAAATGTTTCAGCCATACAACTTGAAAAGGCTATTAATCAGTTTTGTAACTTCTATAACCAAAATGGGAATTCAAAATTAATTACAAATTTAACTTGTATAAAAATTCAGGAATATGTTCTTACGTTCCCTTATAATGTAAGTTTTGACACATTTTGTGTCTTTCTGAACTATTTGAAATATCCACACGATATCATTTACGAACCAATTATTACAGCTTGGGCAACTACCAAAACGAATGATAATTGGGTAAAAGGGGCAATAGCCAACAAAAAAGTTATGCTTTACATTCCCACATCAGATGATGAATACGATAATGTTTATCTTACGACAATTGACAACCTAGGATACAAAATGGGTTTTGCTATTGGACATCAAAGTAAACCGTTAAAAACACCTTTAAGGAGATATGAACCATCTCCATATAGTCAAATGAGTTACTACGGAAATGAATCAAAAGAACTCAAATAAAAACTACTGCCAACAACATTTATAATTAATTGCTAGTTTCTAGCCTACTTACGAAAGTCCTCGCGGATTTTCTATTCGGTTTTTATTTGCTAAACTAGGTGCTTAAACACTCTACTAATCATACACAAACCGTTAAACGAAACAAAAAAAGCGAACCCAAAAGCTCGCTTTTATTGTTATTAAACCAAAACACCACTATTCTCAAAAACGTAACGTTGTAACTTCTGTAGCGTTTCAATTTTATCGCTAGTATTTATTAATAACGAAATATTATTATTACTTCCGCCGTAAGAGATCATTCTTACGCTCACATCTTGTAAAATCTGGAATAAGTTAGGCGTATCCGTATGGAAAATTATTTCATTTCCAACCAAACACACAATACTCATATAATCGTCAACCTCAACTACTGCAAATTTATTAAGTTCGTTTACAATAGCTTCTAAATGTCTAGTATCGTCAATTGTTAAAGACACAGCAATTTCCGAAGTTGTAATCATGTCTATAGCGGTTTCGTAACGCTCGAAAATTTCAAAGACTTTTTTCAAGAAACCATGAGCCAGTAACATTCTAACCGACTTTATTTTTATAGCCGTAATACCATCTTTAGCAGCAATAGCTTTAATACCTTCTCCATGAACTTGATTGGTTATTAATGTACCATGCGCTTCAGGATCCATTGTGTTTTTTAATCGCACAGGAATATCAAATACACTTACAGGCATTACGGTTTGTGGGTGTAAAATTTTAGCTCCAAAATAAGCCAACTCAGCAGACTCATCAAAAGATAAATTAGAGATTGCTGTTGTGTTTTCTACAAAACGTGGATCGTTATTATGAAAACCATCAATATCTGTCCAAATCTGTACTTCTTCAGCTTTTAAAACAGCACCAATTATAGTTGCAGTATAATCGCTTCCGCCGCGTTGTAAATTTGCAATATTCCCTTCAGCATCACGACTAATAAAACCTTGTGTAATGTATATTTCAGAATCTGGTGTTTCAGCCATGATTCTGTTCAAATTCTGTTGTATATAATAGTTATCTGGTTCGTTAGTTTTATCAATTCGCATAAAATCTAAAGCAGGTAATAATGATGCATTTATGCCTTCTTGTAGTAAATAATGAGTAAAAATAAATGTAGATAACAATTCGCCTTGAGCTACAATTTGATTATACAATAAAGTATCAAATCGCTTATTTACTAATGCTTCTAGCGTATTAAACACATCGTTTACGTATACAAAAGCGGTTTTATATAAGTCTTTATTAATAATAAAGGTTTTAATCGTGCTATTATAGTTAGTTCTAAGTGCATCGATAACAATCAATGCCTCATCTACATTTCCATTTTTAATGTATTCCGAAATTTTAACCAAAGCATTTGTAGTACCAGACATTGCCGATAACACAACAACCTTTTTTTCGCCATCGTTAATAATATTTTTAACATTTATCATGTTCTCTATAGACCCAACCGATGTACCTCCAAATTTTAATACTAACATTTTGTTTTTAGTTTTATAAAGCTAAACTACTTCGCAAGCATTTAACAACCATAGAAATGAAAAAATTGTTATACTTTTGCACAAATTGTTAAATAATTAACAAAATGAAAACCATTGCAACCTGTGTAGAAGAGATATTAGTTACACAACCTTTTCTTGAAGAAGCTTTATCGCGTAGTATTATTAATTTTTCGGCTTTAGCCGAAGAGCTACAAGCGCCTATTGGTGCTATGCTACGCAAACCTGTAAAAACTGGAGCGATAATGATGGCTTTACGCCGTTACAATCCTCCAAAGGACTTAAGACATTCTAATCAGTTAAAGTCCGTTTTAAAAAATTTAGGAGATATTACCGTACGCTCCAACTTGGTTGATTTTACTTTTAAAAACTCTAAAACGCTTATTAATAGTCATACTAAGCTTTTAGAAACCATAGATAGTAATGCTTTTTATGGCTTTTCGCGAGGTATTTATGAAAGTAATATGGTGATTTCGGCTTCCGAAAAAACAAAAACACAAACGCATTTTAAAAACGAAGAAATGATTGGTTTACACGAAAACCTATCTGCTATTAGTATTCGATTGCCAGAAAACAATTCTAAAATATCTGGCTTGTATTATCAAATATTTAAGCGTTTTGCTTGGGAAGGCATTTCTCTTTACGAAGTTATTTCTACTACAAATGAATTTACCGTTTTAGTTGAAGACCACAGTGTAGACAAGGCCTTCTCAGCCATAAAAAAGTTAAACAATTAAAATATACACTTTTAAAAATCAGGATATAAATATAAATAAATGTTAAAATCTATTATTATATCTAACCGATTGTTTAGTTTTGTATTGTAATTAGAAATAATGGCAAGAAAAAAACAATATATAGAGGAGGAAGTTGTTGCTAAGGCAATGCAATTGTTTTGGCGTAATGGCTATGAAAACACATCAATGCAGATGTTAGAGGACGCGATGGGCATTAATAAATTTTCCATCTACTCTAGCTTTGAAAGTAAACATGGCTTATTTTTAGAAAGCTTAAAACAATACAAAGCAAAAGTTAGTGTGACTTTAGAAAAATTAAAAAACGGAACACAAGGTGTTGAAGATATCAAACAATTTTTTCAAGATTCTGTAAGTTCTAGTTTTAAAAGCGACAATGTAAAAGGCTGTTTAGTAACAAATACTTACAATGAGTTTTCTGAAACTGAAGATGAATTAGTAAAAACACAAATGAACGCGTTTATGACTAATTTAAAAGAAATTATTATCCAAAAGTTAGCATTAAACTCTAATAAAGATGACGCCACTATATTAAAACAAGCTAACTATTTACTTTTAGCAAAGCATGGTTTAGCTGCTGCATCAAGGGTAAACACAAAACAAGAAATAGAAGATTATATAGAAATGATTTTTAAAACCATTTAAAATCATTTTTTTTAAATAATAACTAAACGAATGTTTAGATAAGATTAACATAAATATTAAAAAAAGAAAAATTATGACAACTTTAAAAATTCACAACATCGAGTCTGCTCCAACTGAAGCAAAACCATTATTAGAAAATTCTCAAAAAGCATACGGAATGATTCCTGGTTTACACGGTGTATTAGCTGCGTCACCTCAAATATTAAAAGCATACCAAGATTTACACCAATTATTTACAGAAACATCTTTTAATAATGATGAGCTTACTGTAGTATGGCAAACAATTAACGTAGAGCACGCTTGTCATTACTGTGTACCTGCACATACTGGTATTGCTAAAATGATGAAAGTTAACGATTCTATTACGGAAGCGTTACGTAACGAAACACCTCTAGCAGATTCTAAATTAGAAGCACTTCGTACTATGACCTTATCTATAGTTCGTAACCGTGGTAACGTTTCTCAAGCAAATTTAGAAGCATTTTACGCAGCTGGATATGGCGAGCAACAAGTATTAGAGATTATTTTAGGATTATCTCAAAAAGTAATTAGTAATTACACAAACCACATCGCAAACACACCTGTAGATGAAGCTTTCCAAAAATTTGCTTGGAAAAAATAAAAATGTAGTCCCTTTAACTACAGATTAATAGCTGTAAACCTTCCTCCTATTTTGAGGAAGGTTTATTAATTAAAAAAATAGATTATGATAAAAGTATCCGTAATGTATCCAAACAGTAAAGATGTACAGTTTGATGCAGACTATTATAAAACAAAACATTTACCAATGATTATCGATGCGCTTGGTAGTGCTTTAAAAGGTTTAGAATTAGATTTAGGATTGGCCAGCAGAACTCCGGGAGAGTCTGCACCTTACGTAGCCATTGCACATTTAAAATTTGATAGCGTAACCGCTTTTCAAGAGTCTTTTGGGCCTCATGCCGAAACTTTTGCTGCAGATATAGAAAACTACACTAATGTACAAGGCGTACTTCAAATTAGTGAATTGGTTACTTTTTAAAACAGAAACATAAATGGTGTTTTAATGAATATTAAAGAGGAAACTATAACACATATAACAGAAAAGAGCTTCTCTACAGTTTTTAGAACTACTACTGAGGCTCTTGGCTTTATGCATCTAGTTTTCAGTAAAAAAGAAATAACACCTTATCAATTTAGGTCTATTATGATAGATCTAAAAAAAGAATTCTCAAAACTTAGTGTTTCAAAATTCAATAAAAAACTAAGCTATCATTGGCTTGTACGTTTTGACCAACAAGTAAATACTCCTTTTCACGTAGACAATGCTGCAGAGCAATCTATACTAATGCTGGGTTACGAACCTAGTGATATTAAAAGTGAATTGCATTTGGTAGATTATCATGCCTACGCTAATAAAGCATATAAAACGCCTAAAGATTATTTTAATAAATTTACACCTGTTTTTAAAGGTGACGAGGACGTATTAAAACCTTTCCTTTCAAAAATAAAATCTGTAGATAACGATCATTATTCTATTGTTATAATTAATAATAGTAGTCCAAAATCTAATGCAAATACATTAGGTCTTTTTCATAAAGCTTTAATTATAAAGGAAGATTTAAGCAAAAGTAGAATCGTTAATTCTATGGTTTTAAATCTTGTGTCAATAGATACAATTACAGAAGATCAACAAAAAGAAAACAACTTTCTAAACACTAATCTAATCAGTAAATAAGTGGATTAGCGTTATGGAAATCAATATAAAATTCATTTAAAAAATAAAGTTATGGCTAATAAATTAAAAATAGATATTGTTTCAGATGTTGTATGTCCTTGGTGTACCATTGGATACAAACGTTTAGAAAAAGCAATCCAAGAACTTGGTATTGAAGATCAAATTGATTTAGAATGGCAACCGTTTGAGTTAAACCCGAATATGCCTGCTGAAGGTCAAAATGTAAACGAGCATATTACAGAAAAATACGGTTCTACTACAGAGCAACAAAACGAATCGAAGCAAATGATGACGGAAGCTGGTGAGGAACTCGGTTTTAAATTTGATTATTTTGATGACATGCGTATGGTAAACACTTTTGATGCTCACGTTTTATTAGAATATGCTAAAGATTTCGGAAAACAAACCGAATTAAAAATGGCATTGACTAAAGCGTTTTTTAGCGATAGAAAAGATGTGTCTAAAAAAGATATTTTAAAAGAAACTCTTTTAAGTGTTGGTTTAAATGCAGACGAAGCCTTAGCTAAATTAGATAGTGAAGATGCACGTTTAGAAGTAAGAACCAAACAAGACTATTGGAAAAATATGGGTGTAAACTCTGTACCAACTATTGTTTTTAATCGTAAAAGTGCCGTTACAGGAGCGCAACCTGTAGATACTTTTAAGCAAGTTTTAAACGAATTAATTAAAGAACAACAATCGGTTTAATATAATCGATTGCTTAACACACAACACATGAACAACAATAAAAACACAGGAGCATTAGACGTTTTGTTAGATGAAGTCCGTCAAGCAGGTGCTGCCAAATTCTCAGATGTAAAGAAACAGATATATGCAGACGGAATTTCTAGTGTTGCCAATTCTGGAGTCTTAGATGCGGCATTAAATGTTGGAGACAAAGCGCCTAACTTCACTTTAAAAAATGCTCTAAACGAAACTGTTACTTTAAACGACGAGCTTAAAAACGGACCTGTGGTTTTAACATGGTACAGAGGTGGTTGGTGTCCATATTGCAATATAACATTACACGCTTTACAAGAAAAATTACCAGAGTTTAAAAATGAAGGTGCTACACTTTTGGCTTTAACTCCAGAATTGCCTGATAACTCTTTGAGTACTTCAGAAAAAAACAATTTAGAATTTACTGTATTGAGTGATATTGGCAATGCAATTGGCAAAGAATACGGTGTAGTTTACACATTAACAGACGATGTTGCTTCTATGTATAATGCTGGTTTTGGGTTAAACAAAGTAAATGGAGACGCTAGTAACACCTTACCTTTAGCCGCAACTTATGTTATTGACACTAACGGAATTATTACGTATGCTTTTTTAGATGCAGATTATACAGCGCGTGCTGAACCTTTAGAAATATTATCTGCTTTACGTAAATTAAAATAATGTATTTTTATTAAGAAAAACATACCAATGAAAAATTTTAGCTACATCATTATCCTTTCAATTTTATTTATTTCTTGTAAAGAAAAAACAGAAAACAAAGTGGAAACGACACCTGTTACGGTACAAACCGAAACTCCAAAAGCCACTCAAATAACCGCTTTTAAAGGACAACAAGTCACTGGAGTCTCGGTAAGTAATGAAGGTCGTATTTTTGTGAATTTCCCAAGATGGAGAAAAGGCGTTAAGAATTCTGTAGCAGAAATAACAAATAATACCAACACTGCTTTTCCTAATGAAGCGTGGAACTCTTGGGAAATAGGAAACAAAATAGAAGCTAATAAATTTGTTGGTGTACAGTCTGTTGTTGTTTACAACCAACTTATCTATGTTTTAGATACTAGAAGTGCCCTTTTTCAAGAAGTGGTAGATGCTCCTAGAATTTTTGTTTTTAATATAAATACAAAAGAACTAGAGCATACTTATATTTTAAATGAAGAGGCATATCACCCTAATTCTTACATCAACGATTTACGTCTTGACAAAAAGAACAACAAAATCTACTTTACAGATTCTGGTAATTCTGGATTAGTAATTTTAGATTTAAAAACTGAAAAGTTTACTAGAGTTTTAGACAACCATTCTTCTACAGCAGCAGAAGTCGATTTTTTAACTTTTGAGAATAAAACATGGACGAATTCTGTAAATTCTGACGGAATAGCTTTAGATACCAAGAATAACAAACTATACTACCACGCACTTTCAGGCTATAGTTTATTTAGCATACCAACAACAGCATTAACTTTAGAAGATGAAAAAGAGATTGAAAATGCAGTCATTTTTGAAGCTAAAACGTCTGCGCCCGACGGAATGATTTTTGACGACAACGGAAACTTATATTACGCAGACCTAGAACACAATAAAATTATGTATCGCAAACCAGATGGCAGCATACACACTTTAATTGAAGGTGATGCCATAAAATGGGCAGATACTTTTAGCATATATAACGGTTATTTATATTTCACCAACTCTAGAATTAATGAGGTCACTGCAGATATTTCTAACATGGAATTTACCGTTAATAAAATTGCATTAGCAAATTAGTTTTTAATGCTTCAAGAAAAAAAACAGATTGATTTTATCAGTCTGTTTTTTTAATTATAAACATTACATATCTTCATAAAATGAAAACCAAACCTAAAGTATTATTCTTCGATGTAAACGAAACGTTATTAGATTTAACGATAATGAAAAAGCAAGTTGGTGACGCTTTAGGCGGAAAAGACCATTTGCTATCCTTGTGGTTCACAACTATGTTGCAATACTCGTTAGTGGTTTCTGCAAGCGGACAATACAAACCGTTTGGACATGTTGGTGCTGCTGCTTTACAAATGGTTGCAGCAAATAATGGAATTACAATTCCCGAGGATAAGGCGCGAGATATTATAGTTAATGCCATGCAAAATTTACCACCGCATCCAGAAGTTAAAGACGCTTTAACCTTACTAAAAAAGGAAGGATACACTTTGGTAGCACTAACTAATTCTAATAAAGAAAGCTTAAAAAACAAATTTGAAAACGTTGGTTTAACAACTTATTTTGATGAGCTATTAAGTATTGAATCTGTTGGTAAATTTAAACCTTTTACCGATGTTTATAATTGGGCAGCCCATAAAATGAACGCAAAACCAGAAGACTGTATGCTTATTGCTGCACATGGTTGGGATGTTGCAGGCGCACTTTGGGCTGGATGGCGAGCTGCTTTTGTTAGCAGACCAGGACAACAAACATTTCCGTTAGCACCACAAACAGAAATAAACGAACCAAACTTAAAATTAATAGCAGATATTCTTATTCAATACAAATAAGAACTAAAAATAGACATTGTTTCAGATGTTGTTTGCCCATGGTGTACCATTGGATATAAGCGTTTAGAAAAAGCAGTTTAATTAGTAAAAACTTCGCCTTGACTTTGTTAAAAAACCACTAACTTCGTTTAGAGTATGATAAAAAACATTGAAACGATTTTTTATCAACTAAACATTGGCAGGAATGATGAACAACAGCGCGATAACACTCTCGAATAAAATAATTATTTCTTTGAAACAAGAGTATTTTAAAACTTCTATAATTCAAAATAGTTCAGACTATTTTCCGAGTTTTATAAAAAAAGCTCTAGAAGATTACACAAAACATTACCAAGAATATCTCTATGATGAAATTGATTTATGTGTTCCATTTTCGAATAGCAAAAAAGATATTATTATCTCTAAAATAATTGATTTATCTGAATCTATAAATAAGACTATTGATTTATATTATAATGGAAAATTCCATGAAGCTACGACTATATTTAATGCATCTTTAGAAAGAGTGTTTTTTAATGATATTAAAATGGTTAAAAAAATCAGAAAAGGAAGTTCTTTTTATAGGGCGCGGAAAGATGAAGACATTCATTTCAGTAAAGAAGATCTATTTCATGTTCCATTCCAATATCGACACATTGTTTCCACAAACAGATACAGTTTAATTGGATTTCCAGCTTTATATATGGCAGATGCAACTTATACTTGTTGGGAAGAATTTGAAAGGTATAGATTAAGAGATTTATGGTTTTCAAAAATTCAAAATCAAGAAGAGCTTTCAGTAATCGAAATTAATCACTTTATGGAATTCATAAACGGATACTATAATAACGATACTAATAAAAATGAGGATGAACAATTAGCCTATGTTTTAAGTTATTTGGTAACTTATCCTCTAACATTAGCTTGCACAATTAAAGCTAAAAATCCACATGGTAATTTTAAACCTGAATATATAATTCCTCAGCTATTACTTGAATACATATCTACAAAACAGGACATAGATGGAATTAAATTCCCTTCTACAAAAGTCGATTATTCTAAATTACGAGGTTTACATTCATATAATTACGTTTTCCCAGTAAAATCAAATAATGAA
Organism: Lacinutrix algicola; assembly: GCF_001418085.1. Lineage (GTDB taxonomy): Bacteria > Bacteroidota > Bacteroidia > Flavobacteriales > Flavobacteriaceae > Lacinutrix > Lacinutrix algicola. The sequence goes on from NZ_LIQH01000036.1 coordinate 185,516, forward strand.
TCTGGTTTCTGCGACAAATTGATTGAAAAATTTCATGTATCAGAACCAACTTCACTTGAATTGGAAGAAATAATTAACAATTCGTCAAACGTATCTGTTAAAAGTAAAACTTCAGTTCATCCAATAGGAGAAATAGAATTAATAAATGGAAAAAAAAGTATTTATAGAGATACTTCTTTTGGTAAAATTGAAATAAGCTTAAGGAATAGAAGAGTTTACAAACTATAATCACATCTGCTAACACCTTATATAATTTATTGCTAGTTCTAGCTTGCTTACACCCGTAACGAAATCAAACACGATAAACGAAACAAAAAAAAGCGAGCCTCATACAAGGCTCGCTTTTTCTACTTAAAAACTAAATAATTAACTACTCTACTACTAAAGTATACTGTGGTGTTTTGTTAAAAGGACAAAAATATGTGTATGTACCTTTTGTAAGCGTTACTTCTTTTGAAGATTCTGTTTTACCATGCTTTACCATTTGAGATACATAAGCATCTGCAATGTGGTTTTTTGCATCTTTACCGTCTTTACCAGCTTCAATTAATACTAAACCAACTTCTGGTGCAGCATTTGTGTTTGTTACATTAAATACATAAGTACCTTCGCTTACTGTTAATGCTTTTTGCGTAAACTCTCCTGCTGTTTGCTCTAATGAGATTGTTTTTACTGCTTTACTCATTTTGTCTTGTGCTCCAGATACGAATGTGAAGGCTACTAAAAATACTGCTAATACTAAATTTTTCATAATGTAATTTGTTTTAATTTATTTGTTATTGTTTAATTCTATTCTTTTTGTTTGAGTTGAGATTTTACAAAGCATCAAGAGCTTCTCGATACGCTTTTTTCATGCTTTACAAAACCACTCGAAGTGACACGTTATTATTGTGCTACTGTAAACTTTCCTGCTTCTACAGATGGGAAATCTACTTCTGTTTCTGCTATATGGTTTACATAGTTTGTTAATGTATTAGACACAACGTTAAGTACAATTTCTAATATTTCGCCATCGTTAAAACCTGCTGCTTTTACTTCTGCAATGGCTTCTGTAGATACTTGTCCGCGATTTAATGTTACCGCCTGTGCAAATTGTAATCCTGCTTGATCTTTATCTTCATTTGCAAAACCTTTACGACTTTGTTGTGTTTGCTCTTCGGTTAAACCATTCATTATACCAATTGCTGTGTGCGCAGATAAACAGTAGTTACATGCGTTTGTTTCGGCAATTGCTAATGCTAATTGTTCGCGGTATTTGTTTGTAAAATCACCACTTGCTGTTAATTCTCCTAAACTTAAATACGTTTGTAATGTTGCTGGAGAGTTTCCAAATACTTTAATAAGGTTTGGTATAAAACCTAATTTCTTTTGGACTGCGTTAAATAAATCTTTAGCTTTTCCTGTTGTTGTTGCTGGATCTAATGTTTTAATTCTTGTGCTCATTGTTTTTGTTTTTATGTTTTTCGCTTTCGCGGAAATACTATTTATGTTTGTTTGTTGTTTTTAACTTTTAGTTAGAACATTTGCATAATTGTTGTTGTGCATTTTGCTCGTCGTATGTTTGGTATCCCCAACAATTTGGGCATTGTATGTTTTGTATTGTTTTCATAATTTTTGGTTTTTAATATTACTAATTAATTACACTGCAAAGATGCGACGAGAACTTGCCTTTAAAAATGGACAAAAGTTCCTTATGCATGGACAGCCTATTTTTATTGGGTTACGGTTACTTCTAGTTCGTCTATTTTTAGTCTTAGTTCTCTTTCTGTTATTAAGCCTGTGTGTTTATCGACTACTTTTCCGTCTTGAAAAAACACTAGTGTTGGAATACTTCTTACTTTAAAGTATGCTGCTAAATCTTGATTTTTATCTACGTTTACTTTTTTAATAATAACATCGTCGTTTAACTCGTCTGCTAACTTATGAATGGTTGGCAATAATGTTTGACACGGTCCACACCAGTCTGCATAAAAATCTAATACTACTTTTTTGTTGTTTAATACTGTGCTTTTAAAGTCGGCTTGATTTAATTGAATGTCCATATGTTTTATAATTTTAATGTTGTTGTTGTTTTAATTATAATGCAAAGATGCGCTGTAAGTACCTAGTAATAAATAGACAAAGGTTCCTTATGCTTGGACTTGCCTATTTTTATTCAGTTTTATTGGGTTTCGAATCGGTAATCTTGCGTGAAGGATGGAAGTGGCATCCTTTTTTTAAGGAGAGGTTACTAATAAAAAGGTAATACTATTGTATTGGAGAGTTGCTAAAATAGATTCAGCTTAAAAAAAAAGATATAACGTACAGCCTGACCTTTATGGGCACGCCATTAAAATTTTAAAAACTAGGATGAGATGACCACATCTTGCTAAAAAGCAAGATTCGTAGTGACGCTAATAGTCTTTTCTAAATTGAAGTGGTGACTTTGTGGTGGCTTTGGTGAAAAAACGGCTAAAGTATGCCGAATCGTTAAAACCGAGGTCGTAGGCTATTTGTTTTACGGCTTCGTCTGTATAAATGAGTTGGCGTTTGGCTTCTAGGACGATTCGGTTTTTAATGAAATCGCTTGGTGTTTCTGCGCCTACTTTTTGAAAGTTTTTGGTCAACGATTTTGGCGATAATCCTAACCTATTTGCATAGTCGGTTACGGCGTGTAGCGTTTTGTAATTTTGCTCGACTAGTGTACTAAAGTCTTTAAAAAGCTTGGTTTCTATGTCGGTTTTTATGGGATGATGTTCTTTTTGTATGCGTACGGAATGGATGATAAATTGCTTTAAATAGGTTTGCAACATATCGTATTGGGCGGTTTCGGTGTTTTTAAATTCCTCGATAAGGCTTTCTAATATAAAACTAAGTTTTTTAGTATCGTTTTCGCATGGTTTTACAAAAGGTGTTTCGTAAACGTTGTTAAAGAGTACACCGTTACAGGCAACCTCTTTATCGTGTGTTTGTATGCAATAGAAGTCTTTTACGAATGTAATTTTGTAGGCTTCTTTTATTTTTTCGGAATCTACCGAGAATACTTGACCAGGTGATAGAAAAAACAATACGTTCTCCTTAAAAGAGTAGCTTTTAAAGTCTATGTTATAGGTACCTTTTCCTTCTTTAATCCAATATATACTGTAGGAATCGACTTGTTCTGGTTTATTAACCACACAGGCTTTTTCGAATTGTACGACGCTTAACGAAAAAAGGTCTTTATAGGTATATGTTGAAATGTCTTGTATTGCCATTGGTTTACGAGCTAATGGTTTTATTAGTCGTAAAAGTTTTGATATTTAACACTAAAAATGAAATTAATGCTGGTATTAACCATCCTAAATTTTGATTTGCCAACGGAATAAAGGATTTAACACCTGTTAAATTGCCTTCTGGTAATAAAAATCCTAAAAAATCTGGAATACTAAATAAAACGGTTACCAATGCAACACCTTTAAACACTGCAGAAGATGCATATTTTTCTGGTATTACATTTAAAAGTATCAATACAATAGTAATTGGATAAATAAACATTAACGCTGGTACGGCTACAACTATAATATAACTCACATCAAACTGCCCAACAAACACACCTAATAAACACGAAATAACTGCTGTTACCGTATACACTGTTTGCGAGTTTTTAAAAAGGCCTTTAAAAAAATCTGCTGTACCTACAATTACTGAAGTTGCTGTTGTAAAACAAGCTAAAGCGATTAATACACTTAAAAACACATTACCAATGTTTCCTAAGGTTTTTATACTTAAACCTGTTAGTAATTCTGGTCTAGAAATTGAAGCATCGAATTCTGTATTATGTAATGCGCCAACGGCTATCATTCCTGTATATATTATAAATAACCCAATGGCTGCTACTAATCCTGATTTGGCAATGATTGCTTTTTTATCTTCAAAGGAAACGCCTCCTTCTAAATTAAGAGATATTATTACTACACCTCCTATTACTACTCCTCCAAGGGCGTCGTAAGTTTGGTAACCTTCAAGCAATCCTGCTATTAAAGCTGGAGATTCTAAAACTGAAGGATTCATACTTTCTGGAGAAGAAAAAAGTCCGATACCTATTATAGCCAAAAGAATTAAAACAATTAAAGGCGTAAGAAACTTTCCTAAAATACTTAGTATGCGATCTCTTTTCATAACAAAAATGAAAGCAATACCAAAATAAATAGAACTTGTTAATAAGGATGACGTGTCGAAAAAAGGCTGAATTGCCATTTCATGTGTTACTGCTGCTGTTCTTGGTATTGGCAACGCTATAGCAACAATGTATACACTTAAACAATATATTAAACTAAATAATGGTGACACCTTTTTACCAAAGTCTAACATTGTACCTTGTAATCTTGCGTGACCAAACAAAGCTAAAAGCGGTATAACTATAGCCGAAGCAATAAAACCAAGTGTTACAAGCCACCAATCTGGCCCAGAATTGAAACCTAATTGTGGTGGTAATATTAAATTTCCTGCTCCAAAATAGCTAGCGAAAATTGCGAAGCCAATTATTAATATTGTTTTATTATTATTCATTGCATAAAATTATCTTTGACCAATATACTTTAAAAAATGATTCTAGATTATAAAGGTGTTCCCATTTTTTATTCAGATTCTGGTAAAGGACAAGTAATTGTATTATTACATGGCTTTTTAGAAGACCATTCTATGTGGAATAATATAACACCAGAACTTATTAAAAAGAATAGAGTTATTGCTATAGACTTGTTAGGTCATGGAAAAACAGGTTGTTTAGGCTACGTCCACACAATGGAAGATATGGCTGAAGCTGTTTCTGCTGTTTTAAAACATTTAAAACTTAGAAAATACATTTTTATTGGTCATTCTATGGGCGGCTATGTTGCTTTAGCATTTGCTAAATTATATCCAGAAAGTATTAAAGGCTTATGTTTATTGAATTCTACATACGAAGAAGACGATAAAGACCGTAAACAATTAAGAGCGCGTGCCAATAAAATGGTACAAACCAATTATGAAAACATGGTACGCATGAGTTTTGCAAATTTATTTAGCGTAAAAAGTAAAGTTGTGCATTCTGTAGCTTACAACGCTGCATTAAATACCGCTTTAAAAACACCTGTTCAAGGTTATATGGCTGCAAATGAAGGCATGCGATTACGCGAAGACACTTCTAATTTCTTTGCTAATTCTACCTTTAAAAAAATTGTTTTATTAGGTGAAAAAGACACGATTTTAAATACTGAAAACATATTAAAATTCACGCACACTCACAATATTGATACTCATGTTTTTTCTGAAGGTCATATGAGTCATATAGAAAATGAAACTGCTTTAATTAAAAAAATAATGCATTTCGTCGAAAAAATATAACGTTTCGGCGAGCGTTTCTGGTTTTTGTTTATATTTAACTTCTTAAAAATCAATATTAAGAGCCTAAACTAACAACCAACCTATGTTTTGCAAACTATTCGGCCACAAATACGAAATATCTAGAAGTGTTACTTATTACGTAAAAGAATATAAATGCTGTAAATGCAATAAGCAGCTAACTACTAATAGTAAAGGATACCTAGTTGACCTTACACCAAAATATAAAGAGATAAACTCTATCCTATCTAAAATGCATAACAAAAAACAAGCAAGACTTCGTAGAGAAGAATTGCTTATTGCTTATAAAATGACTTCTTAACTAGAGAAATTTTTCCAACCTTGGGCTGTAATAGGTATTTTAGTTTCTGCTCTTGTAACTAGATTTGCTCCTGCATTTTCTTCAGTTATAAATCCAATAACTGTTAAATTAGGATTTGCTTTAATTTTAGGAAAATCTTCTTGAGAAACTGTCATCAACAGTTCATAATCTTCACCTCCATTTAAAGCCACAGTTGTACTGTCTATATTAAATTCTTCACAAGTTGAAATCACTTGAGGATCTAAAGGAATTTTATCCTCATATAAATCGCATCCTACACCACTTGCTTTACAGATATGTAAAATCTCTGAAGACAAACCATCACTTACATCAATCATAGACGTCGGTTTTACATTTAAATCTTTAAGTAGTTTAACAATATCTTGTCTCGCTTCTGGTTTTAACTGTCGCTCCATTACATAAGTGTAAGCATCCAAATCTGGTTGATTTTGTGGGTTTACTTTAAACACTTCTTTTTCACGTTCCAAAATTTGAAGCCCCATATAAGCGCCTCCTAAATCACCAGTAACTACTAGTAAATCATTTGGTTTTGCTCCTTTTCTATACACTACATCTTCGGCATTAACTTCTCCAATAGCCGTTACAGAAATTATTAATCCAGAAGTAGATGATGTTGTATCTCCACCAACAACATCAACATTATATATTTTCGATGCTAAAGTAATCCCTTCATATATAGCCTCTAACGCTTCTAAAGGAAAACGATTAGAAACAGCTATAGATATTGTTACTTGAGTTGCTTTGGCATTCATAGCATAAACATCAGATAGGTTTACAACCACAGCTTTATAACCTAAATGCTTTAAAGGCACATAACTTAAATCGAAATGAACACCTTCAACTAGCATATCTGTTGTTACTACAATTTGCTTGTTTTTAAAATTTAAAACGGCTGCATCATCTCCAATACTAGTTACAGTAGATTCTTGCTTTATCTCAAATTGCTTTGTAAGATGATCTATTAGTCCAAATTCACCTAATTCACTTAATGGTGTACGTGCTTGATTTTTATCTTCTATCATAATGCAAAAATAAGAAGATGAATTAATAATTAGGGTAAATTAATATTTAATTGTTTATCTAATAGGAAGTAGATTTAAACAATACATAGGTTATTAATCCGTTTATTAAAAGCTAAATAAGGCTAAACCAACACACTGGCTTTTTAACGTTACAAACCAGCGTTTTATCGTTTTTTTTCTTAGTTTTGATTTTGAAACAAATCACCTATTAGTGCTAAAAACAAATAAGCTCTAAAAAAAATTATTAAAATGAAAATTATAAAAAAGAGTACTTCACTTATACTATTTTGCTTAGTAATGGCATTTGCTTTTAATAATTGTTCTAATGAAACCACAAACAATACTCCTGCTGCAGATACAGATGGAGATGGTATTCCTGACGCAACAGATAACTGTTTAGAAATAGCAAACGCAGATCAAGCAGATTTAGATGGTAATGGTGTTGGTGATGTTTGTGATCCAGATGGTGATCAAGATGGTATTATTGATGCCCTAGACAATTGTCCTTTCTTCTCTAATCCTGACCAAACAGATACAGATGGAGATGGTGTTGGTGATGCTTGTGAACAAGATGAAGATGAAGACGGTATTCCGGACGATGTTGACAACTGTCCAACAATTGCAAATTCAAACCAATTAGATACAGATCAAGATGGAATGGGTAATGTTTGTGATGCAGATAATGATAACGATGGTATTGATGATATTATAGATAACTGTCCTTTAACAGCAAATCCTGATCAAGCAGATACAGATGGTGATGGTATTGGTGATGTTTGTGACTTCAACCCTCTTTTTCCATGTGAAAATGGAATGGCCGGAGACTACCCATGTAATGGAATAGATTTATTATCTGTAATTGATTTACAAACTTTAGGAGGTAGCACAAATAGTGAAGGAAGTGATATTTGGGGATGGACAGACCCAACAAACAATAATGAATATGCTATAATTGCACTATCAAACACTACCGCTTTTGTAGATGTTACAGATCCTGTAAATCCAATGTTTTTAGGGAGATTAAATTCTAACGCAGGATCAAACGCTTGGAGAGATGTTAAAGTATATAATAACCATGCTTTTATTGTTGCCGATAATGTAGGAGCACATGGTATGCAAGTTTTCGATCTAACAAGATTAAGAAACGTTACAAATGCTCCAGAAACTTTTACTGCTGATGCTATTTATACAGGTGTTGGAAGCTGCCATAACATTGTAATAAACGAAAACGAAGGTGTTGCCTATTTAGTAGGTTGCAACTCAACTAATGGTGGAGGACCTGTTTTTGTTGACATTACAAACCCAACGAACCCAACATTTTTAGGCGATTATACTGCTGGAGGATATTCTCATGATGCACAAGTAGTAACCTATAATGGTCCAGATACAGATTATACTGGAAGACAAATTTACGTTGGAAGTAATGGTAATACAGATAAAGTTGTAATTCTAGATGTTACAGATAAAAATGATGTAGTCCCAATTAGCGAATTTACATATCCACAAACAGCCTACGCACATCAAGGTTGGTTTACAGAGGACCAAGCTTATTTTATTTTAGGTGATGAGCTAGACGAGCAAGGCTTTGGCTTTAATACTAAAACTTTAGTTTTCGATTTTACAGATTTAGACAACCCTTCTTTATCTTCATCTTATTTTGGACCAACTGAAGCAATCGACCACAATGGTTATGTAAAAGGAAATGAATACTACTTAGCTAACTATAGAGCTGGATTAAGAATATTAGATATTTCAAATATTTCTTCAGCAACCAATGCAATGACAGAAACAGCTTTTTTCGATACATTCCCATCTAGTAACAGTGCTAATTTTAATGGCGTATGGAGTGTTTACCCATATTTTGCTAGTGGAAATATTATTATTAGCGATATTGAAGGTGGCCTATTTGTAGTTAGAAAAAGTAATTAACACTATTTAAATGAAAAGCAAAAGTGCTTTATTACTCTATTTATTTGTTTTTGCAATTGTAATAAGTTGTAAAAACGATGACGACAATATTGAAAGTAATACTGTTTTACCCTCTGGATTGGTATCATCTGTAAAAACTTACGGTGGTTCCAAAAACGACAGCGCTCAAGAAATTGTAAGCACTAACGATGGTGGCTATGCCGTTATTGGTTTCACCCAAAGTGTGGATGGAGACATCACAGACAAGCAAAACGAAGTTTTTAATTTCTGGGTTTTAAAGTTTGATGAAGAAAATGAAGTACAATGGAATAAAACCTATGGCGGAACTGGAGATGATAAAGGACAAGACATTATACAAACTATAGACGGTGGTTATGCAGTTTTAGGATCAACCTTTAGTAACGATGGAGATGTTTCAAGTAATAATGGACAAAACGATTATTGGTTAGCAAAACTAGATGCTTCTGGTAATATTAGTTGGCAAAAATCTTTTGGATACCAAGGTGCAGATTATGGTATATCTGTAATTCAAACTAACGATACTGGTTATTTAGTAACTGGCGTTTTAGACGTTACAGGCTCTAATGGACAAGGCGACACCTCAAGGTTTAGTAACAAACATGCCGGCGGAGATTATTGGGCTATAAAACTAGATGCCTCAGGAAATACAGAATGGAGCAAATATTATGGTGGGTTATTAACAGATACACCAGCAGGTGTAGTACAAACTGATGATAACGGCTATATATTGGTTGGAGGAACAGACAGTATGGATACTGATATTTCTAGCAACATTGGATCTTACGATTTTTGGGCAGTTAAAATATCAGAAACTGGTGCTATTGTTTGGGAGAAATCTTTTGGAGGAGACGAAATAGACGAAGCTTGGTCGATTGTAAAATCAGGAGACGGAAACTTTTTAATTGTGGGAGACACTAGAAGTAACGATGTCGATATCTCTAATAACATTGGAGCCGCAGATATTTGGCTTATTAAAATTTCTCCTTTAGGCGAATTGCTTTGGGAAAAAACCTTAGGAGGTACAAACTTTGATGCCGCAAGAGACATTACAGCAACTCAAGATGGTGGTTTTTTAATTGCCGGAAGCTCTAGAAGTAACGATGTTGATGTTTCAGAAAACAAAGGTCAAAACGATGCTTGGGCTTTAAAAATAAATAGCACCGGTACTATAGAATGGGAAACAACTATCGGTGGAACAAACATAGATTTTGCCTACGGAATTACAGAATTAAATAATAAAAAAGTAGTCGTGGTAGGAGACACTTACAGTAACGACATAGATATTACAGAAAATAAAGGGTTCTCAGATTTACTGATTATCAATATTGATTAAAACAAAAAACAATGAAAAGAATTTTTGCCTTATTAATTTTTACTACCATTACTTTAACATCATGTGGAGAAGATTTAGATGATAATTTAGTTGCAAAAACAGAAGTTGAAACAACATTTAACTTCACACATAATTGGGATGATACTGCAGTAACAAATTCAGACTTTAATACCGTTCAATATACCAATGCAAATGGTGAAATGCTGAGCATAGAAAAACTAAGATATTTAATATCGGATATTACTTTTTCTCGCGAAGGCGAAGAAGACATTGTTTTAGATATTTATAATCTGGTCGATGTTACCAATAACAACAATTTATCTTTTACTCCAGAAACTAAAATACCTACAGGAACTTATACAAACGTTTCATTCACTTTTGGCTTTGATGCAGAAGATAATGTTGATGGCGCTTATTTAGATTTAAATTCTGAATCTTGGGCAGTACCAAACACACCAATGTTAGGAAGTGTTGGCGGTTACCATTATATGCAATTAGAAGGTAAGTTTACAAATAGTACAACACCAGAAACTGGCTATGCATATCATACAATTAGAGCTGCCGATGGTAGCGCAACTCCACCTACAATACAAGAAACAGCTATAAATGTAGACTTAGGTCCTGTTGTAATAATTAACGATACTAGTTTAGAAATAAAAATGAACATTGCAGAGTGGTTTAAAAACACATACCAATGGGATTTAACACAATGGAATAATATGTTAATGCCAAATTTTCAAGCACAATTAAAAATGAATGAAAATGGACAAAATGTTTTTAGCTTAGGAACAATTACACAATAAAATGAAAAACGGGTTCATATATATATTACTTATAATTTCTATTTCGGCTTGTTCAAAAGACGAAATAGAAGTTTATGAACCTACTCCAATGCCACTATCTATTCCACAAATATTTTCACAAAATATAATTCCACCAGTAATACCAAATAACAATCCACAAACGGTTCAAGGTGTTGCTTTAGGTAAAAAATTGTTTTTCGATAAAAAACTTTCTGGAAACGAAACAATGGCTTGCGCCAGTTGCCATTCTCCACAACATGCTTTTACAGATAGCACACCTACTAGCGTTGGTATAGACGGCACTTTTGGTTCAAGAAATTCTATGCCATTATTTAATTTAGCATGGAATTATGGCGAACGTTTTACCTGGGATGGTAAAGAATTAAGTATCGAGCGCCAAGCTTTAGAACCTGTACAAAACCCAATAGAAATGCATAGCGATTGGGATGATGTGGTTAACAAACTACAATCAGATCCGGAATATCCAGAACTATTTCGCCTTGCATTTAAAACAACTATAATTACAAAAGAATTAACCACAAAAGCTATTGCACAATTTGAACGCACACTAATCTCTGCAAACTCAAAATTCGACCGCTATTCTCTAGGTCAAGCAACACTTACACCTCAAGAGGAAAATGGTTTAAATGTTTTTTTAGATGAAACCAGAGGAGATTGCTTCCATTGCCATGGCAACCCAAACAATCCATTGTGGACAGATAATATTTTTCATAATAACGGTTTAGATTCTAATTTCACAGATCTAGGTTTAGGCGGAGTAACCGGAGATACAAACGATAACGGAAAGTTTAAAAGTCCATCATTAAGAAATCTAGCCTATACTGCTCCATATATGCACGATGGTAGATTTAATACTATCGATGAGGTTATCGAATTTTATAGTACTGGCTTACAAACATCTTCTACAGTAGATCCTTTAATGAAAAAAGTTGCTCAAGGCGGTGTTAATCTTACAACTCAAGATAAAGCCGATTTAAAAGCTTTCCTACTAACATTATCGGACCCTTCATTTCTCACAAATCCCGACTTTCAAGAGTAAGCATTTCCGAAGAAAATATTACATAGTATTTTACTATTAAACCATATGCTAATATAATGTTAGGTAGTGCGAAAAAAACAGACCAATATTGTATATTTGCAACCTATTTAGATAAACTCTATATAAGAATATGATAAAAGTTTCTGATACAGCTAAAAAGAAAGTCGTTGAATTAATGACTGACGATGGATTTAATCCAACAGTAGATTACGTACGTGTTGGCGTTAAGAGTGGTGGCTGCTCTGGTTTATCTTACGATTTAAAATTTGATAAAACCAAAGAAGACGATGATAAAGTTTTTGAAGATAATGATGTAAAAATTATAGTCGACAAAAAGAGTTTTTTATACCTTATTGGTACAACTTTAGAATATTCTGGTGGATTAAACGGAACTGGTTTCGTATTTAATAATCCTAACGCTAACCGAACATGCGGTTGCGGAGAATCATTCTCATTATAAAAATTGAACGAACGCATTATGTCGAAATATACTGAAGACGATTTAAGAGAAGAACTTAAAACCAAAGAATACGAATACGGTTTTTTTACAGATATAGAATCTGAAACATTTCCTATTGGTTTAAACGAAGATATTGTTCGCGCTATTTCTAAGAAAAAGGAAGAGCCAGAATGGATGACAGAATGGAGACTTGAAGCTTTTAAAGTTTGGCAAGCTATGGAAGAACCAGACTGGGCTAACGTAAATTATACAAAGCCAGATTTTCAGGCTATTGCTTATTACTCTGCACCTGTTGCAGTAGATCCTAATAAAACATTAGACGATGTAGATCCAGATTTACTAGCAATGTATAAAAAGCTAGGAATCTCTGTAGACGAGCAAAAGAAAATGAATAACGTAGCAATGGATATTGTTGTCGATTCCGTTTCTGTGGCTACTACATTCAAGAAAACATTAGCAGAAAAAGGTATTATTTTTATGCCAATTTCTGAAGCAATACAAGAACATCCAGAACTAGTTAGAAAATATATTGGTACTATAGTGCCAACTACAGATAACTTTTATGCAGCTTTAAATTCAGCAGTATTTAGTGATGGTTCTTTTTGCTACATTCCAAAAGGTGTAAAATGCCCAATGGAATTATCTACATATTTTAGAATTAATCAAGGTGGAACAGGACAATTTGAACGCACATTACTTGTTGCAGACGAAGGTAGTTATGTTTCTTACCTAGAAGGTTGTACCGCTCCAAGTAGAGATGAAAACCAATTACATGCAGCAGTTGTAGAGCTTATTGCTCTTGACGATGCAGAAATAAAATATTCAACAGTACAAAACTGGTATCCAGGAAATGCTGAAGGATTAGGTGGTGTTTATAACTTTGTAACTAAACGTGGTTTATGCGAGAAAAACGCTAAAATCTCTTGGACACAAGTTGAAACAGGATCTGCAGTAACTTGGAAATATCCTTCTTGTATTTTAAAAGGTGATAACTCTGTGGGAGAATTTTATTCTATTGCAGTAACAAATAATCACCAACAAGCAGATACTGGAACTAAAATGATTCATTTGGGAAAAAACACCAAATCGACTATTATCTCTAAAGGTATTTCGGCTGGAAAATCTCAAAACTCATACAGAGGTTTAGTACATGTTAGTGCTCGTGCAGAAAACGCACGTAACTTCTCGCAATGTGATAGTTTATTAATGGGTAACGAATGTGGAGCACACACTTTTCCTTATATAGAAGCTAAAAACAAAAGTGCAATGATTGAGCACGAAGCTACAACTAGTAAAATTGGTGAAGACCAGATTTTCTACTGTAACCAACGTGGTATAGATACAGAAAAAGCAATTGCATTAATTGTTAATGGTTTTAGTAAAGAAGTACTAAATAAATTACCAATGGAATTTGCTGTAGAAGCACAAAAATTATTAGAAATTAGCCTTGAAGGCTCAGTAGGTTAAGTTTAATTAAAACATTTCTGCTTAAACAGAAAATAATCATGAAAAAAGCAATCTTACTATTAGTACTTATTATTAGTTTCTCATCTTGTGAAGACTTTAAAAAAGGAGTTAAAGATGGTTATAACGATGCAACTGTTGATGCCGATGGCGTAGACAGAACTCAAGCAAAAGATGGTTTAACAACTTTAAGTGGTGAGTTTTCATATTATGCAGATGCTGCTGTTTTACAAGTAGGAAACAGTGCTATTTATGGTGTTGTATTAAACGAAAAAATGCACGAATTACATACTATGGGAAAACCATATAGAACAGAAGATACCGACGGTATTCTAGTTCAAGTTCGTGGAAAAATCACACCTAAAGTTGAAGGCGAAGAAGGTTGGCCTTTTAATATTGACATTAAAGAAATTATTAGCGTAAAAGAACCTGCAGTAAAAAACGAGGTGATTAAAATTGGAAAATAAAACTATGTTACAAATAAAAGATTTACACGCAAGTGTTGAAGATAAATCGATTTTAAAAGGAATTAACCTTGAAGTAAAAGCTGGAGAAGTACATGCTATTATGGGACCTAATGGTTCTGGAAAAAGCACTTTAGCTTCAGTAATTGCTGGAAAAGAAGAATACCAAGTAGATAAAGGTCAAATACTTCTTGACGGTCAAGATATTGAAGAGTTAGCTGCTGAAGAGCGTGCTCATAAAGGTGTTTTCTTATCCTTTCAATATCCAGTAGAAATTCCTGGAGTTTCGGTAACTAACTTCATCAAAACTGCTATTAACGAAACACGTAAAGCTAAAGGCTTAGAAGATATGCCTGCTAAAGACATGCTTAAAATGATTCGTGATAAAGCAGAATTGCTAGAAATAGACCGTAAGTTCCTATCGCGTTCGTTAAACGAAGGTTTTTCGGGAGGAGAAAAGAAACGTAACGAGATATTCCAAATGGCAATGTTAGAGCCAAAATTAGCAATATTAGATGAAACAGATTCTGGTTTAGATATCGATGCTTTACGTATTGTCGCTAATGGTGTTAATAAATTAAAATCTAAAGACAATGCTGTTGTGTTAATTACACACTACCAACGTTTATTAGATTACATCGTTCCAGATTTTGTACACGTTTTATACAAAGGTCGTATTGTAAAGTCTGGCGGTAAAGAATTAGCGCATGAACTTGAAGAAAAAGGTTACGACTGGATTAAAGAAGAGGTAGACGCTTAGAATTAATTCGCAGTGGTCAGTTGCAGTTTGTAGTTGCAAACTCTTTGCTGATTACTCAATTTTTTTAGCTTTCAAAATGAACAGTTTTGTCATTCCTGCCCAGGCAGGAATCCACAACATAAAGTTCTAGATAAATTAAAAAGATTCCTGCCTTCGCAGGAATGACAGAATTATGGATTTAAAAGAAAAATTAGTATCATCATTTTTAGCATTCGAAAATAATCAGGATGTAGATTCACCTATTCATGATATTAGAAGTGAAGCTATTAAAACATTCGAAACTAGCGGATTCCCTTCAAAAAAGGAAGAGGCTTGGAAATACACCTCTTTAAACAGTGTTTTAAAGCATGACTACAGCGTATTCCCAAAACAAGAGAATGCGTTAGATTATAAAGATATCAAGAAGTATTTTATACACGATATAGACACTTATAAAATTGTTTTTATAGATGGAAAATATTCATCTCATTTATCTCAAACAACTCATGATGGTATTGATGTTTGTTTAATGTCTTCGGCGTTAGTTAAACCTAAATACAAAGCTGTTATTGAAAATTATTTTAATAAAATAGCACCTAAAGACAGTTTAACATCTTTAAATACTGCATTTTCTAACGAAGGTGCTTACATACACATTCCAAAAAATAAATTGGTAGAAAAGCCAATTCAAATTATACATTTTGCTACAGGAAACGAAGCTGCTTTAATGCTTCAGCCTAGAAACTTAATTGTTGTAGACGAGAATTCTCATGTTCAAATTATAGAACGTCACCAAAGTTTAACAGATAATCCTGTTTTAACAAATAGTGTTACTGAGATTTATGCAGATAAACGTGCTATTGTAGATTACTACAAAATTCAAAACGATAACAAAAATGCTTCTTTAATAGATAGTACTTTTGTAGATCAAAAAGATCAAACTAACTGTTTTGTACACACATTTTCTTTTGGTGGTAAGTTAATTCGTAACAATCTTAACTTTTACCAAAATGGTGAACACATGGATTCTACAATGAAAGGTATTACCATTATTGGAGATAAACAACACGTAGACCATAATACTTTAGTACACCACATAGAGCCAAATTGCGAGAGCCACCAAGATTACAAAGGTATTTTCTCAGACAGTTCTACAGGTGTTTTTAACGGTAAAGTAGTTGTTGACAAATTAGCGCAGAAAACAAATGCATTCCAATCTAACAATAATATTTTATTAAGTGACAAAGCATCTATAAACACAAAACCTCAATTAGAAATTTTTGCAGATGATGTAAAATGTTCTCACGGTTGTACTATTGGTCAATTAGACGAAAGCGCTTTGTTTTATATGAAACAACGTGGTATTCCAGAAAAAGAAGCAAGAGCTTTATTAATGTTTGCTTTTAGTAATAATGTTTTAAATTCTGTTAAAATTCCAGAATTAAAACAACGTATTACTAATATCATCGCTAAAAAATTAGGCGTTAATATTGGTTTTGATTTATAAGCTTCTAAAAAAGTAGAAACTATATAATTCTGAAAATAAATAAAAACTGTTTCTAATATTTAGAAGCAGTTTTTTTATGCCTTTCACTTTAAACTATTATCCTTTTTAACAGAAATGTAAATTTTAAAACTCTACTCACGGTAATTGAGAAATGGAGTTTATAGATGAAAAACGTTTCGTATTTTTGTTTTCAACCTTTAGCCTAGCTATTTGGGTGCCGAACAAGTAAAACTCTACAGACAACAGATGTTAGACATAAATAAAATAAGAAAAGACTTCCCAATACTTAATCGTAAAGTAAACGGTAAACCTTTGGTGTATTTTGATAATGCTGCAACTTCGCAAACACCACAGCAAGTAATAGATGTAATAGTAGATTATTATAGTAACTACAATGCAAATATTCATAGAGGTGTTCACGCATTAAGTCAAGAAGCTACAGATAAATATGAAGCTGCTAGACATACTGTCCAAAATCATTTTAATGCAAAGCATCCATACGAGATTATACTAACAGCTGGTACAACAGAAAGTATTAATCTAGTAGCACATGGTTTTGCTTCAATATTAGAGAAAGGTGACGAAGTTATTGTTTCAGCATTAGAGCACCACAGTAATATTGTGCCTTGGCAAATGCTTTGCGAGAAAACTGGTGCTATATTAAAAGTAATACCAATGAACCTAGATGGAGAATTGGTAATGGATAGTTATACTGAATTGCTTTCGGATAAAACAAAATTGGTTTTTGTAAATCATATTTCAAATGCATTAGGAACAGTAAATCCTATAGAAAAAATTATAGAGCAAGCCCATAAAGTTGGCGCTGCAGTTTTAATAGATGGCGCACAAGCTTGTCCCCATATTAAACCAGACGTTCAAGCACTAGATGTAGATTTTTACGTTGCTTCTGCGCATAAAATTTGCGGACCAACAGGTGTTGGTATGTTATACGGCAAAGAAGAATGGCTTACTAAGTTACCTCCCTATCAAGGTGGTGGAGAAATGATAGACCAAGTAAGTTTTGAAAAAACAACTTACGCAGGTTTACCACATAAATTTGAAGCAGGAACACCAAACATTTGCGGAGGTATTGCTTTTGGTGCTGCACTAGATTACATGAATGCTATAGGTTTTGATGCTATTGAAGCCTACGAAAAAGAGCTTTTAGACTACGGAACAGAGAAACTGTTAGAAATTGAAGGTCTAAAAATATACGGTACATCTAAAAATAAAACCTCTGTAATTAGTTTTAATTTAGAAGGCATACATCCTTACGATGTTGGTACACTTCTAGACAAAATGGGAATCGCTGTAAGAACTGGTCATCATTGTGCACAACCTATTATGGCTTTTTTCAATATTCCAGGTACTGTTAGAGCTTCTTTTGCTTTTTACAACACAAAAGAAGAGATTGACGCATTAGTAGCTGGCGTTAAAAAAGCAAAAATGATGCTTTCTTAAAGTTTGGCTTCTTTTTTGTAATATTATAACCGTAACAAACAACAACTTAAAAATGAAAACAACTGCTATATTACTATTTGCTAT
Source organism: Lacinutrix algicola (assembly GCF_001418085.1). Taxonomy (GTDB): domain Bacteria; phylum Bacteroidota; class Bacteroidia; order Flavobacteriales; family Flavobacteriaceae; genus Lacinutrix; species Lacinutrix algicola. Next base: position 203,546 of record NZ_LIQH01000036.1, read on the forward strand.
TATTTTAAATGCCTGTGGAGCCTCAAATCAAGCAACATCCAATCTATCTAACGATACTATGAAAAGCGTTCAAGAAACTCTTAATGGAACATTTACAGTTTCAGAAATGGCAGTAGAAAACTTAACTAAAGATCTCACCATTACTTTTGATGAAGCTAATAGTAAAGTCTCTGGATTTTCTGGTTGTAATAACTTTTTCGGAACTTATACTACTGAAGGAAATACCATGAAATTTAGCGCTTTAGGTTCTACTAAAAAAATGTGTGCCGACAAAAACAGTAATTTAGTTGAAAGTAAAATGATGGCTGAATTAGGTAAAGTCACAAACTTTAAAATTAAAGGTGATAAATTAATATTACTTGATTCTAAAACCGAATTGCTTACTGCAACGAAAACTGTAATGGTAGCAGAAAATAACATAAAAATTGAATACAAGACACATTCTAGAGGTTCATTCAGTCAAATAATTTTAGACAATAAAACAGTAAGTGTTAAAAATGGTCGTAATACAGAGCCAAATGTAAAAACGTGTTCTAATGAAGACTGGAGTACTGTATTAAAACAAGTCTCAGTATTAAATTTAAAAACATTACCTACACTCGAAGCACCAAGTAAAGCACACCAATACGATGGTGCCGCTTTAGCAAACTTTTCAATTACTAAAGATGGTGAAACCTACAGCGTACCAACTTTTGATGCTGGAAACCCAAACGAAGAAATTAAATCTTTGTATAATTTAGTAATGAAGATTAGCAATCCTACTAAAGAAAAGAACTAAAGAATTTCGTAATTTTGCAATAGCAAAAAGATTATTAAAATGCAAAGCATTCAAGAAATACAAGACGAAATTATAGATGAATTTTCAATGTTTGAAGATTGGGAAGAACGCTATCAATACATGATAGATTTAGGTAAAGATTTACCTTTAATTGACGACCAATTTAAAACTGAAGATAATATTATTAAAGGTTGTCAAAGTAAAGTTTGGGTTCATGCAGAAATGGATGACAACAAAATTAGTTTTACTGCAGATAGCGATGCCATTATTACAAAAGGTATTATAGCTATATTAATTAGAGCTTTTTCAAACCAGCACCCTAAAGACATCTTAGACGCAAATACAGATTTTATTGATGCTATAGGCTTAAAAGAACATTTGTCTCCAACCCGAGCAAATGGTTTAGTAAGCATGATAAAGCAAATTAAAATGTATGCCATTGCGTACCAAACACAAGTAAAATAGTTAAGTCTTTTACTGTAGAGTTGTAAGTAAACTTACAACCAAACAACTAAGGATTTAACGTAAAAACAAAAAAAATGAGCGACACAACAATAGATACAACAGAGTTAGGAGAAAAAATAGTAGCAGTAATAAAAACTATTTACGATCCAGAAATACCTGTAGATATATACGAATTAGGATTAATTTACGATGTTTTTGTAAATGAAGATTACGATGTTAAAATACTAATGACTTTAACAACACCTAACTGTCCGGTAGCTGAAACACTACCTTTAGAAGTTGAAGAAAAAGTAAAATCTCTTAAAGACGTTAATAACGCCGAAGTTGAAATTACTTTCGATCCACCATGGACTCAAGAATTAATGAGTGAAGAAGCGAAACTAGAACTTGGTATGCTCTAAATAGAAAAGCAATGCCAAGACAAGCTCCTAAATCTCTTAAAGATGGAAAAAAAACTAGCTTACGAAAATCTTTTAGTGCGCTAGTTTTTATTCCAAGATTTTTTAAAGAAATCTGGAGAACCAACAAAAAACTCTTTTTACTTTCTGCCTTTTGCAGGCTTATTGGAGCCATTTTACCTGTAATTATTCTTTGGATAGGTAAAATAATTATAGACGAAATTATTCTACAAACTAAAGTAGAAGTTTCAGATTTAAACCTACTCTGGACCTATGTTGCAATAGAGTTTGGTTTAATCATAATTTCAGACCTTATAAGCAGAGCCATTTCTTTAACAGACGGCTTACTTGGTGACTCTTACTCGATAGACTCTTCGGTAAGAATTATAAAAAAAACAAATCAAATAAATATAAGTCTGCTTGAAGACTCAGAGTTTTACGATAAGTTAGAACGTGCAAGAACACAAACTAATGGTCGTGTTGGATTAATGTCTAATGCCTTAGGCGAAGTACAAAGCCTAATATCTATAATCACATTAGTGGCAGGTTTAATTTATTTTGAGCCTTACTTAATTATTCTTTTAATACTAAGTATTATTCCATCGTTTATAAACGAAATTTGGTTTAGCCAACAACAATATTCTCTAGCAAGAGGATGGACTGCAGAACGTAGAGAATTAGATTATTTACGTTTTATTGGTGCAAACGATAAAACTGCAAAAGAAATAAAGCTTTTTGGCTTAACAGATTTTGTAGTAGACCGATTTAAAAACCTATCTCACGAATACTACAACCTTAATAAAAAGCTAGCCGTAAAACGTTCGGCATTAGGTTTCCTATTTAATGTTTTAGGTACTTTAAGTTACTATGGCGCTTATGTTTTTATAATATATAGAGTTATTTCTGGAGTAATTACACTAGGTGAATTAACCTTTTTATCTGGAGCATTTAACAGACTTACAAGAAACCTACAAGATTTCTTTTCTAAATTCACGCGCATAACAGAAAGTGCATTGTATTTAAAAGATTATTTCGATTTCCTAGACATATCTATCAAGCCCGCACATAAAGAAGACATGCCACTTCCTGAAAACATAAAGGAAGGTTTCGAATTTAAAAATGTCCGTTTTGCTTATCCAGGATCTGAAAACGAAATACTAAAAGGCATTAGTTTTAATATGAAAGCTGGCGAAAAACTAGCATTTGTAGGACAAAATGGAGCAGGAAAAACAACATTAACAAAACTTCTGTTACGTTTTTACGAGCCTACTTCTGGTGAAATTCTACTAGATGGCATTAATATTAATAGATTCGATAAAGCCAAATATCAAGAATATTTTGGCGTTATTTTTCAAGACTTCTTTAAATACGAATTTACCGTAAGAGAAAACATAGCTATTGGCGATATTAATGAAATAAATAACCAATCTAAAATTGAAGACGCAGCAAAATTAAGTTTAGCAGACGAAGTGGTGCAAGATTTAAAGTTTGGCTACGACCAACAATTAGGCAAGCGTTTTGCAAAAGGACAAGAACTTTCTGGTGGACAATGGCAAAAAGTAGCACTAGCAAGAGCCTATATGAAAGATGCTAAAGTGATGATTTTAGACGAACCTACTTCGGCTTTAGATGCTAAAGCAGAAAGCGAGGTTTTCGATCGTTTTATTGGCTTAACTCAATTTAAAACAAGTGTTATAATTTCGCATAGATTTAGCACAGTAAGACAAGCCGATAGAATACTAGTATTAGAAGAAGGACGTGTTTTAGAAATTGGCACACATGAGGAACTCATGGAAAACAAATCGTTGTATGCCGAATTATTTACACTACAAGCAGAAGGTTACCAATAAAGATTTAAATTTGTATTATGGCTGATGAAATTATAAACCGCGTAACAACCAGTAAGCTTGTTGTTTTTGATCTTGAGGATTATTATCCTAAAGGCGAACGCATACTTTTTGATATAAAAGATTGGCTTTACGAAGGTTTCGTGCTAAGAGAAAAAGAGTTTAGAGTTTTAGTTAAAGAACATGATTGGTCGCAATATCAAGATACTCTTGTTGCATTAACTTGTACAACAGATGCAATAGTTCCAGATTGGGCCTACATGTTACTAAGCATTCAATTAGCTCCATTTTCAAAAACTACTGTTTTAGGTAATTTGGAAACATTAGAAACAGCATTATATCAAGATATTATTACCAATTTAGATATTAATATATTTAAAGACAAACCGGTAATTATAAAAGGTTGCTCTAAAAAACCAGTACCTTCTAGTGCTTATATAATGATTACAAACAAGCTAAAACCTGTAGTAAAATCTATAATGTTTGGTGAGGCTTGTTCTTCTGTGCCTTTATTCAAGCGTTAATTATCGAAAAAAACAAGCACTTAATCGTATATCTTAATTAATTATATTACTGAAATCCTCTAATTATATTCATTTGATATACTTTTGTCTTACAAAATTTAAAAAAATGAAAAAAGTATTATTTCTATTAGCTTTTAGTATTGGTGTTGTATCGGTACAAGCACAAACAAAAGAAGAGTTACACACTCAGAAAACGGAAAAACAAGCTATTGCTGATTCTGCTCAAGCTGAAGCAGATGCTTTACAAGCTCAAATTGATGCGCTTCCAGGATGGAGAAAAGGTCTTTTTGGTACTATTGGTGGAACACTTTCTAATTTTAGCAACTGGTACTCTCAAGGAACACCTGACAATGCCTCTGGTAATATTGGAGTTTCTATTAATGCATATGCTAATTTAATTGAAGACAAATTTTTCTGGAGAAACTCTTTAACGTCTAACCTTAACTGGGTAAAATTAGATGACAAGTCTAATGATAATTTAGAAGGTACTCCTTTTGAAGTTGATGATAAAGATTTTAACCCAACTACAGATGTTTTCAATATTTCTTCTCTGTACGGTAGAAATATTGCTAAAAACTTTGCAGTTTCTGCTTTAGCAGAATACAGAACAACTTTATTAGACAACTTTAACGATCCTGGATATTTAGACGTTGGTGTTGGTGGAACTTGGACTCCTATGGAGAACTTAATTGTTGTTATTCACCCATTAAACTACAACTTTGTATTTGCTAAAAATGATGCTGTTTTTCAATCTTCTTTAGGTGCAAAAATAGTAGCGGATTACACAAGACAAATTGGTGCTATTAGCTTTAAGTCTAACTTATCTACTTTCCAAAGTTATAAGTCTGGAGATTTATCTAACGTGACTTGGACGAACTCATTTAGTTATACTTTATGGAAAATGATTGGTGTTGGTTTTGACTTTGGCTTAAGAAGCAACAAACAAGAAGCGCTTAACTATACTTTAGGACAGTATGATGCTACATCTACAAATCCTATTCCTACTTTTGGAAACGTAGATAACAAATTACAGTCTTACTGGTTATTAGGGTTAAGTTACAACCTATAATCTACAAACAATATAGTATTAAAAACGCTTTAGTAATCAGACGTTTTTTTATGTTCAGTTTTTTATAAAATTGGAAGTCTAAAAATAATTTAATCCTTTTTATTAAACTTACGTTCATTCTTCTTATTATTAAAGAGCCTTTTTAAGAAACCATCACGTTTATCTTCTTCGCAATTTAATGCATCAAGCACTTCATTTGAAGGAGTTTCGAAACTACTTTTAGTAATAGAACTATAATTTGAATCTGCATTTAACTTCTGATAAAACTTAGCGAAAATTGGTAAAGCAGAATTTGCGCCTTGCCCTAAGCCTGTAGTTTTAAAACCAATATTATAATTATCGTTACCAACCCAATTTACAGTAACTAAGTTAGGCGTAATACCTACAAACCAACCATCTTTATTATCTTGAGTGGTACCAGTTTTGCCTGCTATATTGTTTTTAAGATTGTAAGTCGACCTTAATCTAGCAGCAGTTCCGGAATTAACCGTAGACTTCATAATTTGTAACATTACTTGTCTTGTATAATCACTATAAGCTTTAGTTTCTTTTACTTCTGGTTTAAAGGACACAATCTCTACTCCGTTTTTATCTTCAATTTTAGTAATAAAATAGGGTTTAACTGGTTTGCTACTATTTACATAACTAGCATAAGCACCTGCGAGTTCTTGTATATTAATTTCGGCAACACCTAAAGCTAAAGACGGTTCTTCAGGAAGTTCTTTTGTAATCCCTAATTTCTCAGCTTGCTTTAAAACTTTATCGATACCTACTTCATTTAAAACCTTTACAGCAATAGTATTCATAGATTGGCTTAATGCTTTTTCTAGATTATAATTAATGTGCGGATCTTCTTCTTTACTTCCAGAGTTTGTTGGTGTCCAGTTTTTATAATCTGTGTACGTCACTGCTTCCGGAGAAAAATAAGTACATGGTTTCATACCGTTATCTATAGCAGCGGTATAAACAAAAGGCTTAAATGTAGAACCTACCTGGCGTTCGCTTTGTGATACGTGATCGTATTTAAAAAAACGATAATCTATACCACCAATATAAGTTCTTACTGCTCCTGTTTTAGGTTCTAAAGCAATCATGCCTGTGTTTAAAAACTTTAAGTAATGCTTTAAACTATCTATTGTAGAAATGTTTTCGATTTTAGTTTCTTTCCAGTTAAACACCTCAACTTCGTGCTTGATAGCAAGTGAATCCATAATTTGAGTATCCTCTAAACCAAGTGCTTTATATTTTTTATATGCAGGAAGTGTTTTTATTGTTTTTTCAATTAGCTTTTTATTGGTTTGCCATGGTGCATTTTTACCATAAGAAGCCTCGTAAGCCTCTTGTAATTTTGTGAGATGCAATTGCATTGCTTCCTCTGCATACTTCTGCATTTGGTAGTCTAATGTTGTGTGTACTACTAATCCATCCTTATACAAATTATAAGCCTCTCCATTTGGCTTTTTATAATCTTCTAATACAATTGCTAATTCCTTTTTTAACTGTGCTCTAAAGTATGGTGCTAACCCTAAATCGTGATTAAAAGATTGGTAATCTAAATCTATAGCTTCGGTTTTAGATGTTGTTAATTGGTTTTCTGTAATGTAGTTATACTTTAGCATTTGTTGTAATACTACATCTCGTCTTTTCTTACTGTTTTCTAAATTACGTCTCGGGTTATAAAAACTATTTGCTTTTAAAGTTCCTACAAGAGTAGCTCCTTGAGATAAGGTTAAACTTGATGTGGGAATACTAAAAAATTTACGAGAAGCACTTTCTATTCCATAGGTATTATCTGGAAACGGAACCGTATTAAGGTACATAGTTAATATTTCTTTTTTAGAATATATGTTTTCTATTCGCTTGGCAACTATAGACTCTTTTACTTTGTTAATTACTGTACTAAAAGCAAAGTGTTTATCTCTACCGTATAAGTTTTTTGCCAATTGCAAAGTAATTGTACTTCCTCCTCCCGAAGATTTATCTTGAAACAAAATTGTTTTAAATAACACACGCAGTAAACTAACATTATCTACGCCATCGTGCTCATAAAATCGCACATCTTCGGTTGCTATTAAAGCATTTAAAAGATGTTTTGGAAATTGATTATAAGTTAATGGCTGCCTATCGTAAATGTAATATTTACCAATAAGCTTACTGTCTTTATCTAAAACCTGAGTGGCTTCGGCTTGCTTTAAATTTGTTAAATCTGCTGTGTTTGGTAATTTACCAAAGGCTCCAAAATAGATGCTGACAAAAAAAACGAGAGCTAAAATTACGGCTCCAATACCAGCTAAAATGGATTTTTTTACCCATTTATTTTTAAAGAATGTACTTAATTTTTGTTTTATCATGTGTAGCTATAACGTGAAAAAGATCTGTTTCTTTTAATTACGATATTATCTATGATGTTGGTTGTTATTATAATAAAAA
>NZ_LIQH01000037.1 GCF_001418085.1 Lacinutrix algicola
TTTTTTTATTGCGTTAAGGATAGCAGCGGCATCCTTTTTTTGCTGCCATATATGGCAAAAAAAGATATAGCGTATAGCCTGACCTTTAGGTAACGCCCAAATTATTCTATTCTTCTTCTCCCATATTTTCGTAATCGTAATCTGGATACAGAAAATGATTATATGGAAAACGAGTGACGTGGATATCTCTAACCTCATCGTAAACACGTTTTTTAAAGTCTTCTAAATTCTTTTTATTTAATGCAGATATAAATAGTGCGTTGTTTTCTCCTACTCTACTCATCCACGTTTTTTTCCATTCGGCAAGACTGTAGTGTTCTTCGGTACGCTCTGCAATTAAATCGGTTTCATCAAACGGTTTTGCTTCGTAGGCATCAATTTTGTTAAACACCATAATTACTGGCTTGTCTCCACTTTTAATTTCGCCTAAAACCTTCTCTACAGAGGCAATATGGTCTTCGAAATTAGGGTGCGAAATATCTACTACGTGAAGTAATAAATCTGCCTCACGAACCTCGTCTAGTGTACTTTTAAAACTGTCTACTAACTGCGTTGGTAGTTTACGTATAAACCCAACGGTATCACTTAATAAAAATGGTAGGTTTTGGATTACTACTTTTCTAACCGTTGTGTCTAAGGTTGCAAATAACTTGTTCTCTGCAAATACTTGACTTTTACTAACGGTGTTCATTAAAGTAGATTTCCCAACGTTTGTATAACCCACTAAAGCGACACGTACCATTTTACCACGATTACCACGTTGCACAGACATTTGCTTGTCTATAACCTTAATTTTATCTTTTAATAACGAGATTCTGTCTCTTACAATACGTCTATCTGTTTCAATTTCGGTTTCTCCAGGTCCACGCATTCCAATTCCACCTTTTTGGCGTTCAAGGTGTGTCCACATTCCTTTTAATCTCGGTAGTAAGTATTCACATTGTGCCAATTCTACTTGTGTTCTTGCATAACTTGTTTGCGCTCGTTGTGCAAAAATATCGAGAATAAGGTTTGTTCTGTCTAATACTTTACATTCTAGAATTTTACTAATGTTACGTTCTTGAGAGGCCGAAAGCTCATCGTCAAAAATAGCAGTACCAATTTTATTATCGTGAATGTATTGGCGCACTTCGTCCATTTTCCCTGTACCTATATAGGTTTTAGGATTAGGCTGCTCCATTTTTTGGGTGAATCGTTTTTTAACTTCTCCACCTGCTGTGAAGGTTAAAAATTCTAATTCGTCTAAGTATTCTTTGGATTTAACTTCGTTTTGTTGTTTTGTAACTACACCAATTAGCACAGCACTTTCTAAGTCAATATCTTTTTTTTCTAGCATAAGTACAAAGTTATAGCATTTCTACTTTTAAAACATCATAAAATAAAATGATGATTTCTTTCTTTTTACAAAGTATAAAAATAAAGGTTAGCAATGGTTATAGTTTCTTTTTATGTTGAAGTAAAAATAACAAAAAGGTGTTTTATTATGGGTATTAAAAATTGAAAGCAGATAAAATTTGCTATTTTTAGCGCAATTAAAATATAAGATTTGAAACTAAACTTCTTTAAGTCCAAAGAAACAAGACACACTATCGCTTTTTACAATATTGAAAACCTTTTTGATGTTTATGATGATGAAATAACACGCGATAACGATATGCATCCTACAGCCGAAAAACGCTGGAGTATTAAACGCTATAAAAACAAATTACGCAAAATAGGTTATGCCATCTCTAATATTGGTGAAGAAGATGTAAATAGGCATCCTGCAATTGTTGGTTTAGCCGAAGTTGAAAATGAAGCTGTTTTAAAAGATTTAGTATCCTCTAAATATTTAAACGATTTAAATTATAAATTTTTGCATTACAATTCTCCAGACGAACGCGGAATTGATGTCGCTTTTTTATATGACGAAACTGTTTTTAAAATTGCTTATTCTAAAACTTTCACGGTAGATTTATTGGATGATGATGGAGAGGTAGACCATACAAGAGATCTTTTATTAGTAAGCGGACTTTTTGAAGGTTTAGAACTACACATTATAGTTAACCATTGGCCATCTAGACGAACTGGAGATGTAGCTACGGAGCACAAACGCATGAAAGCTTCTAAAAAAGTTACAGAGGTTATTAGTATGCTAAAAGAAAAAAATCCTGAAGCAAAAATTGTGGTTATGGGAGATTTTAATGATGACCCAGAAAGCAACAGTCTTAAAGCTTTAGAGGCTAGCCATGGTTTATTTAACCCGATGCGTACATTATTATCTAATGATCGCGGTACAACTAGTTTTAACCACAGTTGGAATTTGTTTGATCAGTTTTTAATTACTCATAATTTTTTTGAACGTAAAAAAAATGCGCTTCGTTTTGTTGAAGCTAATATTTTTGATGCCGATTTTTTAAAAGAAGCTGAAGGAAAATACAAAGGAACACCATACAGAACTTATGTTGGAAAACATTATAAAGGTGGTTATAGCGATCATTTTCCGGTGTATATGGTTATTAGCAAGAAGTAAATTATGTAACAATAGATAAAAATGTTGTAAAACAATTATTACACTGTTAGCATAACTTTGCTAAAAACTAATGGTGTACTATGAGAAATGTTATAAAATACGAGGTTGGTAGTAATGCTATGGAGCATTTAATTGAAGTTATTAATGATGTAGAATTATCTTATACCTACTTAAAATCTAAAACGAAAAACAAGGCTGTTAAATCTTGGATTGAAGACAAATTAAATTACACTACAGTTTTTAAAACAAGTGCTTTAAACATTTTAAATTCTTTAAAAATAAAGCACAAAAAGCAGTCTAACTTATTACTAAATCTTAGGTTTTATTGGTTTAATATAAAACGATTATTCTATAAAAATGAAGAACAAGCTATTATTGACGAATGCATAAAGCTTGATGCTTATTTTTTAAATGAAGTTAATAAAGAAATTAAATCTGGAATATTATCTAAACCGTGTTACAAACTGATTAATAGTTTAAAAATAAATCTTTTAAACACAAAGCAAGCGTTCTACTTTTCGAACTTAAGCATTAGCTAAACTTTAAATCCCTAGCCTTTTCCTTTAACATAATAGCAGCACTAGTGTAACCTCCCTCTGTGCCATCTACAAAATGGATGTGCTTTTCTTCTCTATCTTCAAAATAACAAGACATTATAGAGGCATCTAACATAATTGTGCAGGACAATTGACTTACCTTAAAAGTATAAGACTTTCCTGCTTTAAACAGTTTATGCTAAAGGCAGATTGTTTTTGGAAATATCCTTGTGAAAATTTAAGTCCTCTTCCATACAAACACAAATAAATATACTGTTTCTAACACAGCAAAAATTACCAATATTGTAATTGAAAACTAATTTTACTATATTTAATTTTCTACCGTGCATTATCTTTAATTTTGTAACTAAATATATTCTATGACATTGTTTTTTAAATTCGATTTTAATGCCATTTGCCAAATAGTTTTAGAGCAAACACTTAATGATAATGATATTAAATTTAAGACTGTTGGTTTTGGAGAAATAGAACTTTTAGATAAGATAAATAAAGACCAACAAGATAATCTTGAAAAGGCTTTAAATAAATATCATATTGAAGTTGTTGAAAACCAAAAAAGCATTTTAGTCCAAAAAATTAAAGACACTATTAACGACATGGTTTTTAATGAAGAGACAACTGTTAATGTTAAAAGCTCAGTTTATTTATCGGAAACTCTAGAACACAGTTACGGCTACTTATCCAATTTGTTTTCTGAAGTAACTTATACCTCTATAGAAAACTTTATAATTCTTCAAAAGATAGAATTTGCAAAACAATTAATTATAAAACAAGATTTAAGTTTAACCGAAATTGCATTTAGGCTAAATTACTCTAGCGTAGCGCATTTAAGTACACAATTTAAAAACACAACAGGCATTACACCTTCTGCTTTTCAACGAATTATTTCTAAAAGAAGAGCATTTAACCAAGAAAACAACAATTAGAGTTCATGCAAGAAGATTACATAAATATAATTTTAGCAGATGATGATGAGGATGATAGATTATTCTTTACAGATGCATTCGAAGAAATAAAAATTACCACTAGAGTAAAAACATTTAACGACGGTGTTTACTTAATGGACTATTTAAATACTGATGGTATACAATTACCAAATGTTTTGTTTCTAGATTTAAACATGCCTAGAAAATCTGGATTAGAATGTTTAAGAGAAATTAAACAAAACGAAAAATTTAATGATATTGCTATTGCCATTTATTCAACATCTGCATCGGAAGAAGATATTGAGAAAACATTTATAAAAGGCGCAAACATTTATATAAAAAAGCCAAGCGACTTTAAAACTTTAAAGAAAGTACTATCAGAAGTTGTTACTATTAATTGGCAATATCACACCAATAGTATGAATAAAGAAAACTTTTTGTTACGCTTTTAATTTATGATAAAAACACTCTCAAATAACATCTCTTTTTTAAGAACAATGCTCTACCTAAGTGCATTTGTTATACTTGTTGTTGGCGCTTTAACCTATAGAAGTATTACAGAGGTTACTAAATCTTCGGAAATGGTAACACATACTTACAAAGTTAATGTTGAGCTTGAGCAAATACTATCTAACCTTAAAGATGCAGAAACTGGACAACGTGGTTTTATAATAACTAGAGATTCCGTTTTTTTAGATTCATACACTTCTGGAAGAAGCAAAATAAATAATAGCTTTGCCGAGTTAAAAGTTTTAACTAGAAATGACACACTGTTAAACACAAATTTAATTGCATTAAATGGTTTAATAAATAAGCGTTTAATTGCATTTCAAACCTCTTATAGTTCTTTACCCAAAGACGATATAGACGATCCTGCTTTTATCTCAAACTTTAGAGATGGAAAATATTTAATGGATAGTATTAGTGTAAAAATTAAAAGCATTGTATCCCTACAAAACAACATATTAGAAACGCGTAAAAACGAATATGAAAATGATTTAATGGCTACACCATTGTTACTCTTTTCATTATTACTTTGCTCTTTAGTTTTAATGTATGTGGCCTACAATAATATCTATAAAAACATTAAAAAACTAAAAGCGACAAACGAAGCTTTAGAAATTTTTAAAGAATCTACAAACCAGTCCGAAATTGTAAGTAAACATGGTAGCTGGACCTGGAATGTTAAAGACAATGTATTTACTTTTTCCGACAATTTATACAGACTCGTTGGAGAACAACCACAATCTTTTAAACCAACAATAGAGAATTTTCTAAACTATGTTCATCCAGAAGATGTAGAGCAGCTTAGTAAGCAAACAGAACAAATGAAGGAAAACGTAGAGTTACCTTATATCTATTATAGAGTGGTCCACAAGAATGGAAACATTAAACACTTAAAAGCATATGGAAAATCTTTAATTAACGAAGAAAATGATACCGTGTTATTAGGTACGACTGCAGACATTACCGATGAGATAATGAGTTTTAGAGCGCTAGAAGAGCGTAATATGGAGCTTGAAAGAAACAATAAAGAGTTATCCTCGTTTAACTATGTTGCCAGTCACGATTTACAAGAACCACTTAGAAAAATTCAAACATTTTTATCAAGACTTGAAGATGAAGAGGCCGAAAATCTTTCTAGCAAAGGCACCAAATACATAGATAGGATTCAAAATGCAGCTACTAGAATGCGTTTATTAATAGACGATTTACTTCAGTTTTCTAGATCTAATAAAGCAGATAAAGTAATTGAAGAGTCTAACATCAACCTTTTACTAGAGGCTGCAAAGCAAGATTTAGCCGAAGTTATCTCAGCTGAGAATGCCGAAATAACATCGGATACCTTCCCAACTATTAAGGTTATACCTTTTCAAATTCAGCAATTGTTTATTAACCTATTAGGTAATGCTATAAAATATAAAGCGGAAGGCAAAACACCTAAAATAGTAATAAAACATAAAGTTGTTGATGCCGAAGATGAAGAAAATATTGTTAAGCCTAAAAAGGCGTTTTACCATAAAATAACATTTACAGACAATGGTATTGGTTTTGAAGAACAATATGCCGAACAAATTTTCACTCTCTTTAGCAGACTTCACAATAAAGATGAATATTCTGGAACAGGAATAGGATTATCTATTTGCAAAAAAATAGTAGAAAACCATAGTGGATACATAACTGCATCTGGGCAACCTGGAAAAGGCGCAGTATTTACAGTTTACCTTCCTATAGACTAATACTACAACACTCTTAAATAATAAAAACCTTACTAACAGTAAGGTTTTTTTATGCTCTATTCTAAGCTAATATTGGAATTTTATAAGCTTAACTTAAAATTATGTAACATAAAAAGTGCTGTTATGTAAGACCTTTGCTGTGTAATTAATACAGAAAAAAATAACAAAACTGATAATTCTGTAAACAATACAAAAAATGATGTAACATAAAAAGTTGAATACGGTTGCATCTTTGTAATATCAAAATAACAAAGGAAAAATGAAATTTTTTACAAACAGACGATTAACCGTTTTATTCTTCTTTATAGTAATAATGATTGGATTAAGTTTTAATTCATGCCAAGAATTAATAAAAAATAAAAGTTTAGAAAACAAGAAAACAGAAGCAACAAAGCAAGAGGTTAAAACCAATCAAAATGAAGCTAAATTATTAGTAATGCTATCTAAAGACAATCAAGATGTCATTCAATTAAGTAAATCATTACAAAAAATAGTCGAAAAAGACACTGTTTTTAAACTAGCTAAAAAAATAGAAAAAGCGCATTTAGAAATTGCTAAAGAATTTAATACTGTAGCAACAAACAAGTTAATAACGATACCTAATCATTCCGAATTAATAATAGAAGAAATAACAGACATTAATCGAGAAGCAAAATTAAATGCTTTAAACGATTTAAAATCTAAAATTAAAAATCAGCTATACTTATTAAATAAGTTAGATGAGACAACAAATAGCAAAGAGTTTAAACAGCTAATTGTAAAGGCAGACACTAAAATTAATGAAAGCCTTAACAAAACAAAAAATATAATTAGCAATTTAAAATCCAATAGCTAAATATTAAAACAATTACTAACAACTAAAAAACAAACACCATGAGAGGACTACTTTATATTATAGCAGTAATACTTGTAATAGGTTGGGCATTAGGATTTTTTGTCTACAGTGCAAGTGGATTAATACATATACTATTAGTAATTGCAGTAATTGCAATTTTACTAAGATTAATAGGTGGAAAAGGCGTTTAATGTTAACAGTTAAATAAATTTTACACTTACAATAAAATCACATATTAACATTTAAAATCAAGCAACATGAAAACGACAGAAAATAATCAAAACTTAGTAAACTCATTACAAGATTTACTTCAAAAAAATTATGACGCAGAAGCTGGATATAAACAAGTGATGCAAAAAGCACAAAGCGAACCATTAAAAAACTGGTTACAACAAAAAGCCTTACAGCGTAACACTTTTGCTACAGAATTAGATTTTCAAATTAGAAAACATAATGCAGAACCTAAAGCTTCTGGAACTTTAAAAGGTGACTTACATAGAGGGTGGATTAACGTAAAATCTACATTAACAACTAATACAGATGAAGCTTTAATGGAAGAGTGTATTAGAGGAGAAAAAGAAAGCGTTAAAGAATACGAAGAGCAGTTAGGAAACTTTAATCCAAACACAGAGATTAAAACAATTATTCAGTCTCAATTAACAACTGTAAAATCTGCTTTAAATACCGTTAAGAAACTAGAAGACATTATAGATTAATAATAAAATATTAAAAAAAACAGCTATGAAAAAGATAATATTTACAGTGCTTACACTTACCTTATTAACAACTTCTTTTATGTCTTGTAGAGAACAAACAGAAAAAGAAGAAGTAATACAGGAGATGAAAGACGAAGGTGCAGAAGTGAAAATTAAAGACGATAAAATCAAAATGGAAACCGAAGACAAAAAGGTTAAAATTACTGATGACGAAATAAAAACCAAAGAAAAATCTTAAAACCATAATACCATGAAAAAATTAGCATATACATTTTTAGTTGTATTTTGTTTTGCAATTACGCTTACAGGATGCAGAGAAGAATCAACAGGAGATAAAGTAGAGGATGCAGTAGAAGATGTTGCAGACGATATTGAAGATGCAGTAGACTAAATACTACGCAACTTTTATAAAAAGGCTCACATTTGTGAGCCTTTTTAATACTATAAATATTATGAAATCACAAAACAAACCTAAAAGAGGACTTAAAAAGAAAAGGTACATTATACCAGTAACCTTAATACTTATTTTAATAGCGCTAAGACTATATTTACCTATTATAGTAAAAGACAATGTAAATAAAGTGTTGGCTGAAATTCCTGGCTATTACGGCCAAATAGAAGACATACATATTTCCTTAATACGAGGAGCCTATGTAATAAATGGTATGTATTTAAATAAAGTAAATGCAAAAACGCAAATCCCTTTTTTAAAATTCCCGAAAACAGATATTTCTATAGAATGGAAATCACTCCTTAGCGGTAATATTGTTAGTGAAATAATAATGTATAACCCAGAAATAATTTATGTTAAAGAAGATCAATCCATAGCTGCTAAAGAACCAGATGTAAACGACTGGACTAAGGCCTTAACAGATTTGGTTCCAATAGACATTAACCACCTTACCATAAACAATGGTAAACTTGCCTATGTGGAATTAAATACAGATCCTAATATAGATTTACAGTTCAACACGCTTTATCTTAAAGCAGATAATCTAAGAAATGTAAAGGAGAATGAACGTGTATTACCTTCTCCAATAACGGCAACTGCAATTTCTATAGGAGGAGGTGAAGTAAAATTAAATGGAAACTTAAATATTATTAAAGAAATACCAGATATGGATGTGTCATTTTCATTAGAAAATGCAGATATAAAAGCATTAAACCCATTTACTAGGCATTATAGTGGTATTGATTTTGAAGAAGGACAATTTGGCTTGTATAGCGAAATTGCTATAGCCGATGGTTATTTTAAAGGTTACATGAAACCACTATTAAAAAACTCTAAATTAATAGGTAAAGACGATGGTGTATTAGGTGTTATTTGGGAAGGGTTTGTTGGGTTTTTTAAATTCGTTTTAAAAAACCAAAGCACAGATACTATCGCAACTAAAATACCTATGGAAGGTGATTTAAATAATATTAAATCAGGCATTTTACCTACCATTGGTGGTATTTTTAAAAATGCTTGGATTAGCGCATTTAAAGGAGAAATTGATGATGAAATAGAATATAAAGATGCGTTTATTGATGAAGATTTATCGCGTAAATAAAAAAGAAAACTTAGAAAACAAGAGGAAGAAAAAGAGAAACAAGCAGATTAGAATAATGATGATGCAAATTAAAAAAGGAGGCTATTTAGCCTCCTTTTTCTTTTACTTATAATTAAAGATTATACTACTTGCCTCCTAACATTAATAACTCGCTACATACAACCTCGGTTGTATAGCGTTTTAATCCATCTTTATCTTCCCAAGAACGTGTTGTTAATTTTCCATCTATAGCAATTTCCTTTCCTTTTACAACATACTTCTCGATAACATCAGCTGTTTTTCCCCAAGCAACAACTTGGTGCCATTGTGTATCTGTAATTTTTTCGCCTTGTGCGTTTTTATAACTCTCGTTTGTAGCCAGTGTAAACCTTGCTAATTTTTTTCCTGATTCTAAATTAATAATTTCTGGATCTTGACCTAAGTTTCCAATTAATTGTACTTTGTTTCTTAACGTATTCATAAGATAAGTTTTTTATTATGCTAAATTTCATTAGTTCAATTCAACACTGCAAAGATGCTACAGCTGCCAAACGTTAAACGGTATTTACGCATTTAATGTCGGTTGTAAACGTTTGTTGTCGTTTGTAAATGAATAAGTTGTATCTTCATCTTAATAAAAAACGAGTATAATTAAAAAGAACCATGAATAAAACTTTATTAATATTAATCTTTTTAACCATGCTATTAAGTTGTAAAAAAGAATTAATAACAGCGTATGAAAAAAAAGAAATTATCACGGAATTAAATGCAATCAATACAGCTGATCAAAAATACGCAGGAATTCCTCCACAAGAATTAAAAGATAAATATGGTCATGAAAAAGCTTGGGATATATTTAAAAAACAACGAGATAGTATTGGAATCATAAATCAAAAAAAGATTAAAAATCTGTATAAAAAATACGGTTATTTAGGTTACAACGAAGTTGGAAAAAAAGGATCACAAGATTTTTGGATATCCATTCAACATGCTGATAATGATATTGAGTTTCAACAACAAATACTTATTGAATTGAGAAATCAAATTTCTAAAAACAATGCGAGCAAAGTTGAATATGCTATGCTTGAAGATAGAGTAAATGTGAACTTAAATAAAAAACAAAGATTTGGGACTCAACTAACTTATAATAAATTTGGACAAGCAATACCAAAAAATGGATTAATTGATACTCTCAATATTGAACAATTAAGAAAAGAGTATAATCTACCAACTTTTCGAGAATATTATAATAGGATGACTACAAATCATTTCGAAATGAATAAACAAAACATGATGGAAAGAGGAATAACAGAACCTAAATTATATAAATAAAAAACAATTACAATTCAAGAAGAAACAAGAATGACATTTAATATAGAAACCGAACGCCTCCTACTTCGAGACATAAGACTTGAAGATTTAGATGGCATGTTTGCCTTAGACTCTAACCCAAATGTACATAAATATTTAGGTAACAAACCAATTAAAACGATTGCTGAAGCTGAAAAGAACATCCATAAAATTTTACAACAATACAAAACACTTGGTATTGGTAGATTTGCTGTTATCGAAAAAGCATCAAATCAATTTATTGGTTGGTCTGGTTTAAAATTTAATACGGGAGAAAAAGAATCTTTAGGCGATAAAAGAGATTTTTACGATGTTGGTTACAGACTTATAGAGCACTTTTGGAATAAAGGTTACGCAAGAGAATCGGCAATAGCATCTTTAAATTTTGGCTTTCAAGAATTAAAGTTAGACGTAATTGTTGGCGCAGCCGAAACCGGAAATATAGCCTCTAACAAAATTCTAAAAAAAATAGGCTTACACTATAAAGAGCAATTTCCTTTTGAGAATGAAATGATTAATTGGTACGAATTAAAAAAAGAAGAGTATGCAAAAACAATGTCCTGAATGTGGCGATAAAATTGTTGGTAGAATTGATAAAAAATTCTGTAGTGATGGTTGTAGAAATGCACATAACAATAAAGTAAATAAAGATGGTAAAAACCTAATACGCAACATTAATAATCGATTACGTAAAAATTGGCGCATTTTAGAAAGTTTAAATCCAGAACAAAAAACAAAGACTTCTAAAACAAAATTGGAAGCCAAAGGTTTCGATTTTAACTACTTTACAAGCACTTACACTACCAAAGCAGGCACAATCTATTACTTTGTCTACGATCAAGGTTATTTGCCGTTAGAAGGCGATTTTTATGCTTTGGTGAAACGACAATAATAAAAGCGTAACATTTTATTGAGATATGCTACTTATAAGCGCAACCAATTAAACTTTCATTTTAAAAATGACAACTCCATTAATTATAACTCTTGTTATTTGTGCAATCGCATTAATAGCGTTTTTAATTTATTATTTTCTTCCAAAAACAATTATTCTAAGACGATTAAAAAAATTACCTTTTAGTAAAATAGGCAGTTTACAAAATCATAAATACTCTAAAATTGAAGGAAAAGCACTAAACGTAAAAGAGCCTTTAATAGCACCTTTAAGTAAAAGAAAGTGTGTCTACTATAAAATTATAATAGAGCAAGAAAAAGGTGATAGCGAAAACTCACATTGGAAAATATTACTTAAACAAGAAGAGATTCAAGATTTTTTTATTGAACAATCAGGAGAACGTATTGTTATTTTTCCAACTAAAGTTCCAAAAAATTATTATGACTTCATTGTTACAGATAAAAAAACTAATTCTGGTTCTTTTAATGATCCTACGCCAGAATTTAAAGCACTTTTAAGCAAATACAATGTAGAAAGTGAAGGCTTCTTTGGCTTTAACAAACAACTACGTTATTACGAATCTATTATTGAAGTAGGCGAACACATTACTGTAGCTGGCTTTGTAAAATGGGTAGCATTAGAAAACCCAATTGCAGATTACAATTACTCTAGAGTAGCTTCTTTAGTTTCTAAAAACAAAACTAAAATACTAATTACAGACAGTCCAAAGGCTTTAAAACCAAAAAGACAACGTTAAGGTTTCCAATTTTGCTGCTTTAATTGCATTGCAGCTTTTAAAATGTCTTTCTGACTTATTTGCCCAACCAGTTTCCCTTCTTCTACTATAGGAAAACGACGTCTTTTAGACTCTAAAAACTGTTTAGCAGCATCAAAAACATTAAGGTTACCATCTATAGTTTCAACATTAGTAGCCATATGTTTTTCTATAGAATTATTTTCCATTGGCATATTATAATATTGGCTATCGCTTATTTGTTTGATACAATCACCTTCAGAAATAATACCAATTAATTCATTTTTATCGTTAACAACTGGTCCTCCAGAAATTTTATGTTTTATCAATATATTCACAACATCTTCAATTGATTGTTCTGCTTTAAATGTTATTAAATCTTTGGTCATAAAATCGCTAACTTTAAAATCGGCTTGATTTATACTGTTCTTTTGTTGTGTTTCTTTTCTTGCGCCTTGAAAACTTTTTATTCCCATGTTTTTATTTTTTTTATTATTAATCAACTGACTTAAAGTTACTCATTTTAAGACACTTATCCTAAATCATTAACATACACACTAAATTAATGCTTTAATATCAGTTGATTAAGCATTCTAAAAATGTTAAAAAGCAATTGCATTTTAAAATAAAATTAAACGTAAAAAAGCCTCGTAATACACGAGGCTTTTAAATCTTATCTAATAAATACTACTACCAGATTCTTACACGATCTTCTGGAGCAATGTACATTTTATCACCTTCTTTTATACCGAATGCTTCGTAAAACGAATCAACATTTAAAAGTGGTTGTACAGCTCTGTTCATTCCTGGAGAATGTGGATCTGTTTTAATTTTAGTTTTTAAAGCATCATCACGCATTTTAGTTCTCCAAACAGTTGCCCAACTCATAAAGAAACGCTGTTCAGCAGTAAAACCATCTATATCCTCTGGTCTTTCACCTTCACCATAACTTAATTGTAAAGCATCGTAAGCTGCTAATACACCACCTAAATCTCCAATGTTTTCACCTAAAGTAAATTTACCATTAATGTTAACCTCTGGTAAAACTTCGATAGCACTGTATTGCGCGGCAAGGTCTGCACCTAAACCTTCAAACTTTGTTAAATCTTCTTTTGTCCACCAATCATTTAAGTTTCCATCTTTATCGTAACGTGATCCAGAATCATCAAAACTATGAGAAATTTCATGACCAATAACGGCTCCTATCCCACCATAATTAACAGCGTCGTCTGCTGTATAATTATAAAAAGGAGGTTGTAAAATAGCTGCTGGAAAAACAATTTCGTTATACGAAGGATTAAAGTAAGCGTTTACAACTTGTGGTGCCATGTACCATTCGCTTTTATCTACAGGCTTACCTAATTTATCGATATCCTTTTTAAAGTTCCATGCTTGTGCATTTAAAGAGTTTTGAAGGTATGAACCTCCATTTTCTGTACTTGCGATATCTAAAGAAGAATAGTCTTTCCACTTATCTGGGTAAGCAATTTTAATTTGTGTTGCTTTAAGTTTTTCGATGGCCTTTACTTTTGTTTCTGGGCTCATCCACTCCAAATTATTGATTCTGTTTTCGAATGCTAAAATTACATTCTTAATCATTTTTTCGGCCTTAGCTTTTGCTTCTGGTGGGAATTTTCTATCTACATATAATTTACCTAAAGCTTCTCCTAATGTTCCATTTAAACTTCCCAAAGCACGCTCATCTAAAGCACGTTGTTTTTTAGCTCCATTTAAAGTTTTACCATAGAATTCCCAGTTTGCTTTATCTAATTCTGTAGATAAACTACCTGCTGCGCTATTAAAGGTAGACCATCTTAAATACGTTTTCCAATCTTCTACATTACCTTCAGCTAAAATTTCTTGTAAGCGATTAAAGTAACCTAAGTCTCCAACAATTACAGTATCTAATTCTGTTGCTCCAATACCATCAAAATAGTTTTTCCAATTTACGGCTGGCACCATTTTTTGTAAGTCTGCAATAGATCTTGGATTGTAACGTTTACGTGCATCACGTCTCTCTACCTTATCCATTTTCGCTTCAGCAATACGTGTTTCGAAAGCTAAAATTCTTTCTGCTTGTGCTTTTGCCTCAGCTTCAGTATCACCTAAATATTGTAGCATTCTAGCAACGTGCTCTACATATTTTGCTCTTTTCTCTTTAGAATCTGCATCATCTTTTACATAATAATCTCTATCTGGTAAACCAGTACTTCCTCCTCCAACATAAGCAACATTTCTATTACTATCTTTAGGATCACTACCTACACCAAAACCGTATAAACCTCCACCACCTATAGGCTCCATCTCTATCATGTAAGACTGTAAATCTTCGTTAGTTTTAATAGCCTCAATTTTAGCTAAGTAAGGCTTTAAAGGTTTTAGTCCTTGTTTGTTTCTACCTAAAGTATCCATTATTGTTTGAAAATAATGCACCGCTTTTTCTTGATCCGAACCAGGAAGCACTTCTATAGTTTCAAGGTCTTTGTCTGTATTCATAGCTGCTTTTAAAATAGCTAAAGCATCTTCATCTGTGTTTTTTCTAAGTTCTGAAAAACTTCCCCAAGTAGACCTATCGTCTGGAATCTCGTTAGTTTCTAACCATTTTCCATTTACGTATTTAAAGAAATCTTCGCTAGGCTTTACATTGGTGTCCATTAAATCCAAATTAATCCCAGGTGTTTCCACTAGTTGAACCACATCTTCTTTAGGTTCTTCTTTACATGCTACAATACTTGATAAAGCAAGCACACCAAGCAATGATACTGTTTTAAAGTTAGTTTTCATTTTATTAAAATTCTTAAGTTGATTATAAGCATCTAATTTACACAGATATTTTTATGTAACCTTTTCATTTAACATAAAAAAAAGCGCACCCTAATTAGGATGCGCTTTTAAAATAGATTGTTTAAATTTTATTTAAGCATTAATTTTTTAACAATTTTACTCTGTTGATTATAAATTTCTAATAAATAAATTCCAGAAGCATAACTACTAATATCTATTTGATGCTGGCTGTTATTTGCTTTTACATTTTTTTGCTGAAGTATTAATTTTCCAGTGATATCGAATATATCATAATTAAAAGCTTCAGGTGTTTTTGCTGTGATATTAAAAATTCCACTTGATGGGTTTGGATATACTAAAAAACCATTAACACTAAACTCATCTACGCTTAATGCATTTTGAGTAACGACTAAATTATCTATTATTGCTCCTTCTTCTGCAACTGCTTGGTCTGAATGAAAAACAAATCTAAACATCATTGTTGTTTCAGTAGTAAATGCTGATAAATCGTAGCTATAATTAGACAAACTAGTACTACTACCTGTCCATTGTGCTCCGGGACAGTTATTACAATTATTACCAGGTAAAGTACTACTGTTATACCAATTAGGATCTGAAGCAGTACCCAAAACCGACCAATTTAACCCTTGATCTGTTGAGTATTCCATATATAAAATATCCCAATCTAATTCTAACTGAAAAGCCATATCAAACTCTAATACAGGACCATTGAGTGTAGATAAATTGTAACATTCACTTATTAAATAACTTTTAGTATTGTCTTGGTATTGCCCTCCTAAATTGGTAGCATAAACCTGATTACTTGGGTTTGCAAAGTCATTTAACAGCGCTCCATTTGGTATTCCTCTTTCCCAATATTGAGTTACAGCTCCTTCATCTGAAACTAATAACTCTTCACTTACTGTTTCGAAAGTATTTACTACTTGTACAGCTGCTGAAGCATTAGCAAGGATTAGTTTTTCTTCAGAACTATTATTTATACTGTAAGCATCGTTAAATGTGTTAACCGAAGCTGAGAATGTGTGTATTCCTTTAGATAGGTTTATTTGTGGTAATACAACCGTTGTTGTTGCTTCTGATGCTAAACTACCTGTCCAATTATAAATAGTATCTGTTCCATCTACCGTATATGTTATATCTGCTGCAGTTATAGTACTTACTCCACTATTACTTATTTCAACCTGAGGTGTAATACTAGCATTACATTCTATTGCAGAACCTATTCCTGTTACCCCTAAAAGCTTAACATCTGTTGGAGCTAACTTTGTTGGAATTGTAGACTGCCAAACTCCTCTTCCATAAGTTGAAGCTGTAATTTTATTATCGAAAACATTAATTTCAACATCTGTTACATCAACATTAGGTAAGCCTATATTAAAAAGGTCCCATGTTAAAGTAACATCATCATAACGATAAACACCTAAACTTGTTCCTAAAAACAAAGGATTATCAGAATTTAAATTTTGATGTTTAATGCTATTTTTAGTCACATTAGGTAAACCTATAGAAATATTAGTGAAATTTGAACCGCCATCTGTTGATTTATAAACCTGACCATTTGTTCCAGAAGTTGTTACATATACAATATTACTATCGGCAGTATTTACTTCTATAGATGTTATATTACTAGAGAAATTTTGAGCTAATGAAAACGATACACCACGATCTGTACTTTTTCTAAGTGTACTATTAACTCCAACATACATGTTGTCTGGATTAATATCGTCTATTTCAAGAACATCTACTCTCGATCCAAAATTTTGAGATACTTGAACCCAAGCACCATTTTCTAATTTATAAACTGAATTATATCCAGCAAATAGTTCGCTATTACTATTCATTTTTAATGGTGTAATCCAATTTCCGTCTTCTGGGCTACCAACGCTACCACTAATTGCTCCTCCTGAAGTATTTGATATATATAAACTGCTTCCGTTTTGAATAAAACCATAATAGATATTAGAATTTGCAGGATCTATAGCTGTATCCATTCCATCTGCTCCATAATAGTTTTGCCATGTGTTATTATTATAGGCATGACCACCATTATCTTGTAAACCACCAACCATTTTATTTGATGATTGCTTAGAAACCGCAATACGATAAAATTGACCTATTTGCATTCCTCCTGTTAGGTCTGTAAAACTCACACCTGCATTCTCCGATTTATAGAAACCTCCATCTGAACCAACTAAAAGCTCACCTCCGTAAGATCTTATAAAATGAATATCTGCATGCGTGTATGTTGAGCTAAAAGGTGAATTCCAGTTGTTAATTTTTGTAAATGTTGCCTGACCATTAGTTCCTACAACACCTTTCCAAACATTTAAAACACCTGTATAAATTTCATTTTCATTTGTTGCCGACACTCCAAAAGCCATATCAAACCAACTTTGTGTGGATTCAAAAATATCACCAACTGTTGCTGGTGTTGCAATTGTAGAAAATGTGTCTCCTGAGTCTGTAGATCTATAAATACCTCTAAATCCACTACTATTATCTGATGCTAAAACATAAACCAAATTAGGATTTGCAGGAGTGACATCAATTGCTAGTCTTGAAAGATTAGATAGTGGTAAACCATAACTTGAAGAGTTATAAGCAGTAAAACTATCACCTCCATTTGTTGACTTAAAAAAACGGCTTGAAGACACTGCATAAACTATAGCATCGTCTTGAGGATTAATTTTAATATCTCTAATATTTTGCCCTTGAGTATTATTTGTATTGCTCCAAGTTGTTCCTGCATCTGTAGATTTGTACACACCATTATTGGTTGCAACCCAAACAATATTAGCATTTGTAGAACTTACGTAAATGTCATTCATGCTTCCAGGAGTATTTCCTGCATTTAAGCCTGTAGTATTCCAACTTAGACCACCATCTGTAGATTTCATTACTCCAACAGTTGCAGAATCCCCTGCATCATCATCTCCTGTTGCAATATAAATAGTACCAGGATTGTTATAATCTATGGCAATACCAGAAACTCCTATTTGTGGTAAATTATCTGTGTACGTATCCCAAGAAGCGCCATTATCTGTAGACTTCCAAAATCCTCCTGCTGGTGCTCCTGCATAATAAGTTCCGGCAACAGACTCATCTTTAACAATAACATTTACACGACCTTGACCAGAAGACCATGACCCTGTATTTGTGTGCGTAAATGGACCTACTGGTAACCAATTACTACCATCTACCATAGAGCTTCTAGATACGGCACTACTTTTTGTACTTAAATAAGTATCCCAAAGTTCTTGAGAGTTAGGCAAAGTACCATCTTCTTTTACAAAGTTCTTCCAGTGGTTTTCCCAACGCTTAAAAGGTTTGTAACCACTTCCTTTTACATTAGGATCTCTTGTTTCCCAGTAGGAATTAAAAGCATTTACAACTTCTTTAAACTTTATTGGATTGTTAGTTTTTGCTCTGTTTTCTACATTAATATTTTCCATCCAAGGTGCATTCTGGTTGTATTGCGCTTGAGAAAAATAAAATGATAAAAAACAAAATAGGATAAATAAATCTTTCATTTTACATTTTTTTAAAAAGTAAAAGATTAAATTGTATTTAATCGTAAAAAACCAACCTTTAATCTTTAGTTTTCAGCTTTTCTGAATATAAGTTATCAAAATCTGACTTCAATTTTACAACTTCGGAAACATTATCGTTTGGAATAGTTATAGACAAAACATAATGAGCTACTTTCCATTGATTGTCTTCTAATTTTAGTATTCCAGAGCCTCTACATAATTTCATTTGAGTATTTAATAACTCATCGAACCATGCTAATTTTTGATTCTCATACACATAGATGTTTCTTTCTACTGCAGTAAAACTCCAAGCTTTCCCTTTATCGAAATAAGGTTTTGAAAACGTTCTAAAAGCTTCGTTTTGCCAATTTTCAGATGCATCTGTACCAATAAACGCACCGTCCTTTGTCATTAAATTAAAGTAGTTATCAAAATTTGCTTCAGCTGCAGCTTTATGCCAAAGATCTAAAGAAATATTGATGTTTTTTTCCATTTCTTCTGTAGAAATAACTTGAGTTTTTTTAGTCTCTAAAATTTCCGTTTTGCAAGACATAAAAAACAAGCTTATTAAGAGTAATGTAATTATTCTCATAACGAATCTAGTTTAATAATGTTCTGAGCTTCTTTTTCGAACTTCTTATTTATTTGAAGAGTGACATAAGAAAAGGATTGAAACAATTCTCTTATAGCAATTAGCTTTTCACTTTTACTAGCTGTATTTAAATTAATCGACTCTCTAAGTTTTAATAATTTTGTTCTTAAAATTAAAATTCTTGCTTTTATTGGCTCACTATCTATTGCCTCTGGCGTTGTTGTTTCTATATCTGTTAATGTGGTATTAAAAATAGCATCATCAGTTTTAAAGAAAGTAAAATCTGCTTGTTTAATTTTATCTATAGCACTTGAAATAGTATTGTAGGCTTGCCAAGAATCTAAAGTTATTTTAGCTTTACTATCTATACCATATTCTATATAGTTAATTTTAGAAATGTCTTCTTTAGTAATTTTTGTTAAATCTTTAGCAACTAAAGTAGTTTCAGTTATTACAGTCACTTCTTTTTTGCAAGACGAAAGCATAACTAGAAGCGCTATTATTAATATATTTTTCATTAAGTATGGTATCTTGATTATTACAAATATATTGTATTCAATCTTTTAAGTTCTTAGTAATTTCATAAAAATAGATTCGTACTATTAAATTTTAGTTTTTATCTAAATACTGAATAAAATCTTATTATTTTTGACTCACTTTTTATACAACAAATTATGTCATCAAAAATTTTAATTATTGGCGCTTGCGGCCAAATAGGCTCTGAGCTTACTTACAAACTTAGAGAAATCCACGGCGTAAATAACGTTATTGCTAGCGATATTAACACCCGAAAACTAGATCTTGTAAACGCAGGTCCTTTTGCTATTCTTGATGCTAAGAATTTTAATGCTATTAAAGATTGTTGTATTAATAATAATGTAAAAACTGTGTATTTAATGGCTGCGCTATTAAGTGCTACTGGTGAAAAATACCCAATGGAAGCTTGGGATTTAAACATGAACTCTTTGTTTCATGTTTTAAATCTTGCCAAAGGAAAAGTTATTGATCATGTATTTTGGCCTTCTAGTATTGCTGTATTTGGAACAACAACACCTAAAGAAAACACACCACAGTACACAACAATGGAGCCTACAACTGTTTATGGTATTACTAAACAAGTTGGTGAACGCTGGTGTGAATATTACCATAATAAATATGGAGTAGATGTTAGAAGTATTCGTTATCCTGGTATTATTAGTTGGAAAACATTACCTGGTGGTGGTACTACAGATTATGCTGTTGAAATTTACCATGAAGCTTTAAAAGAAAGTAAATACGAATGTTTCTTATCTGAAAACACAGCATTACCAATGTTATTTATGGACGATGCTATTAAAGCAACTGTAGATATTATGGCTGCTAAACCAGAAACTATAAAAATAAGATCGGCCTATAATTTATCTGGAATTAGCTTTACGCCAAAAGAAATTGCAGCGTCTATACAAAAAGTGATTCCTGAATTTAAAATGACTTACAAGCCTGATTTTAGACAGGACATTGCTGACTCTTGGCCACAAAGTATTGATGATACCGAAGCTAGAGACCAATGGAACTGGAAACACAGTTTTGATCTTGAAGCGATTACCAAAGAAATGTTGACACAACTAAAAGCTACTAAAAAATAGCTTTTAGTTGCGCAAAACTTTAATATCCAACTTTAGCTCTTACACGTTTTAGAACAGCATCTGCAACAACTTTAGCTTTTTCTGCTCCTTTAGCAAGTGCTTCGTCTATTTTATCAAGATTATCCATATAAAAATTGTAACGTTCTCTTTCTGTTTCAAACGTTTTTAAAATTAATTCGAATAAGGCTTGTTTTGCGTGACCGTAACCATAATTACCGTTTTCGTAATTGGCTTTCATTGTTATTATTTCTTCTTCTGAAGCCATTAAACTATAAATAGCAAAACAGTTACAAGTAGACCAGTCTTTAGCATCTTCTAACGCTGTACTGTCTGTTTTAATAGTCATTACTTGCTTACGCAACTTTTTTTCTGGCAAAAATATATTGATAATATTACCTTTACTCTTACTCATTTTAGCACCATCGGTTCCTGGAATAAGCATGTTATTTTCCTGTATTTGACCTTTAGGCATTACAAATGTTTCACCCATTTTAGCATGAAAACGAGAGGCTACATCTCGCGTCATTTCTATGTGTTGTAATTGGTCTTTTCCAACAGGAATAATTTCTGCATCATACAATAAAATATCTGCTGCCATAAGCATTGGGTAAGTAAATAAACCAGCGTTTACATCTTCTAATCTATCTGCTTTATCTTTAAAACCATGTGCTAATGTTAAACGTTGGTATGGAAAAAAACAATTTAAATACCAAGACAACTCTGTTGTTTGTGGTATATCACTTTGTCTGTAAAACACTGTTTTTTCTATATCTAAACCTAAAGCCAACCATGTTGCAGCTGTAGAATATGTATTTCCACGTAAAGTCTCTCCGTCTTTAATTTGGGTAAGCGAGTGCATATCTGCAATAAACAAAAACGACTCATTTGCTGCATCGTTAGCTAATGCCATTGCTGGCTTTAATGCACCTAATATATTTCCTAAATGTGGTGTTCCTGTGCTTTGTATTCCTGTAAGTACTCTTGCCATAATATTACCTGTATTTTAACTCTTCTCTACCTAAACATTAGTAGAAGTTCTTTTTGAGTTAATTAAAAAACAAAGGTATTTTTTTTCAATTAAAATAGCTCAAAACAATTATGTATTTTTGGCGACTATGGTTGTATTTAAATACATTTTCTGGTTATTCTACCGTATTTGGTTTTACGTAATGGTTGCATTACCTATAATTATTATGTTTCCTTTTCTAATAGTCTCGATTTTAAAAGAGTCTTGGTATCCTTACTTCTTTAAACTCGCACGCATTTGGGCACGTTGTATTTTAATAGGCATGGGATTTAATACTAAAATAATAAGAGAGCAAGTACCCGAAAAAAGCAAGAGTTATATGTTTATTGCTAACCATACCTCTATGGTGGATATTATGTTAATGTTAGTTACTGTTAAAAACCCATTTGTTTTTGTTGGTAAAGCTGAACTTGCAAAGATTCCACTATTCGGCTTTTTCTATAAGCGTACTGCTATTTTAGTAGATAGAAACAACCCAAAAAGTAGACAGGCTGTGTTTTTAAGAGCGCAAAGACGTTTAAAGCAAGGTTTAAGTATTTGTATTTTTCCTGAAGGCCTAGTGCCCGAAGAACATATTCTTTTAACCGATTTTAAGGATGGTGCTTTCCGTTTAGCTATAAATCATCAAATACCTATTGTGCCAATTACTTTTGGTGATAACAAAAAACGTTTTTCTTATACTTTTTTTAG
Source organism: Lacinutrix algicola (assembly GCF_001418085.1). Taxonomy (GTDB): domain Bacteria; phylum Bacteroidota; class Bacteroidia; order Flavobacteriales; family Flavobacteriaceae; genus Lacinutrix; species Lacinutrix algicola. The sequence goes on from NZ_LIQH01000037.1 coordinate 22,584, forward strand.
CGGAAGTCCTGGACAAATGAGAGCAAAAATTCACAAATTTATTCAGACTGAAGGTTTAACAAAGGATGATGCTAAAGCTATTAATGCGCAGTCTAAGTCTGTTATTTATAATCAGTTGTTGGCGTTTGGGAGTAAGTAATCGTCTTTAGATAGAAAACGAGTGTTTTTCTCATTTTCTTAAAAAATTTAGCTCATAATTCTTCTAAATAACAATCTTAAGCTATAAAGTTAAAATTGATTTAATCTGTGATTCATTTATTTTTTTAAACTCAATTTGATAGTTACTATCTTTATTAAAACGCATAGATTTTTTAAAACCATAGATTTCATTGTTTCTAATTCCAATAGATATAATATAAAAAGATCTATTTATTGGTAAATCTATTTTAGAATTATAGACATTTAATATCGTATTGTTTTTTTTATCAATAATAAAAACCTCTTTATTATACATCTTTTTATTTGAATTTAGACTAACAGTAACCAACTCTTCAGTATTCGTGTATTTATCTACATTTATCCATCCTAACCTCGAAATCTCAATAGTTTTGTAAAAATCATCAGTTATATTACTATAAGAAATATAATTAGTAGTCTTGTAACCTTTATTACTACCTTTTAAAATACTGTTTAAGTCTTTTTTTAAAATCACAGAAAAACCTCTTTCATTACCTGATTCCAAACCAACTAAATCATCATAAAGTTTATTGTCTCTATTATAAATTCTTAGTGTATCATTTTCAGCATAAAATTTATTAATCATAGAAAATTGAGCCTTGATTTCTTTATTTAATAAAAAACCGAGGCTATCTATTTTTAATTTGCCTTTCGTGTATTTAATACCTCCATAAGCTTTTGTTTTTTCTTCATCAACAATTGTGGTATCCTTATAAACTATTACATAATTTTTATTAACCTTCAATTTTAAATTAACCTTAGACCAATTCATGTATTTACTACTATTCCTATTCCCATAAAATATTTCCATTTCATCGTTCTCTTCTTCTGTAAATTTTGGAAATTTTACACTTATAGTTTTTCCTTTTTTTATAAACAATTCTTTTCCGTTCGCTTCGATTTCAATTTTATAAGCTCCACCAGAAATCAACCATTTATTATCAGAAATTGTTTGTGCATTTGCAAAAATCAAGTCTTGTTTATTAGTTAGTTCCATTAAGTTTATCGTTAAACTATCACTATTAATACCTCTATTCGATTTGTTTACCAAGTCTTTAGTTTTAAAAGTGATAACAGTTCCTTTTTTTCCAACAATACTTATTACAGAATCTGAAGCAACCTTATATTGTTGGACGTATTCTGTTTCAAAATTCAATAAATCTTTCAATTTATCTTCTTTTCCTGAAAAGAAATTAAAAACTAAAACTGAAACTATAATAGCACCAATCGAAACTCCAAGATATTTCTTCCACTTCCCACGAATGTAATTTTGTTTTACAGCATTAATTTCTGCTTTCAATCCAATACGTTTTACACCTTCTAAAATGGCAACTTGTTCGTTATAAATCTCTTTAAATTCTGAATCGGTTTCTAATCTGTTTTCAAAGTTTTTTCTTTCATTTCCTGAAAGTGTATTATTTAAATACCCATTTATTAAGTCTATATATTTTTCCATGATTGTTTCGAATTAAGATTGAACGGTTTTAATTGTTGTTCTGTAGATGTCTTTTGCTTTTTTCAAACATTTGTACTTCTGGTTTTTAGCAATTTTTTCGCTTTTAAATTGCATAACCTCAGCAATGGCTTTAAAAGACATTTTTTTGAAGTAAAACCGTTGTAATAATTCTTGACATCGTTCTCCTAATTCGCGAAATGCGCTCTCGGCAAAGCGATACTTTTTTTCTTCTAATACGTGATGAAATATTGAAACTTCATTATCTTTTAAATCGTGAAGTTCTTGTGTAGAAAATTTGTTTTGCATGTCTTTCCATACAAACCTAGAAACAGAATACAAATAGGTAGAAAATGAAGCTGTTAATTTAAAATCTGATTTTTGCAGATTACGATTTAAAATAATTAATGCTTCTTGAAACACATCTTGTGCATCAGATTTTTTTCCTCCTTTAGATAGAATAAGTTTTTCTATTCTTGGATAAAGCTTATACAACTCCTTAAATGCCTTACTTCGCTTATCATTTTTAAAAAGTTCCAATATTTTTTGATCGCTCATAAATAGTTGTTTACTTATTAATGGTTGTTTTGCTAAAAGGTCTCCTAAATAATTTAACTTATTTTATATTTAATAAAAAACAGGCTTAAAACAGCTATATATTTTCTCTCAAACTCACCCGTTTTAGTTAAAACCGAAAGCACCTCTCTTTAATTAAAGAGAGGTGCTTTTATTAGTAATCTCTTTATAAAATTACTACTATTTTAATAGATTACAAAATTGCCTACTAAAACTGCTTACTTAAAGCCACGCTCTTGTTGCAATTGCTCGTAAGCTTTTTGCACTTGTTTAAATTTATCTTCGGCTCCTTTTTTATGCTCTTCTCCTAAGTGCTCAACTTTGTCTGGATGGTATTTTTTAGCCATATTTCTATAGGCTTTTTTAATTTCGCTTGTAGTAGCAGATTTTGTGATTTCTAAAATTTTATAAGCATTATCGCTACTGTTATAAAACATCGCTTTTATACTATTATAATCGCGAGAACTAATACCTAAATAACCGGCTATGGTGAAAATTTGGTTTACTTCATCTTCGGTTACCATACCATCGGCTTTTGCGATACCAAATAAAAAGTGCATAAGCTGTAAACGAGACGAGTGATCCATCATCTGCTGTATTTGCATACACACTTGACGTAACGGCACAGTTTGTTGACTCACTTTTTTAAATAATTCGAATGCTTTATTTGCTCTGTCTTTACCGTACATGGCAACAAATTGCTTACGAACGAAATCTAATTCGCGTTGGTCTTGCACACCATCGGCCTTAATAACTACAGTTGCTAAAATTAGTAAGCTAACTTCAAAATCTCCAGAAGTTGTTTGTGCTCTTCTTTGTTGTTGTGTTCTATAGTTTGGTCTTCTACCTTGTTGCGAACGCTCTTCATTAAATGTTCCATCACCTATTGTAAAACCTCCTTTTCCTGATGCCAAAGCATCTCCTAAACCACCAAGTGCTAATCCTATTATTGCTCCTATTGGTCCACCAAAAGACCAACCTATTGTGGCACCAATCCATTTTAATCCACTCATTATCCTGCTATTATTTTTAAGATTGTAAATATAATACTTTGTTAGTTGTCAATTCTCTTGTTTTGTTACGACTATTAGCAAGTAAGCGCGTTAAGGATGGAACGGTATGTTTGAGCTCTTTTTTGTTTTTCTCAAAAAAAGCGAGTAGTGATAGCCTGACCTTATGGCACGATAGTGATATAAGGTAACGCCATAATTATAATTGCATGGTTTTTGATTAACTTTGTACAAATAGAATATTAATATAAAAATTAGAAAGATATGTATCCAGCAGAAATGGTAAAACCTATGAGCGAAGATTTAACAAACGCAGGTTTTGAAGCACTACATACAGCAGCGTCTGTTGACGAGGCTATAAAAAGAGAAGGAACTACGTTAGTGGTTGTAAATTCGGTTTGTGGTTGTGCAGCAGCAAATGCGCGTCCAGGTGCAAAAATGAGTTTAAATAATGATAAAAAACCTACTAATATCGTAACTGTTTTTGCAGGTGTAGATAAAGAAGCGGTTAACCAAGCAAGAGCACATATGGTACCTTTTCCTCCAAGCTCGCCAAGTATGGCTTTGTTTAAAAACGGAGAATTAGTACACATGTTAGAGCGTCATCATATTGAAGGTCGTCCTGCAGAATTAATTGCAGAGAACCTTGTTGATGCTTATAACGAGCATTGCTAGAAAGTATTAGACTTTAATAGTGAGCATCTAGCAACTATTAAACTAAGTATTATAGAAAAACCACGCTTTTTAAGCGTGGTTTTTCTATTTTTGATATATAGATTTTATAGTACAAATGAGAAAAATTTTAGCATATCCATTAACTTGTCTTTATTTCCTATTTTTTGGGTTAACTCTACTTGTTTTCCATCCAATACAATGGCTTTGTTTTAATGTGTTTGGATACAAAGCGCATAAAAAAAGTGTAGATTATTTACAGTTTTGCTTAATGCGCTGTATTAATCTTTTAGGGTCTACACACAAGTTTATTAATCCTTATAAATTAGACAACTCTCAACCTGTAATAATTGTTTCTAATCACCAGAGTATGGCAGATATTCCGCCAATGATGTGGTATTTTAGAAAACACCATGTGAAATTTGTGAGTAAAAAAGAATTAGGCAAAGGTTTACCTAGTGTGTCTTACAACCTAAGACATGGAGGATCTGCTTTAATAGATAGAAAGAACCCAAGACAAGCTATTGTGGCTATTAGAAAATTTGCAGATTATATAGAGTCTACAAAAAGAGCAGCTGTAATTTTTCCTGAAGGCACTAGAAGTCGTGATGGTAAGCCTAAAAAATTTCAGACTAAAGGTCTAGAAACATTAATAAAATATATACCTAGCGCTGTAATTATTCCAGTGACTATTAATAATTCGTGGAAAAATTTACGTTATGGAAAATTCCCTATGGGTATTGGAAATAGCTTGACTTTTGAAGCTCATAAACCCGTTAAATCTAGTGATTTTAGTTCTACTGAAGAACTACTTACGCACATAGAAACCACTATTAAAAGTAGTATTAAAATTTAAGATTATGTCATTAAAAAATGTAAGATTAGAAGTGATGTCGTTTTTAGAAAAAGACATAGAAACACTAATAGAAAAATATTTAATTCCGCCAGAAACTATTTGGCAACCAACAGATTTTTTACCTAATTCTGAAGGTCCAAACTTTCTTGAGGAAGTAAAGGAAATTAGAGAATTATCTAAAGAATTACCTTACGATTTCTGGGTGGTTTTAGTTGGCGATATGATTACTGAAGAAGCATTACCAACATACGAATCTTGGTTAATGGATGTTGAAGGTGTAGATCAAGGTGGTAGAAATGGCTGGGCTAAATGGGTAAGACATTGGACTGCTGAAGAAAACCGTCATGGAGATGTACTTAATAAGTACTTATACCTTTCTGGGCGTGTTAATATGAAAGAAATCGAACAAACCACACAACATCTTATTTCTGATGGTTTTGATATTGGTACTGCTCAAGATCCATATAAAAACTTTGTTTACACTAGTTTTCAAGAGTTAGCAACTTACGTTTCTCATAACCGCGTTGCTAAATTAGCGAAGCAAAAAGGCAACAAACAATTGGCTAAAATGTGTAAGATTATTGCTGGTGACGAAATGAGACATCACCATGCATACAGTGAGTTTGTAGAGCGTATTTTCGCTGTAGACCCAAGCCAAATGATGTTAGCGTTTCAATACATGATGAAGCAAAAAATTACAATGCCTGCTCATTTTTTAAGAGAATCTGGCGGTAAAATAGGTTCTGTTTTCGAAGAGTTTTCTAATACAGCACAACGTATTGGTGTGTATACTTCTATGGATTATATTGAGATATTAGAAAAACTAACTAAGCGTTGGGAAATTGATAAAGTTACTGGTCTTACAGATGAAGCTGAAAAAGCTCGTGATTACTTAATGAAATTACCTTCGAGAATGATACGTTTGGCAGATAGAATAAAGGTTCCGGAAAACTCTTACCAATTTAAATGGGTAGAGCCAGCAAAGTTATAATATGGTTGATCTTGCTTTAATAGAAGCGACTAAAACTTTTGTAAAAAAGGAATTAGCAGGTGCAGAAGGCGGACATGATTGGTTTCACATAGAACGTGTTTATAAAAACGCGATACTTATAGCTAAAAATGAAAAAGTAGACCAACTAACCGTTTCTCTTGGTGCCTTGTTACATGATATTGCCGATAGTAAATTTCATAATGGAGATAGCACTATTGGACCTAGAGTAGCAGCAGCGTTTTTAATTAAACAAAATGTAGATTCTAGTATTATAAATCATGTAGTTAAAATTATAGAAAACATCTCTTATAGCTCTAACATTGGCAATAGAGATGTTTTTAAATCTATAGAGTTAGACGTAGTTCAAGACGCAGATAGATTAGATGCTTTAGGAGCAATTGGTATTGCTAGAACCATAAATTATGGTGGCTTTAAAAATAGAACGATTTACAATCCAGATATTAAGCCCAATCTTAATATGACAAAAGCAGAATACAAAGCCTCTACAGCACCTACAATAAATCATTTTTATGAAAAACTACTACTTTTAAAAGACAAAATGAATACCAAAACAGGAAAAAAAATTGCCAGCCAAAGGCATGATTTTATGCTATTGTATTTAAAACAATTTTTTGCAGAGTGGAATGGAGAGAAATAATTAGTTTATTATGTCAAGTTTTAAAGCCGTGATTCCTTTACTGTACCATTGCTTTTAACTCTCCCCTATATTTAGAGGCACTTTTACCTATTACTTCACTAAATACCTTATTAAAGTGCGAAAAGTTATTAAAACCACACTCAAAACAAATATCGGTAATACTACTCTGACTCTCTGTTAAGAGTTTTGTAGCATGAAACACCCTAAACTCATTAACAAACTGCGTAAATGTTTTTCCTGTAACTTTTTTAAAGTAACGACAAAAAGCAGGAACCGTCATACTTACATAGTTTGCTATTTCATCTAAAGTAATGTGGTTTTGATAGTTTTTACTAACGTATTTAAAAATTCGATCTATTTTATTACTATCCTGTGGTTGTGTTTCAAATACATATCCATTCTCATTTAACACCACATAATCGTCTGTTAATGCCAACAGTTCTAATATTTCAAGAAGTTTTGTTATTTTTTTAATACCTGTGTATTTTGTTAACTTCTCAATTTTAGGTCCAACAATTTTTTTAATTTCTGGCTTAAATAGAATACCCTTTTTAGCACGTTCTAGTAATTGGAATATATTCTTTAATTCTGGAAGCGTTTTTAAAGTTTCTCCTAAAAAATCTGGATGAAACTGTACCATTGTTTCTTTGCCTTTAGATGTTAAACGATCTGTAAAACCATTATGCGGCAAGTTAGATCCAATTAAAATTAACTGACTATTATTAAAGTAAGATAAATGGTTACCTATATGCCTTCTACCTTTTCCTTTATTCACATACACCATTTCAATTTCAGGATGGAAATGCCAAAACGCTTCGCTACGTTTACGCTTTTTAGTTTTCTCAATAGTTGTGATAGAACTACCAAAATTTGGGGTGATTTTTTTAAATGTAGGTTTAGTATTCAAAATAAGTAAAAGCTTTAAACAAAATTACAAAATAAAGGGTTCTCAACCTATGCTAATTTAGCATTAATATATACTATATTAACATATATCGTTTTCGTAAATAGTACTGAGGTTAATTTAGCATAGATAATAGCCAAATCACTTGTTTTCATAACAACTCTTTGCCTGTACCTTTGTCCACATAATCACTTAAAAAATAAGATTATGAAAACATTAATGAAAAACACTTTAGTATTAGCAATGATATTTGCTACACTAATCAGCAATGCAACAGAATTAACTTCATTAAATAATGAAGAAGACGGAAAAACTACTTTAGTTTTAGAAAATGTAAGTCAGGGAGATATGTTACTTGTAAAAGATGCTTATGGTATTATTCTTTACAGAGAAGCTATTTTAGAAAATGGAAAATATAATAAGTCTTTTGACCTTACAACATTACCTAACGGTAGCTACATCTTTGAATTAGATAAAAAAGCCGACATTAGAGTATATCCTTTTACAGTAAATTCTAAAACGGTAACATTTGATAAAGAAAGCTTAAAGGTTATTTACAAGCCAAGAATAAAAACTGAAGATCAAATGATAACAGTTAACACTTACAACCCTACAAAATCTAATTACTCAATAAACATTTATTACGATACAGAAAATGACTCTTACGAGAAAATATATTCTGAAACTGTAAATGACACTAGTATTATCGCTAAGAAATATACTTTATTAAAAGATAGAACAGGAGATTATAAAATTGAAATTACTGTAAACGACAGAACATTTACAAGCTTTTCTAGTCTTTAAAAATAAGTAAATTATATAAAAAAGGAACCATTAATGGCTCCCTTTTTTTTATGATTATATAGTATTAAAAATAAATTTTTTATACTATTTCCCTGGAAAATCTGCTTTTCTTTTTTCTAAAAAAGCCGTTGTTCCTTCTTTAAAATCTTCAGTACCAAAGCAATTTCCAAATTCCTCAATTTCTGTTTCAAAACCGTTAACACCATCTTTAAAATTAGCATTCACAGCATTTATAGCTTTGCTTATTGCAACAGAAGAGTTACGCATAATTTTACTTGCAATTTTTAATGCTAAAGGCATTAATTCTTCCTGTGTTACCACATGGTTTACTAAACCGTAATCTTTTGCTGTATTTGCATCTATCATCCCAGCAGTCATTACCATTTCCATGGCACGACCTTTACCAACTAATTGTGGTAAACGCTGTGTACCACCATAACCAGGTATTACACCTAAAGAAACTTCTGGTAATCCCATTTTTGCATTATCGCTTGCCACTCTAAAGTGTGCTGCCATAGCCAACTCTAGCCCACCACCAAGTGCAAAACCGTTTACGGCTGCAATTACTGGCGTACTTAAATTCTCAACAAAATCAAATAATAATTCTTGTCCTTTAGCTGCTAATTTACCTCCGTTTTCTACACTAAAGTTTGCGAATTCACTAATATCTGCTCCTGCAACAAAAGCTTTTTCACCACTTCCTGTAATAATTATTACCTTTATTGCTTCATCATTATTTGCAGCTTTAAAAGCCTCGTGAAGCTCACCTATAGTTGCTTTATTTAAAGCGTTTAATTTTGAAGGTCTATTGACTGTAATAGTTGATATCCCGTTTTCGCTTACTGATAGTATGTTTTCGTATTGCATTGAAAATTATATTTATAACTTCTATATTAGTAAAAGTTTTGTTATTTATTTTTTTGGGAAAGCAACAATAAAAGTTGTGCCCTCATCCTTCTTAGATACAAAGGTAATAGTTCCACGATAAGTTTCCACAATATTTCTAACCATAGCAAGACCTAAACCCATTCCGCTAGATTTTGTAGTAAATTTAGGTTCAAAAATTTTAGCTTTATTTTCTTCAGAAATACCAATTCCATTATCTGAAACCGTAATTTTTATAGCTTCATTTTCTTCAACTACATTAACAATAATCTGTGGTAATCTTCCTTCTGGAATGGCCTGAATTCCATTTTTTATTAAGTTGGTAACCACTCGAATAAGCTGTGTTCTATCAAAATTAGCAATAATTTCTTTTCTATCCGATTGAAAGGTTATATAATTCTCGTTAAAAATATCGAGCGTTAAATCTACCACCTCAACAACATTAAGCATTTCATTTTTTTGCGCTGGCATTTTTGCGAAATTTGAAAAAGCACCGGCAATAGAACTCATTGTATCTATTTGCTGTATTAAAGTTTTAGTGTATTCGTCTAATTTCTGATAAATATTCTCGTCTTCAGGATTAAACTTTCGCTGAAAACTTTGCACCGTTAATCGCATTGGAGTTAATGGATTTTTTATTTCATGAGCCACCTGTTTTGCCATTTCACGCCAAGCTTGCTCTCGCTCGCTTGTTGCTAATTGTACAGCACTCTCCTCGAGCTCATCTATCATTCGATTATACGAATCTACTAGCGTCGAAATTTCTTCACTAGTATCTTGAATATTAATTTTTTCGTTACGTTTTTCTAAACGCGTAGCGTTCATTTTTTCACTAATGGCTTTAATTGGTTTTGTAATGTAGCGCGATAAGAAAAAAGCCAATGCAACTGCCATTAGCAAAACAACTAATGAGGTATAAGATAAACGCTCTAAAAATTCATTTAATTCTTTAGCAAGGAAATCGTCCCTCTCTAAATATGGTAAATTAATAATAGCTAAATCTTTATATTTTGTATCTGTAATATACAGATATGAAGATCTAAAAATCTCTGAACCTTCAGCTCTCCTGTCTTCGTAACGATGCTCGGCAGTATTAGAAAGTGTATTTAAAACCTTTGGTTCTAAGCATTTTTCGGTAGATGGTTGCAGTCCTGATTTAGATGAAATTAACAACGAACCTTCTAAATCGTATAGATTAATTTGAATATTATGCACTTCTGCAACCTCATATATTTTCATTTTAAAAATAAGAGGAACATTTTCTGTAGTAACCGGAAACGAAGTTTCACGAATAACAAAGTCTAAACTTCTTATTATTGCTGTTTCTTTTCTTTCTAAACGTTGTTTATGATAATCTTGAGTTTCTTCATTGTATTGATAAATTGCAACTGCTGCAATTAATATTGAAGACAACACTACTAGCAAGATCATGGCTATAAATATCCTGATACGTAAAGACAGTTTTTTTAATTTCATCATATTTTTCTGTTTCTACGTTTAGCTTTACGTTCAGCCTTCTTTTTATGCTTTAAATACTTATGGTGTGCATTTATAGTTCTTTCATCTAAAAAACCACTAACTTCTAAATCGTAATCTAAATCAACTAAAAGCTGCTGATAGGCTATAAATTTAGTTTTTTCTTCACCTGTTTTTTTAACAGTAAAAACATTTACACCATTAGATTTAACTCCACTAGAACTCTCACAATCAATCTCTTTCCACTCTAAAGGCTTGTTATAAGTAAAACAACGCTCATAACATTTACCTTGCTTTAGGCTTTGAGCTTGCATATTACTAAATGTAGAAAGTGCAACTATTATAATAAAAAGGGACCTCATGCAATAAATTTCAATAAATATAACAATAATCAAACCAAAGGTCTAAACATAAAAAATGAATATTAAAACAGTTAATACCTTTTATGCTCTTGGATTCTTATTTCTAATATTCTTGTATAATTTAAAGCCTAACATAAGTAGTAATGCCAAAACGAAAATACCAATGACACCAAAAATCCAATTAAAAGCACTTTTTAACAATACTAAAAAAATAACTGCAAATAGAATAAAAGTAGCTCCTTCGTTCCATAATCGCATAAAACTAGAAGTCTTTTTTACAACATTATTTTGTAATTGCTTAAAATAAACATGGGTTTGCAAATGATAAGCAATAAGCAAAACAACGAAACCTAGTTTTACTTGCATCCAATCGTTTTGAATAAGATATGGGTTTAAATAGAATAAAGTCAAACCAAAAAACACTGCCAAAATTCCAGAAGGCCAAGTAATTATTGTCCACAAGCGTTTTGCCATTAACTTTAATTGGTCTCCTAAAATTTCTTTGTCTGGAGACGGTTTATGGGACGCCTCGATCTGATACACAAATAGTCTTGGAATGTAAAATAAACCAGCAAACCATGTAATCACAAAAATAAGATGCAATGCTTTTATGTAATTATAGTACTCCATAATTAAGCTTCGACTGGCGTTTTAGACCATTCGTTAATCCATTTTGCTAGTAATGAAACCCACTCTTTATTAGTATTTAAACATGAGATTGTTGAAAATTCTTTTCCACCCACTTCGTGAAAAATTTCTTCACCTTCCATTGCTATTTCTTCTAAGGTCTCCAAACAATCGCTAACAAAAGCTGGAGTTGCTATTGCCATTGTTTTTATTCCTTTTTTACCTAAGCGTTCAATCGTTCTATCAGTATATGGCTGCAACCATGGATCGAAACCTAATCGAGATTGAAATGATGTAGAATATGCGTCTTCGTTTAAATTTAACTTCTCAGCTACCAAACGTGTAACTTCTAAACATTGATGTCTATAACAAAATTCGTGCGCTTTACTTGGCGTTGCACAACAAGAACCGTCTATTTTACAATGTGATTTTGTAATGTCGCTTTTACGAATGTGACGCTCTGGAACACCGTGATATGAAAATAATAAATGCTCATATTCCTTACCTTTTAAGTCATCTATTATACTATTAGCCAAAACAGTAATATATTCTGGATTGTTATAAAAAGCAGGAAGTGAGTCTATTTTTAAATTCGGAAAAAATTCTTGTCTTACTTCTTCGGCTAGAACCAAAATAGTTTCTGTTGTTGCCATAGCAAATTGAGGATACAATGGTATTAAAAACACCTCATCACAACCTTTATCTACTAATTCTTGTAGCCCTTTTTTAATGGTCATACTACCATAACGCATTGCTAAAGCTACCGGAAAATCGACCTGTTCTTGTACTTTTTCTTGTAATTGTTCAGAAAGTACAATTAACGGAGAACCATCTTCCCACCATATTTTTTTATAAGCTGCGGCAGATGCTTTTGGTCGTGTATTTAAAATAATTCCTTTTACAAGTAAAGTCCTTGCCCAAAGAGGAACGTCTATTACACGCTCGTCCATTAAAAATTCTCCTAAATATTTTTTTACATCTTTAGGCTCTGGGCTTTCTGGTGACCCTAAATTTACAAGTAATGCTCCTTTCATTCTTTCTTTTTTTTATTTCCGCGTAGACGGAAATCTGCTTTTTCTTTTTTACAAAAATACAATACTATAAGATACCAAACGAAAGATTAAAAAGCTCCTTATGTTATAAACACGTTAAAATTCTATATTTTACTTATATTTTAAGTTAAATAAATATATTTATAGTTCATTTTATTCTCGTCTATGCACAAGCGTCTTTTTATTTATGCTACTTTTTTTTGTTTTTTAGGCTTTTCTCAAGAGCACGAGCAAAGCTTACTTTGGGAAATTTCTGGTAATGGCTTACAAAAACCGTCTTACATCTACGGCACAATGCACGTTAGTAAAAAAGTCGCTTTTAGATTAGATGACGTATTTTTTGATGCACTTTCTAATAGTGAAGCTATTGCACTTGAAAGTGATCCTTCGACTTGGTTAGACCATAGTTATGAAAATGCAATTTTATCTCCTCAAAACTCAAATGGTAATTACAGAAGTGGATTTTACTCTTCAACATTTAGCCTAAAACATCCAAACGAATTATTAATTAGAAGTGCCATACGCCAAGATAACCGTATGTTAAACGGTTATTTATATAGAAAAAGTTCCCGTTCAGATAATTTTGAAGAAGAGACCTACCTAGATATGTTTATTTATCAAGCGGGAAAAAAGAAAAACAAAACTATTATTAGTCTTGAGAATTTAGACGAAGCCGAATACTTAACAAGCAAGGCAAGCACAAATGCTTATAAGAAAAAATTAGATCCTTGGTTAACCGAAATTTATGAAAAGGAAAGCCCACATTTACTACAAGAAAACACTTATCGCGAACGTAATTTAGCCCTTTTAGATTCCATTGGAGAAGCTTCTAATACGCCCTATTTTAGAGAGAACATGCTATACATTAGAAACGATAATATGGTAAAAGTTCTAGATAGTGTTATCCAAAAACAATCTGTATTTGCTGGTGTTGGCGCAGCGCACTTACCTGGCGATCGCGGCATGCTTAAAACACTTAGAAACAAAGGCTATACCGTAAAAGCATTACTAAGTGAACAGACACAAAACGGACAAACTAAAAAACAGTCTATAGAAAATTTTATTGCATCTCCTATTTTAAAAGAAGCTGCTACTACCGATGGTTTTATAACCCTGAAAAGCTTTAGCGATTTAAAAGAATTTTTCTACAATGGTCAAAAATTTTCAATCTCACCAGATATGACTAATGGTGCTTTTTTAACTGTAAGTCGTTTTAATTTATTCGATTATTTACCCAATGAAGAAGAAATTACCTTAGACCGTTTGGAGAACTTTTTGTTCGAAGATATTCCAGGAGATATTATTTCTAAAGAAAAAATAACGACTCCTTTTCCAGGATTAAGTGTTTTAAACAAGACTAAAAAAGGTGATTATCAAAAATACCATATCTACAAAACACCATTAGAACTTGTTATTATAAAATTTGGAGGCCCTAAAAACTATGTTTTAGATTACGAAAAAGAAATCTTTAATTCTATTAGTTTTAAAACACCATCTAAAAACATGGAAACTTTTAAATCTCCATATCGTAAATACGAAGTGCTTTTACCAGAATTTAACACGCAAGACAATCTTAAAAATGCTGGTAATAAACTAATTCAAGCTAATATTGGCGATGATTATTATTTTTTAAAAGAATCTGTAAATCAAGACACCTACTATATTGAAGAAGACGAGTTTGAAGCAAAATACATAACTAATAGTTTTTTTAAAGACTTAAAAATTGAAGATAGTATTTCTGGTAAATTTAACAACGGAACGTACAAAAGCTATGAAGCTGTTGCAAAATTCGATTCGGTTTCAAATAGAAAAATCTACCTAAAAACTATTGTAAAAGATGGCAGTTATTATTTATTAGGCTATTCTGGTTTCAAAAAAAGTAAAGCTTCTGCCTATTTTAATTCTTTTAAATTCAACAAAACCAAGTATGATGGTTTTGAAACTACAATAGACACCGCTCTTCATTTTTCTGTAACAACAAATACAAAACCTGTAATATTAAACTACAATCGTAATAACAGACAAAAACCAAAAGATTACGAAGCAGTAACAAAACAAACAAACTACTATTCTAAAGCTAACGAGCAAATTTCTGTTATTAGAACGAAATTTCACGATTTTCAAATGTATACCAACATTGATAGTTTGTGGCAGGAATTAGACGACTCTAGACTACCAAAATACAAAAGTGACGGTACTAAAATTTTTAGAATTAATAATAAGAAAAGAACATACAAGAATAATACCTATACTTATAGTTACACATTAACAGATTCTCTTAGCGCTAAAGCAATAAGAGTTAAGCATATTGTTAAAAAAGGAGTATTATTTACTATCAAATCTTTAAACGATTCTATAAATGAACCTTCCCTTTTTATTAAAAATTTCTACGAAACATTTAAACCCATAGATACCATTATGGGAGAAACTGTTTTTAAAGATAAAACTCAACGTTTTTTTGAAGCTCTTAAAAAAGACGACAGCATTGTAATGAACACCTACAATCTATTAAAATTTAATAAATCGCATACCAATACCATTATGGATTTGGTTAAAAATTTTGAATTCCCAGAAAATAAAGAAAACATAAAAACTAACTTAATTAACGAACTTATAGAACTAGAAGACAACAAGGTAATTCCTTTTTTAAAGAATTTGTATGTAGACTCTTATTCTAATCCTAGAATTCAAACCACTATTTTAAAGGCTCTTTTAAACAAAAAAGACAAAAAAACGCATGAAGACGTCTTGACTTTAATGCAAAAAGATTTACCGCTAGAACAGTATGATGTTCAGTCACTTTTCTATACTTACAAAGACTCTTTAGAGCTTAAAAAAGACCTGTTTCCTGAGCTTTTAGAATACACAAACGTTCAAGAATACAAAAAACCTGTATATAATTTATTAGCAAGGTTAAAAGACAGTAGTATTATAAAATCTAAAGATTACAAAAAACACAAAAAGACTATTATTAATGATGGTAAAATTGAAATTAAACGAGGCTTAAGCAAAAATTCTGGATACCATTCTAGAAACAGCTCCCTATACAGTTATGTGAAGTTAATTTTCCCATTTAGAAAAGAATCTATAGCCGAAAGTTTTTTCGAGAAATTAATAGATAGCGAAAATGCCGAAGCACTTACCACTTATTATGCCTTGTTAGAAAAAGCAAATGAAAACATCCCTGAAAAACTAAAAACAAAACCTTGGACGACTATAAGAACCAAGCGTTATTAGTTAATAAACTCTATGCTTTAAATCTAAAAAAACCTTATTTAACTCAAGAAATCTCTCAACTTAAATATGCAAAGTCATACTTGTTTAGCACCGCAAATATTGAAATTGGCAGAGATTCTATTTCTTTTTTAGCAGAAAAAACGTTTAAAACAGATGATGATAAAAAAGGAGTAATGTATTTTTTTAAGCTGGATACTAAAAACGAATATGGTGATTCTAAAAAGCTTTACTATGCAGCATTTTTAAATCACGAAAAACAAAAGGAATTAGTTACCAACGTTTACTTCCAATCTGGATATAGCGGCAATTACATGGAAGAAAACAAAAAAGAAGATGAAGTTATTGAGGAAATTTTAGACTTAGTAAAATACAAAACACGAAAACGCATTAGTGGAAGGTAATGATTTGGAAGCCTTCAAAACACAACCTAAAGAACAATCACTGTTTTCTAATCTTCTTTTTAGCAAAAAAAAACTTAACCTACAGACTGCACATATTTTTTAGGTGTTGTTCCATACTTTTTCTTAAAAGCAGCAATAAAATGGCTAGAAGTACTGTAACCTACTTTTAACCCAACCTCATTAACATTATGAGCTCCCGATTCTAATAATTTTCTAGCAAATTCCATTTTATAATCTAATAAAAAACTAAAAACAGAATCCCCATATATTTGCTTAAAACCTTCTTTAAGCTTTTTAAGCGTCAATCCTATTTCATCGGCTAACTCTTGTAAACCTGGTGGCTCAGCCATTCTCGAAATTACAATATCCTTAGCTTTTCTAATTTTCAGCACATTAGATTCATCTACCAAAAAAGGGCATTGATCAATATCTGCATCTTCACTTCTATTAAAGTACAAACTCATAACCTCGTAAGCCTTTGCCTTAAAATAAATATTTTTAACACTATGGTTTAAATTATAATTAATGAGTTGATTTAATGCAATTGCCATAGATGGTGAAATTTTACCATCCTTATAATATTTTTTATCACGATTATCTTCACTTAAAAAAGTAATATAATCTGCTTCTTGAGAAAACAAACCATGAAATTGTTTAATAGATATTAATACAGAAACTAACCAAGAATTTGGCTTAACTTCTAAATGAATTGGCAAATCGCGTTCCGGATTGTATAATAGTAGCGAGGTCTCTTCAGCTACATTTAAAGTATAACTACCTTTATTAAACAAAAATTGACTCTCTCCTTTTATGCAAAAATGAAACTGTATAAAACTACTATCTATTTCACGTTCAATAACCTTAACCTCTTGTGTATCATTTTGATGTGTTAAAATAAAAACACCATCGTCTGCACGAGTTTCTAAAAAAAAACCTTTAGCGATACTTTTCTCTATTTTATTTTCAGGATTTAGCATAACTCTATTTAGATTTGTTCTAAACTACAAAGCAACGAACGCTTGTAGCTTTAGCAAATATAGTACTTTTGCCATTTTAAAGTAAAAAACAACGCGAAAAAACCACAAGCGACACTATTAGTTCTTTTAGCGTTGTTTTATCGCATTATCAGATATTATTTTTGCTATCGTTAAGATTATGAAACAATATCACATTTCAAAAGGAACAACGTTTTACGCGATTGGCTTAAGCTACAAAAAAGCTGATGCTGAAATTCGTGGTCACTTTAGTTTAAGTGAAGACGCTAAATTAAATTTATTAAACCAAGCCAAGACCAATGGTATCGAGAGCTTGATAGTAACCTCTACTTGTAATAGAACCGAAATTTTTGGTTTTGCAGAACATCCTTTTCAACTTATCCAACTGCTTTGTGAAAACACAAAAGGAACTGTTGAAGAGTTTCAAGAAGTGGCTTATGTATACAAGAATAAAGATGCTATTTCGCATATGTTTCGCGTTGGTTCTGGTTTAGATAGCCAGATTCTTGGTGATTTCGAAATAATAAGTCAGTTAAAAACTGCAGCAAGAATTTCTAAAAAACACAATTTACTTAATCATTTTATAGAAAGATTAGTAAACGCTGTTATTCAAGCAAGTAAACGTATAAAAACAGAAACTGATATTTCTTCTGGAGCAACCTCTGTCTCTTTTGCCTCTGTACAATACATAATGAAACATGTTGAAAACGTTACAAATAAAAACATTTTACTTTTCGGAACAGGAAAAATAGGAAGAAATACTTGCGAAAACTTGGTTAAACATACCAAAAACGAGCAAATAACTTTAATAAATAGAACTAAAGACAAAGCAGAAGCTATTGCAGGTAAATTTAATTTAATTGTAAAAGATTACGCTAATCTTCAAGAAGAGATTAATACTTCTGATATTTTAATTGTTGCAACCGGAGCTCAAAATCCTACAATCGACAAACATATAATACAATCTAAAAAAGATTTATTGATTTTAGATTTATCAATTCCGAAGAATGTAAACAAAAACGTCCAAGAATTAAGCAACGTTAAACTTATACATTTAGATGATTTATCGCAAATTACAGATGAAACATTAGAGAATAGAAAACAACATATTCCTTTAGCCGAAACTATTATTCAAGAAGTAAATACTGAATTTAATAGTTGGTTAGAAACTAGAAAATTTGCACCTACAATTAAGGCTTTAAAAATAAAACTACAAGATTTTAAAAAGGCCGAATTAGATACACAACGCAAAAAAATTGCTAATTTTAATGAGGAACAAGCCGAATTAATAAGCAATAAACTTATTCAGAAAATAACTAATCACTTCGCTCACCATTTAAAAGACGAAGCAATTTCTACAAACGATAGCCTGGAACTTATTCAAAAAGTGTTTCAGTTAGAACCAATAAAAAATGTCTAGAATAATAAGAATTGGAACTCGCGATAGTGAGTTAGCGCTTTATCAAGCCAGAGCTGTAAGACAACAATTAGAAAAATTAGGTCACAAATCAGTACTTGTTCCTTTAAAATCTACAGGCGATATTGTTTTAGATAAGCCTTTATACGAGCTTGGTATTACTGGAATATTTACAAGAACTTTAGACATTGCAATGTTAAATGGAGACATTGATATTGCTGTACACTCTTTAAAAGATGTACCTACCGTTTTACCCAAAGGTATTGTACAAGCTGCCGTTATGAAACGTGGTAATGTACGTGATACTATAGTTTTTAAAGGTACCGAAGAATTTTTAGGTGGACGTGAAGCAGTAATTGCGACTAGTAGTTTACGTAGAAAAGCACAATGGCTTAATCGTTACCCAACGCATACTGTCGAAGATATTCGTGGTAATGTAGCGACACGTTTAGAAAAACTAGACAATACAGAACATTGGGATGCTGCAATTTTTGCTGCAGCTGGACTTGGACGTTTAGATGTACGACCAGAAACTGCCGATAATTTAGAATGGATGGTTCCTGCTCCTGGGCAAGGTGCAATTATGACAACAGCTCTAGAAGACGACGAAGAATTATTAGCAATTTTAGCTGAAATTAATGATGAAGAGACTGAAATCTGTACACAAATAGAACGTGAGTTTTTAAACAGATTAGAAGGTGGATGTACTGCTCCTATTGGTGCTTTATGTTATATAAAAGACGAAGAAATTTTCTTTGAAGGTATATTATTAAGTCCTAACGGAACTAAAAAAATTACCGTAGAACGCGTAAAAACACTTGGAGAACATAGAGATATTGCTCAGTGGTGTGCAGACTATGTAATAGGTAAAGGTGGCAAGAGTTTAATGGATGCTATGAAAGAAACTAGCAAACCAACTAACATCTATTCTACTAAATCTTTTACAGAAGATCAACGCTTATTGTTTCATGAAAAGGTGACTCCTAAAAGTAGTGATTTCGTAAAAATAAACTTGAATAGAATTGCACCAAGATTCTTGAAAAACGAAATTGAAAACGTAGTTATCACAAGTAAAAATGCTGTTGAAGCTCTACTTACTAACTTTTCGGCTATAGAATTACAATTTAAAAACATTTACTGTGTTGGCCGTAGAACAAAACGCATGGTAGAAAAAAGAATTGGAGAAGTTAGACATAGCGAAAATAATGCTAAAAAATTAGCAGAATATTTAGTTGAGTTTATGGAAGGTAATGAAGTTATTTATTTCTGTAGCGATCTAAGATTAGACGATTTGCCAACTATTCTTAAAGAAAACAATATAGACGTTAAAGAAGTTGAAGCTTATCAAACAAAATTAGACAGCGTTAAGGTTGATGATTCTGTAGAAGGTATTATGTTTTACAGTCCGTCGACAGTTAAAAGTTATAAACAAGAAAACAATGTTGGAGATAAAACAATTGCATTTTGCATTGGAGAATCTACAGCAAAAGAAGCTAGCAAGCATTTTAAAGATATAAGAATTGCAAAAGTTCCAACCGTAGAAAGCGTAATTGAGCTGGTTAACGAACATTATATATAATAACAATTAAAAAGAGAGTTGACAGAGTGGCCGATCGTGCTACCTTGGAAAGGTAGTGTGCCTGCAAAGGCACCAAGGGTTCGAATCCCTTACTCTCTGCAAGAAACAACATAAATCGCAACTATTAATCTGGTTATGATTTAATAACAAAAGACACAGCTAAAACTTGTAAAATAGACTAATCTCTAAAAGTTAATAGCTGAAAAGTTAAAAATTAGCAATGATAAAAAACGATTTATTTTTAAGAGCATTAAAAGGAGAAACTGTAGATCGTCCACCAGTTTGGATGATGCGTCAAGCAGGAAGGTATTTACCAGAGTTTATGGAAATAAAGGCTAAATACGATTTCTTTACACGTTGTCAAACTCCAGAATTAGCAAGTGAAATTACAGTACAACCTATTCGTAGATACGGAATGGATGCTGCAATTTTATTCTGTGATATTTTAGTGATTCCTCAGGCAATGAATATCGAGGTGCAAATGAAGCCAAACTTTGGTCCATATTTACCTAATCCTGTTCGTACTCAAAAAGATGTCGATAATGTTATTGTGCCAGACGTAAAAGAAAGCTTAAGCTACGTTTACGAAGCCATTAAAATGACTAAAGAAAAACTAAACGATGATATTCCATTAATTGGTTTTGCTGGTTCTCCATGGACTATTTTATGTTATTGCGTGCAAGGTCAAGGTTCTAAAAACTTCGACAAAGCAAAAGAATTTTGTTTTACAAATCCTGTTGCTGCACACCAATTATTACAAAAAATTACAGATACAACAATTGCTTACTTAAAAGAAAAAGTAAAAGCAGGTGTTAATGCTGTTCAAGTATTCGATTCTTGGGGAGGAATGCTTTCTCCTGTAGATTATCAAGAGTTTTCTTGGAAATATATTCAACAAATAATTGATGCTTTAAAAGACATTACACCGGTAATTGCTTTTGGAAAAGGATGTTGGTTTGCTTTAGATGAAATGTCTAAATCTGGAGCTGCAGCTTTAGGTGTTGACTGGACATGTTCTGCAAGAAACGCACGTTACTTAACAGGCGGTAACATTACTTTGCAAGGTAATTTTGATCCTACACGTTTATTTTCTCCTCCTGCAGAAATCAAAAAAATGGTGCACCAAATGATTAATGAGTTTGGTAAAGATAAATATATTGTAAATTTAGGTCATGGTATTTTACCTAACATTCCGTTAGAAAATGCTAAAGCATTTATAGATGCTGTAAAAGAGTATAAAGCTAATTAGTTAATACAACTTGTAACTTAATCTTGGTTTTTGCGTCTTTTAAGCATGTTTAATTAAACACCTATTTAATGATTAAAAACATTTTAAAAGGTATAAAAGCCTATACAGGAACATTTGCATTAATTTCGAAATTAAAACTCTGGAAATACTTTTTAGTGCCAATCATTATTAGCATTATAACGGCTACAATTGTTGGCTTTACTGCTTATGCTTTATCAGATAACATTGGTAGATTTATAGCTAAAATATGGCCTTGGGAAACAGGAATAGAAACCTTTACTTCTATTTCAAGTTATTTAGGTGGAGCAATTATTATTCTTTTAGGTTTTATACTTTATAAGCATATTGTAATGGCTTTGTCGGCTCCTTTTATGAGCCCAGTGTCAGAAAAAATTGAATTATATCTTACTGGAGCTACAAAACACAATCATAGAGCGACCTCTTTTAAAGAGCAACTTTGGAGAGGTATTAGAATTAACGTTAGAAATCTTCTTAAAGAAATACTTTTTACCATTCCCTTAATTATACTAAGTTTTATTCCTCTTATTGGTATTATAGGTACTATTCTTATATTCTTAGTTCAAGCTTTTTATGCTGGGTTTGGTAATATGGACTACACTTTAGAGCATCATTTTAAATATGAAGAAAGTGTTAATTTCGTTAGAAAAAATAGAGGTTTAGCAATAGGAAACGGTATTGTTTTTATGCTATTTTTATTAATTCCTTTTATCGGAATTATTATAGTATTACCACTTTCCGTAACAGCAGCAACCACTAAAACAGTAGAAGCTATTAAAGCCGAAAACAAATTACTAACAGCACAAAAAATACCTGCAGTTTAAATACTTAGCGTAAAATTAAATAATGATTCTACAGTTTGACGACTTCGAAATTAGCCCAATTAAAGAAACAGATGCCTGGAAGCTTTGTGACTTTATGGTAACAAATTCCGATCGTTTTAAACGCTATTTCCCTGGCACTTTAAACGAAAACTCGAACCCAACATTATCGCAGTTATTTGTTGAGACTAAAGTGAAGCAATTCAATAAAAAAGAAGAGTTTCTATTCACTTTAAAACAAGCTCAAAATAACAAACTTGCAGCAATTATTTACATAAAAGCATTAGACTGGTCTAAAAAACAAGGTGAACTTGCATACTGTATAGATTACAATTTTAAAGGTCAAGGCCTTGTATCTAAAGCTATAAAAGCATTGTCTAATTATAGTTTTAGCACATTAAATTTAGAGACACTTCAAATAATTGCACACAAAGACAATTTACCAAGTGTAAACGTGGCTTTAAATAATGGTTTTGTTTGGCAAAAAACGTTGCTAAAAGAATTTACTCCAATAGGTGAAGAACCTCTTGACATGGAGTTATATGAATTATACAAATAAACAATTATGCCACATTTTGTAATAGATTGCTCTGAAGATATATTAAATAATGTTGAAGCAAAATCTGTTTTAACCAAAGTACACAACACAGCAAATAACAGTTTATTATTTGATGAAGCAGATATTAAAGTGCGCTTAAATCCTTTTAAAGAAAACTATTTAGTTGGCGGAAAAAAGGAACCTTTTATTCATGTTTTTGCAAACATTATGGAAGGCAGAACAACCGAACAAAAAGCGAAGCTTTCTAAGAGTATAGTAACCGAATTAAAATTAATGTTTCCTGAGATTCCTTTTATTGCAATTAATATAAGAGATTTTGAAAAGGTAACATATTGTAACAAATCAATGGTATAAAAATGAAAGACAAATTTTTCAAATACATACATCAATTACAAGACACTATTACAGCAGGTCTAGAAAAAGTTGACGGAAAAGCGACTTTTCGAGAAGACATCTGGAAACGACCAGAAGGTGGTGGCGGACGAACAAGAGTTATAGAAAACGGAAACGTTTTTGAAAAAGGAGGCGTTAATATTTCTGGTGTACATGGAAAACTACCAGACTCTATGCAAAAGTATTTTGGTGTCGAAGATGCAGATTTTTTTGCCTGCGGATTAAGCCTTGTTTTACATCCTAAAAACCCAATGGTTCCAACGGTACATGCAAATTGGCGTTATTTCGAAATGTATGATAAAGAAGGAAATATTGTAGACCAATGGTTTGGCGGCGGTCAAGACTTAACACCTTATTATTTGTTTGATGAAGATGCTACACATTTTCACCAAACCTGCAAAACTGCTTGCGACAAACACAATCCAGAATTTTACCCTAAATACAAAGCGCGTTGCGACGAGTATTTTTACAATGCACACCGTAACGAAGGACGTGGTATTGGCGGTTTATTTTTCGATTATTGTAAAGCTTCAGAAGACATGAGCATGCCAAATTGGTACGACTTTGTTACCGAAGTTGGAGATAGTTTTCTTGAAGCCTATGTTCCTATTGCCGAAAAAAGAAAAGATTTAGAATACACAAAAACACAACGCGATTGGCAAGAAATTCGTCGTGGTCGTTATGTAGAGTTTAATTTAGTGCATGATAAAGGCACGCTTTTCGGACTAAAAACAAACGGAAGAATAGAAAGTATTTTAATGAGTTTACCACCTCATGTACAATGGGTTTACGATCACAATCCCGAAGCTGGAAGCGAAGAAGAACGATTGATTGATGTATTACAGAATCCTGTAGATTGGGTTTAAATAAGAAATTAAGATCTGTCTGGTTTCAAAAAAACTGATAAGTATGAAAAATAGTAATTATAATTGAACAATGAATTGCTACTGCGGAAACAATAAAACCTACAAAGCATGCTGCGAAGTATTTCATTTAAATAATGGAAAAACAGAAACAGCACAACAATTAATGCGTTCAAGATATAGCGCTTTTGTTCTAGCTAATGGCGATTATTTAATGCATACACATCATAGCTCTACAAGACCAACGTCCGAAAAAAAAGCCATTGTAAAGTGGGCAAAATCTGTAGAATGGATAAAACTTAAAGTCCTTGAAACTACTAATGGTTTAGAGAAAGACGAAGAAGGTACGGTAACATTTGATGCTTCATTTTATGAAAATGGAAGTGTTGCTATTATTCATGAAAAGTCTGCTTTTGTGAGAGAGGATGAGAATTGGAAATATTTAGGGCTTTTTGAAGATTAAATAATCACTTCCAAACCACAACCTCTTTAGTCATCTTACTAAAAGCATTATAAACATGAAACAACCTAGCTTTTAAAAGCAGTTTTCTACCATCAAATTGCCTAGTATAGACTAGCTTGTTTTTTCCAAGATAGTTGGTCCAATGCTTCTGAAACAAAACAGCGTTTTCTTTCTTATCTCCAAAAATATCTGGAACAGGATAAAAACTCTCCACATCTAACTTTTTTCTAAACGTATTTGTTTTAATAATTAAATAGCGAGGCGAATCTATTGGCTCTAAAAGTTCTGTAAGCGCTTTAGAAAATATTGAGTTTTCTAATGCATTTGCGCCAACTAAATTACAAACCACATCGCCTTTATTTAAGACGTAAGAATCTACAGAAATATTATTTTTATTAGTAGTTAGCAACTTTAAATCGTCTAAAGTATCTAGGATTGCTAATCCCATTTTTTTTATTTTTTTATATAAAAAACCATAACGCAAATACAACGTAATCGCTTTGTAAAACTTGTATCCAAATGCGCCTAAAAGCGCAATTAATAACGAGTATAAAAAATAGATAATACCTTGATGTAAAGCAATATCTGCACTTTTAATTATAAATTCTACATAGAATATCATAAAACCAATAAGTAGTTCTACAGTAAAAAAGCGTAAAATATCAAAATAGTAAATCTGTTTTTGCTTTTTAAAAGGCACATTTTTATAATGAATAAGTTTTACTTGTTTGGTCAATTTTGTTCCACTACCAATACTACTTTTCCATTTTGCAATAACATTACTTCTTTGCTTTGCTTGATCTAAAGTATGTGTGTTTAAGGCTTCAATAGTATCTGGCTGAATATTTTTAGGAAAGTACAAACGTTCGAATCCATTAGAAATAAACGGAATCTCATTATTGGTTACACCAACAAAAGCTTCAAAACGTCGTTTTAATATTTCAACCTCTCTTCCACCATCATCTTGCGTTGGATCTATACTTGCCAAATGCCAAATGCTTCCTGTTTTATTTGGTGAATCTGCATCTGTTCTAATGGCTCTGCCTCGCATTTGGTTTGAGGACACAAACGAACCTACAAAAGAAGCCAAAATTAAACTATTAATAGAAGGCGCATCCCAACCTTCACCTAATAAAGATTTTGTACCAACAAGTACTTTTATCGTTCCGTTTTCAAACAGTTTTGTAATACTACTTACAATGGTTTTTTTAGCTATTGTATTTGGTGTTACTTGCACAAAAGAAGCATCAATTTCTAATGGTTTAAAAGAAAAGTCGTCTTCGCTTTCTATAGTAAGCAATGCGTTTACAATAGATTTATGAATTATAATAATACTCCCAGAAAGTACAGCAAGCTCTTCTTTATTACCACAATAATGTCTAACGTATTGAAAGATAGAAATAACACCTATTTTATCTATCTCACTAATGTCTTTATCTTTTATGGTTAAAAATTCTTTTCTTATATAATCTGTAAGAATAACACACCTTAAATTTTCTTTTAAATGTGTTCTTTCACTATCAATAATACTTACAATACTTTTAAGCTTACTTGGACTGTTTGATAACGATTTATAAATTAAATCATCACCTCTAAAGTCTACTTTATTACGCTCGAAAGTATTTAAAAGCCGTAATTGTTTTTCTAAAGTTTTTAAATAAGCTTCATCTTCAAAAAGTTCTTCTCTATCGTCAACTAATATATTTTGAAGTAAAACCTGAAGCCATTCTAACTCAAATTTAGGAAGCTTAATCGCTTCATCTTTATTAAAACCAAGAATTTCTAATTTTTCTATTTCTATTGAAAAACCACAAGCATGTAAAGCAATTAATATTGACGAAAAGTATTTAGTATTGGCATACAAGGCATCTAAATTCCAATTCGGGTTTTTATAAAATCTA
This sequence comes from Lacinutrix algicola, assembly GCF_001418085.1. Classification (GTDB taxonomy): domain Bacteria; phylum Bacteroidota; class Bacteroidia; order Flavobacteriales; family Flavobacteriaceae; genus Lacinutrix; species Lacinutrix algicola. Next base: position 48,983 of record NZ_LIQH01000037.1, read on the forward strand.
TGATTAAGCAAAAAATTAATAAAGGCACTATCCTGTAAAAGATTATCCTTAAAATCTGCAATTTTACGTCTATAATCGACTATAAAATTAATCTCTAAATCGTCTGGTTTCGAGAAATACACATAATCTTGATGTGCACACAAATCGCCTTCCTTTACTAAATCTGGAACAGCAATTTCGTCGTCTACTTCACCACACAATGTAAAATATTTAGAAACTTCTGCTCTACTACTATCGTAAGGAGGAGTAGCTGTTAGCGAAACCATATAAAACGAACTATTGTTTTTTAAGTCCATTAAACACGTCCACCATGCATTTTTTAAATGGTGTGCTTCATCCAACACAAGTGTTTCAATTCCATGTTTTTTAAAAAATGTAAAGTAATCGTTCTTGTCTTCGAACGTTTTATAAAAAGCATGAAGAGATTGATAGGTAGAAAAAGTAACATCGCTTGGTTCTTTAATATTAAAAGAGAAATTACTAAATGTTTCGCCTTCAGAAAAGAACGTCTGCAATCTATCTTTCCATTGGTTTCTTATAGTAAGCGTTGGCGCAAGCACTAAAGTCTTTTTTCCTAAACGTCTAAGAATTTCAATTCCTAAAATTGTCTTACCTGAACCTGGAGGTGCAATAACGTGAAAATGATTATCTGCCATGTGGCTATCAAAATGCTTCAATAACTCTGCTTGATAACTTCTCCAAGGAAAAATAAATTCTAATGTATCTAAAGATTCAATCAATTATAAAATAGTTTAATTCCAATAAATAAAGCCTATTAATTTAAATAATGTAAGCTTCATTTCGCTTGTTAATTGGTATAATCATTAACTTTGTATTCGTTAAAAGTAATAAAACTATGTATCCAATAAAAAGAAATAGAAGATTAAGAACTAACGAAGCTATAAGAAGTTTAGTTAGAGAAACTATAATATCTCCAAACGATTTTTTAGTCCCACTTTTTGTGGTTGAAGGAAAAGGTATAAAAGAAGAAATTGCTTCCATGCCAAATTACTATCGTTACAGCTTAGATTTATTACAAGCCGAAGTTAAAGAGCTTTGGAAACTAGGTTTAAAATCTGTATTACTATTTGTAAAAGTACCAGATAATTTAAAAGATAATAAAGGAACCGAAGCTATAAATCCTGATGGATTAATGCAACGTGCTATTAAAACGGTTAAAAATGCTTGTCCAGATATGCTAGTGATGACGGATGTTGCACTAGATCCATACTCGGTTTACGGGCACGATGGTATTATAGAAGATGGTAAAGTAATTAACGATGAGAGTGTTGATGTATTAACAGAAATGAGTCTTTCTCATGCCGAAGCTGGAGCCGATTTTCTAGCACCTAGCGACATGATGGATGGTCGTATTTTATCTATTCGTGAAGCTTTAGAAGACGAAGGTTATACAGATACAGGAATCATGAGTTATTCAGCTAAATATGCTTCTGCTTTTTATGGTCCTTTTCGCGATGCTTTAGACTCTGCTCCTGTAGATGCTTTAGATATTCCTAAAGATAAAAAAACATACCAAATGGATTACGCAAATCGTTTTGAAGCGTTACGCGAAACCGAAATGGATATCGATGAAGGCGCAGATATTGTTATGGTAAAACCAGGTTTATGTTATTTAGATATTGTACGCGAAATTAAAAATGAAGTCGATGTACCTGTTGCTGTATATCAGGTTTCTGGAGAATATTCTATGCTTAAAGCAGCTTCCGAAAAAGGTTGGTTAGACCACGATGCTGTTATGATGGAACAAATTACTGCTATTAAACGTGCTGGTGCAGATATAATTGCGAGTTATTTCGCAAAAGATGTAGTAAAATTAATATCGTAAATTAGCCACAAACAAACCAAAATCAATTCATGGGATTATTATTATTTTACGGCGTTATATCTATTTTCTTTTCTTTTTTATGCTCTATTCTAGAAGCTGTACTTTTAAGTGTTACTCCAACATTTATTAACTTAAAAAAACAAGAAGGAAAAGCTTTTGCCGAAAACTTAGAAGAACTTAAAAAAGACGTAGACAGACCATTAATTGCTATCCTTACTTTAAACACTATTGCCCACACCGTTGGTGCAATTTTGGTAGGTAAAGAAGCCGAAGGCCTTTACGGAAGCGGAGATGGATATGGTGTATTTATCGTTTCGGCAGTAATGACTATTTTAATATTAGTAGCTTCAGAAATTATCCCAAAAACTATTGGTGCAACTTACTGGAAAAGTTTAGCAGGTTTTACTACTACTGCCCTTAATATTTTAATTTTTCCTTTAAAATGGACAGGTTTATTATGGTTAATGCAGTTAACTACAAAATTAATTGGTGGTAAAGGTCATGGCAGTGTATTAAGTAGAGAAGGTTTTCTAGTTATGGCAGATATGGCACACGAAGAAGGTGTTTTTGAAGGTAACGAAAGTAAAATTATTAAAAACCTTTTAACCTTTAAGGAAGTTTTTGCTAAAAATGTAATGACACCAAGAACGGTTATGAAATCTGAAAATGAAGATACTACCGTAGAAGATTTTTTTAATAGAAATATGAACCTTCGTTTTTCTAGAATACCAGTATATTCTAAAACCGAAGACAACATAAAAGGACTAGTTTTAAAAGACGAAATCTTTAAAGAAATGGCTTTAGGTAATGGTTCTAAAAAATTAGTAGAACTAAAAAGAGACATTATAATTGTAGACAGAAATTTAGCAATACCAACATTGTTCGAGCAGCTTGTAGAAACTAGAAACCACATGGCTTTAGTAGTAGACGAGTATGGTTCTGTTAGCGGTATTGTAACCATGGAAGATGTTATAGAAACACTTTTAGGTATGGAAATAATGGACGAAAGCGATAACGTAAGCGATCTACAAAGTCTAGCAAGAAAAAGCTGGGAAGCACGTGCTAAAAAACTTGGTATTATAGACGAAAATAGTCCTGAGTAACAATGGAAACATGCATTATCAAATCGCCTTTAGGTTTCACCAAGATAACTGGCGATTTAGATGGTATTGCATCGGTAACTGTTTTAAATTCTGAAGAAAAAATTACAGACATTATTCCAGAAGTTCTGGAAGACTGCGTACTTCAGCTTAATCAATATTTTGAAGGATCGCGTAAGCAATTCAGCTTAAAGCTTAATCCTAAAGGTACAGATTTTCAAAACCGTGTTTGGAACACACTACAAACTATTCCTCATGGCAAAACTACATCTTACCTTCAGCTTTCAAAACAATTAGGAGACGTAAAAGCAATTAGAGCTGTAGCAAATGCTAATGGCAAAAATCCGTTATGGATTGTAATTCCTTGCCATAGAGTAATTGGTAGCGACGGAAGTTTAACTGGATATGCAGGAGGTTTACATCGAAAAAAATGGCTCATTGAACATGAGAGTCCGTACAAACAACAATCTTTATTTTAATGTATAAAATTGCAACCGATTTTTTAACACGTTTTGTAAAACCGTCAACCATTTACAAATATGGTTTTAATTGGTCGCCAATGTACAGGCGTACTACCGCAAAACTTGTTAATGTGAGTGACGATTTACACTATGTAAAAATCAGACTAAAACTAAATTGGAAAAATAGAAATTACGCTGGTTCTATGTTTGGTGGCAGTATGCTAGCAGCTACAGATCCAATTTACATGATACAACTTATTCAAATTCTTGGTAACGATTATGTGGTTTGGGACAAAGCGGTTACAGCAAAATATAAACGCCCAGGAAAAGGCACTATACATGGTGAATTTATTTTTTCTGCCGAAGAAATAGATACACTTAAGCAAAAGCTTAAAACCGAACAAGAAGTTAATCTTGAAAAAACAATGCATTTACTAAATGCTGATGCAGAGGTTGTAGCAGCGTTTTCAAAAACACTATATGTGGCCGAAAAAAACTACTACAAGAAAAAGCAAGCACTAAGACGCGCAAAATAATTAGCTTTCAGTTATAATTTCATTATATTTAAAATTCTAAACTATTTATATAAATGAAATTTCTAAAAAAGCTTCTAAAAGTAATCGTAGTCCTTTTTGGTTTACTAATTGCAACACTTTACATTACAGATACAGATTACCTTATTAAGGCTGTCCGCACCATCTACATGCAAGGTTATACCACTGCTTTTTTAGACGATTATAAAAAGTTTGACAACCAAGTTATAGAAAATGGAACACCTCAACCTTGGCCAAACCATAAAGACTATAATGCAGCAAAAGAAACTGCAACTTTACAAACAGCAAATAAAGATTGGGGAACAATAGCTTATGTAATTATTAGAAATGATAGTATTTGGTTCGAGAACTATTACGATGGTTACAACGAAAACTCGAAATCCAACTCGTTTTCTATGGCTAAAAGTTATGTCTCTGGATTAATGGGAAAAGCCATTATGGATGGTTATATTAAAAGTTTAGATCAGCCAGTTTGCGATTTTCTTCCAGAATTTTGCGATGGATTAGCCTCTAAAATGACGGTTGGTGATTTATCTTCAATGAGCTCTGGAACCAATTGGGATGAAGCTTACTATTCGCCTTTATCTATTACTACACGTGCTTATTTTGATGATGATTTAGCCAAAGTAATGAATGGGTTAAAAGTTGTTGACGAACCAGGAAAAGCCTTTAAATACGCAAGTGGAGACACGCAAATGCTAGCTATGGTTATTGAAAAAGCTACAGGTAAAAAATTATACAATTATTTCGAAGAAAGCTTTTGGAAACCTTTAGGTAGCGAAAACCAAACGCTTTGGCAAGTAGATAGTGAGGAACACGATTTAGTAAAGGCTTATTGTTGTATTGCTAGTAATGCAAAAGATTTTGCTCGTTTTGGAAAACTATATAAAGACAACGGGAAATGGAATGGGAAGCAAATATTAGACTCTGCTTTTGTAGCCAAATCTTTAACTCCAAAATTCGATCCTGTTTACGGTTACGGTTGGTGGCTTAAAAAACACAACGGTAAAGACTTTGCAATGATGCGTGGACATCTTGGTCAATACGTAATTGTACAACCAGAAGACAATGTTATTATTGTGCGTTTAGGTCACCAGAAATCTCCAGATGCAGGCATTGGTACTTACACTAGTGATATTTCACTTTATATAGATGAGGCTTATAAGATGTTGGATAAATAAATATTAATGTTTTGTTATTTAACATCTTATTAATTGAAGTCATTAAATTTTATTCATCCTTTTGAATAAAACTAATCAACCATGAAAAAACTAATCTTAATTTTATCTATCGTGTTTGCATGTAACACTGTATTTGCACAAACCAACCATAACTTAGATTTTGAAATTCTAGAAAATGAAACAGCGAAGGGCTGGAAGTCTTTTGGAAGCGACAATTACAAAATAACTTATGATACGACTATAAAACAAAATGGAAAAATTTCTGGCTCTATAGAAAGTCAAAACGGGAAAAGTGACTTTAAAGCATTAGCTTATACTATACCTACAGATTTTGATGGAAAAAAAATAAAACTCTCTGGTTATCTTAAAACTGAAAATGTAGAAGGTGGTTTTGCCGGTTTGTGGTTACGAGTTGATCCTCAAATTGGATTCGACAATATGCAATCACAACAAATAAAAGGTACAAACGAGTGGACAAAATATGAAATTGAACTAGATTATAACAGTGCCGCCGAAAAAATTGTTTTTGGAGGTATAATTGTTGGGACTGGAAAAATATGGGTTGATAACATGGAAATTACAGTCGACGGTAAACCATTAGCTCAAGCACCAGAAAAAAAACTAGATACTGCACAAAAAGACAAAACATTTGATAATGGCTCTAATATCTCAATTTCCTCCTTAAATAATAATCAAATAAAAAACTTAGATCTTTTAGGTCGCGTTTGGGGATTCCTAAAATACTATCATCCTGAAGTTGGCAAAGGAAATTTTAACTGGGATTATGAATTATTTAGAATCCTTCCCAAATTTCAAAATGCTAAAAACAATATAGACCGTGATAATATATTAGCCTCATGGATTGATAGCTTAGGAAAGGTAAAACGTTGCAAATCTTGTAAAGAAGTTGCTGAAGATGCATTCTTAAAACCAGATTTAGATTGGATAAAAAGAGATGATTTGTCTCAAGGTCTAAAAGAAAAACTAGAATACATTAAAAAAAACAGACATCAAGGTAAACACTATTACATTGGTATGATGAAAGGTGTTAAAAACCCTAGATTTAAGAATGAAAAATCATATTCAGATATGAAATATCCAGATGATGGTTTTAGACTGCTCTCTGTGTATAAGTATTGGAATATGATAAACTATTTCTTTCCATACAAACACTTAATGGACAAAGATTGGAATACCTGTTTAAAAGAATATATCCCTAAATTTATAAATGCTAAAGATGAATTAGAATATGAATTAGCTGCATTACAAATGATAGGCGATATTAAAGATACACATGCAAATCTTTGGGGAGGAAATAATAAAATTATAGAACAAAAAGGCGATTACTTCCCTACTTTTCATGTAAAATTTGTTGAAAACAAATTGATAGTTGATGCTTTTTTTGAAGAAGGAAATACACCTAGTGGTCTAGAACTAGGAGATATTATTACACATATTAACAACAAATCTATTGAGGACTTAGTAAAAGAAAAACACGATTTTTATCCTGCATCAAATCAGCCAACACGATTACGTAATATAAGTTTCGATATCCTACAATCAACTAATAATACTGTAGATTTAAAACTAGTACGAAATAAAAATGCTCTCAACAAGACATTAAACCTTTACAATAAAAGCGATATTAAAGGATATTATAGATGGTATAAAAATGAAGACAATGAAAAGAGTTTTAAAAAACTAGACAATAACATTGGCTACATTACACTTAAAAACATAAAAGAAGAGGATGTAAAAATTATAAGAAAAGAATTTATTGATACTAAAGGTATTATAGTCGATATTAGAAATTATCCTTCGGCATTTATGCCTTTTCTTTTAGGCCAATTTTTCACATCTAAAACCACTCCGTTTGTGAAATTTACAAACGGAAATGTAAATTATCCTGGTGAGTTCTCTTTTGGAAAACAATTATCTATTCCTTCAAAAGGCAAAACATATAAAGGAAAAGTTGTAGTTTTAGTAAATGAGATTTCTCAAAGTCAAGCAGAATATACAACTATGGGCTTCAAAGTTGGCGATAATGTTACCATCGTTGGCAGTACTACAGCAGGTGCGGATGGCAACGTATCATCAATAAACCTTCCTGGTGGACTAAGAACTTCAATTTCTGGAATTGGAGTATATTATCCAGATGGTAAAGAAACGCAGCGTGTTGGTATTGTTCCAGATGTAGAAATTAATCCAACTATAGAAGGTATAAAGCAAGAACGTGATGAGTTGATGGAAAAAGCAATAGAAATTATCTCATTAAACATAAGCAAAAAACCATCAGTTAAAAATTAATAAGATTTCTGTAAGAGTTTATCTCGAGCGCAGTCTAAAGATTACAAGCCTATGATATCTAAACTCAACCTAGAAAACATCTTATTTCTTGACATTGAAACAGTTCCTGAAACGGAACATTTTAATGAACTCGATAAAACCAAACAAGAACTTTGGGAAGCAAAATCGCGCTACCAAAGAAAAGAAGAATTCTCAGCAGAGGAATTTTACGATCGTGCAGGTATTTGGGCTGAATTTGGAAAGATAATTTGTATTTCTGTTGGGTATTTTACTAATCAAGGAGAAACACGTTTGTTTAGAACAACTTCTTTTCATGGCGAAGAACCAACACTTTTAAGAGATTTTAAAAACTTAATTATTTCTCATTTTAGCCAAGCTAAACATTTATTGTGTGCACATAATGGTAAAGAATTCGATTTTCCATACATAGCGAGGCGCATGATTATTCATAATATAGAATTACCATATAAATTGAATCTCTTTGGTAAAAAACCTTGGGAAGTACCTCATCTCGATACTTTAGAGTTGTGGAAGTTTGGCGATTACAAAACCTATACTTCTTTAAAACTACTAACTAACGTTTTAGGCATCCCATCGCCAAAAGACGATATTGATGGCAGTGAAGTTTATAAAACTTATTATGAAGATAACGACATCTACAGAATAGTCGTTTACTGCGAAAAAGATACCATTGCAGTAGCTCAAATTTTCTTAAGACTTCGTGGTGAACGCATACTAGAAAATGATGAGATTATACATGTGTAAAAAGAATACTATTTTGCTTTAAGAAAAATAGAAGTACTTTTAAATAGTTATACAAATGAAAGAACAATACTCGATATTTAGAAAGTTTCCTACTTTAGAATTAGCAATAGAATTAAGAGATTTACTCTTAGAAAATAGTATTGAATCTATTATTGATGATAATATACCTCCTGTAGATATTACTTTTTCTGGAAGTACTTTAAATAACCAAATTGAGATTAGAATAAAACAATCTGACTTTGAAAAGGCTGAAGATATTTTAGAAAAGGATGCTGAAAACTTAATAAACGAAGTTAACAAAGACTATTACTTATTTGAATTTACAAATGAGGAGCTTTATGAAATTCTTCTAAAATCTGACGAGTGGAGTGTTTTTGATTACACTCTTGCTCAAAAAATTCTTACACAAAGAGGAAAGTCTATAGATAAAGACTTGCTTAATTCTCTAAAAAATGAACGCTTAAAAGAATTAGAAAAACCTGAAGGCAACCAGAAGCCTTGGATTATTGGAGGTTATTTTTTCTCTATTATAGGTGGTTTTCTAGGATTAATTATAGGCTACTTTCTATGGACTTCTAAAAAAACATTACCTAATGGTAAAAAGGTATTCTCATACTCTAAAAACGATAGAAAACATGGTAAATATATATTCTATATTGGCTTAATCGTTGTACCGACACTCTTTTCACTAAACATATTTAAGTAGTTTTAGATTGAAAATTTAAATTCTACCAACCATCTTTATATTAAAAATACACACCTTATTTTAAGCACTAATCTCTCGCGAAAAGGATGGAACGGTTTGTTTGAAATCCTTTTTGGCACAAAAAGATTGAGTAGTGACAGCCTGGTTTTTGCCTTTTTCTGGCAAAAATTTGCACTAAAAATTTCGCATAAAAAAAGCCCAAACTTACGTCTGGGCTTTTAAAATTAAATTTTGTTTAAGAGATAAAACTACTGCTTAATAAATTTCCTTGTTTCTAATGTATTATTCACATTAAATTGAATCATATACATTCCAGACTCCAAGTTTGCAACGTTTACACCATGTGTTGCCGTTCCTTTTGCTACTTGCTGCCCTAACATATTTACAACCGTAAATGGTAAGTTTTCTATGTTAGATTTTACGTATAACATGTTTCCTTTTACTGGGTTTGGATATACAGAGATTTCTACACCTAAATACTCTACTATACCTTCGGTTAAAACTCTTGCAGTTCCACATAATCCTAAGTTAGTCCAACTAGATGCTCCTCTTTCGTATAAAGAACCATTATAAGTTACTCTATCTCCAACTGAATACGATTGACTACTGTTGTATTCTGAAACTCCTGCACACTTATCTGCAGAACCATTAGTAAGACTAATAGCATCTACCGCCATATCACCTTGCCATGTTGTACCTGTTGTACCATCGAATCTTAATTGCACATTACTTCCTGCATAAGATGATAAATCTACACTAGCATCTTGCCAAGAGTTACCTTGGTTTCCAGATCTAGTCCAAACAGGTGACCAAGACGATCCATTATTTGTACTTACCGCTAAATTTAAGCTACCCATTGTTGTTCCTCCATACAAATGATATTTAAAACTAAATGTTGCTTGATTTTGTCCTGCTAAATTAAAACAAGGCGATACTAATATAGCACGTTTAATAGAATTGTTTGGTGCAGAAGACTCCATATAAACATATTGAGATCCTGCTGCTGCACTTGATGGTCCTGTATTGCTTGATGGTGTTGTTCCTGAGTTTCTTGTCCAATCAAAATCATCTCCTCCACCTTGAGTCCATGCTCCAAAACCAGATTCGAAACCTTCGCTATAAGGGAAAGATGAAATTGCTCCTGAACAACCAGATGTGCTTGCAGGACTTACCACAATACTTCTAGATACTTGGTTTGCTGCATTACCTGCTGCATCGCTTACGTTATAGTTTCTTGTATAAGTTCCTGCAGAATTTGTGTTTACAGTTCCTGTAGTTACAATACTCGATGTAAGGTTACCATCTACATTATCTGTAGCAGTTGCTCCTAATTCTGAATACGCATCGCCTACAGTTAAATTAATTGTAGATGCTCCTACTAAAGTAATAACTGGCTTAACCGTATCTGCTACTCCTGCTACTATATTAACAGTATAATCCTCTACTTCTCCATACTCGAAAGTTTCGCATGCTGTTGGCACACCATTATATTTCATAGAAACTCTCATTCTAGTTTCTCCAGAAGAAGTTCCTGCTGGTACCGTAAAACTTCCTGTTGCTGGCGTTGTTTGAGATGCCGCTTTAGAAAATACTTGTTCTCCAGAATCTGTAAAATCTCCATCTTTATTATAATCTATCCAAACTGAGTAACCTTCTGCATATGCTGTGCCAGTCCAAGTTGGAGTAATTGTAATAGTACTTGAAGCTCCTTTAGTTAAGTTAGTTGAAACACTTGTAAAATCTGAATATGATTGTGCTCCAGAAGCATTGTCTATACTGCCAATTTGTACTCTAGAAATATACTCATCGTTAACACTATTTCCTTGCGATGCACAATATTGAGGACCTGTAGTACATGGTGTACAAGAACCTCCACAATCTACTCCTGTTTCTGTTCCATTTTGAATACCATCTGTACAAGTTGGTTGTGCAACTGCTCCACACTTATCTGATAATGCTAAAGTACGCCTTGCTCCTCCTGCTTCTAATACAGCTCGCATTCTTGTTTTTTGTCCTTGCGTAAATAAGTTCATACACGAATCGTTTGTGTAATCCATATAATTTTGTGGCATATCTGTAGACGAACAAGATGTTTGACCAATAGGACAACCACTATTAGATGTTTGGTGTGTTGGTGTATCGCTTACAAAATCGTTTCCACAATTGCTATCTCCCCAAATATGACGTAGGTTAAAATAATGTCCAATTTCATGAGTCGTTGTTCTACCACCATCAAAAGGTGCAGTAACTGCTCCTGTTCTACCAAATGCATTATAAATCATGATTATACCATCTGTAGCAGCTGCTCCACCAGGAAACTGTGCATAACCCAAAAGGTTAATTGTTTGTCCTTGAGAAACAGTTGTCATTTTTGGTACTACCCACATGTTAAGATATTCGCTAGTATTCCAAGGATCTATTCCGCCAGAAGATGAGCGTTTAGCATCGTCATTTGCATTCCAATCTTGTCGAGTAGTTTGCTTTCTAGTAATACCTGTTGTTGCATTACCGTTAGCATCTACAGTAGATAAACAGAATTCTATTTGAGTATCTGCCGCTTGAGACCAAGAGTTGTCTGCATCTGGATTTGTACGTCTAAAGTCTTCATTTAAAACATCTAATTGAGACTGTATTTGTGCTAAACTAATATTCTCAGTCGCATTCCTATATAACACATGAACTACAACAGGAATTGTTATAATACTACCTACTACTTTATTTTGTGCGTTTCCTTGTTCTAATACTTTCTTCTGAGTAAAAGATTCTATTTCTGCCATTCTACTTTCTAAGGTTGGATCTAAGCCTTTTCTGTACTCTAAGTTTTCCATAGCCGCACATCTTTCGTAATTTTGCGCCTGCATAGTTAATGCAAATAGAAAACATAAAATTGATAATGTAATTGTCTTTTTCATGTTGATTATTTAATAAATTAGTTAATATTTTGTGGTTTCATTAATCAAAGTATCAAAATAAAATAGAATAAATAATCCCTTTTTTAATTTTTTCGATTAAAAACTGTTAAAATTTTAACGTTCGGCTGTGGTTACTGTTTTTACCGTAATATTATAGTCTATAATTCCTACATTTACTTCAAATGAGCAATTTACTATCCATAAATAATTTATCTATTTCTTTTTTTTCTAACGGAGATGAAAATGAAATCATACATAATATATCTTATCATTTAAATACAAATGAAATACTTGGTATTGTAGGAGAGTCTGGTTCGGGTAAATCGGTTTCCTCTTTAGCTATTTTAGGATTGCTTCCAAATAAAATTTCTAAAATAACTTCTGGTAGCATTCTTTTTGAAGACAAAGACTTAACCCAAATTACATCGAAAGCTTTTCAGAATATAAGAGGACAGAAAATAGCTATGATATTTCAAGAACCTATGAGTTCTTTAAATCCTTCTACAACATGCGGCAAACAGGTAGAAGAAATATTGTCTCAACATACTAAATTATCTAAAAAGGAAGTTAAAGCAGAAACGCTCTTGCTTTTTGAAAAGGTAAAACTGCCAGAACCGGAACGCGTGTATGCTTCTTATCCTCATGAAATATCTGGCGGACAAAAACAACGTGTCATGATTGCAATGGCGATTGCTTGTAAACCAAATATTTTAATTGCAGACGAGCCCACTACTGCTTTAGATGTTACCGTGCAAAATGATATTATAGCTCTATTAAAAGAGCTACAGGCAGAAACGAAAATGAGTATTATTTTTATTACACATGATTTGTCCCTAATCTCACAAATTGCAAATCGTGTACTCGTTATGTATAAAGGCAACATTGTAGAGCAAAACACAGTTGATGCCATTTTTAAAACGCCACAACATAATTATACAAAAGCACTAATTAACGCAAGACCTTCGCTAACCAAAAGATTAAAACGACTACCAACTATTAGTGATGTAATGAATGATGCTGTAGATAATTCTGTTATTACTTCAGAAATGAGAGCAATTCAGCACGAGAAAATATACAATCAAGCACCTTTATTAGAAGTTATTAATCTTGAGAAAGAATACATCTCTAAATCTGGTTTGTTTTCTAAAGCCGAAAACTTTAAGGCCGTAAATAACGTTAGTTTTAAACTTTATGAAGGTGAAACTTTAGGGTTGGTAGGTGAATCTGGTTGTGGAAAATCTACACTTGGTAATGCCATCTTACTTTTAGATAGACCAACAGCTGGAACTATTTTATTTAAAGGTAACGATATTACAAAATTAAATTCTACTGAAGTAAAAGCGCTTAGAAAAGACATTCAGATAATATTTCAAGATCCTTATTCGTCATTAAATCCTAGACTAACTGTTGGAAAAGCAATAATGGAACCTATGAAAGTGCATAATCTGTTTGCTAATACTGCAGAAAGACAAGAAAAAGCAATAGAAATTCTAGAACGCGTTGGTTTAGACATTTCACACTTTAACAGATATCCTCATGAATTTTCTGGAGGACAACGACAACGCATAGGTATTGCTAGAACCGTTGCCCTACAACCTAAATTAATTGTTTGCGACGAATCTGTCTCTGCTCTTGATATCTCTGTACAAGCTCAGGTATTGAATTTATTAAATGAATTGAAAGAAAACTTTGGATTTACTTACATCTTTATTTCACATGATCTTGCAGTAGTAAAATATATGAGTGACCAATTATTGGTTATGAATAAAGGCAAAATAGAAGAATTGGATGATGCAGATATTGTCTACAATGCTCCAAAAAAAGAGTATACTAAAAAATTGATAAACGCTATACCAAAAGGCTTATAGCATAAAGACCTTTTTTGTTAAATACATCATACTTCTAAGAAATTTAAATGTATTCTTTATTTTTTGGTATTGCCTTAATAAAAATAAATCTGAATTCATAGGTAGGTTGTTTATGATAGATTTGGTGTTTATACTATTTCTACTTTGAAATCATTTTGACTTTACAACAATTTCAAAGTAAATCTAGTATTACATAACAAAAGCATCTAAGCCAATGGTACATTTGAGGTTATAAAATTTGATAGGTTTGGGACTGCTAATATAAGTGAGATTTTAAATTAATCAGCTAAAAAGCAATAACATTCGACGAAATACACTTTATTTTAACATTTAACATGTTTTTCATCCTTTCAACAAGCTTTTATATTAAAAACGAAGCTAACCTATAGCTTCCTAATATAATACTCAGTCAGCACAAAAACCTCTATTTATAAACTCATTTCAGGAATATCTCCTTCTATAATTAAAGTTCCTTCTGTTGCTTTTTTAATTTCTTCAACCGAAACTCCTGGCGCACGTTCTAAAAGTTTAAAACCTTTATCTGTAACTTCTAAAACTGCCAAATTAGTTACTACTTTCTTAACACAACCAACACCTGTTAATGGTAAAGAGCATCTTTTAAGTATTTTAGACTCTCCTCTTTTATTAGTATGCATCATTGCAACAATAATGTTTTCAGCACTTGCAACCAAATCCATAGCACCACCCATTCCTTTTACCATTTTTCCTGGAATTTTCCAGTTGGCTATGTCTCCGTTTTCGGCTACTTCCATAGCTCCTAAAATAGTTAAATCTACGTGTTGCCCACGAATCATTGCAAAACTCATTGCACTATCAAAAAAACTTGCTCCCGGAAGTGTTGTAATGGTTTGCTTTCCTGCATTAATTATATCTGCATCTTCTTCACCATCAAAAGGAAACGGACCCATACCAAGAACACCGTTCTCACTTTGAAATTCCACTTCAATATCATCGCGCACATAGTTAGCTACTAATGTTGGTATTCCTATTCCTAAGTTTACGTAGTAACCATCTTGTACCTCTTTTGCAATGCGTTTTGCTATTCCTGTTTTATCTAACATCTTTTTCGTTTTGTCATTCCCGCGAAAGCAGGAATCTATTTAAAATTTTTCTTAATTTGTTGATTCCTGTCATTCACAGGAATGACAATTACTCTCTTGTTCTAACAGTTCTCTGTTCAATACGTTTTTCATATTTTTCACCTTGAAAAATGCGCTGTACAAAAATACCTGGTATATGAATTTGATTAGGATCTAATGCTCCTACAGGCACTAATTCTTCAACCTCAGCAACTGTAATTTTTGCTGCTCCAGCCATACATGGATTAAAGTTTCTTGCAGTTCCTTTAAATACCAAGTTACCTGCTGCATCACCTTTCCAAGCTTTTACAAAGGCAAAATCAGCTTTAAAAGCGTGCTCTAAAACATACATTTTACCGTCGAACTCTCTAGTTTCTTTACCTTCTGCTACTTCAGTTCCATAACCTGCTGGCGTAAAAACTGCAGGAAAACCAGCTTGTGCCGCTCTACAGCGCTCAGCTAAGGTTCCTTGTGGTATTAATTCTACATCTAACTCCCCAGAAAGCATTTGCCTCTCGAATTCATCGTTTTCACCAACGTAAGACGACACCATTTTTTTAATCTGTTTTTGATGCAATAATAAGCCCAAACCAAAATCGTCTACACCTGCATTATTAGAAATACATGTTAATCCTTTTACACCGCTCTTAACTAATGCTGCTATTGCATTTTCAGGAATTCCGGAAAGTCCAAAACCACCTAACATAAACGTCATGTTATCACTTATACCTTTAGTAGCTTCACTAACCGAGTTCACTTTTTTGTTAATCATTGTTGTCTTTTTTATTGTGGCTTAAATTTATGAAATAAAAAAACCATTCTATAAAGAATGGCTTGTAAATATTTTATAAAATACCAGCTACTACTTTCTGTAACTCCGGCACAACTAACTCCTCAAACCATGGATTTTTAGCTCTCCAAAATCTGTTTGTTGGAGAAGGATGTGGCATTGGGAAATATTTTGGCAAATACGTTTTATATTCCCCAACGGTTTCGGTAAGGTTTTTTTTAAAGTGTTCTTTTAAATAATATTTTTGAGCACAAACACCTATTAATAATACTAATTCTACTTTAGGCATTTTTTCGATTAAAGTTTCATGCCACTCTGGAGCACACTCTTTTCTTGGCGGTAGATCTCCTGTTTTTCTTTTTCCTGGATAGCAAAATCCCATTGGTATGATCGCGAATTTTTTAATATTATAAAAATCTTCATCACTAACATTAAGCCATTGTCTTAGTTTTTTACCACTTTGGTCGTCCCATGGTATTCCTGACTCATAAACCTTAGTTCCTGGAGCTTGACCAATAATTACAATTTTAGATTCTGTATGTGCAGTAACCACTGGTCTGGGACCAAGAGGTAAATACTCCTTACAAATGGAGCACTGATTAATATTCTCCAGTAAGTTTTGCATTAAAATATATTATTTTATATCGCGCTAGCTATTTTTTTCCTCCAACAACAACAACAATCTCTCCTTTTGGTGGTTTATTTGTATAATGCGCTAAAACTTCTTTAGCAGTACCTCTAACTGTTTCTTCAAACATTTTAGTAAGCTCTCTTGATACAGAAACTTGCCTGTCTTCTCCAAAATATTCGCAGAAATGACCAAGTGTTTTAATAAGTTTATGAGGACTCTCGTAAAAAATGATAGTTCTAGTTTCTTCAGCAAGTAATTTTAATCGTGTTTGCCTGCCTTTTTTAACAGGTAAAAAACCTTCGAATACAAATTTATCGTTTGGCAAACCAGAATTCACTAAAGCAGGAACAAAAGCTGTAGCTCCTGGTAAACAGTCTACTTCAATACCATTTTCAACACAAGCACGTGTAAGTAAAAAACCAGGATCGCTTATCGCAGGAGTTCCTGCATCACTAATAAGTGCAATAGTTTCTCCACTCTTTAAACGCTCGACTAAACGCTCGACCGTTTTATGCTCGTTGTGCATATGATGACTTTGCATTGGTGTTTTTATTTCAAAATGCTTTAAAAGTTTTCCAGAAGTTCTGGTGTCTTCAGCTAAAATAGAATCGGCTGACTTCAAAACTGAAACAGCCCTAAAGGTCATATCTTCAAGATTCCCTATTGGTGTTGGTACTATGTATAATTTACCCATTAAATATTACTTATATTTTCAAATTTACAATCTTTTTAATAGTTATTAACGCAACCTTTTTATATTTTGGTTATCTACTAATTAAACCAACCAATGCAAAAAATCACTATTTGCCTATTATTCTTATCTTTTTCATTTTTAAATGTAAAAGCACAAACAACAGATTTATCAATTGTTGTAGAGGCACAAAATATTACAGGAGCACCTGTTTCACAGGTAAATATTTATCAAGATTTCCAATATTTAATTACCATATTAAACTCTGGAACAACTGTTAGTAATGCTACATTTTCTCAAACATTAAGTACAAATGTTAGTTATTTTACTGCTATGGGTCAAAACTCAAATGGAGGAGCTAGTGATGTTTCAAATATTGCTTTTTCAGGAAATTTACTTACAGGAACCGTTGCTAACATGCCGAGTAATTCTAGTGTTGAAGTACTAGTTACTGTTAGAGCACCTATTAATCCAGGAGGTATAGCGACTAATGTAACTGTTTTTCCTCCTAATGGAACTACAGATAGTAATACGGACAACAATCAATCTATAATTTCTATAGATGTAAACGATTTACCTATAGATTTTTCTGTAGTATATTCTCAAGTTTTACCAGCTGAAGGCACAGGAATAAACAATTGGAACGACACCGTTACTTACCAGTTTACTATTACAAATAATAGCGCTATTGGTTTTCCTTTAAATGGCTTTTCTGGCAGAATGCAAGTAGCAAGTGCTATTAATTTTGGAGTACCAAATGTACAGTTCGAATCTATCACATGTTTAAATGGAACAAATGGAACACTATGCCCAGATGTTTCTGGAGTACTACAAAACACAAGTACTATATTAACAGCAAGCCCACAAAACACTCCTCTTTTTGGTTTTAATGCTCCTATTCTATTTAATGCAAATAGCACTTTAAGTTTTGAAATTGTGTATAAATATTTAGAACCTGGTTGTAGCATAGATATCGCTCCATTGGCTGTAGATAGTTTTATTAAAATTGAAATAGATCACGCTAACGAATCTTCTAACGACTCTAATTTAGTTTTTACACAATTAATAGACGCTCCAGATTGCGCTACAACAGATCTATGTATCGAGACAACGCAAATTACTCCAATACCGACACAAATGGTAAATTGGGATGAAGAAATAACTTTTGAAACCACTGTTTGTAACAACGGGCCTTTAGATGGCTATGGTCGCTTTTTTATTCAAAATCTATCTGTGAATATAGATTGGGATATTGTTTCTATAACATGTGATGCAACTACAGGAAATATTACTTGTAATGATTTTACATTAACGGACCAAGGTCTTTTTTGGTCTAGCAACGAATTTACAATTCCTGCAAATGTTACCATAACCATAACTACTATTGTAAAATTTATAGATCCTGATGATTGCTCTACCGGAACACCAATTAATTCGGAGGGACATGTAAGAAGTGGGATAAACCTTTTAGAATCAGATATTTTAGAGAGTAACATTTTAAACAATGCTGAAAGTGATTTTGTAATACTACCTCCTTTAGCAATTTGTGACCCTGAAGAAATAGTAGATTTACAAATTACTAAAACACAAATAAGCCCAGTTCTACCACTTGGTAGTGATGCTGCAAATACTGTTGGTTGGGGGAATGTAACCTACGAAATTACTGTAACAAACCCAAGTGCAACCGTGGGTGCCTTAGTGGAAATTGAAGACTACATGCCAAATGGAGCAAATACATTAACAACTGCAACTTTAGTTTCTGTAAACTGCTCTTCTACAACAGGAACAGCAGTATGCCCAACTATTAATAATGCCAATATTGGAGTCCTTTTAGACGGTGTTCCAAATACTGGAATGGAAGATGTTTTTTGGAGTATTCTTCCTGAAGATAATTACTCTTTACCCGCACTAAGCTCTGTTTCTTTTCAAGTAGTAGTAGATTGGAGTCCAGAATGCTCTAGTTCTGCAATACAGGCAACAAATGGTGTAAGAATAACTAGTGTTGATGATTTAGCAGACAACATAACAGATAACAACCAAGCAGATGTTGTTACTTATTTTGCTCCTTGTGTAGATTTAGTGGTACAAACCTACCCAGAATTTACTCAGGTTGTAGTCAATCAAAATTTTAATTGGATTATCGATATTACTAATAGTAATACAAGTTCTAATGCCATTAATATAGATTTTCAGGATATTCTTGGAAATCAATTTACCTTAAACGGCACTCCAACATGTACAGTTACAAATGGAAATGCTAGTTGCACAACTTTTACCACTACTGGTAATACTGTAACAGGAGTAATACCAAACATGGATGCGGCTTCAACAATACAAATTACAATTCCTGTTACAGCTCCAAGTTACGGTGGCGCTTTTACAAACAACGCACAAGCAATACCAAACGAAAGCGACAATCAAGAGTTAACTATTGAAACAAATATCTCTATTAGTAACGTTCAAGTAATCGCTCCAACAGTTGTAAAATCCTTTACGCCAACTCAAATTATTGTTGGACAAGAAAGTATTCTAGAGTTTACTGTTACCAATTTAGCAGGTAACCCAGCTCAAAACAATATAGATTTTACCGATAGTCTTCCTAGTGGATTAACAATTTCAGGACCAATAACTTGGACACAAGACAATGGTTGTACTGCAGATTTCATAGGAAACAATGGAGGCACAAGTGTAATTGTTAATAATTTAATATTTCCAAATGGTGTTGAAACTTGCTCCTTTTCTGTTCCTGTTACTTCTACTATTATTGGCAATTATTTAAATGACGACAATAATTTCTTAGATCAAAACAACATAGACACCTCTCTTGCAAATGCAACTTTAGATGTAATAGCAGACAATAGTAATGTAGACATTGAGGTTCTAAAATCGGTACTCCCAACTCAAGTCTTTGTAGGAGAAAATGTTACTTTTTCTATTACAATTTCTAACTTAGGTACAACTCAAGCAACAAACATTTCAATTTTAGAAAACCTTCCTGCCGGCTATCAGTTTGTATCAGCATCAACTAGTTTAGGTACTTATAACGATACCTCATATTTATGGAGCTTAGATAATATGTCTCCAAACCAAACCGAAACATTAACTATTATCGCTCAAGTTATCTCACCAAACAACCTAATTAATACCGCTAGTTTAAATAGTGTTACAGAAACAGATAGAGATTTAACCAATAATCAAGATTCTGCAGAGGTTAGCATTTTAGAAACTAATGTTGATATTGAAGTACTAAAATCTGTTTCTCCTACAGAGGTTGTAATTGGAGAAACTGTTACATTTTCTATTACGGCTTCAAATATAGGTACCACAGATGCAACAAATATTTTTATATATGAAAGCCTTCCTACTGGCTACATTTTTCTTAGTGCTAATACAACCTATGGTACATATAATGAAACTTCTTTTCTTTGGAATTTACCCAATTTAAGTACCAATCAAACAGAAACATTAAACATTACAGCTCAAGTCGTTTCGTCTATAAACTTATTAAATACAGCCAGTTTAGAAAGTGTAACCGAAATAGATAGAGATGAAACCAATAATGAAGATTCCGCTACCGTTTTTATAAACGATTGCTTAAAAATATCTCAAGGTATTTCTCCTAACAGCGATGGAGACAACGATACGTTTACAATAAATTGTATTGAAGATTATCCTGTAAATAATGTAAAAATATTTAATAGGTATGGGACGTTAGTTTTCGAAACTAACAATTATAAAAATAACTGGAACGGTATTCCTAATAAGGGTATTTTAAAATCTAACACCCTTTTACCTGTTGGAACTTACTATTATGTAATAACAATTGAGTCTATTAAAAAACCTTTTATAGGATGGCTATATCTTAATTATTAACTTTTATAGGCCTCTCACTTTTTCCTAAAAAATAAGATATTAATAGTAATGGAATTACAACAAAAGAAAGCCCAATTTCATGGCCTGCATTATAATGTGCTGCACTTGCTAAAAGAGCATTAAAAAAGAAGCCTGCATATGCCCATTCTGTTAGCCAACTACTTTTGCGTAACAAAATCATAACAACTCCAAAAACTTTTAATGTTGCTAAAGGATAAACAATATATGTAGGATGATTAAGTGCTTCAAAAAAGCCTTTTACCATTTCGTATTGAGTGAAATACATTGCTGCAGAAAACAAAAATATACCACAAACACCTAAAGTCGCAATCCAATAAATTATTTTTTTTATACTCATTTAGTATTTTTTAATTAAATCTAGACTCAATAATAGCGATAAAACGTTCAACATATTCCTCTTTAGTATCCCATGATTTATAATCTGGCTTTACATTGTTCTCTATAAAAGCACTCGCTTCTCCAAAACTAGACATAGTATTTAATTGAGAAATTACACGATCGTAATCTTCATTTTTACTATCGAACAAGTGTTTTATAAAAGCCAATTTATCGTTTAAACCAATAGTTAATCCTCCAGATTTTAGTTTATCGTTCAATGATTTCTTTTCAGTCGTTTTAATATCACTTACCTTATCAAAAATTGGAATTTCGTTAAAATCGGCAGTAATATCTTCAAAATCATTTTTATGATGTTTAGGCTGTATCGCCTCAAAGACGGCATCAATTTGCTGTGTTTCTTGAGGCATTTGCGCAACCATATCCTTAATTTTTTCCATTACAGGCTCCATTATCTCATCATCATCACGCTCATCTAAATCAATATATGTTTTACTTCCAACCTCAATATTATCACTCACTGTGTTATTAAAAGCTGTATCTAACATTCCAAAAAACGAAGAATCGTTACCAATGGTAGGTAAAACGTCATCAAAGTTCTCTTGTGCAAATTTTAAAACCGTTAGTTTTTCGTACAAAGCAGCAACTTCAGTATGCATTTTATTTACATCTTCTTTCCCTTTTAGTTTAAGAATCTTGTGAGCTATGCTCATCAATTCTGATTCTAACTTCTTCTTCATAGATTAAAATTTTTATAATTATTCAAATTTATACAAATTAGGCTTTTGATTTTTAATAAATTTGAGCCACCTTTATAGCAACGCGAAATTTATCGTGTTGGTGTGTTAAAATTACGAAATGTTTCTTGAAAATACAGTAAATCAAAAAGAACAATTTGGTTGGATTGAAGTTATTTGCGGTTCCATGTTCTCTGGAAAAACCGAAGAGCTCATTCGCAGACTAAAACGAGCGCAATTTGCAAAGCAAAAAGTAGAAATATTTAAGCCTGCAATAGATGTGCGATATGATGATGAAATGGTAGTCTCTCACGATGCCAACGAAATACGTTCTACTCCAGTTCCTGCTGCTGCTAACATTCCCATTTTAGCAGATGGCTGCGATGTGGTTGGCATTGACGAAGCTCAGTTTTTCGACGACGAGATTGTACGCGTTTGTAACGACTTAGCCAATAAAGGTATACGTGTAATTGTGGCAGGATTAGATATGGATTTTAAAGGTAACCCTTTTGGTCCAATGCCAAATTTAATGGCTACTGCAGAATATGTTACCAAAGTACATGCTGTATGTACACGCACTGGAAATTTAGCACAATTTAGCTACAGAAAAAACAAAAGTGAGGACCTTGTATTATTAGGTGAAACCGAAGAATACGAGCCTTTAAGTCGTGCTGCATACTACAAAGCCGTTACTCGTGAAAAGCTAAAAACAATGAACGTAAATGGTGCCGAAGAGCTAAAAACTAAAGATAAAGATGTCTAAATCTCAGGAAACCATTCTGGAAATAGACTTAAGCGCTTTAAAACACAATGTTACATTTATAAAATCTAAACTTAAAAGTAACACCAATTTTTTAGCAGTAGTAAAAGCTTATGCCTACGGAAGTGATGCTACAGAAGTGGCAAAACACCTTGAGACTTTAGACGTAGATTATTTTGCAGTTGCCTATACAAGCGAAGGTATTGCACTTAGAGATGCTGGAATAGAAAAACCTATTTTGGTTTTACATCCTTTGCCTGAGAATTTTAAAGTAATTATAGAGCGCTGCTTAGAACCAAGTATTTATTCTCAACGTGTTTTAGATAAATTTATAGCTGTCGCTGAAAAACAAAAACAAGCAGACTACCCTATTCATATAAAATTTAATACTGGTTTAAATAGATTAGGTTTTACTGATGTAGAAATAGAAACTGTTTTAAAAACTCTAGAAACTACTAAAGCCATAAAAGTTAAATCACTTTTTTCTCATTTGGCAGCAAGTGAAGATGAAAATGAAAAAGAGTTTACCCTAAATCAAATAGAAGATTTTAAATCTATTTCACAAAAAACAATGGATGGTTTAGGTTACCAGCCTATTTTACATCAATGCAATACTTCAGGAATATTAAATTATCCAGAAGCGCATTTAGACATGGTAAGATGTGGCATTGGCATGTATGGCTTTGGTAATGATCCAGAAATTAATAAAAAACTTAAACCAATTGCGACATTAAAAACAAGTATATCTCAAATTCATACTATAAAAAAAGGAGATAGTTTGGGCTACAATCGCGCATTTATAGCTAAAGAAAATACTAAAACAGCAACCTTACCTATTGGCCATGCAGATGGTATCAATAGGCTCTTTGGAAACGGAAAAGGATTTGTTTTTATAAATGGAGAAAAAGCGCCTATTGCCGGTAACGTTTGCATGGACATGATTATGGTAGATGTTACCAACATACCTTGTAAAGAAGGAGACGAAGTAATAGTTTTTGGTCCTGAACACTCTGCTGAAGACCTAGCTGCTAGCATAAACTCAATCTCTTACGAGTTACTAACTTCAGTATCTCAGCGAGTAAAACGAGTGTTTCATCGATAACAGTCTTTTTAAAGCTATATTAATTATAGCTTTTTGTTAAAATTTTAACTAAATTTAACAAAAGTTAATATCAACTAATTAAATAAAACAAAATTATGCTTAAAGAATTTAAGGACTTTATTATGACAGGAAACGTGATTGATTTCGCTGTTGCTGTAATTATGGCTGGTGCATTAGGAGCAGTTATTAACGGATTTGTATCTAAAATAGCTATGCCTCTTATTGGTTTAGTAACTGGAGGAGCTAGTTTCTCTGATCAGTTTTGGACTCCAGGAGACCAAGTATTCGCAACTGTTGCCGCTGCTAAAGAAGCAGGTGTTGCTGCTGTAGAATATGGTGCATGGATTGACACTATCATTAGCTTACTTGTTGTTGGTTTCGTAATGTTCTTAATTGTTAAAGCTTACAACAAAACAAAAACGCCTCCTGCTCCTGCAGCTCCTGCTGGACCAACGGATAACCAGTTATTAATGGAAATTAGAGATGCTTTAAAAAAGTAATCTGTATTTTTTAAAATATTATCTTAAAACCGATTTTACAATGTAAAATCGGTTTTTTTTATACTAAATTTTTACGAAAAAATTAATAAGTATTTAAACCCAAACAGTTATAAATATAATAGCTTTGTATTTATATATTAAATTGAAATACTATTAGTTATGAAATTAGCAGTTATAGGCGTTACAGGTATGGTGGGCGAAGTTATGCGCAAAGTCTTAGAAGAGCGCGATTTTAAAATTACAGAATTTATTCCTGTCGCTTCAGAGCGTTCTGTTGGAAAAAAAGTTAGTTTTAAAAACCAAGAGTTTACAATTGTAAGCTTAGCAGATGCTGTAGCAATGAAACCAGATGTTGCGTTATTTTCAGCTGGAGGAGACACCTCTTTAGAATGGGCTCCAAAATTTGCAGAAGCAGGCACTACAGTAATCGATAACTCTTCTGCATGGAGAATGGACCAATCTAAAAAATTAATTGTTCCAGAAATTAATGCTAACGAACTTTCAAAAGAAGATAAAATTATAGCTAACCCGAACTGTTCTACTATTCAAATGGTTATGGCTTTAGCACCTCTTCATAAAAAATATAAAATAAAACGTATTGTTGTTTCAACTTACCAATCTATCTCAGGAACAGGAGTAAAAGCGGTACAACAATTAGAAAATGAAATGGCTGGTATAAAAGGAGAAATGGCTTATAACTATCCTATTCACAAAAATGCGATTCCGCATTGCGATGTTTTCGAGGAAAACGGCTATACCAAAGAAGAAATGAAATTGGTTCGTGAAACTCAAAAAATTCTTAACGATAAAACAATTGCTGTTACTGCAACTGCCGTTAGAATACCTACTGCTGGCGGACATAGTGAAGCTATAAATGTAGAGTTTGAAAACGATTTTGATGTTTCAGAAGTAACACAATTACTTAGTGAAACCGATGGTATTACCATACAAGATAATTTAGACACCAATACTTATCCAATGCCATTGTACGCAAATGGAAAAGACGATGTTTTTGTAGGACGTATCCGTAGAGATGGCTCCCAACCTAATACTTTAAACCTTTGGGTTGTAAGTGACAATCTTAGAAAAGGTGCTGCAACAAACACTGTACAAATAGCAGAATACTTAGTAAAAAACAATCTAGTATAGATTATAATAGAATACTAAATTTTCAAAAAAGCGTTTACATAACTATGTAAGCGCTTTTTTGTTTATTTTTATAGCTATATAAAACTACTATCTATGAAAAAATTAGCAATTTGCTTTTTAACACTTTCAATATTTATGTCTTGTAAAGAAGAAAAAAAAGAACGACAAGCGATTACTGTAAACTATCCTTCAACTAATACAGTAGATACAATTAACACTTACTTTGGTACAGAAGTAAAAGATCCTTACAGATGGCTTGAAGACGATAGAAGCGAAGAAACAATGTCTTGGGTTAAAAACCAAAACAAGGCAACTTATAGTTATCTCGATAATATTCCGTTTCGTAATGAATTAAAAGAGAGACTAACCAAACTATGGAACTACGAAAAAATCGGTTCACCTTTTAAAGAAGGAGACTTCACGTACTTTTATAAAAACTCTGGACTTCAAAACCAGTATGTAATTTACAGATACAAAACAGGAGAAGATCCAAAAACAGCAACAGTATTTTTAGATCCAAATGGCTTTAGTAGCGATGGAACAACTTCTTTAGGAGGTACAAGTTTTTCTAAAGATGGAAAAAAATTAGCCTATGCTATTTCTGAAGGTGGAAGTGATTGGAGAAAAATTCTAATCATGGATACCGAAACTAAAGAGATTATTGAGGACACTATTGTAGATGTAAAGTTTAGCGGTATGTCTTGGTATAAAAATGAAGGCTTCTATTATTCTAGTTACGATAAACCAAAAGGAAGCGAATTATCTGCAAAAACAGATCAACATAAAGTATACTATCATAAATTAGGAACACCTCAAAAAGAGGATAAAATTATTTACGGTAGCACACCAGAAGAAAAACATAGGTATATTTATGGAAGCGTTACAGAAGATGATCGTTACCTTTTAATATCTCCACGCATTTCAACTTCTGGGAATAAATTATATATAAAAGACCTAACAGTTCCCAATGCACCTTTAGTAGAGATTATTGGTAATACAGATAGCGATACTTATTTACTAGAAAATGTGGATTCTAAACTGTTTTTAGTAACTAATTTAAATGCACCTAATCAAAAAATTATCACTGTAGATGCATCTAATCCCACACCAGAACATTGGGTAGATTTTGTTCCAGAAACTAAAAATGTATTAAGTCCATCTACAGCTGGTGGTTACTTTTTTACAGAATATATGGTAGATGCTGTTTCTCAAATTTTCCAATACGATTATAACGGAAAATTAGTTCGTGAAGTAAAACTACCAAGTATTGGAAGCGCTGGTGGTTTTGGTGCTAAAAAGGAAGAAAAAGAACTATACTACTCTTTTACAAACTATGTAACTCCTGGAAGTATTTATAAATACGATATTGAAAAGGGAATTTCAACTTTGTTTAGAAAACCGGATATCGACTTTAATTCGGATAACTACGAAAGTACTCAAGTGTTTTATCCGTCAAAAGATGGTACAAAAATACCAATGATAATTACACATAAAAAAGGATTAGACCTTAACGGAAAAAACCCAACTATACTTTATGGCTATGGAGGTTTTAATGTAAGTTTAGCACCTAGTTTTAGTATTACAAATGCTGTTTGGATGGAACAAGGTGGTATTTATGCCGTTGCAAATTTAAGAGGTGGTGGTGAATATGGAAAAGAATGGCACGATGCTGGAACACAATTAAAAAAGCAAAATGTATTTGATGATTTTATTGCTGCTGCCGAATATCTAATAGCAGAAAAATATACTTCATCAGACTATTTAGCAATAAAAGGAGGTTCTAATGGAGGCTTATTAGTTGGCGCAACCATGACGCAACGTCCAGATTTAATGAAAGTAGCTTTGCCAGCCGTTGGTGTTCTAGACATGTTACGTTACCACACCTTTACAGCAGGAGCTGGATGGGCTTACGATTACGGAACAGCAGAAGACAATAAAGAAATGTTCGAGTATTTAAAAAACTACTCACCAGTACATAACGTAAAAGAAGGCGTACAATATCCTGCAACTTTAGTAACTACAGGAGATCATGACGACAGAGTTGTACCTGCACATAGTTTTAAATTTGCTGCAGAATTACAAGCAAAACAATCTGGCACAAACCCAACATTAATTAGAATAGAAACAGACGCTGGACATGGAGCAGGAACTCCTGTTAGTAAAACCATAGAACAAGCTGCAGATATTTTTGGTTTTACTCTTTTTAATATGGGATATGATGTATTACCTAGTAAAATGAAAGACGAATTTAAAAACTAAAATAACTACACTATATAAAAACCTGCATGCTTTAATAAGTCTGCAGGTTTTTTCTTCTTAAAAAACATTTAAAAAAACATTTTTTGTTTTGCAGTAATAGTCAATTGGTATAGCTTTGCAACTGGAAATGAAAAAAATCACCACTAAATATTTATCGTTAATAGTACTCTTCTTATTTGTAGGAGCTACTAACGTATTTGCAAATACTAGTGCTGATACTAACAACTCACAAAATAACCTTCTTAAGATTGAAGCATCAAACCACGCTTCTACTAAGAACTATTTAAGTCACGGTTCTCAAATTACAATTCATAATAATGAAGAGATTCAATTAATTTTCGATTTCACCGAAATTGAAGATACCGAAAACGAAGAGTCCGTTTCTAACACTACTATTGTTCCTTTTAGTAGTTATATCTCTGTTTTTTTAAACGCACAATTATTAAGCGATTTATCGGCTCAGCTTCAAGAAGAAGCGACCCATTACAAACCTAAACTTTGTCAACCTACGACAAAGCTTCATGTTAGACTATCAGTTTTCATAATCTGATAATACTTTCTTTTTTTGCAAATCAATTTTCTATCGATTTGCTACTACATCACAATAAATTAATATAACACAAACAGCCACACTTATGCTCTATTTGCAAGGTTTGGCTACAATCACATTTTATTTTACCAATTTATTTCAAATAAAAAATTATGAAAAAAACATTCATTTTCATGGGTTTATTCGCATGTCTATTTCATACAAGTTGCGAAACTAAAAAAGAAAAAAAAGAAGAGCATGTTGCTTTTCTTGTTACCAATCCTATTAAAAAGGACACCACTATAACAAAAGATTATGTTAGTCAGATTCATTCTATTAGACACATAGAATTAAGAGCTTTAGAGAGAGGTTATCTAAAAAGTATATCTGTAGACGAAGGACAGCATGTTAAAAAGGGACAAGCCATGTTCCAAATCATGCCAAATATTTATCAAGCCGAACTACAAAAGGCTAAAGCCGAATCTAATGCGGCAGAAATAGAATTAAAAAACACAAAACTATTGGCTGATGGTAATGTTGTGTCTCAAAACGAATTAGCCATGGCAAATGCCAATTTAGACAAAGCAAATGCCGAAGTTTATTTAGCACAAACACATTTAGGATTTACTAGAATTACAGCGCCTTTTGATGGAATTATGGATCATCTAGAAGCTAGAGAAGGTAGTCTTGTAGATGAAGGCGAATTGCTAACTACACTTTCTGACAACAGTAAAATGTGGGTATACTTTAACGTACCAGAAGCAGAATATCTAGATTATATTACCAGCGCAGACAAAGACGTTAAAAAAGAAGTTGGCCTATTAATGGCGAACAATAAGGAATTCAACCAAAAAGGAATTGTAGAAACTATTGAAGGAGAATTTAATAGCGAGACTGGGAACATTGCTTTTAGAGCAACATTTCCTAATCCAGATGGTATTTTAAGACATGGTGAGACAGGTAGTATTTTAATGAGTGTTCCTTTTAAAGATGTTATTATAATTCCTCAAAAAGCAACGTTTCAAATCTTAGATAAAACCTATGTTTTTGTAGTAAACAAAGACCATGTTGTTAAGCAAAAAGAAATTACTATTGGCGCAGAATTACCTCATCTATTTATTGTCAACGAAGGACTTACCGAAAACGACACTATTTTATTAGAAGGTATTAGAATGGTTAAAAACAACGAAGAAATAGAAACGAAGTTTTTAGAACCAAACAAAGTAATGTCTGAGCTAGACTTATACGCTGAATAATTTTAGAATTTAATCTACAAAAGACATGTTTAAACAATTTATAAAAAGACCCGTTCTGGCTATTGTCATTTCGGTTATCATCCTATTTCTAGGAGGACTTGCCATTAAGCAACTCCCGATATCACAATTCCCACAAATAGCACCTACAACCGTAAATATTTTTATTGCGTATCCAGGTTCTAGTTCAGAAGTATTAGTAAACTCCACATTAATACCATTAGAAACAGCCATAAATGGTGTGCAAGACATGCGTTATATTGCCTCTGATGCCACTAGTGCTGGTGAAGCAACCATCCGTGTTATTTTTGAACCAGGTACAGATCCAAACGAAGCAGTAGTTAGGGTAAAAACACGTGTGGATCAAGTGATGCCACTACTACCCGAATTAGTGCAACGTGAAGGTGTTATTATATCGCCTGTGCAACCTAGTATGTTGATGTACGTCAATCTATCTAGCTCAGATAAAAACAATGACGAGAAATTTTTGTACAACTACGCCTACACCAAAGTTATACCAGAAATACAACGTATTAAAGGAATTGCCAGTGCACAAATTTTAGGAAGTCGAAAATACGCTATGCGTGTTTGGTTAAAACCAGATCGTATGCGTGCTTATAATATTTCGGCAGAAGAGGTTTTAGAAGCCATGGAAGAACAAAGTATTCTTGCCAGGCCAGGTCGTTTAGGCCGAAGCTCCGGGATGACCTCGCAATCTTTAGAGTATGTATTAACCTATGAAAACCGATATAACGAACCAGAACAATACGAAGAGATTATTATCCGCGCCAACAAAGAAGGTGAAATTATTCAATTAAAAGATATTGCCGACGTAAAACTAGGGAGCGAATTTTTTGATATTTATTCTAATTTAGACGGAAAACCATCTGCATCCATCGTATTAAAACAAACGTTTGGGAGTAATGGTAGTGATGTTATTGATGCTGTAAAAGAAAAATTAAAAGAATTAGAAGTCGAACTTCCTCCTGATGTAGACTTTCAAATTAGTTATGATGTTTCTAACTTTTTAGATGCGTCTATAGAACAAGTATTACACACGCTTAGAGATGCTTTTATATTAGTTGCTCTTGTGGTCTTTTTATTTTTAGGAGATTGGCGTTCGACGTTAATTCCAATTATAGCTGTACCAGTTTCGTTAATTGGGGCCTTTTTTGTGATGCAATTATTTGGGCTATCCATTAACTTAATAACCCTATTTGCTTTAGTACTCGCTATTGGTATTGTCGTCGATAATGCGATTGTCGTCGTGGAAGCTGTCCATGTTAAAATGGAGGAAGAACACCTCACGCCCTACAAAGCGTCTTATGAAGTTTTAGGCGAAATTGGTGGCGCCATTATAGCCATCACATTAGTTATGGTTTCGGTATTTATACCCATTTCTTTTATGTCAGGTCCTGTCGGCGTTTTCTATAGACAATTCTCTATCACAATGGCTGGATCTATTGTTATTTCGGCAATTGTAGCCTTAACGTTAACACCTGTTTTATGTGCTATTTTACTTAAAAACAATCATGGAAAAGCAAAAAAATCGTTAATTGATAAGTTTATTAATTGGTTTAATAATGGTTTCGAAAAACTAACTGGAAGCTATGTGAAAATCCTTAATAAAATTGTAGCCAGACGTATTGTAACCTTTGGAATATTGATTGCTTTTTGTGTCGGAATTTTTGTAACCAACAAAGTGCTTCCTGCTGGATTTATACCCAATGAAGATCAAGGGATGATTTATGCTATTATCCAAACACCTCCTGGAGCTACGTTAGAACGTACCAATGAAGTTGCTAAAAAACTTCAAAAAATTTGCGAAGAAACGGAAGGCGTACAATCAGTATCCTCTTTAGCGGGTTATGAGATTATGACCGAAGGTCGCGGATCTAACGCCGGAACCTGTTTAATTAACCTAAAACCGTGGTCTGACCGTGAACATTCTGTACACGAAATCATGGAAGAGCTGGAAGAAGAAACTAAAGATTTAGGAGCTGTTATTGAGTATTTTGAACCACCTGCTGTTCCCGGTTTTGGATCTTCTGGAGGATTTGCTATGCGTTTATTAGACAAAACAAACTCTACAGATTATCATCATTTTGAGGAGATCAATAATAGCTTTATTGAAGCCTTATCTAAACGTAAAGAGCTAACGGGTTTATTTACTTTTTTCTCTGCAAATTATCCACAATATCAATTAAAAATAAATAATAAAATTGCCATGCAAAAAGGCGTTAGTATTGGTAAAGCAATGGAGAATTTAAATATTTTAATTGGTAGTACTTACGAACAAGGATTTATTCGTTTTGGTCGCTTCTTTAAAGTATACACGCAAGCAGGACCAGAATACAGACGTTTACCATCTGATTTAGAAAAACTTTTTGTTAAAAATGAAGAAGGTGAAATGGTACCATATTCTGCATTTATGACCATCAACAAAAAACTAGGCCCTAATGAAATTACACGTTACAACCTTTACAATTCTGCCTCAATTAGAGGTTTACCTGCACCAGGATTTACCAGTGGTGATGCTATAAACGCCATTAAAGAAGTTGCTGCAAAGGAGCTTCCAAGAGGTTACGACATTGCATGGGAAGGCTTGTCTTACGACGAAGCAAGCAGAGGTAATGAATCTACTTATATTTTTATTATCGTATTAATTTTTGTCTATTTTGTTTTAGCCGCACAATACGAAAGCTTCTTATTACCATTTGCTGTAATTCTATCCCTACCTGTTGGTGTTTTTGGATCGTTTTTCCTATTAAAATCTATGGGATTAGCCAACGATGTATACGCCCAAATTGGTGTTATCATGCTAGTCGGGTTACTTGGTAAAAACGCAGTATTGATTGTAGAATTTGCAGTACAAAAACAACGGGAAGGTGCAACGATACTAGAAGCTGCAATTGAAGGTTCTCGAGCAAGATTTAGACCTATTTTAATGACATCCTTTGCTTTTATCGCAGGATTAATTCCGTTAATTATAGCAACAGGAGCAGGTGCAATTGCTAATAGAACCATTGGTAGTTCTGCATTAGGAGGAATGCTTATTGGTACACTTGGCGGTGTGTTAATCATTCCTGGTTTATATTACATTTTCGCAAAAATGGCTGAAGGAAAAAGTCTTATTAAAGACGAGTCTCATGAACCATTATCTGAAGAGTTTATAAGAAATCATGAATCCGCTGGTCAACAAACAAAAGACAATACTGAACAGATAAGTAAACTGAAAAGTCTATTTAAAAAACTAAGTAAAAGAAACAAAGATGAATAATATAAAAAAACATATTAAGATTACAAAGCACTATGCAGTTGGTGTTTTAGCATTAGTTTCCTTGTATTCTTGTGTCCCAACTAGAAACGTTAGAGAAGAAAATAAAACGGTTCCTGAGCAGTACGAAAGCCAAACAGCAGACACCACTAACACCGCTAACATAGAATGGAAAAACTTTTTTTCGGATGCTAATTTAGTCGCTTTAATAGACACTGCATTAGTTAACAATCAAGAGTTAAATATGATGTTGCAACAAGTAGATATGGCAAAAAACGAGATACAAGCAAAAAAAGGTGAGTATCTTCCATTTGTTAGTGCTTTTGCTGGCGCTGAAGTTGAAAAAGTAGGAGAATATACTAGAAATGGTGCTGTAGAAAAACATCTAGACATTCGTGAAGGTGAAGAATTTCCAGAACCATTAACTAATTTTTCAGCAGGACTTACAGCTTCTTGGGAACTTGATGTTTGGAAAAAACTTCGAAACGGAAAAAAAGCAGCAGTTTTAGAATATTTAGCTTCAGTTGAAGGTAAGAATTTTATGGTAACACAATTGGTAACCGAAATCGCCAGTTCATATTACGAGCTGATGGCATTAGACAATCAATTGGGAATTATCGAACAAAATTTAGAGATTCAACAACAAGCTTTAAAAATGGTAAAACTTCAAAAAGAAGCCGCCAGAGCAACATTGTTAGCCGTAAGACGTTTTGAAGCCGATGTTTATAAAAACCAGAGTAACAAGTTTCTAATTCAACAAAAAATAGTGGAGACAGAAAATTTGATTAATTTCTTAGTTGGTCGTTATCCACAAACCATAACTAGAAGCTCTAATAATTTTATAACCACTACAGTAGATGTTATGTCTTCTGGAGTCCCTGCTCAGTTGTTAGCTAATCGTCCAGATATTAGACAAGCAGAATACGAGTTATCTGCTTCTAAATTAAATGTAAGTGTTGCAAAAGCTAATTTTTATCCTTCCATTGGTCTTAAAGCCAGTGTTGGATTAGAAGCTTTTAAGCCTAAATATTTAACAAGCACTCCAGAATCTTTATTATACAATTTAGTTGGAGATGTGGTAGGCCCTTTAATTAACAGAAATGCGATTAAAGCAGAGTATAAAAATGCTAATGACAGACAACTGCAAGCTGTTTTTGAATACGAAAAAACCATTTTAAATGCGTTTATGGAAGTTCAAAATCAACTATCTAATGTAGACAATCTTAAAAAAAGTTATGAGCTTAAAGAAGACCAAGTACAAGCACTTACAGAGTCTATAGAATTATCTCTTAAATTGTTTAGATCTGCAAGAGCAGAATACACAGAAGTGTTGCTAACACAACGCGAAGCATTAGATTCTAAAATAGAAATTATAGAAACTAAACGCGACCAATTATTAGCTAACGTAAAACTGTACCAAGCTTTAGGTGGCGGTTGGAATTAACTCAAACTATTTACTAAATTTAAAACCGCTCAATAAGTTGAGCGGTTTTTTTGTGTTATTTTTGTAATATGCTAAACGTAAAAAACCTTTCATTTTCTTACAAAAAAACACCCGTTTTAAAAGACCTTTCTTTTAATGTAAAGCCTGGAGAGTATCTTGCAGTAATAGGAGAAAGTGGCTGTGGAAAAAGCACACTTTTAAAAGTACTTCGTGGAGAATATGATTTAAATAACGGAACCGTATTTTGGAAAAAAGAAGAAATTCTAGGTCCAAAACACAATCTTGTTATTGGCTACGATTTCATGAAATATGTTGCTCAAGAATTTGAACTAGAACCTTATATTTCGGTAGCAGAAAATATTGGTCAGCATCTTTCAAACTTTTATAAAGAAGAAAAAAAGGAACGTACCGCAGAGCTTCTTGAAGTTGTAGAACTCACAAATTTAGCATCAACAAAAGTGAAATTATTAAGCGGCGGACAAAAACAGCGAGTTGCCTTAGCAAGAGCTTTAGCAAATGCACCTAAGATACTCTTATTAGACGAACCATTTAGCCACATCGACAACTTTAAAAAACAATCGTTACGTCGTAATATTTTTAAGTATTTAAAAGATAAGAATATCACCTGTATTGTTGCTTCTCACGACAAAGAAGATGTTTTAGGTTTTGCAGACCAAATGATGGTGTTAAACGACAATAAAATTGAAGCTTACAATACACCAGAGCAATTATACAACACACCAGAAACACCTTTAATTGCTTCGTTTTTTGGTGAGTTTAATGTTATAAATGATACAATTGTTTACGCACATCAATTAAAAATAGTTGAAAAATCAGACTTAAAAGCCATTGTAAAAAACAGCTATTTTAAAGGCAATCATTATTTAATTGAAGCGGATCTTGATGGGAATAAAGTCTTTTTTGAGAATAGTAAAACGCTTAAAAAAGAAACCACTATCTTCTTAGAAATACCTTTATAAATCTTCACGTTCCGCATACTCCAACCCGTTAGGCAACTCAATAGAAGAAAACTCTAAATGCAAAACACGACGCCTTTTTTGAACCGTGGTTTTAGACGAAGCATGTAATAACAATGGTTTTAATAATTGCACACCACCTGCTGCTATTTCACTTACAAAAGGAATAGAATTAGTGCTAATTAACTGTATTTCATCGTCAGATAAGCGTTTGTTATGCGAACCTGCAATCACCTTTAAAGCACCGTTTTTACTTGTAGTATCATCTAAGTGAATACGCATAGAAAAAGTGTTTTTAGAAATCGCTTCTGGAGGACAAACACTTAACACTCCTTTTTTACTAGTCCAAGATACAAAGCCTTCTACATCCTTTTTTTCTAATACATTTATTGGCACGTCTTGATGCCAAGTTACATACCAATTATCACTTGGTGATTTATCAAAATATATCGCTTTCGTTAAAAAAGCATCTTTATCTATAGCCTTTATCAGTTTTTTAAAATTCTTATTAATAAGGATTTCTTTTAATTCCGGCATCTTTTTAAGCACTTCTCTCATACCAAAAGCTTGCTCGTTATTCTGCTTTATATAATTATCAAACCTTGCCTTCAATTTTCTTATATCGCGCTTAGTATATACATGATTTAATAAACCGAAACCTTTGTACTCCAATCGTTTTGCAATCGTACGTAAATTTTTATCATTAATCTCTGTTTCGTAAGCGTCTACAGCATCATATAATCGCTCTTTTATCTGACGTTTTAAACGCTCTGGAGTAATAACTTTTATACCTTCACCTAAACCAAGAATTTCTTTTTCTAATTCAAAATTAAGTTGCACATCTAAAGAAATAGTAACACCATAATTATCTCTTCCCACTTCCTTTTGCGAATGATGAAAAGGCTTCGTTAACACATAAGGTGCTTGTTTATGGTTTATATATAATAAAACGTGTTCTGTTTCTAATTGCGGACTAACAGAAACACCAATAGCATCTTTATAATAGGTTTCCGAATTAAATTCAGGATCATACACAAAAGGTTTTTCACTCTTTTCAATAGCAATAATTCTATCTAAAGCTAAATTCATTAAGCCTTCATTTTTTTGTCTTTTCCCAATAATAAACCACCTGTTTCTAAATTCTTTTAACAAGTATGGGTAATAAGTAAATGTGTTTTCTTGTCTCGCTTTAAACGACTGATACGTAATTTCAATGGCTTGTTTATTTAAAATGAATTGATACAAAACATCCAAAAATTTTAATCCTTTTAAGTTTTCGTTTTTCTCGAAATCTATTAATGGTTTTTCTTGTGTTTTTTGAGTGTGAACATGATCTTCCAGTTTTTGAACCATACTACCTAATTCTTCAAAATGCGAAAAACCTTGAAATTGTTTTAAAAACGAAACAGCCTCAGATAATTTCGTTAAATCCTGATTAGAAATTGGACTGTTTGTAATACTATAATCATCTTCTTCGTATTTATAAAATTTTCTATTGTAAACTACAATTGGCGCATTATAACCTAATTTATCGCTACGCATCATTTGTAAATCTAATTGTACGGTACGTTTACTAACATCTACATCTTTACCTTCATATTCGTAAAGTGCATCGGAAACTGCTTCAATTAAATCGTTAAGTGTCCATTCTCTAAACTTATTCTGAAGACATTTATCTATGGTTTTGTATCGAATTAATGCGTTTTTATTGACTGCCATTTTACCTGTTTTTAAGCTAAATAAAAGTATACAATTACTACCCGTTATTAATGCGTAATTGAAATTAATTAAAGAAATTTCACCAAATTAATAGTTTTCTCTTGCTTTTTTCAAAAAAATATAATACTTCGTATTATGCAAGCTGATTTTCAAGGAAATAAAAAATAAATTTTGAAAAGTCGAAAATAAAGTTAAATATTTGCACTCAGGAAATAGTAATTCCTAAACAAAACAAAAAATCAATTATTAACTAAACAAGAAGCTATGTATTTATTCATATCAAATCAAAATCGTCCTAAAGGTATTCTGCCTTTTATGGTGCTTCGTGAGTATTTTAGTTAATACAATCTTTCATAAATAAATGAAAAACCCGAAGCAACTTAAAAACTGTTTCGGGTTTTTTGTTTTCAGTCATTAGCAAGCCTGCTAAGAAAACTCCAAAACAGTAGTAAACACAACTAGAATATCATTTTTAATCGTAATCGACACGTTTAAAAATGCATTTTCAAAAAAAGAATTTAAAATGAAACACACACAATTTACCTAGACATTGATTCCTAATTCATAATAATTATTGGAATCATTTAAAACAGACAAAAACAATGATAAAAATGTCTAATGAAACCAGTAAATATAAAAGAAGAACGACAAAAAGAAGTCCGTCGTTTAAAAAATAGGCAATGGGAAATTTGGAAATTACAACGTGACTTAGGTTATATCGAATTAATAAAACCGATACGTCACGGTTGGTATAAAGAAATTATTATAACAGAAAAAGTTGAGCGCTATAAAAACAAAGCTGCTATTCTAGAAATTTATAATGAAATCGAAAAGTATTATTGGGGAAGAACTAAAGAAGAAGCCGAAAACAAATGGTTAAATCAAACGTCAAAACACCTTATATACAAAGAGTTTCCAACGCTAAGCAAAAAGCAATTTAATAAACTAAGCTATAAAGCACAATGCATGTGCACATCGTTTCAATATAGAAATGAAGCTAAAAAATTGAAGCTTCGATTTTATATACGCATACCAAAAGGCGCTTATAAAATTAAACATACCAGAGCTTACATAACGCATAGAAAACGTATTGACCCAGAATTAATTAAGGAAGATGATTTCATCAATTCTCAACTTAATAAAAAAGGATATTACAACATTACAGAAGCTATGAATCCTTGGAAATACAAATGGGATTATGTAGACGGTAAACAAGAAAAATTACAAATAAGAAAACATCTAAAAGCGCTAAAAAAGTATGCGATTAAGGATGTAATTAACGACAATATATCATGGGAAAACCATTAATAAATACTAAAATAATACAAATAACCTCAGGTCGAGGTCCAGCAGAATGTTGTTGGGTTGTCGCTCAAATTCTAAAACGTTTTTTAGAAGCTGCAAGTAACAAAGGCATAGAGTATAAAATATTACATCGAGAAAAAGGTATTGAAAACAGAACATTACAATCGGTATCAATTCAATTAAAATCAGAAAACCTGAGTCGATTTTTAAGTCAATGGACAGGAACAATACAATGGATTGGAACCTCAACTTTTAGACCTCAAAACAAGCGTAAAAACTGGTTTATCGGCTTGTACGAAATAAGAAAATGTGAACAGTTTCAAATTCTAGAAAGAGACATCACCTATCAAGCCACACGAAGTTCTGGACCTGGAGGACAACATGTAAACAAAGTAAGCTCAGCTATTAGAGCGACGCATTTACCAACAAAAACACAAGTATTGGTTATGGATAGTCGCTCGCAACATCAAAACAAAAAAATAGCAAGAGCGCGCTTACAAGAAAAAGTAGTAGAGCTACAATTAGAAGCCTTACAATCTGGCATAAAAGACCAATGGAAAAACCACTTAACATTACAACGTGGCAATCCAGTACAAGTTTTTAAAGGTTCAGATTTTAAGAAAAACAGAATTGTAAAACATTACAAAAAACAACGTTGCGCATTAAAAAACGAATTGCGCGAACAATTAAATAATTAAAAAATGATCACGAATTTGTTAAACAATTACGTGCTTAAAGCCATAGATGCTTATCCATACGAACTAGAAGAAACTGTAGAAAATCTAAATTATGCCTTGTCCTACGAAAGCGAAAATGTTTACGCTTTGTATTTAATGGGACGTTTACAAGCCGAACAATTTGGTGATTACCAAAAGGCAAAACAGTATTACGCTGAAGCTTTGGCTAATAAAATGGATTTTATAAAAGTGTACAAACACTACATTTTGGTTTTAATATGGAATGAAGATTTCGAAGAAGCTCAAAAATTAATAGACTTTGCCTTTACCGTAAAAGGTTTAGGCAAAAGTCAGGTTTGGGTATTACAAGGACAACTATTTGAAACTAAACAAGCACACAAAAAAAGCTTAAAGGCATTAAAAACAGCAAAACAATTTGCTTACAACAATGATTATACAAGTTTTATAAATTCTGAAATATCTAGAATAAAAAACAAGGTAAAATCAAACAAAAAGAAAATGGCTAACAGTAAAACGAAGAAAAAAAGAAAGAAAAACAAAAAATAAATTAACTACGCAAAAATATTGCGCAATAGTGCAGAATATTTGCAAAGTAATTAATAAGAAGTCTTTTTGGAATCAGACTTTAAATGTAGTACTCCACCAGATAATGAAGCTGGTGGAGTTTAATAAAAGTTCTTTTAAATAATAAATATCTGGGAATAGAACGATTGGTAGTTTACTCGCTTTGGAAGCGAGAGGTTGTAGGTTCGAGTCCTGCTTCTCAGACAAAAAACCTCTTTAGCTCAAAAGGAAGAGCTGCGGAAAAAGATTTACGTAACCGTGGAGTGATAGGATAATGTGGTTGGTGGCACACTCACCAATGACTAGATTTTGCAGAAGCACCGAAATAAACAAGATTTAAAGTAGGGAAGCGCATTTAGAGTCTATCTGTTCACTATTGTGAAAGTACCAGTTCGAATCTGGTAAGAGGTACAAATAAAATGGAAATATTGAGCAATTGGCTGGCTCCCGAGATTGTAAATCTCGTTTCTTAACAGAACATGTAGGTTCGAGTCCTACTATTTCCACATCAAGCGAGTCTTGTTAAGTGTTTCGGAATAGCACTATTGCATAAATCCTTGCCAATTGGCATGAGGTTTTTATGTTCAACTTGACTTGAAGGTTTGACTGTTATCCAAAAAATGGTCTCACTCTATTAACACAGGTTCGAATCCTGTCTTCATTAATTTGAAGTAGCTAAGTCCGGTAAAGCAGTAGAACAAGTGTAGGTTCGAATCCTACCTAGATCAAAAGGTCTAGTGGCGAAATTGGTAGACGCGCTGTATTTAGGTTACAGTTTGAAATGGACTCAAAATCCATCTTTAGAAAAAGAAGGTTAACTTTTAAAAAAGACCACCAAGTGAGTCGCACTTAAATCGGCAAAAACAAAGTGAAAGCGAACGCGCTTAAACAACTTGTTGTTAAATACTTTTAAGTCTAAACAACCTGTTGTTAAAGCAGTCCAGAAAACACCTTGAGATAAAGTAGTATTAAAAGCCGTTTTATGTTTCCTTTTTAAGGGTTTATTTATTACAAAATATGTGAATGCACATTAAAAACTAATAAATCATCAATAGAAACGATCTATAAAACACTTTAAAATCGCTTGTATTTCCGTAGTCAGAAAGATGATTTTCTTTCGCTTTGTTTTACTAAGAATAGTCATTCTCTAAGGAAGAGAAATCTATTATAAATGTTTAATCGTTCTGAAATAAAAAAACAGCATCAGAACTAAAAAATTAGAAATCATAAATCATCCATAACTAACAGTTAGCAGCTTGGTTTATAACACAAAATGGATGCACCATTTGACAATTAAAAAACAATAAAAACAAATCAAATGAAAAGAGTAAGAATTCATGCAGGAAACGTAGGTTTAGTATTTAAAAACGGAAATTACCTACGCGTAATTAACCAAGGAACACATTGGTTAGGCTTTAGCGAATGCGTAATAAAGTACGCTTTAAACACACCATTTCAAACGCCAAAAGCATTAGAAATCTTACTTCAAGATAACGCTTTAGCAAATATGTTAACCATTATAGAAGTTAAGGATAACGAAATTGTTTTGGTTTACGAAAACAACAACTTTAAAAGCGTTTTAACAGCTGGTCGTTATGCGTACTGGAATACCTTAATCAATTACAAATTTGTAACGGCCGATTTAAACAAAATCGAAATTACAGAAGACATTGATAAAGCTATTTTCAGTAAACCACAATTAAGTAAATACATTAGAGTTTTCGAAGTTGCCGCATACGAAAAAGCCATTTTAATAGTAAACGATACGTTCGAAAAAATTGTAGAACACGGTACATACCGTTTCTGGAGAAACGATCAAACCATTAAAATCGCAAAAGCAGATTTACGTCAATTACAATTAGAAATCGCAGGTCAAGAGTTATTAACTAAAGACAAAGCAAGCGTACGTATTAACTTTTACGCACAATACAAAGTTACAGATATCGAAACGGCGTTAATGCGCAATAAAGAATACGATAAGCAATTATACATCACCTTGCAATTAGCATTAAGAGCCTTTGTTGGCGCTTACACCTTAGACGAATTGTTAGAGCAAAAAGAAACCATTGCCAACGCCGTTTTACAAGATGTAAAAGTGCAAGCCACAAAATTGGGTGTCCATGTATTACATGCTGGCATTAGAGATGTCATTTTACCAGGCGACATGAAAGAAATCATGAACCAAGTATTAATTGCTCACAAAAAAGCGCAAGCCAATGTAGTCACAAGACGAGAAGAAACAGCTGCAACACGTAGCTTATTAAACACCGCAAAATTAATGGAAGACAACAACATGTTGTTTAAATTAAAAGAAATGGAGTATGTAGAGAAAATTGCTGATAAAATTGGCGAAATTACAGTAGCCGGAAACGGAAACGTGATCGAGCAATTAAAAGATATTTTCTCAGTAAATAAGTAAGCTTATGGCGTATCCCAAACCAAAAAAAGGTTTGGGTCGCGCTTTCCGCTATATCTTTTTAAAACGTCATTGCAAGGACAAAAGACGTGGCAATCTGCTAAATTCTAGTTCTTAACAATGTTAGGTTTTAGATAGTTTTAAAAAGGATGCCGCATCAATCCCTTACGCGGTGCATATTTACTAACAACAGCTATTATTCTGAACTTGACTCAGAATCAAATAAATACAGTTTTAGAAAATAAAAAACAACTACGCAAAAACAACGCGTATTACACTATCATATTTGTAGTGCAATTAAGAAATTAGAAAACATGAACACAAAAATAACAGGAAACCATTTATTAGAGTTAGGTTTCAGACAAGGAAAATGGATGAAAGACGCCATTACACATATTAACGAAAACAAATTAGAAGACATCGAAATGATCAATTATTTAGAGCAATTTAAATCGCCAGATCCTATCGCATTACATAAAAGTCTAATAGATTTTTCTATAAACATTAAAGCAGAAAACGAAGAAGAAAAAGACAATGTTGCCAAAGTAGTAAACTCTATGCAAACCTTAATGAAAACACCAACATTAGTAGATGGTGCAATCATGCCAGATGCTTGTCCTGCAGGTCCAGACGGAACAATCCCAGTTGGTGGTGTTGCAGTAGCAAAAAACGCCATCCATCCAGGAATGCACAGTGCAGATATTTGTTGCTCTGTCATGTTAACCGATTTTGGTAAAGCAGACCCAAAAGACATTTTAGATGCTGCGCATGCAAATACACATTTTGGTCCAGGTGGAAGAGATAGAGAGTCGCAATTTAGATTCCCAAAAGCATTATTAGAAGCTTTTGAAGCTAACTATTTCCTAAACGATGGAAATATGTTGCAAATAGCGAGATCACATTTAGGAACTCAAGGCGATGGTAACCATTTTTTATTCGTTGGTAAATCTAAAAAAACAGGAAACACCATGATGATTACTCATCATGGCTCAAGAGGTCCAGGCGCAAGGTTATACACAAAAGGCATGAAAGTAGCTGAACGGTTTAGAAAAGAATTATCGCCAGAAACAAAGAAACAAAACGCATGGATTCCATTTTTAACCGAAGAAGGAAAAGCCTATTGGGAAGCCTTACAAACCATAAGAGATTGGACAAAGGTAAACCATGAAGTCATTCATGATTCGGTAGCCGAAACCTTAGATATTGCAATTGAAAATAGATACTGGAACGAGCATAACTTTGTTTTTAAAGATGGTGATTTATTTTACCATGCTAAAGGTGCAACACCATTAGATTCTAAGTTTATGCCAGATATTACTGGTCCAAGATTAATTCCTTTAAACATGAGCGAACCAGTTTTAATTGTAGAAGGCGACACAACTAAAACCAATTTAGGTTTCGCGCCTCATGGAGCTGGTAGAAATGTGAGTAGAACACAACATAGAAGAAGCAAAACAGGCACAACCATGCAAATCTTTAAAGAAGAAACTAGAGGTTTAGATATTAGATTTTTCTCTAAGGAAATCGATATTACCGAGTTACCATCTGCTTACAAAAAAGCAAATAGCGTTAGAACCCAAATGGAAGAGTATAACTTAGGTAAAGTTATTGACGAGGTAATGCCTTACGGTTGTATTATGGCTGGAGATTTTCAGAAAAATGCACCTTGGAAAATTAAGAGAGATAAGAAAAGGTTGAGGAATAAAAGTAGAACTTAGAAAGGTGAAAAGTGGGTAAATGAAAACTTACCTGCTTTCTATTTTAAAACGATTAGTTATGAGTAAGAGAAAATTATTAAAAAATATAGCCAGCGGAATTATTAATTCTTTCATAAGTAGAAATAATGATGTTTATGGTTATTGGGGAATTGGAAAGCTATACAGTTTGATGGTTTTATCTAAATCTATGGAAGTTGAAATTAATTTGATTGATAAAATAATCAAACCAAAAAATAAAGAACTCAAATTATTAGTTAATATATACTCTAAATATTTATTCTCTCAAATAAAAAAGCAAGGTATAAAAGAAGAATACTTAAGTAAAGCTACTATAGAGATAAAAGGTTATCCAAATAAACCTATTCTAGCTTTGGGAAGATTAGCGCCACATAGAATACGTTGTAAAATTATAATTGAAAACGATTTAGGTAAAAAGTATTCGCTTGAGAGAAATGTTTGGTGTAGAGAACATAATCCAAAACTAGAATCAAAAAGTACTAGAAATTATGAAAATTAAAATATTAGAAAAATTTTTTACGATTTAATAGAAAAATCAATAAATAACCTTAAAAAGAATGAAAGTAGACTGACTTAGGTTGGTCTGCTTTTTTATTAATCTAATGTTTGATTATATTTTAATAACAAATCTTTAAAATCCTTTTCATCTTTACGACTATCCTTAACGTCTTTATCTAACCACGAAGCTTTAGCATCCATGGTCATTGCTTTTTCTAAAAATATATAAAACTGTTTGTTATCTCCTTGAGTGGAATAAATAGCTGCTTTTGTTCCATAAATAACACCATCTTTATTGTCTAATTTTAAAGCTTTTTCAATAAATTCATGTGATAGTTCTAATTTATCTATTCTCCTATATACATTGGCTAAATTCGAATATGTTACTGCACTTTTATCATCAATTTTTAGGGAAATATTATA
The DNA here is from genome assembly GCF_001418085.1 of Lacinutrix algicola. Lineage (GTDB taxonomy): Bacteria > Bacteroidota > Bacteroidia > Flavobacteriales > Flavobacteriaceae > Lacinutrix > Lacinutrix algicola. The sequence continues at coordinate 93,471 of NZ_LIQH01000037.1, forward strand.
ATCTTCAATAGCTCCATCAAAATCATCTAACTTGCTTTTAGTTACACCTCTATTATTATAATATACAGATTCTTTATTGTCTAAATTTATAGCTAAATTATAATCTTTTATGGCTTCTGCATATTTTTCAGAAACTCTTTTAACAGAAGCTCTATCTGAATAATATTCCGCCTTATTTTGATTCAATTCAATAGCTTCATTGTGATGCTTTAATGCGTTTTTATAATCCTCTTTTTGTTCATAAAGATTACCAATTTCGTTTAAGTTTTTATGATTTTTTGGATCTACCTTTTTAATTCTTAGTCTCAATTTTAAAGAATCATCTGTATCTTTATTAGAATTAAAATAGCAGGTAGCTAAATTCATCATAGCACTTATATCTTCTTCTTCTATTTTTAATAATTGCTCATAATGACTTATAGCATTGCCCATTTCATCTTGTAATGAAAACTGTCTAGCCATTGCTCGATGATGCTCTACGGTATTCAACAAGAGGTTTTTTAAGTTCTTAACACTTACTAATGATACTTTCTGCTTAAAATTGGAATCTATATTTGGGAAGTTCTCATAAAAGTTTAAAAATTCGTTAACATAGCTCAGGTATGGCTCAAATACTTTATAAAGACGCATTTTTTTAGACCAACCAATAATATCTTCATCTCCTTTTATACCTACATTCTCTTTTACCTTTTTTATTATTAAATCTTTTTTATTACACATTAAATATTTAGCCGCATCTGGCATTGGCAAATCAAACAAAAAAGGAACAAAATCTTTTATATCTTCTATATTATCATTTTCATAAAGTTTATCTACTGATGAATTCCCTTTATAGAAAGGTAAAAAATAATTGAAAGGAGTATCTTTAAAATATTCGTTTTCAAATATCTTTTTATCTAAAAAAGATGCGTTTTGTAATTCAAATTGCATTAAACCAATAATCTTTTTCAATGCTTCTTGAATATCATTACTTTCCTTTAATCGTTCAAGTTTTTGAGTTAATGATTTGCTGTAACGCAACCATTTATTACCTAAATGATTTAAAATAAAGAATAAATAGGTAATTGCTTTTTGCCAAACTTTATCTTCACTATCATTTGTGAAATCAATAAGTAAATCTATTTTTTTTGGATCTAATTTTTTATGATTAATTAGACTACAAGCTAATGCACTAACGATTACACTTCTGTGATACCATTGATGATTCTGAGAATGTTGCTCTCTTACTTTTTGAATATCAGCTACAACTTGAGAAGAAAGATTTTCAGAATTGTAAATTAAATCAAACAAATGTTCAAGCTTTTCATCTTTATGAATTGGTATATTGAGATTAAAATCTAAGTCTAATTTTAACGTTTGTAATTCTAATATTCTGTTTCTAATTTTAGCTACTTCTTTTGAAATTTTCTTTTTATTAAAATCAGTTTCCTTTTTATATTCTATTAACTTATCATCAAATAATCTTTGAAGAAAAACTAAGTCTTCACTTTTAGAAATGTCTACTTTATCATCTTTTACCTTTATAGAAATTTTCTCTGATATATTTTTTGTTTTAAAAGAAATTAATTCATCCAAAAGCCTATCAAAGCTATCATCCCAATTTTCAATTGGTAATGACTTTACATTATACTTCGAAAAGTCCTCTTGCTTTTTTTGTATAACATAATGTTCTTTATTATAGCCATTATATAAACTATATATATATTCCATCTGTTTAACTACATAAGGGTCGTTAAGACTAAACCCAACAAATAGAATAGTTTTAGTTGTAAGAAATGTTTTTAAGGTTTGTAAATCCGGAGTATCATCTTCATATAATTTTTTATAATCAGAATCAAAAAATATACATGTATCTGGATCAGTAATATCACCATGAATTTTATATAAAAAAGGCTTTCCTTGTAAACTTTCTGATTGTTGAAACTTATTTCCATTAGAAAAAGCTTCAACCTCATCAGGTTTTACTTTCTCTAAAACCTTATCATAATTTGTTGTAAATATCTTGTCGCTTAAATCCCATAATTTTTTATGTTTATCTAGTTGAGATTTATCAAAATTAACTGATTTAATCTCTTTATTAAGTGATCGCTTTGCTTTTGAGTTATAATTATACGTTTCTAGCTCATTTAAGGCTTCAAACACATTAATATTATCTCCTTGTTTAAAGTGATAATCAAAGTTGAAACGCCCATCATCTTTGATCTCCTCTAAAATATTTTGTATTAACTTAGTCCAACTAGGAAATTTTAAAGGCATTGACATTCCAGCACCTACAAAGAGCACTAAACTATCATTCTCAATAGCTTCTATTAATTTTTTATTCATGCAAATTTATTGGTATAATCAAAGGGAATTATTAAATATAGAAAAAGAGAATCTATTATTATACCTAAAAGAGGAATTATCGTTCAAAATTTAATTTTAACGATTAAGTATTAGAATAATAATTAGTTTACCTCACTAATAACAAACTCATTCTCCCTAAAAGCAACTGTATCTCCAACCGTTTTAGAAACCAACAAAAGACCAATAGGCGTATTTGGAGAAATGGCATAAAACTTAACACCATCTACCTCTAATTCTCCAGAACTAATACTAATAAAATAGTTTGCTTTATTGGTGTAAACTACACTACCAAGTTTTACTTTTTTAGATGCGTTTGTAACATCTATTTTAGATAAGTTTGTTTTTATTTTAATAATTTCGGCTAATTGGTTTCCTGCTTTTTCGCGTTCTAATTGTAACATCGCGCGACCAGTTTCGTGCTTATCTCCTGCACTACTTTTGGTTTCACTAAGCAACGATTCCTGAATTTCATCCATTGTTGCTTTAACCGTTAATAAACGAGCATCAATAGATTCTAAACATAAATTATACAAGGTTTCTTTTACTGTCATTTTTGTGCTTTTAATTCTAATGTACCATAAAATTGCATTTGCCTTACAATCCAATGTTTCCTTTTTGTAATATAAGCAGAAGCCGGATTTGCGCGATACTTTCTTGGACTTGGTAATATAGAAGCGATTGCTGCAGCTTCGTAAGCCGTTAACTTAGCGGCTGGTTTTTTAAACCAATATTGAGATGCTGCTTCAATGCCGTAAATACCGTTTCCCATTTCTATACTATTTAAGTACACTTCGAGAATACGTTCTTTAGACCATATTTTTTCAATTAAAAAAGTAAAATAGGTTTCTAAACCTTTGCGCAACCAACTACGACTTGGCCAAAGAAACACATTTTTTGCTGTTTGCTGGCTTATTGTACTTCCTCCTTTTATACGTTTACCTTTTTTATTATTCTCGTAAGCCTTCTCTATGGCTTCAATATCGAAACCATTATGCTTTAAAAATTTTTGATCTTCGGTACAAATAACTGCTAATTGTATGTTTTTAGATATATTTTCTATGGGTTCCCAATTGTGTTTCCACAGTTGTTTTTCTGAAGTATTTTCAAAATAACGAATGACCATTAATGGTGTTACAGGTACTGGAACAAACTTAAATAAAACAACCAAAGCCACAGAAGACACAACGCTCCAAAAGAAAACTTTAATTAAAAATTCGAAAGTTTTTTTCATTTTGTTATAAGGTAATATCTGCTAATTGTTTTCCAATAGTACTTCCTATTGCAACTCCCATTCCTCCTAATCTAACACCACAAAACACATTATTACTTAACTGTTTTACTATTGGTTTTTTCTGACTACCAACACCCATAATTCCGCTCCAACGGTGTTCTATTTGAAAAGGTGTATTGGGTAAAATTGTGGTTTTTAGTAATGTTTCTAGCTTATTTTGAATGAGATCTGTTTGAGATAATTGGGTGGTTTCTTCAGTTTTAAAATCTAGGTTTCTTCCGCCTCCAAATAATATTCTATTGTCTATATTCCTGAAATAATAGTAGCCTTCATCTAAATGAAACGTGCCTTTTATGCGTAAGTTTTTAATGGGTTTTGTTATTAACACTTGTGCTCTTGCAGGTTTTACGGTTTCACTTATTAATTGTGATGCAAATCCGTTAGTGGCTATTAATAATTTAGCCGATTTAAATTCAAATTTGTTTGTTTTTATATTTACAGTATTCTCGTTATCTGAGAATTCTTCGACTACAACATTATTTAATATTTTAATGCCTTTTACTTGTACTTTTTTAAGCAAGGCTTCCATCATTTTTCCTGTATCTATTTGCCCTTCGAACTGATTGAATATATAATTCTCTTTTATGCTTTTAAACTGAAACGTATTTGGTTTTAAACTAAAAACATCTGCTTTAAATAATGGTTTTAGCAATTGATTTATCTGTTCTCTTTTAGAAAGACAGTCTTCGAATAATGCATTGTCTTTTTCTGAAAACAATTCGTAGCCTCCCAAAGCTTTATAACCTATTTTAATATCTCCTAAAGTTTCTCTGAGACGTTTTAAACCTTCTTGCCTCTGTTTTATTAATTCTAATACTTCTTGTTCGTTGTGCTGTTTTAAATCGCTTAAAATCTCACTTAAACTACCAAAACAAGCAAAGCCTGCATTCTTTGTACTTGCTCCTTGTGGTAAAAAGCCTTTTTCGAGAATTAGAATATTTGCTTTTGGATAGTGTTGTTTTAGTTCTAAAGCACAATTAAGGCCTACTATACCGCTTCCAACTATAGTATAATCTACGTTAGTTAACCATGATTTTATTTCCCAATAGCTTAGATCCATGATGCTAAGTTATTATTTTATTTTAAAATGTTGCGTAGTGTGTTAAGGATAGAAGTGACATCCTTTTTGTTTTTCTCAAAAAGATAAAGCGGATAGCCTGACTGTTGCTATTTCAAGCAAAAGTAACACCATAAAAAAATAGGATATATATTAAAACAAAAAAGCGACT
>NZ_LIQH01000038.1 GCF_001418085.1 Lacinutrix algicola
CGTGAGACAGTTCGGTCTCTATCTACAGTGGCGTTAGAAATTTGAGTGGATCTGACTCTAGTACGAGAGGACCGAGTTGGACTAACCTCTGGTGTATCTGTTGTTCCGCCAGGAGCATTGCAGAGTAGCTACGTTGGGAAGGGATAAGCGCTGAAAGCATATAAGCGCGAAACCCACCACAAGATGAGATTTCTTTAAAGGGTCGTAGGAGATTACTACGTTGATAGGTCATAGGTGTAAAGGCAGTAATGTCATAGCCGAGTGATACTAATAACCCATAGGCTTATTGTACGCCTGTTTTTTTACTAAGTACAATAGATATTATTACGATTTTCATGTTTAATACACTTAAAGTGTACTTTTTTCAATATGTTATTTTATACGGTTAAGTAGATGATGTTAAAATCACTACATACACCGAAAGATTTAAGGTGATTATTGCGATAGGGCTCACCTCTTACCATTCCGAACAGAGAAGTTAAGCCTATTTGCGCCGATGGTACTACATTCGTGGGAGAGTAGGTCGTCGCCTTTTTTAGAGAATCCTCAACATTTATTTGTTGAGGATTTTTTTTGTTTAAACTTTTTTTGAAACGAAGCATAAACCATATAAAAACGAATGTCTAAGACTACAGACTTATGTTGATAGGTCTTGCGCGAATGATAGCAACGGCATCCTTTTTTTTGTTGCACTTATGCAAAAAAAAGATATAGTGTATAGCATGGTTTTTATTTTTATAAAAACGCGCCATAAATAATAATATGAAATTTTATGGGTATTTAATAATGGTTTTTTTATGAACATTTATATCATTAAATAAAATTGGATATTGTAAGGTTACTGTTAATTATTGACTAATGATTGAATTAATTTTATTAATCAATTAATTCTAATTAAATTCGTGAATATGAATAGCATTATTGAATCCTCTTTAGTTACTCTCCAAAAATCTAAAAACCTATTATTAAAACTTTCTAATGAGGAACTTAGTGATGCATCTGTATCTCCATACTATTCTAGTATTGGCTCACACTTGAGACATATATTTGATTTTTATTATTGTTCGTTAGAATTTAATAGTGAAGGAAAGATTGATTTAACTTCTAGAAAGAGAGATTTAACGGTAGAGAATTGCTGTGATTCTGCGAGTGATTATCTTAATAAAATTATTGAAAACTTACAAACTGTTGAAGATAAATTAGGTCATTCTATAATTGTTATTGACGATTTAGGTTGCGGAAAGATTGAGATTGATTATACTTATTCTGCATTATTAGCTCAAGCAAATAGTCATACTATACACCATTATGCTATAATAGGTTATATACTTGATAGATTGAGTATTACTTTTGAAGATTGTAATTTTGGATACAATCCTACAACACCTAAAAAAGAAGTAGTTTTGGTTAAAAACTAGTTTTACTTGTTACTCTTAAACATACTGTCTAGTATAGTGTTTAAGCCTTTGAAAGCAAAATAGATTGCAGATATGCATGCTATTATTCCAATTATTAATAAAGGAATATATAGTGGTTTTTCCTGATTACTAAAAGCTATATATATAAATGATGGACCAAGGAACATTAGTACTAGGGATATTCCCATTTTTTTAATTCCTTTTGTTAGTACATCTTTATCGGTTTTTTTAGTTTCCATTTTTTATAGAATTATAAGCATCTATTGAAGCTCTTACATTGTGATTTACTTTTAAAAGCATCTTTGCTTCTTGTTCGTCAATTTTCAGTTCTGACATAATCATCTTTACTCCTCTATTGACTAGTTTATTATTACTGAGCTGCATGTCTAGCATTTTATTACCTTTTACCTTTCCTAGTTTGATCATACTAGAGGTTGTAAGCATGTTAAGCACCAATTTTTGAGCTGTACCAGCTTTCATTCTAGAACTTCCGGTTACAAATTCTGGACCTACAACTACATCGATTGGGAATTTTGATGTATGTGACAATGGACTTTGACTATTACAAGAAATAGATCCTGTAATGATATTGTTATTGTTACATTCTTTTAACGCTTCGATTACGTAAGGTGTTGTTCCGGAAGCTGCAATACCAACTACAACATCGTTTTTATTTATGTTATGATCTTGTAGGTCTTTCCAACCTTGATTTGTTGAATCTTCTGCAAACTCTACGGCTTTTCTAATGGCTATGTCTCCACCGGCGATTAAACCAACAACCATTTCGTGTGGAACACCAAATGTAGGAGGACACTCTGAAGCATCTACAATACCTAATCGACCACTTGTTCCAGCACCGATGTAAAATAATCTCCCTCCATTTTCTAACTTTAAAACTATTTGTTCAACAAGCTGCTCAATTTGCGGTAATGCTTTTTCTACAGCTAATGGTACTGTTTGATCTTCTTTATTTATGTTTGTTAAAAGCTCTAAAGTGCTCATTTTTTCTAAATGATTGTAATTAGATTCCTTTTCAGTTGTTTTTATAAATGTCATAGTTGTAAAAATACGATAATTGTGTTTAATTTTAGTACTGTATTTGCGTTAGTGGTAGTAGCGGCATCCTTTTTTTTGTTGCATTTATGCAAAAAAAAGATATAGCGAATGACACGACTGAAACATGTTTTTACATGTTTTGGTAACGCTCAAATGTTACTACTCAATAGTATACATAACTTCTGTAGCCTGCGATACTTTAAAGTATCCAAATGGAAAGTTTTGAGGATTAGTTTGGTTTATACAATTACCACGTACAGTTGCAGGTTGTATTTCGAAAGGTCCACCACCGCCGTCTGAAGTTTGTTGTAATAATAATGTCATGAATTGATAGAACTGCTGTGAAACACCGTAATTTCTAATCATTAATTCGTTTCCTATTTCTGTATCTTCGTTAGAATAAAAGGCGAAAATTTGATTTCCGTTTATGAATTCGTCGTCGTAAACTTGTAGGTTGGGATTACTTTCATATTCTTCTTGAAATTCGAAAAAATAATAATTTTCTTCGTCTGTAGGATCTGTATAAAAAGCTTTTATTTCGATTTCGTCTCCTGAAAATCCACCGTCATTATTTTGCTCTATATAATCTATTGGTGTAATAGCCATTAAAGTTTCTACTCCAAAATAGGTTTCGTTGTTATAAATAACAGTTAGTGAGTATTCTTGATTTAATTGAGGATTGAAGTTAAAGCATTCGTATATGCCATTGGAATTTGTATCTATAAAATTATAGACTGTATTACTTTGATCTGTTACAAAAATATTTGCACCAGTTGCGGCTGGTATTTCGTTATTAAAAAAGGGAGCAGAAAGTGTTAATTGTATAGTTTGATATGTTCCGGAGGTTCCTTCGAACCAACTTAAAGAGGCATCTATTACTAAACGAGGTTCTGCATTTGGGACTTCTATATCTATTACATCTTGGCAAGATGAAAGGATGAAGACTATAAATAAGATATATATTGAGTTTTTCATTTTTTAAAATTTAAAGTTATAAGAAACAGATGGTACGGCTCCAAAAATAGATAAACGTGTAGCTTCGTTATTTCCTGTATCTTCGTTTTGAGCGAAAGAAATTGAAGCCGCATTACGTCTATTGTAAGCATTATAAAGACCAAAAACCCATGAGCCTTGCCAACCTTTTGTTCTTTCTGGTTTTGGTGTATATGTTGCAGAAAAATCTAAACGATGATAGCTTGGTAATCGTGTTGAGTTTCTTGCGCTATAATTAGGGATTACAATATTGTTATAAGTATATTGTCCGTTTGGGTAGGTTGTAGGTTGACCAGTTTGAAAAAGGAAATTTGCATTAAGATCCCATTTTTTACTTAGATTGTAACTTGTTGTAATTGACAAATCGTGTGTTTTATCGTAACCTGTGTTGTACCAATCTCCATTGTTAATTCCTGTTTCTAATGGTGTTCTTCCTTCTGTTTTTTGTTCTGATTTTGAGATTGTATATGCAACCCATCCTTTAAATCGTCCTTCGTTTTTTCTAAACAATACTTCTAATCCGTAGGCTCTTGCTTTTCCGTTTAGTATAACACCTTCTATGGCATCGTTTGCAATTAAATTTGCACCATCTATATAATCGATTCTATTTTTTACATCTTTATAATAACTTTCAATTTCTAAAGAGTAGTCACCATCTTGTAAATTTTTAAAATACCCAATCGCATATTGATCTAAAAGTTGTGGTTTAATATACTTTCCACTAGGAGCCCAAACGTCTAAAGGTGTTGGAGAACTTGTATTAGACAATAAATGTAGATATTGTGACATGCGATTATAACTTGCTTTTACAGAAGTTTTTCTATTAAATTGATACGCAGCAGAGAAACGAGGTTCTAAATTTATAAACGATTTTATTGTTTTACTTTGGCTTGCAGATTCTGTACCAATAGCATCTGCACTTTCATAAATTTGGAAATCGTTATTAAAAGTTACAGCTTGGTTGTTTTGATATATATTTAATTCTTTTTGGCCTAATCGTTGAAATGTACTTAATCTTAATCCGTAGGCAAGTGTTAAGTTATCTAATACTTTATGTTCGGCATCAAGATAAATAGCATTTTCGAAAGCATATTTATCTATTAATTTCTGTTCATTTATTCCGGAAGTAGGAGTAGAAGGCTCTATTTCTCCAGGATTGAATTTATAATATGTACTGTTTAGACCGTATTGTAATTTAAAGTTATTACTTATATAATGTTTAAAATCGTATTTGAAATTAAAATTTTGAATTCCAGAGTTCCATTTAAATTCTACAAAATCTAGATTTAGACCGTAGTAGTAATCTGAATAAATAAGTGACATGTTAGAAAACAGCTTATCATTAAATAAATGGTTCCATCTAAAGTTTACGATAGTGTTACCGTAGGTGTTTTCGAAACTATTAGCTAAATTAAAAACATCTCGACCAAAATAACCAGACAAGTAAATGTTGTTATTTTCGTTTAACTTGTAACTTAATTTTGTGTTTAAATCGTAGAAATACGCAACATTATCTAGATCGAATAATGGCAAAAATAAATGAGCATAAGAACTTCTACCACCTAACAGAAATGAACCTTTATCTTTTTTTAAAGGGCCTTCTATAAGTAAACGGCTCGATACTATACCAATTCCTCCATTGACATGAAAATTTTTACTATTTCCTTCTTTTTGATAAATATCTAAAACCGACGACACGCGTCCTCCATAACGAGCAGGAATTCCACCTTTATATAGTTTTAAATCTTTTATGGCATCGGGATTAAATACTGAGAATAACCCAAATAGATGTGAAGAGTTAAAAACTGTAGCTTCGTCTAAAAGTATAAGGTTTTGATCTGCTGCACCACCTCTAACATTAAAGCCAGAAGATCCTTCTCCAGCATTGGTAACACCAGGTAATAAAGTTATTGCTTTTAAAACATCGGCTTCTCCAAGTACAACAGGAATTTGTTTTATAGTTGATGACGATAATGCATTAACGCTCATTTGTGGCTTTCTAATGCTAAGCTTTTCTACGTTTTCTGTTATAATAACTTCTTCTAAGCTTTCTGTAGCTTCGTTTAAAAGTATACTTTTTTTTAGGTCTTGTGTAAGAACAATATTTTCTACTTTATCTGTATAACCAATGTAGCTAACTACTAATTTGTAATTGCCTTTGGGTAATGTTATTGAATAAAAACCATATTCGTTTGTTGTAGTTCCTGTGTTTAATTCTGGTACAAGAATGTTTACACCAATTAAAGTTTCGTTTGTACCTTGATCTTGAATAACGCCGCTTAGTGTAAATTTTTCTTGCGCCGAAATAAAAAAACTACTTAAACATATTAGTATAAGTAATAGCGATTTTGATTGATTCATTTATCGTAATTTGATTTATTGTAAAAGTAGTAAAAGATATTTTTTTTAATGTTAATCTATTTTAAGTTAACGTAGTTTCTTTTAATTTTATTGAATTAAATATTTCTTTTTGTAAATAAAAAAAGCTCCCTAATGGGAGCTTTTTAAACTTCAATAAATAAGTTATTATTTTATAATACTATTAAGCGTTTTACTTGGGCGCATAGCAGCATTTATTAAATCTTCTTTTGGTTCGTAATAACCACCAATATTTACAGGATTTCCTTGTATATCGTTTAGTTCACTTACAATTTTAGCTTCGTTAGCTTCTAATTCTTTTGCAATAGGAGCAAATTCTTTAGCCAAATCGCTATCTGCAGTTTGGTTTGCTAATTCTTGAGCCCAATACATTGCTAAATAGAAATGAGAACCTCTATTGTCTAACTCTCCAGCTTTACGGCTAGGCCCTTTTTTATTTTCTAATAAAGTCTCGGTAGCATTATCTAAAGCATCTCCAATGATTTTAGCTTTAGGATTATTGTTTACTATACTAAAATGTTCAAGAGAAACAGCTAGTGCTAAAAATTCTCCTAAAGAATCCCAACGTAAATGGTTTTCTTCTAAAAGTTGTTGCACATGTTTAGGAGCAGATCCACCTGCACCAGTTTCAAATAAACCACCACCGTTCATTAAAGGAACAATAGATAACATTTTTGCACTTGTACCAACTTCAAGAATTGGAAATAAATCGGTTAAATAATCACGTAATACATTTCCAGAAACAGAAATAGTATCTTTTCCTTCTTTTAATCTTTTACAAGTAAAAATTGTAGCGTCGATAGGAGAAAGGATACGTATATCTAATCCGTTAATATCATGATCTTTTAAGTATGTATTTACTTTCTTAATTAATTGAGCATCGTGAGCTCTATTTTTATCTAACCAGAAAACAGCAGGAGTTTGAGATGCTCTTGCTCTAGTTACAGCTAACTTTACCCAATCCTGGATTGGTGCATCTTTAGCTTGACACATTCTCCATATATCTCCAGCTTCAACATCATGAGATATTAAAACTTTTCCTTTAGCATTTATAACTTCAACTTTTCCGTTAGAAGCGATTTCAAATGTTTTATCATGAGAACCATACTCTTCTGCTTTTTGAGCCATTAACCCTACATTAGGAACTGTACCCATTGTTGTAGGATCGAAAGCACCATTTTCTTTACAGAAATCGATAGTTGCTGTGTAAATTCCTGCATAACTACTATCTGGAATTACTGCTTTTGTATCTTGAGATTTTCCATCTGCATTCCACATTTGTCCAGAGTTACGAATCATTGCTGGCATAGAAGCATCAATAATTACATCACTAGGTACATGTAAATTAGTAATACCTCTTTCGCTATTAACCATAGCTAAATCTACGCTATGCTCTAATGTGTAACGAATATCTTCTTTAATCTCTTCTCGTAAATCTTCTGGTAACTCTTTTAATTTACTTAATAAGTTTCCAAATCCGTTATTTACATCGACACCAATTTTTTTGAAAGATTTTCCATGTTTTTTAAATAAGTCTTTAAAGAAAATACGAACAGCATGACCAAAAATTATTGGATCACTCACTTTCATCATTGTTGCTTTCATGTGTAACGAAAATAACACACCTTTATCTAAAGCATCTTCAACTTGTTCCTCTAAGAAATCAATTAATGCTGCTTTACTCATTACAGTTGCATCAATAATTTCATCTTGTAACAATGCTAAATCGTCTTTTAAAACTGTAGTTTTTCCGTTTGCATCTGTATGTTGAATTTTTACAGTTGTTGCTTCAGCTAAAGTTATAGATTTTTCATTATGTGCAAAATCTCCCTCAGTCATTGTAGAAACATGAGTTTTTGAATCTTTAGACCATGCTCCCATAGAATGCGGATTCTTTTTTGCGTAATTTTTTACTGCTTTTGGTGCACGTCTATCACTATTACCTTCGCGTAATACTGGATTTACAGCACTACCTTTAATTTTATCGTAACGAGACTGTATCTCTTTTTCAGTATCATTAGTAGTTTCATCTGGGTAATTAGGTATTTTAAAACCTTTCTCTTGAAGTTCTTTTATAGCAGCTTTAAGTTGCGGTAGAGAAGCACTAACGTTAGGTAATTTTATAATGTTAGCTTCAGGTTTTTTTGCTAATTCACCTAAGAAAGCCAAGTCATCAGTTACCTTTTGGTCATCATTTAAAAAATCTGGAAATACTGCTAATATTCTAGCTGCTAAAGAAATATCTTTAGTTTCTATATTAATTCCTGAAGATTTCACAAAAGCTTCAACAATTGGTAAAAAAGAACGTGTAGCTAAAGCAGGAGCTTCATCTGTTTTTGTATAAATGATTTTTGGTGTTGTTGACATATAAATACGTTGTTTTAATTCTTAAAATTCCGAAAAAATTTCGGTTTACGAATATACAAAATTTCAATGCCATTTTAAAGGTAGAAGTCTACGACTTTAAAGGATTTGAAAAGACTTTAGCGAACTGTCTTTCATTTTATTAAATTAATAATTATTGGGTGTAAAAATTATTCAATTATAATTTTATAGTCTTTTAGAAGCCCAAATATTTCATTTTTCGAAAATTTAGCACCTTTTATTTTATTGTTTGAGGGAGAAATAGAGTAGTTGTATGAAGTTCTAAAATCAACTTTCTCAATATTTGTGTTTTCGAAAACAGTTAAATGTAAGTTACAGTTATTAAATACTGAGTTTTGTAAATTGGTTTTAGAAAAATCTGTTTTTTCTAATTTACAGTTATTAAACTGAGTGTTTTTTAGTGTTAAGTTGTAGAATGAAGAAAGGTTTAATTGGCAATTATTAAATGTCATGGCCAATAGAAATGAGTTACACTCATTAAACGGAGCACCTAGTAGTTTACAGTCTCTAAAAATTACATCTTTAAAAGCAGTTTCTCCTAACTTAACAGAACTAAAGTTACAATCTATAAATTCGCATTCTAGAAAAGTGATCCCAGATAGATAGGTGTTACTAAAATTACAGTTTTTAAAAGTGCAATTATCGTATTCTGCTTTGGGTAAGCCGTTTGTTGTGTAGTCTATGCTATTATAGTTTTGGTCTGTTATAAACGGTAAATTCATTATATAAAAGTACTCTTTTTTGACATTTTTACTATGTTAGGTATGTTTTTTTAAATATAATGTTTTGGATTTCTGCCTTCGCAGGAATGACAAATGTGATAAAATAGGATTAAATTATAAAGATCCCAACATTTGTTGAAACTAGTTCTACTAACACTATTAAATGTGCCTTTGGTGTTTAGAAGTCTGTTTAACTAAATAACAAAAGCCATAACATAATAGATTTAACTATTGTTGTTATGGCTTTTTAGAGATAACATCAACTGATTTATTTAGTTTTCACTAACTCAATCTAAAACCTAAGTTTTACATCTTTTCAATTCAATATCTGTTAAATCAATGATACGTTTGGTTAACTTTCAAAATGTATTGACTTGTTAAACCTAGCGCACCGTTAATTGTTTTTCTTGAAACTTTAAATTGTTTACATTATTTTCAAATTGTATTACTTTAAAGTCTTGTTTCTTTTTTAATACTCACTTTCGATCTCTATTCTTTTTAAGAAACTTTCAATTTGTCTAATTACAATCTATCTAAACATATTGTAATTTTTCAAATCTCAAAAAAACAATTAAAACTTAAAAATAAATTTTAAGCTTTATTTTAAAACTCATTAGCTATTTAAATAGCAAAGTTTTAAAATCAATTAATTATAAATGCTGCATTTAAGCAGAAACCAATTCACATTGTTATTAATTGTTTTACTAAATTATAAAAATATTTCAAAACAAATCGATTTTTAACATTCTATTTATCAACCGGTTACAAACAATGGTTATTAACAATTGTTTATAATCAAAAAATGTACTATAATGATCTTTTTTATAATATTTAAAAGGAGTAGATTATTTTCTTCTCGCTTCTTTAATTCTAGCTTTCTTACCAGTAAGACCTCTAAAGTAAAAGATTCTAGCTCTACGAACTTTACCTCTTTTGTTTACTTCAACCTTCTGTAATGCAGGTAAGTTAACTGGGAAGATACGCTCTACACCAATTGTTCCAGACATTTTTCTAATAGTAAAAGTTTCTGATGTTCCAGTACCTCTTCTTTGTAAAACTACACCTCTAAAAAACTGAGTTCTACTTTTTTCACCTTCACGGATTTCGTAGTATACAGTAATTGTATCACCAGCTGAAAATTCTGCAAAGTCTTTTTTTGGTACAAATTCGTCTTGTACAAATTTAATTAAAGATTCCATCTTTATTTATTTTTTAATTATTGATTCAGAACAACATTCACGTATATCGCCAGAGGTTAACCCGAAATTGGCTGCAAATATAGTTATTAAAACTTAAATACCAAACAGCAAAAACAAATTTATAAAAGTAAATTAAAGTAGTTATTTAAGTAGGATAAGTAGTTGTATTGTGGGCGTTACCAAGACATGTTAAAAAGCATGATCTTGGTCAGGCTTTCAAGGCTCGCTTTTTTTGAGAAAAACAAAAAAGAGCTTAAACAAACCTTTCAATCCTTAACGCATAAAGACTATTTTAGTTTTATAGGTATCCATACTGTTTCTTCAGAATCTGGACTATTACGTTTTGTTTTTTCTCCTAAAACATTAAAATGTGGCCTACTATCCAATTGGTATTTCGATTTTGGTAAGTATTCTGTATAAATGTATAACATCATTTGTCCAAAATCTTTAGCTAATCCTTTATAATTAAAAACAGCATATAATCCACTTTCTAAATCTAAAGTTTTCATTTTTTCGGTGACAGTACTATAATCATTAACTTCTACAGTTACCCATTTTGTGAATGTGTTTGTAGGCTTAAAATTTTTAAGATATGTTGAGTTGTATATTAATACTTCGTATATATCTGTACCTATAGTATTTTGAACATGCTTTTTTAGTGGCATAAACACAGAAAACAGTTGGAATGTTTTATTATCGACCAAAGACATTTCGATAGATTGCCCAACTAGTTTCTTGTTTTCTAGCGTTACTATTTTAGGTGCTCGGTTCATTTAAATATTTTAGATGGTTTGTGATACGACGTTGCTAAAATTCAATTCTACTAGACCTACAGGCAATTTTTAGTATTCAAACAGGAATTAATCCTCCAATAAATCTGGTCTGCGTTCTTGTGTTCTTTTATAAGCTTCATCTTCTCTCCATTTTTCGATATTAGCAGCATGACCGCTAAATAAAATCTCAGGAACTTTAAATCCTTTATAATCTCTAGGTTTTGTGTAAATAGGTGGAGCTAATAAACCGTCTTGAAAGCTATCTGTAAGTGCAGAAGTCTCGTTACCTAAAACACCTGGTATTAATCTAATTACAGCGTCGCATAAAACAGCAGCACCAAGTTCTCCTCCAGATAAAACGTAATCTCCAATAGATATTTCTTTAGTAACAAACATATCACGAACACGTTGGTCTACACCTTTATAATGACCGCAAAGTATAATTATGTTTTCTTTTAAAGATAAATGGTTTGCAATACCCTGGTTTAGTGTACTTCCATCTGGTGTCATGTATATAACTTCATCATAATCGCGTTCTGCTTTTAAGGCCGAAATACATTTATCGATAGGCTCGCAAGTCATTACCATGCCTGCACCACCACCAAACTGAGTGTCGTCTATAGACTTATAATTATCTGTAGTGTAATCTCTTAGGTTGTGAAAGTGTACCGAAACCAAATTGGCATCTATTGCGCGTTTTAAAATTGAAGCTTCAAAAGGACTTTTAAGTAATTCTGGTAAAACGGTAATTATGTCTATTCTCATTATGCTATATATATAGGAATGCAAAGATATAGGAATTGTTTTTAAGTAGGTTTTAGAATTTAAAATAGTGTTATATAATACAAGCTAATTAATAATGTGTTTTTTCAAATTTGAGAAGTCTATAATATGTTATATAAAGGATAAGTATAAATACTTGTTTTTAAAATACCAGTACTTGTACTCTAATAAACTATATAATATAATAAGATATTTACAATGTAATTGAGAAGTACGATTCGATTGAGTAGCTGCTATCCTTTTTTATTACAAGGCGAAATCTGAAAAGCCTAGTTTGAATAGAGTAGGAAAATAATTTATAAAAATAGAAATTATGGAATTACATGTTAATGAACACCAATTAAGAGTAGCTAATTTAATAACTACAAGTGCAGAAGGATGGAAAGTTACTACAAAAAAAGGAAGGATATCTGGAGTAGGAGTATCTGTATCTGGCTCTGGAGCTTATGCTAATATGGTTGGAAGTTTTTCTTTCGAATTGAAAAGAATGGAGAGTTCTAAGACGTACAACAAAATGGTTAAAGAATATAATATTAGCGGTGGAGTTAGTGGTTTTTTTGCTTGGCTTGGGTTTAGATCTAATGCGAGTACTCACAAAAAAGAGATTCAAGAATCATTTAAAGAGATGGCAAGTTCAGAGAAAGTTAAAGGTAAAGTACATATAAATATGATGGTTTCTGGTCAATACCCTAATGTTCAGGTAGATGCCTCTGCTTATATACTTGTTCTTCAACTTACAGACGATCAAGGGAATACAACTTCTGTTTTTTCTAATAATGCTCCTTCAGAAAATACAGGTGCACAAGATTCTAGTGGTAATAATCTTCCTGATAAGGATAATAATTCAACAATAGATATTTAATATTTTAAAGTATTTTATATAATATGATTCTAGAGCTAACTATAATAAAGCCCTTCAAATACGAAGGGCTTTTGTATCAAACATAAATTAATTTTTAGAATTATTGCTAATATGTAATATTAATCTCAATCTTATAAAAATGAAATTATCTTATTTTTTAATTTTTGTAACTATTATAACATTGCCATTATTTAGTAAAGCGCAAAATAATATTGAGAGTTTTCATCAATATAACTATTTACCAAATTTTGAATTTAAAATTGAATCTGGTATATCTCAGTTATTAATAAATGGTGATTATAGTTTAAAACTAGATTCTAAAATGAACTCAAACCTTGACTATTATGAACTTGTTAATTACTCTAAGCATAGAACTATTAAACCTACATTCTTTATAGGTGCTGGTGTTAATTATAATTTTAATAATAGATTTTCTTTAGGTATAATTTATAAGAAGAACAATAGACATAAACTTAATGAAACTGGGTCGATAAATTCTATTAAAGTTATAGGTCCAAATACTATATCTACAGAAGCTTCTGGTAATTATTTAATGATTTCTGAACTTAATAATTCTACAATCATGGCTAGTGCGACATCAAACTTTTTGATAGCAAATATTAACCGTGCTAAACTTCTTTTAAGTTTTGGAGTGTCGTTTGGGTATTCCAATATTAAAGCATCTACATATGCTACAAATACTAAATTTAATTTAAGGATGTATTCAGAATCATTTTAACCTCAAATTGAGACAATAGGATCAATTTCAAAGCAAGAAATTGAAGAAAAAGATTATTGTTGGTCTGTATCCTTAAGTGTAACGTTAAAATTTATTAATGTGCCTAATGTATCTATTGGATACGAATTTAGTAGATTAGGTGAAATTATATTAATAGAAAAGAGTCCTACATCTGTTAATTTAATTCAGTCATCATTATTCAACAACGAGCAAAACTCAAATACATTAGAAACGTTATCATTAGATACTACTAATAATAAGCTGAAATTATTTTCTCATAATTTTTCAATCTCCATTATATTTTAAATCATTAGTTAAAGGTTGAAAGTTGATATTTATTTAAAATAATAAGTTTCATTTTAAAACAAAAAAAATCTGTAACGGAAGTTACAGATTTTATATTTTAAACTTTAATAAGTGTAAAGTTACCTTTTAGACTAATTAGAGTTTTTATGCTTATTTATTTCGTCTTGTAATTGTCTACGTACTTTTTGCTCACGTTCTAAGGCAATACGTCTGTGCTCTTCAAACTCTTCTTCTGTTTCTGTTAAAGATTTTTTAGCTTCTTTAGTTGTAGCGTTACTGTTTTTAAATCGATACATAAAGAATAAAGCTAATGCTAATAAACCACCAATAATAGACCACATTAAACCATTATAACCACCTTTACTCATTTGTATTCCAAATAGAGACATACTGTCTTTTTCGGTGTTTGTTTGGTCTAATGTACCTTGAGTAGAAGATAAATTTGTTTTTAATTTAGAAATCTCGTCGTTTTGTTTTATTACAACTGCCTTTGTATCATTTAGCGTTTTGTGTACTGCTTTTAAAGAATCTAAAGTGTTAGACTTGATTTTTTCTATCCATTGTATTCTAATAACTTCGTAACGCTGTCCACGTTGGTCTTTCCAACCATTAGATTTTTTTGTTAAATAGTCGAACTGACTTTCTATCGAGCCACCATCTAAAGACAGTTTATCATCTGCATCCTCAGTTTCGGTTTGCGCTTGAATTTGTATTGAAAAAAAGGCTAATAATAGAAGTAAAGTAACTTTAGTAAAATTCATTTTTATAATGTTGATTATTTCCTACTGCGAAAGTAGAAAATATTGTTCAGTTTAATTGTATAATACTACAAAAGCCTCACATTTTGTGAAGCTTTTATATATACGTTTAAAATAGTATGTTTGGACTATTAATAATATGTATAACGTCTCACTTTTGCAATATGCTTAGCTAAACGTATAACTTGATGACTATAACCATATTCGTTATCGTACCAAACATATAGTATTGCATTTTTACCGTCTTTTCTAACAATAGTTGCTTTACTATCGTAAATAGAAGGAGCAGAGCTACCAACAATATCACTAGATACTAGCTCATCGCTCATTTCGTATTTAATTTGCTCTACTAAATCACCTTCTAAAGCATATTTTTTTAATGTAGCATTCATACTATCTACACTAGCTTCAGATTCTAGCTCTAAGTTTAATATTGCTAAAGATCCATTAGGAACAGGAACTCTAATGGCATTAGATGTTAATTTACCTTCAAAACTTGGTAAAGCTTTAGAAACAGCTGCACCTGCACCAGTTTCTGTAATTACCATGTTCAATGCTGCAGCACGACCACGTCTGTATTTACTATGGAAGTTATCTACTAAGTTTTGATCGTTAGTATAAGCGTGAATAGTCTCTAAGTGACCACTTTTTACTCCAAAAGTATCTTCGACAGCTTTTAAAATAGGAGTAATAGCATTTGTTGTACAAGATGCGGCAGAGAAAATATCTATTTCGTCTGGATTGTTTTCTAGGTGGTTTACACCATGTACAATATTAGGAATTCCTTTTCCTGGAGCAGTTAATAAAACTTTATCTGCACCTGGAGAATTTTTTAAACGTGTTAAGGCTTCTTTGTCTCTAAATACACCTGTGTTATCAATAATTAAAGCATTATTAATACCATATTTTGTGTAGTCTATATCTTCTGGTTGATTTGCCGAAATGATACGAACCGTTGTACCATTAATAATTAAAGACTCGTTTTCTAAATCTACAGAAACCGTTCCAGAGAAATCTCCATGAACAGAATCGTTACGTAATAAAGACGCTCTTTTTTCTAAAACAGTAATATCGTTTTTACCACGCGTTACAATAGCACGTAAACGTAATTGGCTACCTTTTCCTGTTTTAGTCATTAATTCGCGAGCAACTAAACGACCAATACGTCCAAAACCGTAAAGCACTACATCTTTAGGTGTAATGTCTTCAGATTGTTCTGCACCTTTTAATTTGTTAGATACAAAAGCAATTGCGTTTGTATGTTTTTGGTCTTCTAAATGAAACTCGTAAGTTAATTTCCCGATGTCTAATTTCGCAGGTGGAAAATCTAAGGTTTTAATAGCTTGTGCTATTTCAACAGAATCGAAAATTGAAATTGGCTTTTGTACAAATTCACCTGCATATTCGTGTAGGTTTAAAATCTGACTCACGTTTCGGTCTATTAATTGGTTTCTAAAAAGCACCAATTCTATAGAGCTATCGTACCAAAGGTCGCTAACAATTTTAATAAATTCTACTGTTGCACGACGTCTGTCGGCTTGGTATGCTAATTCGTTTTCGTAGGTTTCTTTAACAGGCATTTGTTTAAGTGTTTAGTGTGTTGTTAAATTACTATCAGTTTAACTGATTTTTATTTTGCAAAAGTATTGAATTCAAACGTTTTCGTAAAGAAATTTTAATAAAAAAATAAAAGCACTTTAAAATGTACTAAAGTGCTTTTGTTTTTTTTTATATTTAAGTGGTATTATCTTAAACCATACCTAAATGTTTGTCCGCTAGAATTCACTAATTCTATACTTAAAGGCTGATTTAAATCCCTGTTTTTAACTATTTCCTGTACGTCTTCAATAGAGTTTACTTTAGTGCCGTTAATATTAGTAATAATATCACCACTCTTAATGCCCTCTCTCGAAAAATGTTGCGCATATCCTCCATTTATTTCAGTTATTTTAACACCATTTTTAACATTGTAATTTCTTAAGTCTTTAGGTTTAGCATTTTTTATTAGGCCAACATGTGGTAAAGCATACGTATTACTTTTAAGTAAGGTAACTTGAGTTTGTTGTTGTGTACCATTTCTTAAATAATATACAGTTATAACATCGTTAGGTCTTTTTGTATCTAAATATCCACGTAAATCTGAAAGTTTTGTTATTTCAACATTATCGATTTTTTTAATAATATCACCACTTTTAAGATTTGCTTTTTCTGCTCCAGAATCTTCTATAACTTCATCTATATAAAAACCTTCTGTTTCATTAAGACTTAATTTTTCAGCATAATAACTATTTAATGAGCCTCCTTGTATACCTAAAATACCATTTTGCACATTCCCAAATTCCATAATATCTTGTATTACTTTTTTTGCAATATTGCTTGGTACAGCAAATGAATACCCAATGTAAGATCCAGTTTGCGATGTAATGGCAGTATTAATACCAATAAGTTCTCCTTTAGTATTTACCAATGCGCCACCTGAATTCCCTGGATTTACGGCAGCATCCGTTTGTATAAAAGATTGATGACTATCTCCAGATAAATCTCTCGATTTAGCACTAATAATTCCGGCTGTAACAGTAGAAGTTAAATTAAAAGGATTACCAACAGCTAAAACCCACTCACCAATTTTTGCAGTATCACTATCTCCAAAGGTTGTGTATGGTAAAGCTTCATCACTTTCAATTTTTAATAATGCGATATCAGTTTTTGGATCTGTACCTATTATAGTAGCTTCTAAAGTTCTGTTATCATTAAGTGTAACACTAAGTTTTTTAGATGCTGCAATAACATGATTATTAGTAATAATGTAACCGTCAGGCGAAATTATAACACCACTTCCTGTTCCTAATTGTTCGCGTTGCTGCAAACGGCCTAACATTAAATCGCGCATCGATGGTTGTGCAGTAGTAATAGTAACACTTTTTACGTGTACCACAGCGTCTAATGTTTTTTCGGCTGCAGTTGTAAAATCTATACCTTCTATTGCAGCTAAATTTGTATTAGATGCACTGTAGTTTACAGGTTGAAAAGTAGGCTGAGTTACTTGTTCTGTTTGTACAATTGTTTGTTCTTCTTTTTCAAGAAAGGTTTTGTATGCTCCTAGAGTAATTGCTCCTCCTAAAATAGAGACTAAAACCAGCGTTGCTATTTTTTTCATATAAATTTGTTTTATTTTTTCCTTGTTTAGGCTAGATTTATACTTAGACTAAAAAGGAAATTCTAGTTAAGGATTTAAAGTATAACTATAAAATTAAATTTTTTATTGCTTGGTAAAATCAACTTTAACGAGACATTAACAACACAAATAAATTTTCAATACACTATATTTGTCGTAGTAAATACTACTTAATGACACATACTTTTTATAAATACCAAGGCACAGGAAACGACTTCGTTTTTATTGATAATAGACAAGAACTTTTTAATAAGAATAACACCAAGCTAATTGCACATTTATGCGATAGACGTTTTGGAGTAGGAGCAGACGGTTTAATATTATTAGAAAACGATCCAAATGTAGACTTTAAAATGGTGTATTTTAATGCCGATGGAAACCAAAGTACTATGTGTGGAAATGGTGGGCGTTGTATTGTCGCTTTCGCGGAAATGCTAAACATTATAAATAAAGAAACAACATTTAATGCTATTGATGGTTTACACGAAGCAACCATTAAAAATGGGTTTGTAAAACTTAAAATGCAAGATGTTAATACTATTGAAGTTTTCGATAAGCATACCTTTTTAAATACAGGTTCTCCACATCACGTTGCTTTAGTAGATAATATTAAGGAGTTTAATGTTAAAACTGAAGGCTCAAAAATACGTTACGGCGCTCCTTATAATCAAGAAGGTACCAATGTTAATTTTGTAGAACAACTAGATGATAACACATTTGCAGTTAGAACTTACGAAAGAGGAGTAGAAGATGAAACTTTATCTTGTGGAACAGGAGTTACAGCAGTAGCCTTAGCAATGCACAAAGTAGGGAAAACAAATACTGAAGAAGTGACTTTAAATGTAGAAGGAGGAACATTAAAAATTTCTTTTAATAAAGCTGAAAATGGTTATAAAAATATCTGGCTTCAGGGTCCTGCAACTTTAGTTTTTAAAGGTGAAATGTCATGGTAACATTAAAAGGAGAACAAATATATTTACGTGCTTTAGAGCCCGAAGATTTAGAGTTTATTCATACTATTGAAAACGACGAATCTATTTGGGAACTTAGTAGTACAGTAACACCTTATTCTCGCTTTTTAATTAAAGAATATTTAGAACATTCGCATAAAGACATCTACGAGGTTAAACAGTTACGTTTATTGATTTCAGACTATAACAACACTGCTATTGGTTTAATAGATGTGTTCGATTTCGATATTAAAAATCGTAGAGCAGGAATAGGTATTTTAATTTATAATACTAAAAATAGAGCAAAAGGATATGGTAAAGAAGCATTAGCATTATTATCTAACTATTGTTTTTTACATTTAGATTTGCATCAACTATATTGTAATATCTCTGAAACTAATGAAGCTAGCATTAAGCTTTTTGAAAATCAAGGTTTCACCAGAATAGGACTAAAAAAAGATTGGAACTTCCAAAACGGAAAATATACTAACGAATACTCATACCAACTTATTAATAATGTACATTAAAAAAATACTTGTAGCAATTGCTATCATCGGTTTAGCAGTTGCAGCTTACTTTGCTTACTATATATATGGAGCAATGTTAAAACCAAATACAGCTTTTAATAATGAAGAGGCTTACGTTTATGTGCCTACAAATGCTAAATATGCAGATGTAAGAGAACAGTTAGTGCCTTTATTAAAGGATATCGATAAGTTTGATGCGCTTGCAGATCGAAAAAAATACAGTACAAATATTAAAGCAGGTCGCTTTGTTGTAAAAAAGGATATGAGTAATAATGATATTATTAACTCTATTAGAAGTAAAAATATACCTTTAAAAATAGCATTTAATAACCAAGAACGTATTGAAGATTTAGCAGGACGTATTGCTTTTCAAATAGAAGCAGATAGTTTAAGTTTATTAAAATCTATGACAAACCCTGAGTTTTTAAATAAAAACGGATTTACAAAAGAAACAGCTTTAGCAATGTATATTCCTAATAGTTATGAGGTGTACTGGAATACTTCGGCTAATGGTTTTAGAGACAAAATGCTAAAAGAATACAATCGTTTTTGGAATAAAAGCCGATTAGCTAAAGCAGAAAAACTAAACTTGTCACCCATCGATGTTATTGCACTTGCAGCCATTGTACATAAAGAAACAGCAAAGGTAGACGAGCGCCCAAGAGTAGCAGGAGTATACTTAAATAGAATTAGAAAAGGGATGCCGCTACAAGCAGATCCAACAGTTATTTATGCTGTTAAAAAGGAATCTGGAGATTTTAACCGAGTTATAAAACGTGTTCTTTATAAGGATTTAGAAACCGATTCTAAATACAATACTTACAAATATGGAGGTATACCACCAGGACCTATTTTTATGCCAGACGTTTCTGCAATAGATGCTGTTTTAAACGAAGAAAAGCACAATTACTATTACTTTGTTGCTAACGTTAAAAACTTTGGTTACCATAAGTTTGCTAAAACATTATCACAACATAATGCGAATAGACAAGAGTATGTGCGTTGGATAAATAAACAAGGTGTTAATAGGTAATTGTGAAGCGGTTTCTACTATATCTGTTTTTTTTCAACGCCTCACTATCTTTGTTTGCGCAGCATAATAATTTCTTTAAACCAAGCGATACTTTAAATGTAAAAAGGAGAAACATAGTCGTTTTTTCTGAAGTTGCAATTGGAGGTTTAACGCTTTTGGGTTTAAATCAGTTGTGGTATGCAGATTACGAACGTTCTAAGTTTCATACTATAGATGATAATAACGAATGGCTTCAAATGGATAAATTTGGTCATGTGTTCTCATCGTATCAATTAGGTAAGTTTGGAGTTCAAACTTTACGTTGGAGTGGTGTAAGCCAAAAAGATCAATTATTATATGGTGCAACATTGGGTTTCTCGTTTCTTACAGCTGTTGAGGTTTTAGATGGTTTCTCTAGTGAATGGGGATTTAGTTGGGGCGATTTCACTGCAAATACAGCAGGTGCAGGTTTATATATTGGTCAAGAATTACTTTGGGAAGAACAACGTATTGTCATGAAATATTCTTTTCATAGAACTCAATATGCTACACAAAGACCAGATAAATTAGGTAATGGCTTGCTAGAAGAAGCTTTAAAAGATTATAATGGTCAAACTTATTGGCTTTCAGCTAACGTACATTCCTTTTTTAAAAACAGTAAAATACCAGAATGGTTAAATGTTGCTATCGGTTATGGAGGAGAAGGTATGTTATCTGGAAATGAGGGTCTTATTGTTAATAATATGCTAATTAATCAAAATAGGCAACGCCAACTTTATTTAAGCTTAGATGTAGATTTAACAAAAATAAAAACGGACTCTGAGCTCTTAAAATCAATTTTCAGCGTTTTTAACAGTATAAAGGTGCCATTTCCTACTGTAGAATTTAATGGTAAAAATGGTGTGAAGTTCCACTCTGTCTACTTTTAAACGGTGTTAATCGGTTGATTTTCAGTATTCAAAAAAAGGTTGTACATTTGCACTCGAAATTTTAGGCACGCTATTTGTTTAATAGCTGTTTTTAAGAAATCAAATGATTATGAGTAAAAAAAATATTGCAAAGTTAGTTCCCTTAGTGCTTACAATATGTATTTTAATTGTAGTGTCGCTATCTAATAATTCTAATAGCAAAGATTATGCTTTGTTAGAAGACAAAACTATTGAAACTCCAGATGTGGATAACACAATAGTTCAGGCAGAAACCGTAAGTGTATCTTCTCTTAGGTATAAAAACGCTTTTTCTCCAGAGTTAGGAAAATCTTTCACTGGTTTTAAAGAAGAGTTAGGTTTTAAAGAATCTCAAAACGATTATTTTAGAGTTAATACTTTAGGGTATTTAGGAAAATACCAATTTGGTAGAAGTACTTTAGAACTCATTGGTATTAATGACACTAAACACTTTTTAAACACTCCAGAGTTACAAGAAAAAGCATTTGTAGCAAATGCAGAACGTAATAAATGGGTGTTAAGAAGAGATATTAAGCGCTTTGTTGGAGTACGTATTAATGGAATAGTAGTAACAGAATCTGGGATATTAGCAGCAGCACACCTTGCTGGTCCAGGAGGAGTGAAAAAATACTTAAGAAGTTACGGTTCTAATGGTTTCGAAGATGCTTATGGAACGTCTATTAAAAATTATATGAAACGCTTTCAAGGTTACGATACGTCAAGAATTAAAGCAAATAAAAAAGCAAAGGTCTCTATTAACGCTTAGTTAATAATTTTGATTTAACTTTTATGAATAATAAATAACGTTGGTCTTTTATGAAGGTCGACGTTATTTTTTTTCCAATCGTTTGCAGACATTGTTTTAATATATTCTGAAGGCAATGTAATATCGCAAGCCACACAAATATCTGTATTACCATTTAAGGTATTACACAAGTCTTCTAAAAACTTATTGTTTCTATAAGGTGTTTCAATAAATGATTGAGATTGATTTTGTTCAAAAGATAAACGCTCTAAACGTTTAATTTCCTGCTTACGTTCGCTTTTATCTATAGGTAGGTATCCATTAAAAGCAAAGCTTTGACCATTCATTCCAGAACTCATCATTGCCATTAATATAGAAGATGGTCCTACTAATGGAACTACTTTAATATCATTCTCATGAGCAAGCTTTACAATATCTGCACCAGGATCTGCAACTCCAGGACAACCTGCTTCAGAAAGTAAACCTACATTTAAACCTTTTTTACATGGATCTAAATAGGTTGGTAGTTCACTAATATCTGTAAACTTGTTTAAAGGAAAGAGTGTTAAACTCGACTGTTCTTTACTGGGACAAATTTTCTTAATATCGCGTCTTGCCGTTTTTTCGTTTTCAACAATAAAAATATCTACTTGTTCTATTGTGTTTTTTACCGTTATTGGTAAAACGTTTAGAGGATCTGTGTCACCTAAAGTTGTTGGAATAAGATATAGTTTTCCGTAAGAATCGTTCATATTATCAAGTAATAATAATTGGTAATTTACAACTAAGTTAATACAGTATAATAACTTGGTTATTTGTCTTTAAGTCTTTGTGTTATAATTGTGCAGGCTTTGTCTAGCATATTAAAAACATCATCAAAACCAGAATCACCACCGTAATAAGGGTCTGGAACTTCTAGATTTTTATCTGGATGGCTTTCGTTTAAAATAAGCTTCACTTTAGCAATGTCTTCTACATTACGAGCCATTTTTATAACATTTTCAAAGTTAGACTTATCCATTACGTATATATAATCATACGTTTCAAAATCTTCAATTATAAATTGTCTACCACGTTGGTTTGTGATGTCTAAGTTGTTTTTTCTTGCTACAGCAATAGAGCGTTTGTCTGGTAAACTACCTATATGATAATTGCTTGTACCAGCAGAATCTACCTCAAAATGTTCAGTATTAAGTTTAGAATCTAAAATACCATGAGCTAGTGGTGAGCGACAGATGTTTCCGAGGCAAACCATTAAAATTCTAATCATAATTTAGGCTATTTTTTAGACAGACAGTTTTTTTGTCAAATCTTCAACGTACTTTCTAAATTGCTTATCTGTAGAAGATAAGTTGTCAACCGTTTTACAAGCATGTAATACAGTAGCATGATCACGTTTTCCAATTTGAGAACCAATACTTGCTAAAGATGCTTTCGTTAATTTCTTAGCAAAAAACATAGCTAATTGTCTCGCTTGTACAATATGGCGTTTTCTAGTTTTAGATTGAAGTGTATCTACATCCATTTGGAAATAATCCGATACCACTTTTTGTATATAATCTATAGAAACTTCGCGTTTTGTGTTCTTAACAAACTTTTCGACTACTTGCTTAGCTAGCTCAATATTAATCTCTTTTTTATTGAAAGACGATTGTGCTATTAAAGATATAATTGCACCTTCAAGTTCACGAATATTAGATTTAATATGCTTTGCAACATACTCAATAATATCATCAGGCATTTCTACACCATCACGATATAATTTGTTTTTTAATATAGAAACACGCGTTTCAAAATCTGGAGTTTGAAGTTCCGCACTTAATCCCCATTTAAAACGAGATAATAAACGTTGCTCTATATCTTGCATATCTACAGGAGCTTTGTCACTTGTTAAAATAACTTGCTTCCCATTTTGATGTAAATGATTGAAAATATGAAAGAATACATCCTGTGTTCCAGATTTTCCAGATAAGAACTGTACATCATCAATAACTAGTACATCTATTAATTGGTAAAAGTGAATGAAATCGTTTCTATTGTTCTTCTTAACAGAATCTATATATTGTTGAGTGAATTTTTCAGCAGAAATATATAAAACTGTTTTTTCAGGATATTTATCTTTAATATCAACACCAATAGCGTGTGCCAAATGTGTTTTTCCTAATCCAACACCACCAAATATTAATAACGGGTTAAAAGACGTTCCACCTGGCTTTGCCGAAACAGCTAAACCTGCACTACGTGCTAAACGGTTAGAGTCACCTTCTAGAAAATTATCAAAATTGTAGTTAGGATTAAGTTGAGATTCTATTTTTACATTACGAATTCCAGGAATAACAAATGGATTACGTAATTCTCTATCTCTATTTTTTAAAGGCACATCTACATCTTGAGATTTAACCGCCGAACGATTAGAACTTGGTATTTTCTCTGTAAAAGGTTGTTTATTACCATAAGTGTTTTCCATTTTAATAATGTAAACAAGCTTGGCAGTTTCCCCTAATTCTTTTGTAAGTGCTACTTTTAAAATTTTAACATAATGTTCTTCTAGCCACTCGTAAAAGAATTTACTGGGCACCTGAACACTTAAAGCATTATCTGTAAGCTTCACTGCCATGATCGGTTCGAACCAAGTTTTATATGCTTGAGGTTGAATATTGTCTTTTATAAAATTGAGACAGTTATTCCATACCGATTGCGCAGTTATACTCATTGTTAAAATTTTGTGTTTTTTGTTAGTTAATTACAGACAAGTTTTTGGAACTTATATCATCTGTTTTGTGCGTGGCAAATATGTGAACAAAAAACTTAAAAAAAAAATCATTTACTATTGAATGTTTAGTTTTTTTTCCTCATACTGACAACTCAAACGAAACTACAAAAAATAATTCACATTTATAGAGATGAAGTCAGATAAAATTGATATTAGAGTACGTTATGCAGAAACCGATCAGATGGGTGTCGTTCATCATGGAAACTACGCATTATATCTAGAAATAGCTCGTATTGAGTGGTTGCGGAAATTAGGTGTTTCTTACAAGAAAATGGAAGAATCTGGAGTGGGTCTTCCTGTCGCGTCACTAAGTGTAAAATATAAGAAATCTATAAAATATGACGACGTAATTACGGTTAAAACTATGCTTAAAAAGGAGCCCACTGTAAAGGCTGAATTTGATTTTGAAATTACTAATAATCTTGGTGAAATTTTATCGACAGCAAATGTGGTTTTAGTATTTGTTGATTTAAAAACAAATAGACCAACACGACCTCCAAAATATTTTTTAGAAGCTTTAGAAAAGTAATTTAAAAGTTAACTGTCTAACTTTTTTATTTTAACCTTATATATAGATTCGAAAATTTCGAAGATACTTTCTGCGTCTTTTTTTCTAACAGAAATTGTAATCTCGCAATCCAATTCTAGTTTTTGATTAGTGATGTTTAAGTTCTTTTCTTTAATAACGCGCATCACTTTGTTCATTAATTCGTATTCGAACTTTATTAGAAAATCTATATTAATAGTGAGCTCTTTTATTTTAGAAGCTTCTAAAGCTAATTGAGCTCCTGTTTTGTATGCATTAATTAAGCCGCCAACACCTAATTTTACGCCTCCAAAATAGCGTACAACAACTATTAGTATATTTGTAACGTTAAACGATTGTATTTGTCCGTAAATAGGCATTCCGGCACTATTATTAGGCTCTCCGTCATCGTTAGCTCTATATATTATACTACTTTTTTCTTTGCCAATCTGGTATGCATAACAAAAATGTCCTGCTTTTGGATGTCGTTTTTTTAAATCTTCAAGACATTCTTTTACATTGTCCTCGCTTATAAGCGGAAAAGCATAATTGTAAAACTTGGAGTTTTTATCCTTAAAAAGCACCTCTTCCGATGGTTTTAAAATCGTTTTATAAGTGTCGTTTACGTTTTCTTCCATTATGCTAAAGTTACTAATACAATTGAGAAAATAGCAATTGCAATTCCAAACCAGTTTTTAAGGCTTAATTTTTCTTTAAAAAATAAAAGACCAAGTATTGTAGAAAGCATTACTATGGCTACATTGTTAATGGTAAATATGCTTGAACTTTCAAAACTATCCACTTGCAATGCTTTTAAGAGCATGTATATGGAGTAGTAATTTACAATACCTAAAATAATGCCGCCAAAAATACTTCTGTAATCGAATTTTAATTTTCCTGTTATCGCTTTCGCGGAAAGAATAACGATACCTATAATACCGGCAATAGCAAATATAGTGGCCGAAAATATTGGAATACCATTTTCCGATACGTATGATGTTTCAATGTATTTTATTGTGGTATCAATAGTGCCAGAGCCAAAGAACAGTAAAATAGGAAGCCATAAATTTTTAAGATCTACTTTGCCTGTTTTGGCTTTTAAAGAAGTTAAATAGACTGCAAACAATGCTAATAAAATGCCTATGGTTTTTAATATGGTTAAACTTTCGTTATACGCATATATTCCAAAAATGATGGGAATTACAACACTCATTTTACTAGCAACAGAAGCAACCGATAATCCGTTACGTTGTGCTGTTAATGCCATGATATTAAAAATAGAGATAAAAAGAAAACCTAAAAATATGGTGCCATAAAACCAATCTTTGTTAATAACTTCATTAAAGCTAATGGTTTCTGTAGAACTTAAGATGCCGGTAGTAAATGCTGTAAAATAATTTACAACAATAGTTTGAAGTGTATTGATTTTGTACTTCCCTAATAATGTAAAAATTACAAATATAAGAGTAGAGGCAAGGATGCTAAGTAATAAGTATATCAAAAAAGATCACTTTTAATGGTGAATAAGTCTACAATGTCTTCTTCTTTCGGATCGTTATTCCAAACATTGATACCAAGTTTTGCTGCTGCTTCTGTATTTTCTAAAGTATCGTCTATAAAAAGGCAGTCTTCAGCTTTGAGCTTGTTTTCTTTTAAAACAAATTCAAAAATATCTGCGTTTGGTTTTCTTAGCATTATTTCATGAGACAAATAAAACTTATTAAAAGCTGCTTTAAAATCATCATAAAATGAAATGTGCTCTTTTATACAATCTATATGTAGCTCGTTTGTGTTACTCAATAAAATAAGATTGTATTTTTCGTCCTTTGCTAATTGTTCTATAAATGCTAAACGTTTTGGAGGGAAATCGCAGATTATAAAATTCCAAGCCTCAATAATTTCTTGTTTCGATAATTTCGGGAAGTTTTCACGATAGAAATCTATAAATTCATCTGTAGACAATAGACCTTGCTCGTAAAGCGCGTTTATTGCTATTAAATCTTCAGAAAGTTCATCCATTTCGAATAATTCTAAAGCATTTGTCATTGCACCTTCTTTATCAAGGTTTATGAATACGTCTCCGAAATCGAATATTATTGTTTTTATCATAATTAGTTTTAAGTCGCTTTGAATAATTTTTTTAAAGCCTGAGAAAATGAACAAAGAAGTTTTTAAAGAGATTCTCGATACAATTCTGATCAAAAAAAAAGAATCACTCTAACTGATCGCTATTTTTATAAATTCGTAATGTGTCTTCTAATATTTTTTCTTCAGTAATTAAAGTTCCAGAAAATATAGGAGCTTTAACACCAGTTTTAAATTCTATATTCCCTTTAAATAGTCTTGCTTCATCCCAAAGTCCTTCATCTATAAAAAGCTGAAGTGTTTTAGAGCCACCTTCAATAATAATAGAGTTGATATTGTTTGTAAACAACGTATCGCAAATACTTTTAGCAGTGTCTTCTTTTAGAATAATAGTTTCAGCTTCAGAATTAAATACAGAAAGATTTTTTGGTAGTTCTTCGTTTTTATCTAAAACCACACGTATTGGGTTGTTGCCAGTCCAATCTCGAACAGTTAAACTAGGATTATCTTGTAAAACAGTATTTGTGCCAACCAAAATAGCTTGCTCTTCTGCTCTCCATTTATGGACTAATTGTCTGGATAATTGATTAGTTATCCAAACTGGTTTTTGTTCGTCTCTAGTAGTAGGAGCAATAAAACCATCGTTTGTTTCTGCCCATTTTAATATAATGTAAGGACGTTTTTTGTTATGAAATGTAAAAAAGCGTTTGTGATGCTCTTTGCATTCTTTTTCTAAAACACCAATGGTAACATTGCAACCAGCTTCCATTAGTTTTTTTATGCCTTTTCCTGCAACTTGTGGATTGTCATCTACACAGCCAATAACTACATTTGGTATTTTATGATGCAGTATTAAATCGCTACAAGGCGGTGTTTTACCATAATGAGAGCAAGGTTCAAGCGTAACATAAATAGTGCTTTTTGCTAAAAGCGATTTATCTGTAACGGACTTAATAGCATTAACTTCGGCATGATTACCACCATATTTACAAGTAAAACCTTCTCCAATAATATTATTGTTATACACTATTACTGCGCCAACCATTGGGTTTGGACGTGTTGTGCCTAATCCGTTATTCGCAATTTGTATTGCGCGTTGCATGTATGTTTGGTGCGTAGTCAATGCTATAATTTAATCTTTACGTCTTCAATTTCATCCACATCGTATTTATGCGAAAAACCAAAGACTTTATATTTAATCACTCCTTTATATTGCACTTTCATAGATTTGTTAAGCATACTACTTAAAACACTACTAAGGTTATTGAGGTTTAATAATTTGTTAGTTGGAATATTTGCCGATAATGGAATAGAAAATTCTTTTTTAGAAGGCACATCGAACTCTTTAGAAGATACGGTTGCTACCTCGATATCGTTTACGGTAATGGTAATCCCTTCAGTTTCTAATTTTCCACCAACGCTATTAGGATTGTTAAAAAAAGCATCAGCAGTTAGTATTATAAATTCTGAATTAGAATCAGCAACTTCAATATTTTCTACACGTAAAAATTCCGGTTTTTCTTTAATCGAACAACTTAAAAAACAAACTGTAATTGTTAATAAGATTATGAGTTTCTTCATCTTGAAATTTTTTAATTTGTTTGGTATTACTGTATCTTCAACCTTTAATTGAGGCGTAAAAATACTATAATAACGTGAGTAATAATAATATTGTAATAAGAGAAATTAAAGCGGAAGATAATGCTAAGATTGAAAGCGTTATACGTGCTGTTTTTATTGAGTATAAGCTACCATTAGTTGGTACTGCATATGCAGATAGCGAAACACCTAAAATGTTTGAATCTTATAGTGAAACAAGAGAAGCATATTTTGTGCTTGCTTTAAATGGTGTTGTAGAAGGTGGAGGAGGTTTAAAACCTTTAAATGGAATGGAGGACGATGTATGCGAAATTCAGAAAATGTATTTTTCGTCGAAAATTCGTGGTAAAGGTTATGGTAAAAAGATGTTTTTAAAATGTTTAGAAAAAGCGAAGGCTTTAGGTTTTAAGCAATGTTATTTAGAAACAATTCCAGAGTTAAAAGAAGCTATTCATATATACGAAACTAACGGTTTTAAACATTTAAAGGCGCCTTTGGGAGAAACAGGACATTTTAGTTGTGGTATTTGGATGGTAAAAGATTTATAAATTAAGAAAAGAATAAACAGAGATTGTGTTAATAAAAGACTTAGAGAATATATTTCATGAAACCTTAGATGCAATCTACGGTAAAGAAGAAGTGACTAGTTTCTTCTTTCTGTGTACAGATGCATTTTATAATATTACACGTTTTGCATTAGCTTTGGATAGGGATTTGTCTATTACAAAAGAAGAGCAACAACCTATTTTTGATGCTTTAGAAGCTTTAAAAAATGAAAAACCCATTCAATACATTTTAGGCGAAACAGAATTTTATGGTTTACCGTTTAAAGTAGATGAGAATACTTTAATTCCAAGACCCGAAACGGAAGAGTTGGTGGAATTAATTATCGATTGTCATTCAGAGCGAAGTAAAAACGAAAAACCTTCAATTTTAGATATTGGTACAGGAAGTGGTTGTATTGCTATCTCGTTGGCTAAAAATATGGGTAATGCACAGGTTTATGCCATGGATGTTTCCGCGAAAGCGATAAAAAAAGCAACAGAAAACGCAGCTTTAAATAAAGTAGAAGTCAATTTTATAGAAGGCAGTATTTTAGATAAACCAGAATGGGAACCGTTATTTCAAGATTTAAAATTTGATGCAATCGTGTCTAATCCGCCATACGTACGTAATCTTGAAAAAGCCGAAATACAAAACAATGTATTAAACAACGAACCACATTTAGCATTGTTTGTAGAAGATGACAATCCGTTAGTATTTTATAACGCAATTACTGAATTTGCTGTTGATAGATTGAAAGACAACGGACAATTATTCTTCGAAATTAACGAGTATTTAGGACCAGAAACGAAAGTTTTAGTTGAGACTTTTGGGTTTAAGAATGTAGAGATAATTAAAGACTTATTTGGTAAAGACCGAATGATAAAAGCAAATAAATAATGAAAAGCATAGCAGTATTTTGTGGCGCAAGCATGGGAAATGATAATACAATTATTTCTGAAGCTTATGCTTTAGGTAAAACATTAGCGCAACAAAACATAACTTTAGTTTATGGTGCAGCTAAAATTGGTATTATGGGAACGGTTGCTAATGGAGCACTTGAAAACAACGGAAAGGTTGTTGGGGTTATTCCAGATTTTTTAAAAACAAAAGAAATTGTAAGTGAAGGCTTAACAGAATTAATTGTAACTAATAACATGCACGATCGTAAAGTAAAGTTATACGAAAAAAGCGATGGTTTTATAGTTATTCCTGGTGGTTTTGGTACTATGGATGAGTTTTTCGAAATCTCAACTTGGGGACAATTAGGTTTACATACCAAGCCTATTGGTATTCTAAATACTAGCGGTTATTACAATGGGTTAATTTCTCAATTTAAAACAATGGTAGAAAAAGGCTTTTTGAAACAAGAAAATTTAGATGCTGTTGTTGTAGATAATACTATTGATGGTTTGTTAGAAAAAATGAATAATCATGTGCCTTTACCTGCGCCAGAATGGCTAGATGTTTCTAAGTTATAAGTTATGTCTAAGTTTGGTTTTATTATCGTATTCGTTTGCTTTTTTCTGAGTTATAAAAAACAGAAAAAGGAGCAGTTGCAACCTATTGAAGTTACTGAAAAAACAAAAAAGGATAATGCAATTCCTGAAAAAAATCACGATTTTTCGTCTATACCTAAAGACACCATTTTTGTCACTGGAAAGCATATTGTTTTTACAAGACCGTCTGACAAAGAATTCGAAATATTAAAAGATGAAGAAGGGATTAATGAGTTGGATTCAGATTTTGGGTTGTACTCTTCCAAAGTAATAGATTCTTTACAATCAACTTACAAAATAACAGCTACTAACAAGCGAATTATTGGTATTGTAAAACCTAATGATACTATTTATGTAGATCGCTTATCTCCCAAAGCAAGAGTGAGTCGAGATCCAATACATTACTCTGCATTTTTAGTGTTTAACGACTATTTTTCAATCTATTCTAATGTTTATACAGATGGTGCTTATTACGGACTTATTAGAGACTATTATAATACAGTGCGTTTCGAAAAACCAATTGCGAATAAATATGTAATATCAAGAAATGGATTAAATATTAGGCAAGAAAACGGAACTATAGATGGTAAGTATAATAATGGCGATTTAGTTAATATTATAGGTTATACAGATGAGGTTATTGAGGTTGAAGACGAAGAAAGAACAGTAAAAGGACGTTGGGCAATTGTAAAATGGAGAGATGGAGGAACAGTTTTAAAACGGTATGTGTTTGAAGGCTTTTTAGGAGATTTAGAAGATGTTGTTATTTATGAAGATCAAATTTGTGTTGGTTCTAAACTTACAGAAGCTACCAGATATAATATAAAAGAAGCAGATATAGAATGTCTAAAAGAGTATTTAGATTTCGAATTGATTTCTAAAGCGAGTTTTAATGCATTAAAAACGATTGAGAATACGTTTTTAACTAGTAATCCTTCAGTTCTAATAAAAGATAACGAAGATAAAACTGAAGACATCACGCTACCAATTAAAGATAGTGTCATTGTCTATAAAAGTAAAGTAGGTTATAATAATTCTACACATGATTACTATGGAGATATTAATTTTTTAAATCAATATTTAATGCATCATGTGTATCCAAAGGCAGAAGATGCTTTTTATAGTTTTGTAGATAGAAGTACAGGCAAGGAAACGTATTCGTTTGCAGATTATCCATATGTTTCATTAGATAAGAAAAAGATTATTTCTTTTGCATTCGATGTTTACGAAGAACAGTTTTTTATTGAAATTTATAAAATAAATGAAGATAAAAGCATTGTTTTAGAAAATGCGTTTTATTTTGTGCATTGGTTAAAAACCTATCAAAAAGAAATGAAGTGGATTTCGAATACAGAATTTGCAATAGAGATTGTAAATCAGAATATTTGGAATGGAAGTGAGGTCAAGAATCCTCAATATTTAAAAATTAAATTAAAAGAATAAAGTAGTGGATAATATTAAGACTAAAATTGAAGCACTTCGTGTTGAGTTAAGAGAACATAATCATAATTATTACATTTTAGATAATGCAACCATTAGCGATTACGATTTCGATATAAAATTAAAAGAACTTCAAGCTTTAGAAGAAGCGCATCCAGAGTTTTACGATGCAAATTCACCAACTTTACGTGTTGGAGGAGAAGTGACCAAGAATTTTAATACCATTGTGCATAATCATAGAATGTATTCTTTAGATAATTCTTATTCTCTAGAAGATTTGCAAGACTGGGAAACTAGGGTTAAAAAAATGATTGATGGTGATGTTAGTTATACTTGCGAATTAAAATACGATGGTGCATCAATAAGTTTAACCTACGAAAACGGTAATTTATTACGAGCAGTAACTCGTGGAGATGGTTTTCAAGGTGATGAGGTTACAGCAAATATTAAAACTATTAAATCTGTGCCTTTACAATTAAAAGGCGATTATCCTGCGAAATTTGATATTCGTGGCGAAATTGTTTTGCCTTTTGATGGTTTTATTAAAATGAATGAAGAGCGCGTTGCTAATGACGAAGAGCCTTATAAAAATCCAAGAAATACAGCGTCGGGAAGTTTAAAGCTGCAAGACAGTGCTGAGGTTGCTAAAAGGCCTTTAGAATGTTTATTATACAATTTAACTGGTGAGAATTTAGGTGTTCAAGATCAATTTGAAGGTTTAGAAAAAGCTAGACAAATGGGATTTAAAGTGCCAAATGAAGCACAATTATGCCATTCTATAGAAGAAGTTTTTAAATTTATAAACCATTGGGATAAAGCAAGACACGATTTACCTTACGAAACTGATGGAGTAGTAGTAAAGGTGAATAATTTATACCAGCAAGAAGAATTAGGTTACACCTCTAAAGCGCCACGTTGGGCAATGGCTTACAAGTTTAAGGCGGAGCAGGTGTCTACAGTGTTAAAAGAAATCACCTATCAAGTAGGAAGAACAGGAGCTATTACTCCAGTTGCTAATTTAGAACCTGTAGAGTTAGCAGGAACTATTGTAAAGCGTGCTTCTTTACATAATGCAGATCAGATTGAAAAATTAGATATTAGAATAAATGATACTGTTTTTGTAGAAAAAGGAGGAGAAATTATACCTAAAATTATAGCTGTAGATTTATCTGAAAGACCGTTAGATTCTCAACCAACACAATACATTACCGAATGTCCAGAATGCCAAACACCTTTAGAGAGATTG
Source organism: Lacinutrix algicola (assembly GCF_001418085.1). Classification (GTDB taxonomy): domain Bacteria; phylum Bacteroidota; class Bacteroidia; order Flavobacteriales; family Flavobacteriaceae; genus Lacinutrix; species Lacinutrix algicola. Next base: position 33,441 of record NZ_LIQH01000038.1, read on the forward strand.
GAAGGTGAGGCTAAACATTTTTGTCCGAATTATAATGGATGCCACCCACAGGTTGTTGGGAGAATTCAGCATTACATTTCTAGAAAAGCTATGGATATTGAAGGTTTAGGTGGTGAAACTGTAGCGCTTTTAGTAACAGAAAAGCTTATTACTAATTATGCAGATTTGTATACGCTAACTAAAGAGCAAGTGATGCCTTTAGAACGTATGGCAGAAAAAAGCGCAGATAACTTGATAAATGGTATCGAGGCTTCAAAGCAAATACCGTTCGAGCGTGTACTTTTTGGAATAGGTATCCGTTTTGTTGGTGAAACTGTTGCTAAAAAGTTAGCTAAGCATTACAAAAGTATAGATGCTTTAGCGAGTGCTTCAATTGAAGATTTAGAAAAAGTAGATGAAATAGGAATTAAAATAGCCCAAAGTGTTGTTGCTTTTTTTGCTTCGGAAGACAATGTAAATGCTATTCAGCGTTTAAAAGATTGTGGTGTTCAGTTGGAGATTTCAGCAGATAAGTTAGCAAACCAAACAAATAGACTTGAAGGAAAAGCTTTTGTGGTTTCTGGTGTATTTACTCAAGTTTCTAGAACAGAACTAAAAAAACTAATTGAAGACAATGGTGGGAAGAATGTAAGTTCTATTTCTTCTAAAACAGATTTTGTAGTTGCAGGAGATAAAATGGGACCAAGTAAAAAGGAAAAAGCAGAGAAATTAAATGTGCCTTTGCTTTCTGAAACTGAGTTTTTAGATATGTTGAAATAGGCTTGTATTTGTGTTTTAGGCTTTTAAATTGAATACGAGTAAATGTTTTTTCATTTATCCATTATAAATATTTGTTTCCTAAACTTGGAAGTTGTTATTTTGGGAAGTTGATAATCCCTTGAATGTTTAATGTCTAGACCTCTTTTTTTAATCCTAGCAGCAATTGCTATTTTTACTGTTGTAATAGCTTTAGATTATTTTGATTTGGAAGTGCTATCTTCTACATTAGAGTTATCTGTAGTACCTTTAACATCTTTAGTGTATTTGTTTTTTAATAAAAATAAAGACAAATTTTTAACGGCCTTTTTTGTAATTTATACAATAGGTGATATTGCTAATATTTTAGATTTTAGAGAAGAGTCGAACTGGTCTTATTATGTTTGTAATGTCGCATATATATTGGCTTATCTTTTTTTAATACTCTACATTACTAAAAGCTTTAGTTTTAGGTTAGTATTAAAAAAGTACCTATTGGAGTTTTTTGTCTTACTTACACTAGATTTATATATGGTTTATGTTCTAATCAATATCATTAACCCTATAAATTTTGAATCTAATTTTATTGAATTAGTGCAAGCTGTAGAGTTCTTTTATAGTTTGATGGTTATTATCGTTTTGTCTTTTTCTTTTTTAAACTATATTCAAAATGCAAATAAAAAGTATCTTTTGCTATTTATTTCTTGCGTTATGATAGCGTTTTCAGAATTAATTTTAATAGGTTATTACTATATTGTAGATGATATTAGTATAAGCTATACTTCTTCAGTATTATTTATTTGTGGAATAATTATGTTATTTTTCCATTCGTTTGTAGACGTTAAAAGAGGATACTTAGCTTAGCTTTTTTTACATAAGGTAATCACCTAAAAATTATTAATCTGCGTTTAATAAAGAGTTTGTTTATCGCTATTTTCTGCTAGACGTGCTTTTTAATTTAGAAGTACTATTTAATTTTCTAAAGTATTTATTCTATTGCTCTTGGTTTATTTGTGTTTTTGAAGCATTCAAAACATTAAATAAGCACTTTGCAATGTTTTAATTTTTAGAGCTTTCTATGCAGTATAAAATCTATAATGTTCTAGATGTTTATGCTTTGCCCAATATTAGTAATATTGGGCGAATTTTTGGCTGCGTGAATTTGCTCATCTATATATAGCAAACAAAAGGATTAATCCTTTTGTTTGCTAGTGTTTATATTGTGTCTTCAGAGTATACTTTAAATGTAGCCTATGTAGTATTTTTAATAACAAGATTTTATCTAATTTACGAGTACATAGTCTCTGAAATTAATATATTCTATAAAGTTTTATTTAAAAAATGGAATGTCTCTCTTGTAGTAAAATAAAACAATAGAAGCGAGTATAAAGGTTGTAAGTGCTGTAAAAAATAAAATACCTCCATCTTCATTAACTGCTATACCTAATTTGGTTAAATGCATAAATAGTGCGCCTCCAATAACGCCAATTGTTAAAGAGGCACCAATCCATACTGTTTTAGGTATTAGTAGCAAGATGCCGGCAATAAGCTCTAATATACCTATACCGATACGTCCATAAGGTTCCATGCCAACCTGTTCAAAAATATAAATACTGTCTGGATGACCAGTAAATTTAAAACGTAGCGTTTGTATTAAAATAAGAGCTATAATAATTCGTAATCCTAAAAGTATTTTGGTTTTCATAATTTTTGATTTTGGTTATAAAAAGTGAATAATTATAACCTTGGTCGAAAAATTAAACTTTGTATTACACTATTATAGAAGTTCCATCTGCTGTTTTGTTTTTTTCGGCATCAAAATAAAAATCAATTTTCCCTAAATTTATGCCATAACAACCTACTTGGTTTACTAGTACATTTTTACCTTCGCTGTTTTGTGCAACAGTTGGTTTTGGTAAAAAAGTATGCGTATGTCCTCCTATAATTAAGTCTATATTCTTTGTAGATTTCGCAAGAGTAAGGTCACATATTTTACTTGGGCTTTTAGAGTAGTAGTAACCTAAATGAGATAAACATATAATAAGGTCGCACTGTTCTTCCTCCTTAAGAATTCTAGACATATCTGTAGCTATCTCAATAGGATCTAGGTAGTTTGTTTCTTTGTACATGTTTTTGTTAACTAAACCATCTAGTTTAATTCCAACTCCAAAAACACCAATTTTTAAACCATCTTTTACAAATACTTGATATGACTTAACATGTGTATCCATTACAGTATTTTTAAAATCGTAATTGGCAGATAAAAACTGAAAACTAGCATGTGGTAATTGTGCGTATAAACCATCTATACCATTGTCGAAATCATGATTACCAATAGTTGCTGCATCATATTTCATTTTAGACATAAGTTTAAACTCGAGTTCACCACCGTAATAATTAAAATATGGTGTGCCTTGAAAAATGTCTCCAGCATCTAATAGTAAAGTGTTTGGATTCTCGTTTCTAATAGACTCCACTAAACTAGCACGTCTTGCAACTCCACCTTGGTTTGCATTTCTAGCATCATCGGGACCAAATGGATCAATGTGACTATGTACATCGTTAGTATGTAGTATGGTGATTTTTTTAGTTTTTACAGATGCATTACAAGATTGAAACCCAAATCCGCCAAGAGTAACCAGGGCTGTTGCTGCTGATGATTGTTGTATAAATGTTCTACGTTTCATTTCTATTATTTGGTTTGGGTAAATCTGTTATCAATCTTTGGGTTTATAGTGTCTACTTTTTTAAAGTAGTCAATCATAGCATTTCTAATTTTATAATCTATATGGTAAATAGAGTCATTAGGTTTAAAAAAACGCATACCATCTCCACCATCGTATAAATAGTCATTAGTTGCTACATAATATGTTTTGTCTTTAATAATTGGTTTTCCACTAATTAAAGCTTCAGAAATTTTATAGTCTCTGTCCAAAGTAAGTTTTATACCTTGTACAGGATGCGCTCTTTTTGCTTGGCTTAAATACTGCATCATACTATCTATTTGTTGGCCTTTTAAAGCAATAACAACGATGCTGTTTTCAAAAGGCATCACTTGAAAAGCAGTTTCTGTAGTTATATCTCCTTTGGAAATTATAGAGCGAATACCGCCATGATTTAATATAACAGCATCAATGTGTTTATTTGTTCTTTTATTAAAAACATAATCACCTTCTTTAAAAACAATATCAGCCATTAAATTTCCAATAGCTGTATTTAAGTGTCCATCAGATTTGTTGTAGGTTTCCGGTGCATAAGATAGTACTGCATTCATGTCATCTGTTAGCCTATCTCTGTATGGAGCAATTATAGCATCATAATCTTGGTCTATTTCTAAGCTATCTTTTATGCCAATTTGCTTACCTTCAATTTTAGAAAGTACAAGCGGCTCTTGCTTACAAGAGAATATGCATATTAGAAAGCAAATAGAAATTAGTAAGTGGTATTTTTTCATTTGTAATACTTAGATTTTTTTAGAAAACATTTAGTTGGTTTTCCTACTTTTGTACAAAGCATAAAGATAAATGATTTTAAAAGGATTTAAAGAAAAATCTAATAAAAACTATATTGATTCTCAGTCAAAAAATAGAGTTATTTCGCCATCTAATACTAAAGTTAAACGTATTGGAGTTCTATTTAATGCCGAGGAGCTAATTAATGTTCCTATTTTTAATGGTTTAGCCGAAGTATTAAATATTAAGAAAGAAAATATAGAAATAATTGCTTTCAAATCTCAAATTGAAAAAGAAGAAGACGTATTTAGTCCAACTTATACAATGAAGCATTTAGGGTGGAGAGGCGCAATTAAAGAAGCGACATTAAAGCAGTTTTTAAATACAAAATTCGACCTTTTAATTAGTTATTATAAAAATGATACCACACCGTTAAAAGTGTTAACGGTTGCATCAAAATCAAAATTTAAAGTTGGTATTTTAGAAACAGATGAACGTATAAACGATTTAATAATTAAAACTGAAATAAATGATTTTAAAACATTTACTTCGGAATTAAAAAAATATCTCAATATTCTAAATAAAATATAGATAAAATGAAAAACCCTTTTTTAGGAACAGGAATAGCAATAGTAACACCATTTAAAACTAATGGTAGTATAGATGAAGAAGCTTTAGCTAATATTGTAGAATTCAATATTGATAATGGTACAAATTATATTGTTATATGCGGTACAACAGGAGAAAGCGTAACCATTACAAAGCAAGAGAAGTTAGATGTTATTGCAATAATTAGTAAAGCTAATAAAGGACGATTACCTTTAGTTTTAGGAATTGGAGGGAATAATACTGTTGAGGTTGTTAAAGAAATTGAAGGTACAGATTTGTCTCAATTTGCAGGAATTCTATCAGTATCTCCATATTATAGTAAGCCAACTCAAGAAGGAATTTATCAACATTTTAAAGCAGTTTCAAATGCATGTCCTGTGCCAATTATCTTGTATAATGTTCCAGGAAGAACAGCATCTAACATGTCGCCAGAAACAACGTTGAGATTGGCAAATGATTTCGAAAATATTGTAGCAGTAAAGGAGGCTGGAAACAATGTAGCGCAATATTTAAATTTATTAAAAGATAAACCTGAAGGTTTCGGAGTGATTTCTGGAGACGATGATTTAGCTTTAAGTGTTGCTTTAGCTGGAGGAGATGGTGTAATATCTGTAATTGGTCAAGCTTTACCAAAAGCATTTTCTAAAATGATAGCGCTAGGAAGAGCAGGAGAAGCAAAGGAGGCTTATAAAATTCATTTTGATTTAATGGAGATAACAAGTCTTATTTTTTCTGAAAATAATCCAGCAGGAATTAAAGCTGTTTTGCAAGCTTTAGAATTATGTAATGATACTGTGCGTTTGCCTCTTGTTGTTGCAACTGATGAATTAAAAGAGAAAATTAAAAACTATTTATCAAATTTTAATAAATAAGTTATAATCGTTAAATAATACTTAAAAGCGTGTGGTAGCTTAATTTCAACTCTTATTTTAGCAATGAAATTATATTTTTAAAATCCATATTAATAGCGTATTTTTGCATCTTGTTTAAAAATCTATGTTAGAAGCACTAGCAAATTGCATTAAAACAGATGAAAAAACATTAAAAAGACCTGATGAAAAACATATTTTATATACTAATTCTAGCTTTAACTTTTACATCTTGTAACGAATATCAAAAGGCTTTAAAGTCTGAAGACGCAGCTACAAAATATAAAGTTGGAGAAACGCTTTACGATGCCGGAAAGTTTTCTAAAGCTAATCGTTTATTCGAGCAAGCCATTCCTCAATATAGAGGTAAGCCACAGGCAGAAAGGCTAATGTATTTAAATGCTGATGCTTCATACCAAATGGAGGATTATTTTGTTGCAGGTTATCATTTTGAGCGTTTTGCTTCGGCATACCCAAAGAGTTCTAAAAAAGAAGAAGCTCTTTTTAAAGCAGCTAAAAGTTATTATGAACTTTCGCCTGTTTTTTCTAAAGATCAGGAAGATACATTCACAGCGTTACAAAAATTGCAGGAATACATTAATGTATATCCAGAATCTGAAAACGCAACCGAAGTTAATGCTCTAGTAAAAGAATTAAGTTTTAAACTAGAAAAAAAGGCTTTCGAAACAGCAAAGCAATACAATAGAATTTTAGACTACAAAGCTTCAATTTCTTCAATAGATAATTTTGTAATCGATTTTCCTGGGTCTTCACTTCGTGAGGAAGCCTTATACATTAAATTCGATTCGGCTTATCAACTAGGGACAAAAAGTGTTGAGTATAAAAAGAAAGCGCGTTTAGAAGCAGCAATAGCAAACTATAACACGTTTAAAAAAACGTATGCAACTTCAGAGTATTTAGAAGATGCAACAGAAAAGTATGAAGATGCTTTAAAACAATTAGAACAGTACAATACAAAAAGTTAATATAACAACTATGGATTTAAAAAAAATCGATGCTCCTTTAAGTACAACAACTTACGATAGAAATAAAGTTGATGCACCAACAGAAAACATCTACGAAGCAATTTCAATAATTGCAAAAAGAGCAGATCAAATTAATTCTGAAATTAAAAAAGAATTAATCGAGAAGTTGGAGGAATTTGCAACTTATAACGATTCTTTAGAAGAAATCTTTGAAAACAAAGAGCAAATAGAAGTGTCTAAATTCTACGAAAAACTACCTAAGCCACATGCTTTAGCAGTTAAAGAGTGGTTAGACGATAAAGTGTACCATAGAAGTACAGAAGAAAACCAAGACTAATTACTATGTCTATTTTAAGTGGCAAAAATATACTTTTAGGCATAAGTGCTGGTATTGCTGCTTATAAAACAGCGACATTAGTAAGAGTGTTTATAAAAGCAGGTGCAAACGTAAAAGTTGTAATGACGCCTGCTTCTAAAGACTTTGTAACACCTCTTACACTTTCCACACTATCTAAAAATCCTGTGCATTCTTCGTTTTATAATGAAGACGATGAGAATGCAGAATGGAACAATCACGTAGAGTTAGGTTTATGGGCAGACTATTTTCTAGTTGCTCCAGCCACTGCAAATACATTGTCTAAAATGGCAAATGGTACTTGCGATAATTTGTTGTTAGCAACATATTTATCTGCTAAATGTCCTGTTTATTTTGCGCCTGCAATGGATTTAGATATGTACATTCATCCCTCTACAACAAGCACATTTTCTAAATTAGAAAGTTTTGGGAATATTATAATTCCTTCAACCTCTGGAGAATTAGCTAGCGGTCTTGTCGGACAAGGTCGTCTTGCAGAACCTGAAGATATAGTTGCTTTTATAGAAGCGGATATTCTTAAAAACTTACCTTTAAAAGGTCAGAAAGTGCTTATTACAGCTGGTCCAACTTACGAAGCTTTAGATCCTGTAAGATTTATAGGTAATCATTCTAGCGGTAAAATGGGTTTTGAAATTGCTAAGGCAGCTGCTAATTTAGGTGCTGAAGTTATATTAATTACTGGGCCAACACATCAAAAAGTAAAACATAGCCTTATACAAATTATTCCTGTTTTTAGTGCTCAAGATATGTACGATGCAGCTCATCAGTTTTTTAAAACGGTAGATGTTGCTATACTTTCTGCAGCAGTAGCAGATTATAGACCAAAAGAAATCTCTACTAGTAAAATAAAAAAGAAAGGTGAAACGTTAACATTAGAGCTAGAGAAAACTAAAGACATTTTAGCATCTTTAGGAGCTATAAAAACAAATCAATTGTTAGTTGGTTTTGCTTTAGAAACAGACAATGAGTTGGAATATGCAAAAGGAAAACTTAAAAAGAAGAATTTAGACTTAATTGTTTTAAATTCGTTAAGAGATAAAGGTGCAGGTTTTAAAACCGATACTAACAAAGTAACTATTATAGACAATAAGAACAACATAAACGCTTATCAATTAAAGTCTAAAGCAGAAGTAGCAATAGATATTTTAAGTGTTATAACACAAAAATTAAATGCGTAATCTACTTATACTTTTAGTCTTTTTTGCAACAAGTTTTGGCTTTTCTCAAGAGCTTAATTGTAATGTAGTTGTGAATGCGCAGTTAACTGGTAACGAGAATCTTCAAATTTATAAAACGTTAGAAAAACAATTAACAGAGTTTGTAAATAAAACACAGTGGACTAAAAGAAAATTTAAGCCTCAAGAACGTATAGATTGTAATATTGTAATTAACGTTACTGGACAAAGTGGAGAGAATTTTGAAGCTTCCGTTCAAGTACAGTCGTCTAGACCAGTATTTGGTTCTACTTATACAACACCTGTTTATAATGTAAACGATAAGGACTTTTCTTTTAATTACTTAGAGTTTCAGAATTTAACATATAATGAAAACCAATACGAATCTAACTTAATTTCTGTATTAGCATTTCATATTAATATGGTATTAGGTTTAGATGCCGAATCTTTTTCTAAAGAAGGTGGTGACCCTTATTTTAAACAAGCACAGCGTATTGTAAACTACTCTCAACAAGAAAATTTTAAAGGCTGGAAATTAGAAGATGGATTGCAAAGTAAGTTTGCACTTATCGACAATATTTTATCACCTACATTTAGCGATTTTAGAACAGTAATGTACAATTACCACAGAAAAGGTATGGACATTATGAGTACTAATGATAAAGACGCTAAAAACGAAATTGCTTTATCTCTAGCATACTTTAGAAAAATGAATGCCAATAGACCAAATTCTTATCTTACAAGAGTGTTTTTCGATGCTAAAGCCGAAGAGATTGAACAAATTTTTTCTTCAGGACCAAGTGTAGATGTTACTACTTTAATAGATTTGTTAAATAGAGTAGCACCAACACACGCTAGTAAATGGAGAAATATTAAGTTTTAAGTTTCTTTATTACCTTCGTTACAAAATAAGTAAGTAGCAATTTTTAAAAGCCTAATCTTAAACTCTTATGCTAACTTCGTTATCTATTAAAAACTACGCATTAATCGACCATTTACAAGTCGATTTCAATAATGGATTTACCATAATTACAGGAGAAACTGGAGCTGGTAAATCTATTCTTTTAGGCGGCTTATCTTTAATTCTTGGAAAACGAGCAGACTTAACTAGCCTTCGTGATAAAGAAACCAAATGTATTATTGAAGCTAATTTTGATGTTACAAATTATAAATTAGAAAAATTATTTAAAGCAGAAGACATAGATTTCGAGCCTCATACTATTATTAGACGTGAGATTTTACCTAGTGGTAAGTCTAGAGCTTTTGTAAACGATTCTCCAGTAAAACTTTCTAGTTTACAACTTTTAGGATCACGATTAATAGATATTCATTCGCAAAACGAAACGCTTCAGTTGGTAGACGATGCTTTTCAATTTCAGGTTATCGATGCTTTAGCAAATACGCAAGATGAAATTAGTAAGTATTCAGATAAAAGATTAGAATATAAAAAACTAAATAAAGAACTCGATCAACTTGTTGTTTTTCAAACGGAAGCAATAAAAGAGCACGACTACAATTCTTTTTTGTTAAATGAATTAACCGAAGCCAAGCTAAAAACAGGTGAGTTAGATACTTTAGAAGAAGAACTTGAAACATTAAGTAATATTGATGCTATTCAAGAAAAGCTAACAGCTTCAAATCAGTTATTAAGCGATGAGCAAACAGGCGTTTTATCTAACTTAACCGAGCTAAAAAACACACTAAAACAGTTGTCTGGTTTTTCTAATAAATACGAAGACCTTTATAATAGAGCAAATAGTAGTTTAATAGAATTAGACGATGTATTTAGTGAACTAGAAACATTTCAAGACGAGTTAGAAGCAGATCCGAATAGGCTAGCAGAAGTAAATAGTAGATTGGCAACAATTAATAACATGTTTCAAAAACATGTGGTAAATTCAATCGAAGAATTAATTGCTATTGAAACAGAACTGTCTGATAAAGTTTTAGCAACACTAAATGTTGAGGAAGATATCGATAAAAAGAAAGCTGAAATTCTAAAAATAAAACAAGAGTTAGATGCTGTTGCTTTAGTTATTCATAATAAAAGAAAAAAAGCAATACCATCTTTAAAGAAGAAGTTAGAGGCTATTTTGGCTCAATTAGGAATGCCAAATGCACAATTTAATATAGAACTAACAGTTTCCGATGTTTACTATGCTAATGGTAAAGATGAATTGGCATTTTTGTTTTCTGCAAATAAAGGAGGCGATTTTAAAGCTTTAAAAAAGGCAGCTTCTGGGGGAGAATTATCTCGTATAATGCTAGCAATAAAATCTATTCTTACACAATACATTAAGTTGCCAACTATTATGTTCGATGAAATAGATACAGGAGTGTCTGGAGAAATATCGAATAAAATGGCAGATATAATGGCAGGAATGAGCACAACAATGCAAGTGTTTAGTATTACACATTTACCGCAAATTGCCGCCAAAGGGCATACGCATTTTAAGGTTTATAAAGAAGATGTAAACGAGGTTACAACAACTAATCTTGTAGAGCTTAATCACGATGAACGAATAGTAGAAATAGCACAAATGCTGGGAGGGATAGAAGTTTCTAATTCTGCTTTAGCTCATGCTAAAGAACTTTTAAATTAAGGTGCTATTTAAGATTGTAAAGGCGGAATTTAACACATAAAATCAAATGTTTTTTTATGTTATCTTTGAGCTATAAACACAACTAATCAACAAACAACTAAACAAATAATAGTATGTCATATAATTTACTAAAAGGAAAAAGAGGAATCATATTTGGAGCGCTAGATGAAAATTCTATTGCTTGGAAAACTGCTATTCGTGTAAATGAAGAAGGAGGAACATTTGTACTTACCAATGCACCTGTTGCAATGAGAATGGGGCAAATTGATGAGCTTGCAAAAATGACAGGTTCTCAAATTATTCCTGCAGATGCAACTAGCGAAGAAGATATTCAAAATCTTATAGAGAAATCTATGGAGATTCTTGGAGGTAAAATAGATTTCGTTTTACATTCTATAGGTATGTCTATAAATGTAAGAAAAGGCAAATCGTATACAGATCAAAATTACGCTTGGACACAAAAAGGAACAGACGTTTCTGCAATGTCTTTTCATAAAGTCATGCAAACACTTTACAAGAAAGACGCAATGAACGAGTGGGGAAGTATTGTTGCTTTAACATACATGGCCGCACAACGTGTTTTTCCAGACTATAACGATATGGCAGATAATAAAGCCTATTTAGAAAGTGTAGCACGCAGTTTTGGTTATTTCTTTGGTAGAGATAAAAAGGTAAGAGTAAACACTATTTCTCAATCCCCAACACCTACAACCGCAGGAAGTGGCGTTAAAGGATTTGATGGTTTTATAGCTTATGCCGAAAAAATGTCGCCTTTAGGAAATGCTACGGCAATGGATTGTGCAAATTACACCGTAACTTTATTTAGTGATTTAACAAAGCGTGTAACATTACAAAACCTTTACAATGATGGTGGATTTAGTAATATGGGAGTAAGTGATGCTGTAATGGAAGCTTTTGTAGAAGGAGAAAAATTAAAGGAATAAGTTCTAAGTATTTATTATTTAATAGAATTTAAAACCATGCATACTTATATGCATGGTTTTTTTTTTTGCTTGATAGTAAATATTTTGAGAAGTAAATTAACAAATTATTAACCTTTTAACGGAGTAAACACGCATATAAACGATTTAACACATTTATTAGGTAAAACATGTGTTTTTATTAATATTTTCAGAAATCTATTAACAAAAAACAATCTAATTATGAAGAAAATTACATTATTATTTTTAATGATGTTTTCATTTGTTTTCACCTTTTCACAGGTTATTATTAATGAAAACTTTGACGCTGGTGCACCTTCCGGTTGGACTAATACTTATTCAAATACAACAAGTAGTTCTTGTGCCGGAAAATCTGAAAGAGATAATATATACTCTGCTAGTGCAACTGGAAATTTAACTACACCTAATCAGATAGCTTTGTCTAATGCAACTGATTTAACTGTTTCTTTTGATTACAAAATTATGGAGTTTGCTTATGGAACGCCCACTGTTGCTACTTCTGCTGGTTGGGGAACTGCTGAATTACAATATTCTACAGATGATGGCACAAATTGGTCTACCATATTACTTATCGATGATTCTAATCATGTTGTTGCCACAACTTGTGTAAATGTATCGGCTATTGTTCCTGCTGCTTCTTTGCCAAATGGTGGAGATGTTAAACTTAGAATATCTAATGTATGGGCTAGTGGTGATTACTATTTTTATATAGATAATTTTATTGCAAATCAAGTTGTAACTGATCCTCCAAACTGTGATGTAGTTTTAACAAGCCCTTCTAATGGAGCTATAAACGTATCTCTTTCTGGAGATATATCTTGGAGTGCTGCAACAGGGGTGCCTACTGGTTATAATTTAACTGTAGGAACAACAAGTGGAGGTTCTGAGGTTTTAACAACTACAGATGTAGGTGATGTTACTACTTATACACTTATTGGCTTGGTAGAAGCAACTACATATTATGTAAGCATAGTACCTTATAATGTTGTTGGCAATGCTACTAGTTGTACCGAGTATAACTTTACAACGGGAAGTACACCAAGTAATAACGATTGTTCAAATGCTACAGCTTTAATTGTAGGTGAGATTTTTACAGATAATGCACTGATAGGACAATCTAATCTTTTAGCAACTGGCTCTGGAGAAACACCTTTACCAAGTTGTTCTTCTTATGACCCAGTAGATACAAGTGGATATGGAGGAGATTTATGGTATACAGCAGTTGTACCAGCTCATGGAAAATTGAGTATAGAAGTTAATGGAGATCCAGCTGGTGATGGTGGAGATTCTGGAATGCAAGTTTACACTGGGTCTTGTGGTGCTTTTACGGCATTAGAATGTGATGATGATGACAGTCTTGATGGAGCTTATTCTTTAATCGAATTAGATAATATTACATTGGCAGGACAAACAATTTACATTCGTGTTTTTGAATATGGAGGTAATGCTCAAATTAATTTTCAAGTATCTGCTTATGCTCCTACTTGTCCTAACCCAAGCGCGGGAGTTGCTACAGAAATTACAGATGTCTCTGCCAAATTAGGTTGGACTGCTGAAGGTATAGAAACTACTTGGAATTTAGAATGGGGGATTGATGGTTTTACTCAAGGTTCTGGAACAATAATTTCTAGTACTTCAAATAACCCAGAAACGTTAACAGGTTTAATGCCTTCTACTGCTTACGATTTTTATGTTAAAGCAGATTGTGGTGGCGGAGATTTAAGTGATTGGGTCGGACCTTATAGTTTTTCTACTATAGCATCATGTATTGAGGTTAGCGGAGTTTCTGTTTCTAACATAACTGATACTAGTATGGATATTTCTTGGACAGCTGGGTTTGCAAATGATTCGGCACTAGTAGAAGTTTATCTTGATGGTGATAGTGCAGCAAATTCTGATACTCCAATTTATACAAATGCTTCTGCAACAGGTGGTATGGATACTGCTAATGGATTATTAAGCAATACAGATTATGATGTTTATGTAACTGGTCAATGCGGAGTAGCAACTACTGCAGTTCAAGGACCTGTATCTTTTACAACTTTATGTGGTAGTGTAACTATCTTCCCTTCAACAACAGACTTTTCTTCAAATCCACCAACTTGTTGGACTGAAGCTGGAGCTGGAGAAGTAGTAGATGGACCAACAGGAACAACTTCAGATTGGAAATCAGGAAGAGCATATACAGATGGATCTGGTAATGTAATTAATAGTAATGTAATTAATTTATATGATGATGATGATAGAGAATGGTTAATGTCTCCAATTTATAATATTCCAGTAGGTTTATCTCATAGCTTGGTAATCAATGTTGCTTTGACTGATTATAAATATTCAGGTACAAGTATAGCTTCTAATACGGATACTATGGGTAGTGATGATCAAGTACAGCTTTTACAGTCTGTAGATGCTGGAGTTACCTGGACAAATATTACAACTTGGAATGCTAGTAACCAACCAGCCGTTACAGGTACTGAGTATGAAGAAGATTTGTCGGCGGTTAGCGGTAATATTCAATTTGCTTTATGGGCAAGTGATGGTAGTGTAAATGATTCTGAAGATTATGATTTTCATGTAGGAGGTTTTAGTATATTACCTTCTGCTCCATCTAATGATGAATGTGCAAATGCTGATGTATTAACTGTTGGTACTATGGTTTCTGGAGATACTACTTATGCTACAGATTCTGGTGTAGCAGCAAGTTCTTGTGGAGCAGCAGGTGCAGATCAGGATATATGGTATTCATTTACGGCAACTGCAGCTATGGCTACAGAAGGAGCTTCATTTACAACAACGGCAGATCATTTAATGGTTTACGCAGATTGTACTGCTGCTTCAGAGGTCGCTTGTCTAGCAACTGGAGAAAATACTTCTGCTTTAACAAGTGGAGTAACTTATATTGTAAGAGCTTATAACAGTGGTACAGCTAAAGTAGCAGGACCAATAGAGATTACATTGCAAGAAGGATCTTTATCTACTGCAGGTTTTGATGCTAAATCAATATTTTCTTATTATCCAAACCCAGTAAATAATACATTAACATTAAACGCACAACAAGCGATTACTAATGTATCTGTATTTAATATGTTAGGTCAACAAGTTCTTAGAAATGTACCAAATGCAGTAACTAAAACCTTAGATATGTCTAACTTACAATCTGGAGCTTACTTTGTGCAAGTAACAGTTGGAACAAGTGTAGAAACTGTAAGAATTATTAAAAACTAATAAATACTTATATAATCTTTTACTAAAGATTAGTAAAACATATGTATTGAAAGCCACTCTTTTGAGTGGCTTTTTTACTTAAAAATTATCTGTTCTTTAATCTATATAATGAGAGTAGAGATGTTATTGTATTATTTTTAAGTCTTAAAAACTAAATAATATAAGGACTGAATTAACTAAGTTTTAAAAATAGGTTTTATAAAAGATAAGATAGTATAGGTAGAGTCTTGTTATATAAAAGTGTCATATTTTTCTTTAAATGTTTTATTAAAAAGGATAATAAAACCCATACCGAATCTTAATCACGAAATAGTGTTTAAACGGTATATGGAAGCATATTGACGGTTTGTTGTTGTTTTTAGTGTTTAATTGTTAAAAAAACAATATTTTAGAAAATTAATAATTACCAAAAAACCTAAATATGAAAAAAATTACTTTATTCCTTGGTCTAATGCTTATGGCATTTTCGTATCAAGCTAATGCTCAAATTACTGTTGGTTCTGGTACCGGAACACAGTCAAACGTGCCAATTGTTAGTTGTTTCGGATACACTTATTCTCAACAACTATATCCACAAGCAGAAATTAATTCAGTCGGAAATATTACATCTGTTGCTTTTTATGTGTCTTCTGTACCAGCAACAAATGATGAAAGTACAGATTGGACTATATCTATGGGACATTCGACAAAAACAGAATTTGCAGATACAGCAGATTGGGAAGAAGCTAGTAGTTTAACTGAAGTATATACAGGAACAGTTACTTACCCAGAAGCTGGTAATTGGATGACCATTACATTTGATACTCCTTTTGCTTATAATAATACTGACAATTTAATTGTAGCTATTGATGAAAATCAAACAGGTTGGGATTGTACTATTAATTGGCAGAAAACTGATACTGCTGAAAATAGAAGTATATACTACCGTAGCGATAGTACTAATCCAGATCCAGCTAGTCCTCCAACTGCTACAGGAGTAGGAGCGTATTATGCAAACACTGTTTTTGGAGGATTAACAGCTTCATTACCACCTAATTGCGATGCTGCGCTTACTACTCCCGTTGATGGAGAAATGAATGCAGATTTAAATGCAGGTCTTGCATGGTCTGCAGCAACAGGTTCTCCTGATGGGTACAAAGTAACCTTGGGTACTTCTACAGGAGCTAATGATATAGCTAATGCAGTTGATGTTGGTGCAGATTTAACATATGCTGTTACATTAATAGCAGGCACAACTTACTTTGCAACAATTGTACCTTACAATGCTAATGGAGATTCAACTGGTTGTACAGAAGTATCTTTCACGACTGTAGATATACCTGAGTGCCCTGTAGTTACAGGAACTCCAGATGCTGCATGTGGTAATTTTGATTCTAATTTATCTTGGACTGCAATTACAGGAGCAGATTCTTATACAGTTTCTGTTGGAACAAGTGCTGGAGCTACAGATATTGCAGATAGTGTAGATGTAGGTTCTGTTCTTACTTACGATTTTGTGTCAACAATAGCTACTACTTATTATTATACTGTAAATGCAGTAAATAGTGCAGGAACTTCTTCAGGATGTACTGAAGGTTCATTTACGAGTTTTTCTACTGGATGTTACTGTGATTCAATACCATCTAGTAATGATAACGATGGGATAGGTAATTTACAAGTAGGAACAACAGATTTCGTAAGTGGAGGAGACATTACTTATGAAGATTTTACAGGAACACCAATAGATTTAGGACAAGGTGTAAATGCTAATGTTGTAATAACATTTATGACTAATTATACCTATGGAACTAATATTTGGATTGATTTTAATGATAACTTTACTTTTGATGATTCTGAATTACTATATACTGGAGAATCTCCAGATTCTAATACAGGAACTGATATTTTAGACGCATCTTTTTTAATGCCAACGACTGCTACTTTAGGAAATCACAGAATGCGTATAGTAACTGATGACACTAATTCAAATGCAACAAATCCTTGTAATAGTTCAACTTATGGTGTAACTATGGATGTAGATGTTAATATTATTGCAGTTTCATGTACAGCTCCTGTAGCAACAGCTACACTTGTAACAGATTGTGCAAATGCACAATTTTCTGTCGATGTTGATGTTACAGATTTAGGTAGTGGAACTCCTGCTATATTCGATGGTACTACAACAACACCAATAACTGCAGTAGGTTTAATTACTGTTGGTCCTTTTGCAGATGGTACAGCAGTATCATTAGTTATAGAGCATGGATCTGATACTGTTTGCGATTTAAGTTTAGGGAGTTTTACAAATACTTGTCCTCCTTCTAACAATGATTGTTCAAGTTCATTACCTATAGTTGCATCTGAAGATGGAACTTGTAACGAAAGTGTTTCTGGAACAACAAATAATGCATCTATTAGCTCAGATAGTTGTAGTACTTCAGGAAGAGATGTTTGGTATAGCTTTACTTCTACAGTAGATGGTGACTATATTATTGGTGCTACAGAAACTTTTGATTCTAGTTTTTCATCAACTTATGTTACTGCTTACGAAGGAGATTGTGGATCTCTTACACAAATAGGTAATAGTACTAGTTGTTTTAATACTGCAGATTTAATAATCTCAACAGTTGCAGGTAATGTTTATTCTATTAATGTAAGAAGTTCATCTTCTACAGGATATGTAGATTTTGATTTATGTGTTTATCCTGCACCATTGCCTCCTGCTAACGATACTTGTGTAGATGCATTACCAATACTTGATTCTACAGATGGAACTTGTAATGAAAGTGTATCTGGAACAACAAGTGGTGCAGCTATTAGTTCAGATAGTTGTAGTACTTCAGGAAGAGATGTTTGGTACAGTTTTACGTCTCCAACAGATGGTGACTATGTTGTTGGTGTAACTGAAACTTTTGAGTCTAGCAGTTTTATATCAACTTATGTTACTGCTTACGAAGGAGATTGTGGATCTCTTACACAAATAGGTAATAGTACTAGTTGTTTTAACACAGCAAATCTAATAATTTCAACGGTTGCCGGTAATGTTTATTCTATTAATGTAAGAAGTTCATCTTCTACAGGTTATGTAGATTTCGATTTATGTGTTTTCCCTGCACCATTGCCTCCTGCTAACGATGCTTGTGTAGATGCTACTTTTATAGCTGGTTTTAATAATGGAGACATGCAAGATGCTTTTGGAGCAACAAATAATGATGGATTTATTACAGGATGTGGATCTGCAAATGATGGTGTATGGTATACTTTTGAAGTTGCTATTGCTGGTACTATTAATGTAGATGTTACTGCAGTAGTAGGTTGGGATCCAGAAATAACTGTTTTATCTGGAGGTTGTGGAACTTTTACATGTGTTGATAATGCTGATGGAGGAGGATCAGATGGAGACGAAAGCGTTTCTTTTGTAGCCGAAGCAGATACTCAGTATTGGGTAAATGTTGGTCATTATAGTGGAACTACAGATAACGCTGAAGGACCTTTTGCTATAGACATTAGTTCTCCAGATACAGCTGTATTAGCAACAAGTTTAGATGTAGAAGATTTTAATAGAGTATCATTATTCTCTTACTATCCAAACCCAGTGAATAATACATTAACATTAAACGCACAACAAGCGATTAACAATGTATCTATATTTAATATGTTAGGTCAAGAAGTTATTAAATCTGCTCCAAATGCAGTATCTAAAGCTATCGATATGTCTAACTTACAATCTGGAGCTTACTTTGTAAAAGTAACTGTAGGAACAACAGTAGAAACAGTAAGAGTTATTAAAAACTAATAATTACTTATTATATGTTTTACTAAAAATTAGTACAACATAAATATTTTGAAAGCCACTCTTTTTAGAGTGGCTTTTTTTATTGTATTACTGTACATTTGTGTTATGCAATTATCATTATCATTTATTATTCCTGTTTATAATCGTCCTAACGAAATAGAAGAGCTCTTACAAAGCTTTGCTAAGCTAGAAACTACAACAGAATTTGAAATTGTTATTGTTGAGGATGGCTCTACAGATCCCTCAGATAAAATTGTAAATAATTATAATTCGCAATTAAATATATCATACTATTTTAAAGAAAATTCAGGACCTGGGGATTCTAGAAATTTCGGTATGCAAAAAGCAAAAGGTAATTATTTTATTATTTTAGATAGCGATTGTATTTTGCCTAAAGAATACTTGAATCAAGTAGTAAATAATCTTAAAGCTAATTACGTAGATTGTTTTGGAGGTCCAGATGCGGCACATGCTACATTCTCAAACTTGCAAAAGGCTATAAATTTTAGTATGACTTCGTTTATCACTACTGGAGGTATTAGAGGTAATAAAAATAGTGTAGATAAATTTCAGCCTAGGAGTTTTAATATGGGTTTATCTAAAAAAGCATTTGAATCTACAAAAGGTTTTGGGCGCATACATCCGGGAGAAGATCCAGATTTATCTATACGTTTATGGAATTTAGGTTTTAAAACAGCTTTTTTTGAAACCGCTTATGTCTATCATAAAAGAAGAATCTCGTGGTCTAAGTTTTATACACAAGTTAATAAATTTGGAATGGTAAGGCCTATTCTTAACAAATGGCATCCTTCAACAAAAAAAGTCACATATTGGTTTCCTACAGTATTTGTTTTAGGGATTATACTTTCAATAATATTAGCTTCTTTTAATATTATGCTTCCAATATATCTTATATTAGGATATTATATGTTAGCATTTAGTTTAGCTGTAATTCAAACTAAAAATATTACAGTAGCCTTTCAATCTTTAATAGCAATAACAATTCAATTTTTTGGATATGGTATTGGATTCTTAAAAAGCACATTTTATATTGGTTTTTTAAACCGAAATCCGGAAAAGCAATTTCCAAATCTATTTTTTAAATCTAAATAATGTCAATAGTAATAAGTAAATTAAAAAACGTTGTAAAAAGTAGGAGGCTTAATGTGTTTCTTATCTTTTTTTTACTTGCATTTTTTATTTTAGTGCTTGCTAGACTTTCTGCTAGTTATACAAATACAGTTGAGTTTAAGGTAGAGTTAAAAAACATTCCAGACGAAATGATTGTACTTAACGATTCTACTAATAAATTAAACTTTACAATGACCGCAGATGGTTTTGAATGGATGAGATATTATCTAAAAACACCATCCATAGGAATCGATTTTAATAATGAAGTTAAAAAAGCCGATTCTCTATATGTTTGGTCTCTATCTCGAGGTTTTGCAGGAATTAATAGTCAGTTTAATAAAGACGTTGTTGTAAAAACAATTAATCCAGATACTCTTTTATTTAAAGTAGATATCAATGCGGTAAAAATGATACCTGTTAAACCTAATTTAAATATTAGTTATAGCCCTGGTTATAATGTTTTAAATACTATAGTTACGGTACCAGATTCGGTAAAAATAATCGGTCCAGAATCTTTACTTTCAAAAATTGATAAAATTGAAACAGAAGTGCTAAATAGAAAAGAGGTTTTCAAACCTTTTAGTACGCAGTTGGCTTTAATCTCAGAGACTAAAAATTCTCAAATTAAAGTAAAAACTAATACAGTTACTGTTAATGTTAATGTAGAAAAATTTACTGAAGGCACTCTTAGTTTACCAGTAAATATAATTAATGTTCCAAAAAATGTTAAGGTTAACTATTTTCCTAAAACTATAAACTTATCATATTATACAAGTTTAGAAATATATAATACAATTGATATTAATGATTTTGAAGTGGTTTGCGATTTTAACGAACATAATAGTAAGTATTCGTACTTAACACCTAAATTAGTAAAAGCGCCAACAACAATTAAAACCTCTCGTTTACACGAACAAAAAATAGAGTATATAATTTCAGAATGATAACAGTAGGACTTACAGGTGGAATAGGTAGTGGTAAAACTACAGTTGCTAAAGCTTTTGAAACTTTAGGAATACCAATATATATAGCCGATGATGAAGCTAAAAAACTAATGAATACCTCTAAAGTTCTTAAGAGAAAACTAATAGCGCTTTTTGGAGAAGTTGCTTATAAAGATAATGAGTTAAATAGGCCTTATATAGCAAAAGCTATTTTTAATGATAAAAGTTTATTAAAAAAAATGAATGCTATTGTACACCCAAAAGTAGGTAAGCATTTTATTAAATGGAAAAATAAACAAAAGGCACCATACGTTATAAAAGAAGCTGCTATTCTTTTTGAAAACGGAAGTTACAAAAACTACGATTATATTATTACAGTTACTGCACCTGAGAAAACTCGAATAGATCGTGTACTAAAACGTGATAACGCGAGTATTGAAAAGGTGAAAGCAATTATTGCTAACCAATGGCAAGATGATGTAAAGGTTCGCTTATCGGACTTTGTAATAGTAAATACTAATCTCGAAAACACAAAAGCTGAGGTTTTGAAAATACATAATAAACTCTTAAAAAAAAGTATATAAGATTAAGGATTTAACATTTTTGTTAATGTAAGGTTAAAAGCAAGGCTTACTAAATGTTAAAATATTAATTTTGAATGGATGAGTAAAAAAGTGTTTTTTGTACTAGTTATCCTAATGAGCCTGTCTTTGATAGGTATTATATTTGTGCAGAGCTATTACATTTCTAATTCTATTAGCAATAAGGAAGAAAACTTTAATTTTAATGTTAAACAAGCCTTAAGTAGGGTTGCTAAAGATATTGAAACTGAGGAGTTTAGAGACTATGTTAATAAGTTAAGACCTTTAGTGATTAAAGACGTCAATATTATTAAAGATACTACAGCAATACGTAATCTTTATGTTAAACAAGAAAACGACGCTATAAACGAAACGTTTGTTTATAGTTATGGAATATTAGAAGAAAACTACAAATTATCTCCTGCGCTCTTTGACATCGGTTTAGATACTATTAGTATAAAAAAAATTATTAGTAAAAAGCAAACAAAGGTTTTTAAAACAAACGAAATAGACGGTAAAGTTAGTAATAATGAGGTTTTTGCTAATTATGGTATGACTGATAAAATATTAATAGATGATTATTACCGTGATTTTGCTTATAGAACACCAATACATCAACGTACTACCAAAGAAAAGCTAAACAGACAGCTAGAGCTTAAACTACATCAATATGATATTAATATTGATTATGAGTTTGCTATTTATAGTAACGATTTGGCAACAAAAATACAGACAGAAGATTTTGAATTGGAAGATCAAGCAACAATGCAGGTTCCTATTTTTTCTGAAGACAATGGAAATTACAACTACCGTTTATTAGTCAATTTTCCCGATAGTAATAAATTTATATGGTCTTCTGTAATAGGTATGTTGGGCTTATCTATTTTATTTACATCTATTATACTTATTGCTTTTGTTACAGCATTAACACAAATAATGAGGCAACGTCAAATAGCAGAAATAAAAACAGATTTTATTAATAATATGACGCACGAATTTAAAACGCCAATAGCAACAATAAACTTGGCTTTAGATTCGATTAAAAATCCTAAAATAATAAACGATAAAGAAAAAGTAAAGCGTTACTTAGGTATGATACGAGAAGAAAACAAACGTATGCATGCACAAGTAGAAAACGTACTTAGAATATCTAAACTAGAAAAAAACGAATTAAACATTAGTAAGGAAGGTACTAGTTTACACGACTTAATAGAAGACGCTATATCTCATGTAGAGTTAATAGTAGAAGATAGACAAGGACATATAGAAACAGAACTTAAGGCAAGTAAGTCTTCTGTATTAGCTAACGAGACGCATTTTATTAATGTTTTAGTTAACATATTAGACAATGCAATTAAATACTCACCAGATGCTCCAAAAATTACTGTAGAAACAGTAAATGTTGGAAATAACATACTAGTAAGTATAAAAGACGAAGGTAGCGGAATGAGTAAAGCCGCTGTAAAACGTGTTTTTGAAAAATTTTATAGAGAACACACAGGAAATATACATAACGTAAAAGGCCATGGATTAGGCTTATCTTATGTAAAAAGAATTGTAGAAGACCATAGTGGTCATATATCAGTAACAAGTGAAAAAGGAAAAGGAAGTGTTTTCACGATAAAACTTCCGTTAATATCATAACATTATGGACGAACAAGAAAAGAAAATATTATTAGTAGAAGACGATCCAAACTTTGGAACAGTTTTAAAAGATTATTTAATGATGAATGACTACGAGGTTGTTCATGCTAAAAATGGTATGGAAGGCTTCGAAAAGTTTAAAAAAGACGATTATGATCTTTGTATCCTAGATGTTATGATGCCTTATAAAGATGGTTTCACTTTAGCCAAAGAGATTAGAGAGAAAAATGCCGAAGTGCCAATTATCTTTCTTACTGCAAAAGCAATGAAAGAAGATGTACTTAAAGGATATAAAGTAGGGGCAGACGATTATCTTAACAAACCTTTTGATAGTGAAGTGCTTTTAATGAAAATTAAAGCAATTATGACTAGAAAGGCAACAGATACAGTTGCAGATAGTAAGCAGTTTGAATTTAAAATAGGTAATTTCGATTTAAATTCTAAATTAAGATTTCTTACTTATAAAGGAGGAGAGGCTACTAAGTTATCGCCAAAAGAAAACGAGTTATTACGTTTATTAGCTTTACATGAAAACGATTTAATGCCAAGAGAATTAGCATTAACAAAAATATGGAGAGACGATAATTACTTTACGTCAAGAAGTATGGATGTTTACATTGCAAAATTACGTAAGTATTTAAAAGTTGATGATAAAGTCGAAATACTAAATATTCACGGTGAAGGCTTTAGATTAGTTGTAAACCCAGAATAGTTTTTAAGACTATATAATATAAAAAAAGCTACTGCATTTGCAGTAGCTTTTTAGTTTAAATCTATAAATTAACCTAAAGAGTTGAATAGTTTTATCTTTCAGAAAAAGTGTAATCACTACTAATATAATATTAGTTTATCTAAAGCTTATTCAAATTTACTTTCTAAGGTAGTAAGTATTTCAGTAACATTTGTTTTGTAATCAAACCACAAGGTGTTTTCATTACGCTTAAACCAAGTTAACTGGCGTTTAGCAAAACGACGTGAGTTTTTTTTCATTTCTGCAATAGCAAAATCAAGTGTCCATTCGCCTTTAAAATAATTAAAGAGTTCTTTATAACCAACAGTATTTAAAGCGTTAAGATGTTGCTTGTCTATAAGAGATTTTGCTTCCTCAAGCTGTCCTTCGGCTATCATGATGTCAACACGTTTATTAATACGATTGTATATTGTTTCTCTTTCGGCAGTTAAACCAATAGTTATGGTTTTAAAATTACGTTTGTTTTTGTCTTTATTTAAAAAGGAAGAATATGGTTTTCCACTTCCAATACAAATCTCTAAGGCTCTAATTACACGCTTAGGATTGTCTATCGCGATGGTGTTGTAAGCTTCAATATCTAGTTTTTTTAGCTGAAGCTGAAGCGCCTCCAGGCCATTTTTAACCAATTCCAAATTTAGCCGTTCTCTGATGCTTTTATCTACCTCAGGAAAATAATCTAATCCTTTTGTAACAGCATCTACATAAAGGCCAGAACCACCAACCATAATAACAACATCATGTGTTTTAAATAGAGTGTCTAAGGTTGCAATAGCTTCTTTTTCAAAAGAGCCAACGTTATAATCTTCTTCAATAGATCTATTATGAATAAAGTGATGCTTAGCTTGAGATAATTCTTCAAGCGTTGGAGCAGCAGTACCTATTTGCATTTCTTTAAAAAACTGTCTAGAATCTGCAGATAGTATTTCGGTATTATAATGTTGGGCAAGTTTAATACTCAAACTTGTTTTTCCTATTGCTGTAGGTCCAACAATAGAGATAAGGTATTTGGTTTTAGAGTTCAATGAGTAGGTTTATTCTATATGTAAGTTGTGGCCACAATTATAGCAATATTCGGCACCATCTTTATGGTTTGTTGTTAAACAGTTTTGGCAAGACTGAGAGTTAAGCTGAACTTTTTCAGGCTCACCATTATTTTCTTCGTCTTTTTTAGTAAGTGATTTGCTATATTCTGCAGAAACAATTCCTGTTGGTACAGCAATAATACCGTAACCTAAAACCATAATAAGCGTTGCAAGAAATTGACCAAAAGGAGTTTGTGGTGTAATATCACCAAAACCTACAGTTGTTAATGTTACAATACACCAATACACACTTTTAGGGATATTTGTAAAACCATTTTCTTCGCCTTCTACTAAATACATTAACGTACCAAAAATGATAGAAGCAATAATTACAGCAAATAGAAATACAGATATTTTTGCACGACTAGATTTAATAGCACTAGCTAATTGGTTCGATGCTCCCATGTATCTCGCTAGTTTTAAAATTCTAAAAACACGTAATAAACGTAAAGCTCTTAAAGCAACTAGTGCATGACTTCCTGCTAATATAAAAGACAAATACATTGGGATTGTAGACAAAAAATCTATAATACCATAAAAACTAAAAATGTACTTTTTTGGTTTTTTTACTGTAATAATTCTTGCAATATATTCAATAGAAAAAAGGATGGTAACTAACCATTCTCCAATATATAATGCTTTGTGGTATCTAGCATCAATAGAACTAACACTCTCAAGCATTACAAGAGCAATACTGGCAAGAATAAAAATAAGTAACACAACATCAAATAATTTACCGGCAGGTGTATCTGCTTCGTAAATAATCTCATGAAGTCTATTTTTCCAGTTGGCTTTAATTGGTTTACTCATAAATCAAAAATACTAAATAATAATTGGCTATTTTTTCTTTAAAATAATTAGTGAATTTTTTTGTAAATCTACAATAGTACTAAAATACTCTTTTAAATAAGGATAGTAATTTTGGTTGTAAATAGCTTCTTTAAAATTAAATTTAAAATAAATGATAATTTCAGAATCATTTTTAGTAGTATTAAGGATTAAAACACCAGTTCCATTAGGTAATTGGAGCTTTTTAATCTCTGGTATTTCGGTTACTTCGTATAGATTACTATCGTACTCTAACTTATAAATATATGTGTACGAATCTTTGTAACCAAAATCAATAGGATAAGTTCGTTCTTGTAATTTTAAAGGATTCTCGTCAAAAAATGTTGTTATAAACGGATTTACATAAATTGAATTTCCAATGGTTTCTGAAGCTACTTCAAAAGATACAACTTCTTTAAAGTCATCACTATTTTTAGATGTCGTTTTTACTTCGTGATTTGTAACCGTTATGTTTGTGTTTTCGTTTTGATAATTAGTTTTATAACTTGATTTGTTTTTAAAGTAAGCAGCTTTTAAGTCACTTGAGTTATAACCTGTAGCTCTATATTCTATAGAGCCATTAATTGATCCTTTATCATTAATTATAGATGAAACTTTATAGCTAATCGAAAAATTACTTTTAGGCGTAATATCTACCCAATAACTACCATTTTTTAAATCTAATAGTCTTCCATATTGATTTAAACACCTGTAAGGTAGTTGTCCAAAAGAGAGATATGGACTTGTAGCATCTAGAAAATAAGTTTCTCCTGCTATTTTTGCCTGAATGATAATGTAATTGAACTCTGAAATAACTGGAAATATTTTTGTTGGAAAGCCATTACCTCTTGTAGACATTAATACTGGTAGAACGTCAATATTATTTTCTTTTAATAAATTGAAAAGTAATAAGTTAACTTCTGATGCTCTTCCAACTTTATTTTTAACTAAATCTTTTAAAGAAACATCTCCAAAAACATTAAATTTTTTATTCCATTTGTAATTACTTTGTACGTATTCTACAATAGCTTTGGCTTTTTTAAGTTGGTCTTGTTCATTTGTTATTTCTTTTGAAAGCAAATCTTTAACAACAGATCCTTTATTTAGTTGCCTTCCAATACCTTTTTCTGTTTTTAATTCTTTATCAGTAGTCTTCCAAGACCTGGTAATATTGTCTATTCCGCCATCAAAGCTCTTATAGACTTTTAATTCGTATTCTACTTTAGAAATATAATTTTCTCGTGTAGTCATATATTTTTCATCTATAAAAGCAGGAATATTTTTCATAATATAAATAGATTTAAAACAATCTGCTTTTGCACCTGTAGATGTTTTTAAACATTCGCTTTCAGTATCTGAAGTGTTTACAGATAATGGTATCTCTCCTACCAACTTAATATTATATTCGTAATTAGCTGGAATACTTGCGTGATACTCACTATAGAGTGTTGGAATATCTGTTTGAAAATACCACTGTCTATAATTAAACATAAAAGGCGTGTCTAATTTGTAGCTATATTTAATTACTGAGCCTTCTTTAATATTTGGTAATGTAAATTTTACTAAGGTATAATTATCATTGTATTCTTCAGTAAAAACCTGGCTTTTGTCTAATTTTTGGATATCTAAAGTTCCATTGCTATTAATGTTAGTAGTAGTAGCAACTATTCTAGTTATTTCTTCTTTGCTATCACTATTTTTATAAAGTAAAATGGAAACATTTGCTTCATCAAAGCCATCTCTATTAAGAATTTTAATTTTGCGTTTAACTTCGGTTTTTAATCTGAAATCTTCTTGGTCGAAATAAGAGTTGCCAAATTCATAAATTACTAAAGCATTAGCTGTAGAGTCTTTACTGTACGTGTTTATTGTTAAATCATTACCGGTAACATTATAACCAGAGGCATTAAATTCAGATTGAGAAAAAGTAATAAATGTAAATAGTAATAAGATTAGTGTTGTTGTGAATTTTTTCATTTAAAATTTTAAAATCTTAAGGCGTTTATTTTTACGTAAGTAACTTTGTATTATATGCTGCGTGTATCTATTATTACTCATAGGAATAATAATAGATTTTAGAATATCAATATTGTTTATTTGGTGATTTAAATCGTAAAAACCATAGCCTTTAAAAGCTCCGTTTTCAATTAAAATAGCACTACGTTCATCTACTTTTCTACCTTTATCTATAATAATCATATTTTGATCTTTATAGCTGTATTTTTCAATAAACTCGTTAACACGCTTATTGTAAAGCACAGTATTTTCTTCATTTAAACAAGCACCTTCACATTCTTTTAATTCATATCTAAAACAACTATCAGTCGTTTTTTCTAAACCACATAATTTTAAACATAAAGAATATGTTTCTACGGCACGATGCAAAAAGTCTTTAGCACTCTGCTTATTATTAAAAGTTGTTATAACCTTTTTACGTCCGTCTGCATTAGCAATAGTTAAATTTATATAACCATTGTTATCTGTAGAACTGTATAATGCATGAGAGATTTTTGTTTTTCTCATTGCACGATTAAAAATAGGTTTGTTTTGTTTTATTTCGTGACTCTCTTTTAATAAAGCTATAAGTTCGCTACCTGTAGCATCGTAAGTTACTGTTGCGACTTGAATTTGAATTTTTTTAGACTTTCTATCTGTACCAGTAAAATGCTGATTTATTCGTTTCTTAATATTCTTACTCTTACCAATATATATAATATTGCCCTCTTTATTATGTATGTAATACACACCTGTTTCCGAAGGCATTTGAGCAATAATATCTGTTAGTTTTGGTTCTAACTGTAGCTTAGGATGCTTTCTTAAAAAGGTTTGAATAATAGTTTTTTCAACATCTTTACTCAATAATAACTTAAAGAGTTTAACGGTTGCTAATGCATCTCCAGAAGCACGGTGTCTGTCTGTAACCGGTATACCAAGAGAACGTACTAATTTACCTAAACTGTAAGATGGTAAATCTGGAATAAGCGTTTTTGCTAGCTCTACAGTACATAACGTTTCTCGATCGAAATCGAAACCTAATCGCTTAAATTCTGTCGTTAATATTCGGTTGTCAAATTGCGCATTATGTGCCACAACTACGCAGCCTTCTGTAATTTCTACAACTCGTTTTGCGATTTCGTAAAACTTAGGTGCATTTTTTAACATGTTACTGTTAATACCAGTAAGGTTTACAACAAAAGGTTGGATTTCTCTTTCCGGATTTACTAAACTTATAAATTGGTCTACAACTTCGTGACCATCAAATTTGTAAATAGCAATCTCTGTTATGCCTTCTTCGTTATACTTACCACCTGTGGTTTCTATGTCTATTATTGCGTAGATACTGTATGTTGTTTTGTTATATTACTAGTTGTAATTTCTGTTTCCAAAGATACTACTTCCTACACGAACCATTGTACTTCCACAATCTATTGCTAGTTTGTAATCTCCACTCATTCCCATAGAAATAGTTTGTAGTCGGCAGTTTGTAGTTTCAGTCACTTTTAAATCTTCTAAAGTAGACTTTAAAAGTCTGAATTCTTTTTCAATTTGAAGTGTGTTTTCTGTAAAAGTTGCCATTCCCATAACTCCAATTACTTTAATATTTTTTAATGCTGAAAAATCTTCCGATTGTAATATATCTGAAGCTTCTTTTGCAGACATTCCAAATTTAGAATCTTCTTCGGCTATTTTAATTTGAAGTAAACAGTCTATAACTCTGTCGTGTTTTAAAGCTTGTTTATTTACTTCTTTCAATAATTTAAAACTTTCTACACCATGTATTAAGCTAACAAATGGAGCCATATACTTTACCTTATTGGTTTGTACGTGTCCAATCATGTGCCATTCGATATCTTTTGGCATTTGCTCAAACTTGTCTGCCATTTCTTGGATTTTGTTTTCTCCAAAAATGCGCTGCCCAGCATTGTATGCTTCCATTAAATCACTCACAGGTTTCGTTTTAGAAACCGCAACTAATGTTACGTGTTCTGGAAGTGTTTGTTTTATATTGTTTAAGTTTTGTTGTATGCTCATTTTATTATCTAATGCTTTGTAGTTTCTAGATTACTAATTAAAAGTGAAAACATTTTTTAAAACTCATAAATAGTAACACCACTTCTTAATTTTGGCTCAATATAAGTGCTTTTTGGTGGCATTTTAAGTCCATCGTCAGCAATGCTTTTCATTTGTTTTATAGTAGCAGGAATCATACCAAAACCGACTTTAAACTCTCCACTATCTATTTTACTTTTAAGGTTTACAACATCTTTTTTTCCACTTAAATAATCGATGCGTTTATCGTGTCGTAAATCTTCTATTTCTAAAATTGGTTTTAAAATGGTTTGATAGAGTAGCTGTGCATCGAGTTCATCTAAAGAGGTTTCAAATTTATAACTTGTCTTGCGTAAGTATAGCGAATAAAACTCGCCATCTAAATACATACTAAAATGATGAGGTTTCGATGGTTTGTATGGCATAATACCACGGTTTTCTATACGGTACGTCGTGTCTAATTTAATTAAAAACTCTTCTTTTGTTAAACCATTTAAGTCTTTTACAAGCCTATTGAATTCATGAATTTGTAACTCGGATTCTGGAATTAAGAAACTCATAAAATAATTATAAGTCTCATTTCCATTATGGCTTTTGTTTTCGGCTTTTAAATTTTTACAAAGTAAATTTGATGAAGACGAACGATGATGACCATCTGCAATATAAAGCGTGTTCATGCTTGCAAAAGCATCAGTAATTATTTTAATATGGGCTTCGTTATCTATTTGCCATAGGTAATGTGTATCTCTATAAGTGGTTGTGAATTCGAATTCTGCACGCTCTTTTTGTATTTCGGTAATAACATTTGAAATAGCGTTATTATCAGGATAGGTGAGGAGTACAGGTTCGGCATTAAAGCCAACCGTTTTTAAGTAATCTTTAAAAACAATTTCACGACTAGCTATAGTGTCTTCGTGTTTTTTTATAACATCGTTTTGGTAGTCTTCTACACTTGCAGCTGCAACAATGCCATTAAAGGTTTGCTGGTCTCGATCTACTATTTTATAAATGTAAAATGAAGGTTTTTTGTCTTGTTTAAAAACACCATCTTCTTTAAATTCTAAATAGCGGTTTTTTACTAGCTGATAACGCGCTTCTCCAGAAATTTCCTTAGCATATTTGTAACCAGGATTAACAATGTGTAGAAACGAAAACGGGTTATAGTTTAAACGGCCTTCGCGTTCTGGTTGCGTATAACTTTGGTACGAGCGAGATGCTACAAGGCTTACTTTATCTCGTGTTGGTTTTACTGCGCGAAAAGGTTTTATGTTTGCCATAATTTACTTCCTGTAAATTCAGGAACCTATTTAATTAATTTTGTTATCGACATTATAATATGTAATTACGAATTTTTTCAATAAAAAAAACGTGGGAATCTATTTAATTGGATTTCA
This sequence comes from Lacinutrix algicola, assembly GCF_001418085.1. Lineage (GTDB taxonomy): Bacteria > Bacteroidota > Bacteroidia > Flavobacteriales > Flavobacteriaceae > Lacinutrix > Lacinutrix algicola. The sequence goes on from NZ_LIQH01000038.1 coordinate 64,613, forward strand.
ATTTAAGAGATTGCCACGTCCTTCGTCCTCGCAATGACAGCCTATTTAGCAATCAAAAAAAGTAGATTTACTTTAAAAATTGCTTAGCAACTTTCTCAGCTTTTCTACTTTCAGAATAATCATAAAAACCTTCACCAGATTTAACGCCTAGTTTTCCTGCACGAACCATATTTACTAATAGTGGACACGGTGCATATTTAGGATTTTTAAAACCATCGTACATAACGTTTAATATAGATAAACAAACGTCTAGACCTATAAAATCGGCTAATTGTAATGGTCCCATTGGATGTGCCATACCTAATTTCATAACAGTATCAATCTCTTCAACTCCAGCAACACCATTGTAAAGTGTTTCTATAGATTCGTTAAGCATTGGCATTAATATTCTATTGGCAACAAATCCAGGATAATCGTTTACTTCTGTTGGTGTTTTACCTAGTGTTCTAGATAATTCCATTATAGTATTTGTTACTTCGTCGCTAGTGTTATAACCACGAATAATCTCTACCAATTTCATAATTGGCACTGGATTCATAAAGTGCATCCCAATTACCATTTCTGGTCGAGAAGTTACTGCTCCAATTTGAGTTATTGATATAGACGATGTGTTTGTTGCTAGAATAGTATCTTCTGGGCAAGCCTCGTCTAATTGCTTAAAAATCTTTAATTTTAAATCAATGTTTTCGGTTGCAGCCTCTACAACTAAGCTTGCAAATTCTACACCTTCTTTTACGCTAGTATATGTTGTTATATTTGATAAAGTATCAATTTTATTAGCTTCTGTAATTCTTTCTTTAGCGACCATTCTATCTAAATTCTTAGTAATGGTTGCTATTCCTCTTTTTAGTGATTCTTCACTAATATCTATTAATTGTACTTTAAAACCTGATTGTGCAAAAGTATGAGCGATACCATTTCCCATAGTTCCTGCTCCAATTACTGCTACGTTTTTCATAAAAAAATATTGTTTTTTGTTTCCGCTAAGACGGAAATCTTATTTGTTTATTTATAATATTTATTAAACTCCTCTTTAGTTAAAAAAGAGAGCTCGAAACGAACTTAAAATTGATCGATAATCATAGTTGCAACACGTAAAGCTTCAGTTCCATCGTGTAATGTAACTATTGGTTTTGTGTTAGTGTTTATAGCATCAGCAAAGCTTTCTAGTTCGTCTAAAATGGCGTTATTACTAGGAACGTCTGGATTATCGAAATAAATTTGCTTTTTGATCCCTTCAGCATTTTGAAGAATCATATCGAAATCCCCAGGAGTTTCTGGAGCGTCTTTCATTTTTACAACTTCACATTTTTTCTCTAAGAAATCTACTGAAATGTAGGCGTCTTTTTGAAAGAAACGTGTTTTACGCATATTCTTTAAAGAAATTCTACTTGCTGTTAAATTGGCAACACAACCGTTTACAAATTCTATACGTGCATTTGCAATATCTGGTGTATCACTAATTACCGAAACACCACTTGCAGAAACACTTTTAACTTTAGATTGTACAACGCTTAGGATAACATCTATATCATGAATCATTAAATCTAAAACTACAGGAACATCTGTTCCTCTTGGGTTAAATTCTGCCAATCGATGCGCTTCTATAAACATTGGGCTGTCTAGTTGGTGTTTTATAGCTATAAAAGCAGGATTAAAACGCTCAACGTGCCCAACTTGTCCTTTAACACCATGTTCGGCAACTAAAGTTCTTAAAGTTTCGGCTTCTTCAACAGTATTTGTAATAGGCTTTTCTATAAAAATATGTTTGCCTTTAGCAATGGCTTGTCTAGCACAATCGTAATGCGAAAGTGTTGGCGTTACAATATCTACCATGTCTACGGCATCTATTAAAGCTTCTATAGAATTAAAGTATTTATAACCAAATTCTGCTTCTACCTTTTTACCGTTCTCTTCACTAGAATCGTAAAAACCAACAAGGTTATATTTATTAGATTGATTAAGTAATCTTAAATGAATTTTCCCTAGGTGTCCAGCACCTAAAACTCCAGCGTTTAGCATTCTGTTTACGTTTTTTTCAAAAATAAGATATTTACCTACGAATTTGGCAAATTTGGTTATATTTTTAATGGGTATTAATAATATAATTAAAATCCACTATTTACTTTTAAAACGAAAATTGTTTCATTAATTTTATCGTTCTAAACTTTCCATCATTTTGCAAGATACTTTTAAACATAAGGGCCTAAGGCAACAATTAGTTAATATATTAGTAAACAAAGGTATTACAGATAAAGCAGTACTTAATGCTATTGGAAAAATACCAAGGCATTTGTTTATGGATTCTAGTTTTTTAGACCATGCTTATCAAGATAAAGCGTTTCCTATTGCTGCAGACCAAACAATATCGCAACCTTATACCGTAGCTTTCCAAACTGAATTAATGGAAATTACAAGAGGAGATAAAGTGCTTGAAATTGGTACAGGAAGTGGTTACCAAACTGCTGTTTTGTGCGATTTAGGTGCTAAAGTTTATAGTATTGAAAGACAGCAAGAGTTGTTTAAAAAAACAAGTAAGTTTTTGCCAAAACTAGGATTTAGAGCTAAGAAATTTATTTTTGGCGATGGTTATAAAGGTCTAGTAGAAGAAGCACCTTTTAAAAGTATTATTGTTACAGCAGGAGCACCTTTTGTGCCTAAACCATTACTTGCCCAACTTGAAATTGGTGGTCGCTTGGTTATACCTGTGGGAGAAAATGTGCAAACCATGACGCTTTTTGTTAGAAAAGGTCTTAAAGAATTTGATAAAACGGAGTTTGGTGAGTTTCGTTTTGTACCGCTTCTAGAGGATAAGAATTAGTAGTTGGGTAAAGCTTTGGTCTAATCTAATTTTATTACTCTATTTTTATTTTGGATGATTCGTTTAACGTGTTTTTATAATTTTTCTTTGAACCAATTAATTAATAACTTATTTAATTCATCTTTTTTATTAGAAAATTTGTGGTCAGTTTTTACTTTTTCAAGCTTAAAATCATAATCTATTTTAGTTAATTTATTAGCTATTATATTTGCTTGATTAGGGTTTACTTGCTGATCTTCGGTTCCGCAAAGAATAAGTAAACTAGCATTTTTGTCTAATTCGTTTGGCCAATAAGAAACAGAGCGTTTTTTTAATTCATCACTTTTGTTTTCTTTATATTTTGGAATTAGTTTAGCATATACTAAATTTTCCATTTCAGGTCTATCAATAATTAATTTTTCTAAATCGGAAGGTCCATTTCCAATTACTGCGGTTTTAATTAGATTACTATGCTTAAGAGATAGATAAGTCATCATACCGCCTCTTGACCATCCAAACATTCCAATACGGCTTGAGTCTGCTTTTTTAATAGTTTTAATCGTTTCTGTTAGATTTAGAACATCGTTAATGTCATTACCTCCAAATTCATCATTTTCTCTATAACAGCTGGCTACAACTAAATAATCTTGGCTCGCTAATTTAGAAGCCGATTGTATTAAAGAATGAAGCGTTTTTGCTTTAGCCATTTTTCCGACTTCTTTATTTCCTCCTCTATTAAAAATAATAACAGGAAATTTACCTTCTTTTTTGGGTTCAGCAATTATTCCGTTCACTAATAAAGAATCACTCTTATAAATAATAACATAAAAATTAATGTTATCTAAATATTTATAGTTTTTTGTTAAATAATTATTTTCAGAGATGCTATTCCAAATCGGAGGTATTTCTGAGAGGTTTATTATTTTTTTAGATATAATTGCTCCATTTTTCAGATTGTATGAATTCTTATAATCGTCAGCGCTAATTTTATAATCTAGAATCGTATTTGTTAATGATTCAGAATTTTGATAAGATTTATAATACTTTGTTCCAAGTTTTAAACCCAAAAAAAGAAATCCAATTAGTATTAAAATTCCGATTGATATTGTAATTCGTTTTATTAATTTCATAATAGTTCGTTTATAAATAGATGACGAATTATCTGGTTTTTTGTTACAGTTTGGAAATTAAGCTTAATGTTTAGTTGATATGTTAAACAAATTTTAACTATTTTTTTTAAGTCAAATTCGAACATAGCTTTTTTAAGACTCTGTATAAATCTCATTGGATTTTCTGTATTCTGAAGGGCGTTTACCCATAACTTTACTAAAGGTGTTGCTAAATGTAGGTAAGCTACTATAACCAACCATATTTGCTATTTGAGAAATGTTGTAATCGGAATTCATTAAATATTCTAACGATTTAAATATTCTTAACTGTGTGTAATATTTAATAAAAGACATGTTTAAATCTTTCTTAAAAAGGCGGTATAACGATTTATCTGTCATACTAAAATTGGAAGCCAATTTAGGTAATAGGTGTTCTTGATCTATTTTATCAGAAAGGTATTTTGTAATACTTATTAGTCTACTATCTGTTGGATGTGGTAGCTCTAAATGTAACGATTGCGATGCATTTTGTTCTAAAAGTGTTTTAAAAGCATAAACAATTGGGTATTTGTTTTTGTGAGCTTTGGTAATATCTCCATTCCAATTTTTTGTAAATAATAATAGTTCCATTAATAGATTATTAATGTGATATACACCTTCTTTTTTATAAAATTCTGTAGTATCAGCTTGTATGGGAAAATACAAGTTTCGCATAATAACTTTTGGAGAACTAGGGTAGATAGCGTGTTTTACACTTGCAGGAATCCAAATATAATGCCTTGCTGGTAAATAATACATTCTAGTATTGGTTTTAACATGGACTATGCCACCTTCGGTATATAGAAATTGTCCTTTGTCATGATTGTGATGTTCAATAAATAAATCGTTCATAGCAGTATGATAGCAAAATATGCTCTCTGGATTTTTGTCTACCTCTGTTAAGTAATATTTATTGTTCATAATAAATGGAGTAATTATATTTAATGCACTAAATTAATAAAACATTGTCTTTTTTTAATAAAAAGACACTAAATATCTTACATAAATTGCCGAAGTATTTTTATTAAAAACACAGTATGTAGTCCAATTTTAATTAAATACTAAATTTTTTAACCCAAAAATTATAAAATACTCAGATTATGCAAAGAATAAATTATACACCTTATATAGATAAAATACAGTCAGCAGAAAAAGCAGCTTTATTAATTAATAATAATGATATTTTAGGTGTTAGTGGTTTTACAAAGGCAGGCGACAGTAAAGCTGTTTTGCCTATGATTGCAGAAAGAGCACTTTATGAGGAGTTAAAAGTAACGGTATTAAGCGGCGCATCTTTAGGATATGATACTGATGCTAATTTAGCAAAAAATGGCGCTTTGCATAAACGCTTGCCATTTCAAGCAGATGCGACTTTAAGAAAAAGTATTAATAGTCATGATGTGCTTTATGTCGATCAGCATTTAGGGCAAACTGCCGATATGCTTCAAAAAATAGATATGTTTAAAATTGATGTTGCTATTATTGAAGCTGTTTCAATTACTGCTGATGGTTTTATTGTACCAACAACATCTGTGGGTAATTCGCCTATATTTTTAGAAAAAGCAGATAAAATTATTATTGAAATTAACACCAGTTTTCCTGAAACCTTTTTAGGATTACACGATATTAAAGTATTAAAAAAGCAACCAAATAGAGATATTATTCCTGTTGTAAGTTCGGATACTAGAATTGGCGATCCGTTTATTAAAATAGATCCTAACAAAGTGGTTGCGATTGTTTATACCGAAATGCCAGATTCGCCGGCTGTTATTTCCGATCCAGATGAAAAAACAAAAGCTATTTCCAATCATATTCTTGAGTTTTTAGGGAAAGAAGTAGATGCGGGCAGACTAACAGAGTCCCTTTTACCATTACAAGCAGGTATAGGAAAAACGGCTAATGCTATTTTAGCAGGTTTTACTACTAGTCGATTTAAAAATTTAACAATGTATTCTGAAGTGCTTCAAGATAGTACTTTTGATCTTTTCGATTCTGGAAAATTAGTATTCGCTTCGGCATCATCTATAACAGTTACACAAAAATGCTCGGATAAAATATTTAAAGATTTCGAGAAATATAAAAGCAAACTGGTATTAAGACCACAGAATATTAGTAATGCTGCTGAGGTAATAAGCCGTTTAGGAATTATTGGAATAAATACCGCAATTGAGTTTGATATATACGGAAACGTGAACTCGACTCACATTGCAGGAACAAAAATGATGAATGGTATTGGTGGTTCTGGTGACTTTGCTAGAAATGGTTATCTAAGTATTTTTGCTTGTCCTTCTATGTCTAAAGGAGGTAGTATTTCGCATATTGTACCAATGGTTTCTCATACCGACCATACAGAGCATGATGTAGATGTTTTGGTTACCGAGCAAGGTTTAGCAGATGTTAGAGGTTTAGCACCTGTAGAACGAGCAAGGCTTATTATTAATAATTGTGTACATCCAGAATATAGAGCACAATTATTAAGTTATTTTGATAAGGCTTTTAGTTTAGGCGGACAAACACCACATATTCTTAAAGATGCTTTTAGTTGGCATACGCAGCTTAAAACTCAGGGTACAATGCAAATGAATAGCTATGCTAATTGTGATGTTTAATTATTTTTTTTGAGGTTATAAAACGTCATGAATCCCATAAATGAACCAAAAATTAGAGCATTAATTAAAAACCTCCATATTTTAAAATTTTCACCATCAGCATAGTCAAATCCAGCCATAATACTTGCGTAAACAATACCTCCAAATAGGCCGCCTGTTATTATAGATTTAATTTTTTTGGTCATGGTATTTTAAATATTTTAAAAGATAATTGTTAATCCTTGTCTTGGTCTTTATGTGCTTTAATAGTTAACACCATCGAGATTATTATTATTATTATTAATACACTTGATAATGTGGATAGCCAAAACCCACGGTTTATATCATTGGCCATTATATAATTTACAAGCAATAAAATGACACTTGCAATAATTACGACTAATGGAAGTGTCTTTTTCATTGTTCGATTATATTAAACGAAGCTAATGTTTCTTTTTTTAAATTGTTTTATATCCTTTATTTAGAAACTGCTTTTAGTCCTACAATTGAGATAATTAAAGTCGTCATGAAAAATAGTCGCCATATTGTTGCAGGTTCTTTAAAAATAAAAATACCAATTAACACAGTTCCTACAGCTCCAATTCCAGTCCAAACAGCATATGCTGTGCCAATAGGTAGTTCTTGTGTAGCTTTTAAAAGAAGAAGCATGCTAATTGCTAAACAAACAAAAAAGCCAATGTACCAATAGGTTGCTTCATTGCCTGTTGCTTCTTTAGCTTTACCAAGGCAAGCAGCAAAGGCGACTTCAAAAAGGCCAGCAATTACCAATAATATCCAATTCATTAGTTATCAATTTCTTTATTTAGAAAAAGCATTTAAAGCATTCTCTGTTTCTTTTAAGTAATAGTAATTGTGCTTTTTTATTCTGAATAAACCAACTTTAGATATAGCGCTAAAAGTTATATTTTTGTAGAGCACTAGACTCATAGTAATGAGTTAAAGACTAATACCAAACATAACTGCATCGTTAATAAAGCCACTTTGGTATGAGCGCACATAGTCTACACGTAGAAATCTAAATTTACCAAAACCTATGTTATCTACACCAATTGAGTATTCCGAATACGGTTTATTATCTTGAGTAAATGCTGCTTTTGCACCTAAAATAAGATTAAAGTTAAGCTTATTAATTAACGGAATCTTATTTAATATGTATCCATTAAAACGATATTCGGTATGTAATTCTGCATAGTTATCGTTTGTGCTTAGTCCATAATAAGGTAAGTTTTTAAAAGAATATAAATAAGAGCCATCTAGTTTTACATTGGTTTGGTTACCGTTAAAGTGATGGTAATCCATAAAAGCAATATTATCTGCATTTGCAAAAAGACCTCCTTGTGCATTGTATTCAAATTCGCCTTTATTTCCAAGATCTATACGTTGTCTTAATCTGGCTTTAAACTGATCGAAATTATAATTAGAATCTGTAGCCGCAAAACCTTTTTCGTAACCTAAAGAAAGTGTTGGGTACTTGCTGTTAGAAATATTGTATTTGCCATCTGGATAGCTTAAATAATCTTGAGCAAAATTAATTGTAGCATTTACATTAAGTTTTGCAATGTTGTGGGTGTTGAATGGCTTAGAGGTGAAATCGGTTTCGTCTAAAGGATTATTACTTGTGTAAATATCTCTAACTTCGTTAACCAATACGTAATCCGAATTATTGAATAAAGCTTTTCTGCGTTCGAAACCTAAAACAGAATTTAATCTAACACCATTAATAATTTCTTGGTAATATTGTCCTTGCACAAAACTTCTATCGTAAAGTTTCATATAATTGTCTTCAAAAAGAAGTGTGCTTACTAAGTTTTCTGTTTCAGAAATAGGGTTAGAGCTATTAAATTGTTCTATTTTTACACCTCCAGAAAGAGAAATAAAACGGTTGTTAATACTATTGAATTTATAGGTTGCATTAATTGTTCCGCGCAAGCGATCGTCTGCTTCTCCATAGTTAGCATCTCCAGAAACACTAAAATAACGTTTGTACTTGTCGTAATTTTTAGTGTAACGCATACCAAGAGTTCCGTTCCAGCCTTGTACAGTATTAAATGATATTTTCTCGATTGGAGAATCTATGCTAAAACGATAGTCTTTATGCGAGTTTTGGTAGCTGTAACCGCCTAAAATATTTCCTAATTTAAAAGTGTTGTGTTTTTTATCGATAGAGTCTAAATAAGGTTTAGATTCTTTAACCAATTGAATACTATCTTTTTTAAGGTAGTCTGTAGACTCTTCAGTAGTTAAAGGCACAGGACGTTTGGCATCCCAAAAAAGAGAGTCTTTTTTATTAGAATTTTCTTCGAAAGAAAGTATTTCTCTTGTAAAATGATTTTTGCTAAACTCTGGTGTAAAATCGTAATCGCTGTATACGGCTGTAAATCTACCTTCGCCTTTAAAACCAAAAAGACCATATTTAAAATCAATAGTTTGAGAGATTAATGCCCAAATTTTATCGGTTTCGGAATAAGAAAAGGTTTGTTTAAGTGTTAATAAATCTATAGGTGGAATTCCTGATCGTTTTCCTGTTATTGTAAGGTCTATTGCATAAACTAACCATTGGTCTTCAATAATGTAAATGTAACCTGAAAACGCAGCATCGTTATCGCGTTTTGGTGTAACTAATATTTTATTGATGAGGTTATTGTTATCATCGTAAAAAACACCTTCTAACTTATATTTGTAATAATTAAAGGCATAATCTGCAATTGGAGAAATAACATTGTTCTCAAGTTCTATAGTGTTTTTGTAGAAATTGTAATTTACATCTGTAGCATTGTTAAAACTAAATCCACTGGCATCACCACTAACTTTAGAGGCTAAAATTTTCTCTTTTAAACGTCTTGGTTTTTGGTATTCAATTTCCGAAATTGTTTCGGATAAATAAATAATACCACTTCTTGTAGAATCTAATTCAACATCTAGCATTTCGTCAACATCTTGTCCAAATACTTTTTTGGGAGCGTCTTTAATTTTTATAAGTCCGCGAGAATAGAAGTCAGCTTTATATTCGCTTAATTTTTCTAAAACACCTTCACGTTTAGCAATGGTATTTCTTATAATTTGATTTGCAGGATTTTCTTCGGAATTGATTACCACTTCACTTAGTGTAATATTTTCATCAATAAGCTTAGCATCTAAAACATATGGAAAAGACGTAATAGAAACCTCTTTTTTAAGTGTTTTAAAACCTAAATATTGAAAAACAATAGTGTAGTCTCCTGTTTTAGAGATGTCTAAAGTGTAATTGCCTTCTTCATTTGTAGTTGTTCCTGTGTAAGTGTCATTTAAATAGACGTTAACAAAAGGAAGTGTTTCGGAAGTGTTAGAGGTTACGTTTCCTGTAATTTGGGCAAATGAAAAATTTGCAATAATAAACGAAAAACAGAGTAGTTGGTATTTATTCATACTTAAAGGTTGGTTTTATTACTATAGACGCAATTTTTTGTAAAATGGTTGCCTGTAGATTAACCAAACTTAAATAAAATAAACAATTAAGGTTTTAGTTTTAACGCAATTTTAATTAATTACTAATTTTTTTGTAGTTGTAGTGTTATTCGTTTTTACCGTTACTAAGTATAATCCTTTAGATAGATTGTTAACAGAAACACTATTATTGCTTTTGGTTAAATTAGTAGTAAACACTTGCTGTCCTAATAAATTATGAATTTCTAAATTTGCCGTTTTATTAAAACTATTTAAGTTAATGTTTAAAACACCATTAGTCGGATTTGGATACATTATAAAATTTGAAATACTTTTAGAATCGATACTCAAGGTGTTGTCTAAAGTGAGCATAGCGGCTTGCATATTTGGAAATGGACCAACGTTATTACCTGGCCCTTGCGGAATAGCAGTATTAACCATTAAAGTTCTTAATTCTTGAGAGGTTAAATAGTTTCCTGTTTGTGCTAGCGCATAAGACTGGAGAACAGCTGTAAAACCACCTGTTAATGCAGTTGCACAACTTGTAGAATTAAAAGACTTGTAGCCTTGGTTGAAATCGTTACCAAAATATAAGCTATTTGGTTCGCTTCCAGGTGCATAATATATATACCCCCAAGAATGAACATTGACGCGCGAACCATAAGTTGAAGTAGAGCCTGGAGAATGATATGTATTAATACTTCCTGATCCAACTATTATAGCACCACTGTCTCCTCTTCCATGGTAGCTGTTGTAAAAAGGGTCGTCTAAGTCTTCACTTCCATTTCCTGCTGCTGCAACTATTACAATACCTGCATCTGTGGCCGCTTTTGTAAGATCCCAAATGGCTTGTTCGTATTCTGCGGGAACAAAATGATCATTTTGCCCATAAGTTTGCATTTCGTAAATAATTAGATCTCCAGCAGTAGAATTTGCAATAGCGTTAGAAGTTGCTAAAACGCGATTATAATCATATTCTTCTGTCCATTCTGGATATAAAACATATTCGTTTGCACCATGTGCTATACCGCTTGTTCCATAGGTTCCTTTATTTGCGAAAATAATGCCGGCAACGCTAGTACCGTGCTCTGCATAACTAGTATTTATAACACTAGCGTTTATGGTAGTGTTAGGAGGAAGAGAAGTATTGGTGTGATCTAACTCTTCATGGTTTAGGTTTACACCATATTCAATTGCTCTAATATTTATTCCTGCTCCATTAACGCCATTGTTCCATGCATACCTTATATTATGACCAGGGTTAGATTCTATGTAACCTTGAGTACTTTCTAAATCATCTGTTATAGGAGCAATATCATGTGGAGGTTGTATAGGCGTCGTGATTGCGCTATATGCGTAAAGTAATTGGTTGGTATTTTTTAAGGTTTCAAGAAAAGATTCTCTTTCAGATTCTGTAAAAAGACCTTCTATTCTAAAGGTGTTTTTTAAAGTGAAATTGGTTTTAGACAACCGACTTAGGTTTTTAATCTGAGCTTTTGTAAACCCGTATGCGTTTTTTATTTCAAACGTATAGTTTGCGTTTAAATTAACTAATTCAGAATAGTTTAAAACTTCTTTTGGTGAAGAGAATTCTAATTCAGAATCTAATTTAAAGTAGAAACGAGCAAATTCCTTATTGGTTTGTGCGCAAACGCTTAATGCTGAAAAAAATACAATTAGACCCAAAAGAATATGTGTTTTATTAAGAATCTTTATCATATTTTTATTTTTTTAGTTATTATGATCTTTTTTTATTCGAGCTAAATCACGTTTGTTATCACGATCTTTCATTGTTTCACGCTTATCGTATAACTTTTTACCTTTCGCTAAAGCGATGTCTAGTTTAGCAAATCCTTTTTCATTTAGAAATAAACGTAGCGGAATAATAGTTAATCCAGAATTTGTAACTTCTTTTTCAAGTTTTTTTAATTCTTTCTTATTTAATAGAAGTTTACGTTCTGCTTTAGGTGCATGGTTGTAGTAGTTACCATAAACATATTCTTGTATGGTCATGTTAATTACAAACAACTCGTTTTGTTCGTTAAATTCACAAAAGCTTTCGGCAATAGAAGCTTTACTATCGCGAATAGACTTAATCTCTGTTCCTGTTAAAACAATTCCAGCAGTGTATTTGTCTAATATTTCGTATTGAAATCTAGCCTTCTTGTTTAGTATGTTTACTTTTTTCTGCATTATGATACAAAACTAATCATTTTTAACTGTTTTAAAAGAAATATTATATTTCCTTACTCATTATTAACATTCCTTTTAATGGCTTGTGTAGTAAATCGAAATCTAAACTTGTTTTGCCTGTTATTTTAAAATGGTTTTTTGTGTAGAATTTTACAGCCTGTTCCTGTGTGTCCATAGCTTTTAACCATAAAAAGGTATTGTTATTTGCTTTCGCTCTTGTTTTAATCCATTTAAAAATAGTTTTAGCAACTCCTTTTCCTTGGGCTTCAACACCTAAATAAATTCTATGAATATATGTTCCAGTTTTAAGATTGTTTAAAGGCTCATTAAACTGTATTCTGAAAATACCTACTGGATTATTTTTATAAATTACAAAATAGTATTCTGCATTTTTTTCTAATAATTCTTTTTGTAAATGCTCAAGGTTGTAAAAGGTATCGAAATAAAAACTACAATCTTCATTTTTCCATAAATGTTTGTAGGCAGGAGGATAAATACGCTGTATTAGATCGACTAAATTTATAGGCGAGCCTATGGTTACTGTTTCTAATTGTACGTTTTTATTAAGATTAATCAATATTAGTTACTTTAGAGGAGATGTTATTATCCTGTATAGTGACAGTAAAAAGTTTACTGTTAATGGTTTCATCTATAGACTCGTATTTTTCTTCACCAATAATTTTATTTACAAATGCAGGAGTTGTGTTACTATGTCCAACAATTAAAACAGTTTTGTTTTTAGTATCGTCTAAAAAGGTTTTAAGATCTAAAGTCTTAGGGTTGTAAGGTGTAATCTCAATGTCTTTATCCATTGCTGTTGGTAAAGCAGTTTCGATTGTACGTATATAATCCGTGCTATAAATAGCATCTAAATGAATGTTTTTGAAATGATTTGACCATCTTTTTGCTCTTTCCAGACCTTTTACTATCAAATTAGGGTTTTGGTTATTAGCATCGCTTTTGTCCTTTTCGGCATGACGAATAAGGTAATAAGTGGTTGTTTCTTCATTTATTTTTGTTTCTTTTTTAGTCTTAGCACAAGACAAAGTGATAACAAGAATAAAGGATAATAGAAGGTTTTTCATAAAACAAATATTTTTAGGCAAGATCTAATGCAATTTCAATCATCCTTTTAAAAGTGGTTTCTCTTTCTTTGCTAGTTGTAGATTCTCCGGTAACTAAAGAATCTGAGATCGTAAGTAGTGTTAATGCGTTTACGTTGTGCTTTGCGGCAACTGTATATAATCCTGCAGTTTCCATCTCTACACAAAGTACTCCAAATTTACTCCATTTTTTATAAGATTCGAAATCATCTGCATAAAATTCGTCACTAGTAAATACGTTTCCGGCTTTAACAGGTATGTTTTTAGCTTTTGCGGCTTCAACAGCTTTTTGAAATAATTCAAAATTTGCAGTAGGAGCGTAGTCTGCACCACCAAAACGTAATTCGTTTACTCCAGAGTTAGAAGAAGCTGCCATTGCCAAAACCACATCTCTAATTTTTATATGTTTTTGGTAAGAACCAGCACTACCAACACGAATAAGGTTTTTAACACCAAACTGTGTAATTAATTCATGAGTATAAATAGAAATACTTGGTACACCCATTCCTGTTCCCATAACTGAAACACGTTTACCTTGGTAAGTACCTGTGTAACCAAGCATACCTCTAATTTCGTTAAAGCATACTGGGTTTTCTAAAAAGGTTTCGGCAATCCATTTTGCTCTTAAAGGATCTCCTGGTAATAAAATTGTTTCTGCGATATCGCCTTTTTGGGCTCCAATGTGTATGCTCATTTTGTTATGTTTAATAATTTTTTTCTTCGGAAGAACCTCCCGTTACAATGGCAATTCCGTTAGATGTTCCTATTCTTTCAACACCAAGATTAATATACTCTAATGCTGTTTTTGTATCTCTAATACCACCCGAAGCTTTTATTTTGGTAACGGAATCTCCAATAACACTCTTCATTAACTTTACATCGTTTAATGTTGCGCCTCTAGTTCCAAATCCTGTAGAGGTTTTAATAAAATTGGCGCCAGAATTTATAGCAAGTTCACTTGCTTTAATAATCTCAATTTCTTCTAAATAGCATGTTTCTAGAATAACTTTAAGCGTATTTTTGGGCATTTCGTTTTTTACGGCTTCAATATCTTTCGAAACAGCATCAAAAGCTTTGCTTTTTAGAAGTCCAATATTTAAAACCATATCAATTTCATCTGCTTCATCGAGTAAAGCTTGTTTGGTTTCGTGAACTTTAGCATTAGTGCTCATAGCTCCTAAAGGAAAGCCAATAACACTACAGATTTTTATATCTGTGTTTTTTAATTCTGCTTTAGCTAAAGCAACATAACAAGAGTTTACGCAAACGGAAAAGAAATTATGTGTTTTGGCTTCGTTACAAAGTTTAATAATATCACTCTTTGTTGCGGTCGCTTTTAAAAGCGTGTGGTCTATGTATTTGTTTAACTCCATAGAATCAAATTTACTGTTTTTATAAAAGTGATATCATGACATTTGTCATAAAAGTATATCTTTATACCATATAACTATTTTAGATGGACATCAATAAAGATTACGATTTAGTATGCGTAGGAGCAGGAATTATGAGTGCAACATTGGCATTAATGGTAAAGCTTGTTAAGCCAGAAATTAATATTTTAATTTTAGAGCGTTTAAGTAAACCTGCTCAAGAGAGTTCTGCTGCGTGGAATAATGCAGGAACAGGACATTCTGCTTTATGCGAGTTAAATTATACGCCAGAAAAAGAAGATACTGTAGATTGCTCTAAAGCCTATAAAATTTGCACTCAGTTCGAATTGTCTAAACAATTTTGGAGTTTTTTAGTTGAAGAGAATTTAATTGAAGATCCTAAAGACTTTATAAATCCGGTGCCACATCATAGTTGGGTTACAGGAAAAGATAATGTTACTTTTTTGAAGAAAAGATTCGAGGTCTTAAAAGATCATTTTATGTTTGAAGGTATGGAGTTTACAGATTCTTTAGAGAAAATGAAAGCATGGTTCCCGTTAATTACAAATAATAGAAGTGAAGATGAGGTAATGGCTGCTACACGTATAGAGCGTGGTGCAGAAATGAATTTTGGTTCTTTAACCGAAAAGTTGTTTCATATTCTAGAGACTAAATACAATACACCTGTGCACTGTAATGAAGAGGTTTTAGATATTGATCCAGACGATGATATTGAGTGGTCTGTTGAGGTGAAAAATACAATAACAGGAAAGAAACAATTATTCGATGCTGAACATGTATTTATTGGAGCAGGAGGTGGAAGCTTGTTATTATTACAAAAAGTTGAAATTGAAGAGAAAGAAGGTTATGGTGGTTTTCCAGTAAGTGGAGAATGGTTAGTTTGTAAAAATGAAGATTTAGTAAACCAGCATTTAGGAAAAGTATATAGTAAAGCCGGGCCAAACGATCCTCCAATGTCGACACCACATTTAGATACGCGTTTTATAGATGGTAAACGACAATTAATGTTTGGGCCTTACGCGGGTTTTAGTCCTAAGTTTTTAAAAGAAGGATCGACTTTAGATTTGTTTAAATCTATAAAAGCAGACAATATAAAACCAATGTTAAGTGCCTTTTGGGACAATTTACCACTTACTAAATATCTTATTGAGCAAGTAACATCGTCTCATGAAGATAGAATGAACGATTTACGAAAGTTTGTAAAAGATGCAAATAGTGAAGATTGGGGACTTTTAGTGGCTGGACAACGCGTTCAGATTATTAAAAAAGACGAATATGAAGGCGGAAAACTACAATTTGGAACAGAGGTAGTAAAAAGTAAAGACGGAAGTATTACTTGTTTGTTGGGTGCTTCGCCTGGAGCTTCAACTGCAACACATGTAATGTTAGAGGTTTTTGAAATTGCTTTTCCAGAAATTGTAAATTCTGAAGAAGGAAAACGAAAATTAGAAAAAATTGTACCTATGTGGAAAGCAGAAATGAATGCTGAATTGTTTAAAAATACAATTGAAAATTCAGCGAAAGCTTTAGAGTTGTAAAATAAAAAAGCGACACTAAACTTTACGTTTCATGTCGCTTTTTCAAACTAACTAACCATTGTCTTAAAAACGAACTTATTCTTCGTTTATTTTAGTATTATTTTGATTTAACAATACTTTGTGATTTTAAGCTAAACTTGTTTGGCTTTTCTTATTTTTTATACTTCTTCCGTAACCAAGTCTCCTTGATTTCTAAATACTAATTCCTTATCGAAAGCATCTAATAAAATAATGCTATCTGTTGTTACTTTACCTGATAGAATCTCTTTACTTAAAGCGTTTAAAACTTCTTTTTGTATCACTCTTTTTACTGGTCTTGCTCCAAATTCTGGATCGTAACCTTTTTCTGCTAAGTAAGCAATAGCTTCAGGTGTTGCATCAAATGTTATACCTTGTTTAGCAATCATTTTAGTAATACTTTTTATTTGAAGGCCTACAATTTCTGTAATATTTTCTTTAGATAAAGGTGTAAATAAAATAGTATCGTCTATTCTGTTTAAAAACTCAGGTCTAACAGTTTGTTTTAATAAACCTAAAACATCCACTTTTGCGGCTTCCATTGCTGTTTCAATATCTTTTGTTGCAGCAAAGCGATCTTGTATTAACTGACTTCCCATGTTTGAAGTCATGATAATAATCGCGTTTTTAAAGTCGGCAGTTCTACCTTTATTATCTGTTAAATGACCTTCGTCTAACACCTGTAATAAAATATTAAAAGTATCTGGATGGGCTTTTTCAATTTCATCTAACAATACAACAGAATATGGTTTTCTACGTACAGCTTCTGTTAATTGCCCACCTTCTTCGTAGCCTACGTATCCTGGAGGTGCACCAACTAATCTACTTACCGCATGACGTTCTTGATATTCACTCATATCTATACGTGTTAAAGCGCTTTCATCATCAAACAAATACTCTGCTAATGCTTTAGCAAGTTCAGTTTTACCAACACCAGTTGTTCCTAAAAATAAGAAGGTTCCAATAGGTTTTTGCGGATTCTGTAATCCAGCTCTAGAGCGACGTACAGCATCACTTACGGCAACAATAGCTTCTTCTTGTCCGACAACGCGTTTGTGCAATTCGTCTTCAAGTTTAAGCAGTTTCTCGCGATCGGTTTGCAGCATTTTTGTAAGCGGAATACCAGTCCATTTTGCTACAACTTCTGCTATGTCTTCGTATGTAACCTCTTCTTTAATTAACGATGTTTCAGACTGTGCATTAAATTCGGCTTGCATTACCTCAAGTGCTTCTTGAGCTTCCTTAATTTTTCCATAACGCAACTCTGCAACTTTTCCATAATCACCATCACGTTCGGCTCTTTCAGCTTCAATTTTAAAGTTTTCAATATCCTGTTTTGTGTTTTGGATATTATCAACTACAGCTTTTTCGCTTTTCCATTTAGCATTAATCTCGTTACGTTCTTCTTTTATATTTGCTAAATCGCTTCGTAAAGATTTCAATTTAGTTTCATCTTTCTCGCGTTTAATCGCTTCAATTTCAATTTCTAGCTGCATCACTTTTCTGTCTAAAACATCAAGTTCTTCAGGTTTAGAATTTATTTCCATACGTAATTTAGCAGCAGCTTCATCCATTAAATCAATTGCTTTGTCTGGTAAATAACGATTGGTAATATAGCGCGTCGATAATTCTACAGCACCAATGATGGCTTCATCTTTAATACGAACCTTATGGTGTGTTTCGTACTTCTCTTTAATACCTCTTAAAATAGAAATAGCACTTTCTGTATCTGGTTCGTTAACCATTACCTTTTGGAATCTACGTTCTAATGCTTTGTCTTTTTCAAAGTATTTTTGATACTCGTCTAAAGTAGTTGCTCCAATAGCACGTAGCTCTCCACGAGCCAATGCTGGCTTTAAAATGTTTGCAGCATCCATTGCACCTTGTCCACCACCAGCTCCAACTAGCGTGTGTATTTCATCTATAAATAGTACAATATCTCCATCACTATTTGTTACTTCTTTAATTACAGCTTTTAAACGCTCTTCAAATTCTCCTTTAAATTTAGCACCTGCAATTAACGATCCCATATCTAGCGCGAAAATTTGCTTGTCGATAAGGTTTTCTGGAATGTCTCCATCTACAATTCTATGTGCTAAACCTTCTGCAATTGCTGTTTTACCAGTTCCTGGTTCTCCAACTAGTATTGGATTGTTTTTGGTTCTACGCGATAGAATTTGCAGTATTCTTCTAATCTCTTCATCACGACCAATTACAGGATCTAGTTTTCCGTCTTTAGCTAATTGATTTAAGTTTTTAGCATACTTATTTAATGCATTGTATGTTTCTTCTTGACTTTGCGAGGTTACACGGTCACCTTGTCTAAGCTCGTCTATAGTTGCTTTTAAAGCTTTTTCTGTAACGCCTTGGTCTTTTAATACCTGAGCAATTTTACTTTTAGATTTAAAAATAGCTAATATTAAATGTTCGACAGAAACATATTCGTCGTTCATGTTTTTAGCAATAATAGAAGCTTCGTTTAATGTTGTTGAGGCTTCTCTTGATATTGTTAATTCTGCACCAGAAACCTTAGAGAAGCTTTCAATTTGCTTGTCTAAAATTTGTTTTAACATAGGCACGTTTACATTCATTTTCTTTAAAATGAAAGGCAAAACATTTTCATCAACTTCAAAAATAGCTTTAAAAATGTGTTCGTTTTCTATTTGTCCGTTGCCTAGGCTTTGTGCAAGTTGCTGCGCTTGCTGTATCGCTTCTTGCGATTTTGTTGTATAGTTGTTAAAATTCATATTTATAGTTTTTATTTATTTCTTAACTTGAAATTAGAAGCTAGAAATCTTATTATTTTTCTTTTAGCTATATTTCAATTATCTTACCAAGTAGAAAAGCAAGACAAAAAGTCTGTTTATCACTGAATTTTGGTGACTTTTTGTCAGTTGTTGATTTTTAGTTTTGCATTTGTAAGTTAATCAAAAGGTCTCGACATAAATAATGATATATGTCATTAAATTGATATTTTTGTTTAATATAAAGCAGTTAAAATTGTTATAATAGAATTACTATGTTTGGAAAATTATTTGGAGGATCGAAAGAACCAAAAGAAGAGAAAATATTACCTTGGAAACAGTTAACGACTGTAGACCAACTTAATACTATAGAGAAATTGTCTAAAGGGAAAACACAAGTTATCTTTAAACACTCTACTCGTTGTGGGATTAGTAAAATGGTTATGAATCAATTTGTATCTGCATTTGATGTAGACGTTAATTTAGATTTGTATTATTTAGACTTACTAAGTTTTAGAGAAGTTTCTAACGAAGCTGGTTTTAAATTTCAAGTGATGCACCAATCGCCACAATTATTAATTATTAAAAATGGAGTAGCAGTAGCTCATGCAAGCCATGGTGGTATTAATGAGATTGATTTAGCTAAATTTGTATAATAAATTAAAAAAATGAAAAAGGTATTGTTATTAATTTTTGTAAGCTTATTTGTTTTTGCATGTGGTAAAAATACAAAAAACGATGAGTTGCCTTCCAATAATTGGGAAGCTATGCAATGGAATAATAAGCTAGATACTTCTTTGGTTGCTGGAGCTAGTTATTTGTCTGTTTATTCTCAAATTTATAGTACTACAGAGCATAAAACGCACGATTTAACATCTACTGTTAGTATAAGGAACATAAACAAAAAGGATACTGTTTTTATTAAAAGTGCTAGGTATTATGATACTAAAGGCGATTTAATGAGAACTTATTTTGAATCTCCAATTTTTGTAAAACCTATGCAAACCATTGAGATTGTTATAGATGAGAAAGACAAGAGTGGTGGAACAGGAGCAAATTTTGTATTCGATTGGTTAGCTCCTAAAAAAGATAAAGCACCTTATTTTGAGGGTGTAATGATTACTACCTATGGGCAACAGGGTTTGTCTTTTACTACTAAAGGTATAATTATTAATGAGTAGAGAGTCTTAATAGAGGCTATATTTTTTTATATTAATGATAACAATTTTGATGTAACGTTATTAAAATTAACAGATACTAATAGTGCTATAGACAATCGTATGTTTTCTGAAATAACAGAAAACGGAGAAGCATTGATTGAGTTTGATGCTCTAAATATGAGTAGCGTTAGCTTTTTTATGATGATGCATAAAAAATTTATTTTGGGTTTCATGATATACAAATGGAAACAGTAGACTGCGCTATTAAAGTTGTAACTTATGAGGCAATAAAGTTAAATGGAGATTTAATATGCCATTGTACCACAGGAGAGGTTATAATTGTAACCTTGTAGAACAATTCAGTGTTATATAATTGATAATAAGACTTAAATTAAGAAAAAAACCTATAACTAATATTAGTTATAGGTTTTTTTATTTAGAAAAGGTTTATTTTTGGTTGACCAGTTTGGTTGACCAGTTTGGTTATCCAATTATTATTAATCTGGTAATTTTCGAAATTTATTCACCTATATTAATTATAAAGTAATGGCATTTTTAAAAAGTAGTATCAAATTTATTATTTTAATATCTGTTTTATTGTCATTTTCTTGTTCGGAGAATACAGAAGAGGATGCGTCTCCGCAAAATGAAACAATTGATGGAGATGGAGCAACTAATCAAGATAGCACAAATGAAGAAGGCTCAGGAGATGAAAATACAGATAATGATGATTCTCCAGGAAATGTATTGGGTTTAACAATGGATAATTGGAAGCTTAATGGCTTTACAGGAAATCCAGATTCTAATGCCATATATGAGGATAATATTTTAGAAGCAATAAATAGTGACTACGACTCCTATAATGACCCCAATTATTTTTATACAGATAATGAATGGACGTATTTTAAATGTTATAGAGGTTTAGGAGGTTCTGCTAACTCTAATAACCCAAGAGTAGAATTAAGGGAGTTAAGTAATGGAAGTAACGCTTATTGGGATGGTGGAAGCGGTAACAATACAATGACGTTTACCATTAAAGTAGATCGATTACCTCAAGACACAGATAATGATGGAGGTGTTTTATGTTTTGCGCAAATACATGGGCCTTCAAATACTGTGGACGATGTAATAAGAGTACAGTTTATTGGAGATGAGAACCAAACAACGGGAGGCGTAAGGTTAAAAATTAGTGGTTATATTACAGAGGTTGTTCAAAATAGTAGCCTAATAATTGATGATGGTTATCAATTAGGAACATCTTATACTTTTACAATAACTTATAATAACGGCACTGTAAAACTTTTTAAAGGATCTGAAGAAATATTTTCTGAAGATATAGGAACAAACACTACTGGAAATTATTTTAAAGTTGGAAATTATTTGCAATCAGTACAAGGAGCAAGTTATAATGGTTCCCATGGTATTGTAGGGATTAAAGATTTAAGTATTACACATTAAGCATATTTGCATTTTAATTTAAAAAAAACGCCCAAATTACTTTGGACGTTTTTTGCTTTTAGCTTCTAAAGCTATAACGTGTTATTATATTTTTTAGTTTGAGTTTAAGGTCTTCACCAGTATCAAAAACCATTTGTTCATTACTTGGAAAACGAACTTTTCTGTTTTTTAGAATTTGAACATCTTCATTTGTTAAAGCTCTTTTGTCTCCTTTTACGGTGGCATATAGATTATCAAATATAAACTCACTATCTATTGGAAAGCTTTCTAGTACTTGATTTTGTTTTAGATCACTATACATAACGTTGGCTATAACTTGAGTAGATTTAAACTGATTAAATTCATTAAGCCTTGCTTTTGCTGTAATTATTTTATCTTGTTTAACATCGTTACCAAGGCTATCTTTTACAACATTTCCATTTGCATCTAATACATATTCCCAACCATCTACAATGTTTTTTTGTCTCAATAATTGCTTTTCGGTAATACGTTCTGGAGATACATTTATTCTTTTTAATTGTAAAGCCATTGCATAGTCGTAATCTATAGTATTATTTGCGTTTGCATGATATACTGTCCAAAAATCGTTTAAACCATAAGTATCAAAATTTAGTAAATCGTTTTGCAAACGTGTTGGTATTATTTGCTGTGTTTGATTTTCTATTTCTACAATAACATAATCTGTGCCTTGGTGATGTGCAACGTCTATAAGCTGTCTTACATCTTTAAAGTTGGCATTTATACTTTCAATATATTCTAGAGTATCAAAAGCATTTCTATTATCTATTTTATTATCGCTTTGCATTAAGCTTACGGCAGTGTCGTATTTGTAGTTAGATACTTTAGCTCTGTATTCTACTATAGAGTTAGTATAATTATTAAAATTTAAGTTTAATAATTTTCCATTAATATGTAAAGGCATCACGGCTTTTATAGTACGTTGTCTATCTTCCATATCTAAATAAATATTAAATATATTTTGGTACTGCTCAGGATTACCATCTTTTTTTAAATGATTGATATCATTATGGTTTTCTTCAACTACTTTGTAAAAGGCATCTTGAAGCATAACAATGTAATCTTGCTTACGCTTTTTGTCTTTGTTGTTCTCTAACTTTTTAAGAGCATTGCTAATAGCCTGATCGTAATTTCCAGAGTTTAATTGTTTTTCAATTTGTTTTCTTCCAACACATGAGTTTAGTACTAGAAGAAGTACTGCTAACATTGTAAAATTTTTCATCTGTTCGGTTTTTATTAGTTTATACAAAGTATAAAAGCAATTAGCGTGCCAAACTAAAAAAAGCCTTTAAACACTGGGTGTTTAAAGGCTTTTTTCAAAAGTAAAGATTGTTGTTTATTTTTTATTAGAGTTAAAAACAGGTAAAAGTTTAGTAGAAACTTCTCCAAAACCTATTCTTGTTCCGTCTTTTTCGCAATACCCACGCATAATAACAGTATCGTTATCATTAATAAATTTACGTTCTGTACCGTTATTTAATTTTACTGGTTTTTCACCTCTCCAAGATAGTTCTAGCATAGAGCCAAAAGAGTCTGGTGTTGGTCCAGAAATAGTACCACTTCCCATCATGTCTCCCGAGTTTATTGGGCAGCCATTAATTGTATGGTGTGTTAATTGTTGAGCCATTGACCAGTACATGTGCTTAAAATTAGAACGACTTACAATAGTTTCTTTAGCTTTTTCTGGTTGAATAGAAACTTCTAAATTAATATCGAAACTCTTTTTCCCTTTTTGTTGAAGGTATTCTAATTGTTTTTTTAATGGCTTTTGTCCTTCAACTCTATAAGGTTCTAAAGCATCTAAAGTTACAATCCAAGGCGAGATTGATGAAGCAAAACTTTTTGCTAAAAACGGTCCTAATGGTACGTATTCCCATTTTTGTATGTCTCTTGCAGACCAATCGTTAAATAAAACCAATCCGAAAATGTATTCTTCAGCTTCTTTAATTGGAATAGGTTCGCCTAAATCGTTAGCATCTGTAGTAATAAAAGCCATTTCTAATTCGAAATCGACTAATTTACTTGGTCCAAATACAGGTTGTGTTTCTCCTGCAGGTAAAGTTTGACCTTGTGGTCTGTGAATAGGAATTCCAGAAGGAATAATAGAACTACTTCTACCATGGTATCCAACAGGAATATGTAGCCAGTTTGGTAATAATGCGTTATCTGGATCTCTAAACATAGTGCCAACATTTGTTGCGTGTTCTATGCTTGAGTAAAAATCTGTATAATCACCAATTTGTACAGGTAATTGCATTTCTATTTCATCTAAACGAAATAATACAGCTTCTTTGTGTTTAAGGTTTCCTTTTAGTGTCTCGTTTTCATCATCAAATATTTCAGCAATTCTATTACGAACTAAACGCCATGTTTTACGTCCATCTGCAATGAAATCGTTTAAAGTATCTTGAAGAAAAATATCATCAGTAAGTGGAATGCCTTCAAAATAGCCTAATTGGTGTAAAGCACCTAAATCTATTGCTGTGTCTCCAATTCTTGTTCCTATGGTAATAATATCGTCTCTTGTTAAAAAGACACCAAAAGGAATATTTTGAATTGGGAAATCCGAATTTTTATCGACGTGTAACCACGATTTTCGGTCTGGATTATTAGCTGATAATGACATATGTATAATTGTTGATTTGTTGTTTATAAATTCTAAGTAAATATATGTTTTTTGAATTATTTACCGTGGTTATTTCTTATTTTTGATAAATTTTTAACGTTAATCAATTTTCGAAATCACGGAAATTACCAAAAGATAAGCATATGCAACGCGACGAACAAATATTTGAATTAATTGAAGCCGAAAAAAACAGACAATTAGAAGGTTTAGAATTAATTGCATCAGAGAACTTTGTAAGCGACCAAGTTATGGAAGCTACAGGTTCTGTTTTAACTAACAAATACGCCGAAGGTTATCCTGGGAAGCGTTATTATGGAGGTTGCGAAATAGTAGATGAGGTAGAGCAAATAGCAATAGACAGAGCTAAAACATTATTTGGTGCTGTTTATGCAAACGTACAGCCACACTCAGGAAGTCAGGCAAATACAGCTGTTTATCATGCGTGTTTAAAGCCAGGTGATAAAATTTTAGGCTTCGATTTATCTCACGGTGGGCATTTAACACACGGTTCTCCAGTAAATTTTTCTGGTAAATTATATAATCCTGTATTTTATGGAGTAGAAGAGGAGACAGGAGTATTAGATTACGATAAAATTCAAGAAATTGCAACACGCGAGCAACCAAAATTAATTATTGCTGGAGCTTCAGCATATTCAAGAGATATTGATTTTGAACGTTTTCGTATTATAGCAGATAGTGTAAACGCATTATTATTAGCAGATGTTTCTCATCCTGCTGGATTAATTGCAAAAGGAATTTTAAACGATCCTATTCCACATTGTCATATAGTAACAACGACAACTCATAAAACATTACGTGGCCCAAGAGGTGGTATGATTTTAATGGGTAAAGATTTTGAAAATCCTTTTGGTTTAAAATTAAAGAGTGGAAAATTAAGAATGATGTCTTCTTTATTAGATTCTGGTGTATTTCCAGGAAACCAAGGTGGACCATTAGAGCATGTTATTGCTGGTAAAGCAATTGCTTTTGGTGAAGCTTTAACTGAAGAGTTTATGCATTACATGTTACAGGTTAAAAAGAACGCATCGGCAATGGCTGAAGCATTTGTAGCTAGAGATTATAAAATTATTTCTGGTGGTACAGATAACCATATGATGCTTATTGATTTAAGAAATAAAAATATTACAGGAAAAGAAGCAGAGCAAGCACTTGTAAAAGCAGATATTACTGTTAATAAAAATATGGTGCCTTTCGATGATAAATCTCCTTTTGTAACTTCAGGAATTAGAATTGGAACAGCTGCGATTACAACGCGTGGTTTAAAAGAAAATGAAATGGAAGCTATTGTTAATTTAATAGACGAAGTAATAAATAATCATGAAGATGAAGCGGTATTAGAAGCAATTGCTGTTAAAGTAAATGCTATGATGAGTGATTTACCTTTATTTAAGATGTAAACTTGTTGGTGAATAACTATAAAAAAATCCTATTCGCAAGAATAGGATTTTTTTGTTTGTATTTATTTTTTAATTAATCTATAAGTCTCAATACCCAATACTTCTTTTTGTTTTTTAAGCTTTTCTCTGGGATAGGTATCGTATAGGTATATTGTGTTTTTGTTTTTTTTCTTAAAGACGAAGCCAAATGAATCGTCTTGAAAAAGGCTTTTTATTTCATCACAAATAATAACATAACTATCTATGGTTGGAGGGCCACAAAAAATGTCAGTTGAGTAATAAATGTATTTGTTATTAAATAACGGAAAACCAGACATTAGACCATTATCTTTAATTTCTAAATGGTTAGAGATTACATTTCCAGTGCTGTCTTTTAAAATATAGTTCCCGGTTAATAATTTATTCCTTGTGTAGTAATAAATAGGATTTGGATATTTATAGTCAGCTTTAAATGTTTTATTGACTCTTATATATTTAATGGTTTTAGATTTGTATTCATTATTAGATGGAGTATAAAGTGTTATGCTGTTTCTTTTAAAAGTAATTATTGATTTGTAGTCATTATACAATTCAATTTCCGAAGTTTTGAATTGATTATATCCATTATTTTCAGAAAGATCAATTTTAAAGTTTCCTTGTTCAAGTATTGTATCTTTTTTATTTACTAAATATTCAGAAACTTCTGGCCTTATTAGATGATCGTGCAAAGAAGAAAACCCTATATTTAATATGTTGTCTTTTAATTCATCATTATTAACTCTTATTCCAACTGGAGCATCTGGGCTAAATGCTTTTTTAGATTTAATAATACTATTACTTTTTTCAAACGAATTATAGAAACCTTCAGCAATCCATATTCCATTATAGTCTTTAATATTAAAGAGCGCTTGAGATATTGATAAATTTGAACTTAATAATATTAAAAAAAGAAATATTTCATTTTTAGATTAAAAATCAATATGCTGATAAGCTCCCAAATCTGAAGGATTTGTTCTTGTAATACCTAAAATATCACTTGTTTCAATAGTGCTTAATATTTCTCCTTCTGCATTTGCAGCAGAATCATTACCAATTAGTAAATCGTTATTAAAAGGTGCTCTAAAATCAGGCTCTTGATTACGGATTATGTTTTCGTAATGTCCAGTGTCATTAAAATCGTAATTATCACCACTAGGGCTACTTGACGAATCTTCAAATTTTACTAAGCAATTTGTAAACTTAAAATTAAAGGTTACTGCAGGATCTGTTACTTCATCTAAAATAAACTCAGGATTATCGTTTCCGTAGATTATAGAGTTATTAAAATTAGCTTCGGTAAAAACGGTAACATTTGTAGTATTATTAGCATCTACAAAGAAGTTGTTTACTAAAAGTGCAGGAAACTGTCTAAAGCTGTTATTCCAATAATTAGCAATTGTACTGTGTGTAAAATTATATTTTCCGCCTTGTGTTAAAGCAACCGAAGATTGACCTGCATTATTTACTACTAGATTTTCTGCTGTAATAGAAGTATTTCTTCCTAAAATGCCATAGTTACTAAAGTTGTATAATTGAGAGTTTGTAATTGTTAATTTAGGTTGAGCAGTATCTGCATTGCCATCAATTAAAATACCGACTGTTCCATTTTTAATAGTAGCGTGGTTAATTGTGTTATTCATGCTGTTTTCAAAAAGCCATATGCTTCCCCATTGTCCAGGAACATCTGCGAAAGCAGGTTCTAATCTGTCGCTTTCAAAAATAACCTCGTTCTCCAAAAGTTCTGGATCTGTACTTAAACTTCCATTTACTTGTAACGATGCATTGTTAGAAACTAAAAGCCCTGAATTGGCATGAAAATGGACTCTTGCTCCAGCGTCTATAGTTAATGTTTCTCCGCTTGGTACAGCGGCATAACCATATATAACGTAAGGTTTTTGGTTGGTAAACGATAGTTCTGATGGCAATAACTCACGACCTTGTATTTCTGTTTCTACTGGTTGTCCATCTACATTTATAGTTAATGTTTCTACGACTCCTGTGGTGTTGTCGCGATCTGGATAGATAAATACAGCATCTTTAACCAGTGTTACTAAATCTACAGATTGTAAATTACTACCGGCATCAAAATTAATTTTATCTGTATAAAGAAACTCATTTTCTAAAAGTGTTTGATTTTGAATGTCTATAGTTGTTTCCACAAAAATAAATAGGCTGTCTTTAGCTTGTATTTCTACATTGTTAAATGTTTGTCCTGCATTACCATCTACATTTAATCTGTAGTTAGAAGATGTGCCACGTTCTAAGCCAATTGTTGGAATAGAGATGTCATTATCACTTCTATTATATACTTTTAAATTATAAGTGCTTGATCCTATATTTGTAAAAACAGTGTCTAAGTAAACTGTATCTTTAGAGAATTGAAGGCTTCCAGTACTAGGAGCAAAGTCAAAATCTTGCCTACAAGAGCTCCAAAATAATAAAAAACTAAAAATGGAAAAAAAGTAAAGAATGCGTTTCATAAAAGTAATTATATATAGTAGCTTTAAGCGTCTAAAATATAACTTTTGAATTTATGTTTTAGTATGTATTTAGTTTAATTATAAAAATATTAGTCTGATTTTTCTCTTTTGAAGTTTTTAATAATTGTATTGAATTCTTCGCTAGCTTTAATAATGTTTTCTAAAAAATCAAGGTCTTTAATTTTCTGTCAATAATTTACTGTCGATACTTTTTGCTTCAACAAATTCGAAGAATAAGAATTTTTTATCTTTTTCTATGTTTAAGGTTTCTGTTAGTAGTGCGTCGTTAAAGAGTGGATGTTTGTTATTGAATAAAGAAATTAAATTCTCGTAAGAGACGGACACAAAAGGATCTGCTTTGTTTTTATTTTCAAATAACTTAGCAACCAAACCAATAACTTTAATAATATCTAAATTGCCTTCTGGCATTCTACCGTATAAGTGTGGATTATTGTTTATGTCTTCTAGAATAGCACTTTTTAAATTGGTTTCAATGGTTTTTATGTCTGCTATTTTCTCTTTTTCAGTGCCATTAATATTAACTTCTTCAAGTGTGTTTTTTGCTTCTTTAAGCTGAATAACTAAAGCCTCTTTTTCGTGAATAGGCTTTACAATGATATTTTGTGTGTTATAAAGAAAGGCACTTACTTTTAACGTATCGTTAGTTTTCCCAGTAATGGTAAACGCTCCATTTTTATTAGTGTAGGTTATCTTTTTATTAGAGAGATTCTCAATTTTAATGTCTTCTACAGTTGAAGTTGTATTATAAATAACACCATTAACAGTTTGTGCTAATAATGTAATAGGACAGAATAAAATAACGAGAATGTAAAATGATTTCAAATGATTAATGCTATTGGTTGTGTTCCAAAAATAGGATTATATCATTATTATTTATAAAACTTTAACAGCTCATTTAGTAAGCTTTATGGAAATAATTTTAAAATATCTTCTGTAATACGAGCAGGTCTAAAAGTTTTAGAAGCCATAAAGCACCATTTGGTTTCAGACTTAGCTAAAAGAGTATTTGTTTTAGCATTTAAAATTTCGACTATTCTAATACAAGTAACACCTTTTATATCTTTAACATAGGTTTTTAAAACAAGCTCATCATTTAAAAAAGCTGGTTTTTTATAATCGATTGTATGCGATAATAGTATCCAAAAATAATTATCGGTAATACTTTTAGGTGCATTCTCTAACCAATGCGATTTAGCCACACTATTAACCCAATCTATATAACGCACGTTATTAACGTGGTTGAGTTCGTCGAGATCATCCTTTGTTACGGTAATGTTTTTTGTAAATGCTAACAAACTATTCTTCAATTATTTTAACCTCAAACATTTTGTCCCAACGTTTTCCTGTAACAAAAATAGTTTGTGTTTCTGGATTGTAAGCAATACCATTTAAAACATCAAGACCTTTATGTTTTGTTACACGTTCCTTTAAAGGAGAGAAATCGATAACAGCTTCTGTAGCACCATTCTCTGGATTAATTATTACAACACCATTTTTTTGATAGATGTTAGCATATATTTTTCCGTTAATCCATTCTAGCTCATTAAGTTTTCCAATTTTACCTTTATTAGTATAGACTTGAAAATTATTATCTTCAACTAAAGTTTCAGGATTTAAGTGCCATATTTTTTCGGTTCCATCACTTTTATAAAGCATTTTACCATCGTTGCAAATTCCCCAACCTTCTTGGCTTTTTCCAAATTTAAAAGTACTTGTGCGCTCGAAAGTGTCTACATTATAAACAAAACCTTTACCGCTTAACCATGTTAATTGGTAGATGTTGTTATTTAAAATTGTTAGTCCTTCTCCAAAATAATTATCTGCTAAGTCTACGTTTTTAAGCACTTCTCCAGTTTTGTAATTTACTTTACGCAATTTACTTTCTCCTTTTTGTCCGGTACTTTCATATAATTCTCCATTAAAGAACTCTAAACCTTGCGTGTAAGATGTAATATCGTGAGGATAGGTGTTTATAATTTCGTAACCAAACACTTTAGGAGCAACGTTATTTACAATAGATACATTTTGTATTGCAGTTTCTGTTTCTCCGTCGTATTTTATTGTAGCAATAATATCATGGCTTCCAAGTTTAAAACCTGTAAGCTTTGTTGTTTCACTTATTTCTTTATTATCTAGAGAATATGTTACCGATTCTATCTCAATATTCTTTGGATTTTGGATGGTAACTATCAATTCTTCGCCTAAAGCAATCGTTTTATTGGTAGTATTTGTAGAAATACTAAAGTTTTTTTTAGCAGAACTGTCTCCGCAATTAAATAATGTAATTGCTAAAATTATGATAATTAAGTGTTTAAATACGTTCATTTTGTTCTTGTAATTTTAAGCAAGATATTTATTAAAATTCGGTTTAAAAAATGATTGTGATAAAAATAAAAGATTGTATATTTGCACCGGCAAGTCCTACACAACTAGCTCCTGTTGAATCCTCCAGGTCGGGAACGAAGCAAAGGTAAATGGTCGTAGCAGTGTGATGTAGGTAGCTTGCCTTTTTTTATACAAAAAACTAAAATCTTGAAAGCCTTGGCTAGTCAAGATTTTTTTGGTTTAATACATTCTTGTAAAAGAGAAATATCATTATTTAAGTATTTTAAATTTTAATGACTAATAAAAGCTATGTCTAAAGTTATATTAATTACAGGAGGATCATCGGGAATTGGGAAATCTATTGGAGAGTATTTAAAACAGCACGGTTATACTGTTTACGGTACTAGTCGAAGTCCCGAAAAATATACCAATCATCCTTTTAAAATTGTAGGCTTAGATGTAAAAGATGTAACGACTATTAATAACGCTGTTGCGGAAGTAATTGCTGCCGAAGGAAAACTAGATGTGCTTATTAATAATGCAGGAGTAGGTATAACAGGACCTATTGAAGAAATTCCTGAAGCTGAAATACAACATAATTTCGATACTAATTTCTTTGGACCAATAAACGTTATTAAAGCTGTATTACCACAAATGCGAAAGCAGAATAGTGGATTGATAATTAACATTACTTCTATTGCTGGATTTATGGGATTGCCATATCGAGGGATTTATAGCGCAAGTAAAGGCGCTTTAGAGTTATTAACTGAAGCTTTTAGAATTGAGTTAAAAGATTTTAATGTAAACATGTCTAACATTGCACCGGGAGATTTTGCTACTAATATTGCTGCAGGTCGTTATCATGCACCTCTAAGAACAGATTCTCCATATAAAAAGTATGGAAGTGTTTTAAGTGATATAGATGAGCATGTTGATAATAGTGATGATCCAATAGTTGTGGCAAAAATGGTTTTAAAAGTTATTAATACTAAAAAACCTAGAACACATTATAAAGTAGGTGCTTTTATGCAGAAATTTTCTATTGTATTACGTTTTTTATTACCCGATAAGATGTACGAGAAGATGCTTATTAAGCATTATAAACTATAATTTTTGGTATGTTTGTTGATGTTAGTTTTAGCTTAATAACTAACCGATGAAAAAACGATACTCTATTTTATTTTGTATTAGTATTATTACGCTTGTAGGTTGCGAAGACATTTTTGAATGTATTATTAACCGAAGACCAGAATTGCCAGAAAAATCTTTAGAGGCTGGTAGAGTGGGCTACATATATCACCAAGGGATAACGGCAGGTATAAAAAATGAACCACGCGACGATATTTATAATTATAATTTTGAAATCTATGGCGATATTCCAGACGGTCTAGAGGTAAATATCGATTATAGAACACTTTTTATTGAAGGAACTCCTAATGATAGCGGTAGATATGAGT
Organism: Lacinutrix algicola; assembly: GCF_001418085.1. Taxonomy (GTDB): domain Bacteria; phylum Bacteroidota; class Bacteroidia; order Flavobacteriales; family Flavobacteriaceae; genus Lacinutrix; species Lacinutrix algicola. Next base: position 96,561 of record NZ_LIQH01000038.1, read on the forward strand.
TTACAATAGCTTTAAATGTTGGCCCACCAGAATACTATGATGAGGAAACTCAGGAATATGAAAATTCTATGTGTTCCACATCTACTTCTATGGACTATGAGATTATTATTATTAATTAATAGATAAGATATTGTTAATATCATTTAACATCATTTTTTCTACTAGTTTAACTTAAAGCTTAACTTTGCTTTGCGTTAAGGATAGAAGCGGCATCCTTTTTTGAAATTAAAAACAAAAAAGATATAGCGTATAGCCTGACCTTTAGGTAACGCCCAAAATAATAAACACAACTAAATATTTAATATGAAATTTTTTATTGACACAGCAAATCTTGAGCAAATTAAAGAAGCCGAAGATTTAGGAATCTTAGATGGTGTAACTACAAATCCATCTTTAATGGCTAAGGAAGGTATTACTGGAACAGATAATATTTTAAAGCATTATGTAGATATTTGTAATCTTGTATCTGGAGATGTAAGTGCAGAAGTTATTGCTACAGATTTTGATGGTATGGTTAAGGAAGGTGAGGCGCTTGCCGAACTTCACGAACAAATTGTGGTAAAGTTACCAATGATTAAAGATGGTATTAAAGCTTGTAAATACTTTAGCGATAGAGGAATTAAAACAAACGTAACTTTAGTTTTCTCTCCTGGTCAAGCTTTGCTTGCTGCTAAGGCTGGAGCAACATATGTGTCTCCTTTTATTGGACGTTTAGATGATATTTCTACAGATGGTTTAAACCTTATTGCAGAGATTAGACATATATACGACAACTACGCTTTCGAAACTCAAATTCTTGCAGCTTCTGTTCGCCATACAATGCACGTTATTGATTGTGCTAAGTTAGGTGCAGATGTGATGACGGGTCCTTTAAGTTCTATCGAAGGTTTATTAAAACATCCACTTACAGATATTGGTCTTGCTAAGTTTTTAGAAGATTATAAAAAGGGAAACTAAATTTATAAATTTAGTGTAAAAAAAAGTCCTGAAAATTAATTTTCAGGACCTTTTTTTTATAGTAATTATTAACTATTGGTTTAATAAGCCTAATAGCTCTTGTTCGAAACCTATACCAAACATATTACCTTTCGCATTTACAATATCTCCTTTTTTATTAAGGATAAATACTTTTTGTATTGGTTCTATAAATAGTGTTTCTTTTGCTTGTCTAGGCGCTTTAAAACGGTATTCGTTGTGTAGCCTAACATCGTATTTTGCAATAATTTCAGATTGCTGCTTGTAAGAAATAACATCTATATTAATGGCAATAAAGTTACACTCCGGATATTTTACATTTAATTCTTTTACTCGCTTGTGCGATGAAATAAGATGGTTTTTATTGTTTTTAGACCAAAAATAAATAACTGTTGGTTTTTTTATTAGTCCGTGTAAGCTAACTTCTTTATCGGCAGTATTAAGTAATTTAACTTCTGGAATTTTGTTTCCAGGGCTAAGCCTTTTGTAGGAACATACAAATTGTGATACTCTTTCTTTATCGCTATCGTTTGTGCTTTTTTCTTTAAAAGATTTAAGCATTGCATCGTAATCTTCTGGGCTTTTAGAGACACTAATAAATTGACCAATAACAAATCTTAATAAGCTGTTTTTAATATCTTCATTCTTTACTTTTTCGTCTATTAACTCAAGCTTGTCTAAATTATAGTGGATATCTAATTTATTGTAAACACTGTCGTTAGAGTGTGTAAAGTGTTTCTGTAAGGCAAGGTTGTTAAAATGAAATCTTAAAAATGATACATAAGGACTGTAGTTTTTTAAGTTTACATTATTATAATCTATGTTTTCTCTGTAATTGTAAAAATCTTGTGGCAGGCTTTTAAAAGCATCTAATTCTGATATTTTATAATTTGCTAACGGATAGAGCTCTTTGTGTGCATAATATTCGTAATAAATACTTGCCTCGGCAATTTCATTAAACAGGTTAGAGGTTTCATTTTTTCGCTTAACTCTATCTAGTTTTTTTAGTTTTAATTCTCTAGATGCTCTATAAATACTATCGAATTCTTTAGATGTTTTTTGTCCTAGATCAAGAATTTTTTCATCTTCTTCTTCATTTAATAAATACATTTCCATTAGGAAATTATTCTCTTTAGCGCCTTTACCAACATACACGAGAGACTCATCAAAATCTAAAGTATTTAAGCGTAACATTAAACTATCGTTAGATTCAATTAGGAAATTTTGAAATTCTCTACCATCAAAAAAACCAAAAATGCCTGGCTCGAAATTGGTTAATGTATAAGAAAATCTATTTTGATGATTAAGTCGTACAGTGTCTAATGGGATGTCGGCTTTTTTAATAACTATATAGTCGCTGTTGGGATTAATAATTTCTCCTCCAATATATGCTTTGTTAATAGAGCCGTCGTCCTTATCTTTTTTGCAAGAGAATAGGGATACTACCAATATTACAATAAGAAATAAGGAATTAGATTTCATAAATAAGTACATGCAATAGTTAAAGAAACAAAAATATGTTTTGAAATCGAATTGTGGTGTTAATGCGTTGTTAAATTGAATATAAAATAAGTTAAACGCTTAGAATACAGAGTGTTGGTTAATAGATATAACAGTGCATTTGTTTTAATAAACCGAAGATATTATTTACTTTTGCAAAAAACTTACAAACGCTTTTATGTCAAGGAGTAATTAGCAATAGATTTATAAGTTTTTAGATTAAAAATAGAATAAAAATTTTCTGAGATAAAAATATATACAATAGATGTTATCAGTTTCAAATCTTTCGGTACAATTTGGTAAACGTGTACTTTTTGACGAAGTAAATACAACCTTTAACAATGGAAATTGCTACGGAATTATAGGCGCAAATGGTGCAGGGAAATCAACGTTTTTAAAAATAATTTCAGGACAGCAAGATGCTAATTCTGGAAACGTACATTTAGAGTCGGGAAAACGTTTGTCGGTTTTAACACAAGACCACAATAAGCATGATGAAGACACAGTTTTAGAAACTATTTTAAAAGGAAATCAGCCTTTATATAAATTGAAGTCTGAAATCGATGCATTATATGCAGATTATACCGATGCTAATGCAGAGAAAATAGGAGAACTTCAAGTGCAGTTTGAAGAAATGAATGGTTGGAATGCAGATAGTGATGCTGCTGCAATGTTATCTAATTTAGGTATTAATGCAGATTATCATTACTCTTTAATGGCAGATTTAGATGGTAAACAAAAAGTACGTGTTTTATTAGCACAAGCACTTTTTGGAAATCCAGATGTACTTATCATGGATGAGCCTACCAACGATTTAGATTACGAAACTATTTCTTGGTTAGAAAATTTTTTAGCAAATTATGATAATTGCGTAATAGTTGTCTCTCACGATAGACACTTTTTAGATGCGGTTTGTACGCACATTAGTGATATTGATTTTGGTAAGATTACACATTTTTCTGGAAACTATACATTTTGGTATGAGTCTTCTCAATTAGCAGCAAGACAACATGCACAACAAAACAAAAAAGCTGAAGACAAGAAGAAAGAATTAGAAGAATTTATTCGTCGTTTCTCTGCCAACGTAGCAAAAAGTAAACAAGCTACTAGTAGAAAGAAAATGATTGATAAACTAAATATAGAGGATATTAGACGTACAAGTCGTCGTTATCCAGCAATTATTTTTGAACGCGACAGAGAAGCGGGAGATCAAATTTTGAACGTAGAAGGTTTATCAGCTAAGCTAGATGGTGAAGTTTTATTTAAAGACATCGATTTAAGTTTAAATAAAGGAGATAAAGTTGTTTTGTTTTCTAGAGATTCTAGAGCAACTACTGCTTTTTACCAGATTTTAAATAATAATCTAGAAGCAGATTCAGGAAAATTTGCTTGGGGAGTAACAACTACACAATCTTATCTTCCTTTAGATAATAGTGCCTTTTTTAATAACGATTTAACCTTAATAGATTGGTTACGTCAATGGGCTCAAACAGAAGAAGAAAGAGAAGAAGTAAATATTCGTGGATTCCTTGGTAAAATGATTTTTAGTGGAGAAGAAGCTTTTAAAAAATCTACAGTTTTATCTGGAGGTGAAAAAGTACGCTGTATGTTATCTCGTATGATGATGACTAGAGCAAACGTTCTACAATTAGATGAGCCTACAAACCATTTAGATTTAGAAAGTATTACTGCTTTTAATAACTCTCTAAAGAATTTTAAAGGAACTGTATTGTTTACTACTCATGATCACGAGTTTGCACAAACTGTTGGTAATAGAGTAATAGAAATAACACCAAATGGAGTTATAGATAAATACACTACTTTCGATGAGTATATGCAGGATGCTAAAATTAAAGAGCTTAGAGAAAAAATGTACACAGTTAAAGCCTAATTAGTTTTAATTATTGATATAAAAAAGCCTCAAAAATCTAAGATTTTTGAGGCTTTTACTATTTAGTATAAATTACTATTCGCTAGTTTCTAATTCTCCACGAACTGTTTCTACAATTTGTTTTGCAATAACAATTTCACTTTCATGAACGTAAACTTCGGGTTGCCCAATTAAGGATGCTCCAAATCCAGCTAATCGACCAGATTCTGTTTCGTCTTTAATTACTGGATTTATGCCTTTGTCTTCCAAACGTTGTTTTATTACTTGAACAATAATAGTTCCGCCTGTGTAAATTTTTATGTATTCTGAATCATTCATAGTTTGTTGTATTAAAGGTTATACTTAAATATACGAAATAATAGGCATAAACTTACAGTAGAAAGTATAGTTTAAGTTTATTTTAAGAGATCTAAATTTATGTTTTTATCATATATTATATAAAATTATTGTAAGATGAATATTACGGAAAGGCTAAAATATAGAATAGTGTTATTCCTTTTTTTTGTTTTTCAGTAAATAATAAACAGGGCATCTTTATAATTTAAGAAGAAAAGGGTAAAGGTATATTAATAGAAAACCAGATAAGTTACAAAGCAATGATTTTGTAAAGTAGATAAAGTATTAATAGCTAGATAAACTTATAGAATTAAATCGAGTTGATTAGCTAGTTTTATTCTGCTTTTAGATAATTGTATATGCTGTAGCCTCCATAAGCAATAAATACAGCAGCAAGTATTAGTCTAAAGTTTCCGTAGTCTATACTATCAACATATAAATGATTGTATATTCTATAACCTCCAATTGCAATAAAAGCTAAACCGGCAATTAAAGTCCATATGTTTTTTTGCTTGATTTTATTGTTTTGTGTATCCATAGTATTGCTAAATTTGAACTGTTAAATAACAAAAAAAGAGCTTAATTAGTTGAAAATCTAATAAAACTCAATCTTTATATTGTAAAAATGCCCAAAAATAGTATTTAACTTTTTTGGGCATTACGTAATTGTTTGTCTTGCGTTAAACAGTCTAAATTAAATTCTTAATCCAACAGGAAGTAATTTTTTGTATTGTCTATTTCGCCTAATAAATTTAGCGATTTCAGGATTTGTAGGTACAACACTTAAATTTCGTTCTTCAATATTATCGAAAACTAATTTAAGAAAATCAGAGGTAAAGTTCTCGTCTTTAATCTCTTCAGGGATAATTAACTTAGTAAGGAAGATTTTTCGTTCTTGCAAAGAGTATTCAATCTTAGCAAAGTGATCTCCAATTTTTAATTCAAATTGACGTAGAAAATCATTGTCAACTAATTCATCAGCATCAGTCATAGGAAATAAATTTAATTTATTAATGGTGATTAAAAAATAGTGTGAACTATTTTAGTAATTTTACACATCCAAAAGTACGAAAAATTTTCGTGATTCATTTCTAAACATCTGTTAAATACTTATGATTCAAGACATAATACATGTTTATTTAATGCCAGGAATGGCAGCAAATCCATCAATTTTTGATAATATAAAATTACCAGAAAATCAGTTTGAATTACATAAGCTAAATTGGGAGATTCCGGTTAAAAATGAAACGTTAAGTAATTATGCTTTTAAGATGACTAAAAATATAAAGCATAATAATGTAGTACTATTAGGCGTTTCTTTTGGAGGTATCTTGGTTCAAGAAATGAGTAAGCATATTACTTTAAGAAAGCTTTTTGTAGTTTCTAGTGTAAAAACAAAACATGAGCTTCCAAAAAGGTTCAAAGTATTAAAAGCAACAAAAGCTTACAAGTTATTGCCTACACAATTAGCAAGTAATCTAGACTTGTTGGCTAAATTTTCGTTCGGAAATTTAATAAAGAAGCGTATAGATTTGTACAAAAAATATCTTTCTGTAAACGATAAGTACTATTTAGATTGGTCTATAGAGCAAGTTATTAATTGGGAACAAGAAAATGTTATTCCAGAGGCTGTTCATATCCACGGAGAGAAAGACATGGTTTTTCCTCATAATTGTATAGAAAATTGCATCACGGTAAAGAATGGAACACATATAATGATTATAGATAAATACAAATGGTTTAATGAAAATTTACCCAAATTAATTTTAGAATAAAGAAGAATTTATCAGTAAATTATTATAATTTTATAAAAAACGAAATGAAGATGAAAATTGTACAAAAAACATTAGCAGGAATTGGCCTTTTATGCCTAGGTGCTTTATTTATAAATGCCTTTCAAGAGCCACCAACAGACGAGAATTTAGAAAAGAAAATTATAAACGATTATAACGTCTACGCATTACAAGTTCCCGATTATTTGGAGTTTGCAGGAGAGCGCGTACCTTTAAGCGATCCAGATGTTTTAGAGCGTATGGATAAAGAATTATTGGTAAACACTTACTGGCAGTCTAACGGTTTATTAATGTTTAAAAGAGCGCAAAAGTACTTTCCTATTATCGAGCCTATTTTAGCTAAAAATGGTATTCCTGATGATTTTAAATATTTAGCAGTAATAGAAAGCGGATTAACAAATGCAAAATCTCCTGCAGGAGCAAGTGGTTTTTGGCAGATTATGAAAGCAACAGCTAAAGAAAACGGATTAGAAGTAAATACAAATGTAGATGAACGTTATAATCTTGAAATGGCAACACAAGTAGCTTGCGATTATTTAAAGAAATCTAAAGAACGTTTAGGAACTTGGACCAATGCTGCTGCTGGATATAATGCTGGTAATTATGGGATTTCTAAAAGGTTAGACGCGCAGAAAGTTGATAATTATTACGATTTACTTTTAGGTCAAGAAACAGGTCGTTATGTATTTAGAATTATAGCTTTAAAAGAGATTTTGTCTCACCCTACAAAATACGGATTTAACTTTAGAACTAAAGATTTGTATTCTTCAATACCAACGTATAAAGTGTCTGTAGATACTGCTGTTACAGATTTTGCACAGTTTGCTAAAGATTTAGGTATTAACTATAAAATTTTAAAAATACATAATCCTTGGTTAAGGGAGAACAAGTTAAATAATGCATCAAAAAAGCAGTATTTTATAGATATTCCAGAAAAAGGATATTATTCTACAACTCCCTAAATGATAGAAATTTTAAAAGACAATTGGTTTAAATTAATCATTATAGCTAATTATCTATTAGTTATATCTGCTGTTATAACTATTTTATTTAGAAATATAAACCCAACAAAAACACTAACATATATTATTGTGCTAGTGTTTTTTCCGTTTTTAGGACTTTTGGTGTATTACTTTTTTGGACAAGAATATAGAAAAAGTAAAATATTTAATAGGAAGCATATTTTAAACGAGAAAATAATTAAAGACCTTAATAAAGACTTAAGTCAAGATAAAAGAGAACTTCAAGAATTAGAAGATGAGCTATTAGAAGATAAAATAAAACTAGTAAAACTGCTTCAAGGAAATGATAAATCACCTTTAACAAAATGTAATAAAGTCGAAATACTAAACAACGGAGAAGTTAAGTTTCAACGTTTGTTTGAAGATTTAAAGACTGCAATTCATCATATTCATTTAGAGTATTACATTGTAAAAGACGATAATATCGGTACAGAACTTTTAAATATACTTTGCAAAAAAGCTAAGGATGGAGTAGAGGTAAGATTGAGTGTAGATGATGTTGGATCGGATATTTCTCATAAAATGAAACAAAAACTAAAAGATAGTGGTGTTCAGCTTTTTTCTTTTATGCCAGTTCTGTTTCCTAAATTTACAGGGAAAATGAATTACCGTAACCATAGAAAAATTGCTATTATAGATGGTGCTATTGGTTATTTAGGAGGTATAAATGTATCAGATAATTATGTTAACAAGCCTGATAAAAAAGTCTATTGGAGAGATACGCATATTCGTATAGAAGGTGAAGCTGTAGTTACTTTACAGGTTCAGTTTTTAACCAATTGGGAGTTTGTTTCAGAGTCTCAAGTAAAAATAATAAAAGATTATTTTCCTAATAAAGAATGTAAAGATAATGTAGCAGTACAAATAGCTGCTAGTGGGCCAGATACAGATTGGGCAAATATTATGGAAGTTATGTTTTCGGCAATTACTTCAGCCAACGATTATATATATTTAACAACACCATATTTTATTCCAAATGATGAGTTTATTATGGCATTGCAAATAGCATCGCGAAGTGGTATTGATGTTAGATTATTAATTCCAGACGAAAGCGATTCTTGGATAGCAAAACATGCAACCAATTCGTATTTAGAACGTTTGTTTGATGCCAATATAAAAGTGTATCGCTACACAAAAGGATTTATACACGCTAAAACAATGGTTGTTGACGATTTGTTTTCAACTATTGGAACTTCAAACATGGATTATAGAAGCTTTAAAATTAACTTCGAAATTAACGCTGTTATTTACGATAAGCAGAAGAGTGAAGAGTTAAAAAGTTACTTTATTGAAGACCTTAAAAATGCAAAAGAAATGTATGCGGAGGATTGGCTAAAAAGATCAAAGCTTAATAAACTAAAAGAAGCCTATTGTAAACTTTGGGCACCATTATTATAAATAGGTAAAACAAAAAAAAACTCACAATTGTGAGCTTTTTTTTAATCTATTTTAATGATTTAGCTTTTATTATCTAGAAGCTCTTCTTTGTGCTCTCATAGATCCACCTTGTCCATAATGCTGTTTTGGAGCACCTTGAGCACGTTTCATATTTGCTTTCATTTCTTTAATTTGATCCTTAAGCATATCATTCTTATCTAATTTTTGAGCTTCGTTAATAAGAATAGTAGCCTCTTGCTTCTTACGTTTAGAAAAAGCAATACCAGCTAAGTTTAATTTTGCCATAGCCATATCTTGATCCATGCTTAAACCTAAAGTAACCGCTTTTTTAAAGTGTTTTTCTGCTGTATTCATATCGCTTTGAGACACCATTATACCTTGTAAATAGTAAAAATATCCTTGTTGCTTAGTTACTAAAGCTGCTTCAGGATTCTTTATTTTGTTAAGCCATTTTGTAGCACCTGGAAAATCCTGTTTACGTAACTTTAAAAAAGCTAGTAAAATAAATTCATTCTTAAAATATAGAAATATAAAGATTAGTGCTAAAAAGATAAGCATAATTCCGTTACCAATACCACCTTCGGTAAACTGCCAAACTGCTGTTGCTAGTATTAAACCAGCTATTATTAATTTAAATACTTTATTATACATTGTAATGCGTTTTTATTGTTTTTTTTGAAATGCTTATTATCATTTAAGCATTGTATTTATAATATAAGACTGCAAAGAAACTCATTTTTTCTGAAATACCCATTGTTAAGAATTGGATTTGTGTTTCATTTTAGCCTAATTTTATTGCTAATAGCTTCATATTTAAAAATAAAACAAGACTTAATAAAATATTTTTTAAATAAGGTTTGTGAAATTAAAAAGTCGTTGTATATTTGCGCTCAGTTTTAGGGGTCACCCAAAACAATTAGATAGATTTTACAATTCAGATTTAAAAAATAAGAAAATGCCAAAAAGAACGTTTCAGCCATCGAAAAGAAAAAGAAGAAATAAACATGGTTTTAGAGAGAGAATGGCTTCTGCTAATGGTAGAAAGGTATTAGCTCGTAGAAGAGCAAAAGGAAGAAAGAAAATATCTGTTTCATCTGAAACTAGACATAAAAAATAATGATTAACAATTGTTAATATATTAAAGGCGTTACTTAGGTGTAACGCCTTTTTTTGTATCCTAGATTTACTATTTTTGCATCACATAATAAAAAACTAAAATGCCAAAGAACTCTAAATTAAAATCGATACTTATTATTGGCTCAGGACCAATTGTAATTGGGCAAGCCTGTGAATTTGACTACTCTGGAACTCAAGCTTTACGCTCACTAAGAGAAGATGGAATAGAAACTATTTTAATAAACTCTAATCCAGCAACTATAATGACGGATCCTTCAATGGCGGATCATGTTTATTTGTTGCCTTTAACTACAAAGTCGATAGTTAAAATATTAAAAGAACATCCTCATATTGATGCTGTTTTACCAACAATGGGAGGACAAACTGCTTTAAATTTATGTATTGAAGCAGATGAGAAAGGAATCTGGAAAGATTTCGATGTAGAAATTATAGGTGTTAATATTGACGCTATTAATATTACAGAAGATAGAGAGAAGTTTAGGGAGTTAATGCTTGACATAGATATTCCTATGGCACCACAAGCTACTGCTACTTCTTATTTAAAAGGAAAAGAAATTGCTCAAGAATTTGGCTTTCCTTTAATAATTAGAGCCTCTTTTACTTTAGGTGGAGCAGGAGCTTCATTTGTACATAAAGAAGAAGATTTTGACGAGTTATTAACACGTGGATTAGAAATTTCTCCTATCCATGAGGTTATGATTGATAAAGCCTTAATAGGTTGGAAAGAATATGAATTAGAGTTACTTAGAGACTCTAATGATAACGTTGTTATTATTTGTGCTATTGAAAATATGGATCCTATTGGTATTCATACTGGAGATTCTATAACAGTTGCTCCAGCAATGACATTAAGTGATAAAACGTATCAAAAAATGCGTGATATGGCTATCCATATGATGCGTAATATTGGTGATTTTGCAGGTGGTTGTAATGTGCAATTTGCTGTAAGTCCTGATGAAAAGGAAGATATTATTGCTATCGAAATTAATCCTCGTGTGTCTAGATCTTCTGCATTGGCTAGTAAAGCAACAGGTTATCCTATTGCTAAAATTGCAGCAAAATTAGCTTTAGGTTACCACTTAGACGAGTTACAAAACCAAATTACAAAATCTACTTCCGCTTTATTTGAGCCTACTTTAGATTATGTAATTGTTAAAATTCCACGTTGGAACTTTGATAAATTTGAAGGAAGTGATAGAACTTTAGGTCTTCAAATGAAATCTGTTGGAGAAGTTATGGGAATTGGTAGAAGTTTCCAAGAAGCACTTCATAAAGCGACGCAATCTTTAGAGATTAAGCGTAACGGATTAGGAGCAGATGGTAAAGGTTATAAAAATTACGATCAAATTATAGAGAAATTAACCAATGCAAGTTGGGATCGTGTATTTGCTATTTACGATGCGATACAAATGGGAATACCATTAAGTCGTATTCATGAAATTACAAAAATAGACATGTGGTTTCTTAAGCAATATGAAGAATTATATTTCATAGAAAAAGAAATTTCAACGTTTACAATAGATACTATCCAAAAAGATTTATTGCTTGAAGCAAAGCAAAAAGGATATGGAGATAGACAAATAGCACACATGTTAAGCTGTTTGGAAAGTGAAGTTTATAATAAAAGAGAAGAACTAGGTGTAAACAGAGTTTATAAATTAGTAGACACTTGTGCTGCTGAGTTTGAAGCAAAAACACCTTATTATTATTCTACTTTCGAGAGTGATGTTGAAACTGCAGATGGTAAACGTTTTGCAGATAATGAAAGTATTGTTTCCGATAAGAAAAAAGTAATTGTTTTAGGTTCTGGACCAAATAGAATTGGACAAGGTATCGAGTTCGATTACTGTTGTGTACATGGTGTTTTAGCTGCTGCTGAATGTGGTTACGAAACTATAATGATTAACTGTAATCCAGAAACTGTTTCTACAGATTTTGATACAGCAGATAAATTATATTTCGAGCCTGTATTCTGGGAACATATTTACGACATTATTAAACATGAAAAACCGGTTGGTGTTATTGTACAACTTGGTGGGCAAACGGCATTAAAATTAGCAGAGAAATTAGAACGTTACGGTATTAAAATACTTGGTACTAGTTTTAAAGCTTTAGATTTAGCTGAAGATAGAGGGTTGTTTTCTAATATGTTAAAAGAAAATAATATTCCTTATCCAGAGTTTGATATTGCAACAACCGCTGATGAAGCATCAGCAATTGCAGATGTTTTAGACTTTCCAATTCTAGTAAGACCTTCTTATGTACTTGGTGGGCAAGGCATGAAAATTGTAATTAACAAGCAAGAATTAGAAGAGCATGTTGTTAGTTTATTAGCACGTATGCCTGGAAATCAGTTGTTATTAGATCATTATTTAGATGGTGCAATAGAAGCAGAGGCAGATGCTATTTGCGATGGTGAAAATGTTTACATTATTGGTATAATGGAACATATTGAACCTTGTGGTATTCACTCTGGTGATAGTAACTCTTTACTTCCTCCTTTTAACCTTGGACCTTTAGTAATGCAACAAATTATCGACCATACTAATAAAATTGCTTTAGCACTTAATACAGTAGGTTTAATAAATATTCAATTTGCAGTAAAAGACGATATGGTTTACATTATTGAAGCCAATCCAAGAGCATCTAGAACAGTGCCATTTATAGCAAAAGCATATGGAGAGCCTTATGTAAACTACGCTACTAAAGTAATGTTAGGAGAGAAGAAAGTAACCGATTTTAATTTCAATCCGCAGTTAAAAGGATACGCAATTAAGCAACCTGTTTTTTCTTTTAATAAGTTCCATAATGTAAATAAAAAACTAGGTCCAGAAATGAAAAGTACTGGAGAAAGTATCTTATTTATCGATGACTTAAAAGACGATGAATTTTACAATTTATACTCACGTAGAAAAATGTATTTAAGTAAATAATAAACATATTTATTATGTTATAAAAAGTGTGAATTATTTGATAATTCACACTTTTTTTTTGTTAATTATTTAATAGTAAATGATTTAAGGTGTTTGTTTTTTTGTATTTTTAATAAAATCATTGAATTATGATAAAAAAATTACTTTTCACACTATTAACATTTACAGCACTAAATACATACGGACAAACCGAAACAGTCACTATAGATTGGTCTTTTGGGTCCAATTCTGATGTAATGCCCGCAACTGCAGCAAATAATACAGATAGAACCATTGAGGTTGGAGATACTGTAGTTTGGAATTATTATGCCACAGGAACGCATACCGTAACTAGCGAAGCAGGTAGTGCAGAGTCTTGGGATAGTGGTCTTATAGCATCTGGTTCTGGAGTTACTTACAGTAAAACATTTACTACTGTTGGAGCAAATGCTTATGTGTGTACACCTCACAATGGTAATATGTACGGAACAATAACGGTAGTAGCAGATGGAACATTAAGTTCTCCTCAATTTGATGCACCAACAAAGTTTTCTATTTTTCCTAATCCAAGTACTAATGTTATGAATATTAACATTCCTATGCTAACAGACGAAGGTTTAAAATTGGAGGTATTTAATGTTTTAGGCAAGAAAGTATATGTACAACAGCTAAGTAAGTTATCGTCGAGCGTCAATATAGCAAAGTGGAATAGTGGATTATACTTGGTAAGACTAACATCGCCAGATCAAGAGATTACTTTAACTAAACGATTTGTAAAGCTTTAGCAGTATAATTTGAATAACAAAAAAAGCCTTCAATTATATTTTGAAGGCTTTTTTGTTTACTAGAAGTTGTCAGGAAGTTCAATTCTAACATTAAAATCTTTTAATTGATCTAAATAATCATGATGAGAAAAATCTTGGTGATTAAATTCTGCTTGTCTTGTCTTTTTAGTTTCAATACGTTTAAGTGCTTTTAAATAGCGCTTTACTTCGTTTTTGTCATTTAATATTAAGCCAGGAACTTCAATAGACTTTCCATTGTCGTCTTTTGCAACCATTGTAAAATACGAAGAATTGCAATGCTTTTTATTTCCAGATTGTATGTTTTCAGACTCCACACGAATACCAACCACCATAGAAGTTTTACCAACGTAGTTTACAGAAGCTTTTAAGGTTATTAGCTCTCCAACTTCTATAGGATTTAAAAAATCTACAGTATCTACAGAAGCAGTAACACAATAGGCTTTAGAATGTTTACTAGCACATGCAAAAGCAATATTATCCATAAGACTTAATATATAACCTCCATGAATTTTACCACTAAAATTAGAATGAGAGGGCTTCATTAATTCTGAAAGACTTATCCTTGAACTGTCTACTTTTTTAAAATTAGGCATAATCTATTATTGGTTATTAGAATTGTTTAACTCTACTTTGGTAATAAAATATTTAGTGTCTCCAAGCCAAAATAACGTTTTGTAGCGTTCAAAATAAGTTAATTTTACCATACGACCTTGGTATTTATTTAGGTCTTCAACAACTTTTGTTTCTCCACTTTCTACCGAAAATTCAAAAATTTGAGCTTCGCTAACACCTTGGCTAATTTCTCCTTCCCAAGTTTTAAACATAAAACCTTTGTTAGTAAACTTAACTAATTCACCAGCGCGAACACCTTCACTATAGGATACGTAGTATATAAATGCAAAATAACCTGCAGCTATAATTAAAAGAACTATAAAGGTTTTAAATAAAAATTTCATCATAATATTAATTTGTTAATCGTCTATTTGAGCGCGTTTTATAATAGTTTCTGGTAAAGATTTTTTAGCCTTTGCACCAAGTTTTTTAATTTTTTCTACACTAGTTACAAGGTTTCCTTTCCCTTCAACTAGCTTATTCATTGCAGCAGAATAGTCTTTTTTTGCATCGTCAATTTTCTTTCCAACACCGGTTAAATCAGTAACAAGGCCATGAAATTTATCGTATAAGGCACCTGCTTGACGTGCAATTTCGATAGCATTTTGTTGTTGTTTTTCGTTATTCCACATACTATCTACAGTACGTAAAGTCGCCAAAAGCGTAGATGGTGTAACAATAACAATGTTTTTTTCGAAAGCTTTATTGTATAGTGAGTTGTCTGCATTTATAGCTACTGCAAAGGCAGGCTCAATGGGTACAAACAATAATACAAAGTCTGGACTTTCTATGTCGTATAAATCTTCGTATTTCTTTTCCGAAAGCTGATCTACGTGTCTTCTTATAGAATTAATATGTGCTTTTAAATAAGTGTCTCTATCTTCATCTTCGGCATTAACATAACGCTCGTAATCTGTTAACGAAACTTTACTATCAATAATCATTTTCTTGTTATCTGGCAGGTGTAGTACAATATCTGGTAATACTCTTGAGCCATCTTCCCTCGTAAAATGTTGTTGTACAAAATACTCTCTATCTTTTTCTAAACCAGATTTTTCAAGCACACGCTCTAGAACAAGCTCTCCCCAATTACCTTGCATTTTACTATCGCCTTTTAAAGCTCTAGTTAGGTTTGTAGCCTCTTTAGTCATTTGTTGGTTTAAATCTTTTAAGCCTAACAATTGTTCTTTTAAAGCGGAATGCATACTTATACTTTCCTTTTGGGTATCGTCTACTTTTTTCTCGAAAGTTAGAATCTTTTCTTGTAACGGATTTAAAATGTTTTTAATGTTTTCTTTATTCTGAAGTGTGAATTTCTCACTCTTTTCATCTAAAATTTTAGTGGCTAACAATTCAAAATCCTTGCGTAATTGTTCTTGTCTTAACTCAACTTCTTCATCACGTTTTAAATTCAGTTTCTTAAGATTTTCGAGATCAGCATTTTTTCTAGCTAGCTCTTCATTTAAAAAATCTTTTTCACGACGAATACCTTCACGTTCAGTTTCAACTTTAGAAATGGTGGTTTTAAATTCGTCTTGTTTAGAATTTAAGACTGTATTTTGTTTTTCAGCTTCCGTATTATGAAACTGTTTAAACTCGTTAAATTGCTGTTGTAAATTGTTATTTCGCTCTTCTAAGGTGCTTTTTTCGCTTTTACTTTTTAGTTTAGTAAATACCATTCCTAAATATGCTCCAGCTATGGCAGCAATAAAAATGGCAAGAATAAGGATTATGTTGTCGTTCATTTAAAACAGTAGAAAATTTAATCAAAGATAGTTAATTTGTCTTTGAGAGTTTTGCTGTATATCTCGTTCTAATTTAAATATGAGAAGACTATAGAGTGCTGTGTTTTTCTGAATTATATATTTCTATTTCTTTACTCGAAAACTACCACTAACTTCATCAAAAACAATTAAATCGCTTGGAAATAAATTATTAAAAGCACCTTGTTTTATAAGGTTTGCAGGTGAGTTTGAAACCACTTCGGTTTTAGTCATAACTATCATTGTATCGCATAGTTGGATTGCTAAATCTATTTCATGAGAAGAAAATAATATAGTCTTACCAGTTTCTTTAGCTAATTTTTGAAGCAGTTTAAGAATGTATGCTTTGTGATACATATCTAAATGGGAGGTCGGTTCATCTAGAATAATTAAGTCTGTATCTTGTGCTAATGCACGCGCGATCATTACTTTTTGCAGTTGCCCATCACTAAGTTCAAAACATTTTTTATGTTTTAAATCTTCAATATTAGTTTGTGTAATGGCTTTGTTTATTATTGAGATATCCGTTTCAGATAAACTACCTACCCAATTGGTATATGGTTGTCTGCCAAGCGCAACAAGCTCGAAAACCGATAAGTTTTTAGAGGCTATTTGTTCGGTTAAAACTAAACTCATAGCTTGTGCTAACTCTAAATTATCGTATTGCTCTAAAGGTTTATTATTTAAATAAAGAGATCCTGCTAATTTGGGTTGTACTTGTGTTACCGTTCGTAATAATGTAGATTTTCCAATACCATTAGCACCAACTAATCCTATTAATTGTCCTTCTTTTAATTCTAAATTAATATTAGAAGCAATAATAGTTTCAGCCTTTTTAGACGTATAACCAATGGAAAGGCTTTTTGTTTCTAGGATTGTATGTTCGATATTGTTTTCCATTTAAAATATCATTTTACGTTTTCTAACCAATAACCAAATTACAATAGGAGCGCCAATTAAAGAGGTTATTGCATTAATAGGTAAGGTGTAATCGCTTGTTGGTAATTGTGCAATACTATCGCAAATAAGCATAACAATAGCACCAATTAAAAAGACGGCTGGTAATAATATTTTATGATTTGAGGTATTAATAACCTGTCTTGTTATATGTGGTATTGCTAAACCGATAAAAGCAATTGGCCCAGCAAAGGCTGTTATTGTTCCGGCAAGTAAACTAGTTGCAATTATGATAATTAAACGACTTTGTTTAATATTTAAACCAAGACTTTTAGCGTAGTTTTCTCCAAGTAATAACGTGTTTAATCCTTTAATTGAAACGATACTCATAAGGATTCCTAAACTATAAATAATAAAGAAGATTCCAAGTTCGCTCCAAGATAAATTGCCTAAACTTCCAAATCCCCAAAAAATATATTGCTGTAATTGTTCGGCAGAAGAAAAATAGGAGAGTACACTTACTATTGCAGCAGTGATGCTACCAAACATAAGTCCAATAATTAATATTGCCATAGTATCTCGTACTCTTGAAGACACAATTAAAACAGCAAGAAGCACTAAAAAACTACCTAAACTTGCCGCAATAACAATGCTCCATTTTGAGATTAATAATGTTGAAAAAATACCTCCAAAAATTCCTGATCCTAAAATTACTAAAGCAACACCTAAACTAGCTCCGGAACTTATACCAAGAACAAAAGGACCTGCTAATGGATTTCTAAATAAAGTTTGCATTAATAATCCTGAAATTCCCAAACCAGAACCAACTAAAATTGCTGTAAAAGCTTTTGGTAATCTGTAATTTTGAATAATATAATTATCTGTTGTGCCAATTAAACTTTCGAAAATGGTTTTAAACGGAATAGAAACAGAGCCTAAACTAATATTAGCAAAGAAACACAGTATTAAAACCAATGTTAATACTATAAAAGGTGCTTTATATGTGTTGGTATCTTGCAATTATTTTAAAGGTTTAAAAAAGTAAGGTGTGTAATCTTGTAATAATTGTGGGTGACAAATTTTAATAATGTCTTTTAAAACTAAATCTGGTCGTGCAGTTCCTAATTCGTAATATAAAACGCCACCAGTTTCTCCTGTAGTATCTGCAAAAGAGTATATTTTTTTGTTTTTAAAAGCATCAAATTTTGTGTAATGCTCGTTTCCTTTTTCTAATGCTTCAAAGCTTGAATAGTATGATGGACTTAACCATAAATCTGCAGTTTTAGCTTTATCGAAAACAGTTTCAAAATTTAAAGCTAAACTACCAGTTCCAGTAGTTTCACTCCATAAATAATTAACGTTAGCATCTTTTAATATCTGTGCTTCTGTACTTGTTCCATTAGGTAAATACCAAGTGTCTTTGTGCATAGCACCACTTAAAATTGTTGGTTGATTTGTAACTTTAGCTGCAATTTTCTTGGCTTCTGAGTAATCTTTTTCAATTTTATTAAAAATAGAATCGGCTGCTTTTTGTTTATCATAAAGTACTCCAAAAAACTTAATCCATTCCGCTTTAGCTAAAGCAGATTTTTCAACCCAATCACCATTATAAATTACAGGAATACCCGATTTTTGGATATTATTAAAGGTTTTATTGTTTCCATCTATACCATAACCAATAACAACATTAGGATTTAGATCTAGTAAAACTTCGGTATTTATACCTTCGTTTTTACCAAGCTCTCTTACTTCTTTACTATCAATTCTAGCTCTAGTTTTTTCAGAAGATACATAATCTGTACCTGGAAAACCAACTAAGGTTTTTTCAACATTTAAAAGTTCTAATGCAGGAATATGTGTTGTAGAAGTTACTACAATTTTTTCGACTGGTGTAATAATTATACCATCGTAACTGTCTTTGCTAAAAGTCGTTTTTGCAGCACTTTCTTTAGAGATAAGAGCATATCTATAACTTTTTTCTGCTTTTGGCCATGGATTAGTAATTTCTAAAACATTAAAACCATCATAATTAATTATTTTAAAGCCTTCAGCATAGTTGTTTTTTGTTTCATTTCCCTCTTCTATATTATGTTTTAGATTGTAATCATCTGGAGTTAAATTATGTTTTTCATTTTTACAATTTTGAAAAAATAGAAATGAAAATAAAAGCAATAATAAAGATTTGTTCTGTAACATATGTAACATTTAAATAGGTGGGATTTCTTTAAATTTATATAAAATTATAGTCATGAAAGACAGTTCAAATTTAACAATATATATACTAGGAGGCATTATTTTGCTACATTTTTTAGTTGGCTTCATTTATCTATTCTATAAACTAACCAAGAAAAAGTAAGTTTAATTAGTCTGCATTTAAAAAAGAATTTACTTTTGCACAGAATTTTGGTTTGACTTTACACTAAAGTAAAGTTAATTAAAAGGGAATCAAGTTAAAACCTTGAACTGTTCCCGCAACTGTAATCTTTGTTCACGTTTGTGAATGCTTGTTATCACCCTTCAAGTCACTGGAAAAAATTTCTGGGAAGACAGATAACAAGACGAGAGTCAGGAGACCTGCCATTTTTTAGCATCTAAAACGACTTTCGGGAGAAAAGTCTTCAAGATTTATGTATCGACTAGTTTCAATATTGTTGTTTTTAAGCCATTGTGCAGTTTTTGCACAGGATGCTCCTGTTACGGAATTAAGTGAAGTAAATTTAAAATATATTAAATTAAAAGATTCTGTTTATACGACTACGCAAACAATTTTAAGTGATAGTATTTTAAAACGTAACCAATCTTCTCTTACCAGTCTTTTAAATTTTAATTCTACAATTTATTTAAAGGAAAATGGTTTAGGTATGGTATCGTCTCCTAGTTTTAGAGGTACTACTGCACAGCAAACAGCTGTATTATGGAATGGTATAAATATAAATTCTCAAACTACAGGTCAGACAGATTTTAATACAATTAATACAAGAGGTTTTGATCAAGTTATTGTTAAATCTGGAGGAGGTAGTGTAGTAGATGGTAGTAATGCCATTGGTGGAAGTATTTATTTAGGAAATAATTTAACTTACAATGAAGGTTTTATAAACGATGTATTTTTAAAATATGGTAGTTTTAATACTTATGGTCTAGATTATAAAACGAGCTATTCAACTAAAACAAAAAGTTTTTCTTTGGGATTTTCTAAAGCAGGATCGGATAATGATTATGAATATCCTGGAACAGAGAGAGTAAATTTAAATGGGCAATTTAATAATACAAACATTAGTGCTACTTTTGGTTTTAAGCTAAATAACGAAAACACCATTAATATATATTCTAATATTTACGATGGTAAACGAAACTTTTCATTGCCAACACCAAATGCCTTAAAAACTAAATATTACGATTTTAATACGCGTAGTATGTTAGAATGGGAGCTAAAATCAGATAAGATAGTCTCCAAGACCAAAGTCGCTTATTTAACAGAGAACTACGAATATTATCCAAACATTAATAGAGATTTTAATACTTATGGAAAAGTAGGAAGTCTGTTTGTAAAATATAATTTAGACTACACCTTAGGACGTATGCTTTTAAGTGGTGGTTTTAATTATAATCAAAATAATGGAGAAGGATCAGACATACAACATAAAATTAGACATTTAGGATCTATTGTTTTAGGTGTAAAACAAAAAGTGAATAAATGGTTTTTATATGAGGCTAGTGTAAGACAAGAATTAAATAATATTTACGAAAGTCCTTTTCTCTATTCGGCAGGTTTACAAGCAGAAATTGCTAGTTTTTATAGTTTGAAGTTAAATACTTCTAAAAATTTTAGAATACCTACCTATAACGATTTGTATTGGGAAGGTTTGGGTAATCCAGATTTAAAACCAGAACTATCCTATCAAGGTGAGATTAGTAATGTGCTTTATCTCCCAAATACGTCTTTAACCTTAACAGGTTATTACAATACGGTTGAAAATTTATTATTATGGACGCCAGATGTTAACGGTATTTGGAGACCAAGTAATGCAGAAAATGTAAATATCTATGGATTTGAAGCTCTTTTTAAAGCACACAAAAAAATAGGAAGACATAAATTAGATGTGTCTGCAACTTACGCTTATACGGTATCAAAAAACGAAGAAACAGACAAACAACTTATTTATGTACCATATCATAAACTAACGACTTCTTTAAGTTATGGCTACAAAAAACTTTCTGCTTATTATCAATTTATTAATAATGGAGAAGTGTTTACAACAACAGATAATGCTCCGGAACATATAGTTAATAGCTATATGTTAGCAAATTTTGGAGCAGAATATAACTTAGGAAAAGGAACAAACAAATATACTATAGGAGCACAGGTTTTAAACTTATGGAACGAAACATATGAAAGTGTTTTAAACAGACCTGCGCCAGGTAGAAATTATAGTGTTTACTTAAATTTTAATATTTAGAAATTATGAATAAAGGCTTAAAATTATTAACCATATGTATTTCAATTTTGTTTTTACAACATTGTACAAGTGAAGACAGAGAAATTATTGTAGATAATCAACCTTTATCGGGTGATTATGCTAATGGAATATTTGTTTTAAATGAAGGAGGCTACACTAACTCCAATGCATCAGTATCTTTTATTGACGCTTCAGGTCAAGTATATAATAACGTCTTTTTTGCTATTAATGGAAGAGGATTAGGAGATGTTGCGCAAAGCATGGGTTTTAATGGCGATTTCGCATATCTATTAGTCAATAATTCAAACACAATAGAGGTTGTAAATAAGTATACTTTTGAGTCGGTTATTACAATCGAAAATAATATTTTAAATCCAAGATATATAACTTTTGTTGGAGATAAAGGTTACATAACTAATTGGGGAGATCCGGCAGATCCAACCGATGATTACGTAGCGGTATTAAATGTCGAAACAAATACTATTATTAACACTATTCCAGTTGCAGAAGGACCAGAGGCGATAGTTAATAATAACGGTACTATATACGTTGCTCACCAAGGAGCTTATGGATATGGTAACTCTATTTCTGTAATAGATACAACATCTGAAACTGTAACTAAAACTATTGAAGTGGCAGACGTGCCAGGAAATATGATAATAGATAATAATAGTCTATATATTATTTGCTCTGGTAAAGCAAGTTGGACAGGAGATGAAACTTCTGCTGGAATTTATAAAATAAACATGGTTACAAATTTAGTGGAAGATGAAATTACTTTTGCAACAGGTGTGCATCCGGGTTTCTTAAAGAAAGCAAATAATTCAATTTTATATACTTTAAATGGAGCAATTTATAATATAGCGTTTAACGATTTCACTTTGCCAGCAACAGCATTGTTTAATACAAGTACTCAAAATTTAGAAGTACTATATGGCTTTAATATCATAAATAATAAAATTTATATCGCCGATGCTAAAGATTATGTCTCTAACGGAGAAGTGTTAATCTACAATATGCAAGGAGAGTTTCAAGAAGGAATGGATGTAAAAATAATTCCAAATGGATTTTATAACAATAATTAAATAGAATAATAAACAAATTAAAATTTAAATAAATGAAAAAAAACTATCTATTCGTAATAACAACTATTTTCAGCTTTATAGCTTTTTCTGGCTTTGCACAGAGTTTTGGTAATGGTGTTTTTATTTTAAATGAAGGTAATTTTGGTACCGATACAGCATCTGTTTCCTTTTTAAACGATTTAGGAGCATTAGAAAACAATATTTTTACATCAGAAAATACAGGTCAAAATTTAGGACAAGTTGGTCAAGGTATGGGTTTTAATGGAAACAATACTTATATTGTTTCAAACGGAAGTAGTGAAATAAACGTTGTTAATCATTATACATTTGCTCATATTGCCACAGTAACAGCAGGTCTTAATAATCCAAGACATATTGTATTTAATAATGGTTTTGGTTATATAACCAATTGGGGAGACCCGGGAGTTACTACAGATGATTATGTAGCGGTAATGGATTTATCAACAAATACCATTGTAAGTACTATTTCTGTAGTTGAAGGACCAGAAAGAATTGTAAAAAAGAATAACCAACTTTTTGTAGCGCATCAAGGTGGCTATGGTTTTGGTAATTCTATTTCTGTGATAAATTTAGCAGATAATACAGTGTCTCAAATAACGGTTGGAGATGTACCTAATTCTATTGTAGCAGACGACGATTACTTATATGTACTTTGTGGTGGAAAACCAAATTGGACAGGAGAGGAAACTTTAGGTCAATTATATAGAATAGATTTAACAGATTTTTCTGTAATGACTATTTCTGATTTTGCAACCGGAGAACATCCAAATTTTTTACAAGTAGATAATGGAAATGCATTTTATGTATTAAATAATAATATTTATAATTTCGATTTTTCTGGAAACTTACCAACTGCAGCTTTTGTTGATACTTCTGCTCAAAATGTTGCTTTAGCTTACGGTTTATCTATAATAGATGATACGCTTTACTTAGCTGATGCTATAGATTACGTAAGTAATGGTAAAATAAGAACATATACTACATTAGGTGCCTACCAGAATGAATTTACGGTTGGTATTTTACCAAATGGAGTTTATAAGTTGCCATTAGGTATTTATGCTCCTCCAGCAGGACAAGTTGGTACAACAGCGATGGCGCAGGATAGTTCGTTATTTTTAGAGTGGGCAACAGGAGCCACTATAACAAGAGGGCTAGTTGATATTTCTAACCCTTCTAGTGGTACTTATGCTAGTGTTGGTTCATCTAGTTCGCCTATTGGTATTGCTAACTCTGATGTTGTAAGTTTAGGAGATGGAGGCCAAGCAGTTTTAACATTTGATACACCAATTAAAGATGGAGCAGGATTTGATTTTGCTGTTTTTGAAAATGCTTTTAGCGATACTTTTTTAGAATTGGCTTTTGTTGAAGTAAGTTCAGATGGTGTTAATTATTTTAGATTCCCATCACATAGTCAAACTCAAACAGATACGCAAGTAGGTGGTTTTGGTAGTGTAGATGCTACATATATTAATAACCTTGCAGGAAAATACCGTTCAGGATTTGGAACACCTTTCGATATAAATGATATTGCAGATGCTCCGTTATTAGATAAAAATAGTATTACACATATAAAAATTATTGATGTTGTAGGAACTATAGATCCAACATACGCAACCTATGATGCTTATGGAAATATAATTAATGAGCTATATGCAACACCTTTTGCTTCTAGTGGTTTCGATTTAAATGCTATTGGAGTTATTAATAAAAACACACTAAATGTGGCTTCTTTTACAAAAGAATTAAAAATAGCATTATACCCTAATCCGGTTACATCTCAATTTTATATTTCTGAAGCAGGTTTAGTTTCTATTTATTCTACAGAAGGACGCTTAGTTTTAAACAAAAATATAGAGTCTACTAATACTCCTATTAATATCGACAGTTTAACGTCTGGAATATATATGGTTAATATTACCTCTAAAAATGGTAGTGCTACACTTAAGATAGTTAAAAAATAAACTTAAGTTTTAAAAAGAATAAAAGCCTCTAAATTATTTAGAGGCTTTTTTATTTAGTATAAATCGCAAAACCAAAAACCAGATTTTTCGGTTTTAGCATTAGGAGTATCGTATTCTCGATAGACTTTATCTCCAATAGAAAAAGGAACAGGTGTTTTAAAAATAGGACCATCGTAACAAAAAGTATGAAACTCTCCATTTTCACCACAAGGATCGACATCGTTTGGGAGACTTTCTATAAGTTCTCTGGTAATGGTTTTTCCAACAAAATCTTCAGAGAAATATTTAGCACTAGCACAAACTATAATAGCTTTAAAACCTAAATCTAAAAACTCATTAATAAGTATTTTTGTATCTCTTTTCCAAAGCGGAAAGACTGTAGAAATACCAACTTTACTTAAATTAATTTCTCGATACAGTTTTAAATCTTCTAAAAAAATATCACCAAAAACGCTGTGCGTAAATCCTTCAGATTTTAAATTACTTATAGCCTTAGTCATTATTGTTTCGTAATCCTCCATACTTGGTTGTTCGGGAAGATTAATAGTTTGAAGCGGTACCTCTAATAATTCGGCTTGTTTAATTAATAAAGCCACTGGCAAGCCATGCATAGTTACTCTATTGTAGTGTGAATTAACAGAGGTAACTAATTTTTCTACGGAAAAACGCTCATCTTTAAGTAGGTGGTATAATGCTAAAGCAGAGTCTTTTCCAGTACTCCAATTAAAATATGTTTTATTGCTCAATATACATTTCTTTAGAATGAGGTAATAAATCGTTGCTGTCAAATACTGTTTTAGAGACTTTACCTTTTGGAGTATTTGCAACTTTATTTGTAGTAGCAATATGTGCTAAAGCCTCGGCTAAAAGAGGCTCGTTTACATCGCCTAAAACGCCATAATTGTTTATTTGTTCTTCAATTTCAATTAAAGGATTTAAACCTTCTGCTGGTACTTGATTATCATTTTTATTTACAGTAATAGCAACTAATGGTTGCATAGCATAAGTATGTCTAGGATCTAGTTGAGATCTTGTAAAATCTGGAGAATCGTACAATGTAATTGAAGCTTGAGATTTACCAACAGTCTGCGTACCAATTTGAATAACCTCTATATAAGCATCTAAACTATTAATAACCATTTCGCTAGCAGAAGCCGACGATCCTGTTGCTAAAACATATACTTTATTTAGATTTAAGTTATTAAGTGCAGAACCGTTGTTATTATCTACAAATGTGTAATTAAAGTTATTGCCTTGTTGTTGGCTATTGTATTTCAATTTTGCAAAAACTTGACCAGTATTACTGCCAGTTACCAAACTACCTAAAAGTGTTGCCGTATTTACAGAACCTCCTGGATTATAACGCAAATCGAGAACCAAATGCTGCACATTATTAGCTTGAAACTCACCAAAAGCAAAATTTAAGGCGTTATTAAAATTACTAACAAAACCATTGTACATAAGGTAACCTACATTTTCGCCTTCTACTTGAAGTATTTCTGTTTTAAAAACCGGATTTTCGGTGTATTGTATTTTAGAAAGTGCAACAGTATTTGTTGTAGCATCAATAGAATCATCATCTGTTTCTAAAGTACCATTGTCGTTATATTCAGCAAAATTTAAGGTGTAATTATCTTGACCTAATAGTGTAGACCAATTATTAACGGTTAGTTGTGTACCATTTACAGCGTTAAATAAATCACCTCTTTGTAATCCATTAGTTTCAGCACTTGTATTTGGTAAAACAAATCTAACTATCCCATAAAGATTACTGCCTCCCGGAGTGTAACGTTTAAGCCCAAATTCCATTCCGTTAGATTTTGTAACACCATCAAATTGCTGTTCTAGTGCAATGTAGTCGTCTGTAATCCAACTAAACCTATCTGTATTTGTTCTGTCGTAAATTAAACTTTCGAATAAAGATTCTGGTGAATTAAAATTATTTAAATAGCTGCTAAAATTACTGCTATTGGCTTTGTCTTCAATTAAATTAGGAACACTATCTTTATATAAGTAGTAAGAATCTAATCCACGATAAACAAATTCGTTTATATCTAATGTGCTAATTGGCTTATCGTCTAAATCTTCAAAACAACTTGTAAAAAGCAGAGGCAGTAGTAGTGTAGCAAGAATTATCTTGTGCGTTTTCATATATGGTAATGTTTTCTTTTTCAGCTTAAAAGTACTCACTTTTAATTTAATAAAATATTTTTTGAAAATAAATTGTAACAAATCAGAAACACGTTCGTCGTAATAACATAAACCAACCAATTATAATGACACAGTTAGAGTTTTTAAATATTGTGACGCCTTTTAAAGATAAGGTCTTTAGACTAGCAAAAAGATTGCTTGTGTCTAGAGAAGAGGCAGAAGACGCAACACAAGAAGTTTTAATAAAACTGTGGAAGAATAAAACGAAGATAAAAGATTATAAAAACGTTGAAGCATTTTCAATGACAATGACAAAGAATTTTTGTTATGATAAGTTAAAGTCTAAGCAAGCGCAGAATTTAAAAATTGTGCATAGTAATTATCAAGATCATAGCGTTTCGCTTCAAAAAGAAATAGAATTAAATGATAGTATTGATTGGGTTGGAAAAATAATGGAATCACTACCAGAACAACAAAAAATGGTAGTACAATTAAGAGATATAGAGCAATACGATTTTAAAGAAATTGCCATAATGCTTGATATGAATGAAACTGCAATACGAGTAGCATTATCAAGAGCAAGAAAAACAATAAGAGAAAAATTAACAAATACACACAATTATGGTGTTAAATAATATAGAAAACTTACTAGAAAAGTACGAAAACGGTGAGACATCACTAAAGGAAGAGCAGCAGTTAAAAGACTATTTTTCGCAAGAAACTGTAGCGCCACATTTAGAAATGTACAAGCCAATGTTTAGCTATTTTTTGGTAAGCCAAAAAGAACAGTTTACTAAACAACTACCACTAGAAACTAAAAAAGCATTTAACTTTAAGTGGTTATCTGTTGCAGCAGTTGCGGTTCTTATGCTATCTATTTATGTTTTTAAACCTAATAATTTAGGAGAAACAACAATAACGGATGCAGAAAAAGTTGAAATTAATAATGCTAAAGAAGCCCTAGCGATCATGTCTAAACACTTTAATAAAGGCACTGCTCAAGTAGGTTATTTAGGCGTAATTAATAAAGCTGGCACACAAGTTGACTATTTAAAGGAAATAACGAATCCTATGAATCGCTTATTTAAAAGGTAATTAAAAATTGAAAGTGTACCGAGCGTAAAACTAATTTAAAGCACGAACACATTTTACAGTACTAACAATTAAAAAGAAAAAAAATGAACACAATAAATAAAATAAACACGATGAAAAAATTACTAATTGTATTTGCTTTTGCAATACTATTAATGCCATTAACGGCTATGGCACAAAGCAATATTTTCGATAAATATAGCGATAACGATAATGTAACATACGCTTCTATAAAGCCAAAAATGTTTCAAATGTTAGCAAAAATTAATATTGAAACAGACGATAAAGAATCTCAAGAATTTATGGATATGGTAAAAAGTATTACCAGCTTTAAAACCTTAGCTACAGACGATAAAGCTGTTGCAGGAGATATTGCTAAATGGGTAAAGTCTCGTTCTGGTTCTCTTGAGGAGTTAATGGAAATTAAAGACGATGGCGTAGTTGTAAAATTCTATGTTAAAGAAGGTAAAAACGAAGATTTTGTAGCAGAACTTTTAATGTTTGTAAATGGATTAGATGCGGTTACTAAAGATTTAGACGTTTCTGTTAATGGTAAGAATAGAGGCATGGAGTCTGTATTAGTTTCTTTTACAGGAGATATAGATTTAAACCAATTATCTAAGCTTATTAATGCTTTCGATTTACCAGGCGGAAAAGAGCTTGATAAAAAGAACAACAGATAATCAGCTTAAAACATCATCAATCTAAGAAACCAAGTGTGTTAAGTTTTTTATCTCCAAAAGAGAAGATTAAATAACATGCAATCACTAAAATATAAACTCATGAAATCAATTATAAAAAACGTTTGCTTAAGTCTGGTCTTAGCACTTGTATTAGTAAGTTGTAAAGACGATGCCTCAATACAAAACTACTTTGTAGAGCATCAAGATTTACCAGAATTTTTAACCATAGACCTATCGCCAAAAATGATAGATGTTTCTAAAGTTGAATTAAACGAAGAGCAAAAAGATGTTTATAAATCTTTTGAAAAGGTTAATGTTTTAGCATATAAAGCTAAAGACGTAAGCAAAGAAAACTATACTCAAGAATTAGAAAAAGTGAAAACTATTTTTAAAAACAAAAAGTATAATGAGCTAATGGAGTTTAGCGATAAAGGTATTAAGTTTAGAGTTAATACTATTGGTGAAGATGATGCTGTAGATGAGTTTTTAGTACTTGCAAGCTCAAACGAATTTGGATTTGCAGTTGTAAGAGTATTAGGAGACGATATGAAACCTGAAAAGCTGTATCAGTTATTATCACAAATGCAAAATGCAGATGTAGATGGAAATCAACTTCAAAAAGTTATGGATTATTTTAAAGGATAAACCATAGTTTATATATATTAAAAAAGGCTTATCGTGAGATAAGCCTTTTTCTATTTGTATAATAAAGTGCTTTTATATTCCAGTATAATTACTTGGCGAAATCGCTTTTAATTCTGTTTTAATAGCATCGCTAACTTCTAGAGTATCAATAAAATTAGAAATAGACGTTTTTGTAATCGCTTCGTTAGTTCTTGTTAAGCCTTTTAAAGCTTCATAAGGATTTGGGTAAGCTTCTCTTCTAAGAATAGTTTGGATAGCTTCTGCAACTACAGCCCAATTGTTTTCTAAATCTTGTGCAAATTTAGGTTCGTTAAGTAACAATTTATTTAATCCTTTTAAAGTAGATTGAAAACCAATAAGTGTATGCCCGAAAGGTACACCAACATTACGTAAAACAGTACTATCTGTTAAATCACGTTGTAAACGTGAAATAGGTAATTTTGCCGATAAATGTTCGAAAATAGCATTTGCCATTCCTAAATTACCTTCAGAATTTTCAAAATCAATAGGATTTACTTTATGTGGCATTGCGCTACTTCCTACTTCTCCAGCTTTAATTTTCTGTTTAAAGTATTCCATAGAAACGTAAGTCCAGATATCGCGATCTAAATCTATAATAATAGTGTTTATACGTTTTAAACAATCGAACAAAGCAGCCATATGGTCGTAATGTTCAATTTGTGTTGTTGGAAAAGAATGCGATAATCCTAATTTGTCCTGTACAAAAGCACCACCAAAAGCGCGCCAATCTATTGTTGGATAAGCAACTTTGTGTGCATTAAAATTACCAGTTGCACCACCAAATTTAGCAGCACTTGGTATATCATTTAATAAATTAAATTGCTCTTTTAAACGTACAGCAAAAACTTCAATTTCTTTTCCTAAACGCGTAGGAGAAGCTGGCTGACCGTGTGTTCTTGCTAACATTGGGATATCTGCCCAATCGCTAGATAATTCTTCAATGCGCTTTAGTAACTCTAAATAACGAGGCACATAAACATCGTTCATGGCATCTTTAATACTTAAAGGAATTGCAGTGTTGTTTATATCTTGAGATGTTAAACCAAAGTGGATAAACTCTTTGTATTGCTCTAAACCAAGTTTATCAAATTCTTTTTTAATAAAGTACTCAACCGCTTTTACATCGTGGTTTGTAACACTTTCAATGTCTTTAATTGCTTGAGCATCTTCGGTAGTAAACTCTTTATATATTTTACGTAAATCTTTAAAAACTGAAGGATTAACACCTTCTAGTTGTGGTAAAGGTTGTTCGCAAAGTGCAATAAAATATTCTATTTCAACTAGAACACGATATTTAATTAGGGCTTCTTCCGAAAAATAATCGCCTAATATTTCAATTTTATTTCTATAACGTCCATCTATTGGTGAGATGGCATTTAATACATTTAAAGACATAGTTGTGTGTTGTTTTGTTTCAAAATTTGAAAGGCATAAAGATAGTTTTTTTAGACAGAAGACCGAAGCTTAAGTTATAAGTTTTTGGCAGTTAATAATGTGTATTTTAAATCCATCATTATTGCTGGAAATGATGAATGATATTTATACATTCTTTTTTTAGGGCGTTTCCTTTTACTCATACCTGCCAGGTTAAAGAACCTGTCAGGATCGCAAAAGGTCAGGTTTTCTGCTATATCTTTTTTTTGCCATATATGGCAGCAAAAAAAAGGATGCCGCATCAACCCTTAACGCGCTTACTCTAAATACTAACCGTTATGTTTAAAAAACTGCTTTGCGCTTTAAGTAAACCATCCGCTTTTGTCTTCAAAAAAAACCAACTTCCTTTAACTAAAGTAAGGAGCGCTTAGCGATTGTATTATTTTTTTAAATCCGTGATAATCTTTGAAATCCGTGTCTAAAAATCATTTCCCAATCTTCTTCAAAATATGTCGGGCTCTAGCTTTAAAACCAGAACTCTGCATTTGGTAATCGCGTTCTAAAATTAAAACCAATTCCGGATGAATCCATTCGTAATCACTTCCTAAAAGGAAAAGACTATTCATAGCGTATGCTTTAGGTGCTATTTTTTCGTCGTTAATCATCCAATCAAAACAGGCTTCAATAATTTTTTCTTTATGCTCAGGACTCAGTGCTTTTTTTATAGCATTATCTTGTTTACTATACAATGCTTTTACTAAATATTCGCATACTTTTGCAACAGGTCTCACTGCAGAATCCAAATGTACTTTATTCATGTTTTGAGTAAAAGCATCTAAAAAAGGAATAATAGACTCAAGCTTTTCGCCACACATAAATTCGAAAACCCATGCAGCACGAGGTGATATTTTATCGTCTACCATAAAAAGAATATCTAGTAATTTAGGTATTAAGCTTTTGTCGTTAATAACTAGATTTGCATAGTGTAGTCTCTTTTCTCTAGAGTGGTTAACATAATTTAATTCTTGATATAAGTCTTCGGTAGTCAAATGAAATTATTATTTTTAGGCTTTAAAATTAAGAATAATGAAATAAGTATATTAAAAAATCATCATTTTTGATGAAATTAATTAATAAAGTACACTATTTTAAAAAGTGAAATAAATATAAAGATATGAAAATTGTAAAAAAAATATTACTCCTATTATTAGCAACATTTTTAATTGCTCAGTTTTTTGGACCAGAAAAAAATGAAGGATCATTAGAATCTGTTTCAGCGTTTTTAGAAGAAACTAAACCACCAGAACATGTAAAAACAATACTAGAGCAAGCGTGTTTCGATTGCCATAGTAGTGCAACACGTTATCCTTGGTACAGCAACATTACACCAGTAAATTATTGGATGGCAGACCACGTAAAACATGGAACAAAACATTTTAACGTTTCTAAATGGGAAGGTTCTTCTGTAAAAAGAAAAGACCATAAAATAGAAGAGTTAATAGAAATGGTAGAAGCAAAAGAAATGCCATTACCATCTTACATTTGGTCGCATGGAGAAGCTAAATTAAGCGAACAACAAATTGAAGAAGTCTTAAAATGGGCAAAGCAAGTAAGAATGATGTATGCATTAGCTCCAAGACCTCAATAATTTTTAACGTAATAATAGCGTAATTTTTTTAGAACATTTTAAACTATCTCTCTTGAATAAAAAACTTCTTATAATCGGCTTCGTTTGGCCAGAACCTCAAAGTTCTGCAGCAGGAAGTCGAATGATGCAATTAATAGAAATATTTAAAACCAAAAACTACGATATTACTTTTGCCACTGCTTGTGCTAAAAGTGATAATGCTTTCGATTTAAAAGAAATAGGAGTTAAGACAGAAAACATTGTTCTTAACGATTCTAGTTTCGATGATTTTGTAAAAGACTTAAACCCAAATGTGGTGCTGTTCGATCGTTTTATGATAGAAGAGCAGTTTGGTTGGAGAGTTGCAGAACACTGCCCAAAAGCATTAAGAATACTAGACGCAGAAGACTTACACTGTTTAAGACGCGGCAGACACCAAGCCTTAAAAGATAATACGGTTTTCGATATAAGTCACTTATATAACGATACTGCAAAACGAGAAGTTGCTAGTATTTATAGATGCGATTTATCTATTATTATTTCGGAAGTAGAAATGGGAATTTTAAGTCAACAATTTCATGTTAACGATGGCTTACTTTGTTATTTGCCATTTTTAGTAGATGCCATATCTCAAAAAACACAAAAAGCATTACTAGATTTTAAAAGCCGAGAACATTTTGTTACTATAGGTAATTTTCTACATCAGCCCAATGTAGATGGATTAATACATTTAAAAGAAAACATCTGGCCACTAATAAGGAAGAAGCTTCCTAAAGCCGAAATTCATGTTTATGGTGCTTATTTAACAGAGCATGCAAGGCAATTAAACAATACAAAAGAAGGTTTTATTATTAAGGGCTATGCAGAGGATGTAAATACTGTAATGCAAAATTATAAAATCTGTTTAGTACCATTAAGATATGGAGCAGGATTAAAAGGTAAAATTTTAGATGCTATGTTAAATGGAGTACCATGTGTAACTACAAGTATTGGAGCAGAAGGTATGTATGGAGATTTAGAACCTAATGGTTTTATAGAAGATGAACCAAAGAACTTTGCTGAAAAGGCAGTAGAACTTTATACTAATAAAATTTTCTGGGTAGGAAAGCAGAAACTAGGTGTTAACATTGTTAATATTCGTTTCGATAAACAACTCTACACAAAAGATTTTCTTCTTAAGGTTGAAAACACCCAGAATGCGCTAGAAGTACATCGTAGAAATAACTTTACCGGTAGTATGCTTATGCACCACACTTTGCAGAGTACAAAGTTTATGAGTCGATGGATAGAGGAGAAGAATAAAAAAGAATAGTTTACTTATTAATATAATCACTATTAATTAAAAACCATAATTATGAAACTTACCACACTTAAAAAAACAATGTTATTAGTATTATTAGGATTTACCGTTATGGTAAATGCCCAAATGAATACTAAGCAAGTAGACTCATTGGTAAACTATGCTATGAGTAAATTTAACGTTGCTGGTTGTGCTGTTGCTGTTGTAAAAGATGGAAAAGTAATTCATAGTAAAGGTTATGGTGTAAAGTCTATAATCACAAAAAGTCCTGTAAACGAGCATACACAATTTGCCATAGCATCTAATAGTAAAGCATTTACTACTGCTGCTTTGGCGATTTTAGTTGAAGAAGGAAAAATTAACTGGCTAGATAAAGTAAAAGATCACATTCCTGAGTTTACAATGTATAACCAATATGTTGAAGATAATTTTAATATCCAAGATCTAGTAACACACCGCAGTGGTTTAGGATTAGGCATGGGAGATTTAATGTTTTTTCCTGATGGAACCGATTTTAAAATGGAAGATTTACTTTCGAGTTTTAAACATTTTAAACCAAAATCGGCCTTTAGAACTAAATGGGATTACGATAATTTATTATACATAGTAGCAGGAGAACTTATTGCAAGAAAAAGTGGTATGACTTGGGAAGACTTTATTAAAAGGAATATTCTAGAGCCATTGGCTATGGATAATACCTATGCTTCTTTAGATAGAATAACAGACACCAACAATTTATCTGCGTCACACGCAGTAGAAAATGGAGAGATTAGAGTAATCCCAACTTTTAAGGAAATGATGAATGGTGCTGCAGGTGGTATTTTTTCTAATGTAGATGATCTTTCGCAATGGATGTTATTACAATTAAACAAAGGAAAGTTTGGAGATGGTTTAAAGAAGCAATTATTTTCGAAGCAAAATCATCGCGAAATGTGGAAAGTGCATACTGTTATGAGTGCAGATCCAAATCCAAGATATAATTCTCACTTTGCGGGTTATGGTTTAGGTTGGTTTCTATCTGATGTAAAAGGCAATATGAAAGTAGAGCACACAGGTGGATTGCCAGGTATGTTATCTAATACTGTTTTAATTCCAGATCTTAATCTAGGTGTTGTTATTTTAACCAATACTAGCGACGATGGTGGTGCATTATTTTCGGCAGTAGCAAATGCTATAACAGACGATTATTTAGGCTTAGACAACTTTAATTGGGTAGATAAATACGCAGCATACTATAAGCAACGTGCTACAGGAGATGGTGATGCTTCAAAAAAAGTATGGGACGCTATTGCAACTGTAGATGCTTCGCATATTAAGCATAAAAATTATACAGGCTTTTATAAAGATAATTGGTTTGGTAAAGCCGAAGTATTTAAAAAGAAAGGCAAATTATACATTCAGTTTTTGCGTTCTCCAAAACTAAATGGAGAATTACAATATTATAAAGATAATACCTTTGCTGTAAAATGGGAATACCAAGACATGAATGCAGATGCCTTTGTTACTTTTAGTTTAGATGCTAAAGAGAAAGCACAGAGTATTGCTATAAAAGGTATTTCTCCAAACATCGATTTTAGTTTCGATTTTCAGGATTTAGATTTACAGCGAGTAGGTGAGTAAGTGAGTAAAGGAATAGTATTCTGTCATTCCTGCGAATGCAGGAATCCACTTTGTATAATCTATAGTCTGTCATTCAGAGCAAAGCGAATAATCTAAAATAGAAACAGAGTTGTTTTATAGAGATTCTTCAGTCATGCTTCCTTCTGAATGACACTTATACTTGTTTTGTCATCCTTAATAGATTAACAAAGTAATTATTCGTTTTGTCATTCCTGCGAATGCAGGAATCTACTTTGCATAACCTAGAGTCTGTCATTCAGAGAAAATCGAAGAATCTAAGATATAAACAGTTTTGTTTTATAGAGATTCTTCAGTCATGCTTCCTTCTGAATGACACTTATACTTGTTTCTGTCATTCTTAATTGATTAACAAATTTGTCATTCCTGCGAAGGCAGGAATCCACATCTATAGACTTAATAAAATACTATTGATTCTGTTATTAGGAGTATTCCGTATAATATTAGAAGCCGAAGAACATTTATATTTTAAATTTAAACTGTCATTCCGCACTTGATGCCAAATTCATTCTGTATTAATAATAGATTCCTGCCTTGGCAGGAATGACAAAACGAAGAATAACAAAATAAGTAATAACAAACGCGATATAACAATAACTAGCAACAAAACACAAAAAAGCCTCAAAAAAATAATTTCTTGAGGCTTTTTTTATAGTTAAGATTTTGTGCTAAAATTATGCAACAACATCTTTCTTTTTAATTTTTCTGTAAGTAAACGAGTTAAAAATACTACGCTTAGCAAAACGTGTTTGCTTATCACTTTGAGAAAATTTAATGTATAATGCTTTATTAACACCAAAGTACTCGTAAGTATTACCATCTAAAAAAGTAACTTCTAAAAGTAAACCTTTATGTTTCCAGTCCATAATAGGAGAAGTGATAGTAGTGTTATATTCTTCTGAATTAGCAGCATGAGTTTCTGGAGCAATACTAACTAAAAAGTGGTAAGCGTCAATAACTTTACGTCCCATTTCTTCAGCTTCTGCAGCTTTTTCATCTTCATCTTGAAACTTATCTGGATGCCATTCCTTTACTAGGTTTCTATACTTCTTTTTAAGCTCTCCAAGTGTTGGTTTTGCTTCTACTTGAAATAATTTTCTGTACTCGTTAATACGCTTCATAATAAATGCTATTTTTAATAGTGCGCGAAAGTACTCTTTTGTTTTGGATTTAGAGGTTTAAATTTTTAAGAAGTTTGTTTTTAGGTGGTTTCGAATTTAAACTACCGTTTTTGTGTATGGTTAGTTGTGATATCGTAGGTGTTGATTTTCACTAGAAAATAAGTTAGTAGAAAGCGTAACTATTCATTTGTTATAGGTTTTGAACATAGTAATTATTGATCTGCGCTTTTAGTATTTTATAAATCGTGCTATTTTCGGACCTAATATGTATGGTTTGTTTTTTTCATTTTTATCGTTATCAATTATTTCTTGCAATATTCCAATACCAAACAAATTCCAATCTGTTGTTTTAATTATTCTTTGAAGATTTTTAGAATATTCTAGTACTTTCTTTTTTCTAAAATAAACTTTACTATAATCAAAATCCTCTAATTCTTTAAGAAAAAAATCCAGTTCTTTTTCATCTAAACTTGTTTTCAAAGTGTTTAGGTTCATATGAGACATTCCTAAATTCTCATTGTATCCAATAATTGCTTTTTTATCTTTTGGAGGAAGTTTTTTCCTGAAATCATTTACGATTCTAAAAAAATTTTTATTTCCACCAAATAAATGTTGAAGTATAAATGTCATTAATACTCCAAAAAAGAATGCAAAGAAGTTGTCGATAATCATTTTTTCAATATCATTTTTTTTTTTTTTTTCAAACAGTAATGTAAACAATGTCTATAGAATATGATTCCATTTCAATAAATCAAATTCTACGGTAGCTTAAAGTCGAATTTCGACTATTTTTTTTATAAAGTCAACTTTTAATAAAGAGAATATTAGCCTTTTTCTTAATTTCGCAATCTCAAAGAAATAAATATGATTACAGTAGATAACTTAGCAGTAGAATTTAGTGGTACAACCTTATTTAGCGATGTAAATTTTGTTATTAACCCTAACGATAAGATTGCACTTATGGGAAAGAATGGCGCAGGTAAATCTACTATGATGAAAATTGTAGCAGGCGCTCAAAGTCCTACTAGAGGAAAAATAAGTCATCCAAAGGAAACTGTAATCGCATACCTTCCGCAACATTTACTAACACAAGATAATTGTACTGTTTTTGAAGAAGCATCAAAAGCATTTGCTCACGTTTTTAAAATGAAGAGCCAAATGGACGAGTACAATAAGGCGTTAGAAACAAGAACGGATTACGAGAGCGACGAGTACATGTCTATTATCGAAAAAGTGAGCGAATTAGGCGAACTATATTACGCTTTAGAAGATGTTAATTACGATGCTGAGGTAGAGAAAGCCTTAAAAGGTCTTGGTTTTAAACAAGAAGATTTTACAAGATTAACTAATGAGTTTTCTGGAGGTTGGAGAATGCGTATTGAATTGGCTAAAATTTTGCTTCAAAAACCAGATTTAATTTTATTAGATGAGCCTACAAACCACATAGATATAGAATCGGTAATTTGGTTAGAAGATTTCTTAGTTAATAAAGCTAATGCGGTAATGGTTATTTCTCACGATAGAGCCTTTATCGATAATATTACCAATCGTACTATAGAAGTTACTATGGGACGTATTTACGATTACAAGGCTAACTATTCGCATTATTTACAATTAAGAGAAGAGCGAAGAGTACACCAAGTAAAAGCCTACCAAGAACAGCAGAAATTTATTGCAGATAACCAGCAATTTATAGATCGTTTTAAAGGTACTTTTTCAAAAACAAACCAAGTAACGTCTAGAGAGCGTATGCTTGAAAAATTACAAATTATAGAAATTGATGAGGTTGATAATGCGGCCTTAAAACTAAAGTTTCCATCTGCACAGCGTTCTGGAGATTATCCAGTAATGGTAGAAGATTTAACTAAAAGTTATGGTGATCTTACCGTCTTTAAAAACGCAAGTTTTTCTATAGCTAGAGGCGAAAAAGTAAGTTTTGTAGGTAGAAATGGTGAAGGTAAATCTACCATGATTAAATCTATTCTTGGTGAGATTGAAGTAGAAGGGAAGTGTAATTTAGGCCATAATGTACAGGTTGGTTATTTTGCACAAAACCAAGCCGCTTTATTAGATACAGAATTAACTGTTTTTCAAACAGTAGATTTAGTAGCAAAAGGCGATGTAAGAACACAGATTAAAAATATTTTAGGTCGTTTTATGTTTAAAGGCGACGATATAGAAAAGAAAGTAAGTGTATTATCTGGTGGAGAAAAAACCAGATTGGCAATGGTAAAACTATTACTAGAACCTGTAAACTTGCTTATTCTCGATGAGCCTACAAACCACTTAGATTTAAAATCTAAAGATGTTTTAAAGGAAGCGCTTCAAAGTTTTGATGGTACGCTAATATTAGTATCTCACGATCGTGATTTCTTACAAGGTTTGTCTCAAAAGGTATTCGAATTTAAAGACCAACGTGTTATCGAGCATTTTGAAACTATTGACGCCTTTTTAGAAAGAAACCGTATTAAGAGTATTAAAGAAATGAACCTGTAAGTTTTACTTCTTTTTTACTTTTTCTTTAAGCCATTTTACACTTCTTTTTGCAGATTTGGGTGCATTAAATCGATACCCAAAATAGAGTTTTGCATAACTTCTATCGCTAATAATATTGGTTTTTGCTTTAGCATTAGATGCTTTAGAGTCGAAATTGAAATTGGCACCTGCAACAAAGTCTGGAGAGGTATAACCAAAGTATAAACCTAAATTTAAAGCTGTTGTAAATAATGTGTTCTGCTCGTTTATATCGCCTAA
Organism: Lacinutrix algicola; assembly: GCF_001418085.1. GTDB lineage: Bacteria > Bacteroidota > Bacteroidia > Flavobacteriales > Flavobacteriaceae > Lacinutrix > Lacinutrix algicola. The sequence goes on from NZ_LIQH01000038.1 coordinate 135,533, forward strand.
AGCGTAGTTGGTAAAACGCACACCAATGGCAGGTGAAATAGAGGGCGTAACAAACCAGTTTTTTTCTAAAACCCAAGTATAGTAATAATCTGAAGCTATAGAAAGATTATAAAAATTTTGAACTTCTTTGTCGTCTAACACATAGTCGGAAATACGCTGGTAACCATAACGCAAACTTGGTATTAAACTTCCTGCACTTTTGCGTTGCCACTCGGTATTATATAGCACGTGTTTTAGTGAGAAGTTTGGATTCATAACGTAAGACGTTGCGCCATTCCAACTGATAGTTTTAAAGTTAGGAAACTCCTCTTGCACACCTTCTAATATTTCACCATCTCTATAAAAACCACGAACGCGCCTGTATTGAATATTCTGTATCCATTGCTTTATAAATAAATTCACTTTAATATCCTGAAAAGATGTTTTATAGGGCAAGTTTCTCGCTTTTGGCGAAAAAGCTATACTTAAACCTAGAAACTCATAATTAGCAGATAGCGTAAATTTAAAATTATTATTAGCCGTTAAGCTAAAATTCTCGGTATCGTTATTTTGTATGGAATACGATTCGGTTTGTGTATTAATATTTGCTTTCAGCATTATTTTATGCTTAAAAGAAGTAATGTAAGTAGAGTCGTTTTCGGTTTCTTGGCTGTAGCTAAAAACAGTAAAACACATTAAAAATACAAGTAAGCTATACTTCATTTAATTACAGTAGATTAATAAATTGTTTAACACCTTTGGTTGCAGTAGCTTCTATAACAGTCAAGTTTTTAGAATCACCAATTGAAGGCTTTGGGTCTATAAAGTAACTAGCAGTGTTTTCTGGTACATAATGCATTAAACTAGCCGCAGGATATACTTGTAAAGAGGTGCCGATAATAAGTAAAATATCTGCTGTGTTACAAATTTCTATGGCTTTATCAATCATTGGTACCGCTTCACCAAACCAAACAATGTGTGGTCGCAATTGGTGTCCGTTTTCATCTAAATCACCCAAATTTAAATCGGTAGTCCAAGGTTTTACTACTGCTTCATTTTTTATAGAACGCACTTTTAATAATTCGCCATGTAAATGATACACGTTATTACTTCCTGCTCGCTCGTGCAAATCGTCTACATTTTGAGTGATAATAGTTACTTTATAATCATTTTCTAAAGCAGCTAAATTATAATGTGCGTCATTCGGTTTAACCGTTAATAGTTGTCTTCTGCGTTGGTTATAGAAATCGAAAACCAATTCAGGATTAGCCTTAAAACCTTCTGGTGAAGCGACTTCTAATACGTTATGTCCTTCCCATAGACCGTTAGCATCACGAAAGGTTTTTAAACCACTTTCGGCACTCATTCCAGCTCCAGTAAGTACAACAATGTGTTTCATGTATTTGTTAATTATTATCTTTTTGTGTTAAACCTATTAATTGAGGTTTAATATAATCTTTAATCCATAAAGTTAGTATTATTTCTTTTAAGGTTGGCAAACTTGCGATTAATCTGTAATTTTGTTTTGCTATTATAACAATAATTAAAACCTAATCCATAATGAAAACGTTTTTTAAAGTATTAATATTAATGCCATTAGTGCTAATAAGCAGTTGTAGATCGGACGATGCAGAAACAGATCAAGTTACAGATTTAGCATCTAAAACATATACACTTAATACAGTTGATAATTCTGGAATTTCTGGTACGGTTCGTTTTATTAAAAACTCGAATTTTACACTAAGTATAGAATTAAGACTATTAGGTACTGTTAATAATAACTACCATTCTGGATTTTTATACATGGACAATGCTGCTAACAATGGTGAAGATGTTGCGATAACTTTAGATGTTGTCGATGGAGATACAGGAATGAGTACAACGGTATTTACAAGTTTAGATGACGATACTCCAATTTCTTACGAAGAGTTATTAAATTTCGATGGTTATGTAGAAGTTAAGTCTAACGATGTAAACTTAAACACACCAGTAGCAAATGTAGATATTGGACAAAACGAATTAACTACCAACCAAGTAACTTATAATTTAGAAGAGCGTAATCTAAATAATGCTTCTGGAATAGTTACTTTTAAAGAGCGGTTAAATGGTGAAGCTTTAGCTGTTTTTAGCTTAACAGGAACGCCAGCAAGTGGAGAACATCCTGCTTTTATACGTTCGGGAAATATGGCAACGGCTTCAGGTGCTACTATTTTTACTTTTAATAATATTAAAGGAATAACAGTAGTTAACGAAACCTCTGGATTAAACGAAACAAGAGGAGTTAGCCAAACAAATGTAGCGGAACTAGACAATGGTACTGCTTTTATGTATAGTGATGTTATTGCTGTAGATGGTTACATAGATGTAGAATTAAGTACAACTAACACGCTTTTAATTGCTCAAGGCAATATTGGAAGTAACTAATACATTTTACAGTATTTTAATATAGAGTTTAAAACCTGGTGCTATTGTATCAGGTTTTTTTATTTTTACGTTATGATTGATATTAAACTTATAGAACACCTAGAAACCTACCTTACCGAAAATAGGTTAGAACGTTTTCATAAAGTCTTAGAAGGCCGTACAAAACACTTTACAGTAGCAACAGAAGACGTTTACCAATTGCATAACACAAGTGCTGTAATACGTAGTTGCGATGTGTTTGGTATACAGGAAGTAAGTATTGTTGAAGAAACAAACACCAAACGTATAGATAGGGAAATTGCTATGGGCGCCCAAAAATGGGTAGATTTAAATAGATACCAATCGGTAAAAGAATGTATTAAAGACTTAAAAGAACAAGGTTATCAAATAGTGGCAACAACACCACATACAGACGATTGTGAGTTGCATGATTTTGATGTGACTAAAAAGTCTTGTTTCTTCTTTGGAAGGGAAACCGAAGGACTTTCTGAGGCTGTTTTAAAAGAAGCAGATGTTTTTATGAAGATTCCAATGGTTGGTTTTACAGAGAGTTTAAATATATCTGTATCTGCAGCAATTACTTTGCAACATGTAACTACAAAGTTGAAGAAAACAGATGTTGAGTGGCGTTTAACCGAAGAAGAAAAACTTGAGAAGCGTTTAGATTGGTGTAAAAAAACAATTAAAAGCTATGGCGAGATTATTGAACGTTATCATGAAAAAGAATAGTTTAATTGTTCAGTAGTCAGTGAAATAAAGTACAAAATAATAAGCCTCAAAATCTAAGATTTTTGAGGCTTATTATTTTGTACTAGAGGCTATATGTTATCCACGTTTTCTATCACGACTTAGCACTTTGTACTCTTCGTAGCATTGGCTAATAGCGTCTAGCATTTGAAGATCGTTTGCACTATTTATAAAATCTTTAGAGTAATTGCATTGCGATACAATCTCATCTAAATCTACTCTAGTTAATTGTAATAAAACCATTAGTGTTTCTCTATCGAAACGAGAGGCTAAAAGATTTCTAATCTCGTCGTCTTTTTTCATCTGTTTAAGTTTCTTTAATTCGTTACCTTTTCTACTAAATGTATTGTAGAGAAAATCTAACGGATTAAATATGGAACCTAAAACCTTACTAATTGTATTTGGTGATTTATTATTTCCTGCTTCGTATCCTGTACTTAAACCAGAAATACTATAACGGTAATTTGTGTTTACTTGTACTTGCTTTATATCTAACTCTAAGTAACCAGTAAGTTGTAATTCGTTTACAACAATCTCTTCTAAGGCAAGTGCTAACTCTGTTAATGTAATTTTAGAGCTTCCAAATTTTAACCAATCGTTAGTTACACGCACTTTAATAGATTTGTAACCTACATAAGTAAGGTGTAATGTATCGTTTACTTTAGCTTTAAGTTTAAACTCTCCTTTAGTGTTAGTAGATGTACCAATAACCTGATTAAGGTTTACAATGTTAACATTGTCTATTGGACCATTAGTTTGAGAGTCTATTATAACACCTTCTACAGCTTCTTTTTCACGAGTTTCCTCTACTTGAGCAAATGCATATGATGAACTTATAATTAAAAAAGTAGGGAAAGACAATATTTCATAGTTAGAATATAAGCTATAAAAGTACTAAACAAATTTTATTTAGTACTCTTATAACATTGTATTTGACTTAATATTAACAAAAAAGTTATTATTAATAGAATAATTTTTAGGAATCTTTATAAATATTTGAGTATTTATTTAGTCTTTTCTTCTAGAACGACCAGATCTTGAGTGTGTAGTTTTAAACTCACCTTTATCTCTGTCTCCGCCATCGCTTCTTCTAGAACGTGTTGGTCTATCGTCGCTACTACGTCTTCTATCACCACCGCCACTAGAGCGTCTTTCTCCTCCGCCAGATCTTCTTCTGTCTCCACCAGATCCACCTTCGCGACGTCTTCCGCCACCACCGCCAGAACCACCACGTCCACGACCACCGCGACTTGGTTTATCTTCAGTAATTTCAACGTTTACAAAACGACCTTCATGCTTATAATCTGTAAAGAAAGCTAATACTTTCTCTTGGTGTTCTTTTTCTGTATTAAAGAAAGAGAATGTGTCTTTACAATCTACTTTAAATACATCGTCACGACCTAAATCTAAAACTTCTTTTAAGAAATCCTTTAATTTCATCCAGTCAAAACCATCTTTTTCACCAACGTTAATAAAGTAACGTGCAGCGCTTCCGCTAGATTCACGACCTTCACGGTTAGGATCTCCAGCAGCAACGTTTAAGTTTTTAGACTTCTGGTAGTAGTTAAAGAAACGTGTGAATTCTACAGAGAAGAACTTTTTAATTAATTCTTCTTTTGAAGTTTCATCAAATAAAGTATTAATATCTTCTAAGTATTTATCAATCTCATGATTGATTTCTGTATTATGAATTTTATTTGCTAAAGACATTAACTGTACTTCGCAAATAGCCATTCCGTTAGGAATTTCTTTTAATTCAAATTTCTTGTTGATAATACGTTCGATACTTTTTAATCTACGTACTTCACTTTTAGAAACAATAACCATAGAAACACCAGTTTTACCAGCACGACCAGTTCTACCAGAACGGTGCGTATACGTTTCTATTTCATCACTTAATTGGTAGTTAATTACGTGTGTAATATCATCTACATCAATACCACGTGCAGCAACATCTGTTGCAACAAGCATTTGTATTTGACGAGATCTAAATTGCTTCATCACAATATCACGCTGATTTTGAGATAAATCACCATGTAATGCTCCAGCACTGTAACCATCTTCAATTAAGTTTTCGGCAACTTTTTGTGTATCACGTTTTGTTCTACAGAAAATTACTGAAAATATATCTGGATTAGCATCTGCTAAACGTTTTAAAGCTTGGTAACGATCGCGAGCGTTTACCATATAGTATTCGTGCGATACGTTAGAGGTACTTTCGTTTTTATGACCAACAGTAATTTCCTGTGGGCTATTCATAAATTTCTTTGCAATAGTTGCAACCTCTCTTGGCATTGTTGCAGAGAACAACCAAGTATTTTTATCGTCTGGAGTTCCAGAAAGAATATCTGTGATATCTTCTTTGAATCCCATGTTAAGCATTTCATCAGCCTCATCTAAAACCGAATATTGGATTTTAGTAATATCAACTAATCTACGCTTAATCATATCTTTCATACGACCCGGAGTAGCTACTATAATCTGTGCACCACGTTTTACTTCGCGCGCTTGATCTGTAATGCTTGATCCACCGTAAATTGCAACAACGTTTAAACCTTTACAGTATTTACCGTAAGCTTTCATTTCGTTTGCAATTTGTAAACAAAGTTCACGAGTAGGAGATAGTATTAAACCTTGAGTTGTACGACTACTAACGTCAATTTTCTGTAACATTGGGAAACCAAATGCTGCAGTTTTTCCAGTTCCAGTTTGCGCTAACGCTACTAAATCTGTCTCTTCGTTTAATAAAATTGGGATTGCTTTTGCTTGTACTTCAGATGGTGTTTCGAAACCTAAATCTGTAATACCTTGTAATAGTTCTTCGTTAAGACCTAAATCTTGGAATGTGCTCATTCTTATTTTATGTATTTCAATGTCAATCTATTTTGGTGTTACGAATAGAAGTGCATTGAACATACTTAACCTAAAACTTCTAGTAACACATCCTCACTCTGAGGAGTAAATAACGCATATGCGTTTTTTCAAGGTGCAAAGGTACGTAATTATTTAGGATATTCAATTTTTATAATTTTTAACTGCTATTTATTAGCCTTAAGCCTATTAAACACTGTTGTTTTTTATTTTATAAAAGTGCTTGTTTATTGCTAATTGGCGATTAATATTTTTATAAAGTAAATAATAATGCAGTATTTAATAATAAGTGGAAAGTATTGTGTTATTTTATTTTCCGCGCATTACACATGAAATTTTATGCAGATGAGTTTAGTATTGCTGAAAGATTATGTTCAGAAATTAAGAACCAAACTCGAAGGTTTAAAAGCGGTTACAAAATCTAAAATATTGTGCATATTACGATTGTAACGTCTTATGATGTTTTAGAGAATACGCACAAATTGGATTTGGTAGAGATTGATTTTAGTATTGAAGTTTTGTTTGGGAGATAAAATTCAGCTGTGCTTTTTACTGTTATAAGTAATGTCTTGAATTTTTTAATACACTTTTGATTTTTTTTTCATATTTAGAATAGAGTACTTTCCAATTTTTGGATTATCAAGCATTATTAATCTTTCTCCTCCTATATTCATGAGCATTTGTGTATTTCCGTTATTAAGGTTTTTAATACCTCCCAGAATTGCTTTGATAAAATAAATTTCACCATCTTTTGCATCAATTTCTACAATATTATCTTTGAACAATCTTTTTTTTATGAAAAGGTGCTTGGTTCCAGCTTTTATTTTTTCTAAGTGATAGCTATTTGTTTTTAAATTTATAAATTTCTTATTCTGATATTGAATTTTACAAGGAAGAGCAGAATTAAGAAAGACATAAGGTCTATAAAAATAAACATGTGCATATCCACTATCTGGTTTTTGTATTTTTAAATTTAAAGGGTTTTTTATTGCTCTTTCTTCAGAAATATATAAATCAACTAGACCATTAATATTTTGTTTAGATTTCTTGTTATCTGAAGCATTAAAGAAAGTCATTTCACCTGCTTCTAATTTAGTAATCATACATTTTATAGTGTCATTTTTTATTGTTACAAAATAATCTTTATAGGGGCTTTGTGAGTAAGCAGATAGCGAAACTATTAATATTAGTGAGGTTAGAATGATGTATTTCATTTTTATATTCTAATGTTTAAATCAGCATTTAGTTTGACTGAAAAATTCGTGTTTTTTATTAATAAAGTAGAGCTTTATAGAGTATTTAAAAACTCAACTAATTTAGCAACCGCTTTCCCACGGTGTCCAATCTCATTCTTGAGTTTTAAATCTATTTCAGCAAAAGTTTCAGTATATCCATTTGGCATAAAAATAGGATCGTAACCAAAACCTTGGTTTCCTTTTTTATCTAGGGTAATTTCACCTTTACAAATACCAGTAAACGTTTTTAAATTACCATTTAAGTGTAGAGAAACTACGGTTTTAAATTGGGCGTTTCGGTTTGGCTTCTCTTTTAAATTGTTTAAAAGCAAATCCATATTATCGTTAGCATCGCGTTGCGGTCCTGCGTAACGCGCACTAAAAACACCAGGTTCGTTATTTAAAGCTTCAACTTCAAGTCCTGTGTCGTCTGCAAAGCAATCGTAGCCATAATGCTCTTTTATGTATTCGGCTTTTTGTATGGCATTACCTTTAATTGTGTTTTGGGTTTCTGGGACATCTTCAAAACAGCCAATCTCTTTTAAGCTTAGCAGTTTTATGTGATCGGGAATTAAAGATTGTACTTCCTTTAATTTATTTAGGTTGTTTGTAGCGAATACGAGTTGCATGATAGAATATTTAAAAAGTAAAAATACAATTTACTTAAAAATTAATGTTTAAAAAGTGTAACGATTTTATTAAATATAGACAGATTAGGTTATATTGTTAAATCTTAACTAAATAAAACCAAACACCATGAAAAAATGTATTAGCCTATTATGTATTGTATTATTTATGTCTTGTAATAATGCAGAACAAGCAAAAAATATTGTTGGAGAATGGGAGTGTGCAAGTTGGATAAATAATGCAACAGGAGCAGATAATTGTAATAATAATGTTTCTTTTAATTTTAACGAAGACGGTACGTATAGCTCAAAAATACAATCGGCTAATGCTGAAGGAAGCTATAAAATAGCTAACAATTTATTGTATTGTACACCAATTGATAAAATGGAAATTGCGGTAGAAATTAATAAACTTACTAAGGACACTTTAGCGTTTACAATGAGTCGTTCTGGAAATAAAGAAGTTATGACTTTGGTTAAAAAGTAGCCTTATCTATGATGATAAGGTTCATTCTTTAAAATAGTAAAACCTCTATATAATTGCTCGATAATAAATAAGCGTACCATTTGGTGAGAAAATGTCATTTTTGATAAAGAGATTTTTCCTTTAGCTTTATTGTAAACATCTTCCGAGAAGCCATAAGGTCCACCAATTACAAACACAAGTTGTTTTATACCAGAATTCATATGCTTTTGTAAGTAGTTGGAGAAACCTACGCTATCATGTTGTTTACCGTTTTCGTCTAGCAGAATTAAAATATCTGTAGCACTTAGCTTATTTAAAATAAGATCGCCTTCTTTTTGTTTTTGTTGTGCTTCGCTTAAATTTTTTACATTTTTTATATCGGGTATAATTTCTAAATTAAACTTAATATAAAAGCCTAAACGTTTTTGATATTCATCAATTAAAGCTTGAAGTTGTTTGTTGTCTGTTTTGCCTATGGCAATGAGTTTAATAGTCATGCTCCAAAGGTAAAACTTTTTGTAATTTGTAATTTAAATTTTTCATTTTTTTGATTTGCAATCATTATTTTAGCTGAAACAATTTTTATCTATGATTTCTCAAGAACAATTTAATAAAGAAATAGAGTTAATAATCGCTAATGCCATTCGTGAAGACGTAGGAGATGGAGACCACAGTTCGCTATCATGTATTCCTGCAACAGCACAAGGCAAAGCAAAGCTTTTAGTTAAAGACGATGGTATAATTGCAGGAGTAGAATTTGCAAAACAAGTATTTACTTACGTCGATCCAGAAATGAAAGTAGAAACACTTATAGAAGATGGAAGCAAGGTTAAGTACGGAGACATTGTTTTTTATGTAACAGGAGCATCACAATCTATTTTAAAAGCAGAACGTTTGGTGCTTAATGCTATGCAACGTATGAGTGCGATTGCTACAAAAACAAAAATGTTTGTAGATTTATTAGATGGTACAGGAACTAAAATTTTAGACACTCGTAAAACCACTCCAGGTATTCGCGCATTAGAAAAATGGGCTGTTAAAATTGGTGGAGGAGAGAACCATAGGTTTGCGCTTTACGATATGATTATGCTTAAAGATAACCATATTGATTTTGCTGGCGGAATTACTAAAGCCATAGAAAAAACACAACAATATTTAAAAGAGACTAATCGCGATTTAAAAATTATAGTAGAAGCTAGAGATTTAAACGAAATTCAAGAAATCCTGAAAACCGACGGTGTTTATAGAATTTTAATAGATAACTTTAATTACGAAGATACTAGAACAGCTGTTAAACTTATTGGAGACAAATGCTTAACCGAAAGTTCAGGAGGTATTAACGAAAAAACAATTAGAGATTACGCACTTTGTGGCGTAGATTATATATCGTCTGGTGCATTAACGCATTCTGTTTATAATTTAGATTTAAGCTTAAAAGCTGTAGATTAATCATAATGCCAGAAAATATAGAAAAAGAATTATTGGAAGAACAAAATGTCGAAGGACAGTTAAACGAGCAACTACTAAAGGAGAAGCTGTTAAAAATTCCGGTGCTTAATATTTTAATAAAATTATTAAGTAAAATAAAACTACCTGGTTTAGAAGGTTTGTCGCTTTACGATTTGTTAGAACTCTATGTAATAGGTATTGCTAAAGGAGCATTAACAACGCGAGCAAGTGCTATAGCTTATAGTTTTTTTACAGCACTATTTCCATTTTTGCTTTTTATAATAATTATTATACCAAGTATTCCAATAGAAGGATTCGAAAAAGATTTTTTAGCCTTTTTAGAATCTGTATTACCACCTACGACTTCAGATTTCTTTTCAGAAAATATTTTTGATGCTCTAAAAGGAAATAATGGTAATACAGGATTACTATCTACAGTTTTAGTTGTTGCTATTTTTTTAATGACCAATGGTGTGAATGCATTATTCTCAGGTTTCGAAAATTCGTACCATCAGCAACTTACTCGTAACGCTTTCAAGCAATATTTCTTTGCTATGGGTGTGGCTTTAATTTTGTCTTTACTATTAATTTTAACAGTAGCCTTTTTAGGGTATTTTCAAATTTATGTGGTAGATAATACTATTACTTTTTTCGAAGATCATGGGTACGATGCTAAACGTAAAGCCGATTTGTGGGCAAGAATTGCACAATATAGTTTCTTTGTTATTATTACATTTTTAGCAACGGCAACGCTATATTATCTTGGAACGCGAGAAGGTAGAAAAGCTAGTTTTTTCTCTGTAGGAGCTTTATTTACGACGATTTTAATAATGTTAACTTCTTATTTGTTTGGTGTTTATATCGAGAATTTTTCACGTTATAATGAACTTTACGGTTCTATTGGCGCCTTATTAATATTGCTGTTTTATTTGTGGTTAAATGCAAATATTTTGCTGCTAGGTTTCGAGCTAAACATGGCATTAATGGGACTAAGAAAACAACAAGACAATGAGTGAATATCTGCTAATTTTTATGTTTTTGATTTCCTTTTCAGGAAATACCCAAGACATTTTTGGAAAATGGAAAACGATAGACGGACAAAATAACGAAGCAAAATCTATAGTCGAAATTTATGAACGCGATGGAGAGGTTTTTGGCAGGATTATAGATATTTTGAATCCTGAAAATAAAGAAGCACTCTGCACTAATTGTGAAGGAGAGGATTACAACAAACCTGTGTTAGGTTTCGAACTGATTAAAAACCTATCTAAAGACGGTAAGTATTATAAAAACGGTACTATTTTTGATCCAGAACATGGCAAGAAATTTAAATGCAGATTAATGCTAACCGAAGATCCAGATGTATTGCAAGTACGCGGTTATGTAGCATTTTTGTATTCTACGCAATATTGGCAACGTGTAGAGTAGTTTTTAGTATGCAGTTAATAGTTATTAATTCAACAATCCAATAATCTAAAAAAACAATTGAGCCATTTTATAGACGTCATATTAGCCATTCCGCTAGAAAAAATGTTTACTTATAGCATTACACAAGCCGAATCCCAATTTTTAAAAGTTGGTATGCGTGTATCTGTGCCTTTTGGTAAAACAAAAATACATACGGGTTTAGTTGGCGCAATACATACCAATCCGCCTTTAGTGTATGAAGCGAAAGAGATTCATCAAATTTTAGACGAAACACCTATTGTTACTCAAAAGCAATTAGAACTTTGGCAATGGATTGCAAAATATTATATGTGTACTCTTGGTGAAGTTATGCGTGCCGCTTTACCAAATGCTTTTATTCTTGAAAGTGAAACACTAGTAAGTAGAAACTTAAAAAAGGACATAAAAGATACCGATTTAAAAGACGATGAGTATTTGGTTTACGAAGCCTTACACCATCAGTCGACATTAAAGATTCAAGAGATTTCTAGTATTCTAGATAAAAAGAATGTGCTTCCTGTTATTAAAAGATTAATAGAAAAGGAAGTTATTTTATTGCAAGAAGAAATCTACGACAAATACAAGCCTAAGTATGTTAGATACGTTAAGCTTATGCCAGAATATACTAGCGAGATTGGTTTGCATGAATTATTAAACGATTTAAGCAGAGCCGAAAAACAAAGACAAGTAGTCATGACTTTGTTTTCAATTTCGGCAAAAACGAAAAAACCTGTAAAGGTTAAAGAGCTGATAGAGGAAAGTGGAGGTTCTTCTGCAATTGTAAAAACCTTGATAGATAAAGGTGTTTTAGAAGAGTATCATATTCAAACAGATCGTGTGCAATATGATGGTGATGAAAATGAAGAAACCAAAGCGTTAAACGAATACCAAGCTAAAGCGCTTGAGGAAATAGAAACGTCTTTCGAAACACAAAATGTTACACTTTTACATGGTATTACTTCTTCGGGTAAAACTGAAGTTTATGTAAAACTGATTGAGCAAATTTTAGCAGAAGGTAAGCAAGTGTTGTATTTATTGCCAGAAATTGCTTTAACGACGCAGTTAGTGGTTCGTCTTCAAAATTATTTTGGAGAGCAGGTAGCTGTTTTTCATAGTAAGTACTCGGCTCATGAGCGTGTTGAGGTTTATAATCAAGTATTGGGTAATTCCGCGAAAGCGAAAATAGTTTTAGGCGCACGTTCGTCTATATTTTTACCATTTCACAATTTAGGATTAATAATAGTGGACGAGGAGCACGAGCAGTCTTTCAAGCAATTTGATCCTGCGCCACGTTATCACGCAAGAGATGCAGCAATAGTTTTAGCGCATTTACATAAGGCTAAAACATTATTAGGTAGCGCAACACCAAGTTTAGAGAGCTATAATAATGCTATTGAAAATAAATACGGTTTAGTAGAAATTAACCGCCGTTACAATAATGTGCAATTGCCAGATATCGAGTTGGTAGACCTTGCAGAGAAGTACAAAAAGAAACGTATGAAAGGTCATTTTAGCGATAGAATGATTGAAGAAATCACCGAAGCTTTGGAGGAAGGTTACCAAGTAATTTTGTTTCAAAATAGGAGAGGTTATTCTCCAATTGTGGAATGTAATACTTGTGGGCATTCACCACAGTGTACAAATTGCGATGTAAGTTTAACTTACCATCAATATAGAGGTCAATTACGTTGTCATTATTGTGGTTATACTAGTGCGATGCTTCAAAAATGTATGGCTTGCGGTACTTCTAGTTTAGACACTAAAGGTTTTGGTACAGAGCAAATAGAGACTGAGGCAAAAATGCTATTTCCTAAAGCTAATGTTGGTAGAATGGATTTAGATACCACACGAGGTAAGCATGGTTACGAGAAAATAATTACAGCTTTAGAACAGCAAGAAATAGATATTTTGGTAGGTACACAAATGCTTACAAAAGGATTAGATTTTAGAAATGTAAAATTAGTTGGTATTATGAATGCCGATAATTTGCTCAATTTTCCAGATTTTAGAGCGCATGAACGTAGTTTTCAGTTAATGCTTCAGGTTTCAGGTAGAGCAGGTAGAACACAAAAACAAGGTAAAGTATTAATACAAACTTATAATCCTTTACATAGAATTTTACAGCAGGTCTCAACTAACAATTATATTGAGATGTTTAAAGAGCAGTTACAAGAACGTCGCGATTTTAAATATCCTCCATTTTATAGATTAATAAAAGTAACGTTAAAACATAGAGATTATAATAAGGTAGAAACTGCTAGCGATTGGTATGCTAAATCTTTACGTCAGGTTTTTAGAGGTAATGTGTTAGGTCCTGAATTTCCACCGGTATCGCGTGTAAGAAATCAATATTTAAAAAATATTTTAATAAAAATTCCACAGCAGCAATCTTTAAGTAGAACAAAAGAAGCGATTAAGAAAATTAATACAACTTTTGAAGCTGTTGGTGCTTTTAAAGGTGTTCGTGTTGTTTTGAATGTGGATAATTATTAGATAGAGACGTTGCGTAATGTTTTATTGATGCTGCTGAAAAACGATTATTTTTTTAATAAGTAGATAATTTAATTTTAATAAATCATGTTAAATATTGCTATTGGAGTTATATTATCATTCATAGGTATTTTGATTGTTAAGTATTATGAAGAAAATTTAAGTGAACTTGGAGGACTTACATTTAAAATAAGAGTAGGAGGCCTAGGTCTTCTTATAATAGGTTTGTTTATTGTTTTAAAAGAATTTGATATAGTTTAACTTTTTGTCGTTCCTGCGAAGGCAGGGATTCACTTTGAACGTTACTTTATTTATAATAGATTCCTGCCTTTGCAGGAATGACAGAAAGCAGGAGTATAAATCATAAAAAAAATCCCATTCTCTCGAATAGGATTTTAAAATCTATAAAATTTGTTTCAGCTTAAATATTATTCAAAGCATTAATAAGTAAAGTCTTTTTGTTTCTACTTAAAGGAATTTCGTAAGAACTAACTTCAATATTTTTATTATTAAATCGGTCTACTTTATCCAAATACACAATGTGATTTTGTCATTCCTAAGAAGGTAGGAATCCATATTAATATTTTGTTTATAATAGAACCCTACCTTCTTAGGAATGACAAAAAGAATAAGTTGTAAGCAAAAAAAATCCCACTCTCTCGAATAGGATTTTAAAATCTATAAAATTTGTTTCAGCTTAAATATTATTTAAAGCATCAACAAGTAAAGTCTTTTTGTTTCTACTTAAAGGAATTTCGTAAGAACCAACTTCAACGTTTTTACTGTTAAAACGGTCTACTTTATCTAAATTTACAATGTAAGATTTGTGAATTCTTAAAAATTTACCTTCAGGTAGCTCACCTTCAAAAGCTTTCATTGTAGATAGTACTACAAGAGAAGTGTCTTCGGTTACTAATTTAACGTAATCACCAAGTGCTTCAATCCACTTTATGTCTTTAATATATACTTTACGTTTTTTAAGGTTACTTTTAACAAAAATATGTTCGCCTTCAGTTTCGTTAAAGTCTAATTTAAGCTTGTGTTGTTCTACAGCTTTATCTACCGCTTGATTAAAGCGTTCACGATTAATAGGTTTTTGTAGGTAATCTGTCGCATCATAGTTAAAAGCTTTAAATGCGTATTCTGTTTTTCCTGTAACAAAAATAATTTGTGGTTTGTTATTTAACACGTCTAATAGTTCGAAACCATTAAGTACTGGCATTTCAATATCTAAAAAGATAAGGTCTACCTTATGTGTATTCAAGCCATTTTTTGTTTCTAAAGCACTGCTGTATTCAGCAATAAGGTTTAAGGAGTTGTTATTTTCGATTAGCTTAACTATTGAAAGTCTTTGTATTGCTGAGTCGTCAACTACTACACAATTTAGAGTCATAGCGTTTATTTATTTGGGTTTAATTATCGACAATGTTACAAAAAATTCGGATTAAAACCAAAAAACATCGCTTAAATGTAAATTTTAACAAATTTGATATTCTTAATAAGTTGCTAACTTAGCAACTTATCAATATATAGTAATGATTAAGTCTTTTATTTAATTTAAAAAAGAATTGTGTGTTATTACAAAAAGAGTTATTTTTGCACTCATTTTAACACAAATAAATAGATTTTTATGAATCATTATGAAACTGTTTTCATCTTAAATCCCGTTTTATCTGATACACAGATAAAGGAAACAGTACAGAAATACGAAGAATTTCTTACAAGTAGAGGAGCAAAGATGGTATCAAAAGAAGATTGGGGACTTAAGAAGTTAGCTTACCCAATCCAAAACAAAAAAAGTGGATTTTACCACTTATTTGAGTACACTGTAGAAGGTGAACACATTAACGCTTTAGAAGTAGAGTTTAGACGTGATGAGCGTTTTATGCGTTACTTAACTGTAGCTTTAGACAAGCACGCGATTTCGTGGGCAGAGAGAAGAAGAGTTAAACTTAAACAAAAAGCGTAATTATGGCATCTATCGAGCAACAAGCAAAAGGAAAAAAAGAAGGAGAAATTAGATATTTAACGCCTTTAAATATTGACACGAACAAGCAGAAAAAGTATTGTCGTTTCAAGAAATCTGGAATTAAGTATGTAGATTACAAAAATCCAGACTGGTTAATAGGTTTTATAAACGAGCAAGGTAAAATTTTACCAAGACGTTTAACAGGAACTTCTTTAAAATACCAAAGAAAAGTATCTGTAGCAGTAAAAAGAGCGCGTCACTTAGCGTTATTACCTTATGTAACAGATTTATTAAAATAAAATTATCATAACAATGGAACTTATATTAAAACAAGACGTTGAAAATTTAGGATTTAAAGACGATGTTGTAACGGTTAAGAACGGTTATGGTAGAAACTTTTTAATTCCTACAGGTCACGCTGTATTAGCTACAACTTCTGCAAAGAAAGTATTAGCTGAAAACTTAAAGCAACGTGCATTCAAAGAAAAGAAAGAAATCGAAGATGCAACAGCAATTGCTGATGCTATCAAAGGTTTAGAGATTAAAATTGCTTCAAAAACTGGTCAAGGAGACAAGTTATTTGGTTCTGTAAACAACATTAATGTTGCAGAAGCATTGGAAAAAGAAGGTCATTCTATAGATAAAAAATTCATCTCTGTAACAGGTGGAAATGTTAAGCGTTTAGGGAAGTATGATGCTTCTATTCGTTTACATAGAGAAGTATCTGCAGAGATTCAATTTGAAGTTGTAGCACAAGCTTAAAAATACTTTTGTTAACGTTATGTTAATAAAATATTAATATTAAAAGCCACTTATTATAAGTGGCTTTTTTTTTTGTAGTAATTTAGTAGTGAAATAGTTATGCGGGCATAATGATTTAATTAACACACAACTCACTACAAAAATGAAAAAACAATCACTTTCAATTTTATTTATGTTTTTTGTCGCTCTGGCATTTGCTCAGGTTACGACATCTAATATAAAAGGTCTCGTTTTAGATGAGATGAATGAACCTTTACCAGGAGCCAATGTGCTTGCTGTGCATACACCAACAGGAACTAAGTTTGGAGGTGCAACAAATTTCGATGGTCGTTTTAATTTACTTAATCTTAAAGTAGGTGGACCATATTCTATTACAATTAGTTTTGTTGGTTATAAAGAACAAGCTTTTACAGATGTTTACTTAACTCTTGGTAAAACTCAGAATTTAGACATTACTATGGCTTCAGATAGTCAGTCTTTAGAAACTGTTGTTATTACAGGAACTGGTGGGACGGGTACTTTTGGTAGCGATCGTACAGGAGCAGAGACTAGTGTGGGAAGAAGAGAATTAACAAGTTTACCAACAATTTCAAGATCTGCGGCAGATTTTACTAGGTTAGAGCCTTCATCTTCTGGAAATTCTTTTGGAGGTAGAAACGATCAATTCAATAATTTTAGTTTAGATGGTGCTGTTTTTGGAAATCCTTTTGGGTTAGATGCGGCTACAGTTGGTGGGCAAACAGATGCGCAACCAATTTCTTTAGATGCCATAGATCAAATTCAAGTATCATTAGCGCCATACGATGTTACACAATCTGGATTTACAGGAGCATCTGTAAACGCGGTAACTAAAAGTGGTACAAACGAATTTCATGGTACTGTATATGGTTTTACTAGAAACGAAGATCTTACAGGTGGTAAAATTAAAGGAGAAGATGTTTTTAAAGCAGATTTAGAACAAACACAATACGGATTGAGTGTTGGTGGACCACTTATTAAAAATAAATTATTCTTTTTTGCAAACTTCGAAAAAGACGAACGTACAGATTTAGGTGCGCCTTTTACACCTAATAGAGGTTCTGGAGCTGTAAATGAATCTATTGTAGCAGAACAAGACTTAATGGATGTTAGTAATGCATTGTTAAATTTAGGATATAATCCTGGGAGATACGAAGGTTTTAACTACAACTCTAACTCTACAAAAGGAATTTTTAAAATCGATTGGAATATTAACGATAATAACAGATTAGCAGTTATCTATAATTTCTTAGATGCATCAAAAGAAAAGCCAGCACACCCAACAGCTATTGGTGTTAGAGGTCCAAGTTTTAGAACATTACAATTTGAAAACTCTGGTTACGAAATTAATAATAAGTTAAATTCATTTCAAATAGAATTAAATTCAACTTTACCTGGAGATGTTACAAACAAATTGCAAATCGGTTATACTCATTTCGACGATTTTAGAAACCCGTTATCTGGTCCAGCACCAGTAATAGCTATTCAAGATGGAGCAGGTTCAAATTATATTATTGCAGGTCATGAGCCATTCTCAATTAACAATAAATTAGATCAACGCGTTTTTCAGGTAACAGATAATATGAACTTTGTTAAAGGAGATCATACTTTTACTGTAGGATTTAACTTTGAGAAATTCGAATTTAAAAATTCATTTAACTTAGTTAATTACGAATCTTTCAACTTTGGTATTTTTCCTTATTACGGATTATTTTCTCCGTATCCAGATGTTCAAACTTTCTTAGACAATACACAACCAGGAGGAGTAGTAGACCAGTATTTAGGAGCGACACAAAATGCTTTTAATCAATTTAACGCTAATGGAGATGGAAATGATGGCGGTTGGAAATTAGCAGAACTTAACGTTGGACAATTAGCATTTTATGTTCAAGACGAATGGAATGTTACAGATAATTTTAAGCTTACTTACGGTTTACGTTTAGATAAGCCCTTATATTTTGATACTGGAGATTTAATACAGAAGTACATTAATACAGAAAATGGAGCTACAAGAGATACCTCAGTTACTTACTTTAATCCAAATACTAACGAAGAAGTTACTTTAGAGTCTACAAGATTACCAGATAGTAAACCATTAATTTCTCCAAGAGTTGGTTTTAATTACGATGTTAAGGGAGATAATACTTTTCAAGTGCGTGGTGGATCTGGAATCTTTACAGGTCGTTTTCCTTTTGTTTGGTTAGGTAACCAAGTAAGTGGAGCAGACGATGGTTTCTTTCAAATAATAGATCCAGAATACAAATGGCCACAAGTTTGGAGAACAAATATTGGTGGTGATTATAAATTCGAAAATGGAGTAGTACTAACTGCAGATGTATCTTATACTAAAGATATTAATGGAGCGCATGTACAAAACTGGGGATTAAGAAACCCAACCGAAACTTTAAATGCACCCGGAGATAATAGACCAGTGTATGCAGATGGAGATAAAGGTAATAATGCCTACGTATTTACAAACTCTAATAAGGGACGTATTTGGAACTATACATTAAAGGCTCAAAAAACCTTTGGAAAAGGATTTTATACAAGCTTAGCTTATAACCACTTAGATTCTAAAGATGTAAACTCTATAGAAGCAGAAATTACAGGTGATGCTTTCGATTTTAATCAAGTATCAGGAAATGCAAATGATGCTGTTTTAAGCGCTTCTAAATATGGAGATAAACACAGATTTATAGGTGTAGCAAGTAAGAAATTTACGTATGCTAACGATAAATGGTCTACAACATTATCTACATTTTTTGAGTATGCACAAGGCGGACGTTTTAGTTATACTTATGCAGGAAATATAAATAATGATAGTTCTGGTCAGAATAACGATTTATTATATGTGCCAACAGCAGGAGAATTACAACAAATGCAGTTTTCTGGAACAGCAGCAGAACAAGCCACACAAGCAGCAAACTACGAAGCATACATTCAACAAGATGATTACTTAAGCGAAAAAAGAGGTGATTATACAGATCGTTATGGAGCATTAGCGCCATGGAGAGGAAAGTGGGATGTTAAATTATTACAAGATTATAAATTTAGCACAGGAGACGGAAAAACAAATACCATCCAAATAAGTGTAGATGTTTTAAACGTTGGAAACTTATTAAATAGCGATTGGGGAATTGTACAACTTCCTAATAATGTAAGTCCTGTTTCTGTGTCTGTAGACCAAACGACAAATACACCAACATATTCTTTTAACGAGTCTAATCAAGAAACTTTTGGGTACAACACGTCATTATTATCAAGATGGCAAGCGCAAGTAGGAGTACGTTACATTTTCTAATAACAAACCATAATAATTTATGTAAATTTGCGCTTCTAAATTTTTTAGAAGCGCATTTTTTTATTTAAATAGTTTCTATTTTTTTAAATTAATTTTAATCATAACGCTTTCGCGGAAACACCAATTTATGAAGCATTTTTATTACATACTATTAGTTGTCTTTTTTGTGTCTTGCAAGAACGATGTTTCTAATACATCAACTTCAACTGAAGCTGAAACACAAACTATTAAAAAATCTGCATTAATTGAAGCTTTCAAATATTCGGAAAATGCAGCGCCAATTATAAGTGTACACCGTGGAGGAAAAAGCATTAAAAACTATCCAGAAAACTGTTTAGAGACTTTACAATATGTAAACGATAGTATTCCTGCTATTTACGAAATAGATGTTGCTAAAACCAAAGACTATAAGCTAGTATTATTACACGATAATACTTTAGAGCGTACAACAACAGGAACAGGAAAATTAACAGATTACACATACCAAGAGTTAAACACTTTTAATTTAGAAGACGATTTTGGAAACGAAACTACTTTTAAAGTGCCATTATTTACAGATGTATTAAAATGGGCAAAAACCAATAAGGTAGTATTAACTGTAGATATTAAACGTAGTGTGTCTGTGCATACTGTAGTAGATGCTATTAGAGCAGAGAAAGCAGAAGATGTTTGCCTAATTATAACTTACGATATGGAACAAGCACAAAGGGCTTATAAATACGCTCCAGAATTGTTACTATCTGTTTCTGCAAGAAATGAAAAAGAACTAGGTTGGTTGTTAAGCTCTAATATTCCAACAGAAAATATGATCGCATTTACAGGTACACGTTTGTCTCCAAACGATTTTTATAAAAAAGTACAATCTCACGGCATAAAGACCATTTTAGGAACTTTAGGAAACTTAGATAACCAAGCAGAAGCTAAAGGAGATGTGCCTTATAAAGTATGGCGAGAAGATGGAATAGATGTTTTTGCAACAGATAGACCTTTTGCAGCAGCCAAAGCATTAGATATTAAGAAATAGAATAATAAATTAATAAGATTCCCATTTTTGTGGGAGCAAAAAAATATTTTTTTTGATGAAATATTCAAGACTTACAAAAGAACAATTTGAAGAATTAGAACAAGAATTTATAAACTTCTTGGCTACGCAATCTATAACAGGAGACGAGTGGGCTAACTTAAAAGCTAATAAGCCAGAGTTAGCAGAAATGGAACTGGATATTTTTAGCGATTTAATTTGGGAAGGTGTTTTAAATCAAGCTAAATATTTAGAACATATTTCGCCAAGCGATATTCACTTATTTGCATTAAATGAAGACCACATGCATTTAGTTGGTATTAAAGTAAAAGAAGAAGAAATAGATTTAACAACTACCGAAGGTTTTAATTGGCTACGTGCTAATTTAATGCACGATAATGTAGAGTTTGTACAAGCTAAAAAAGATTATACCGAAGAAAAAAACTTAGATAAATTTACACTTATCCAGCAAGGCTCAAATATTACAAAAGGAGAGTTGTACGAGTATATGTTTAAGTTAATAAATTAACGAATTCCTGCGAACGCAGGAATCTCATGAATAGTAGAAATAATTTTACTTACTATTTCAAATTAATTCTACTATTTTTGTAATTCTGCACTTGCTGCGGAATCTAAATTTAAGATAACGTCACTTCGTGTGATTCTAAATTATTAAGAATCGTATCGAGAAGACCTAAAACAGATCCCTTTCTTAAAAGGGAATTATTATGGCACAAAAACCAAGTATACCAAAAGGAACAAGAGATTTTAATCCAGAACAAGTTGCAAAACGTAACTATATTTTTAGCACTATAAAGTCTCAATTTCAAACTTTTGGTTTTCAACCTATAGAAACACCAAGCTTCGAAAATAGCGATACGCTAATGGGAAAGTATGGTGAAGAAGGTGATCGCTTGATTTTTAAAATTTTGAATTCGGGTGATTATTTTAAAGACGTTAGAAAAGATGTTTTTTATACAGCAAATATTAGTGTTGTGTTTTTTGATTTATTTGATAATCTGATTAAATCAAAAGAAGATAAATATGATTTCTTTTTAAATGGAGCTTTAGATGTTTTCTCAAAAAATAAAATAACATCTGATGGTGAAGAAAATGAAAAATCAATACTTCAGAAGATATTTGAAAAAAATAAACAAAACATTCTATTATTTGATTTTAGAGATGAAGCTAATCTTGCTAATTTCCGAAGAGAAATTTTCAAATCTTTTTTCGAGGAATACATAGAAAAATTTAAGTCTTTAAATTCACAAAAGGCTACAACTAAAATCTCTGAAAAAGCATTGCGTTACGACTTAACAGTACCTTTCGCAAGATATGTTGTACAGCACCAAAACGATATAGAATTCCCGTTTAAGCGTTATCAAATGCAACCAGTTTGGAGAGCAGATAGGCCACAAAAAGGACGTTTTAGAGAGTTTTATCAATGTGATGCAGATGTTGTTGGTAGTGATTCACTTTGGCAAGAAGTAGAGTTTATACAATTGTACGATAACGTATTTACGGCTTTAGGTTTAAAAGGCGCAACTATAAAAATTAATAACCGTAAAATATTATCTGGTATTGCAGAAGTTATTGGAGCAAGCGATAAGCTTATCGATTTTACTGTTGCTTTAGATAAGTTAGATAAAATAGGAGAGGAGAAGGTAAAAGAAGAAATGTTAGGTAAAGGGATTCCACAAAGTGGAATTGATAAGTTACAACCATTATTTTCTTTATCTGGTGATTTTGAAGCTCAGATAGAAAGCTTAAAAGGTATTCTTAGTACTTCCGAAGAAGGAAAAAAAGGTATTGAAGAGTTAGATTTTATAAATGAAGCTATTTCTAGTTTAGGTTTACAATCTGCAAAACTACAATTAGATGTTACTTTGGCAAGAGGACTAAACTATTATACAGGCGCAATTTTTGAAGTTTCTGCACCAGATGGTGTGAAAATGGGCTCTATTGGTGGTGGTGGAAGATATGCTGATTTAACAGGTGTATTTGGATTAAAGAATGTAAGTGGTGTTGGTATTAGTTTTGGTTTAGATCGTATTTATTTAGTACTTGAAGAATTAGGTTTATTTCCTGAAACCATTGCAAAAAGTACAGAGGTTATGTTTATTAACTTTGGAGATAAAGAAGCGTTATTTTGTTTAAAGGCAATAAAATCTTTACGTGAAAATGGTGTAAATTCAGAATTGTATCCAGATAAAATTACTAACGGTAAACACATGAAAAAACAAATGAATTACGCTAACAAGCGAGAGATTCCATTTGTGGTGTTAGTAGGTGAAGAAGAGATGAATACTTCAGTTTATACTTTAAAAAATATGATTACGGGTGAGCAGACTAAAGTGTCTTTAGAAACGCTTATTACTACAGTGAAATAAAACTTAAAAATATTAATAGAAAAAGCCTGAAATTAAATTTCAGGCTTTTTTGTTTCTATGTAGTATGTTGTTGTTGTAATATTATTTAATTAATATTTTTTTTGATAATCTTTTAGACTCTGTGTTTAAAACAAGAATGTAAGTTCCTTTGTTTAAATTATTTGTTTGAATAACTATTTTATGCTCGAGAGTTACTAAGTTATACTGTGCTTTTAATTGCCCATTAAAGTTAAAGATTTCTACAGATGTAATGGTTTGAAAGTTGGGATTATTAATAGATATACTCTTAGTGTTGTTAAAAAACTGAAGTCCTAATTTAGTACTTACTACTTCTTCAGTTTCATTAATAGCTTCAATTTCAGTATTGCTTTCTTCAGCTTCTGCCTCAGTTTCTATTTCAACTTCAGTTTCTTCTTCTTCATAAGAAATAGAATCTTCGTTATTGTTTACAAATCTTAATTCAAAACGATTTAAATAAGTACCAGCTGGTAAGTTTAGTGTAAAACCAGAATTACCTTTAATGTTATGGTAGCTATTGTTGTTATTATCGAAAAGAACTATTTCTAAGGTTTCAGGTACATTTATTAATTGGTCTATAGATATAGTACTAACGCCATCTGTGGCAGTATGTAATCCTAGAGGTAGAACAGAATTTTGATTTATAATATCTATACCCTGAATTAAAAAGGTCCTATTTTCAATTATCCAATACATATCGTCTGGATGGTTTTCAAAACTTTCAGCATCATATCCAAAGTCGATACCTGCTGTTGCATTGCTGTCTTCAGTTACTAATATTTGTCTGTGAATTTGGTTTGGAGAAGAAAAACCTAAACGAATTTTCATTCTATCGTCTCCATTAGTTTGAGAGAATGCGTTAAAGTAAAAAGTAATTAATAGAATGGATAATAAAGTTAATTTTAGCGAGGGAGCTGTCATTTGTTGGTTGGTTTTTAATAGCGTTATTAAAAGGTTAATAAATCGAAGTTATGACTTAAAGTGAGTTGATTGTAATATTATCTGTGATTAACCTATAAAAGCGATTTGGTGATTTTTTTGCGTTTTTTTAAGATTAAATACATCATCATAGATTTTTAAGTTTAGCAATAAGTGTTTTAAACTATTTTTGACTATATTTTTTACTGTTTTTATTAAATAAAAAAATCCTAAAGTATACTTTAGGACTTTAAATAATATGAGTTTTTTACTTAGAAAGCATTTTAAAATCTCGTGCTTTTTATTTAATTAGGACTTTTTTTGATAGTTTACCATCGTTAGTTTTTATTTCTATAATATAAGTTCCACTAGTTATATTGTTAGTGTTAAGTTTTATCTTGTCTTGGTTTTTAATGTTATTATAGGCAATTACAGATTGGCCTAACATATTAAACATCTCAACTTTCTTAATTTCTTTAAGCTTAGGATTATTTATCACTACAGTTTTGCTATTGTTTGCAAAATAAAATTGAATATCTTTTTCTAATGTTTCAAAATTATTAGTACTTAATGAGTTGTCTTCACTAAAAAGTAGTTCAAACCTGTCTAAATAAGTTCCAGAAACGATATTAAAACTATAACCAGAATTGTTTTTAATGTTATGATATGTATTATTTTCTTTATCTAAAAGTACTATGTCTAAAGTGTCTGGAATATTGTCTAACCCATCTATTTGAATAGTACAAAGTCCATTTGATTCAGTATTAAGACCTAAAGGAAGAGTAGTGTTTTCATCAATGCTATCTATACCTTGGATAAGGAAATTAACATTTTCTATTATCCAATACATGTCACTAGGTTCTTCTGTGTTCAATTCTGCATCATAACCAAAATCAATTCCAGATGTTGCATTTTCATCTGCAGTTACTAGTAATTGTCTGTGAGTATTGTCTGGGCACGTAAAACCTAAACGTACTTTTGGTCTTTGGTCTCCACTAGTTTGTGCGAATAAGTTTGTCGAGAATGTTATTATTAAAAATAATAGTAAAGCTGGTTTGCGAGTAAATGTTTTCATAAGTAGGTTTTTTTTGTAAAAAAATAACTTAAGAGGGATCAGCTATATATTGTAATTAAAAAATATTTTTTTGTAAATATACTAAAATAATCGACTAACAACCTATTTATTCGTTGTAATGAATATTAAATTATTGATTTTTTAAAAGAATGCATTTAAAGCATTTAGTTAAAGTTCTGATATACTGTGTTTTAAAATTAATTTTTGAAAATAAAAAAATCCCTAAAAAATTTAGGGATTTTAAAAATATGTACTTTGTTTTAAAGTAAATTGATATGATTTTTATTCTATTAAAACCTTTTTAGATAGTTTGCCTTCGTCTGTTTGTATTTCTAAAATATAGCTACCAGTACTAATATTATTTGTTTTAAGTTTTATGTAGTCTTGATTTTCAAATTCATTATACATTACAATAGATTGACCTAGAACATTAAATATTTCGACTTTAGTAATGTTTTTAAGCATAGGATTGTTTATCACAATACTTTTGTTATTGTTTGCAAAATAAAATTGAATACCTATTTCTGATGTTTCAAAATCCTCTGTATTTAAAGTATTATTATTGCTAAAATGAAGTTCGAATCTGTCTAAGTATTCTCCTGTAGGTAGATCTATTGAAAAATCTTGATT
Source organism: Lacinutrix algicola (assembly GCF_001418085.1). Classification (GTDB taxonomy): domain Bacteria; phylum Bacteroidota; class Bacteroidia; order Flavobacteriales; family Flavobacteriaceae; genus Lacinutrix; species Lacinutrix algicola. Next base: position 161,368 of record NZ_LIQH01000038.1, read on the forward strand.
GTTTCTAATGTCATGAAATGTATTTGTAACAGTGTCATAGACAAATATTTCTAAACTAGCAGGCACGTTTTCTAAAGCATCAATTTTAATTGAATTTATACCGTTGTTGCTTGTTTTTATTCCTAACGGTAGAACAATTCCTGCTTCAATTACATTAGTACCTTGTATGCTAAATTTTTCACTATCAACAAGCCAAAACATATCAGTATTAAATTCTTCAGTGTTTTTGGCATCGTATCCAAAATCTATTAATTCTGTTGCATTACTATCTCTAGTAACTAATAACTGTCTGTTAAATGAATCTGCAGAAGTAAATCCTAATCTAATTTTTAATCTATTATCTAATTGATTATTTGTATTACTACTAGATTGTGAACTACTATTTCTTAAAAATACAGAGTTTATATTTTCCTTTTGAAACGTACGTTGGTTATTATTAAAGTTAATAGTGCTACCATCTGCTGTTCCAGTTAAAAAGAAACCTTGCGCAACAGGAATATACTGTCCTGGTGTTTTTGTACCGTTACCGCCAGTAGGATCTGGAGCACCAGCATTGTAATTGTATTTTACTGCTGGAATACCGCCAGAAAGATTGTAAATAGCATAGCCACCTTGGTATCCTCCGGTATTGTGTGTACCACCTCCAAAATGTTCCCAATAATAAATTGCTCCTGTTGTAGACGTATTGTCTAATATAAACTTGTCAGCATCTATTGCAGAAGCATAAGGGTTACCAACTAAATAATCTTTTTCGTTATCTATGTTAAGAGTAATTGCTCCGTTGTTAGGTTTTCCTTCTAAAATATAGTTTTGTGATAATACTAAGTTATTACCTGTATCTGTTACACCTTTCATAGAGAAGCCTTCACCAGCTAGCATAGAGCCGGTACTTCTAATATGTTGCCAGTTATAGTAATTGGTAGATAGGTTAGCATATTTCCAAATCCAAAAATCTGCAATACCAATTGGAGTTCCTGGAGAAGATGGTGTTCCATTATAGCTATTAGTAATAAAGTTAATGTTTAAAGGTGTATTAGGGTCTGAACCATCATTAAATATTTGAGGTACATTATAACTGTTATTATTTGTTGTATTGTTGGTGGCTCCAACAGGAGAAGACCAATAGTTATAAGTGAATAAATCTTGAGTACCTTGTTGATCGCGCTCTAAGCTTCCCGAGCTTGCAATATCTAAATCTGAACCTAGTGTTTGTATTAATTGTGATTCACCATCTAAATCAATTTTTCCATCTAATTTTAAATAGTGAGAAACTGTTAATCCGTTTCCTGAGTTTGCACTAGTATCTCCTGTTAGGGTTAATTTGTTTGCTATTACGTTAAGCGATAATACTGATCGATTGTTGTTGTTTGCTGATGGTAATGAAGCATTGTCTAAATCTATATTATGGCTAGTTTCAACAATGTTCCAATCTACAGTAATAGTATTATCTACTATAGATGTGTTACCAGGTATTGTTTGTACGTTTCCATTAGCCCAAGTTGAGTTTAAATCCCAATCTGTTCCAGCAGCACTTTTATAAGGCAATGGAGCTGTTTGATGATCTACAGTCTTTAAGTTTATTAAAGCACCTTGTATATTATTGCCTGATTCATCATTTGTATTTGTGTATGTATATATAGACATTGGATAATATCCTGCCAAATTGGTCCATGGTATTGATGCTACATCATTTTTAGTAATTGTTGTAGGTACAATTTTACCACTTACAAAGTTTGAATTATTTTCAATTTCCTGATTCATGATGTACTGTAATTGTACTTGTGTTAGTTCTGTATCCCAAATTCTAACTTCGTCAATATTTCCTCTAAAATGTCTTGTGGGCGTTATTTTTCCAGCTGCAGCTATGTGAAAAGACTGGTCTGTGCTTACTGGAGCAGTTCTATTTGCAAATCTATCTAAGACGCCATCAATATATAGATATATTCTAGTGCCATTGTAAATAGCAGCAACATGATGCCATTCGTCATCGGGAATAGAAGTTGTAGAGGCTAGTTGTTTTATACCATTGCTATTAATCCAACGCAATTGAATTCTGTTATCATTCAAGATTCTAAAGTCATAACCTTCTGTAATTGCTTCGTCACATTTTGATAGTATTGAAGCAGTTCCACTATCTGCTGCATCTCTTTTAATCCAAGAAGAAATTGTAAAGCCAGATGGATTTAAATTTAAAGCATTTTCCATGTCAATGTAATCTGTAGTACCATTAAAGTATACAGAGCGCTCTACTACTATTTGTGGAGCATAACCGAAAGTAATATATTTTGTTCCGTCAAAATCATAATCAGTAATTAAGTTTGAGCCATCAATTTTCATAACTTTATAAGCTGCATTTGAATCAAACACAGGAACATCAGAGACAAACATGTAATAACTACCTGGAGGACTAATGTTTCTTATCGCATTTTGTGGTATAGAAATTTGTACTTTTCCTATGTCTCCACCATTTTCAACAACTTTCCAAATACGCTGCATGCTTAAAAAGCTAACAGGAGTAGATAGACTAGGTATCCCCGAACTTATATCTACAGATATAACGGTTGGAGCTGCATCTAAACTTGCATTGTTATTCCCCCAAACTAAAAAATCTTTATTATCTAAAGTATCGATGTTATTAGCTTTATTAAGGTTATTTGTGTTGTATATATGGGTTAATCCAATAGATAGTATGCCTTCAGTAGGTCCAGTAACATCTGTAGCATTGTTAACACTACTAGATTGTTTCTGGTGTATGTTGGAATTATCGTCACGACCAATACCTGCGATATCAAAATTATATCCAATATTTTCAGATTGATCCCAAATAATATTTCCATCACTATCTACATAATCTTGAGAAGTACCATTTACACCTAAAGTTATACCATATTTAATTGCTAAATAAGATTGTACTCTATTACGCTCATCTGTTAAATCTACATCACTTAATCTAGAAGAGAATGTTACTACTTCTGCAACCCTAGCATTTAAAGCAGCTTCCCATCCTTCACTTCTTCCTAGCCAAAAACGAGAATCATTAACATTAGTAAATTCAGCAACATCATTTTGTGTAGTCTCTATATCGTTTGCATTGTAAAATAACTCTTGTTGTGTAACGGCTGAATTATTTCTAGCATTTATTATTCCTACATTAGAATAACTTGCTGAAGGACCATCGTGCACTGCATAACCATCACCTGGATCTGACGAATCGTAAGTGTCTAAAGCAAAAGAAATACTTTCTCCAGTAATTCTACTAGTAAAATCGCCAAAACCAATTCCTGTAGTATCTGAAACGTCTGTTGTTGGATCAGAATCTCCACAAAAAACATCCATTACCCCAAAAGAGTTATTAATAGGTGTATCGTCTGGTATAATAACAATAAAGATATCTTGGGTGTATAGTCCAGAAGAGCCTTCTAAAAACTGTGTAGAAGTATTGTCAAAAGAATAATCATCATCAACAAGATAAGTAGAGAAGGAGTTATCAAATTCTACTACTGGATTAAAGTTAATGTTTTTTGAAATATTATCTCTATAAGTTGGTTCTTGGCCTGAAGTATTTACAGTAGCATCTGCTCCATTTCCTTGATCAGACCATAGGGCAACACCTTGTCCATCAGTATACGCTAAGCCTTCTGTACCTTTTAACCATAACCTTAGGTTAGTTGTAATCCCTCCTGGTCCATTTGTTAAAGGAAGGGTACCACTTCCTTGAACATCAAAATTAAATGGATTCTCATTAGTATCATTATTAATTATGGAAATGTTAGCTGTTTTAAAACCTACTGTTGTTGGTGTAAAAGTAACATCAAATGTTGTGCTTGAACCTGGAGTTACTATTAGTGAAGGAGGACTTGTAACTACAAAATTTAATGCGTTTGTTCCACTAATAGTTAATGTACCAATGTTTAAGTTTAATGTTCCAAGGTTATTTATAGTATAGGTTCTTGTTATTGAATTTCCAATTATTGCTGAACCAAAATCTGTGTGATTAGTTATGGATGGAGATATATCTCCGTCTACAATATTTAATGTATTACCAATAATTTCAATTTCTGGAGTATTAGAAACAATAATATTTACTGTATAGTCTTCAACCTCACCATAATCAAAAACTTCGCAAGAAGTTGGAGTACCATTATATTTCATTGAAATGCGCATTCTTTTTGAACCAGCAGTTACAGTATTAGGTACTGTAAAGGTTGCTGTGACCGGATAGAGTGTTGTTGCTGCTTGTGTATAGACTAGTTCTCCTGAGTCGGTAAAGTCATTATTGTTATTGTAATCTATCCATACTCTGTAACCTTCGGCAAATGTAGTTCCAGGAAACCCAGGAGTTATAGTTAGTGAGTAAGTAGAACCAGTTGTTAAGTTTGTAGATATACCAGTATTGTTAGAGTAGCCAATAGTAGTTGTTCCCGTTGTTGTGAAATTATCTATTGTGTTTAATTGAACGCGGCTAATATATTCAGAAGTATCATTATTTCCTCTAGATGTGCATTGTGCTGCTAAATTAAAACAATTGAAAAAACTAATAAAAGCAAAAACAAGGAGGGCTTTTTTTCTGAAGGTAAAAATTTTCATAAGCGTTTAGGTTAGTTTGGGACTAATTAATTGATTTTCAAAAATAATGTCATTGATTATCAAATTCTTAAGTTAATACGAATATAATATGAAATACCATGAAATGCAAATATAATCGACGAAGCGCATTTCTCTTGTGTTAATTTTTGGTTTTCAGATTATTAAAAAACCAAAACTGATGTGTTTTGGCTTTTATTTATGCATTTAGTCGGTGTTTTATTTTATAAGCTTTCTGATAATCGACTTATTTGAGTCTAGATCTATTAATTTAAGTAAATAGGTGCCGCTAGCAAGGTTTCCTAAATTTGAAATATTTAGAGTTGTTTCATTATTATTACTTGTTTTCTCAGAATAAACAGTCCTCCCTCTAATATCAAAAAGCTGAATTTCAATATTATGAAATGCTGTTGGAAGTTTTAAATTTAACGCGTTGTCAAAAGGATTTGGATAAATAAGTACTTCTTCTATAGATTTTTCTTCAACATGTAAAGTTCCTATAGCTATATTAACAAGGTAGTCTTCAACTTCTCCATATTCAAAAGCTCCACAAGATGTTGGAACTCCATTGTATTGCATAGAAACTCTCATGGTTGTATTACCTGCTGTTAATCCATTTGGAATTGTAAAAGTCCCAGAAACAGTAATGTCGTCCGATATTGATTTAGTAAAAACCTCTTCACTAGCATCTTCAAAATCACCATCTCTGTTGTAGTCTATCCAAACAGTATAGCCTTCATCATATGCATTACCAGGCCATTCTGGAGTTATGGTAATAGTGTAGTTGTTTTCTACTGTTAAATTTGGAACCGTTAAGACGCCTTTAAAATTAGAATATCCAACACTTGTAGTACCTGCACCTGAGTTATTATTATCTAATCCTTCTAATTGTACTCTATTAATATATTCATCATCAGTACTGTTTCCATTAGATGAACAATAAAGAGATTTTGTAGTAAATGATTTAGTAGTTGTATATGCTGTTGGGCTAGTACTAGAGCACCTAGCTCTAACTTCAACCTCATATTCTGTATTATCAACCAAACCGGTTAAAGTGTATGCGCTTTCATTTATATCACTAATAGTGGTCCAAGTAGTTGTACTAGACTTACGATACCTTAAATCATAATTATTTCCAGTGGTGTCCCAAGCTAAATAAGCTGTAGTACTTTTTATATTACAAATACTTAAATTAGTTGGTGTAGTAGCACTTCCAGAAGGTATCATCATGATGTCTGCTAAAATTACTTTTTGACCATTAGTAATAGTTTGACTATTTAATGTTTGAGATTGGTAGCATGCTGACTCTATAAGTAAATCATATGTTCCAGCTTCAATGGGTCTGTAGAAATCACCATGATTAATACCTGTATACACTTCAGAACCATAATTATCATGACCTATAATAGAAATTTTTGCTTCAATAGTTTCTCCAGTAACGTTGTCTTTAACAACTCCTCTAAAACCATAAGTGCCTTGCGTTAAGTAATCTAATAGAGCATCTTTATTATAGTACCAGTAATTTACTAATGAAGATTCAGGTAAAATTTTAGTATCTGATAATTCGATAGTAACTTCTCGACAATGTTTAAAAACATTCATATAATCTTGGCGTCCACCATTAACTCGATACCATTCTGCACCATGGGTAACACCAGGACTTTGAGAGTAGTTGTTATGCCAAGCATTATTACCAGCATTTGCATCCCAATCATCATCGTCGGTCATATAACTAGACTTGTATCCATAATCATCTCCGCAATAGTCTGTGCCAGAATTAGCATCAGTTTGGGCATGTGTTGCGTATTCTACAGATACGTTTTCAAACCAGTTAGTGTCTGGGTGCGTGTCTTCAGCAGCATATCTATTATCAAAAGGATAGTTTACTAATTCTGTGCCACCATGAAAATTGGCAGAAACAACAAATTTATTGGCTTCAGCTAAGCACATAAATGCTAACGTTTCAATTTGATATTCTTCACCATCAGAATGTGCACCGGCAACATCATCAGGATAATTCCTATTTAAATCTACATTATTTGCATTTGCTCTTCTGGATCCTGTAACAGAAGTGTTGTCTGCACTATTGTAGTATGTTCCATCTGGGTTTGCGCTCGGGTTAATCCATAGTTCTGTGTTTTCAACTAAGTTTTTAACTCTTGCATGATCTACATGTGTAGGGTCATCGTATACTACTAAAATATAGTCAATTAGAGATAACATCATAGGGTATCCAGCAATTTCATCACCATGCATAGATGAAGTAAGCATTAGTTTAGGTTCTTGCTCATTTATAGAAACATTATCAGATATTTTTACAAATAATAATTCTTTATCACCTTCTGTAGTATTGCTAATACTTATTTTTTGAACTAATGTTGGATTGTTTGTCTCAAAATCTTGCATTTGCTGTGCATAAGCAGCGTAAGTTGGGTAAGTAGACGCAGGACTAAATGGATTAGTGCAATTGGGTTGGCTGCTTTTATTGTTATTTATAAAAGGAGTAATATCATAAATTACAGAAGGATCTACTTCGTTTTCATTTTTTTGAACTTTATAACTAATACCTTTTTTTTTAAAAGCTCTAAATTGTTTTTCGTTTGCCCATACTTTTATTGTATTTGTTTTTGAATCGAAATTAACAATAGAAAGATTTTTTGTAATATTCTCAATATCAGTAGTATTATCGACTTTAAATGTAAATGTTAGTTCTCCTTTTTTAGAAATGTATTTCTCTGCTTTTTGTTCGTTGGTGCTTTGGCCAAACGACATAGAAGTAATAAGTGATAGTACTATCAGATTAAGTATTTTTATTTTCATAAGATTGAGGTTAGTTGCCATGATTAGGAATGTTTTACAAAGCTATGAAAATGTCATCAATAACAATCTGTGAAATGCAAATAAATACGACTAAACGACTTTGTTTAGTTTAAGTCCTTGTTTTTTAAGTATTTATGAAATACGTATTTTTATGATTAAGTGTTTTTATTAGATGGGAATAGTATTAATTTGTGTTCTAATAAGCTTATTTTTGATTTAAAATATGAATTAATAATATAGAATTAAAACCTGTGTAAAAAGAAAGATAACAATCTATTCTGTAGTAGAAATCTTTATGTGCTTAATTAATAATGTTCAGTTTTCTTTTTATAAATCATTAGATCTTAAATGATGTTTAAGAGCCTTAATTTAAGAGAATTTAAAGGCGGTAGTAAACGTTTAGAAAGGAGTTTTTTTATTTCGAAGAATTTCTTAATACAATATCTGTATCTACTGTTTCGGATGTTATATTGGTTATTTTGTTTTCTAGCTTATTTATTAATAATGTTGCTGCTTTTTCTCCAATAAGCTCACCGTGTTGGCTAATTGTACTTAATGTAGGATTTGAATGTCTAGCAAGAATACCATTAGAAAAAGCTAAAACAGATAAATCTTCAGGTATTTTTATTCCTTTTTCTTGTGCAACTTTCATTGCTGCAATAGCAATAGATTCATTAGATGCAATTAAGGCATCAAACTGATTATTAAATAGTGGTTTTACAATAGACTCATGCTTTTTGTAATACATTTCATGAGTATTAATAATTATAGATTCGTCCCTTTTAACATCATTGTTTTCTAAACCAAATAAGTAACCTTCGTATCTAGATTTTCCTACGCTTAAATCCATTTCTGTTCCAACAAAAGCTATTTTTTTACAGCCTTTGTTTTTTAAATAAGCAACAGCATTCGAAGAAGCAATAAAATCGTTAGTAATAACTTTGTCACAATCTATCTTGTCTACAACACGATCAAACATAACTAAAGGTATTTCATTTTCTTTACAAGAATTTAAATGCCCATAATCTTCTTTTAACTGTGTTTCCTCAGCAACAGATATAATAAATCCATCTACAACTCCAGTTGATAACATTTCTATAGTTTCTACCTCTTTTTGTAAAGACTCATTAGATATACAAGTAATTACTTTATACTTATTTAATGAGGCCGTTTTTTCTATGCCTTTTAATATTTGCGCGAAGTAATAGTTAAGCATATTTGGAATAATTACTCCAATAGTTCTAGTACGTTGATTCTTTAAACTTATAGCGTTATAATTAGGTACGTAATTTTTCTCCTTAGCATATGCTTTTATTGCATCGGTTGTAGCTTTGCTAATCTCTTCGTTACCATTTAACGCCTTAGATACTGTTGATACAGATACGTTTAGATGATTGGCAATGTTTTTTAAAGTGATTTTTTTCATAAGTAAATAATAAAATAATCTTGATAATTTGTAATATACTTAAAATTAACTTTTTTTGCCAAACTCACATTGTAAATAAGTTAATTTCATGTGTCATTTTATTTTTATTTACAATATAAGATTACCAAGTTGTCTAATTATTTTTTTGAAAACAATTTAATGTGTGTTGTAGTATAGTTATAATGGATAAAGAAATGTTTTAGCAAAAAAAAGCCAAGAATTGAATTCTTGACTTTTACTGGTTTACTTGTAGCGAGAATGGGGCACGATCCCATGACCTCCGAGTTATGAATTTGGAGCACTCCATATCAAAATTATATTAATACCTTTAAAATCAATGGTTACGTGTAGTTGTCATAAGTTTTGATACCAAATGAAACCATATGATATTACCAAATGTTGTACCTATGTTGTACCTGCATTTTGTATCTTTGTAATTGTAAATCAATTAGTTATGTCTTCAGTTAAAGCCGTGTTAAGAACCAAAGCAAATATTAATAATTTATATCCTATAGCTATAAGAGTCACAAAGGATAGAAAAGCTTCGTTTTTGTATGTTGGTCAGTATATTAAAAGGTGTCAATGGGATAGGGTTAATAATTGTGTTAAAAAATCTCATAATGATGCTCTTAATATTAACCAGCTTATTTTTAAGAAACTCTCTTCTGCGAATAAAAAACTAATTGAAGCAGAAATTGATGGTAACTATCAATCAGTCGATGACATTAAGAATAAAATAGTAAATTCTAGTGGCGATTTTTTTGCGGTATCATTAATTTATTTAAAAAGAATTAGCGATAGGAAAAAATTTCATCAATTAGATATCGAATATGGACGTATACAGGTGTTTAAGGAGTTTTTAAATAGGGATAAGATATATTTTCGTGAGATAAATATTAAGCTTATCAGGCGATTTGATAACTTTTTAATCAATAAGCGGAAAATTTCAAGCAGGACGGTGTCTTACTATATGATTATGATAAGAACAATTTTTAATATTGCTATTTCAGAATTGCTAACAGATGCGAAATGTTATCCATTTGGAAAAGGAAGATATCAAATCAAGTTTCCTGAAACACAGAAGATTGGTTTAAATAGTGATGAAATCAAAACTCTAGAAACCATAGATGATTTAACTAAAGCTCAAGATTACGCCTTGTCGGCATGGTTACTTAGTTTTTACTTTGCTGGAATTAGGATTAGTGATGTCCTTCATTTAAAATGGAAAGATTTTGTTGATAATAGACTTTATTATAGAATGGGGAAAAACAAGAAAATAGTTTCTTTACAAATACCAGATAAAGCGCGAAGAATTTTACAAAAACTGAATAGAAATAAAGATTCGATATTCGTATTTAAAGAATTAGAAAATATTGATTTAGAGAATAATAAAATTCTTCGAACAAGAATAAAGACTATAACTAGAAACTTTAACAGAAGATTAGAAATAGTCGCAGAAAAGGCAGGAATCGATAAAAAAATAAGCATGCATATTGCTCGTCATAGTTTTGGGAATATATCTGGGGATAAAATACCTATTCAAATATTACAAAAATTATATCGACATTCGTCAGTTACAACAACAATTTTATATCAATCTAATTTTATTCAAAAAGATATAGATAATGCTCTAGAAAAAGTCTTGAATTTGTAGTATGTTTTTATAAACGATTACTATACGTTAAGTAATTGTTTTCTTTTCCGAAAAAAAGGAATGTCTTTAAAGGTTCACTGTAAAATCTAATTACTTTATCATTTCTGTATATGAAGTTTAAAATTATGTAGCCTTATTTCAGGACGGGTCACGATTGAACACAACGTTTATGTATAAGAATAGTTGCGGGTTTGTATGCGAGGATTTTCCGAAGGAAAATCAGACGTTACAAACACGCAACGACATTTTGATTAAGCACTAAACCGCAATTATTTTTATACGGTGTTGTAAACTGGCTTTTATATTTTTAAAATTTCCACCAAGGTTTTTTCGGCTCCATTGGTTTTATTTCGTTTTCTATTTCCCAAAATGACTTGTCAAATTTTTCATTCAGAGTTTTTTCGGTCAGATTATGTCCATAAGGATAAATTCCGTCTTCAAGTCCATTTTGGATTCTTTTGATTATTCTTTGTCCAGGCCAACAAGTTGTTCCGTCTTCAAGTTCTACCGCAATATTTATTTCTCCTTGTGGGTCATTGTCGTCCGTTATCCATTTTGAATTCGGAACATTTTTAATCAAGGTTTCTCCAATATAAGCAGAAATTGAAAATATAATTCCGCCTAAATTTTTAGAAAGTCGACCGCCTTTAATTGGTCGTCCGTCTTTCGTGTATTTTTGGATAAATCGGTCAATTTCTAATAAGCTACCGATTGAGTAATTCAATTCAATGCCGTCGGATTTAAACGCTTTTACAGTCCATTCAGATTGCTTTTTTATATCTTCTAATAATGTTGCCATTCGGTTTTTTTTAGCTGTCTTGTCCTGAAATATGGCTACAGGTTAAAATTGAATTAAGCTGATAATTTATATACCATATTAGGTGTTTTATAATCTAAAGATAAATGTAATCTTACTTCATTGTATAAATTAATCGCATTTTTTGCAGCTCTCTTAGCGTGACTCACGTTATCAAAGGTCTGGTCTAAATAAAATTCATCTTTTAAAATTCCATTTACACGTTCTGCCATTGCATTTTCGTAACAATGATTTTCTTCGGTCATACTAATATCTATCTTTTTTCTTTTGAGTATTTGTGTGTATACATTGCTACAATACTGTATTCCTCTGTCCGAATGATGAATAAGTTGTTTAATGCTTTTAGCTTGATAAATGGCCTTATTTAGCGCTCTCACACATCCTTTAAGTTCCAAGCTATCACTAATATCATAACCAACTATTTTCCTGGAATGCATATCTGTTATTAAAGCCAGGTAGCAAAAACCCTTTATGGTTCTAATGTATGTGATATCAGATACCCAAACTTGGTTAGCTCTAGTAACTTCTAAGTCTTTTATGATGTTATTATATTTATAAAAACGATGATAAGAGTTCGTAGTTCTAGCACTGGTTTTCCTTCTAAGTGTCAGCATTTGATTTTTTCTAAGCACATTAAATAAAGTATCTCTACCAACTTTAATATTGGCTTTATTAAAATCTGCATTTAATGATTTTACAAGTTTTCTCACGCCTTCTCTAGGAAGGGATTTGCGTCTTTTTCTAACGATATTAATAATCTGTAGTTCTAGGTTTAAACGCTTATCAGCTCTGTTTTTATGCTTGTAATAAGCATTACGTTTAAGTCCAAAACAATGGGTTATAGTTGTCAAAGTAGCAAATCCCTTAGATATCTTTTTGGCTTTACTTAAGGCTTTATACTTAGCTTTTTTTTAGTTCATTAACTGATTTATAGCCAAGATCTTCAGCAGCTACTTCCAGATAACAATCCTGGACCATAGCATCGAGATCCTTTTTAAGTAGTAGTTTTTTAAGTTGTTCAACCTCTTTTTGAAGTGCTTTAATTCTAGATATTTCGTCTTTTGTTTCCACTTTTACTCTGGTGTTCATTAAGTCTTTACGATTATACTTTTTAATCCACACATTTACTGTTGTAGGTGCAATAGAGTAGAGTTTACAAAGTTCACTCTTTGTGTGTTTTCCGATTGTAAGTTCGGCTAAGATTTTTAATTTAAAAGGTTCACTGTAACGTCTAATTACTTTGTCATTTCTATACATAATGTTTAAAATTATGTAGCCTTATTTCAGGACGGGTCACCATTGTACACAACGTGTGCGTGTATGGTTAGTTGCGTGGTTAAGCAACTAATTTAGTAAACAAATGCGAACCCGAGAAAATTCCGAAGGAATTTTCCAAATAATCACTTGCCAAAGCAATTAATTATACACGGTGTTGTGTGTAGGCTTTTTCGTTCGTATAACTATTGTATTCGCAACCATATCTCCGATTCGTTTGTTTTGTTTATTAGTTGACGCAATTATCAATCCAATTACAAATATATAATCTATAAATCCGAGAAAAAATCGACCGAAAGCTTGTCCGATTCCAATTGGTTTAAATTCGTTAGTTACTACTTTTATGTCCAAAATACGTTTTCCAATAGTTTGTCCCCAAATTCCCTCGCTCATTGGCCATAAAAGAATTCCAAAAAGCATCATTCCAAAAGCGGGTAATCCAGTCATATGAAATCCGACTTCATTTTCAAGTGGTTCTCCAAAGAAGAATCCTAAAACCATCGCTATTAACCAAAAGATAAAAAAGTCAATCAGAAATGCTCCAATACGATATCGTTTTTTTGCAATTTCAAATTCATTGTTTTCGATTTCAGTTTGTTTTTCAATCGTAATATCTGTCATTCTGCACTTTTTCTTTTAAAATTCTCAAAAAAATCTCCGCTTTTTATTCCGTTTTTCCTGTGTTAAATTACTGGGAATTTGAATTGAAGCTCGATTTTCGTTGGTTAGTTTAGCTTACACACAACGTTGATGTGTATGGTTAGTTGCGTGGTTAAGCAACTAATTTAGCAAATAAATCACAGATAGAATATTCCGCAGGAATGTTCGTAAGTCGGCAGTGACCAAGCAATTAATTATACACGGTGTTACCACACGTTTTTTTACTTGAATTTGATCTCACGTATTCCTTCAATTATTTCGTCGAAATTGTTTGCAACAGATTCGTCCAGATAAAAAGTAAGAGAAGTCTGCATTTCGTTTTGTTTCGGTATACAAATTCCAATTTCTCCCTTTTTATTCTTGGCAATATTAACTTGGAATCGATTTATTGTTTTCTTTTCAACTTTGTATTCATAAATATCATCATCTTCACTATAATTTGGTGCCCAATGTCCATATTCATAATGAATTACTCCTTTTCTCGTCTGAAAATTACCATATGGATCTCCTTCAGTACCATAACCTCCGAATAGGTGAGTCCAGTTTTCAGGTGTTTTTAGTTCAAAAAAATCAGTTTCAATAATTTGGTCAGTTGAATTCTCGATTTTCTGATACTTCGTACTTAGAGTTCCGCTATAATCTATTGAACCATATTGAACACGAATAAAAACATATCCAATCAAGATTAAAAATCCAATTAGTAATATATATTTAATCAGTTTTTTGCGGTTCATTTGTTCTAATGTGTGGTAACGGTTTTGTGTATGGAAAGTTGCGTTTTTGTGAGCGAGGATTTTCCGAAGGAAAATCAGACGTAACAAAAGTGCAACGACCATTATTTAAGTACTAATGTAGCAATTTTTTATACACGTTGTTGCCAGTAGTTTTTATTCAGCTGACCTATTTATGTTGGTTTCGTTTTTGATAGATGATAAAATATCAATCCAATCTTCTTTTTTGCTGACTCTTAAATCTATAAGATTATATAAATCCTGTTCATCCACATATTTTATTGATAATACATCAAATCCAAAATCAAACATTCTCGTTTCTAATTTGTCGCTTACTATTTTATCTATTTGGATAATCTTTTCAGCAGTTTTATTTATTCCTGCGTAATACTTGATTTTTAATTGATTCGGTTCAGTATTATATTCAATCAAATGGTTTTTCGATTTATAAATGATGAATATAGAAACTATTAACCACAAGATTAGGTAATAAATTATGAATCCGAATTCTAAAGAGTTTTGTCTTAAAACATAGATTATTAGAATTAATAATAATATTATAGGTAAAAGGAATTTGTTGAGTAATATCTTATTCTTTAAAGTCATTTTTTCGTTAAAATTCTATTTCCGTATTTTAATTTAATTGGTGTTAACTTGTTGCTATTCGTTCAATTTAAAATGGGTTTACGCTGTTTTGGTAAATTACTGGCAACGGTTAGTATATGAAAAGTAGGGCATAAAATAAGCACTATATTTCGGGTTTAACACTTAGCTAAATATAAATATTTTGTTTTTAATTTTCGTTTAAATTCCAAATTTTATATTTAGCGGACTTTGTAAATAAACACAGAACTTTGGAGTTAGCACAAAAGCCCTATTTTTTATATACATTGTTGGCAGTAGTTTTATTTACCTACAGGATCCCCAAAATACATTAATTCCCAAACCGCTTTGTTACTGGTGTGCTTCTCTATTAATTTACCTGATTTGTAAACTCTTATTTCTGCTTTTCCAGTAAATCTAAAATATGCAGGATCAATACTAGTAAGCATTTTTGCAAGTTTGAATTTAAGCCCATTACCGACTGATGCCGAAATTAAATCTACTTCAACAATAGTTTTTTCTCTAAAAAGTGAATATTCATACCTGTATTCAGTTTGAGGATCATTATAAACAAAAATTAAATCGTCACTTACATCTTTTTTTAATGTTGGATGCTCCTTACCATAAGTTCTATATAGAGTTACTAATTCACCATCATCAACAACTGTTTCGCCATCCTTAGAAATATTAAAAGTAATTATATTGTCATTATTAAATTCTTTTTCTGATATCATTTCTGAAGCAATTACGTTATAAGGACCAATTTCAGCTCTTGACCAATACCAATGGTTAAAAATTTTCATCATAGAGAAATTTCCCCAATTATGGTCATGGTAGGCAGAACCAACTGTTTTTGTTGTTACACCTTTGTAATCATATTCAATTTCCATTTCACCTTGAGGTACAGGTACTACCCAATTGAATTCTTTGCTTTCGTCAGCACCAAATACCATATGTCCTGTTTTTGGTCTCCAGCTTTGCGTAGTTCTTTTTATTACGGCTGTTAAGTTTATATCTTCATTTTCAATATGAATTTTGTATTCCTTTAGGTTTCCTTCTGCATAACTATTACCCATCTTAACATTACACGAATCTTTTGAAGCGAAAAAATCTTCTGGGTCACAGTAAATTTTTTCTGATATTTTACTACCATCAGCTTTATCTATACTAACCGTCAAGTATGGATTAAAAGGTTTTTTTATGTCGGTCATGAACTTGGTGTAAAACGTCATTACAACAGTACTCCCATCATGCAAATGAGCATCAAAATACCACCATTCATAGCTTCCTTTATCTCCGGATGTTCTCATTCCGTCTTCCCATTTTTCAGGAATATTACCTTCTATTAAGTTTCTTTTGTTATAGTCATTGCTAATTTTTGCTAAGTTCTGACTGAATAAAAAAGTAGAAAAAAGAAGTGTTATAAGTGTAAGGCTGATTTTATTTTTCATTTTAATTTGAGTTAAATTGTGATCTATAGTTTTTGTAAAGCACAAAAATAAATGTAATTTATTTGAGTTTGATGAAACTAATTTCATGTTTCAACTAGTACGTTTTATTTTACTTAACCATTGGGGTGTAACTCCCATAAATTCTGCTATATACTTTGAGGGAACATTTTTAGTAATTGGACCGTGTTCTTCTAGGAGGTAATCGTATAATTTATCTTTGGGAAGACCTATTAATTTAGACTTTATTTGATTTATAAAAATGAGAGCTTCTATAATATGCGTATTACAAAATTTATCAAAAGATTTATGTTTCAAACTTAATTTTTCTATTGTATTTCTATGAAATTCAATTACTTGGGAATTTTTAAATGCTTTTATTTGCGTATCAGAAGGTTTCTTTGAAAAATAACTTTCTGGTTGCGTCATAAATGGATGATAATTGTCAATATGGAACGAAGTTGTTCTAAATTTTGATTTATTATCATCAAAATACTGACTTATAAATCCACCTTTGATTACTATATAGATATATTTACTATGTTCTCCAACATTAAGAATATTTTCGTTTTTTTTGATTTCAATTTGTTTACCATTCAAATTTATCTCTTGAATTAAATCTTCTGATAGACCGTATTTAATAGCATATTTTATAAGGTTTTTCATTTTTTTTAATTACTGCCAACGTTGTTGTGTATGATTAGTTGCGTGTTTCAAGCAGTGAATTTACTAAATAAAGCACGAACGGCGAAATTCCGAAGGAATTTCCCAAGTGAGCTAAAACCAGCAATTAATTATACACGGTGTTGTGCAACGTTTTTTAATTCGTTCGGAAGGTTTGCATTATATTTTCTAATTCACAAAGTTCCTTTTTTCCGTATTTGTCTTTACTTACAGATAAATTTAGAGTATAAAATAAATTTTCTGTCGGATGTTCAGTCGTAATATACAAAGTTAAAGAAGGAATCGAATCATTTTTAAAGTCTACCAAATTCCATAATGATTCTTTTCCGTTTATTTTAGCTAAGCCAGATTCGACAACATTGTATTTAGACTCTATATCAGTTTGTTGTTCTTTTTTATTCATCCAGTTTTCAGCTTTAGTCAATTCCGTAACTCCAAATGATTTAAAACTATTTCCATCTAGGACAGCTCCAACAATTCCATTTCCTAATTCGTCCGTGTGAATATCAGGCTCCCAATTTTCATTCGGAAATGTAACTCGAAACCTGTCAAGATTGTCTGTAACTTCAATTCCCTTTTTTAAATCTATTTTCGCACATTCACAATCAGAGATATAGTCCGATTTCTCTTGGCAAGAATAGACTAATGCTAATAAAAATAGTAAAAATAATATTCGGATTTTCATTTTTTTTAAATGTTGCACAACGTTGTTGTGTATGGTTTGTTGCGTGGTTAAGCAGTAAATTTAGTAAATAAAACACGAACCAAGAAAGTCCGAGAGGACTTTCGTAAGTAAGCGATTACCAGCAATAAATTATACACGGTGTTGGCAATAGTTATTTATTTTCAATTTGTAATTCCGTTCTTTGTTTTACTAATTAAACAATGTTTTCATTCTTTTCCATATTGAATTATTTTTATTCAAAAGCGTGATTATTTTTTCTGCTCTTTCAGCAATGTTTTTATAATATTGATAATCATTTTCAACCTCACTATATTTTTTCCCTAAACTCTCTCTTTGGTTATTTATAAAATTCAAATCGCTATCGTGAATAATTGTCATCAATCGTTTTTTTTCAAATCCGTTGAACTTAAAATTGTTTTCATTTATGATACTTTCCAATTCGATTATTAGTTCCTCACGATATTCGTGGTGATTGTCAGATTCGTCAAATTCAAATTCTTTTAATAGACAAGAAATAGCAGAAATTTGATTCAAGTCGGTTGATTTAGTCAGAATTTTAATTAATTCAGATTGAGTTGGTTTTGGAAACTTAAATAATATTGGATTTCCGCCTCCGTGATATTCCGAATCAAGTTGAATTTTTAACCATTCCGATTTGTCTCTTTTGTCAATATATTTAGTTTCCCATCCGTCACTTTCTATTTCGGTCATTTCCGATGTCAATTTTTCAATTGATTTTCTATTTGTGATAAAATTCTCGATGTTCATTTTAATGTCTTGTCCTGAAATATGGCTACAGGTTAAAATTGAATTAAGCTGATAATTTATATACCATATTAGGTGTTTTATAATCTAAAGATAAATGTAATCTTACTTCATTGTATAAATTAATCGCATTTTTTGCAGCTCTCTTAGCGTGACTCACGTTATCAAAGGTCTGGTCTAAATAAAATTCATCTTTTAAAATTCCATTTACACGTTCTGCCATTGCATTTTCGTAACAATGATTTTCTTCGGTCATACTAATATCTATCTTTTTTCTTTTGAGTATTTGTGTGTATACATTGCTACAATACTGTATTCCTCTGTCCGAATGATGAATAAGTTGTTTAATGCTTTTAGCTTGATAAATGGCCTTATTTAGCGCTCTCACACATCCTTTAAGTTCCAAGCTATCACTAATATCATAACCAACTATTTTCCTGGAATGCATATCTGTTATTAAAGCCAGGTAGCAAAAACCCTTTATGGTTCTAATGTATGTGATATCAGATACCCAAACTTGGTTAGCTCTAGTAACTTCTAAGTCTTTTATGATGTTATTATATTTATAAAAACGATGATAAGAGTTCGTAGTTCTAGCACTGGTTTTCCTTCTAAGTGTCAGCATTTGATTTTTTCTAAGCACATTAAATAAAGTATCTCTACCAACTTTAATATTGGCTTTATTAAAATCTGCATTTAATGATTTTACAAGTTTTCTCACGCCTTCTCTAGGAAGGGATTTGCGTCTTTTTCTAACGATATTAATAATCTGTAGTTCTAGGTTTAAACGCTTATCAGCTCTGTTTTTATGCTTGTAATAAGCATTACGTTTAAGTCCAAAACAATGGGTTATAGTTGTCAAAGTAGCAAATCCCTTAGATATCTTTTTGGCTTTACTTAAGGCTTTATACTTAGCTTTTTTTTAGTTCATTAACTGATTTATAGCCAAGATCTTCAGCAGCTACTTCCAGATAACAATCCTGGACCATAGCATCGAGATCCTTTTTAAGTAGTAGTTTTTTAAGTTGTTCAACCTCTTTTTGAAGTGCTTTAATTCTAGATATTTCGTCTTTTGTTTCCACTTTTACTCTGGTGTTCATTAAGTCTTTACGATTATACTTTTTAATCCACACATTTACTGTTGTAGGTGCAATAGAGTAGAGTTTACAAAGTTCACTCTTTGTGTGTTTTCCGATTGTAAGTTCGGCTAAGATTTTTAATTTAAAAGGTTCACTGTAACGTCTAATTACTTTGTCATTTCTATACATAATGTTTAAAATTATGTAGCCTTATTTCAGGACGGGTCATAATTATTGCCAACGTGATTGTGTATGGTTAGTTGCGTGATTTAGGCACTAAGTTAGCAAATAAATCACAGATAGAATATTCCGCAGGAATGTTCGTAAGTAGGCTTAAAACAAGCAATTAATTATACACGGTGTTATGTGCAGGCTTTATTCCGAAATGTTGTTCAATATGAACTTTGCCATTTCGATATTTCCAAAAGTTGAATTTGTGTCAAATATTACATTTGTCAGAATTTCAGACGCTTTTTTATAATCTCCATTTTCATTTATTACGAGAGCTTTATTTATTAGTAACATACCTTTTGTTTCAATATCAGGATTTTTTTCAAGTCCTTTTTCTATCGCATTTAGCCTTTCTTGACCTTCTAATAAACTTGAGTAATCTTTCCAAGCTGGCGCAAAAGAAGGGAATTTCTCAACTAATAATTTAATCATTTCCTGTTTTTCGGTTTGATTGTCAATCCACTCAAGAGAAAGATAGGATTTATAAAGACCTTTCTGTAAACTACCTGCATTTTCTTTTTCCAAAGTATGTAACGCTGTTTTTGAAGTGTAAAATCCTTTTGGTGCAACTTCATCTGTTAATTTGTAATATTTCAAAGCGTTGTCATAATCATCTTGAAGTAGATATGTATATGCTAAATCATAAAGTGGATAAGCCCAATTTGGTGCTTCTTTATTCGCTTGCTCTAAATTTTCAATTGCTTTTTGATAATTACCAGTCTGTCCAAATTGTCTTGCCTGACTATGTAAAGATTTTGCTAAATCAGAAACTCCTTCGATACCGTAAATTTCGTAATTGAAAGTTCCAGTAGAATTTTCTAAATCTTCTTTTGATATTTTGTTTCCTTGCTCATCTGTAAATTCTATTCTCACATTATTATCTGATTCGGACTTATTTTCGTTTTCGACTCTATTCTTACAAGATGATAGAAGCCCTAATGTTATTAAAATTCCAATTATTTTATTTTTCATTCGATGGTTTTTTCAGCTTGCACATAACGTGTTTGTGTATGGTTAGTTGCGTGGTTTAGCGACTAAGTTAGTAAACATTTACGAACCCGTGAATATTCCGCAGGAATATTCGCAAGTAAGCTCAATAAAGCAATTAATTATACACGGTGTTGTGTGTAGTTTTTATTACGTTTCATATTTCCGATTTATATAATTCCAAAAACTTTGAAGTCAGAAGTTTAATTTCTTTTTGTCCTTTGAATCTCGTTCCTAAATAGACAGCAATAGTAAATACCAAAATAATAGTAAAAACAACCCAGTATTTATTCATAAGTATGAAAGATGTCATTGAGAGAATAATTCCGATAATTGCTAATATTTTTCCACTTGTAAGCATTACAATTTTGAGAGTTGATTTGAGTTCAAATTTTCCGTTGTCATTTAAAGTACCTATAAGTTTATAGTTGTTTGGGAAATTATTTCGAGTTAATTCAAATTTTCCTGATTCAATGAATCCGTTGTAATGTCCGTTCTGAATTAATTTATTCAGGACGTTTAATGATTTCTTGGTATTTGAAATAGTTTCTGTCATTTCTCAAATTACACACAACGTGTTTGTGTATGGTTAGTTGCGTGGTTAAGCAACTAATTTAGTAAACAAATACGAACCCGAGAAAATTCCGAAGGAATTTTCCAAATAAGCACTTGCCAAAGCAATTAATTATACACGGTGTTAGCTGTAGTTTTTATTTTTCATTAAATTTTTCACAATAATTGTTATGTCAACTATTAAATATCCTCCAACAATTATGATACCTATAATTCCTAATGGTCTTTGTCTTAAGTGATTTGGGTCAGGATTTAAAATCATTTGAATAAATAAATAAAGGATAAATAAACAGAATGGATAGAGGATAAGCCTTGTCAAAATCTTTGTAAACGTCCATTCTTTAACCTTTTCTTTCTTTAATTCCGTTTTCGGTTTGTTTATAAGTTCAGGATTATTTTCACGTTCTATATTTTCTATGGCCTCTTTCAGTTCGTCAGTCAAAATGTTTGTTTCGTACTTTTTTGCTTTTGACATTACTAAATGCAATAAAGTTCCAATTACAGAAATTCCGATTATCCCAATAATGGCAGTCTTAAATTCAGTCGTAAATAACAAAACCAAAGCAAGTACACTAAAAAATCCGATTGATATTTTATTCAGAAGTTTGTGATACGGATTTTTCTCTTTTTTAATTCCGTTCAGTTTTCCATTTTGGTCAAACGAAATGTGAAATATTGGATATGCTCCTCTTAAAAAATGTGCAGACCTCCAAATCAGAAGTTCATTCGGTTTTATTTCTCCGCTGTATTTTGTTGTGTTGTAAAAAAACGCATCGTTCCAATGATTTTTCAGAGTACTTTTTTTGTTCTGAATAATTAATTTTTCGATGTCTTTTTTTTCTACCATAAAGATTTGTTCAAATTACAGCTAACGTTGTTGTATATGGTTTGTTGCGTGTTTCAAGCAACTAATTTAGTTAATAATTACCGACCAAGAAAGTCCGCGAGGACTTTCGTAAGTAGGCGAGAAGCCAGCAATAAATTATATACGGTGTTACCTGTCTGGCTTTTCTTCCCACAAACTTGCTAGCGTTGGCAAAGACATACTCTTTTGCAATTTTTGGTTTATGTGGTGGCTGAAGCGAATTGCAAATGTGTATGGCTTTTAGCGTTGGCTTTTTTAGCATTAGTATTAAGTTTCAATAACTCATTTAATGAATTAGAAATGTGCCACATTAAAACTGGTGGTACAGCGTTTCCAATTGCTCTATATTTTCGATTATCCGAAACAGAATCTAAAACAAAATTTTCAGGAAATGATTGTATATTTGAAGCTTCTCTAGGAGTAAACCTTCTGTATCTTCCATCTATTTTCAATACTGGGTCGGTACTATTTAAACTAACTTTTGCAAGGTGTGAACTAATTGTGTTACAGGGCTTTTCCGGATCTTGGTCACGTCCTTTATTCATTTTCTCTCTAACTCTCATCATTCCTTGTACAGCTCTTTCACTAAAGAACCATTTATCATCTTTGTTAGCTTTTAAATCAATAACTTCTTTTAACTTAACTTTAGAACCATTTAAAGTTGTAGGTAAAGGGAATTTAAAATAAGAAAAATCTTCGTAGTTTTTAAATCCAATTATAAATACACGTTCTCGCTTTTGCGGTATTCCATATTCGGATGAATTGAATAATTGATGCTTAACATAATAGCCTGCTTTTTCAAATTCTTTTAGAATCATTGGGAAAGCTTTTTTCTTATTTGCAGAAAGTAAACCTTTAACATTCTCTGCAATAAAAAACCTTGGCTGTTTTTCTTTTAATACTTTTACCATTTCAAAAAACAATTTCCCTCTATCATCTTTAAAGCCAAGTCTAGGAGGGTTTTGGGCACTAATAGAAAAAGACTGGCAAGGGAAACCGCCTAAAAGAATGTCGTGCTCTGGCAGCTTTTCAATTTCCATATCTCGGACATCTTTAGTTTCGCATTGATGCTTAAAGTTGTCATTGTATATTTTTGTAGCGTATGGGTCGTTATCTAAAGCATAAACAACTTCAAAAGGCAAAGATTTATAGGTTTTATTGAGAAATTTAAAATTTCCTTGAATACCTAAATCCATACCACCACAACCACTAAATAAAGATATAGCTTTTAGTTTTGTATTTCTAGTAATGTTTGCCATTGTCCTGCTTTTTGTGAAAATTCTACGACTAAATTTTTGTCTACTTTAATATTCCCTTGGTTATACTGTTCAACTGGGTTTTGAATTATAAAAACATTCTTTCCTCCATCATTTGCAACTAAATAGTAAATAAAATAATTATCGCCTATCGTGTCTGCTGTATCCCATTCGTTGGGTGTTAATTTAAATCTATTATTTTTTAAAGCCTTACGTGATTTTGTTGTTTTAACTTCAATATATCTTTTTCTTTTTTCGATTTCAACACTTTGAATATCATAACCAACTCCTAATGGAGTAGGGATTTTATTTATTAAGTGTTGTCGTTTTGTTTCTTTTGTTCTTAAATATTCGTGGGCGAGTATTAAACTTTCTCCATAATCTCCAATAATTTTTGTAGGAACTTTTCTGTCCCCTTTAATACGAGAATAATATTCTTGAATTATGCTGGAAATACTTTCTGATTCAGAAGCACTTAATGTAGGTGCAAAAGCTTCAATTTTATCAAAGCTATTTACATAAGAAAACCAATCTTGTTCTAATTTAGCTACTTCTGGATTTGTAATTTCTTTTTTATTATAGAACTTATCATATCCTGAATACCAATTTGAATTACTTAAATGATAATCAATTGTGTCTTTATTTTCATCATTTAGATAATAATAATATCCTGTTCCTTTGTCGTTTAGTAGATTTGCTAAAACCATATAATCTAAAATATCTCCAGCATATCTATATACGTCTTGTCGCCCTTGGTATTTTTTAGTTTTTGGGTTCTTTAGTTGTTCGTATTTATGATTATAAGCTACTTTTTCTGTTCTATTTTTAATAATTGTTTTAGCAACTTCTTTTGGATGTTTACCATCTCTTGTAACTCGTAAATCAAAATATGCACATTGCGTTAATTCTTCTGCTGTAAAACTAAATGGTTTACCTATTAGTTTTTCACCTTCTATTAAAAGTTGTAAAATGAAATTACAAGGTTTAAATTTTACTTTAGCCTCAATTTGTTTAATTACATTTTGAGATTTTATATGACCACCTGGGTATTGAAATGAATATAAAAAATAGTTAAAAAATTCATCTAAATATTGATTATTTGATAATCGTATAGCACTTAAACTTGGTTTTGTTAATTTGTCTTTTTCCTGAATAAAAGCGAATAGTGCAGAAATTTCTGTTCTCCAATTATCAATCGTTTTTTGAGCAGAAGAAGCATTTTTCTTAAATCCAAATAAAACTTGGTTTAACTCTTTCCTGAACTCTTTTTTTGGCAAAGTTTCCATTTCAGAAATAGAAGTCGAAACATAAAGTAATACTTCCTCAACATCATTTTTAAAGCGTGGTCTTACGTGATGAAGTCTAAAAAAATATTCATCAGGAATTTGATATGTTTTTACATTACTCATAAATAATTTTTAATTGATTCTGCTAATACTTTAGCTAAAACAGGAGGAACTGCGTTTCCAACTTGCTTATATTGACTTGTCTTACTACATTGAAAAATGAAATTGTCAGGAAAAGATTGAATTCTTGCACTTTCTCTAACTGTTGGAACTCTATTGAATTTATAATGAAAGTGATGTCTGTGACCTGTATCAATTGTAAAACTTGGTTTCTGACTGTTAAGTCTTGTCCAAGCAATATTTACTTTTCTGGTTTTGTGTAGTTCTTTTGGTAAACTTTTGTAATTACCGCCATCAGGAACCATTGCAATTATTTCAACAGTTTGTTCTTTGTGATTTGTAATTTCGTGATTGTGAATTCCTTTTGAATCATTTCTAACAAACTTTTGATAATCAGATTTTGGTTTCATAGGGTATTTAGTTCCGTCAACCAAAGATTGTTCAGGTAAATCGGAAATAGCTTCTTGTGAAACAATATGTTTTTCAAATGTCGGTTTTGGGAAAATAAAATCTGTATTATTTTTTGTTCCAACAAAAAAGGCTCTTCTTCTATTTTGTGGAACACCATAGTCAGAAGCCAATAAAATCTTATATACTACATTATATCCTAGTTGCTCAAAATCTTCAATTATTGTGTCTTTAACTATTCCTCCTCCCATTGAAATTATGTTTGGAACGTTTTCCATTAAAAATACTTTTGGTTTGTAAAATTCAACAAATGAAACAAAAGATTTATATAGTTGATTCCTCTCGTCATCTATTACTCTTTTACCAGCTATAGAAAACCCTTGACAAGGAGGACCGCCAATAATAACATCTGCTTTCAGTACTCCTGTTTTTTCACTTATAGTTTTTGGAGTTTCTTTAAATAAGTCAGCAACAATTCCAACAGGTTTGTCGTGATTGTGATTAAAAGTTGATATTGCGTCTTTCCAATAGTCTATACCAAGTGTAATGTCGTAATCTGCTTTATTAAAACCAGAAGAAAGTCCACCACATCCGCAAAAAAGGTCAATAACTGTATGTTTTTCTTTCATTCTAATTTTTAAAATTTATTTTCCCTTGTTTAAGGTTTAGATTTTTTAAATACTGAATTTTTTTTTCAGCAACTTTTAAGATTTCGTTGGTGTTTTCTTCTCCAATAATTTGATATGCTACTTTATCGCTAAAAAGAATTAGACCTAAATTTTTTTCCTCAATTCCAAATAAGGTTGCAAGTATTGGTATCATTTCCTTATTAGCACTTCTTTCTCCACGTTCAATCTTTCCTAGAGTAGAAGGGTCAATGTCAAGTTTTGATGCAACTTTACGTATTGGAAGATTCTGTCCTTCTCTCAATTTTCGTATGTATTCTCCAAATGACTGCTTAGTATTCATTTTGTTGTCTTTTTTTCTTGATAATATTTTCAGGACAATAATTGTCCAAATTTATGATAATATTTTTAATTATAAGAATTTATTTAGGTTATTTTATTTTGAATGAGCGGTGGAAAAAGGCAAGCTCTTTTTATTTTTTGAGGTACGATAAAAATAAAATGTGCTTGACTGCGCGTTGGCTTTTAGCTTGCAGGTAACGTTGTTGTATAAGCTTTGTTGTGTTGTTTAAGCAGTGAATTTAGTAAATAAAACACGAACGGCGAAATTCCGGAGGAATTTCCCAAGTGAGCTAAAACCAGCAATAAAGTTTATACGGTGTTGTGTGTAGTTTTTTAATTGTTTTATTATTTTCCTTGCGTTACTTTCAATTATTTTCCATTCCCACAATTCAGGATTTCCAAATTCAGGATTTGTGTTTTTCCAGTTTTCAGTTCTTTTTTTAGAGTTCACAGAAATTCGGCATTCAATTTCTTTTTCATTATTTAGTAAATTTAGATGCACGAATATTATTCCCCAACCATCAATTCGATTTCGGTATGTTTTTCCTTCGCAATATTTTGGGTCGAGTTTTAATTTCGTTATTGAGAACTTGCCTTTACTTTCAGGAAGATAAATTCCAAATCCAAATTGTTTTTTGTTTTCAGAAATCGAGTGATGGAAATAGTCTTTAAATTCAGAGTAATTGTTTATCCGAACTAATTCTTTTTCCATTTCAGAGTAAGATTCATAAAGTTCAGTTTTTGAGTCAGAAAGAATGTGTTCAATCAGTTCAAAAAGTTGATTTTCATCTATAATTTCTGTTCTCTGCATTAATTATCAGTTTTATGGAATTCCAATAGTTTATCCGTAAAAAGGTTTATTTCTTTTTTTTCTTTTAGCTTAAAATCGGCAAACATAATCACTCCGAAAATAATAAACACAATCGGCAAAATCCAATTCCCTTTAATCAGCGAAATTATTGAAATCAGAATTCCGAGTACGAGTAAAACTTTCGCTAAAATATTCATTGGTGACTTAAAGACAAATTTCAAATCGTAATTTCCTGTGTCATTCACAGTTCCGATTAGTCTGTGATTGTTTGGGAAACGATTTCGCATTAATTCAAACTTTTCAGTTCCGACATATCCATTATAGAATCCGTTCACAATTAACTTGTTCAGAATTCTTAAATTTTTGTCACTTTTGGTTATCGTTTGTCTCATTTCTTAAATTACACACAACGTTGTTGTATAAGCTTTGTTGCGTTGTTTAAGCAGTGAATTTAGTAAATAAAACACGAACGGCGAAATTCCGGAGGAATTTCCCAAGTGAGCTAAAACCAGCAATAAAGTTTATACGGTGTTGGCAAATCGTTTTTTATTTTTCCTTTTCTAACTTTGGAAATAAATCATTATTTTTCCATTCTAATTCTCTACTCGTTTTCTTGATTTCTATCCAATTAGTTTCTTCATCTTCATAATTTCCGATTTCCTTTTGATAAACTATTTTTCCTTTTATTCCATCTTTATCTTTAGGGAAAATTAATTTTTCTTCTAACCAATAAATTCCAGCATCTGAAACTTGAGATATTTCCAAGACTTTTTTCAACTCAGACTCTGTTTTGAAGAAGTAAATTCCTCCACCATCGATTCCACAAGCTTCTGATAAATAATTCACAAACAAAATATTCTCTAAATTATCAATTCCTTTATTATCAAAAATGTCAATTGAAAATTCATAAGTTTCTAAAATAGAAATATTTTCGGTTAGTTCAGATTTTTCATTCAAATGACGTATGATAATTGAGTAATTATCTTCTATTTTTTTATAAGTAAAAAAGTATTTTGAGTTTTTAAATTCCTTTTTTTCTAACGAAATTAATCCACCAAGTAAATAACCAACTTTATTATTGTATTTAACTTTATAAAAAGGTGATTCAATTCCGTTATAATTTAACTTGTTTTCAGTTTTTTCAAGTATTAGTATTTCTGTTCCAATTTTAAGTAAATCAATCACTTCAGATGTTAAATTTGGAAGTTTCCTGAATTTGACATCATTTCCAAATAAATAATAATGTTCTCCGCTTTTAAAGTCAAAATTCGGATTATGATATTTTATTTCTTGACTAAAAGAAAAGCTTGTTATTAAAAGAAATAATAATGTTAATTTTTTCATTCTTTAATGTTTGCCAACGTTGTTGTGTATGATTAGTTGCGTGTTTCAAGCAGTGAATTTACTAAATAAAGCACGAACGGCGAAATTCCGAAGGAATTTCCCAAGTGAGCTAAAACCAGCAATTAATTATACACGGTGTTCTACGCAGTTTTTATTTCCGTTAATATTTTTCCTTCAGCATTCAGTTCATATTTATTACCTTCCCAATCTATTAATTCAATTCTGTTTTCGACAATTTTAAATTCCGTTTTTCCGTCTGGATTTACAAAAATATCTCTCGCACTAAAATTCCATTTAGTTTCTCCATTTTTATCAATTCGACTTATTTGAATTTCTCCGTGAACAATAAAATCCTCGTCAAATTCATAAATTCCGAAACAAGTTGCGATGTCATATTGATTTCTCCAATTAGCAGATAAATCCGTTAAATTCAGAGAGTAAATTTGGTCAGAACAGCAAATATAAATTCGGTCATTTTTGATTAGAAATGAATTTTCAGAAATTCCAGTTGCTCCTCCAGCTCCCAATAATAATGCGCTACACTTTTCAATTCCGTTTTGTGTTATTCTAATTCCGTGTTTTGAGGAAGGTTGATATTCCAATTCAATTCCTAAATCGGCTGGATATTGTTTCTCAAATCTCTGACCAAATTCCGTTGAATCCAAATCAGATTCATTAGTTATTTCAATTACGGAATTTTTATATTTTACTTTCATTTTGTTGGTTTGGTCAAATTGCGTAGAACGTTTAGTATATGAAAAGTAGGGCAGTTAATAAGCACTTACTTTCGGTTTATAACTTAGCTAAATATAAATATTTTGTTTTTAATTTTCGTTTAAAAGCCAAATTTTATATTTAGCGGACTTTGTAAATAAAGACATAACTTTGAAGTTAGCACAAAAGCCCTATTTTTTATATACATTGTTACCACACGTTTTTTATTTCCATTTAGTTCTTAACTGACTTCCTTTTTTTATGCTAATACCATCTTCAAAATCATAGACATAAGCTAATCCAAAACTGTTTTTTTCTCCAATAGAATCAATTTTTACTGAAAAATCCGCAGATTCATCAATAAAATCCATTCCTTTCTGAACATTATCTTTACTACCTTTATTAATTTCTATTTCCCATATTTTTAATTCATTATCTCTTTTGGAAGTCGTTATAGTTATTCTATTTACTTGACTTATAATTGGTTCAGATAGGAATAAATCTCTCCATTTGAGAGGTAAACTGCTTAAATTTAATTCTTTTACAACTGTGTCTATTTCTTTAGATACCATTTTTAAATATTGTCCACTATTTTTTGGTTCATATCCTGAATTGTAGTTTTTGGAAAACCTGTGATAATCATTTATTTGTTCTTCTCCGATTATTGAAAATTCTTCTGATAATAAATATTTGTAATTACTCCAACTTAATAAATCATATTTGGTTTTAATTTTTAAAGAATCTGCTCCGTAATTGGTTTCTATATTTTGTATTTCACCATCAAATTCAAAAGGCTCGATTCTAAGTTTAACTTTTTCAGGTATTAATGTCAAATTAGTATTATCAATTTCATATTTGCCTATTACTTTTTTATTTCGTCCTCCACCAGTACAACCATAAACATAATCGACAAATTCAAACTTGTTATTACTAAGTAGTAAAAGATAAAATCCACTATTAAACCCTTTAGAGGAATATTTCAATGTGTCTATTTTCTGAGTAGTTAACTCTTTTGTATCTGATTTTTTATTAGAGCAACTAACTACAAAAAGAGATAATATGATTATTAAATATTTGTTCATTTTTCAAATGTGTGGTAACGTTGTTGTGTATGATTAGTTGCGTTGTTTAAACAGTGAATTTACTAAATAAAGCACGAACGGCGAAATTCCGAAGGAATTTCCCAAGTGAGCTAAAACCAGCAATTAATTATACACGGTGTTCTACGCAGTTTTTATTTCCGATAATATTTTTCCTTCAGCATTCAGTTCATATTTATAACCTTCCCAATCTATCAATTCAATTCTGTTTTCGACAATTTTAAATTCCGTTTTTCCGTCTGGATTTACAAAAATATCTCTCGCACTAAAATTCCATTTAGTTTCTCCATTTTTATCAATTCGGCTTATTTGAATTTCTCCGTGTACAATAAAGTCATCGTCAAATTCATAAATTCCGAAACAAGTTGCAACGTCATATTGATTTTTCCAATTAGCTGATAAATCCGTTAAATTCAGAGAATATATTTGGTCAGAACAGCAAATATAAAGTCGGTCATTTTTAATTAAAAACGAATTTTTAGAAATTCCAGTTGCTCCTCCAGATTCCAATAATAATGCGCTACACTTTTCAATTCCGTTTTCTGTTATTCGAATTCCGTGTTTTGATGAAGCTTGATATTCCAATTTTTGTCCTAAATCGGCTGGATATTGTATTTTAAATTTCTGACCATATTCCGCTAAATCCAAATCAGATTCATTTGTTATTTCAATTACGGAATTTTTATATTTTACTATCATTTTCTTGGTTTGGTCAAATTGCGTAGAACGTTGATGTATAAGCTTTGTTGCGTTGTTTAAGCAGTGAATTTACTAAATAAAACACGAACGGCGAAATTCCGAAGGAATTTCCCAAGTGAGCGATTACCAGCAATAAAGTTTATACGGTGTTACCTACAGTTTTTTAATTTATTTATTATACTCTTTGTTCTATCTCTTCCAATTATACATCCTCCACAAGTTTTAGTCAGAGGTGAATATTTTTTAATCTCTTCTATTCTTTTTTCAATCTCATTAATTTTTATTGAGTTAAAATCTGATATATTACAGTAGAAATATTCAATTGCCATAATTCTTGTTGCAGGGTTTTTACTATACATCAAAAATTCACAATTTGAAGGATTTATTATTTTGTCAAAAGCTTCTCTATTTGTCAATAATGAGCTTCCATATCCACAGTAATTTCCATATATAACTCCTGTAAATGGATTCATTGCAATTTCAAGTTCTTTAGTAGATTTTAAATCTTGAAATATAATTGGTTCAGATGCTCTTTTCTTTCCAAATGTTAACGGTGTTATTTTAAATTCATCACTTATTTCGAATAAATGAGATAATTTTTCTTTATATAAATTCTTTACTTTTTTTGATTTATTCGGAATACCAGCTGTTAATTCGTATGCTATAACTTGATTTTTATAGTATAATATTTTGTACCAAAAGGACATATATCCTTTTCCATTACTGGCTTCTTTTAATTCGTAATTAAAACCCAAGTTATCTCGGTTTTCATTAGTTACATCCAAGACTTCTAATAATTTGTCAGTTGAAATGTTATGAGCTCTAGTTACTTGAGAAATGAATAAAGTATCCATCATTATCCATTCCTTAACTAATTCAGTTTTTTGTGAAAAAGAATAGTTAAAAACTAAAATGAAAGTTAATAATGATAGTGTTTTCTTCATTTTTTAATTGTAGGTAACGTTTAGCTATGGTTAGTGCGGGAATAGAAAGTCAGGGACTTTCAATTTAGCACTTAGCCAAAGCATTTTGTTTGTTTTTATTTTTTCTGTCAAAAGACAAATCAAAATGATTTGGCGGACTTAGTAAATATACACTAACTTTTGGATTAAACACTAAAACCCGTATTAATTATAGGTGTTGTTAGCGACAGGTTTTTATTTTCCATTTTTTATGGAAGTGAATAGGGAAATATGTTACGGATTCTACAGGTTTACCATTTTTTGTAGCATATTCAAATGTAGGTATTAGTTTTACTATTCTTTTTATTTCCTTAATGACGTTTTCATCTTTACAAAATTCAATTTTCTGGTTATAAGCCTTTCCCTCTTTAGAAATATATAGGGTTACTGTTGGAGTAGGGTAGTCCTTTTTTGATTTGTGCTTTTTCAGGATTTCATTGTCTAGTTGACAATAAATAAATTTCATTAATTCTCTATGACCATTTGGATAATTAGAATTTCTTTCTCCTTTTCCCAATTTGTCTAATTTTTCGGCTTTTAATCTTGTTTTTTCAAAAATATTGTCCCCAAATTTTTCCATAATTATTGGAATTGAAATATTGTTATAGTAATCAATAAAGCTAGGTTCATTATTCTTTAAACAAGATTGAAAAAGAAGAACTATAATTCCAAAATCTTTTTCTAATATTTTTTGGAATGTTTTAGAATAACCTTTTCCTTGTCTAAAGAGGTAAGCTCTATAAATTCCTTTTTTCAAATCTTCATTAGCCTTTTTTTTTGCCTGTGCAAAATTTAGAGAATCTGAATAAAATTTAAACTTTTTGTCAGAGATTTGACTTTGTAAACTAACAGTAAAAAACAAAAAAAGTATCAGTATGCAGTATTTCATTGCTGGATTTATTTTTTACTTGGCGCTAACGTTGTTGTGTATGATTAGTTGCGTGTTTTAAGCACTAAAGTTAGTAAATAAATCACAGATAGAAAGTCCGCGAGGACTTTCGTAAATTGGCTAAAACCAGCAATTAATTATACACGGTGTTATAGCCAGTTTTTCTATTTCAAAACTTTAACTACATTGTCTAAATAATCCACAGTAAGTTTAAATTCAACAATGTTATTCGGGAAATATTCATCCATTTGAGTTCTCAAATCAATGAAAGGTTGAAGTTGGCTATTATCATTTGCCATTCCTTCAATTACAGAAATTGATATTTCGTACTTATTCTCATTTTTTTCTGCGTAAACATATTTGGCTACTGATAAGTCAAAAAATCCAGTTTCTCTAAAACCCTCGGCAATCCTATCAATTTCCTTTTCAGATATATTTTCTTCATTAAAAGCGATTTCGTGTTTAACATTCAATCCGTAAGTTTTTGTTGAGATATTTGCTTGTTCAATTGTGTCTGAAGTATAAGCAATGGCGAAAATCGGTAATATTGTAATTAATAGTCCGATTATTGAAATTCCAATTACTCTCCACCAACTATGTATTAAACCACCTGAACTTATATGTTCATTAGATTCAACTTCTTGGTATTTTTTAAATAAACCATAAGCAATTGCAGAATATACAATTGGTATAATTTGATTAGGAATATTTATATTTTCAGGTATTAAAAAAATTCCACCAAAAATTATAATTGTCACAATAATTGTAATTATCCAAGTTGGCTTTACTTTTTCAGGCTGACCAATTGTTTTGAAGTTTTCAGAAAGTAAATATCCTGCGACTAAAGGACCTCCTAAAAATGTTCCAACCCAAAAAGTTTTGTCCTTAAATATTTTTCCTTTTGGAATTGAATTTTCGATAGTTTCGTTCATTTTTCTTTAATTGGCTATAACGTTGTTGTGTATGGTTTGTTGCGTGGTTAAGTAGTAAATTTAGTAAATAAAACACTAACCAAGAAAGTCCCAAAGGACTTTCGTAAGTAAGCGATTACCAGCAATAAATTATACACGGTGTTGCCAACTGGTTTTTCTTTCCTATGTTTTTTTAATATGACTGTAAACATCATTTATATGGATTGAAATTCGGTCATTTTGTCCCATTTCATCAATTTCAATATACAATCTTGGGTCATCTATTGATATTACTGTCCAATATAAATCGTAATTTGGTTGATAATCTAATTTAAAGTAAACTTCATCTCCGACACTTATGTCTCCAATTTTATATTTTCCCATAATAATTATTTTTTTAAATCTACTATTTTATCAAGTCCTAAATTTACAATATTCATTAATTCAGCAGTTGTACTTAAATTTTCAAGCTCACTATTTAAACTTGCAAAAAAATCAGATTCGTTTGAAAATGGTTTCGTTTTTGAAGCTTTCAAAAGTGCTTTTGAAATATAAGTTTTTACTTTTTCAAATTGTTTTTCAAATGAACCTAAATGTTTCGCAAAAGTTTCACCACGTTCCATTGTCATTGCATTCTGCATAAAGCACAAGTCAGCTCCATTTCTCATTCCTCTTTGACAGTTATATGCGTTTCTAACGAGCATTTCATATCTCATAGATTTAGTATATTCATCTTTACTCATATTTTCAATTTTTAGTTCTTCGTTTAACTTGTTGGCAACAATTGTATATAGAACATATGTTCTTTTACACTCAAATATAAGATATATATAACATATGTTGTATATATCTTTTATGTTGCTAACTATCTAGTGGATTCTTGATTTGTTTAAAAGTAGTCATAGCAACGTGTGTGTAAATTTCTGTTGTTTTGGTTGAGCTGTGACCTAATAATACCTGAATTTGTCTTATATCGGTACCTCCTTCGAAAAGATGAGTTGCAAAACTGTGTCTTAACATGTGCGGTGTTACAGTAGTTTGTATTTTAGCTTTTTTTGCAGCATTAGTTACTACTTTCCCAACGCTTTGTCCAGAATATTTTCCTCCATTCATTCCTTCAAAAACATAAAAACTTGGTTTCCATTGTTTGTAATAGTTTCGTAAATCTGTTAATAAGGTATATGAAAGTATAGTGTAGCGATCTTTTTTACCTTTCGCAGCTTCAATACGAATGAGCATTCTTTTACTTTCAATATCAGATAATTTTAAATTAACTAACTCGTTTCTTCGAATTCCTGAGGAATAGAGAAGACTAACAATGCATTTATGTTTCAAATTATTGGTGTTTGCTATAATTTTCAGAACATCATCCTTTGAGATAACCTTTGGTAATTTCTTTTCTTTTCTAGGTCTTTCTATCTGATAAAATCTGTTTGGCATACCTAGGACAGATTCATAATAAAATTTTATACTATTTATGGCTATATTGATGTAAGAGTCAGATTTATTTTCTTGAATTAGTTTCAGTATATAATTTCTAATATCATTTTCATTTATTTCAATAAGTTTCTTTGAGTGATAATAGTTTATGAATGCTTCAAAGGCAAGAATATATGCTTTTACAGTATTGTTTGCGTATTTTTTTAATTCTAGTTTGTCTAAATATTGAGTAGGACAAAGGCGGAAATTTTCTGGCACGATCCTTTTTCTAAACCAAGTGATATCAATTGGTTCACTATTTTTATTTATCGGTTTTTTATCAAAAAAATAATTGCAATTTACCCAAACTACACCACTAAGGGTTTTGAAAACTGTATCAAGGTTTTCTTTAGAATTTAAAATGTAAGCCATATTAAATTCATTGCTCCATTTTACATCAGGTAATTGTTTAACAAGAGCATGAATAACTTTATCGGTATTGAATTGAAGACCGATATACCGCTCGTTTCTAATTAAAAGATGCTTTAAAGTCACGTTTCTACCTTTTTCCATAAATTGCTATTTCATGCAAAGTAATGGATGTAAATGATTTAAGTGTATCTTATACGAATAGGATACGTATAATATGCGTTTAACATCAGGGATATGAGATTTAATAAAACTTGCTTACAATGTGATAGTGAATTAACAGGTAGGACTGATAAAAAATTTTGTGATTCACAATGTAAAAGCGCCTATCAATATCAACGAGCAAAAAAGGAGCCTGAACGTTTTTATAATAAAGTGGACAACCAATTAAAACTTAACCGTAAAATTCTCAAAGAATATAATAAAGGTGGCAAGGTAACAGTGCGAACTGAAGTTTTAAATAAAAGAGGATTTAATCCTAATTTTTTCACTCACTATTGGAAAAATAAAAGAGGTGAGGTTTATTTATTTGTTTACGAATTCGGCTTTTTTAAATTAAACGAAAATAATAAAGAGAAATACCTGTTAGTCATTTGGCAAGATTATATGTCTTAAAATTACTGAGTTTTATATTAAAGCTAATTGTTAATTTAAATAATTCGTATAGTTCTATTAAAATTTAAAACCCTTGGGTAAAGAATCTTCGGTATCTTTATTAACGAAATTTACTTGATAATTTATTGTGTTAATTTCACTATTTCCATTCTGGATTTTGGGAAAGAACAAAAAGTTTTAGTAGATAAAAGGTTTAACCAACAGAAAGAAAGTATGTCTACACTATAAATAGCCACTATTCATAATTCATATAAGATTATTGCTGGATTATTATAAAGTTGACAATAAAGCCAATCAGCACATTTCCTTCCATTTCGTAAAAACTACATTCCAGAAAAAGAGCTTCTTTAGCAAAGGTCTTGGACATTATCCAACCTTTTGACTTTCCATTTCGTTAACCCTTTCCGCTGCTCTGGAAAGGAACACTCTATTCCAAGTAAAAAGCGTGAATCAAGTCCGCTTAATAGGAATAAAAATTTATTTGCGTTTTGTTCCACTTCCTATGATTCTGTATTTCACAAAGAATTTAGGTTCACATCCTAAGCCACAACTGATATACCCTTTTTTTGACGGCAAAACAACAACATTCAGCTTTGAACGACAACATAACCAGGCTCGTACCTCGCACTTTTTATATGTCTAAACAAAGCTGAATATCGAAAGCACTAAGCAACAAAAAAAGGTAACAGCGGTGGCTCTATGGGAAGTAAATCTAAAATGAATCTTATGAAATCTTACAAAATCAATAAAAAGGAAGCGGAACAAAAGTTAAAAAAACAAAATAAGGAAAACGCTCGGGATATAATAAGTAAATCAATTTCAAAGCCTTTTTGAATAGTTCAAATAGGTAAATATTAATCTTTAAATTTTTTAATTATGAGTACTCTAAGAAACAAAGTACAGTTAATTGGCAACGTAGGAAACGAGCCAGAAATCACAAACCTTGAAAGTGGAAAGAAAGTTGCGAAATTTTCAATCGCTACCAATGAGTCTTACAAAGATTCTAATGGCGAAAAAGTGACAAACACCCAATGGCACAATATTGTGGCTTGGGGAAAGATTGCCGAAATCGTTGAAAAATATGTAGGCAAAGGAAAAGAAGTTGCGTTAGAGGGAAAATTGACCTCACGCTCGTATGAAACCAAAGAGGGAGAAAAAAGATACGTTACAGAAGTAGTCGTAGATGAAATCTTGCTTTTAGGAATTAAAGGCGATAACGCTACAGAATAACTAAAAATTAAAAGAGAGCGTTCCTGTCGAAAAGTGCGCTCTCTTTTTTCATTATTAATCGTATTAAATAGAAAAACAATGAATGATAAAGGTAATAAAATTAAAGCCGATTTACAACATTTTTGCGGTACAGAAATGTTCTTTAAAATTCCATTAATTGGAACTCGGTTTACAGACGGATTAAAATATTTAGCAAACGAAGCACAATGCTTTTGGTTAATTACAGATGCATCTGTAATTGCAAAAAGTCTATTGAATAGAAGTGAATTTATAACGGTAGATTTTAAGCGACTTTCTGAAAAAGAACAGTTTGAAAAGCAATGTGAAGCCATCATTAAATATAGCGATGGAAACGATAAAATTTTTGAAACACATCGTTATAATGTAACCGATTTTCCATTGGATGAATTGCGTTTATTTTTTGTGAATAATACGCTAATGCTTCCGAGTGAATATTAACTTTTTTGGTTATGGTATATCTCAATTACACAAACCTCGATAACGAAACACAACAACGTTTGGTTTCGGTTTCCAAAAAAGATGTTGAACATAAATTTGGAAATGATTTGAAGCGATATGCAGAAGAACATCATTTAGAATATGATACTCTTTTGGAAGAAGAAGCAATAAGAAATCTATATTCTTACGACTTTGTATTTAGTATTTAAACAACACTTATTAACCTCAGGACCTTTAATTTTTTAGAGGTCTTTTTTTACACTCTCATTTTATATTCTGCAACAAAATGAGTTATTCTTTAAAGATACTTTTAAACTTCTATAATTAAACTCTTAAAAAATCGAATTACAATTATTAACGGTAAAAAAGCCATTACATTTTTGGATGGAATGGTATTTTTTTTGTCCAGCGCGCTGGACGAAAAGGAATAGCAAGAGGGTAACACGCTGACGCGATGTTTCAGTTTTTATTTTATCAAAAACACTAGTAAAATTAATGCTTAACAGCGATTTATTGTTTTGGTTTTTGAAATTTAAGCATCGTTTTTCACGGAAAAATGCTGTCAGCCCAATAAAAACAATAAATTTTTCAAGGAAAAATGGATAAAGGATATGAAAAAGAACGATTTGATAGCTTAAGTATTAAAACTTCGGTAGCTAAAAAATTCAATGGATTTTGTAGAAAAATGTCACTGTCGAAATCTATGACGTTATTAGTTATGATTGCTTTTTTTGAAGAAAATGGAATTTCACCACACGAATCCATAGGTCCAAAAATGCAGACGCTAGAGGCTTTAATTAAGAAACGAATCAATGGTGTTATTGCCATAATGAAAGACATAGAAAAGAACCAAACTAAACCGACTGTAGCCATGATGCAATCTCTTTTTAAGGAGATTGAACCACCAATAAAGAAATTGATTTTAGAGAAGAAAACACCAGAGCAAAAGAATCCAGTACGTTTTCGAGAAAAGCGAGAAACAGATAACGAATTATAAAAATTATAGAAATGTATATCACCATTACAGCGCAAAAACTAGGAAGTAATTATTCGCAAAGCTCAGGAGATTTTGTAGATTATCTAGAGAAAGAAAATGAAAGTTTAGAACAAGGAGAAATAGAACACTTTTTTAATCAATATGGTGATGAGATTAATGCGACAGAAGTTGTAATAGAAATTGACGAAAATACAGCAAAGCTTAAAAAAGGAGAACCAAAATTTTATTCCATAACTGTGAGTCCTAGCAAATACGAATTGAGACAATTACAAAATAACAGACAAGAATTAAAGCAATATACTAGAGCAATAATGAAGGATTATGCAGCTTCTTTTAACCGAGAAATTAATGGTAAACCTATAACTGTAGATGATATTAAATACTATGCTAAAATAGAACACCAAAGAACCTATAAGGGAACAGATAAGCAGGTGAGAGAAAATCAACCTTTTGCGACCAAGATCCTTGAATTAAAAAATGAAGTCCGAAAAGTGGAACAAGGAAATCTCGAAGGAAACATAAAACAACTAAAGGCTAGAATTTCAAAACTAGAAGCACAAGCGCCACACCAACAAAATGGAAAACGTATTGTGCAAGGCATGCAAAAAGCAGGCAATCAAAGTCACATACATATCATCGTAAGCAGAAAGGATATGTCTAATTCTGTGAGTCTTTCTCCAGGAAGTAAGTACAAAGCTTCAGAGGTAATGATGAATGGAAAATTGGTAAAGCGTGGGTTCGATAGAGATTCGTTTTTCGCGAAAGCGGAAAAGACTTTTGATTCCACTTTTAAATACAAACGCAACTATGCAGAATCTTATAAATCGAAAAAGGATTTTATCAAAAATCCAAAACTGTATTTCTCTGTCTTGCTTGGTTTACCTGCGAGTGAGAAAGCAATCGCTTTTAAAATTTTAGGAAAAGCGGGAGTGCCTATGATGAGCATACCAACCAGTCAAGTACAACTCGCATTAAAGACCATACGCTATTTAAAACGTGGTGTTGATATAGCCATTAAATCAGGTTCAATAGGAATATAAAATGGAGCTACAAGAAATTACTTTTGTAATAGGATTATTATTTGGAATGGGCTTGGTGTTTTCAAGTCTATTCAAAATGACTCGATATGCTTTTGCTATAAATTTTATCTTAATTAGCATTTGTTTAGTCACACTTCTAAAAATGAATACATATTTAAAGCAATGGGTTGAACAGATATTATACATAGGCTGCCCATTACTTTTAATCAATACGATACTGTATGTTTTTCTACACAAGGAGAACGAAACGCTAGATACTAACAATAGATATCAAGTGCATTTTAAAGTGCAACGAGGACGCTTTAAAGTCGATAATATTAAACGCGGTGCATCTGTAATTGGTTCTGCAGGAAGTGGAAAAACGGAGAGTGTGGTTTTTAATTTCTTGTCGCATTTTAGTAAGTATCAATTCTGTGGAGTTATACACGATTATAAACGTTTTGAAATTACCGAAATGGCATACCCTTTATTCGAAAAGAATGCTATCGATTTTAGAGTAATTTCCTTTGATGATATTTATGATCGTGTGAATCCAATTGCACCAAGATATATGCAAAATGAAGAAAGTGTAAATGAAGTTGCAAGAGTATTAATTGAAAATCTTTTAGAGCAAAAGGAATCTGGAACTACAGGAGCAAGCAAGTTTTTTAATGATGCGGCTGAAGGTTTAATAGGTGCATTAATTTGGAAACTGCGTTCTGATTATCCTAAGTACTGCACATTACCACATCTTATCGCTATTTATCAGTTTCTGGACACAGACAGTCTTATTACTTTTTTAAGTACAAATACAACTAGCAGAGCTATGGCAGATGCTTTTATTAGTGGTAAAGATTCAGATAGGCAAACAGCAGGAGTGAAGAGTACGCTGGCAAATGCGTTAAAAAAAATAAGTACACAACGTATTTTTATGGTACTCTCGGCAGACGATGTCTCTTTAGATATTAATAGCCAGGAGCAACCGTCTATAATTTCAGTAGTCAATAATCCTAAATATGAGACTGCTTATTCTCCAATTATAGCAACAATAATTCATACAATTACAAAACAAATGAGCGTGCGAAATACACAGCATTCTTTTTTATTAATGGAAGAAGCACCTACTATACGCTTGCTAAATATGCATCGTATTCCTGCTACACTGAGGAGTTATGATATTGCAACTATTTATGTTATGCAAGACAAAATACAGAATGATATGATGTATGGAGATAAAGCAAGTAAAGCAATATTAAGTAACCTATCCTATCAATTTTTTGGTAAAGTGAATGACCCAGATACTGCGAAATATTATGAACGTTTTTTTGAAATTGTCAAGAATGAAACTACAAGTGTGAATAGAGGTTATAATCTGAATTTTGATACACGAATTACTACTGGAGAACGTGAGGTTGCCAAAATTAGAGCCGATGTTTTTTTTAGATTAAAGCAAGGTGAGTTTGTCACGTTTGCAGATGGTGAGGATAAGAAAGTACAGTTTAAATTGCCTAATATTGAGAGGCGATTGCCGAATAGAAAGCAGTCTTTTACTGAGGCAGATTTGGAAGCCAATTTTGAGCGGA
Organism: Lacinutrix algicola; assembly: GCF_001418085.1. GTDB lineage: Bacteria > Bacteroidota > Bacteroidia > Flavobacteriales > Flavobacteriaceae > Lacinutrix > Lacinutrix algicola. The sequence continues at coordinate 202,474 of NZ_LIQH01000038.1, forward strand.
TTTATCGGGAGATTAGTCAGATGTTTGAAGATTAATTTTATTTCTCCCACAGTTTTATGAGAATGAAAAGTTAAGTGAAAGTGAGTTTTCTCATTTCAGATTCAATTAAATTATTAAAAATTTATATTATCTCTTTTTTATGAAGATAAACTGTAAACTAAAAAGGTGCTTTCTCTCGAACCTCTTTCCGCATCACTTTCCAAGCTCCATCTGACTTTGTCAATTTAAATGTTTCTGGTTTCTTTTGATACGTAGTTGTGAATTTTACCCAAGCAATATCGCCATCTATCGTTTCATTCAAAACTTTGAATTTTGATATTTTAGTTTCTGGTTCAATAGATGTAACAATATTTTGAATAGACATAAAGGAAGCATAGCTGTCTGTGGTAGTGTGCTTTTTTAACTTAGCATCATCTTTACTATAAAAACTTTCCACAACAACTTTAGCAGTATCTGTGTGGGATAATTGGGTCTGACTGCAGGCGACTAAGGCTAGCAGCATTAAAATTAGGATTGTATTTTTCATAGTATTACTAATTTGGATTATTTATATAATCGTTAGAGATTTTTAACTTCACGTTTCGTTCTCCATTATTTTCATTCAGTTCTAGTACTACTGAGCGTTCATTGCTTATTGAGAATTTTGGTACTACGTAAACTAATCGCACTGTTTGCTTCTTACTAATTTTTGTTGGAAGCATGTGTTTATAAACCGGTTCTTGATACAAACTTTGTAACGACTTCTTTTTTCCTTTTTTACGTGTATCAATAGAGAGGTTCAAAAAGTTTACATCATAGTCTAAGGAAGATCTGTTTTCTATTTGAATAACGAAGTACAGTTCCTCTTTATCAAAAACAATATTCTCAACAGTTAATACAATACCATCGTTTCTATTTTTGAGTCTTCCTATATTTTGTTTTCTCTTAACGAGATACGAACAGAATCGCTCATAATAGAGAGATGCGTTAAAGCTCCATTCTTCTGTTTTGGTTGTAGTTAGTTTATCTTTAATTGGTTTTTCGTTACCAATAGCGTTAGACAAAGGAATAAAATAATTTAGCTTAGAAAGCGCTTCCTTATATCTTACAATATACGAAAAAACCGAACCATTATTGTTGATTATCAGTAAATTACTTTCTTTTCCAGGTTGCGCTTGTAGTAATCCAAAGTATTGTTCTTTCTCTCTATTATACGTGAATATAAAGTGGTCTGCACCAGTAACGCCTTGACGAATTGGGTTTGAAAAAAATAAAGCTACATTCTTTTGATCATTAGCATATATGGTATCTAAGATTTCTTTTTCTTGAGCTTCAGAGAAAACGGAAACAAAGACTAACATTGTAATTAATAGATAAGATTTCATAACTCTGGTTTTAAAATTAATTTATAATTGTTTACTACTGTCACTTTTACGCTACGATTACTACGTTGAAATATTTTTTGAATCCCACCTACTTGTGGAACTCCTGTAATATTTACGTCATCTACAAGGTCTTCAACAACCTCACGTTTGGCTTCTGCTCTAAAGCTGTTTTCTATGTAGATACCTTCGCTACCATCCTGCAGATCATAAGCTTTTAGACTTATAGTTTGATGCATAATGTTCTCAATATCAATAGTGGCTCTATTGGCTTGAAAACTTATAAAACCGAAAACCAAAGTATTCTTAGCAATGACTCGATTATTTATAAGTGCATCTTTTGTTAAACGCATTCGTAAACGATAATTTGCTTTGACTGTTTGATTTCCATCTACAGCAACTTGAATTATTGCATCTGTTTTTAAGGACTCATTATTAGGATTGATTTTCGGGTTTGCAGCAAAAAACAATTGATGCTCTAAACCCATTTCTTTTGCAGTGATTTCTGAACTTTGTACGGGTAGTAGTGAGTCAATCTTAGGTTTTAAGGACTTCTTTTTTACAAATGATTTAGGATTACGATAGGTGTTTTGTGAGTAATCAATTTTGCCGTTTTTATAGATGCTATCTACAATGCGTTTTTTCTCTTTTGTAAGGTTGTCAATATCATAGAAGCCTAGAGAGTCCAATAGTTTCTCATCATAGATACTAGGTGCATTGGTTTCGCGTACTTCTTTTAAGTCATTAATAGCATCGAGCTTCGAGGAATAATCCTCTTGTTCCTGTTGTAGTTCTGGCACTAATGTCTGCTTTAGGTTATCGGCTTCGGTATCGTCTCCGCCTAGTATGAGTATACTGTATGAGATAATGAAAATGACCACTACACCAAGTACAGTAGCAAATACGAGTTTGTTTTTTTTAATTTTCATAAGAATGATTTTTTAAATGTCCATTATGGGTTTTGATTTTCATAATTGATTTTCTTTAAGGTATTTTCAAAATAGTTTGTAATTAAAAGTCCGTGTGTGTTTTTAGGATAGTTGCGGTCTACAACAATTAGGTTTCCTGATGAAACAAGTTCATAAGTATCGACTATAGTACCACGATTAATTTCAAAAACGGTTATTGTTTTAAAGGCATAGTTTTCGCCTTGAATATTTAATTCTGATTCTATGCTAAGTACTTTCTGAACAAGAGAGTATTGAAGTAATCTGTTATACACACCATCTGCCTTTTTCTGACGATACAAGTTATCTACAGAGCTGTTACCAAGCCATAATGATTTCTCTAAGTTCTTTTCGTAGTTACTTGCATCTATGTTATAGAAATGGGAATGAAACAGCTCTAAATGAGCTAAAGCTTCAATTTTAAAATTCTCTTTTTGAACTACCCACTTTAGGGGAATTACAGTACCATCAGTATTTATTGCAAAGGAGCTGTTTAGTGCTTTTTTATGTGTGTCGTAAACAATCCAACCACTAAAGGCGCTTGTGCCTAATGAGCAGATAACAACTGCGAGTACAATGAATCGATTGATTTTTAAAACGGTATATATGTTTTTGTAAGATGTTTTCATAACATGAAATTTGGCTTAGCCTGTGAATAGTTTGAAAGTAAATGTGGTTGCTCGTTTATAGAGTTTGAACTTTAGAAAGACTATAAATATCACAGAACCTAATTGCACCACAGGAGCAAAAAAGTCACTACCTACATCTGTACCAAATAGGTCTACCCAAAAGCTGGTGTTTATTTCGGTGTAAATGGCATTGACAAATACATTCACTAAAAAGAATGCAGGTACTAACATATAAACAGCAGCATAGAGTTTGAAGAAATTATAAGCCATAGACCTAAACTTCTCAAATACTGCAAGGCTCAAAACCAAAGGGAAAAATGCTTGCATTATTCCTAATAAGAAATAGCGTTCTGCTAGAAATAAAGGATAAATAAACAAGTCTAAAATCCATAGAAATAGACTCACTATAAAAGCAAGAATATTCCATCCATACAAAGGTGTTATTAATGCTTCATATAATAAAGCCATAGCAGCTTGTGCAGCCTCTAAAAAACCAATATCCTCATCTATTGGTATGTCTTGCATTTGTAATGGTAATAGGGCAGGAGCAGTATTACGATATTGACTTTCAATTGCAAGTAGAATACCATCAAAAAAACTGAGTATTTGTGTTGAGAAGATAACCAGGAGAACGATAGCGAAATTCTTTGCGAGTTCTCCCGGACTCAATCCCCAAGTATAACCATCTTTGTCCGCAATACCTTCATTATATTTTTTAAGAATATTAATAAGAAAAAACAGTACCGCAAGTGTTTTCATTCCTGCAATGGTGTATTGCGAGAAGTCGCTAGCTTGTATTGTCTGAAAAACAGCATCAATATATTCTAGCCCAAAACCTAAAAGGAAAGTTGTGGTCATTTTTAATAGTCTGTTTCGCGATTATTAATTTTGTCTTGCATTTTTCTGAAAGAAATAATACCACGATAACGCTTTGTTTTTCTATTAATATCTGAGACCATTTGAGCAGATTCTTGTTCTTTGTCTTTTAGCACTTTTGCGCGTTCTCCATCTGTCATTTTAAGATTGTCGCTAGATAGTATTTCACTTATAAAGTCAACTGTATCCAAAGAGTTTTCGACAATTGCATTAAACGAGTTTGTAATCTGATCTACCTCTTCAACTTTGATGTAAGGAGAACTGAGAATATTGTTTAAGTCCGATTGCATCACACTAAAAAGTTCGGCGTGATTTTGTCCTATATGTTCCACAGCTTTTAACTGCTGTATTACATTATTTACTTTCTCAATACTTTCCTTGGCTTCTTTTAAAAACTTAACAGATTTTACAAGTTGGGATGTCTGCTTTGCAGACTCAATAAGTGATTTCACAAGACTAACAAAGTTAGTGTTGTCATAAACAGGCATGCCTTGTGCTTTTGCTTGACTAGGTATCATTAATACTAAGGCAATTGCCATTACTAGAATTTTGATTTTGCGTTTCATAATATTTTTTGTTTTAAGATGAATATTCAGTGATTGCTTTTTCCATATTTTGATACTTCTCGTAAAGCTTCATTATTTCTTCGTTTTCAGTACCATCGGTTAGGTAAGCTGCAAATACTTTCTTCGGAACTTCCAAACGAAAGATGTTACTCTCTTTACCAATTTTTATAAACATTTCGGTGTATTTTTTAGGTCCTGTTAGATTGTTTTTGATAGATTTTAACTGATTTAAATCGTGACTAGAGAGGTTTAAACGTTTCTGCAGCTCATCATAACCTTTTTCGTTGTTTAAGCTATAAATAACCTGTGTGTTTTCTAGGATACTTGCTGAGGTAGAATTGTCAGGCAACTGATTAATCGACTGTAGAATAATACCAATGGCACCATTTTGTTTTCTGATGGCTTGGTAATAGAATTCTACGCTTTCTAGTACATTATCAAACTTTAATTGCTTTGCAAACTCGTCAAATAGAATGATGCCTTTTTCAGCACGATTTTTCCAAATAGTTCTTTGAATTGCAGACTTAATAAGTTTAAGCATTACAGACAATATCTCCTTATTATCCTTTACTTCATCAAGTTCAAAAACGATTAATCGTTTGTCTTCTATTTTGTAGGTTTGGTCTTCGCTGACTTCGAATAAAAAACTATATAAGCCGCTACCAACATATTCAGACATAATGTGTAGAAAATTTGTAATATTAAAATAGTCTGGATGAATCTTTAATTCTTTTAAAAGTGTGTCTTGTTTAAATTCAATAAACGCGTAAAAACTGTTTAGTGAATGGTTTGATGAAACTTCAGTATAGTAATAATGTAGAATTTTTTTTACAGAAACGGATTCAGCTTTAGTGACTTTAATATCTGAAGTGAATAATTCGAACAAGAAAACCGATAAATCTTCAAGTCGTTCAGGAGTTAAATCATTTACATCACTAATATAAAAAGGATTGATGCCTAAATTCTTTCCACTTTCATACCGTAAAACGGTATATTGTTCTGGATAGAGTTTAGCAAATTTAGTGTAAGAACCTCCCAAATCGATAATGACCAAACGAACACCACTTTCAAAATACTGACGTAAAATATTATTAGCTAAAAAGGATTTACCTTCACCTGTAGGTGCGAAAATGGCAAAGTTTCGTGCCTTAATACGTTTCTTTTTATCATCCCAAACATCTTTGAGAACAGGAATGTTATGTTCACGATCATTAAATATAATTCCAGTAGCATCAGATTTGTAATTACTGTTATTTATTAACAGACATAAGGCATGTTTTAAATCAGTTACATACAAATCTTCATTAGAAAAATTGGAAGCAAAGCAGCAATAACTATTTAAGATATAATTTTTGCGTTCTTCACCTCTTGGATAGTAGGGAATAATATCAATCTCTTTAAATTCTGTTTTAATTTTAGAAGCAATGCGTTCTAGATTTTTAGCTTTTTTATCCCAAAAGATAATGTTGAGGTGTCCACGAATGACACGAGCATGGTCATCAGCATTAATCTTAGCTAGAATATGCTCAATCTTTTTTAATACTACTTTATTTTGTGAACCAAAATTTGAACTCTTATTAAGTTCTTCTACCTTTTTATCTAGTTGTTTGCGCCACTTCTGTTTATCATCTAGGTAAATGATTTGATTAACGATATGATTCTTGTTGAGTGTTAAGCCAATGCCATCAATAAATCCTTGATGAAACACAAAATCGTCTGACGTAAAACGTTCATTGGTTTTACTGGTTTGTACACTTTCTCCAAAACACAATTCACTATTTACTGCTAAAGCATCAAAATAATGCTCACCTATATTAGCGTTCGATTTATCTAATACAATATCAGTATCAAAGCCTTCATTAAAACCATTAAAATAGTTATTAGTAAGCTGTTGTATTTCTTTCGCTTCAAGCGGAATAAATTCTATTTTACGACTGTTATTTATAAAAGAAACCGAATCACTTACCGAACCAATAAAACTATTTACAGTCTCATCCATTTCTCGTAAAATACTTTTTGATATTTTCCGAAATGGGTTAGTAAACTTACTATTATTAAGCGCATTGTTTTTAGTTAAAATGAAGAAGAGGTAACTTCGATGCTCTATAAACTCACGACCTTTAAAATGTTCGTGTGTTGCCTTTTCTAAAAAGGTAGTATTTGGTAAATCATTTGACGAATAATTCTGCTTGAGGTAGATGTCTTGTTTATGTACAACGCAACCAGTAGGTAAGGATTTTATAGCTTGAAACCAAGCAGCGTGCATGTCTTCAAAATCCTTTTCAGATAATGAATAGATTTCTGGTAACACACCTTTATAACATAGCACTACATTGCCATTATTAGCAAATATAACATTGTCTTGAATGTCCACAATAGGATGATAGGACGCTAGATTTATCTTATTCATAATGGAGTGCAGATGTTTTTTTGTTACTAATTATTTTTGGGAATACTTTTGAAAACTGAAGTAGTTGCGGGTTATGAGTAAACTTTGATAAGCCAACATATAACACTGCATTAAAAACAAATATGCCAATGATAGTAATGAAGCCAAACGAGAAAATAATAACCAAAAGGGATGCTATAACAGCAATCATCATTAAGGCAAATAACGAAACAGGCAATCCAAAAATCATTGCCCGTTTTCGTATGTTTTTATAAATTTCGAACTTCTTCATAATGTGCTTTTAATAAGACCTTCCTTAAGGGTTCATTATACTACGATTGAGATTAAGTAAGTAAAGATTCCGACTACTGCACCAGCAATAAGCACAAAGACTAAAACACGAGTAATTCCTTTTTTAAGATCTGCGTTTTCTCCAAAGAAGTGTCCAGCATTAAATAGAAACCCAATTAAGAAGATAACACCCAATATAATTGGGAAGATGGCTCTAATGGTGTCAGAAACATCATCTACGGAGTCTTCAATACCTCCAATTTGAGCAAAGCTAGAAGCGGTTACAAATAGTAATGCGATGAGCATAAGAATTGATTTTTTCATAAGGATTCGATTTAGCCTGTTAAGGCATTTGTTATTAAAACTTTACGAAATCTATTATGATTGGATGTTTATGATTGACATACTTTAAAATTTAACGTAGTGCAGTGTTAAATTTTGGAAGATTCTTATGGAAAGAATGAAATCGTTGCATTTTGTGTAAACTAAAATTTTAATTATGAAAACAGTACACCACATTTTAACGCTATTTATAAGCATTACATTTTTGAACACTTCTATTGCTCAAAAAGGCTTAAATGAAAGCAAAAACAGAATTGTAATTATTGATCCAGGTCATGGAGGAATAGATTCTGGAGCAGTTTCAATAAATAACACAAAAGAAAAAGACATTGTTCTAAGTATTGCCTCAAAAATACTAGTACTCAATAATACAGTTTTAAAGAACCCGTTGGAGTTATATCTTACGCGATATACAGATACTTTGGTTTCTCTAGGAGATAGAACAAAACTCGCTAAGAAACTAAAAGCAGATGTGTTTATCTCCATACATTGCAACCAAGCAATTAACCGAAATGCAGCAGGAACAGAAGTCTATATTCACCCTAAAAGTGAAGTGCAAGCAGAAGAGTCTGCTTATTTAGGGTTTACCATTCAAAAAGGATTAGCAGACCTATTGGGTATTAAAAATCGCGGTTTGAAATATGTTGATTTTCAGGTGTTACGTGATAGTCGTAAAGGAAGTGCAACGGTTTTGTTAGAACTTGGGTTTTTGTCTCAAACAGATGAAGCTATATACTTGTCTAAGGAGAAATCTCATGAGGCTATTGCGCTTGTGATATTGCAATCTACTTTCAAATATTTAGGGTTATGAGTGAGTTAATGATTGCTATAGTGAAAAGTCTGAAGGAAATAATTAAATTTTTATTTAGTGAAATATTTCAGAAATGTAAGATTTAAAAAATATCTTATTTTAATTAGATTTAACCTTAGAATACTATTAAAATATCTTATTTTAATCAATTATTTAAAAGATTAAATGGGTAAAGGACATATTAAACAGGTGCCAGATGCAGATTTATCAAGTGCTGGAGATGATTTTCATATTCTTTGGACAATAAAGAAATCTTTAGAATTATTAAATTTTGACGATTTAGGAATAAAAGCAATCAACATTGAAGGAGTTGAATTGTCTGAATCAGTACAGTTGGATCCAACTGGTAAAAATTTACTAGGAGTTGATTTAAGTGAATATTATGGTGCAGATAATTATATTGAAGCAGAAAAGGTTGTTATCTCACAACTAAAATATAGTACACTTAGAAGAAATAAGAATTACACAATTGGCGAATTATATATAGGCAAGAAAAGTAAATCTACTGAAAGTTCATTAATTCATAGGTTAGCCGATATATTCAAGATTTATTTTGATGAATTCGGCAGAGAGTCAGTTTTGAAAAAAGTACATATAAAGTTAGTCTCTAATAGAAAATTTAACCCTAATCACCTTAAATCGATTAATACTATTAAAACTTATCTTCTTAAAAAGAAGGGTAAAGTAAGCTTTAATGCGGTACTTAAGGATAATCCCGAAAATAGTGATTCATTAAAAAAATTATTTTTAGCTTCCAGATTAAAAGCAACAGAGTTTACTGATTTTGTAAGGGTGCTTGATTTAGATGATTGTGGTGTAGATTCAAGACTTAATCTGAAAATTCAACTATATAAAGATATTCCTAGAACAAGATATAATTCGAAAATCCAATACAATCAATTGCGAGATTTAGTTTTTGATAAAATGATGCCAGAAGCTAGAAGTAGGAGAAAAATTACGCTAATTGATGTTATCGCAAATTTAGGATTTAACGATGGTAGTATCGAAAATTTATTTCCTGTTTCCCAAAGTTTGGAGAATAATAAGAATAGTATTTTGAGAGAGCAATTAGAATCAATATATTCTAAGATAGCTGCAAATACGAATTTTCTTCCAATCTGCATTCATGGTGGTGCTGGGATTGGAAAATCCACTATAATTCAACAAATACAAAAAAACCTATCAGATAAAAATGAATGTATAACCTTTGATTGCTATGGTTCTGGTTCATATCAAAATGCTGAAGATAATAGACATTTACACAAGAATGCCTTAACTCATATATCAAACGATATTGCAAAAAGAATAGGAACAGATTTTTTGATAGCACATTTCCCCTTACAGAGTGATGTTTATGTAAAAGAATTCAAAAAAAGAATTGTACACGCTGTAGAAATTCTAAAGCAAAGAGATGTTAATGCTACACTTACTATTATTATCGATGCAGCAGATAATAGTATAACGGCAGCTAGCAATAATGGAGAAAAAAGCTTTGTGCAAGATATTCTAAATATGGATATACCTTCTGGGTGTAATTTAATTGTGACTACCAGGACACATCGAAAAGAGTCACTTAACTTACCTGAAGATTATATCGATATTGAGTTAGAGCCATTTAGTCTAGAAGAAACAACTCAATTTATAAAAATATACTTCCAAGATATTTCAGACAAAGAAATTATAGAATTTCATAAATACACTTATGGCATACCAAGAGCTCAATTTTATTCAATCGATTTGAAGAAGAAAGGTATAAAAGAAGTAATAAATTTTTTAAAGCCAAACGGAAAAACAGTAGAGTTACTCATTCTTGATAAAATAAAAGAAGCCAAAAAAAAGGTGTCCAATAAAGAGAAAATAATTATTGATGATTTTTTTAGTCTTTTGATTGGATTGCCAAGACCTGTTCCAATTAACTATTTGTCAGACATATTAAATGTTAGTCAAAGTTTTCTATTAGATATATCATCTGAAGTCTGGACTGGTCTTATATATGAAAATAATAGTTTTGAATTCCGAGATGAAGATTTTGAAAATTATATTCGAGATAATTATTCATTAAGTCAACAAAGGTTAACTCAAATAACTGAAATTTTTCTTGAAAAGGCAGATAATGATAGTTATGCTTCCGTTAATTTGGGCAACTTACTATTTCAGTCAAAACAAAATCAATTATTAAAGGATATAGTTCTAGAAAGAAAGTTTTTATTACTTCCAGAGGACCCAATAAAAAATAGAGCAACTTATATAAGTAGAACGAGATTGGCAATGAAAGTGGCTAATGGTGTTGATGATAATTTAACTTATTTTAAACTCATATTTATAGCTGCCGAAGAAGCTAAAAAGGAGAAAGCCTTAACTGCATTATTAATTGATTATCCTGATTTGGTGTCTGAATTTGGAGATGATACTTCGCTTAATAAACTGAAACTTAATTCAGATGAAAAATCATGGGCTGGCTCATTTCACATGAAATTAGCAGGTGTGTATTCAAGAGAGATAAAGAATCATAATGTTGCTTTGAAACATTTAAAAACAGCTAAAGAATGGCTTAACTGGAGAAGTAATTCTGTTAAAAAAAATGAATTACATAAATATCCTATTTCTAGTAAGGATATAGCTTATTACACAGAAGCAGTTTTGAGATTAGTAGGTGTTGACGAAGCATTGAGCTCAATTAATAGTTGGACACCTAGAGAGGTTAGATTATCTGGAGGGAATTATTTAATTGAGAGCATATTTTTCTTCAGTAATAAAACAGAAATTAATAAATGGTTTAAAATAGAACCATTAAGGATTGATGCCAAGATATTTGTTATTACTAAGTCCTATAAATATGGGATGTATCAACATTTTGAACTAAATATTATAGCTAGTGAAATTGAAAAAGTTCTATCACGAAAAACAATTAAGTTTAATATTAAATTTAGACAAATATTAGTTGATTTCTGTGAGATATTAATATCTAATGAAATTGATAAATCATTGGTAAGTAGTATTCTAAAACATATTAAATATGAGTTGCCAAAATACATTCCTAGCTTTTATCGAAGACACGGTAGTGATGATGATGCAGACAAAATAAATCTATTTTTAAAAATCAAAACTTTAAATGCCTTTCTTGATGATGAGTTATTATCGGTCGATAGTTTACTTCCAGATAAATTTAATGACCTAGATAAGATTGAGGATTATGAAAAGAAAAACTCGTTAGAAAGACAGAAAAAAGAGTTAATTAGCTTCTATAATCATATTCTACCCATCTTTAAATTGAATATAGATTTTGTATCTAAAAAAATTACAGTTGAAAAGGCGACTAATACGTTTAGGAATATTTGCGAGTCTTTTTCTGGAGATTATAATTTTAGGTACGAAAACGGACATAGTTATAAAGAGAAAGTAAATTATTTTGCTAGTCTTCTATCCAACTTTGCGGTAAAAATTAGCAATAATGATTTAATAGATTTTCTTGTTACATCCTTCGATGGAAACGCTAGCAAAATTGCAATGAGATTTTGGATTGTTGAAGAAACAATTCACGTAAAAGCTTTCCTAAATAGAAATCTCAAAATACTAAGTGAAATTGATGAATTGATTAAAACTGGTTCAAACCCTTCATCACAAAGAATAGAAAGTTATATAAAATGTGCTTTATTAAGCCGAAAAATAGACTTTAATTCTGGTAAGTATTACTTCAATGAAGCAATACAAGCAACAGAAGAAATTGATTTTGAAGCATTCTCAAAAATCAGTTGTTTGTCAGATTTAGCAAAAATAGGTTTTGAAAAAACAGATCCTAATCTTGCCCATGAATATGCCAGGTTTACAGAATACAGCGATTACATGCTTGATGGTTATGATAAAAAGCATTTTCCTTACAAGAATGCCTTATTTGGAATTGCAGATATCAATTTTAATTCAATGTTTACAGTAGCATCTAGATGGCATCATAGAGGTGTAATTAATTTGTCTAAGTATATTGTAGCTATTTTAAAATTTTCTTTAAAGAAAGGTAAGATTGATCATATTGTTGCAGGTTCATTAATTCCAATGTATCAGTATAAATATTATACTGAGGAATCGATAGAACTCTATGATATGATCTTAACCAAATATGATGAATCAAGAGATTTAATTGGTAAAACTAAATTCGTTGAAATCGTTTATAGAGATTGCTTGTTGCATAAAAACAAAAGCACATTAAACCATATCTACAATGCGATAAAGTCAGGAGCATTTGTTGAAAAGCAGATAGTGCAAAAAATAGAATTATACTTAAATTTTAGAAAAACAATTGAAAATGAAAAAGAGAGTACATATTCAAATGATTTCGATAAAGAAAAATTTGTTCATGAAATAGACCTTAGTGATATTGATGTAAGTTCTACAAGAGATTTAGAAAAAGCTATTAGCACTATAATCGAAAATAACGACAGTTATTCTAACAGATGGAAAATAGATAATTTTATATCAGATATAAAAAGTAATTGCCAACCTAAGGATTATATCAAACAATTAGATGCAATTGTGGACATAGACTCAGAGCTTTTGAGCTTCTATTCATTTGAAGATGCTATTAGAGAACGACTAGAAGAATGGAGTTATTATTCCTCTTTAAAGCAATGGAAAAAAGAGAAGTTTAGATATGTTATTCTAACCTGGTTTGAGAATTTTGATTATGGAAATTCTCTTAGCATCGGTAAATTGTTAGAGTTTGCTAAAATGTTTGATTTTGATGAAATTCAGTTAGGAGAAATCATTCTTAAAATTTTACCAGAAAAAATAGAAGCATTAACTGATGAGTCTATTTACAGCGTATTTTTCTTAATTAAACATAGACTCACTAAATATGATAACACCAAAATTTTTAGTTGGGCTTTAGCCAGATGGAATAAAAACATAAAGTTTGATTTTAGAGATGGCTTATGGAATGATAAGTTGCTACCACCTTCAAATACAGATGAAGCTATTGCAAATGTCTTAAGATTGTATTTAGGTTTGCCAGATAAAGAACTAAGATGGGAAGCAATTCATAGTATAAGGAATCTAGTTAATCTTGGAAATAAAAGTATTCTTAAACATCTAATTAAAGCTCAAAATGAAACCAATTGTAGTCCATTTCAGAATGAGGAATACATTTTTTATTGGATTTCTGCCAAATTATATCTTTGGATTGCAATAGACAGAATAAGTGCAGAAGCACCTGAAAAACTTGTTGACTTAAAAAAGGAATTTATAAAAGAACTTCAAAATGATGAATTACCACATGTGTTAATTAACTTCTTTATTAAAAGAGCCTGTCAGAACTTATTAAAATATAATGATAAGATTTACAATAAGGATGAACAAGAAATAATTGAAAATGCTTTAGTAAGTAAATTTGAAAAAGTAAAGGAAGAATCATATTCAAGAAAACAAAGAAGATATAACTCAACTTCAGATAAAAGTTGGAGATTTAATTTTGATGGTATGGATGTCTTACCATACTGGTATAGTAATCTTGGGGATATTTTTAATTTATCTGAATATGATGTTGCAGATATAGCCGATAAGTATATAGTAGAAAAATGGGGATATACTGGAGATATAAATAAAGATGATTACACACGAAATTATGATTGGGGATTAAGGGATAAAAGACATGGAAGCAATCCACAAGTTGAAAGTTTAGATACTTATTTTGAATACCATGCTATGTTTTGTGCTGCGCACGAGTTGTTGGAAAAAGAACCTCAATTAGTGAAATATTATGATGACGATGATGATTATGATTCTTGGGACTATTGGCTTAAATCTAAAACTATCACTTGGAATGATTTTTGGGCATCAGATTTACGAGACGCATTACCATTAATAGATAAGTTTTGGAAAAATGAATATGATAAATTTGACAAAGAATGGAGAGATACAATACACGAAGATAAATTCGATAAAGAAATAGGCTTTTCAGAATTTTATAATGAACGGTTTGTTATTCCTCACGCTGGTTTTACACGTCATATTGGAGATAATAGTGAAACGGTCTATGTTCGTTCAGCTCTAGTTTCAGTCAAAGGTTCTGAAGCATTATTAAGAGCTTTTCAGAGTGCAGAAGACCAACATGATTATGCGTTTCCGATAGAAAACGATGGAGAGCGCTTTGAGGTTAAGAATAACGATTTCATCTTTAAAAGCTGGTTGAAAGTCAATGACACAATATATGATGGTTTAGACAAACATGATTCTCTAGCGAAAAGAACAGGTAAAAGTATTATTACTTTTGGAACAAACATTCAAGAGGCTTTCCAAATTGAATTTAGTGATGATTTAAAGATGGCTCAGCTAGATGATAATAAAGTATCTTCATTAGATTTTTGGGATGAAACAAGTGATAGTAGATATCGAGATATTAAAAACATTGAAAGTTCTGGAGAAATATTTAAAGTTGATATTGATTTCATATTAAAAATTTTAAAAAAGATAAATTTGAATATGATTATAAAGTGTCAAATAACCAAACAACTTAAGGAAAGTCAATATAGGAGCGACAATAGGAAACAGCCTTGGGAGCATACTAAAATTTATTTATTAAAAGCGAATGGAACAGTCAAAACACTCAGAGGAACAAATTTTAAAGTTAGGTAAAAAACTAATTAAAGAATTAGAATTAGTTTATACCGTAAATACGCTATCAAGATGGATGACTCATTATCTAGCTGAATTAATCAATACTATTGATAAGTGTGAGTCCAAAGAAGAGAAAAGCAAACTACAGAAAGAATGTTGCGATATAATATTAGAAATATGGAAAAAAAGAGAAGGGCTACCAATTGAAAAACCAACTGAGAAGTTAAAACCAATAATCGATGTTATTTCATTACTCAAAAAAAATGAACACCCATTTATTCGTCATAGGTTTTTTGATAAAAAAAAAGGATTAAAGAACAGTAATTCAAGTTGGCTTAGCTTTTTGGAAATAGTAAAAAACAATTCTGAAAGAATATATCGTAAATCATTGATTGCAATGATAAGTGAAGAGCTTTTAGAAAAAGATAAAGATTGGATTAAAGAAAATGGCGATTTTTTATCTGATGACGAAAAAAGCGTAGTAGAATATTTAGATTCAATAAGGGAAATTACAATTTCTTTTCACGACGGTCAAGAAGTAGAGGTTACGGAAAAAGAGAAAATAAAAAAGTTGTTTAATGAGTTAGAGGAACAACTAGATGAACAAAAAGAAGAATTGTTGAGATTAAAAATGCAAGTATTTAATAATTTAAAAAAGAAAGGATAATAGAATATAGCCTTTTAAATAAAACATAAATTGAATCGATGCAAGAGATTACCTTCATTAATTTATCCAAAGAAAAATCAAAAGGTTTGCATCTTAATATTTTTGAAAATGCAAAACAGTTAAAGTTTGATTCTTCAATATTAGCAGATATAAATAAATCATATAGTAGCGCAAGTTCATTACTTATTTTGAGTTCAGAAGAAATAATTAAAGCTATACTGGTATTATTACATACTATTGGATATAGAGTTTATTTGCTTAAAGATGCTAAAGGCTTTTTTAAAAACCACGAAATAAGGCATTCACTTTAAATGCTTATTGAAACAGGGATGTCTCTATTTGAAACAATTGATAAGTGGGAAAATAGAAAAATCAAAAAGCAAATTCCGAACACCAAAAAGAAATGGCTTAATAATACATTACAATTTTTATCTGATGCAGCATTTGTGTTATCAAATGTTAGTAATGCAATGAATAGGATTGAAGGCATTAAAAAATTTAATGATTTAAAAAATGCAGGGTTTTATGTAGATTACAAGAATGAAATATTAATTCCTCAAAAAATTGTGGTAAAAGAAAGCTACAACTCTATTTTGGAAACTTCCAATCGACTGATTATTTTTTATAAACAATTAAGAATTTTATTTCATCCCTCAATTGCAAAGCATTTGTCAAATGATAAGATTGAGGAAATAAAAAATGGTTTGCATGTTTTTATAAATGATACATTAAAAGACTTTTCTTTTAAAGAGATAAATAAAATCAAGTAAATAAATTTCCCCAAACCAAAGGATGCTCACTAGCAGCAACATTTTTATTAGTAACAGATTTATAAGTTGTCCATTGTGGACGTTTTTCTGGCCACATCGCTTTACGATTTAAGCCACTATCTTTCATTTTATCAAATAGAGCTGGAGATAACAACATATAATCTTTCTGCTTGATATTTACTCCCATTCTGTAGGCTCCTAATCTGAAATAGTTAGCATCGTTTCCTTTATCAATATCGACTTCAAAAGAAAGATGTTTTGTAATGTCTTTTGTATTGGTTCCTTGAATTAATGGAGATAGCGAATCGCAATACGATGGCGCATTAAATGTTCCTGTAATTATAACATTGGTTTTGCCTTCAGCAATAAGTACTTCATATATTTTAGCAATATTAATCATTTGGCTTTTACGTATTACAACGTTGGTTTTTTCATCCGTATTATGGTTGGTTAAATATATTGCTAATACCCATAAGTTTTTAGATGTAGGTGTGGTGATTTCATATTCCAAAAGATGTTGAAATTGGTCACTATAACCACCAATAAGATGTGTTTTTATAGTTTTAAGGGTGTAGCCTTCACGAAGTAGAATAGCGGTTTCTAAGCCTTTAATGTCATTGCTTTGTATAACGAAACTTTGAGCATATGGTTTACAATTAAACTTTGGCAGTATTTCTTGATTAAATTCTTCTAACGAAGCTCTGTCCTCCACTTCATGTAATAGCAAGATGTCTGAATTTACATCAGCAATAACTTTTGCCTTATTATCTGTCGCACTTGGTTTTATAGGCAGTGTTTGCAATTCTATCCAACCATTCCAGTCTGTTAAATTACTTGCTTTGGTTTCTGTGGAGTGGTGTAAGCCTTTCATATAGAGAAATCCTGATTTTCTGCGGAGTACTGCGTATGGTTTTGGACTCGATTTTTCGAACCCAATAAGAAACGATAATTCTCTAATGCGGTCTTGCTCTAAAATAGAATTGTTAGATTTTCGCATAAGTGTGTCGAGTTCTTTAATCCAGTCTGAAAGCATTTTACCAAAAGGCTTATCTATTAAGCTTTTATCTCTATGGAAGAGGTTTTGAATATTAAATGTTGCGATTTTCATAATTATTTACGTTTATCAGTTGCATTTTTATCGAAAGCAATGAGGTTAAACAATTGACGCATACGACTTCTTACTCTATTGCCATATACATCTTCTAGTTCTTGAGCATTAAGGTTGGTTGTAGCGTGCGTTTTTATTTTGTGTTTCAAGAATAGTTCGTAGCGAGAGAGGAGTATTTCTCCCATTACATTACAGTCCTTTCCGTAGTGTCTTCCTTTTGGCTCTATGCCTAGATCATCGAAGCAGAAAAACTGTCTACAACCATAATCTTCGATGGTTTTATAGCCAATGTGATTAAAGCCAAAAACAATATTTCTAGAGGGTGTTAAAATATATGGTCGTTGAAATGGAACAATGAATTTTAATAAGCGCATGATGCTTGTTTTACCACAACCAACAGGACCAGAAAGCAGAATGCCTTTGTTTATGTCTATACCATCATGCTTACAACTCGCTTCATCCCTAATAATATAATTGCATAACTTTAAAAGGATTTCGTGATCTTCTTCATAAATTTTAAAATGATTACCAAAGAGTAATTTTCCTTTAACATTGAGATAGATTAGAATTTTAGGAAAACTATATTCAACGTTTTTACCATCAAATTCCCCTAATGAATAGATATTACCACCTTCGGTTATTTTACAAGGGTTGATCATAATCTTTATTTTTACTAGTTCGTAAGTTGTCCTTGATTTGAGACACTGTGTTTACAGGTTCAAATTCGTTTGCTTTAAGCATCCAATTATCTGCTGTGGCATGCCAATCTTCAATTTTTATTTTCCCACCAATTTTCCAGCCAATTCCTTGATAATGATTGTAGAATTTTAAAGCTTCGTTATTTGGCCATTTATTCATTTTAAAAAAATCAATAACACTATTTTTATTTTTTGGTAGCTTAGTTTTATTTATGTTTTCTATTTGTTTATTACTGTTTATATTAGGTACTAAGGCTTGTCTCACAACTTGTTCATTACTTGTACTAGTAGTTGTATTATAACTTGTATCAAATTTGAGCATCTTAACTTGACTGCCTTTGTATGGGTTATGTGACGGTAAATAAATGATGTATTCTAAGTCGTTTAATTGCCTTAAGCAACGATGGTATGTCGCTTTTGAGCCTATTTTTGAGAGCCTCATTATTTCTTGACGGTTTATGTATAACACTTCTGGAAATCGATTTAAATTCCAAAGTTGAAATAGTGCCATATAAAGGCTTATATGGGGCGGATTTAAACTGGAGTCTGTCAAGAATTTCTGAAAGACAGCATTGAGATGTTTTATATAATTCATACATCATTAATCGATTTTATGATGCACTCGATTATCATCCATTACTTTTTGAATCTCTTCGGAATCGTAAAAAATGATACCACCAACTTTTGTGTACGGAAGTGTTCCATTTACTCGAAGGTTTTGTAGTGTGCCTGGACTAATTTGTAGTAAATCCATAACTTCAGAAGATTTTAGATACTTCTTTAACTTTCCTTGTGCTTGTTTGCTTAATAGTTTTTTTATGTCATCGAGTAAGTCTAGTTTGAAATCTCGAAGATCGTCTGTTGTAATAATACTTGTTGGCATAGTAGAATTGTTTGTAGAAAGAAACGAGCATTCTACTTTAATTTTAGAATGAGAGTGTCTGACTTGATTTGACTTTTGTTCTACAAATTTGAGTAGTATTGATGGGTTTTATTCACAAGTTAAACCGAGTATGGTTAAAATTTAACATCTTGATAAATGTTAGAATTTGTTCGATTTTGAAGAGGTGAAAGATTGTTTTTAGATAAAAATCACTCAATTTATGATGTTGAATTGCAATAACCGTAGGTAGACCGAGTAACGTCTTTTTTAGAAATGTTATTCTTCAGAGTTATTCATGTGGGAAAGGAGTCCAGTAGAAAGGTCATCCAAAAATTTTGTACGACTGATTTTTCGCGATTTTATATCTGAAAATGTTTTATAGAAATCTCCAACATCAAAATGTAAGACTTTTTCTAGAGTAGAGGCAATGACTTTAATATCTGTTTTACCATTATTAATAGCTCTACCGTGATATAAAGCGTATATCAATTCTGTTAGCGCTGTTTTAGATGATGTCCATTGTAATTCAACTTGATCTGTTGTATTAATTGAATTACCATTGATCTGTTTTGTGGTTACTAGTCTATTTTGTAAATAATCTATTAATTGGTAGTTGGCCTTTAGTTTTCCCAATAGCATGTCATAAGGTGTGCAGAAATCTGGGTCTTGAAAATAAAATTTTGAAGATGTTATTGGAAGATTATCAAAGTAGTCTCTTGTGAAGTATTGTTGATCTAAATGTATTTGGTTAGATTGAATATATTGCCCAAAATCTATATTGTACAAGAAAAAACGATTGAGTTTACCAAGCTTCTTTTTAATATGTTTCTGTTGTAATTGAGTATCTCCTTTTGGGAATTGAATTTCGAAGGAACGAACTTCAGAGAAATATATGAGATGAATTAACGGAATTTGCTTTACAACTTTGAAAAATATTATTTCGTCGTTTACCGATTTGAAACCATTTTTCACAATTTCTTTTTTAAATGAATGGAGAAGATTTCGACAAGAAAGAATAGTTTGATTACTACGCTCTATAATAGTCTTGGTATTATGTTTTATAGAATATAAATCATCTAGAAGCTTCTTGTTTTGTAATTCAAAATCCATATCTAATAAAGGTTGCAGAAATAGTGTTTACAATGAAGTGTGTTTATTTTAGAAGGATGATATGGTTAGAGTTGTCAAATTTAACAATCAGCTTAAGATTTAGATAGTCTATTGGGTTGCTATAAATCTAAAATTTTCACTTCCTATTTCTTTTCTTTCTAATATGTATAATATTAGTATATAATCAAAAAAAAAGGTGTGTAGTTTTTGCGTATTTGGATTGTGAATTTTATTCACAAATATTGGAATCAACGGAATAGCTTTTACTAACACTTATTTGCTTACTAAATTTAGTAACGAAATCTTCTTTATTGTTAGTATTAGATTTAATAAAAATATTAGAGGCATGTTTCCTTACTGTTCCGTAAGAAATGAACATATTCTCAGCTATGCTTTTATAGTCATCACCTCTTATAATTTGAAGTGCTATTTCGTTTTCCCTATTTGTGAAATGGTATTCTTTCCCAATGTTTCTTTTAAGGACATAAGTATTCTTTAGACGATATAAATAGCTGTTTATTTCCATTGATGTTACTAGAAAAAATGCCATCGTTACCAAAGGTTGAGTTATAGGTTGGAAATCTCCAAAATAGGTAAGTAGTGGTAAAATAATTATTGATAAGATAGAGCTTAAGCCTAAATAAGTCTGAATTTTAAAGTAACGTTGTCTTTTTACTTCCTGCTTTATTATTGAGAAGAAATAGACTAAAAATATGATGGATAAAATTGTTGGAAAAATAAGAAAAAGACTTCTAGCAAAATCTATAGATTCTGAATAATAATATGGAATTATAAAAAATAGCACTAAGCATATTGATAGAATTACTATCAAGTTTTTTATTTTAAATAAACGATTAGGTGTTATAATATTGAATTGTTTGTATAAATACCACACTAAGTAGATACACATCATTATGGAAATGACGTAGGTTATAACGTATTGAAGAAATAATGGTCCTGGTAACGAATGATTTGGCAGTAGTCCATTAAATACGTTGTATAGTAAGAATATTATTGCTAAAATCAGATATTGATATGAGGCTTTGTTGGTTTTCTGCTTGCTAAAGAATATTCTATTTAATTGAAAAATGATTATTAAACTTATAACAATACACATAAACAGAACAATCCAATGCATTGAAGAAGAATATTCATAATTCGGAGTATAATGATATTTTTGCATTAGGATTAGTGTGTAATTATCTGAATAACAAAATGTTGTGATTGTATTTCATTATAGTTAAAGATACTATATATTAGTGTTATTATAAAATAATATAGAAATGCTCAAAAAAAAAACAAATCTAGGATTCTTTCCAACACCGCTTGAAGCGATGGATAATTTGTCAAAAAAATATCCTGATTATAATTTATTTATTAAAAGAGATGATAATTCAGGATTAGCTTCTGGTGGAAATAAAGTACGGAAATTGCAATATTTTGTTTATGAAGCGTTGGACAAAGGCTTTGATACCATCATTACAGCCGGAGCACAGCAATCAAACCATTGTAGGCAAACAGCAGCAGCTTGTGCAAAAGCGGGATTAGAATGTCATTTATTACTGGGCGGAAATAAGCCAGATGTATATAATGGTAATTTGTTGCTTTCTCATTTATTTGGAGCTAATATTCACTTTACAGGAGGCCATAGAAAAGGAGAGGATTTAGAATCTATAAAAGAAGAGCTAGAATCAAATGGAAAAAATGTTTATGCAATCCCTTATGGAGGTTCTAACTTATTAGGAGCTTATGGATTTGTTGATGCGGTTAGAGAATTAAAGGAACAATTAAACGAAATGAGTTTGAAAATTGATTATATTTTTTTTGCGTCGAGTTCTGGTGGTACTCAAGCAGGGCTTAAGCTTGGAATCGACTATTATGGACTTGACATAAAATTAATGCCAATAAGTATTGATAAATTAGGAATAGAAGGTAAGACTTTAGATGAAGTCGTTTTGGAGCTTTTATTTGAAGGGAAAAAAACTCTTAGGATTGAAAAGGATTATGATATTGAAGATGCTAAACTTCTAACAGGTTATAATAGCTCTGGTTACGGAGTAATTACCGAAAATGAGAGAATAGCCATAAAAGAATTAGCGAAAACTGAAGGTATATTATTAGATCCTGTCTACTCCGGAAGAGCATTTTATGGAATGTTAGACCATTTAAAGCATAATAAAATAGAAAAGAATAGTAATGTTTTGTTTTGGCATACAGGTGGATTGCCTGCTAATTTTTATTATTCTAAAGACATAATGTAGTAGTCGATAGCATTTGATGTCATTTGCATTGATTAATTATGGCTAATCAAAAAACACCCATTTGTTGTACCTATGTTGTACCTAAATAAAAAAGTCAGAACCTAAGTTCTGACTTTCCTCAATATACTTGTAGCGAGAATGGGGCACGATCCCATGACCTCCGAGTTATGAATCCGACGCTCTAACCAGCTGAGCTACCTCGCCATTATTTTGAGAGTGCAAATATATAAACAAATTTAAAGCTGACAAACATAAAAGCAAAATAAAATAATTTTTTAATTTTTTTTTAATAACTGACTAATTAATGTATATATTGGAGACATAATATTTTTATATAATTATTACATGGACGAAAAAGTTAAATACGAATTAGAATTCCCTATACATGCCTCACCTGCATTACTTTATCAGTACATATCGACGCCTTCTGGTTTGTCTGAATGGTATGCCGATAACGTAAATTCTAGAGGAGAGATCTTTAAATTCATTTGGGATGGAGCAGAGGAGCAAGCTAAACTGCTAACTAAAAAAAGTGGAGAACGTATTAAATTTCGCTGGTTAGAAGATGAAGGAGAGTCTTATTTCTTTGAGATTAGAATACAAGTAGACGAAATTACTAAGGATGTATCTATAATGATTACAGATTTTGCCGAAGAAGATGAAGTAGAAGAAGGAAAAATGCTTTGGGAAAATCAGATTTCAGATTTAAAACAAGTATTAGGCTCGGCTTAAGAAATACATATTTTAAACTTATATTTGTGCCGAAGAAATTCGGCACTTTTTTTATGATAAACATTAACGGAAATTTTAGCGATAACAACCAAATATTAACACCAGAAAATCGTGGCTATAGTTACGGTGATGCACTATTTGAAACTATAAAGGTTTCTAATAGTAAAATACTGTTTCTTGAGGATCATTATTTTAGGTTAATGGCTTCTATGCGTATTATGCGTATGGAAATACCTATGACTTTTACAATGGAGTTTATGGAAGCCGAAATTTTAAAGACCATAGAAAAAAACGAATTATTGAGCTCATCAGCGAGAGTGAAGATTCAGGTGCATAGAAATGCTGGAGGATTATATCTTCCTACTAATAAAGAAATAACGTTTATTATTTCCGCGAAAGCGTTAGATGCAGACTTCTACTTATTAAATGAAGAAGCTTATGAAGTTGATTTATTTAAAGATTTTTATGTTGCTCCTGGATTGCTATCTACTTTAAAGACAAATAACAAAGCTATAAACGTTGTAGGAAGCATTTATGCTAAGGAGAATGATTTAGATAACTGCTTGTTATTAAATACCAATAAGAGTGTAGTGGAGGCTTTAAATGGAAATTTATTTCTTGTAAAAGGAAACACTATTAAAACACCGCCTTTAGCAGATGGTTGTTTAAAAGGAGTAATGAGGCAGCAAATTATAAATGTATTAGAATTATTACCAGATTACACTTTAGTAGAAGAATCTATTTCTCCTTTCGAACTTCAAAAAGCAGACGAGTTGTTTGTAACAAACGTTATAAAAGGTATACAGCCAATTACAAAATATAGGAAAAAGGTGTTTATAAATGAAGTGAGTAAAATGTTACTTCAAAAAATAAATGTAAAAATTAGATTGGGCTAAGTTTATATAATAGATTAAATAGGTGTTAGTTGTAACTTGGGTTTTCAGGTGCATTAGACCATATACTGTATTCTCCACCAAGTTCTACCATTTTTTCTTTCCAGAAAAACTCGTAGTCTTTTTCTATAATAGCCTTTTTATGGACGTTTTTAGTAATCACCCAAGCATTAGATTTTAATTCTTGTTCTAATTGATTGATTTCCCATCCAGAATAGCCTAAAAAGAATTTAATATCTTTTTCACTTATTTTGCCATCGATAATTAGTTTTGAAACCTCACTAAAATCACCTCCCCAAAAAATACCTAAAGATATTTCTATACTATTTGGTATTAAGTCTGGTACTTTATGTATAAAATATAGGTTGTCTTGTTCTACAGGACCTCCATTGTATACCTTAAAAGGTATTTCGATTTCAGGTATTAAGTCGCTAATAGTGAATTCTAAAGGTTTATTAAGTATAAAACCTATAGAGCCTTCTGTAGAATGATCTGTTAATAATACAATAGAGCGATTAAAAGATAAATCACCTATTATAGATGGTTCTGCGACTAACAAATCTCCTTTCGTTGGTTTGGTTAATATCATAATTAAAAGAGAAATTTATAAAATAAATGTAAACTATATTTATTTAATAAGCAATATTTTTTAAGGTTTATGTTATTTTTTGTTAAAGTTTATATAAAATAAAACTGTGCGTCAGTGTTTTAAACAAAAAAAAAGCCTTCCATGTGGAAGGCTTTTTGAAAGTTATAATGTAGCAAAACTTAGTTTACTGCACCAGCTAAATCAGATCCAGCTTTA
Organism: Lacinutrix algicola; assembly: GCF_001418085.1. Classification (GTDB taxonomy): domain Bacteria; phylum Bacteroidota; class Bacteroidia; order Flavobacteriales; family Flavobacteriaceae; genus Lacinutrix; species Lacinutrix algicola. Next base: position 227,219 of record NZ_LIQH01000038.1, read on the forward strand.
AACTTAACAACGTTTTTAGCTTTGATTTTGATAGTTTTTCCAGTTTGAGGATTTCTTCCATCTCTTGCAGCTCTTTTAGAAACTGACCAAGATCCAAATCCTACTAATGAAACTCTGTCACCTTTTTGTAAGGCTCCTTCAATTTCAATTAACGCACATTCTAAAGCTTTCTTTGAAGCTGCTTTAGTAATTCCTGCGTGTTCTGCCATAGCATCGATTAAATCTGTTTTGTTCATAATGTAAATTTTAATTATTAATAAATAGTTGGTAAACAATATTTTTTTGTTATCCTCCTACAAATTTATACGGATTATGCTACTACGCAAGTAATAGCAAGGGAAATACTCCATTTTGTTAATAACTTCAAACATTTGTTAATAAAGATGACTGTTTTTTTGATGTTTTCAACTTTTATAGCAACCATAAGGGCTTAGAGCATTTTTGCGTCTGTTTTAAAAGTATAACCGTTTAAAAGAGATTTAATATCTAATGTACGCTTTCCAGGAAGTTTAATATCTAGTATGTTAATAAAACCTTCTTTTACTGCAACTTTTAATTCTTTCTTGCTAGAAATAATAGATCCTGCTTTGTAGTCGTGCTCTATAATTTCTTTTTCTACAGTATATATTTTTATATCTAGAGTCTCTTCATCATTAATAAGTTGACACCTAGCAGCAGGATATGGACTTAACCCACGAATTTTATTATGTATAGTGTCTATACTCTGTGTCCAATCTATTTTGCAATTGTCTTTATTTAATTTGTAAGCCGTTCTAGAGATAGCATCTTCAGGTTGTGGAGTAGTTTTTACATCACCAACAGCAATATGTTCTACCGTTTTTAAAACAAGATCGCTTCCAATATGCATTAGTTTGTCGTGAAGGCTTCCTGCATTCTCGTTTGCATCTATGTTTATTGTTTCTTGTAAAATCATTTCGCCGGTATCTATCTTTTCGTCTATAAAAAAGGTAGAAACACCAGTTTTTGTTTCTCCATTTATAATAGCCCAATTAATAGGTGCAGCTCCACGGTAATTTGGTAATAGAGAAGCATGAAGGTTAAACGTTCCAAATTCTGGCATTTGCCAAACTGCTTTTGGTAGCATTCTAAAGGCAACTACAATTTGTAAATTAGCGTTTAAGCTTTTTAACTCTTCTAGAAAGTCTTCACTTTTTAAATTTGTAGGCTGTAAAATATTTAAACCTTTGGTTTCTGCATATTCTTTTACGGCACTTTTATTTAATTTTCTACCACGTCCAGCAGGCTTGTCTGGTGCAGTAATAACACCTACTACATTAATATCGTTTTCTAATAAGGTATCTAAAATGGTCACCGCAAATCCTGGTGTTCCCATAAATACTATTCTTAAATCTCTTTTTTTACTCATTATATATGTGCTAGTTTGTAATACTCTTTCTTATTAATTTAAATGAGAAAGGGTATAGGTATTTGTTTTTGTAATGCTAATAATATTGTACTCTAACAATTCTTTCAATTGCTTGTTAATGTTTTCTTCAGAAAAACTAAGACTCTCGAACAAAGCTCTCGAAGAGAGTTCACCATGCTCTAATGCCTTAATGATTTCTTTTTTTATATCTGTAGGAACTGCTTTTTTTAATGACTTTCTAGTAATACAAACTGAACAAATTCCGCAGTCTTTAACTTGGGTTTCTTCAAAATAGGAGAGGAGTTGTACACTTTTACAAATGTCATCATTATTAGAATAATTTAAAACAGATAGTACCTGCTTTTCTTTTAAGGCATTTTGTTGTTTAATAACTTTAGCAATTCTATTGATGGTTTTCTCATCTTCTCGTGGCACTAAATAAGTGATTTGAGCATCGGTTTTAGAATGTTTTAAAGTAATAATTTCAGCTTTTTCAAGTAGCATTAAAGCTTCTATTATTTTGTCCTCACTTGTAGAGGTCTTTTCTGCCATTAACGCAGTGTTAATTTTAGTTTCCTGTTCAAAAGCGCCTCCGTAAGTTCGTAATATAGATTTTGCTATAATACTTATTTGAGGATGAGTTTCTAAATAACTAAAGAGAGCATTATTACTAACTTTAAAAAGTACTTGTGTACTGTTTTTAAACAGTTTAGTTAAGGTAATGATACTTGTTCTGTCTAATATAAGTATTGCATTGTAGGCTAGAAGTGTGTTAAACCCGTAGGTTTTACAAAACCTATTAAAATTAAAATCGAAAGTTTCGTCTTGTCCTTCTCCATAAGGGACTTGAAAATAACTACTTAATTTTCTGTATACTTTTTTTATAAAATCGACTTGTGGTAATACTTTTAAAAACTGATTCCTTACTAGTAATTCGTCACTCTTATTTTTTAAAATAACAGCAAAAGCTTTGTTTCCATCTCTACCAGCACGGCCAGCTTCTTGAAAATAACTTTCTAAACTTTCTGGTAAATTTAAGTGAATAACCGATTTAACATCTGGTTTGTCTATTCCCATTCCAAAAGCATTGGTGGCAACCATAACTAGTTTTTTGTTATTCATCCAGCTTTCCAAAGCCTTATCTTTTTCTATATTTGTTAATCCGCCATGATAGAACGTAGCAGAAAACCCATTGCTTTCTAGAAAACTTGAAATATCTTGAGTCGCTTTTCTATTACGCACATAAACTATGGATGATGCTCTGTTTTTTGTTAGTATGGTTTTAAGTCTGTAGAGTTTATCTTCTTCGGTAAACGTCATATAAGCCAAATTAGACCTTGAAAACGATTGCCTAAATACTTTTGGGCTAATAAAATCGAGCTCTTTTATAGTGTCTTCTACTACTTCTGGAGTTGCACTTGCTGTTAAAGCAATTACATTTACGGTAGGTTGTAACTCTCTTAATTTAACAATGTTTTTATAGCTTGGTCTAAAGTCGTTTCCCCATTGGCTAATGCAATGTGCTTCGTCTACTGCAATAAGGTTTACATTCATTAACCTTATGCGATCTTGTACAATATCTTGTTGTAAACGCTCTGGCGAAAGGTATAGAAATTTGTAATTGCCATAAATACAATTATCTAATTTTGTGTCTAACTCTTTATAAGATATTCCGCTAGTTAAAGCCATGGCCTTAATACCTTTATTTTGTAGGGATTGTACTTGATCTTTCATCAAGGCAACTAGTGGAGACACTACAATACAAATACCTTCTTTTACTAAAGCAGGTACTTGAAAGCAAACCGATTTTCCTCCGCCTGTTGGTAATAAGGCAAAGGTGTCCTCACCTTCTAAAACCGAGTTAATAATTTCTTCTTGTAACGGTCTAAATGAGGTGAATTTCCAATAACGTTCTAATATGTTAATAGGATGATTCAAATGATGCTATAATGCTTTAACAACGTCTATAATATAATCTGCTCTGGCTTCAATAGAGCCAAATGGTACGTCTCTTAAATCGTAACCGCTTTCTGTATAGGTATCTAAAAGTTTTTCGTGTATTTCTAATGCTTGATCGAAATTTTCATAACGCTCACTATCTGTTGTGAAAATTTCTTGCCAAGGTGCTAAAATAAATATAGAATCGTATTTATGATCTTTACATGCTTCAGTAAAAAAATCGGGATAAGTATCACCTTTAAAATCCATGTAAGCTGGAATATCTGGAATACCTCTGTCTAGAAAAACAAACTCATTATCACTTTCTAATGCATCGCTATGTTGCATAACTCTACCTTCTAATAGTAATTCGCTAAACTGTATAGGGTCGGTGAGAAAAAGCTGTTCAATGCCTTTTTCTCTTGCTTCTAGAATTATTTGTCTAGAAATTTCTTCAAAACAAGTAAAGCCTCTTTTTGTTAATTCGTTAATTATTGAGGTTTTTCCACTTCCCGGTCCTCCGGTTATAACAATTGTTTTTGTATTCAATTTATAGTATATTTTTAACAAATTAGTAAATGCTTTTCTTTTACAAGCAAAACTTACATCTTCCACTTTATAAACGTACCAATTGCTATATTAATAAGAAAAACAAAGATATTAAAGTAAAAAAGGCAAGCTTTTAGGCTGAAAACAAAAACGATAAGAATTCGATGTAAAATTCGGAATAAAAAAGGTATAAAAAAAATGCAAGGATAACTTATCTTTGCTAACCATATTTAAAACTAATAAGTTTAATGAGTAAAGAAGAAAACCCAGAAGCATTTTACGCGAAATTAAAAGATCAATTATTAGAGACAACGCAATGGCCATCGGAATATTTGTATAAATTTATTGTGCTTTCAGATTTACAAAAAATAGCAGAAATTGAAGCTATTTTTGACTTTTCTGGAGCTGTAATAAAGACGAAAGAGTCAAGTAATGGCAAGTATACAAGTGTTTCTATTAATGTTAGAATGGAAGATCCAGATGCTATTGTAGCGAAATACATTGAAGTTGGAGAAAAAGTAGAAGGAGTAATTTCTCTATAATTTATCCGTTATAATAAATATAGTTTAAATTAATTGCTATTAAATGTTAGCTGTTTTTTATTCTTTTAATTTTAAGAATCTAAGTATAGTAAGGGTTATAGTTGCTTTTTTTTATTCTGAAATGAAAAGAAATAGAAACTAATATAATTGATTATTTTGAAGTTTATTTGGTGTAAAACTATAAACAATTTTGTATTTTGCGAAAGCATTAGATACTTCGATGCAACACATTAAATCTACACAATTTTGAATTTGATTGACGATATAGAATACAACACAGAACGTGAACACTTAATTATTCCTGAGTATGGAAGACACGTTCAAAAAATGGTAAACTTTGCAAAAAGCAGAGAAACTAAAGAAGAACGCAATAAAGTTTCAAAAGCAATTATTGCTGTAATGGGAAACTTACAGCCACATTTGCGTGATGTACCAGATTTTCAGCATAAGCTTTGGGATCAATTATTTATTATGGCTAACTTTGAGTTAGATGTAGATTCACCTTACGAAAAGCCATTAAAAGAAGTTCTTGAAGAACGTCCTGAAACTTTAGAATATCCTCAAAATTTTCCTAAATATCGTTTCTACGGTAATAATATTAAAACCATGATAGATGTAGCTGTTTCATGGGAAGAAGGTGACTTAAAAGAGGCTTTATTGTACACCATTGCAAATCACATGAAAAAGTGTTTTTTAAATTGGAATAAAGACACAGTAGAAGATTATGTGATTTTTAATCATTTATTCGAATTATCTAATGGAGCAATAGACTTAAAAGATTCTAAAGAAGCTTTAACTGATTCTGCAAGCTTATTAAAGTCTAGTGCAAAAAAGAAGTACACTAATACTTCTAACAAAAAAGGATATCAAAAGAAAACGAACAACAACTCAAATCGAGGTAAAAAGCGATACTAAAAATAAGAAATGGGTACATTTATAATAGAAGGCGGTCATCAATTAAAAGGAGACATCCAACCTCAAGGCGCAAAAAACGAAGCATTACAAATATTATGTGCTGTATTACTAACTCAAGAAGTGGTAACAATTAATAATATTCCAGATATTATTGATATTAATAAGCTTATTTCTCTTCTAGAAAATTTAGGTGTAAAAGTTAAAAAGCTTGGAGAAGGATCTTATTCTTTTCAAGCTGATGCTATAGACTTAGATTATATGCAAACTGCCGATTTTAAAAGAGATGGTAGTGGATTACGAGGTTCTATTATGATGGTTGGACCATTATTAGCTCGTTTTGGGAAAGGATATATTCCTAAACCAGGAGGAGATAAAATTGGTCGTCGTCGTTTAGATACGCATTTTGAAGGCTTTATAAATTTAGGCGCTAAATTTAGATACAACAGAGAAGACTATTTTTATGGTGTTGAAGCCGATAAATTAGTTGGTACAGACATGCTTTTAGATGAAGCTTCTGTAACTGGTACAGCAAATATTGTAATGGCTGCAGTTTTAGCAGAAGGTACAACAACAATATACAACGCAGCTTGCGAGCCTTACTTACAACAGCTATGTAAGATGCTTAATAGAATGGGAGCTAAAATATATGGTGTTGGTTCTAACTTATTAACTATAGAAGGTGTAGATGCATTAGGTGGTACAGACCATACTATGCTTCCAGATATGATTGAAATAGGAAGTTGGATTGGCTTAGCTGCTATGACAAAAAGTGAGTTAACCATTAAAAACGTAAGCTGGAAAGATTTAGGACAAATACCAAATGTATTTGCTAAATTAGGAATCACTCTAGAGAAAAAAGGAGACGATATTTATATTCCTGCTCACAAAGAAGGTTACGAAATACAAAATTATATCGACGGTTCTATTCTTACTATTGCCGATGCTCCTTGGCCTGGTTTTACTCCAGACTTATTAAGTATCGTGCTAGTAGTAGCAACACAAGCAAGAGGTGAAGTATTAGTACATCAGAAAATGTTTGAAAGTCGTTTATTCTTTACAGATAAACTTATTGATATGGGAGCAAAAATTATTCTTTGCGATCCACATAGGGCTACGGTAATGGGACACGATTTTAAATCTCAATTAAAAGCAACAACAATGGTATCTCCAGATATTAGAGCTGGAATCTCATTATTAATTGCTGCTTTGTCTGCAAAAGGAATATCTACTATTCATAATATTGAACAAATTGATAGAGGTTACCAACACATTGTTGAGCGTTTACAGCGTATTGGAGCTAAGATTACTAGAGTAGAAGGGAATTAACAATTTGCTTTAATTAAGGCTTAAAATAGCTAGCTATTTTATATAAAAAAAGACATTAGAATTAATTCTAATGTCTTTTTTTTTTTTTTTCTAAAAACACGTTGTTCTAAAATATTTAAAAAGTAACTAACGTGTTATGTTTAATGTGATTGAAGGCAAGATTTTAAACAGAAAAAAAGCAAGCTATATGTGTATACATAATTAAACTTGCTTTTTTATTATAGTTTCAGTACTGTTAAATACTAAAAGTATTTTTAATTTTTATTGGTAACTTCTTCGGTTTCGCATCCAAATAGGCTTTTTTCCATAATTAGTTTGCTAACACCTTCTGGTAACAATGCTTGCCAACCGTCTTCACCTTTATTAATCATGCTTAACACTTTTCTAGAAAAAATGCTAAGAGTAGATGGATCGTAATCTGTAATATCTACTACTTTACCATTGTATTTAAAGAACTTATAAAGTTCTTTCATACGTGGATGTACTTTTAAGTTATCACTTGTAGTTAGAGTACCATCTTCATTTTCCATTGGATATAAATACACACGTAAATCTTTAAAAAAGAGTTTACCAAAGGCTTCAAGTATTCCGCCACTTAAATGTCTGTAATATTTCTCGTCGAAAATATCTACTAAGTTATTTACTCCCATTGCTAAGCCCATTCTAGCTTTAGAGTATTGAGAGAAGTATTCTACAAGTTTATAGTATTCTTGAAAATTAGATATTAATACCGTTTGGCCTAAAGAGCATAGTAATTTAGCACGATCCATAAAATCTTGCTCATCTATTTCTCCTTCTGCTCTAAGGTTAGATAAAGTGATTTCAAAAATAACTTGCGTTTTCTCTTCGTCTACTTTATTTTCTTTTAAAAACATGTCTAAAGACTTTTTATACATGTCCATATTTACTTTAGTAACAGGTCTAAAACTACCACGTAGTGTAAGTATGTTACGTTTGTAAAGGACTCTTGCTGGTAAAACGTTATTTCCGTCTGGAGCAAACATTACAGCATCTGTCATTCCGTTTTTAACAAGTTGTAAACTCATTAAACGGTTATCTACATTCTCGAAAACAGGACCAGAGAAATTAATAGTATCAATTTCTAATTGGTCTTTATCCAAGTGATCGTATAAATAACGTAGTAATTTTTTAGGTTCGTTATACTTATAAAAGGCACCATAAATTAAATTTGTACCTAATTTACCCAAAGTTTCTTGTTGTAAACGTGCATCGTTTTCTTTAAAACGAATATGTAAAACAATCTCGTTATATTCTTGGTCTGCATCTACTTGGTATTTAATACCAACCCAACCGTGTCCTTTGTATTTTTTAGCAAAATCTATAGTTGCCACCGTATTGGCGTAACTAAAAAACATTTTATGAGGATGTTTATCTCTAGTAATACGCTGCTCTGTTAGGTTCATTTCATGATCCAACATTTTACGTAAACGTGCTTCTGTAACGTAGCGCTTATCGTCTTCAATACCATAAATGGCATCACTAAAATCTTTATCGTAAGCAGACATCGCTTTGGCTATGGTTCCAGAACCACCACCGGCTCTAAAAAACTGACGAACAGTTTCTTGACCAGCACCAATTTCGGAAAAAGTTCCGTAAATATTCTCGTTTAAATTAATACGAAGTGCTTTGTCTTTAATCGAAGGAATAGATTCTATATTCTTATCTCCTTTAAGTGTGATTTCCATAGTTTAGCATTGATTTTACTTGCATACAAAGGTATTAAATAACTAAAGCAAACAAAAAAATATCTTACTTTTGTGAGAAATAACACAAATAGTGAAAATTACATTTTTAGGTACAGGAACTTCTCAAGGCATACCAGTTATTGGTAGTACTCATCCTGTTTGCTTAAGTGCCAATTCTAAAGATAAGCGCTTGCGTGTTTCTATATTAGTAGAGTGGAAAGACAATACGTTTGTTGTGGATTGTGGACCAGATTTCAGGCAACAAATGTTACGTGCTAATCCAGAAAGAATAGATGCCGTAATCTTTACTCACGAACATGCAGACCATACTGCTGGATTAGACGATATTCGTCCCTTTTTTTTTAAACAAGGAGATATAGATATTTATGCTCATAATCGTGTTCTAGGGCAGCTACAACAGCGGTTTGAATATATTTTTACATCTGAAATAAAGTATCCTGGTGTACCAAACCTTATTCAAAATGAAGTAAAAAATGAACCATTTACTATTAATAATTTAGAGATTATTCCTATTGAAGGACTTCATTATAAATTACCTGTTTTTGGATATCGTTTTGGTAACTTTGCTTACCTAACAGATATGAAAACCATTGCTGAGGCAGAAATGCTAAAGCTTCAGAATTTAGATGTTTTGGTAATTAATGCTTTAAGAGAAAAAGAGCATATTTCGCATTTTAATTTAGATGAAGCATTAGCTATGATTTCAAAATTAAAACCTAAAAAGGCATACTTAACACATATTAGTCATTATTTAGGATTTCATGACGAAGTACAACAAAAATTACCCAAAAACGTTTTTTTAGCTTACGATGAGCTTACAATTAACATTTCTAACTAATATTTTTTATTAAAACCCACTTAATTTATTTACTATTATGAAGAATCGCATTTTTATGTATTTGTTTATATTTTCAGTTTTATTACTATTATTCAATTATATTAATTCGAAAAAAATATTTGATGATAGCAATGTCAGAGTTGCAAACTCTAAAGAACAAGTAGTAAAATATAGAGATTCAATTTTAACTTTAAAAGATGAAATTCACAATCTTTCTCAGTTTAGTTTTGATTATAACGATCATTCTTATGACTATTTTTTAAAGCAAGGTTACGACGTAGAACAATTAATGACTACTGTTAAAGACGCTTTATACGCTCAAAACGAGTACAAAGGCGAGCAACATCCATTAGTCCCTTATGTTTCTACAACAGGCAGAAAAATTTTAATAAACTCTATTAGAGTTTTAAACCATAAATGGATTATTGCCGATTTTACCGATGGACAACTTTGGGGCGAAATGTTAGTGGTTTATTCGCTTAACGACGAAGGAGAACTTAATTTTAGAGTTTCAGAATCGTTATTGAATCCTCTTTAATTTATAATAAAAATGTTCTTTTGTTTTGAAGAGTTATTAAAGATAATTTTGTCTAATACATTGACGTAAGACTATAATTTCACCTTTTTCTTTAGAAAATCATGAACGATTTATAATTAGTTAAGGTCTTTAAGTTTAAAGTAAAAAGATTTTTGTTGTAATTAATCGATCCAAAAGTCTGGTTGTATGTTAGATGAAAACGCCGTACAGTCTCCACATTGCGGTTTTACAATAGAATAAGTGAGACCTTCTTTGTCTACAAATTTATAATTTCTGAACTCTAGAAATTGATATAATTCGACACGTTCATTTAAATCAGTAGGATCAGCACTTGTTGAATTATCTAAATAATCAAAGGCTAATACAGGGCATTCATAAAAGTAACCGGGCTGATTAAGATCTAAATCGACATAATCAAAGTAAATACGTTTTTTTGTAATTGATGCAACATCAAAAAAACCAAGTACTTTCTCCTTAGTATTGGAAACTGAGTACACATTACTTTGTATATAGCCTGGTTGATTAGAAGATAGAATACTTGAAGTATCACCTAACTCTTTAATGGTGTTGTAGTAAGAATAAGACTCTAAGTTTTGCGTTATTTGAGTAACAATAATACTGTATCTTTCTAATAGTTTTGATGTATTTTTGTCCATGGATATTATAGGAAAGCGCGAAATGATATTAGAATCTAGTTCTGAACTCGAGGCTTGAATAATATCTACTGATGCATTAGTGGTAAAACAAATTCTCTCTTCTTGTTCTCTTGGTGTAAGTTCTATATTATATAAAATGTCACCGTTAATTTCTTCAAAGTCAATAATGTTTGCGTCATATTCTGTGTAAAAAGGAGCTATTATTTTATATGTTTCTTCCCAAAAATACCTGTAATATTGTGTGTTGTTTTCGGTTCCATCAGCATCTAAAAAGATTGTTATAGTTTCATTATTTACAACTTCAGGATATAAATTAGAAATTTCTGCTACAGGCGTTAACATAGTGGCATTAGATTGGTAATTTTCTCCACTTTCCGTTGTTATATGTAATATGTAATCGCGTGCTGGTTCTGCTTGAAATTCAACATTAGAAACATATATGCCATCTGCGTTTTGCGTAAAGGTAATTACGTTTTGTAAATTATCTTCAATATATACGTTAGCATTATCTTCTAATACTTGTTCTGTAGCCTCTAAATAGTATGTTCTAGATAAGTTTACTTCTTGTATTTTTAACTCGTTTGTAATGGTTGATTCTACAACTAGTACACTTTCAAAAGCTTCGGTTTCAAGAGGAATTTCTTCTCTACAACTAAAACTAATTGATAGTACTAAAACAATTAAAGAAAGGTATATATATTTAATGTTTTTCATCTTTTAAATTTTAAGTAATTATTTAAACAGGAATAACTACAAATAGAGGTTGACAGTTTTTAAATAGTCTTTTTCTTTATAAATAGAGATAATTATTAAGACCTAAAACTTAATGTTTTTATTGGTAATAAGTGTTTCTACTTTTGATAAAGAATTTTAAATTCGTGATTAAATCTTCTTTAATTAACGGTAAAGTAAGAGCTGCTTTTTGTAAATTCTCCCTTAGAGTTATAACCTTCTAATGTTATTTTATAAGTACCTTTATCGTCTGACGTATATGTTGTAAAGCTATTTCTACTATTATTCAGTTTTGTTTCTGGAATCCATAATAGTTGTCTTCTATAATCTGGAATGTGTTTGTTATCGATACTATTTAGGTATTGTGGTTGAAAATATATAGTCTCATCTTCTGGCAAATTTAATACCGTTTCCATTATAAAATCTCCATTTAAAGAGACTTTAAATTCTTTATCAAAAGTAGAAACACTAATAACACCTTGATAAAGTTTAGAACCATAAAAGTACTGGCCAATAACAACACTTATCGATTCTATTTTATTTGAGTCGTAATTAACTAGATCATTATTGTTTTGTACTATCATTCCATCTACAATTACTAATGGATCTGCGTCTTTAATTACTTCATTTTTTTTCTCGTCATATCTATCGTAAACTACTATTTTATAGTTATCATTTTCTTTTCTCAAACCAGCATAGTTAACAACTTCAATAAAGGTTTCACGAACTGTTTTAAACCTTGTATAATCGTCTAATACATAAGTTTTCTCTTTGCTCTTATAAAATGGTTCAATTTTAGATTTAGATAATATGCTATCTCTTTTGTTTAAATAGTAAGCGTTTTCTATTTGGTTTTTAATATTACGTTGTTCTAAAGTAAATTTTAAATTATTATCTATTTCTAAACTATGAAATGATAGGTTTTTATATTTGTTTTTAGAGGTTTCAAATAATTTAATATTATAGTCCTCTTTATTATCCTCAATAACTTGAAATGTAGCTTTATTGCTATCTGTCTCATTATTTAAGTTGAATAGAAACTGACCAGAATTGTTTGTTGTAGCAATTCTAAATAAGTATTGCTCTCCAGGAATAGAAAGGGCTACAGTTTTATTTTCTACATTTAAAGGGTTTTTTAAATTAGTTATTTTTCCAGAAATTAATTGGCCTCTCATTTCAGGAATAAATAATGTATCTTCTTCTTGTTCAGTAACAAAGTTCTCTTCTGTTTTTAAAGAGCTGCTAATACTAATGGAATCTAATTTATTAATAGAAAGACTATAATTACCATTTTTATAGTCTTCACTTGTTTCAATATTTATAGTTACGAGGTCTCTATTTGTATAACTTTGTTTCTGTGTAGAAATTGATATTTCATTATTTTTTTGATCTTGTTTTTTTATTGTTTCAGCTTTATTTAATTTGATTAAAGCTTTAGCATTTGTAAGTTGCTGTACGCTATTTGAAAAGGCATTAATAATGTATATGTCCTTAGAACTGTAGTTTTTTTTAGTGTTATTCTTAGACCATTTTGTGTAGGCAAGTAGCTTATAATGTCCTGTTTTTAATTCAGAAGGAACAAAAATACGTTGACTAGAAGCGCTATTTTTTAAATTAAGAATATGCTTAACTACTGTTTTTCCATTTTTATCAATTAATTCTACATAACCAATTTTGCTAATGTTACTTAATTCTCCATTGCTTAGAGCAAACATTTTGTAATAAAGATATTCGCCAACTAAAACAAGATTTGAGTTTATTTGTATTTGCGTTTCTTCTTCGTTAAATTGAGAGCGATCTATATCTAGGTAAGGTCTTTCTGTTTGTGCTTGTAAGATTAAAGCAAAAAGGATTGCTAATATAAGTGTGGTTTGTTTTTTCATAATTAATCGATCCAAAAGTCAGGTTGTACATTAGATGAAAATGAAGTACAGTCTCCACATTCTGGTTTTGTAATAGTATAGAAGGTACCATTTTTTGCTACAAATTTGTAATTACCGAATTCAAGAAGTTGGTATAGTTCATAGCGTTCGTTTACGTCACCTGGAATAGCAGGATTCACAGAGTCGTCTAAATAGTTATATGTTATTTCTTCGCAGTCATAAAAGTAATCTGGGTATTCAAGACCTAAGTCGAAATAATTAAAGTAAATACGTTTTTTAGCTATTGAGGCTACATTAAAAAAACCAAGAACTTTTTCACTACTATCTGTAGTTGAGTTTATGTTGCCTTGTATGTAGCCAGGTTGACTTGATGATAGAATACTAGAAGTGTCACCTAATTCTTTAATCGTTTTATAGTAAGAATAAGATTCTAAATTTTGCGTTACTTGTGTGACAATAATACTGTATCTGTTTATTAGTTCAGCACTATTTACAGGAATAACTCTTATTGGTAAACGTGAAATTAGATTAGAATCTAGTTCTGAACTTGAAGCTTGTGTAATACCAGTAGATTTATTAGAACTATAACATTTTCTTTCTTCTTGCTCTCTTGGAGTAATTGCTATGCCATAACTTATTGAGCTAGCTATAACTTCACCATTGTTGTTATTACTAGTGTCTATAGTTAAACCCTCAATAGTTGCATCGAACTCTGAATGATTAGGCGCAATTATTTTATATGTTTCTTCCCAATGGTATCTGTAATACTTTGTGTTGTTTTCTGTACCGTCTACATCAATAAATACTGTTACTGTTTCATTATCTACAACTTCTGGATACATGTTGGTAATTTGTGCTTCAGGTGTTAGGGTAGTAGTAATAGATTGGTAGTTTTTTCCATTAGCAGTAGTTATGTGTAATATATAATCACGGTCTGGTTCTGCTTTAAACTCTGTATTTGATATGTAAACACCTTCTGTATTTTGTGTAAAAGTAAATACGTTTTGTAGATTATCTTCTATATATACAGTTGCATTGTTTTCTAATACTTGTTCCGCACTTTCTAGAAAATAAGTTTTAGATATGTTTATTTCTTGTATTTTTAACTCGTTTGTAATTGTGGCTTCTACAACTATTGTGCTTTCAAATACATTGGTTTCAAGTGCAATTTCCTCTCTACAACTAAAACTAATTATTAGCCCAAAAAGAATGAAATAACGATATATGGATTTATTGCTTTTCATTTTTTAAAATTTAAAATTATAAGTAATTGTTGGTACAGGTATAGCGAATATAGATGTTTTGAAGGCTTGAATTTTACCGTTGTTGTTTTCGAAAAATACAGAGTATGGGTTATTACGACCTAAAACATTGTAAACTGAAATATTCCAGAAACTATGTGCTAGTTTATTTAGCTTATGTGATGCTTCTATATTAAAACCAATATCTAATCTAAAATAATCTGGTATTCTAAATTGGTTTCTATCGCTATATAAAACCTGTTCGCCACCTGCAAAAGTGTACTTTCCAATTGGGTAAGTTATTGGGCGACCAGTTTGGTATAAAAAGTTAGTAGAGACACTGTAACGCTTAGTAATTCTATAATTTCCTACTAAACTAAAATCGTGTGGTTTATCGAAATTAGCAGGGAAATATTCTCCGTTGTTTATTTGCTCTTGTGGTATATCGCTCTTTAATTTTAATTTAGCTCTAGAATAACTGTATCCTATCCATCCATTAAGTTTTCCTTTTTTCTTTTTAATAAGAAATTCTATTCCATACGCCTTTCCTTCTCCTTGCAATAATTCTTGCTCTAAGGTTTCATTTAAAATTAATTCAGCACCAATTTTATAATCTAAAATATCAGTCATTGTTTTATAGTAACTCTCTAAACTTACTTCAAGACCTGCATCATCGAAATCTTTGTAGAAACCAATAGAATATTGGTTTGCTTGTTGTGGTTTTGTATTTAGATCAGACAGTTTCCAAGTATCTGTTGGAGAGATAGTGGTATTATTAGATAATAAATGTATGTATTGTAATGTCTTATTATAACTTGCTTTTACAGATAAAGAAGGAGATAATAAATAACGTAAAGAAGCTCTATATTCTAAACCTCCATAACTTTTAATTTTTTCATTATTATTATAATTATTAACAGTAGTAATTGTCGATTCACCTTTTGGTCTCCCATCTTGATATACGTTTTGAGTTCCAGGTCCTAAAGCAGTAAATGTAGAATAACGTAAACCTACATTAAATAATAATTTATCATTAACTTCATATAAATCGGAAATATAAATTGCAGATTCTAGACCTTTTTCTTTATTTATATTTTTGGTAGTGATAATAGAGTTGTTACCTGTAGGCTCTATGTTCCCTGGTTCTACTTGGTATAACTTAGTACTTATTCCATAATCGAATTTATGTGCATCACTGTGAAGGTATTTAAGATTAAGTTTTAATTGTGTTTCGTTAATTTTAAAGTCAAATTTAAAATTATTATTAGATTCAGCTTCATAATCTACACCATATTTATACTGTGTATTTACAGCAATAATCTCGCTTTTATGCTTATCGTTTTTAAACGTGTGATTCCATTTTAAGGAAGCCATTGCATTGCTATAGTTAAAAGTAGAATCTGAAGTGATACTAAATTCATCTTTACTATAGTATCCAGTGGCTTGAAAATCATTATTTTCATTTATTTTATGATTGTACTTTATAAGTCCATCGTAAAATGAAGCTTTACTATTTCTAAGGGTTTCTTCATCTAAAGATCTTAAAATCCAATTAGAATAAGTTGCTCGAGCAGCAGCTGTAATCGCAATTTTATCTTTTACAATTGGTGTTTGTACACTTAAACTTCCCGTAATAGGACCAATAGCACCTTCACCAGAAAATTTCTCGTAGTTTGGCTCTTTAGACTTTATATCGAAAACCGAAGATAAACGTCCTCCATATTCTGCTGGAATTGTAGCTTTATAGATGTCTAGTGAGCCTGTTGCAAATGGATTTACAGCAGAAAAGAAGCCTAAAAAGTGAGATGGGTTATACATTACTGCATCATCTAAAAGAAACAGATTTTGATCTGATCGTCCACCACGAACATTAAATCCAGCAGAACCTTCTCCTGCAGTTTTAATACCTGGTAAGGTAGTTGCAACTTTTAGTATATCGCGTTCTCCTAATACAACAGGAACTGTTTTTAAGCCTTCAATATCAATATGTGTAACACCTACAACTGCAGCTTTTATATTTTTGTTAGCAGAAGATTCTAAAAAGACTTCGCCTAAAGTTTCGGCTGCTTCTGTAATAGCAATTTTAATAAAGCCATCTCCATAGACTAAAACTTCTTTATTTACAGCTTGATAACCCATAAGACGGGATTCTATAACGTTTTTACCAACAGGTAATATTATAGAAAATCTTCCTTTAGCATCTGTAATTGTATTTTTACCAATCTCGTCTACAATAATTGCAGCACCTTGAACTGGAGCACGTGTTTTTTCATTAAGTAAAACTCCAGAAATGGTGAATTCTTGAGCTTTAGAGTCTATAGTTTGTTTACCTATAGTTGTTAGATTTTTGTTTCCGTACTCATTATAGAATACGGTTTCATTTTCCTCAACTTTTATTTTTTCTTCTTCTCCAAAAAAGCCTTCTGGTAATTTAGTATAAACAACACTGTTGTTTGTTAATATTACCTTATCATCAAATACAGTATAATTTATTGAGCGTTCTTTTAACAAATCGTCTAGAATAGTTTCTAGAGTTGCATTTGTATAGTTTTTTGTTATTTTATTTTCGTCAAACCAACTATCTATATAGTAAAAAGAGTGATTGGTTTTTTCTTCTAAAGTGTTTATAACCTCTTTTATATTAGCATCTTTAAAAGAAACGGTTATGTTACTTTGAGCGTGAGCAAAAAGCACAAAAAGAAGCATGAAAGCTAATAGCGTAATTTTTTTCATAGTAATTAGTTGGTGCTTTTAGTTTGTAGTTTTAAATCTGCCCATTTTGCTAGGTGCGTAAGTAAACCTTCTGTTTCAAAACGATTTTTACTTTCTTTAATCTCTATTTTTAAGTCTTTACTTAAAGTAGGGAGAAGTTTTTTAAAAGAATTACTAG
This sequence comes from Lacinutrix algicola, assembly GCF_001418085.1. Classification (GTDB taxonomy): domain Bacteria; phylum Bacteroidota; class Bacteroidia; order Flavobacteriales; family Flavobacteriaceae; genus Lacinutrix; species Lacinutrix algicola. Next base: position 244,381 of record NZ_LIQH01000038.1, read on the forward strand.
ATTTTATCTCACTAAAAGTGTGCGCATAATATAGGTAGTAACTAGGATCATCGTTAAACAAGTAAATTAGCTTATTACCCTTAACTCTTTCTTTAACCATTTTTTTACGTTTAGCGTAAAACGTAAGTGTATTGGTTTTATAAATAACCTCTAAATAGCCTGTTACTATGTCTTGGTTTTCGATTATGGTATTAGAGTTTACAAAATTATGATCTTCAAGCTCGAAAGATGTAACCTTATCCTGTATAAGCTCTATATTAATATATGCATTAGTTTTATTTGGCTTAAATATTAATTGATCTTTAAAAATGTCGTATTTTAAATTAACATTATAAAATGTTGCTTCGTTATAATTAACATTTCCTTTTATAAAAATAGGACTTGTAAAGAAGTTATGATTCTCTTTAGTTACTTTATAGGTGTTATAATGGCGTTTTCCATTATAGAGTTTTGTGTTTTCTAAACCTATAATTGCATCGAAGGTTTCAAGCATCTCTGGCGCAGACTTAGTTTGTTGTGCATTACTTATAAAAGGAAGTGCGAGTAACGACAAATAGAGGTAGGCAGTTTTCAATAGTCTTGTTTATTTAGAGAAAAAAACAATTATTAACATTAAAAAAAAATACTTTTGTTAAAAAAAATAGATTTTTAAATAAGAAATGTTAATAATTACGATTTTTTACAATTAATTGTATATTCTTTCACTAAATTAAACAAAACTATGTTATTGCCTAACTATTTTTAATAAAAACGACTTTTTATTGAATAATATATAATACAAGGTCTAAGACTCAGGTAATTAGTGTTTTAGAGTAAATTGGTTAACCACTCCTTTAATTCATAGAAATTTTGAGGAGCAACACCATGGCCAACAGGAAACTCAGAATACTTATGTTTAATATTTAAAGCAGAAAGAAATTCTGGTGACTTTCTAGCCCAATCTACTGGTATAACTTGGTCTACAGATCCATGAGAACAATAGAAGTTTAAATGTTTGTAGTGGTCTTCGGGTTGTGTTTTAAATAAGTCTTCATTAATATATCCGCTTAAAGCAATTACATTATTAATTTTTTCAGGATAGGTGAGTGCTACAGCATAACTTAAAATAGTACCTTGACTAAAACCTAAAAGCGATACACTGTCTTTATTAACAGGATATTCGGCTATTACTTCGTCTATAAACTTAGCAATTAAATCTCTAGATTCTATTGCTTGTTCATTATCACTCCATTTGCCTTTATCTGCATCAAAATTAATAGCATACCAAGCATTACCATAAGGTTGCATGGGATAAGGCGCTCTTGCCGAAACAATAAATAATTCTTCTGGTAGTTCGCTAGCAAAAGAAAATAAATCGTTTTCATCGCTACCATAACCATGAAATAAAATAAGAAGTGGTGCATTGTCTTTTAAAGACGATTCGCGTATTACGTGAGTTAGAGATAAATTCTTCATTAGTTACCTAAGTCTTTAAACCATTGTTGAAATTTTTCTCCAACAAAAGGAATTAATTTTGCTTCACCTTTTATGGCAAATATTATTGCGTATAACCAGCTTGAAAATGTAACTAGCCATAAAACCGATCCAAACGTACTGTTCACATATTTCTCGACAACGTTAGATAGAATAAGCATAAGTATTAAGCCTATCATTTGGCGTAGGTGAAAGTTTACAAAAGGATTCTTTTTATCTAAATTCATAAAAACAGCAATAAAAGTACCTATAAATGTTAGGTAGCTAATTATGGCAAGTGTTTTTCCTTCTTCTATGGTTTCTTTATTCATTTTTATAAAACAGTTTTATTATTTGCTATTATACCATAAACCTCTCCTTTTAAGTCTTTGTTTAAAAAGAGACTATTTTTAGAGGTAGAGTGTATGTTACTTGTTGTAAATGTGTATTTAATATCAGGATTAAAGAGGGCTAAATCTACAGTATTACCTTCTGCTATTATTGAAGATTGAACATTAAATCTACTTTTTCCTTTAGTTAGTAATTGTATAGTTTTTTTTGTTGAAAATAATGTTTGTAAAGCTCCAAAAGCACTTTCAAGACCTATTGTACCGTAGTCTGCATAATCAAATTCTATCTTTTTATTTTCTATAGTTACAGGATTGTGATCGCTAGTAACCATATCTATAGTGCCATCTTTTATACCTTCAATTAAAGCATCGATATCGCTTTGTGTTCGTAAAGGAGGAAGCACTTTATAATGTGTATCGAAATCTTCTAGTTCGCTATCTGTTAAACATAAATTGTGTACAGCTACACTACAAGTAACGTCTAGTTTTTTCTTTTTAGCATTTCTTATTAAAGCTACAGATTCTGCTGTAGAGATTGTTGGAATATGTAATTTTCCTCCTGTATATTCTAATAAGTATAAATCTCTAGCTACTTGTAAAGCTTCGGCTAAACTAGGATTTCCTTTTAAACCTAAGCTTGTACTCGTTATGTTTTCGTTCATAACACCGTTTCCAGAAATTCTATTTTCTTGAGGGAAAGAGCAAACTAAACCATCAAAATTACTAGCATATTGTAAAGCTATTTTAAGTAAGTTTGGATTAGTAATTGGTTTTTTATAATCTGAAAAAGCAACAGCTCCAGCTGTGCTCATATCATATAACTCAGCTAAGTCTACACTTTCGCTATTTTTGGTTAAAGCTCCAATAGGTAATAAGGTTACTGCATTATTTTGTGCTTTCATATTAATAAAAGCAATTGCCGAATTTGTGTCGATAATTGGATGTGTATTGGCTTGCATAGCAACGGTTGTAAAACCAGATTTTGCCGCCGTTTTTAATCCGTTTTCTATAGTTTCTCTGTCTTCGAAACCTGGTTCTCCAAAACACACACTACTATCGAACCAACCTTGAGAAACATGTAAATTTTCAAGATTAATTTCTTTATAATTGTTTGTGTTTTCAATGGTTTCGGAGATTTTAGAAATCTTTCCTTTTTCGATTAAAATGTCTTGAGTAGTGTTATGAAAATCACTCTTAGAATCAATTATCGTTGCAGATTTTATAAGTACGTTCATTTAAAATATTTTAAGATAAGCATTTCAAAAACTAAAAGTATTAATGCTAAAATAACAAACCATTTCCATAGCTCGTTTGTTTTATTATCACTCTTTATCGTTTTAAAAACTTCTGAAATAGAATTGCTAACCGTTACATTATCTAGGTTTGAGAAGTTTTGATAGATTAAATCACTCTCGTTTCTATTGTAATTATAGCTCACATTTTCTATAATTTCGGCTTTGTTTTTTACATTGTAAATTCCAGCTTTTTCTGGAGTATCTGTAGTTGTAATTGCTACTTTATTATTAAAGTATTGTTGTTGTGGTATTACGTTTGCGTTCTCGTTAACCAAAGTTAAAACAGCATCTTGTTGTAAATCTGTAACCACATCGTAAGTGTTTTCTTTACCAATAGTGTAGTATAGATTAGACAATTTCAAACTGCGTTTAGAGATGTTGTAAAACGTTGGTACAATTAAATTAATATCTTGAAAGCTTGAATTTTTTCTGTTTAAAGCAGAAGTAAATACAAACGCATTATTGTTTTCTAATAGAAAAGGTTTTCCATCTTCAAAAGTTAGTATTGCCGATGCGCTTGCTATATTTTGAGGATAATAAGAATTTATTTTAGGATATTGAAAATTAGAAATCTGTTTTTCGAAAACACCATCACTATATATGGGATGGGAATAGTTTATGTTTGTTAATCGTTTTTCTGTTTTAGAAAGTTTAGAAAAAGGAGCAAGGCTATAGTTTAATAATAAGTTGTTATAGTCTAAAACATTAATGTCTTCTGAAGGAATAACAACCAAAACGCCACCATTACTTGTAAATGCTTTTAAAGCTGTTGTTAAAGAGCTTGGTATTTGTTTTAACTCGTTTAAAACAATAAGATTTTGATTGGTAATATCACTATAATTTAACTGATTGAAAGCAGTTGCTTTATAGTTGAATTCGTCTGGAGTATAAATGCTTTTTAAGAACTCGTCTTTAGTTTCATTAATGGCTAAAACATTAATTTTCGAGTTGTTATTAATGTTGAAAAATAATGTGTTGTCAAACTGAAGGTTAACATCTTCTATAGTTACTTTTCCATCAATACGTTCATTTGTTGGTAAGGTAAAAACAGTAGTTGCTTTATCTGTTATTTTAACTGACGATTTAGTAAGTAAACTTCCATTGTTATATAAAGAAATTGGAAGGTTTTCTATTGTATTACCATTATTTTTAAGGTTAACCGTTAATTCTATATTACTAGATGTTCTTTTAGAAATGTAAACACTATCGATAGTAACATTGTTGTTATTAACAGGTTTTAATTGTACTAAATTAAGGTTGGTGTTCTCGTCTCTTTTTGGATTGAAATTGCTGTCTTTTTGCTGAAAATCGCTAATAAATACTAAGTTTTTAATAGTATTGTCGTTTTTCGAGAAGTACTTCTTACTTTTTAGTAAAGCGGCATCGTAAGGCAATTGATTTGTAGCGTAGTTAAGTTGTAACAAATCGTTGGTAATTGCTTTTACAGTTGTGTTTCTAAAACTGTTATCGTTTGTAATAAGTGAGATGCTTTCATCTTCTGGAACACTACTAATAATATCGCTTACAGCACGTTTTAGTAATTCGCCTTTATCTCCTTTTACTTGCATGCTAAAAGAGTTATCTAGGTAGATTACAGTCTCAGATTTAGTATTAAAAGTTTTGTTTTTTGAAGTAAATGGCTGTGCAAAAGCAATTACAATTGCAGCAAGAATACCCATTCTTATAAATAGAGTTAACCACTTTTTAATTTGAGCACTTTTACGTGTTTGTAAAGACACTTTCTTTAAAAAAGCAACGTTAGTAAACGCTTCTGTTTTAAATTTACGTAACTGAAATAAGTGAACAATAATTGGGATTAGCAGTAGTAATAAGGCGTAAAGAAGTTCTGGATGTTTAAACTGCATTGCTAATTTTGATTAAGCAAATATAAAACTAATACTGAAATATGAGACCCTTTAGCAAAAGAAAAAATAATCTCTCATTGATTCTTTTTTTAATTTAGAAAAGTAAGTTCTAATAATTGTTTGTTCTTCTTTATTGGCAACGCTTACAATACTTTGAAAAGAGGCTAATGTTTCTAAATGTTGAAATGGTTTCATTTCTACATCGTAAATATGTTTGCCTATTTTTTTAGGGTTATCGCAAATCCATTGAAATGGGATATTTAAAGCAATTAATTTTTTAGCAATTGTTTTTCCTTTATTTCCTGCTCCCCAAATTACTAATGGTTTTGATTTATCGAAATCTAATTTTAGAAAATAGTGCAGTTTAATGTCTATAAAACTATTTTCGGCATAATTAGCATCTGTTCTAGAGGCACGCGTACCATAATCTCTCCATAAATGAAGCACTTTATTACACGAAATTACTTTATAATTAGCTTCGTAAAACCTAAAGGTTAAATCGTAATCTTCAGGATAACGTTTAGGGTTAAAAGCATCAATACTTAATAAATCTTCTCTAGTAATCATCCAACATGGAGAAGGGATTACACATTCTTTATAAATTTCAGAATAATTAGTTCCTTTTATGGTTAAACTGTTTAACCACTGTTCGTATTTTCTATAGCCATCGCTTATGCCTTCCGCAGAAAAATAACTTACCAAGCCAGTTGCTATGTGGTTTTTTCCGTTTAGTTGTAAATTATTATAAAGTGTTTCAAGTTTTATATCAGGCATAATATCATCACTATCCATTCTAGTAATATAGTCTCCTTTAGATTTTGAAAAAGCTAGTTTTAAGGCATTGATAATACCTGAACCTTCATTTTTGTATAACTTAATTCTGTTATCCTTTTTAACATAATCGCTAACTAAATTATAACTATTATCTGTAGAGTTATCGTCTATAATTAGTAGTTCCCAATTAGTGTACGTTTGGTTTATTATGGAATTTAAACACTCGCTAAGAAATTCTTGAGTGTTTTTAAAAGGAATTAATACGCTAATTAGTGGTTGCTGCATAGTTGCAATATAATATTCTGAAGCTTTGAATTTAACATATATTAACAAAATTTTATAATTTGTAAATGTAACAGATTGTACATTTGGTCGTCATACATTTTTATACCATTAACAAAAAACCAATAATAATGAAAAAACACCTATTAAGTGTTGCATTTGCTGGAGTTCTTCTAGTAGGTTGTAATTCTACAAAAACTGCTAGCGGAAAAGCTACAAACGATTTAGCTTCTTTAAATCCTATCGAAGCGACTTTAGATTTAACTAAAGTAACAAACGATAAAGCACCAGTTGTAATTAATCCTGGACGTTTTGCAGTAGAATCTGTAACGTATAGATTACCAAGAGTAGTACAAGGAACGTATTCTGTTAGTGATTTTGGAAAATATGTAGACGATTTTAAAGCTATTGATTATAAAGGAAACGAATTACCAGTTGTAAAAACAGATACCAATACTTGGACTATTGCCAATGCTGCTAACTTAGACATGGTAACTTACAATGTTAACGATACTTTCGATATGGAAACTCAAGGTGGTGGAATAGGTAAAGAAGTACCATTTTCTCCAGCAGGAACTAATATTGAGACTACAAACTACGTATTAAACTTACATGGTTTTATTGGGTATTTTGATTCTTTAAAAACAGCACAATATAAATTAGATGTTACTGCACCTAAAACAATGTTAAAAACATCTGCTTTACAAGAAACAGGAACAAAAATGAATGATGATGGAGTGTCTATGACTTCTAGTTATTTTGCACCAAGATATTTTGATATTACAGATAACCCAATGTTTTACGGAGCATTAGATGTTGAAGAATTTCAAGTTGGAGATATTAAAATTGTATTAAGTGTATATTCTCCAAACAAAGTACATTCTGCTGAAAAAATTAAAGCAGTTATGGAAAAAATGATGTTAGCTCAAAAAGCATATTTAGGAGACATTAATACAACACCTCGTTATGATATTTATTTATATTTATCTGAAGGAAAGGAAGAGTCTCCAAAGGGATTTGGAGCATTAGAACACCATACGTCTACAGTGGTAGTTTTACCAGAATCTATGCCTTTTGAAGCATTATCTGAAAGTATGATTGATGTTGTTTCTCATGAGTTTTTTCATATTGTAACACCTTTAAGTGTACATTCTGAAGATGTTCACTATTTTGATTACAATCAACCAACATTTTCTAAGCATTTATGGATGTACGAAGGTGTAACAGAATATTTTGCGACGTTATTTCAAGTAGATCAAGGTTTAGTTACTGAAGATGAATTTTTTGCTAAAGTAATGGGTAAAATTAAAACAGCATCAGGAATGAACGATGCTATGAGTTTTACTGAAATGAGTGAAAATATCTTAGACCAACCTTACGCACCACAATACGGAAACGTATATTCTAAAGGAGCTTTAATAGGTATGTGTATTGATATTTTATTACGCGAAGAGAGTAATGGTAATAGAGGAATCTTATCTTTAATGAAAGAATTATCTCTTAAATACGGAAAAAACAAACCTTTTGTAGATGATAATTTAATTGCTGAAATTACAGAAATGACGTATCCTTCTATTGGTGAGTTTTTAAATACACACGTAGTTGGTGGAACACCAATTAACTATAACGACTTTTTTGCTAAAGCAGGTTTAACATTAGCAGAAGCTAAAGTAAAAACAAACTATATCCAGAATGATGGTACTTTAATTTTTGCACCAGATATGGCAACAATGTCTTTACCTTTCTCTGAAGCTGTAAAGAACAATAGTTTCTGGGCAGAAAATGGTGTTTTACCAGGAGATGTTATTAAAACTATTGATGGTAAAGAGTTAACAATGGCTAACGCTCAACAAATGTTAACTGAAGTTTTTATGTGGAAACCAGGAAGAGATATCGATGTTAGAATTGATAGAAAAGGAGAAGAGGTTATTGTAAAAACTAAATTAACACAATCTTACACTACAGGTTCTAGTTTAGCAGTAGACCCTAATGCAACAGCTAAGCAAAACACTTTACGTGAAGCTTGGTTAAAAGGGTAATATATTCCTTTTATAGCAAAGAGTTTTATATAAAAAAGCCTGTT